>JAXHMI010000001.1:0-372951 GCA_034521555.1 Natrialbaceae archaeon
GGTCGCAGCGCTGAGCGAGGAATCGGTCACCGCACCGGCCAGGGACTACGAGTCGGCCGGCAGTGCCCTGCGCCAGGGTGATCTCTGTGTCATGGGGGTGTCGCCCCGCTCAGACCACGGATGCTGTCAGTGCGGCCCTGGCAGAATACGTCGACGCCGACCTCCTGATCGTATGCGACCAGTGTTCCGGGCGTCTACGACATGGATCCAAATATCCACGACGAAGCGACTCGATACGAGTCGCTGTCGGCGGCGAAACTCCTCGATGTAATAACTGATCTCGAGATGAACGCCGGTGCCAGTGCCCCCGTCGACCTGCTCGCGGCGAAGATAATCCAGCGATCGGGCATGCGGACCGTCGTCCTCGATGGGGCCGACCCGGCGGCGACTGGTGAGGCAATCCGGACGGGCAGGCACGACGGGACGGACGTCATACCGGAGGAGGGCGGTCTCGACCCGGACGCTTGGACCGATGACAGCTGAGGACGATCACCGGGTGTTCTGGGCCGACGAGGTCGCCGACGAGATCGAGGCGAGGGCTCCCGATGAGCCAATTGTTATCAAGGGCGGTATCTCGCCGTCGGGCGTCCCCCACCTCGGGAACATGAACGAGGTGATGCGGGGCCACTTCGTCGCGGAGGTCCTCCGCGAGCGGGGTCACTCGGTTCGGCAGGTGTTCACGGCCGATGATCGCGATCCACTCCGGGGCTTGCCACGGACCCTCGCGGCCCTCGATGGCACCCTCGTCGGCCTGGGCGACGTCGACGCCGGCGCCCTCGGGCGGAACCTCGGGGTACCCTACACCGATATTGCGGACCCCTTCGGCTGCTGTGACTCCTACGGCGATCACTTCTCCCGACTCATCCAGCGGGGAGCCGATGCCCTCGAGGTCGAAATCGACCTGCTCTCGACGACAGCCCTCTACGAGGACGGGACCCTCGAGGCACAGACGCGACAGGCCCTCGAACGTCGGGATCGGGTCCGCTCGATCCTGAGTGAGTTCCAGGCCAAGGTCGATGCTGACTACGTTCCGTTCAATCCAATCTGTGCGAACTGCGGGACAGTCACGGAGACGGTCACCGACATCGACCTGGATGCGGGCACGGTTGCCTACCGGTGTACCGACCTCGAGGCAGGTGGAGAGACCATCGAGGGCTGTGGTCACGAGGGGACTGCCAGTCTCCGGGAGGGGAAGCTTCCGTGGCGGCTCGAATGGCCGGCCCAGTGGGCCAGTCTCGAGGTCGACTTCGAGCCGTTCGGTAAGGACCACGCGGAGGGGTCCTGGCCGAGTGGACAGGCTCTGGCCAGCGAGATCTTCGACACTGCCCCACCGGTTCCGCTTGCCTACGAGTGGTTCACCCTCGATGGTGAGCCGTTCTCCTCGTCTGCTGGCAACGTAATCCTCGTCTCGGATGTCCTCGAGCTCATCGAGCCCGAGGTGCTGCGCTTTTTCTTCGCGAAGGATCCAGGACGAGCCCGGGATTTCAGCATCGAGCGCCTCGACCTGCTCGTCGATGAGTTCGACCGGTTCGAAGCAATCTACTTCGGTGAGGTGGAGGGAACCCCGGACGAGCAGGCCTACGCCGAACGGGTCTATCCGCTCGTTGTCCCGGCGATCGACGAGGATCGTGTCCGGCTCCCCTACACATTCGCGGCCGTCCTGGGTATGACCGCCGACCCCGAGGTCCGCGAACAGATCGCCAGAAAGCAGGGGCACCTTCCAGACGATGCATCCCAGGCAACCGTCGAGACCGCACTCGCCCGGGTTGAACGAGCCCGGACCTGGGCCCAGCGAACGGACAACGAGTTCGCCTACGAGCTCAAACGGACCACGATACCGGACCACTCCTTCGATCCGTCGATGGTGGCCGCACTCGACGAGCTGGCCGATTATGTCGAGGCCGGTCACGACGGTGAGGCGATCCAGGGTGAGATGTACGAGATCGCTCGCCGGCACGATCTCGAGGTCTCATCGTTCTTTGCGGCCGGCTATCGGCTGTTCTTCGATGGCGAGGAGGGCCCACGACTCGGCGAGTTCCTGGGCAAGCTCGAGCGTGACTTCGTGGTCGACCGACTCCGCCGCGAGCGATAGGGGTCGAAAGTCCTTAGACGTCGACACCCGTGACTCTCACGCGATGCACTCCCCGAACCAATGATTGACGCCCTTACCTCCTCACTCTGGATCTGGGTTCTCCTCGGCATCGGTGTCTACTGGGCGGCCCTCGTTACACTGCGCTCGTTCGGGTACCTGCCGGAGTTCATCGGCCTGCAGGGCCCTATCATTACGGTTCACACCCAGCGGGGCAGAGCGTTTCTCGACCGGCTGGCTCGCCCGCGTCGATTCTGGCGCGCATGGGCAAACGCCGGTGTGGGTATCGCCCTTGTCGTCATGGCCTGCATGTTCCTGTTTCTCCTGTTCGGTGCGCTCGTTGCACTCTCCCAGCCCCAGCCCACGAGCACCCAGCAACCGCAGAACGTGCTGGTCATCCCCGGTGTCAACGAGTTCCTGCCCCTCTCGGCGGCGCCAGGGATCGTCTTCGGTCTCCTGGTCGGGCTCGTGGTTCACGAGGGTGGCCATGGTCTCCTTTGTCGGGTCGAGGACATCGATATCGACTCGATGGGCGTGGCGTTGCTGGCGGTTTTTCCGATCGGCGCATTCGTGGAACCGGACGAGGACAGTTCGAAGGCAGCCAACCGAGGCGCCCAGACGCGGATGTTTGCCGCAGGGGTGACCAACAACTTTGCGATCACCATCATCGCGTTCGGGTTGCTGTTCGGCCCTGTTGCAGGCTCGATTGGTGTGGCTGCGGGGGCAGCGATCGGCGGAGTTGCACCCGGTTCGCCGGCCAGCGAGGCCGGCATCCAGCCAAACGATCGAATCACGGCGATCGATGGGACTCCGGTCTCCGATGGAGCCGATCTCGAATCCCAGCTGACTGCGATCGAGGACCGCACGGTCTCTGTCGAGATCGACGGCGAGCGGACCACCACTGTCGAGCGGAATCTCCTCGTGACGGCCGCTGCACCGGACGGGCCAACCGGCCTCGAAACCGGCGATCAGATCACTGCCGTGGACGGCACCCCGGTGTACACGGAGGCCGATTTCCGATCGGCGGTGGCTGAGAACCCGGTGGTTGCGCTGACGATCGATCGCGACGGCGAGTCCATCGAGCGGAGCGCTCCCATCGGATCGCTGGTCGTCGTCGCGGAGGAGGGGCCCCTCTCGAACGCCGGTGCTCCGCCCGGCGAGCAACTGGTGATCACCAGGTTCGACGGCGAGCGGGTTGTCTCGACTACGACCTGACCGAGCTCCTCGACGAGACCGAGCCGGGCCAGACCGTGACACTCGAGGCCTACGCGGGCGAGAGCCAACAGGAGTACACCCTGACTCTCGACGAAAACCCGCGGACTGGCAGCGGATTCGTGGGCATTGGCACCTATGCTGGTACCTCCGGAGTGCTCACCAGTGATCTCGGTGTCCAGTTCTATCCGGCCGAGGAGTATCTGGCCCTCATGGGGGGTGAGGCCGAGAGCCGCTTCGCCTCGGCGGAGTCCTTCCTCGGGAAGATCGGCATCGCGCTGTTTCTCCCGATTGTGGCCGTGATTGGTCTTCTGCCGTTCAACTTCGTCGGCTTTACCGGCGGAATCGAGAACTTCTACGAGGCACAGGGGCTGCTCGGTGTGGCCGGTGACTGGCCGGTCTTCGTCGCCGCGAATCTGCTGTTCTGGACTGGCTGGATCAACGTCCAGCTGGGCTTTTTCAACTGCATTCCTGCGTTCCCACTCGACGGGGGCCACATTCTCCGCTCATCGACCGAAGCTATCCTTTCCCGGCTGCCTGGTAGGGCGACGCGCGGGATGGTCCGGACCGTCACCACGGCGGTCGGACTCACGATGCTCGTCAGCTTCATCCTGCTCGTCTTCGGCCCGCAGATCATTCCGGGTGTGTGAATCCGTCCTTTCATGATGGACCTCACCAATCTACAGATATGAGCCGACGCGAGCCACCACAGACCGACGAGGGCTGGTACGTCCTCCATGATTTCCGGACGGTCGACTGGGACGCCTGGCGGGATGCCCCGGAGCGCCAGCAGTCCCGAGCGATCGAGGCGGGAACGGAGTTCCTCAACGATGCCGAGCAGGTGGGGGATGCAGGGGCGGGGGCGAGTGCCGCCTTCGGCATCATCGGCAACGAGGCTGATCTTCTCTTTTTGCACCTTCGGCCGACTGCAACGGCCCTCGAGGATCTCAGTCGGGCCTTCGAGCAGACGCCGTTTGCCGAATTCACGGACCGGACGGACTCCTATCTCTCAGTAACCGAGGTCTCCGGCTATGTCTCCCAGGAGTACTTCGAGGCAGATGGCGAGCCGGACCCGGGGATCGAATCATACATCGAAACGCGGTTGCACCCTTCGATCCCAGACGCGTCGTACGTCTCGTTCTACCCGATGGACAAGCGACGTGATCCCGAGAACAACTGGTACGATCTCCCCTTCGACGAACGGGCTGCCCACCTCGAGGCCCACGGTGAGATCGGCCGTGACGATGCCGGCCGGGTGAGCCAGGTCATCTCGAGCAGCGTCGGCCTCGATGATCACGAGTGGGGCGTCACGCTCTTTGCGAACGAGCTGACCGACGTCAAGGACCTGCTCTACGAGATGCGGTTCGACCCATCGACCTCGCGGTTTGCCGAGTTCGGGCAGTTTCTCGTGGGTCGCCGGCTCGACCCAGGAGATCTGGGAGCCTACATGGCCGGAGCGTCGCTGGACGAGGCCGACAGATCGACCGCATCCCCACACGGCGATGACGAAGACGTTCGAGATGATCTCCGTGAACAGGGGATCTATGCTGGCCAGCCACACGGAGAGGACGTCCACGCCATCGTGCTGTATTCCACGGCTGATGCCGGGGACCTGTTCGAGGCCGTCGACGACCTCAGGACGAACTTCGATCACTACGACACCCACGTCAAGACAGCTGTTTACGAGGCCACTGACGAGGGAGACACAGCCGTTGCGAGCCTCTGGGAGACTGAGCGGGCCGCCGAGACGGCGGCCGGCTTTCTCACCGATCTCCCCGATGTTGTCGAACCCGAAAACGATGGCTGGGGGACGATGGGCATGTTCTATACCGTGACGCCGGCACACCGGGAGGACTTTATCGACACGTTCGACCAGGTGGGGGCAGCCCTCGCCGACATGGACGGCCACAGAGAGACGACCCTCCTTGCCAACCGGGAGGACGAGAACGACATGTTCATCGCGAGTAACTGGGATTCACGCGAGGATGCGATGGCCTTCTTCAGGAGTGATGCGTTTGCGGACACCGTCGAGTGGGGTCGGGATATTCTGGCAGACCGCCCTCGACACGTGTTCCTCCACTAGAAGTCGTCGTCCGGGCTGTCCTCGACTGCACGCTTGAGCGATTCGCGGCGAGCCTTCGCGTCTCGCCCCGTGGCCTCGAGCAGAAACTCGTTCTTGCCGTCGACGGCATCGCCGGCGGCCTCGAGTTCGTCCGGCCCCAGTTCGGTGGGGTCGCGCTCCTCGAACTCGACAGCCAGTGTGTCCTTTCGCCCCGAGTACTCGACGGCCCCGATGACCACGCGCTCGAAGACGGGATTGTCGGGCTCGCCGACCACGTGGAGGTCGCTTCCCTTGAACTCCTCTGAGCCACTGATGGGGCCGAAGTACTCCTCGACCGAGGCCTCGAGGTCGGGGATTCGGTCCTCGAGGTGTTCACCGCGACGCATCTTGTACTCCTTCATCGGTCGAACGATAGACGGACGGGCGGTTATCTCTTTTCATGCCGTCCGGGCTTTCAGTACCCGGCTATCGACGGCGTTCCCCGAGATAGCCGCGGTGACATTCCGGACAGATGTCTCCAGAGCGCAACGAGGACTGGCCACTCGCCTCGACGAAGGAGCACTGGGGACAGAACAGTTCGGAGGGGTCGTCCTCCTCGATGCCGTCATCCGATGCTGGTCGCTCGATCCCCATCGGCCCGTCCGTGGACTCCTCGGGCTCGGCTCCCTCCGGCTCAGTGACCGGCGGCTCCGACTCCGCGCGCTCCTCCTCGCCCGCCTCGATAATCCCGTCCGAGCCCGGGGAAAGTTCTTGCGTGCACCGATCGCGCTCGTCCTCGTCGATGTGATCCGGATCGGGCCACTCGCCAGGGGCCCTGCCGGAATCCTCCCGAGAATCTCGGCGTCCTCGCCCTCGGGAACCTGGGTATTCCCGGACGTGGGGGCCTGCCCGTCGGCCAGGTCGGGATCCGGCCAGCCGCCGTCGGGATCGGCAGCATCGTCCTCGAGAATCTCGGCATCGTCGGTGATCGGCTCGGACGCCTCATCCTCGGATTGATCGGGGCTCGTCACCGGGCCATCGGTCTCGCCATTCGATGTGGGCGACGGCTGGTCGGGGATTGGCCAGGAGGCCGTCCGGCTGGCTCTGATTTCGTGGAATCCACGTCGTGAGTGTCTCCCTTCTCCCCGGGGTGGTCTCGGCTGGCCGCTGGTTCGTCCACTGGCTCCCCTGGCGGTGGCGATGGAGTCTCTGTCGGCTCCTCGACCGAGGACTCACCGTCGAGAACCTCTACACCCTCGTCAGCGTGGGTCCCCGACTCGGCATCGGCTGGCCCGCTATCGAACTCGTCGCTCGCCTCCGTGGATTCTTCGGCCGGCGTACTGTCTGGTGATTCCGCCGGTGCGCTGGGCTGTGGTGGTTGTCTCGATGGCGATGATTGCGCTGGCTCATCACCACCGGACTGACCGTCATCGACGACTGTGACGCCCCGGTCATCAGGGGTACTGGCCGTCGACTCTGGTTCCGGCTCCGCATCGCTAGCGTCCGGATCGGGATCTTCGTCGATACGGGTGGTCCGTTTGTTCTTGCTGATCACATTCCGTTCGCCACAGCGGGTGCACTCCTCGTACTCGAGGACCGAGAACACCATCGAATCACCCCGACGCTCGTGCTCGTTCTCGACGACGCTCTGCCCGTAATCGTGCCCGAGCACCGAGCACCAGAGACTCATGGACGGAGGTACCGACCCGGAGCATAAAAAACGTCGCACCACCCCGATCACATGACTCATCCTGTATTAACGGCAAACGTCAAATCCCAGGCCCCCGAATACTACACCGATGGCGGTGAAGCGTACGTACCAGGACCGCGAGCCAACCGAGGTGGCGGTCCTCGAAGCGCTCGTCCACCGGAGCGAGGAGGGCATGACCGTCCTCGAGTTGCGTACAGCTGTTTCCACCGAGATCGACGTCCTCGAGGATGCCCTGGCCTCGCTGAAGGACGATGGTCTAATCTCGGTCGATCTCGAGGGGGCCAGACAGCGCATCCAGACCGGCCGATCGCGTCGTGCCTGAGGATCCAATCGACGAGGATGAGTCACTCGGTGACTGGCTCCGGCGCCGATTTCCCCTCTAGCCCCCGCCGGCGACCGAAATCCCTGTCCCTCTTGGTAGCGAACGAGCAGTCATGACTGTCCTCGAGCCCCTCCACCGGGACCACGGTGCGACCTTTCGCGAGGTTGGCGGTCGATCCGTGGTGGAAGACTACGGTCGACCTGCATCGAGCCCATCTGGCCGTTCGAAACGGGGTTGGCCTGATCGAGGCTGCCTCCGACATCCTCCGCATCGAAGGGGATGACCGCCTCGAGTATGTCGATAACGTCGTCTCGAATCGGGTTCCCGAGGACGAGGGCCAGGGGTGTCTCGCCCTGCTGCTCGACCCCCAGGGTGGCATCGAACTCGACCTCACCATCTACAACGCCGGTGACCACCTGCTCGTCCTCACTCCTCCAGGGCATGGCCAGCCACTCATGGAGGAGTGGCAGGGGAAGATTTTCATCCAGGACGTGAGCATCGAGAACGTCACCGAGGAGCTAGGATCATTCGGTCTCCACGGTCCCGCGGCAACCGAGAAGGTCGCGAGCGTCCTCACGGGTGCGGCTTCCCCGAGGGAACCTTCTCCTTCGTTCGGGGAGCGATCGATGAGGTGGGGGTCACTGTTGCCCGCACTGATGCGCCGACCGGTGAGGAGGGGTACGAGGTCGTCTGTCCGGTCGACTCGGCCCAAGAGCTGTTTGTGACGCTGCAGGCCCGCGGGGTTGGGGCGGCCCCCTTCGGTCATCGGACTTGGGAGACGTTGACCCTCGAGGCGGGCACGCCGCTGTTCGAGTCCGAACTCGAGGGCCGGATTCCGAATCTTCTCGGCCTTCGATCGGCCGTCGATTTCGAGAAGGGCTGTTTCGTCGGCCAGGAGGTCGTCTCGCGGGTCGAGAACCGCGGCCAGCCAAGTCAGCGCCTCGTCGGACTGACTCTCGAGGAGAGACCTCACCAGCACCCGATGCAGCTGTCTTCGACGGGATGCAGCCGTTGGTTCGATCACGAGAGCAGCGATAAGCCCGTCACTCGAGCGCCCACTCGCCTTCGGCCTCGTCGAGTACGACCTCGAAACCACGGATCTGACCGTCCGTATCGAGGGGACTGAGGTACCGGCCGAGCGGACCGAGCTGCCGTTCCTCGAGGGCTCGGAGCAGTCCGGTCGACTCCCCCGGTATTAGCTACCGGGGAAGCATGGCACGCAGGTGCTCGAGCGAGGCGAACGAGGTCGGGCGGTCCATGTGGACACCGATTTCCCCCGCAGTGAGGCGAAGCCCGGCGTGCTGGAGCGGCTCCGGGAGCGAATAGGCTCGTCTGATCCAGTGGCCCAGGGTGATTTCCTGACCAAGATCGTCCCGCCATGCAGTCTCATACTCGGCGAGCGTCCGCGGGTGATCCGGATCGATCGTGCGGGCAGCGTGATCCGCACAGCGCATGCCGTAGAGAATGCCGCCACCGGTGAAGGGTTTGGTCTGGCCGGCTGCGTCGCCAATGAGAAAGCCCCGCCGTGAGGTCACTCGATCCGGGGGTCCGATTGGGATCACGCCCGAACAGCGCCGCTCGATGCTGGTCTCGTAGCCATCGACGAGCCGATCGAACTCGCGACCGACCTCGATGCCCGGTGGCGCTGCGAGGCCGTACTCGACCCCGGCGTCCCCCCGGGGAATCCGCCACGCGAAGAACCGTGGTGGTGTCAGGTGGACGTCGACGAAGTCGCTGTGATCGATCTCGCTCGAGAATCCAAGCACACCGTGGAGAAACTCGTCGGGCTCGGGCAGGCCGAGGGCATCCCGGACCCGGCTCCGGGGCCCGTCACAGCCGGCAACGAGCTTGGCCTCGTGACTGACAGGGCCATCGGGCCCCTTCGCTTCGACTGTAACCCCATCCGGTCGCTCTTCGACGCCCGTGACCGTGTGGTGCTCGCGGATCGTGGCACCTGCCTCACGGCCCAGCGACGCGAGGTGCCGATCGAGGCCGACCCGATCGATGACGTTCGAGGCGGTCTCCTGTTTGTAGAATGGATAGGCCTTACTCCCGGGTCCATCGACGTGAAAGCGAGCGCCTCGAATCTCGTTCTGGAGGAGTGTTGTCTTCGCGTCGCTCCCGGTGAAGGCCCAGATATCAGGGCTGACGTGTCCGGAGCAGGCCAGCGGTGTGCCAATTTCCCCCTTCTCGAGGGCGAGCACGGACTGGCCTGCGCGGGCGGCCTGGCGGGCGAAGCGGGCGCCTGGTGGGCCGACGCCCACGACGATGACGTCGTACATTGCTGTTGGACCGATCGACGGCGCTGTCGGGGAGACAGCACCCTGATTCCTGTCGGTCAATTGCCGCCAGCATATTTAAACGTCAGCATGCGTCTCGCCGGAATCCGCCCGTGTGGTATCGAGATCGCCCCTCGACAGCGAGACACTGTACAGCGATTTTCGCGCATCCGGGAAATAGACTGACTCCTGGACGATCCCGAGCCCAGACAGGCTATCGAGAGCGTGTCGAACCGTCCGTGGCGCCAGCATCGTTTCCGTGGCAATCTCCCCCTGCGTCAACTTTCCTTCTTCCTCCAGAATCTTCAACACGAGTTTGGCACTGGGTGGCAGTTCATACAGCTCGCTTTGCTTGGTTTCCATCAGGTAGGATACCGTCCCACCGATACTTGCGGCCATAGCGGTTGTGCATTGGGGACACACGGCTGGTTTGTGGGTGGGAACACTATTGACCATTCGCTGGAAAGACAGGCCCACATGGCCGACCCCCTCTACATTGACGCCGGGGAACTTCCGACAGAGGAAATCCTCGCGGCTATCCAGGACGGGCGGCGTGTCGTCATCTCGATGGAGGCGGTTGGGGACGAACACCGGGTTACGCTCCGCCACGATGGCTCGAGATACTACTGTGATACACCCACTCGCCTCCACCGGCACGACTCCGAGGACGACGATGCGGACCTGTATTCATCGGATGGGCTATGCGAGCGATTCGCCGCCCGATTGATCGCAACTGGCTACTGCCACGACACCGAACAACGACCAATGAGCACTGAATCGGATCACCGTCTCGCTGAATTGATGGAACAGTCGGATCCCTCCTTTACCAATGTGATGAGCTGTGTCTTTGGCATCGAAACGCACGAAACACGGACCTACCTGGTCCTCCTTGATCACCCCGGCAGCACCACCGAGGAACTGGCAACCGTCCTCGAGCGCGATCGCAGCACCGTTAGTCGATCACTCGGGACGTTGCAGGATCGCGGCCTCGTGAGTCGGGATCGTCGGCTTCTGGACGGGGGTGGCTACATCTATCAGTATACGGCTATCGAGCTTCCCGAGGCCCGCACGATGCTCGTCGAGGCACTGGATGCCTGGACGGAGACAGTCCGCGAGACAATCGAGACGTTCGACCGCGATTAGAACCACTTGTGGAGGGCTGCAGCCCCACCACCGAGGACGGCCCCATAGACGAGGTGACCGATTCCACTCCAGGGATTCAGTGCGGGCAGGGGTTGGGCCGGTGCCGACAGTGATCCCATCCAGATGGGCATGACGATCCCGGCAGCGACCACCCACAGGAGCATGCCCCAGGTGATCCCGATGGTCGTGCTCGCGAGGATTCGATCGTGGAATTTCCCGATGCGGTGCCACATGAAAAAGCCGCCAAAGAAGAGCCCGAAGACAGCTGAATGCCAGAGGTGAAAGACCCAGCCCAGTCGAGAGGTCTCGAAGCCATAGAGGGCACCGACTACCTGGATCATGCCCATGATCTCCGTCATGATCAGCCCCATCAGCACACCGCCGATGATACTCGCAACCACGATGTTGCCCCAGAAGTCGATCGTCAGTTCATGATACTCTCGTGTTGTGACGTCTGTCGCCATACACAGACTCCTTGCCCATATGGCAATCACCCTATGCTGGTCTTTCGTGGATGGTACACGACCGGGTAATCACTCGATCAGTGAAAGAAGCCGATCCACGTCCCCATCGAACTGCTCGAGGAGCGTCCGAATCTGGGTGCGGATTTCATCGGTCACGGTGACGACGACCATCCCGTCCCCCGGTTGCCCGTAGATGACAGTCGCGCCGTCGGGCGCCATGAGAAGGAGCGGCAAGACGGCCAGATCCTCCTCGCCATCGACGAGAATCGTGGTCGGCTCAGCCAGCTGGATCGCTGCGTCGAGTGCTCTGATGAGCGACTCGGTGATCGTCGCCGGTGGATCGGTAACCTCCTGCCACGGGTTGCTCGTCAGGCGATCGCTGATTTCCTCGCTCACCGGCGTCCGCTCCGTCTGTCCGTCGATCAGCGCTACCACCGGCTCGTGTCCGGCCTCCAGAAGGTGGTATGTCACGACGTCTCCAACGGCATAGATCGGTCGCGATGCGGTTGCCAGCAGCTCCTCGGCGTCGTCTTCGATCGGACCGAGTGGGTCCTTGAGCTCAGAACGGAGATCGTCGGGAAGTTCGACCAGCGGGCCGCTTGCACCCATTACCGGACTTTCAGGGCATACGAGCCGGGCGATTCGACCTGCATTTCCCGGGCAATCTCGCTGTCCTCGGGGTGGGAGATAACGACGTAGCCGGCCCAGTCCTCGGTCAGCGAGGACGATCCACAGATCTCACAGACCTGGGCATCCTCCTCGTTGACCCGGTGACACTCTCGACAGACGATACGATTCGTCGCCATCCTCACTCACCTGCCGTGGCTTCACTCGCCTCGCGCTCTTCTTTGAGCCAGCCGTGCTTGCCGAGGCCTGGCTGCTTTGCGGTGAGTCCGATCTTCGAATCTCGAGGGTTGCGCTCGTCGATGCTCTTCGTGACGATTCGGGCCCGGACCGAGTCTTCGGTCCCCAGCGTCCGGTTCGAATCAGTCGAGGCAAGCATCTGGCCATCGCGGTCGAATGCCGAGGTACTCGTCTGACATCGGGAGACGTGGAGCAGCCCGTCGACGGGGCCGATGCCGATGAACGCACCGAACTCGACGACTTCCACGACCGTCCCGTCGACCACTTCCTGCATCTCGGGATCGAACGTAACGGCGTCGAACTCCGCTTCGTAGTAAACACCCGGTCGGCCCGGCAGGACGGTTCCCTCGCCCACGTCGTGGACCTTCGTCACAGAGACGACACTGCCTACCTCTTCGTCCATCTGCCCCTCGAGTTTGTCCTGGAGCAGCCGTTTGACGAGCTCGGGGCTGACGTCCGCAAGCTCACGGGGCGG
The DNA here is from genome assembly GCA_034521555.1 of Natrialbaceae archaeon. Lineage (GTDB taxonomy): Archaea > Halobacteriota > Halobacteria > Halobacteriales > Natrialbaceae > JAXHMI01. The sequence goes on from JAXHMI010000001.1 coordinate 12,601, forward strand.
CACCTCGACCGTATCTTTTAGTCTGACCCGTTTGTACATCTATGGATTAGTGAGTGCCAACTTATTGCTCCCACGTAATGCAATTACCGATACGTCCCGCTCGAGAATTCGGTCCCGGAGCGCCCGGTCGGTCGTAACGATGTAGTCGACCAATCGCTTGACAGCGGCCTGATCGAGTGCATTGTCGGCGGTTGCCCCCTCCACCGGGAGGTCCGCACACCGCTCGGTGGCGAGTTCGAGGCCAACCGTGGCTGCCTTCGCTTCCTCACCCCGCCCCTCGGCGAGTGTCTCGAGTTCCTCGATGACAGTTGGGGGAACATAGAGGTCGTAGTCACCGAGGAGCCGATCGAGTTCGTCGAACAGCCGCACGTCAAGCTGGACAGGTAGGAGACAGGCACTCGTGTCGAGGGCCACGCGGGGTGGCATCGGCAGTTCACTCCTTGAGCGTTCCGAGCCCGATCAGGCGCCAGCGAGCCCCGACTCGCCGGTTGATCGCGATCTTGGCCCCGGCGTCGGCCGAGACAGGGCGCTTGAGATTCACTTCACACTCGCCCTCTCGAGCACTGGTGACGGCTCCGACCGTGGTGGCAGTCCCGACCGTCATCATCAGTGGTTCACCGGTCGTGATCTCGTCGATTGAGCCGTCCTCGTCGGTCATCTCCTCACTCCCAACGACACGATCGAGGAGGTCGACATCCATGGTGAAGGAATTCCAGGTGGGAGGGAGTGATCCTGGTGGACCGGCTACCCTGCCGGCCAGGGCGTCGCCCTTCGTTAGAGCGGGATCAAGTCCGGTCCCGACCCCGAGTAGTCCACCTGGTGTTGCTCGCTCGACTGTCTCGCCGGCGGCCTGGATCGACCGGACGGTTGTTGTGATCGGCACGTACTCCGACTGCCCACCTGACTCGACCTCCCGGCCAGGGCGAATCTCGATTTCGTCATCGACCGCAAGTTCCCCCTCGATCAGGCTCCCGCCAAGGACCCCACCCTTCAGTTCGTCGTGGGTGGTCCCTGGGCGGTTGATATCGAAGCTCCGGGCCACCTGCATCCGGCACTCCGCATTCGGATCGCGTTCGGGTGTCGGAATTTCCTCCTCGATCGCTGCGATCAGCAGATCCAGGTTGACGTCCTGGCCAGCACTGATTGGCACGATCGGCGCCCCCTCGGCGACGGTTTCCGCGACGAACTCCTGGATCTGCTCGTAGTTCTCTCTGGCCTGGTCAGCGTCGACGAGGTCGACCTTGTTCTGGGCGATAACGATGTTGTCGATGCCGATCAGATCGAGGGCCATCAGATGCTCCTCGGTCTGGGGCTGGGGCACCGGCTCGCTGGCACTGACCACGAGGACGGCACCGTCCATCAGCGAGGCACCAGACAGCATCGTCGCCATCAGGGTCTCGTGCCCGGGTGCATCGACGAACGAGACCGTCCGGAGTGGCTCTGACTCGGAGCCGTCGGGACACTCTGCTTCGACGGTGTAGGATTCCGGGCCGTCCACGTCTGGACACTGCCTGAACGTCGTATCTGCGTACCCGAGTCGAATGGAAATCCCCCGTTTCATCTCCTCGGAGTGCTGATCGGTCCACGTACCACTCAGCGCCTGGACGAGCGTGGTCTTGCCGTGGTCGACGTGTCCGACCAGACCGATGTTCACCTCCGGTTGTCCGTGTCGTGCCATGAGCCCTGAGTAATCTCGGCTACAGCTACCCCGGAGCGCCAGATAAACCTACTGTTATGGCTCGATTCTCGGGTCGCCCCGCGTCGATTCGAGCGAGAACCCGAGCGCTTACGCTCGGGCCCGATCAGACTGTTACCCGTGCGCGAGTACGGCTTTGAGCTGGCCCTGTGTGCCACCCTCGAGCAGTCACGCACGGACAGCCTCGTGAGCCGACAGATCGGCGCCGCCGTCGCCACTCCGGGAAACCGGATTGCAGACATCGTCTGCGTGGAGGCTGGCGAGGAGTTCGACAGACGCGCAGCGATCACCGCCGAGACAATCCCCGACTCACTCCTCGACGCACAGATTGGCCCCGGAGGGTGGACCCCCGTTTCAACCCTCAGTGAATCTGCACAGCGAGCCGTCGATCGCGGTGTCGAGATTGGTTACCTCGAGCAGACCTACAGGGGTGGACGGTGGCTGGTCCGGTCGGTGTGTCGCTATCCGGACTGGTTTGCCGACCTTCTCCTGATCGAGAACAAGCCGACCCTCGACCGGCCGGGCGCACTGATGGATCAGGTCCAGCTGGACGCAAGCCTCGCGGTCGTGGATCGTGTCGTTGTGGCGACGGCAGACTACGTGACGGGCGCTCACCTCAATCGGCTTCCCGAGGCCGTCGGTGTGTGGCGCATCCACGACACACCGACTCAGCCGAGAATCGAGGTCGTCCGGAGTCCCCAGCACCTCGCGACTCAGTCCCCTGGTATCGAGCCCATGGCGAAACACGCGGGCCGAACGGACATCGCGATCGTATCGCCGGCTGCCAAAGAGAGGGCACGACGACGGATCGCCGAACGGGCCTACGGGAAGGGGTGGCGACGGCACCTTCCGGCCTGTGACGAATGCGACCCCGAAGCGAGCCCGCTCGAGGCGACAGTTCCCTGGTGCCAGTGGGCCAGCCGAATCGTCGATCCGGCCCGCGACTGTGGTCCTGAGTGTTCAGGGCATTCTCCGGGTGACGGCCCACCCTCATCTCTCGACCAGGAACGAGCGGAGCGGACGCTCTGGCGGCACAATCCCTCCGGTCTCCAGCGACGGCAGGCAGGGTTCTCGACGTTCCGGTCAGAGTGAGTACTGCTCACCATCGATCGCGAGTGGCTCATCGAATGCCTCATCCGCGGGATAGAAGTGGGCCAGATGGACCAGCCGGGTGGTACTGGCACCCAGTTCGCTGGCGAGATCGAGTGCCCCCTCACGGGTCATGTGCTTGGTACCGAACGTTCGTGGCGTTCCGGAATCGTCGTGGTGTGTACCGCCAAGCGGATGGTATTCACAGAGCCGGGCCGGGACAATGGCATCGGCAAGGAGGACATCAGGCTCGGCCAGGACCTCACGGGATTCCTCAGGAATGGCATAGCTCGTATCGCCGGAGATTGCAAGGGTAGCACCGGTTTCGGGGTCCTCGATCGACAGCCCGTAACAACGAAGCGGCGGGTGATCGACCGGAACGAGTGTGATATCCAGGCCACAGGTTCGGACCGGCTCGAAGGGAGTTGTCGCCTCGACCGCTACGGGATCGAGATAGTCGTAGTCGCTGGCAACCGTTTCGGCAACACTCTCGCCAGTTTCCGGGTCCGGCTCGTCCGCCGCATAGACGGTGAGCTTCTCAAGCAGACGAAAGACATTGCCGAGCCCGTCGAGGTGATCGAAGTGTATATGGGTGATCACCGCTGCCTCCGGGAGCGCGACGTCGTCTCGCAGAAACTGGTAGCGAAAGTCCGGGCTCGCGTCGACGAGGATCGATTCGCCGGTCCGCTCGTTCGAGACATGGACGGAAAATCGGGTTCGCTCGACCTCGAGGGAGCGGGCCTTTGCACAGGTCTCACAGTTACACCCGACGGTCGGTGTGCCGGTCGTATCACCCGTTCCCAATAGCGTCACCTGCACGGGTACTCAGAGGCCCGGGATGGGTTAAGTTGTTAGTGGTCGTGATCGTGGCCACCGTCGGCCTTGCCCAGATTGCCCCCAGCAACGAGCGCCTCGTGATCGCCGTCGATCATGTCCATGTTCTTCAGGTTGTCCCGCTCTTCGAACTCCTCGACGGCCGCAATGAGATCATCCTGGGTCAGCGCAGTCCGGTTCTCGGTGAGGGCCTCGAGAACCGCCTCTCGGAGGACCATCCGGAGGTCACTCCCCGTCAGCCCCTCGGTGGCCTCGGCGACTGTGTCGGCATCGAAGCTTTCGATGTCCATCGAGCGCGTGATGACCCGCAGGATGTCTGCCCGCATCTTATCATCCGGTTTGGGGAAGTTGACAATCTCGTCGAACCGTCGCCAGGCGGCGGCATCCAGCTGATCTGGGTGGTTTGTCGCCCCGATCGACAAGACGTCGTCCTGGATGAGCGAGACGTCGTCGATACTCTTCAGCAGCGTATTGACGGCCCGCTTCAGGGCGGCGTGTTCGTCGCTCCGTCGGGTCTTTGCCACGAAGTCGAACTCGTCGATAAACAGAATACACGGCGAGAGTCGCTTGGCGACCTCGAAAGTCTTGTCCACGTTCTTGGCCGTCTCGCCGAGGTACTGGCTCGTGATCATCGACAGCTTGACCTCCACAATGGGAGGTCCATGTCCTGGGCGAGTGCACGGGCCACAGAGGTCTTTCCCGTCCCGGGGGGCCGACGAACAGGAGCTTACCGATCTCTCGCAGGCCGATGTCGGCGAGGTAATCGCGGTGCTCGATTGCCTTCGCGATCTTTTCGATCTCGCCTTCCTGGTCAGGTGTCAACACGAGGTCATCGAGGGTAATCTCGACTTCTTCGGGCGCTCTGACCTCGACGAGGTCGAGCATCTCCTCGTCCTCCTCGTCGTCGAAGTACTCCTCGAGGAGGCCGTCGATCCAGATGCGATCGGCCTGGATCGGCCGGTTCATCTCGCGGGCCTGCTCGTACGGTGCGTCGATGTCGTAGTCCTCCTGTCCTTCGAAGTACTTCGCGAGCGTGGGATTCGTCAGGAGTCGGTCCCGATCCGCCCGTTCGGCGAACCAGGAAGCCGCCATCTCCTCTTCGGTCAGCGAGATGGCGCCCGAGAAATCGTCCATGTCCGTGAACATGAGATCCGAGACTGCAGCCCACGGCTCAGCCACCCCGGTTGCGGCGCGGGCCGTACTCTCCGTCGCCGAGAGTGGTCGGTCGATACCGCCGGAGCTGGTTCCATCCTCGTCATCACTCGAGCGGCTCCAGAATACCCGACGGAATCGCGGCGGGAGATCGTTCTCGTCGAGAGATCGATCGCTGGAATAGACACTCGCGGTCAGCAAGAACTCCACGATATCGAGAGCCTCGTCCTTGCTCATTCGCTCCACCTATTCACGGTACACCCTTAACGTCGTCGTCCTCTGGGCTCTGTGGTAGGGTTTCGCAGGTTGCACCAATTGTTTTTGTGCTGGCCCGGCCCACTGCCGGTATGGACGTGGTACTCGGAGTTGCCGGTGGCGACGAGTCGATCCGGGCGCTCCGGGCGACCATCGAGCGCACCCAGGAGGCCGGGGACTCCCTCACGATTGCCATCCTCGAAAAGCCAGAATCGCCCCAGTCGCAGGCTGAACTGCAGGAGACGGCCGAACGACTGCTCGAGGAGGCCGGTCTCGAGGCGACGATTCAGCTACTGGAGGGCGATCCGGGGAGTTCACTCGTCGAGTTTGCCGACCGGGGCGGGTTTGACCGGATCGTCCTCGGGGGCGGGAGCGCGAGTCCGATGGGAAAAATCCGGGTCGGCCCGATAACCGAGTTCGTCCTGCTGAATGCGCGGATGTCAGTCACGCTGGTCCGGTGATCGATTGTGCCCGAACGCGTTTACCCCACAGAGCGAACCGGCCCCTTTCCACACCCTCCATCCACCCTCGAGGATGGCCAGGGCCGTCAGATTTCACTCAGCTCGCTCAAGCCGGATGAGCCACGAGTGGAGGAGCTGGTCGAGATGTATTCGACCTATGATCCAGCCGATCGAGCCCAGGGCATTCCACCGACCGGTGAGTCGGCAGTCAGGGACTGGTTGCAGGACATCCTCGATTCGGGTATCAACCTGGTCGCGGTCCACGACACGGTCGTCGGCCATGCCACACTCGTGCCCGATGTGGCCCCTGGAACGACGATCGTGGATCCCGGGGCCCACGAGTGGGAACTCGCTATCTTCGTCACCCACTCCCACCAGCGGGCGGGGATTGGCCGGGCGCTTCTGGAGCACGTGCTCGGGCGGGCGGCGGCCCGTGGTGTCGAGTTCGTCTGGCTGACCGTCGAACGATGGAACACGCCGGCGATCGCCCTCTACTCGTCGGTCGGTTTCGAGGAGTGTGGCACGGAACGGTTCGAGTACGAGATGTCGATCAGGCTCGAGGGACCGGACTAAACGGACAGGACCGGTTGCTGGGCATTGCCGAGGACGTACTCGGCGGCCTTCTCGAGGATGTTGACCTCTGGACTGTCGATCTGCTCGCGCGGGATCACGATGAAGTCGGCCCCGGCGTCCGCTGCGGCCTCACAGATGACGGTGCCCGGGTGCTGGCCGAGCCGCTGTTGGGAGAAGCCTTCTGCGACACTCGAAGTCACTTGAACATCCACGGGGTCGGCCGCCGCTTCGGCATCGGCAATCATCGCTGCCGAGTGATCGACGGCATCACTGACAAACAGTACGTGGAGGCTGGCCCCGTATCGCTCGGCGATGGGGACGGCGACCTCGATCGCGTGCCGTGACGCATCGCTCCCATCGACGGCCGCAAGGACGACATCCACGGTCACCGTGTCCATGGTGGTCCTGGGACTGCCCACGAGAAAAAGGCTCGCCCAACCTCGCGTTTATGCCCCGGCCGTACGAGTGTCCGGCTATGTTCGAGACCCTCGTCCTCGCGACGGACGGCTCAGAGAGCGTGCGTCGCGCCCTGGCGGTCGGTCTGGATCTGGCCGATCGATTCGACGCGCGCGTTCATGCAATCTCTGTTATCGATGAGGGTGACATCGAAGGGGCCCCCGAGGGCCTTCGGGATAATTTCGAGCACGGCCTGAAGGAGATGGCTGAGGAGGCACTGGCGGCCCTCGAGGCAGACGCTGGTCGCCCCATTGAGATTACCATCCGAACGGGTCATCCAGCGCCCACGATCTGTGAGTACGCAGACGAAGTCGATGCGAGTGCGATTGTGATGGGGACCCGGGGTCGCCACGGGGAACACCGAGCCTTGCTGGGAAGTGTCGCAGAGCGAGTCCTGCGGACTGCATCGGTCCCGGTGTTGACCGTTCGTCAGGAGTAGCGCCCGAAAACCCGCGGTTTCTTCTCCTCTCCGCGTGGAGAGGTGGGCATGAGCGATACCCTGTTCCCGGAGGATGGCCTTCCCATTGCCCGGAAATCCATCGTCCCGGGCCGGGGATTTTTCCTGCCTGACGAGGTCCAAGATCAGCGCCGTGCTGAGCGGACCCGTGCGGCGGTCAGTGATGCAGAGGTTGTCGTCATCGCTGATAGCGACGCGGACGGACTGGGGTGTGTGGCAGTCCTTCGTGAGGTGTTCGACGATGTCCTCGTCCTTCCGACAGTGGGTGACGAGGATGCAGAAGCCGATACCATACCGGAGACACCTTCCCATACCGTTTCACTCGTTCCGGCGAGTCCCCACGATCTCTCGGCGACCCTCGAGCGAGTCGCCGAGTTTGCTCCTGATTCCATCGAGCTCTTCGTCTGTGATCTCTCGACCCGATCGGTTCGAACCCATCGAGTCTGCGCTGACGAGCCTGCTGGAAACAGCCGAGCGGATCGCCTGGTACGATCACCACCAGTGGGACCCTACCGTCGAGACGGCCGTACGGGAGGCCGGCGTCGACCTGGTCATCGGTAATTCGGAGCGCGAGTGCAGCACCGACGTCGTCGTCCGATCCGTCGAATCGGCTGTGCCGTCACGATTAGAGGATCTTGCTGCGGTAACCCGTGATCACGATCTGTGGATTCGGGACGATCCCCGGAGCGACGACATCGCCGACTACGCCTACTGGGTCGAACCCGAGGAGTACGTCGACGTGGTCCGGGAACACGGCGCCGACCTGCCGCCCGAGGTCATGTCCTATCTGGCCGATAAGCGCGAGGAAAAGGAGGCGCTGATCGAGCGCGCCGTCGCTCGAGCGGACGTCCGTGAGATTGGCCCCTTCACGGTGGGGGTAACCTACGGTCGCTGCTCACAGAACGAGGTGGCCGAGGCCATGCGCGAGGCTGGCGCCGATGCGTCGATCGTCGTCAAGCCTGCCGGTTCGGCCTCAATTCGGGGGACCGACGCCTTTGATCGATGCCACGAGGTTGCCGGCCTCGTTAACGGTGGCGGCCATCCAAAGGCGGCTGGGTGCAAACCGGACGTCCATCAGGATATTCTGGATTACGCCTATCACTGGACAACGCGGGGTGCGGTCACAAAGGAGGTCATCCTCGAGGCGTTTCGAACGGTCGTCGAAACGACCGAGCAGTCAGAACAAACCGAGTGAGTACCGCTTAGAAATCGGCTGTCGGGGTCTCGGCCTCGACAGTGACGAATACCCCATCAACAGAAACGCTGTTAACGGTCATACTATCATCGCCAATATCGCCTTTCAGATCGCTGCTGAGCTCATCACCATCTGTGGCGTTATTCGCCGACTCCTCCGATTCGAACGCGGCGACGATTTTCATATCGATCATCTCGCTGTCGCCGCCTGTGACCACTATCCCATATTGTTGGAGACCTTCGGTACCGGAGTTGCTGTCTTTACTAATGATTGTCAATGGCCCGCCGCCCAATTGACCGAGGAAATTACCCCAAGTACCTTCACCGGCGCCGAGCTGGTCTGCATCGCCTTCAATGACATCGACGTACGATTCGTAGTCCTGGCTAACGATGAGTACCTCGTCACTGATAGCAAGCCGAGACTCATAGACTGAATAGCCGTTGTAATCCTCTGGCTCACTTGAGCTTTGTTCTCCAATCGCGTCTTCGATTGCGCCGGTGTCGAAACTTCCGTAGGTAATGTAGTCGATGCTCATCATTCCGGATCCAATCACCACCGCTCCCGCAATGTCAGACCCATCGATTCCTGCGTCGCTCAATGGTGTTCCCTGGAGGAGCGTGTCCCGATTGAACTCCCCAAGTGCCTCTTCTGGCAGTTCCTCCTCGGCCTGATCGAAGTTCACGTGGACCAGAAACAGTGACTCGGATTCCCCCGCCTCTGCTGGAACGTACTGTACGAAATCTGGAGTCCCACCGCCGATGAAGTCATCGATACAGCCCGCGAGTGATACCGCCGCTGCCCCGCCTGCCCCGGCCAGCGCCGCCCGTCGTGATAGGTGTACCATGACCTATCATGTTATGACTCCGGGAAATACCTTGCCCTGAAGCCTCAATCCTCCGTTACATCAAGCTCGAACTGTTCGTTCTCGGAGACGGCGTTGAGAACGACGCTCGTATTCGACTCCTTGATATCGGGATCAGTCAGCAGAGCCTTGATTTGATCGTTCATGCCATCGGTGTTCTGGAATTTCCCAACCGCGATAACGTCGTAGTCGCCCGTGACCTCATAGACGCTGATCATCTGCTGGTGGTCCCGCAGTCGATCTGTAATATCCGGAAGGGCATTTCCCTCGACTTTGAGTTGGATTATCGCCGTGACATCATAGCCGAGTGCATCGTAGTCGACTTTCGGCGTATAGCCCTGGATAACCCCGGCTTCCTCAAGATCCGAGAGGTGATTCGAGACGGTCGTCACCGAGACGTCCATCTTCTCGGCGAGACTGCGAAGACTCGCCCGCCCATCGCCGAGGAGTTCATTCACCAATTTCGCATCCAGATTTTCGTACGTCATCACGCCAACCCACAGCCTCCACCCATTAGAAGTTTACGAATATTCACTTTATCCTCATTCTGGGGAGTATTGCGCCGAACAGTAGGGTTTTAGTAGTAGGTATCGTGGGTTTGCACGACGAGAAAGATGACAAGCGGAAATCTTAGCCCGATAGAACAGGACGTGATCGACGAAATTGAGGCCGAGGGGGTTGACTTCCTACGCCTACAGTTTACCGACATTCTCGGTGTTGTAAAGAACGTCTCGGTCCCGGCCGATCAGGCGGAAAAGGCGTTTACGGACGGGATCTACTTCGACGGTTCCTCGATCGAGGGATTCGTCCGAATCCAGGAGTCGGACATGCGGTCGGTACCGGACCCCGAGACGTTCGCTGTGCTCCCGTGGAGAAGCGCGAGGACGGGGCCTCGGCACGATTGATCTGTGACGTCTACAACACGACCACCGGGGAGCCGTTCAAGGGGGATCCACGGTACGTTCTCAGGAAGGCGATCAAGCGGGCCGAGGAGATGGGGTACAGCGTCAACTTCGCCCCCGAACCGGAGTTTTTCATGTTCAAGGAGGATGAGGAAGGTCGAGCGACGACGCAGACGGCCGATCATGGCGGCTACTTCGACCTCGCGCCGAAGGATCTGGCCAGCGACGTCCGGCGTGACATGATCTACGGTCTCGAGAGCATGGGCTTCGAGATCGAGGCCAGCCACCACGAGGTGGCGGCGGGCCAGTACGAGATCAACTTCGAGTACGACGACGCACTCCGGACGGCCGATAACGTCGCGACGTTCCGGACGGTCGTCCGGGCTATCGCGGCCGAGCACGACCTCCATGCCACGTTCATGCCAAAACCCATCCCGCGAATCAACGGGTCCGGCATGCACACGCACATGTCACTGTTCACCAAGGACGGGGAGAACGCATTCCACGATCCGAACGACGAGTTCAACCTCTCGGACGAGGCCCATGCCTACCTGGCCGGGGTCCTCGAGCACGCACCGGCGATCACCGCGGTGTCGAACCCGACCGTGAACAGCTACAAGCGACTGGTTCCCGGCTACGAGGCACCGGTCTATATCGCCTGGTCAGATCGGAATCGGTCGGCGTTGATCCGCAAACCAGCGGCCCGTATTCCAGCCGCCTCTCGGGTAGAGGCGCGGTTCCCTGACCCCTCGTGTAACCCGTACCTTGCCTTCGCGGCACTCATCCAGGCAGGCCTCGACGGAATGGAGCGCGGACTTGCCTGTCCAGAACCGGTTCGGGACAACATCTACGAGTTCGACGAGGCAAAGCGATCCGAACACGGCATCGATACGCTCCCCGCGAACCTCGGGGAGGCGATCGAGGCCCTCGAAGATGACGAGGTGGTAATGGATGCCCTCGGTGAGCACATCACGTCGAAGTTCATCCAGGCCAAGCAATCCGAGTGGAACGAGTACAAGGTCGAGGTTTCCCAGTGGGAACTCGATCAGTACCTCGAGACGTTCTAGGCCAACTCCTCCTTTTTGTGACCCTGTCAGTGAGCGACGGCGCTATCGCCACTCACCGATACGGTTTCGAATCCGTCCCGGGATGTCGAGCAGTGACAGTCCAACGCCGAAGATGACCATGAGCAGGAACACCCCGAGCGTCGACGTCCAGACGACGAACATCGCGAGGACGGCCCAGCCACCGGAGAGGAAATAGAAGGCCCCGATCGTCATCGCCGTCCCGTAGAGGAGAACGAGATACGGGCCCCAGCCACGGGCGTGTCCGCGACGGACCTTTCGCCTGACGTACCGTCTGAGATCGTCCTCGACCTCGGTCCGGCGGACCGTCCGTCGATCGATGTCGGATTCAAACGTCTCGATCCGGTCACGGAGCCGCTCGATCTCCTCTCTGAGGGCGGCCGGGTCGTCGGCCCGATCGTGGGTCCTGGAGTCGGCCTCGTGATCGGATGGCTCGGTACTCGATTCCTCCGTCATCGCGTATGTCACCCAATCCGACCCGGCGGACCTTAGTAACTGCCGTTGTGCTATCCGGCGCGCTCGAGGTCCGGAATCGTTGCCTCTCGAATCTGATCGACCGTCGCATCAGTCTTGAACGTCGTGCCCCCATAGTGGGTCCGTGAGGTATCGAACCCTGCACCTTCGATTGCCTCGAGGAACTCGTCCATCGCATTGGCTGGAAGGCCCCACTGCTTGCAGAGGACGTGCTGGTCGTAGTGAGTTGGTCGGTGTAGTTCGGACTCAAGGCTGGTGAGCAGCCGTCGCGCGGTCTCGGCCGATCCGAACGAGTCGGGCAACTCTTCCCGAACGCCGGCTACGACGGTTCGATCGTGGGTGCTATCGAGCCAGAGCGGCCCGGCGTGGGTGACGGTCTCGCTTCCGCAGGCCGAACATCGATCTTCCAGAACCGGAACCAATCCCTGGCTGGCCGACCGATGCAAACAGTCCCGACAGTGGGTCAGGTAGCCGAGGGACTCCAGGGCCTCGTCGGCGGCGGTTGCACGATGGTCGAGCTCGAGGTAGGTCCTGACATAGTGGCTTGTCGCATGGGTGAGCACGGGCGTGAGTGCCACGTCGAATCGAGCACCGCTCCGGACCAGTGCGCCAAGCAGGATGCGGACTCCCATCTCGGGGTGGTACTCGGTATTCCGCGGGACGGCCCCGTATGATCGGATACCACTTGCCAGATGGGCACCACACAGCGGTGCCGTATCGGTCGCGGTCACGCAAAGCAATTCGTCGGCCGCACTGACGGCTGCGTCGATCACCGACATGGGGGAGCCAAAGGGGTCCAGATCGACGACATCGAAATGGGACTCCCGCATGAGGGCGGCGGCGTCCCGCCTGACGACCCCGACCCGACTCCCGGTCGCCTGCGGGGGCTCGACCGGAGTGAACCCGTTGAGTTCGAGGTTCTCACTCGTGAGGGCAACGGCCTCCTGACTCCGATCACAGCAGGTGACTGTCCAGCCATCGGCGGCAGACCGGATGCCCCGGACCCCACTGGCCGTCATGGCATCGAGGTACGTTTCGAGGGCCGGGCGTTCAGTCTGCATCGCTCGGAGGACCCCGATCGTGATGTCCCGGTTGAGTTCCTGGCGAGGATTGTAGAAGACCGCCTCCTCGATACCCTCGGTCGACTCGCCGGGTATCTCGAGTTCGATGCCACCTTCCTCGACGCGCATACTGGGTCCATCGACGGGGAGTGGCGAAAAGCGCCGTGGTCCGACCCGAATCGACTTTACCGCGCGCCACGGACGCAGGAACGTGGCCACGACCAATCCCGTCGAGCGCTGGCAGGCCCATCTCGAGGAGACGGGGGAACTCACCCCTGAACTCGTCGAGCAGATCACCAGAATCCACGGTGACCGGGGACTGCGGGCCATCGAGTCCGTCGGTGAGGGCCGGGTGAAGGCCTATCGGGATTTCACGGTCGTGGTCGGTCACGAGGACGAGTATGTCGTCGAGGGCGGAGGCTGTATCTGCGAAGATGCGGAGTTCAACCTCGATCCCGAGGACCCACAGACCTCTGCTGGCACGCGATCGCTGTGGCAATCGCGCGTCGGGTCGGCCACGTCGACTATCACGACATGTGGTACTCGGACGTTCGTGAATTTCTCTGATCAGGGGGCACAGAGGTCGACGAAGTTCTGCAGAATCTGCAGCCCAGTCGAGCCGCTCTTTTCCGGGTGAAACTGGGTCCCAAATACCGTCCCGTCCGCCGAGGCGATGATCGACGGGAACTGAGAGCCGTACTCCGTGGTCGCAATCGTTGCCTGGGGGTCGTCCGGAACGGCGTGGTAGGAATGCACGAAGTAGGCATACTCCCCATCCACGCCAGCCACGAGCGGGTGCTCGCGCTGGACCGATAGCTCGTTCCAGCCCATGTGGGGGATCTTCTGATCGCCGGAGAAGCGGACATTTCGCCCGGGGATGAGGTCAAGTCCGGTCACGGCAGCGTCACCCTCCGTGTCACCCTCCTCACTCGAGGTGAGCAACATCTGCATGCCCAGACAGATCCCGAACAGCGGGGTCTCGGAGTCGGCCACGGCGAGTAACTCGTCTCGAATCGGCGCGGCATTCTCGATGCCCTCCCGGAACGCGCCCACACCGGGCAGGACGACACCGTCGGCCTGCTCGAGGGCCGCGGGCTCGGCGCTAATTGCGACGGACGCACCAGCGCGCTCGAGCCCCCGGGTAACACTTCGGAGATTGCCGAGTCCGTAGTCAACTACCACAATGGACGGTGCCTCGGCAGGACCGGCGTTCATGCCTGGATCAATGGATGGCCTCGCAAAGTGTGTTGTCGTTCGACAGCTCAGTACCCATCCAGGCGTGCCTGCTCGTCGGGAATCGACCCGCTCAGCTGTGCCGCCCGTTCGAGGGCGGACTCGAGTGACTCCGCCTGGCTTCGGTCGTAGAGGACGGCCGCCGGATGGACACTGATCACCACCGAGCGGGACACGCCCTTCACCCGCACCTCTGCGACGGTTCCGGCCTCGGCCGTTACCCCGACACTTCGATCGAGCAGGTGTTCGGAGGGCACCTTCCCCAGCGTCACGATGACGGCCGGATCGATCGCATCGAGTTCTGCCTCCAGGTACGATCGACAGTGTTCCAGCTCGGTCACGGTCGGGTCGCGATTCTCCGGCGGTCGACAGCGGACACAGTTGGTGATCCTGACCGCCGAGCGCTCGATCCCGATCTCCTCGAGGGTGTCTGCAAGCACCTGGCCGCTCCGGCCGACGAAGGGCTCGCCCTGGGCATCCTCTTCGGCTCCGGGCCCCTCTCCGACTAGGACGAGGCTGGCATCGGCGGGACCAGTCCCGTTGACGATCTGCGAGCGGGACTCGACCAGCGCTGAACATTGCTCGCACTTGGTGACCGCCAGCCCGTCCATCCCGTCTTCCATAGGCAGTGTCGGACTCCGGTGGACCTGATCTCGGCGATCATAGGCGGTTTGCAGCCCGTGCGGCCAGGCGGGCAACCCGGAGCGGCTCGGGGCGTCCGCCACTCGGCGTGAACGCTTTCACGACGGTGGCCGCCTCCTCTGTCGACAGGTCGACCGCGCGAACGTAGACAGTCTCCCCATTTCCAACCTGGACCGGCTCCCGCTCCGGCAGCGACCGATAGCGCTCGAGGCGGTCTGCCCGCTCGGCCCCGTCGAACGCCGACCGGATGGCCGACTCCAGTCCCGAACTCGCCTCGAAGGTAACCGCGAGAACCGGAATCTCGAGGGTCTCGGCAACGGCCTGGAGGTCCACGATGTTGTACCAGGCCGGGGCGACGGCGCCGAGCATGACATAGCCAATATCCTCGCGCTCGAGATCGATCAGTACCGACTGGATGGTCTGGGTGGCGTCTGTACCGCCGACAGTACAGGTATCGAATCCGAATCCATCGACAACCCGGTCAGCCCGGACGACCGCTGCCGCGAGTGTGCTCGTCTGTGACCGAAACGACTCAGCCAGACCCACGGCCCGGACGCCGCGTTTCATCACTCCTCGTCCTTGATGTCCTGAAGTCGATCGAGTAGCTCGTCGCTCGAAGCCCCATTTTCGAACTCGAGAGAGCCGCTGTGGGCGGTTCGATCGTCCACGCCCTCCTCCTCGTCAAAATCAGCCTCAACCTCGCGTTGTTCGGATTCGTCGTAGCTCCCGAATCCCATACAAAAGTGTACACGGTTCACCGTGAAAAATCACTCGCTGCCATCGGTATCATTTTCCTGCGGGCCCTGTCACTGCATCCCATGGAGGTTATCCACCTGACGGAAGGGGCCGAGACGTTCACGAGTAACGTCTATCTCGTACCGGCCGATCAAACCCTGATCGATGCCGGAGCGATGCCGGAGATGGTCGACGCCGTTCGCGAGCACGTCGACGATCTCGAGCAGATCCTGCTGACCCACCAGCATGGAGATCACGTCGCCCAGCTCGAGTCGCTCTGTGATGCGTTCGATCCTGCCGTCTATGCGTACGCCGACCATTCACTCCGGACGGACGCACTGGCAGCGGGTGACACCATCGGCATCGGCGGCGAGGACTTTTCGGTCGTCCACACCCCGGGACACGCCGATGACCACGTATCCCTCGTCTCCGCGACCACGCTTTTCAGCGGCGACGTCGTGGTCCACGACGACGGCGCCTTCGATTACGGGAGCTTCGGGCGGACGGACATGCAGGGCCAATCCCGGAGGTACTCATCGAGAGCATCGAGCGACTGCTAAAAACCATGCCCGAGACAGTCGAACACCTCTATGCCGGTCATGGGGACGTCTTCCACGGGGACGTCACTGATGTTGTCCAGACCGCACTCGAGCGGGCAAAACAGCGAGAGCCGAAGTACCCCGATTAGGCGGATCGCGGTTCCTTCGCCTTCGGCCGGAGGTTCTTGTATCCACACTTCCGGCAGCGCTCAGCCCGCTGCGGGTTGCGGGCATTACAACGCATACAGATCAGCTTGTTCAGTGTGCGGGCTTCCGCCTCCTCGAAACTGGCCATGTCAGTGCCTGTGGTGGCCCGCCTCTTAACGACTCTGATTGCCCGCACCGGCCTCCAGGTACGCCTCCTGCTCTCTCACGACCGCCGTCGAATCGGCACAATCGGCATACCGCCGGAGTGGCTCCTCGTTCAACTCGAGGAATGTCTCGCCCCAGCGAAACGGCTCGAGGAGCTGTCGGGCTGTATCGGTTTCTCCAAGGATCCAGCTGGCAGCCGCGAGTGCCTCGACTGTTGTTAGCTGGAAGGGGCGACCGAAATTCACCGGGTTGGCAGCCACCAGAAATGGCAACGCCCGGTGGGTGCCGGGCATGGAGAATGCGGCCTCCTCGGCCGAGGCCCACGAGCAATCGAGAGCGACGAGCGTCTCGCAGGCGACCAGCTGCATCGGCCGGGATAGTGCCTGCTCGGCGTGTGGATTGAGGACGAGCCCGTAGGGTACCTGCCCCATCGAGCGGTGGAGCGTCGCCAGGTCGAAGCGCTCGAGCCGGCGGGCGGTGCACTTCTCGGGGTCGTCATCCCCCTCGTAGTAGATGTGGACCTCCACGGTGTCCATGAGGCGCCCGATGCCCAAAACCGAGTCGATTGGTGAACGTTCATCCCATTCGCGGACGAATCGGCACATGATGGACCGGGACGAGCTGCGCGACGCAACCGACGACTGGGTCGCGGATGGAATCATCTCTCCAGACCAGGCAACCCAGATTCTCGCCCGCCACGAGGAGACTGATGACGGATTTTCCCGAACGGTCGTGGCCCTTTCGTTGATGGGGGCGACGCTCTTTGGAATCGGGGTCGTGTTGATTCTCGCCATCAACTGGGAGGACATCCCCCGATGGCTTGGAACCCTCATCGTCGTCACTGCGCCGCCGGTGTTCGGGGCAGTGGGCTTCTGGTTGCGCGATGGTCGTGCCCCCCGGGTTGGCCATGCCCTGTGGCTGCTCGGAGCGGCCTTCGTGGGCCCGTCCCTGATTCTGCTCACCGACCTGTGGGCACTCGAAATCGCCGAGGAGTGGCTACTGTTCGGGTGGGCGGCCGTTGCCGTACCAGCCGGTCATGCAGCCGAATCGCGACCCACGACAGCACTCGGTCTCGTCGTGGTGTCCGCCCTCGTCATCATGCTGAGCACTCCTGCCAACATGCTGGCAACGGCAGGCCTGTTTGGGGTGGTCCTGCTGGGAATCGGTCTCGATCACCAGCGCCGGGATACTGCGGATACGTCGATCGGTGGCATCTATCGATTCGTCGGTGTCAGCACTGTAATCATCTCACTCTTTGCAGCCCTGATCGGCCTTTCAGCGGTCGAGGCGATCTCGGTCACCCTCTCCTTGCCATTCTCGGCGGCGCTGCCGTCGGTGCTGTCGGCGTTGTCGCCTGGTATGCCAGGGACGCCAGTCTCGAGCGCTCGTCGGCGGTCTGGATCGGCACGCTTGTCGCCGCAGTGGCCTTGACTGCGCTGCTCGTCACGGTTCGACCCAGTGTACCAGAGATTGCCGCCATTCTCGGCATTCACACCGGTCTACTGGCGGTCCTGTTCACAACCGTCGTCGCGGCCATGGGGCTTCGATCGACGAGTCTGGTCAATCTGGTAGTGCTTGCCTTTCTCGGGCAGGTATTGCTCTTTCTCACGACCACGCTCCCCGATGCCCTCCCGACCGAGATCGTCCTTATCGTGACGGGGCTCGTGATGCTTGGGATCGGGCTCGCACTCGAGCGGGGGCGACGACAGGTCCTCGATCGAATCGAACAGTAGCCTATGCTATAAGGAGCTCTTCGCCGCGTTCGACGTCGATCCGGCAGGGTGGCGACATCTTGTTGTAGGCCCGTCGGAGGGCGTCCTTCGCGACCGCTGCATCCTCGACGTCACACCAGATGGTGAAGATCCGGTCGTTGCGGTCAATCCGTGCGGCCGTGCCCACGATTTTCCCGAAGGACTGTCGCATTCCATCCGAGACACGGTCTGCGCCCGCTCCGGTCGCCTGTTTGTTCTCCCGAATCACGTGATGGGGGAACTTTCGGAGTGTCATCTTGTAGTTGCCCTCGCCGAGGGACTTGATCAGGTGGCGGTTGGCCGACAGCCGGGCTGACTCGAGTGACCCGTGGCGAATCTGGCACTCTTCTCCGGTCCTGAGGCTGATCTGGACGGGATACTCAGACGGGTCTGCGGTGAAATCCCCCATCTTGTGCTGGGCGATTTTCGAGCCGGGAATGCCCGTGATGTACTCCCGGCGCGTATAGGCCGGTTTGTCGATTTCCCGGTACATGGAGGCGGGCTTGTCACTCATAGTAGCGGAAGGGAGGCTGAGGGGGCGGATAAAGCCTTCGAAGCCCCGGCTTAGCGGTCGGTAACGAAGCCCTCGTCGGTCTCCTCGACGAGAGACTGACTGGTCAATGCGTTCAGAACACTGAGGATGGCGATTTTCTTCATTGCCAGTACGTCATTCATCTCGGACACATCGGTGGGGCCGGCAACGTCCACGTAGAGATAGACCAGCTTGGCCATGGGCGAGTCGATCGGTGGGATCGGCTCGACAGCCTGTGATGTGGCGAGTCGATGTTCCATCATGGTTAGCAGGAGTAACACCGGACGGTAGCAAAAAGGTATGGGGTAGTGGCTTGATATGAAATTAAATCATAATATGTGATTAAATGTATTGGCCTCCGTCCGGCACCGAGTTTATCAACGCTGCTCGGGTATTACAGGTATGCGCAGCTTTCGGATCGGCTCTCTGTTTGGCATTCCGATCAAACTCGATCTCACATTTCTACTGGTGTTGCCCCTCTTTGCGTACCTGATCGGCGTCCACATTCAGCCACTCGTCGAGTTGCTCAACGGAACCATGAATGCGGGAATTGACATCGACATCGTGTCCACCGGCTACCGGCCGTGGCTCCTCGGGTTCGTGGCTGCGATCGGACTGTTCGCCGGCGTCGTGCTACACGAACTTGGCCACTCATTGACTGCTCAACGGTACGGCTTTCCCATCGACTCCATCACACTCTGGCTTTTCGGTGGCATTGCCGCTCTCTCGGAGATGCCCGAAGACTGGCGCCAGGAACTGGTCATCGCGATCATGGGCCCACTGGTGAGCGTTGGTATCGGGATTGTCTCCTTCGGCCTCTTTCTCCTGGCACCGAGCGCACCGTCTGCCCTGCCGGCGAGTGTCGCGACCCCGCTTGCCGTCCAGGGGACACTGTTCGTCTTTGCCTATCTCGCCGTCCTGAACGTCGTTCTCGCGGTGTTCAACATGGTGCCTGCCTTCCCCATGGATGGGGGACGGGTGCTTCGGGCCCTGCTGGCTCGAGACAGGCCCTATGCACGGGCCACTCAGCAAGCTGCTCGCGTGGGAAAGCTGTTCGCACTAGTGATGGGGCTGGTTGGCTTGCTCGCGTTCAATATCATCCTCATTGGTGTCGCGTTCTTCGTCTACATCGCCGCCTCGAGTGAGTCACAGCAGGTGATGATGAAGGCGGCCTTCGAGGGGGTGACCGTCGAGGATATCATGACGCCCATACCAGCGTTGCATACCGTCACGCCGGAGACGAGCGTGGCCGCTCTCCTCGGCCGGATGTTCAGTGAGCGCCACACCGGCTATCCGGTCCTGGAGAACGGTCAACTCATCGGGTTGGTTACCCTGTCGGATGCAGAGGGGATCAAACCGGTCGAGCGTGACGCGTTCTCGGTCGAGGAGGTCATGACGACGGACCTCGAGACGATCGACCTCGAGGCCGATGCCATGACCGCCATTGAACGGATGCAACAGAGCAATATCGGTCGCCTTCTCGTCATGAACGGCGACGATTTCGTCGGCCTCGTCTCGCGAAGTGATGTCATGACGGCACTCGATGTTATCAATAAGTCGGGGTCAATTGACATAACCAGGAGACGGGTTAATCGGAGTCTGTAGCCCTTCATGGAAACTCGCGATTGATACTTCACTTTATCAATACATTTATTAGGTACTTCAATCTGGACGAACCATGCAGCGTCGTACGTTTCTCGGGTGCATTGCCAGCAGCGTGGCGGGCATTGCAGGATGTTCGGACTTGAATGGGCCGTCCATGGCTTTTGATGCTTTCCTTGATCCAGATCCCCACATGGTCAGTGTCGCATCAGAACGGAGATGAGTACTTCGGGACAATAGAAAATCGCGGGGAGGAGGGCCAAGTATTGGCCGAATTATGGCATTTTCGAGACTCCTCATCACCCAGTCCGAATGTACCGGAACAGTACGCTGCCCCTGATTCCAATCGCCGATACAATCTCTCGAGAACGTATTTTTATAGTGATGGTGAACGGAGGCAAATATCAATATTTGCGGATGTAAATCGTCGCCCTGAATGGGGTGAATCGATGGAGTTCGGCATTGTTCCGTATCCAGCCTCCCACGGGGCTACTTTCAAAAATGAAGGGCAAACCGGCGAAGTCAATTTTACTTTTACGGTTCTTGAGAGAATATGGGATATCCCATCAACGCACCCCCGGAGCAGTCTTTGACCGTCGGCGGTGGGGAGACGGTGGAGGTTAGTTTTGATATTGTCATTCCACCCGAGATTGAGTATGAGATTAGTGCGACTCCCGTCTGAAGCGAACCAATACAGCCTCGAGCAACATTCCAGCCTCGAAAAGGTCCGGGTGCGAGAATCGAACCCGCGTCTCAGCCTCCACAAGGCTGAAGGATAACCACTACCCCAACCCGGACACGCTTGCGTAGGTCTGTAGGTGTGGTTCGCCTGAAATACGTTACGTTCGGGTCACCCGGCGGCCTTATTGCAGGCTGGGCCGAACGCCTCAGCCGTGGCGATCACGGACAAGATCTACATCAAGGACCACCGGCGGCTCGCGCTCACAGCTCGAGACCCACGTCCCGCAGATCGGCGTTCTCCGGGGCGACGCTGGACGTCCTGTTCGGGGCCGGTGACGGACTCGAGAAGCTCGACGAGCCGACCCGGGACCGGGTCCTGGCCTTCGCGGAGGACTTCCTCGACTGTAGCTGTGAGTCGAATCCCTACTGTGGCTGTGCCGAACAGAAGTTCATTGGCTACCTGCTCGACCTCAGGGCCCAGGGCTTCGGGCCGGAGGCGATCGTCGACGTCATGAGTGACGACTATCTGGTGTTTGCCTATCCGGGGGATATCCGGTCCTTTCTCGACGACGGCATTCGGACGCTCGAGGCGGCCGAGGCACTCGCGAGCGTCGATGGAGCGCCGGAACAGCGTGACCGGATCGAAGCCAGGCGACGAGAGCTGGAGGGCTAGCGCCGGCTGGAGGACTCCTCGAGCTGCTCGTCGAGATCATCGAGCAGCAACACCTCGTCTTCCTCACGCTCGACTCGCTCGCGGAGGTCACCAACATAGGCCTGCTGTTCCTCGAGTTGCTCGCGAAGGTGTTCGGCCTCGAGTTCGAGTCGCTCGTGCTCGCGCACGAAGCTCTTGGGGACTTTCACCGTGGGCGGGTAGGACGGTTCGTCCTGACTCTCGAGTCGCTCGAGTTCGTCCTCGGGGACTACCTCGATGCGGCCATTGTGTTCGACCAGCATGTCGACGTAGTCCCGGAAGACGGCGGACAGCGAAATGTCGCGCTCCTCGGCAATCTCCTGGAGGGCCTCGAAAGCGTCCTCGTTGACGCGAAACGAGATCGTCTTGTTCTTGTTACCCATGCCTGCCCATCGGAGTGGGTGGTCGGCTCACTTAACGGTTCGTCAGACACGGGACCGACGGAGGGCCGAGATCAGGCCGGGGACTGGGCTTGCTCGAGGTTCTCGAGGGCCGAGACGACGGCCTCGCGGTATCGATCCATCGAGGTCTCGTACTGGTCGGTGGCCATCGCGATGTACTCCTGGGTTGGATCGTCGTCAGCGGCCTCGAACCGGTCGATTCGGTCCAGGGTGCGGGTGGCGGTCTCGACCACCCACCGGGTTCGGGTGTCGGCATCGACGATCGAGATCGATTCGGGTCGGATGGAGACATTGATCGAGCCATCGTCCGGCTCGTAGGTCCGTGGCTTCCCGACCACCGCCACGTAGATCGGTGGCTCTGCATCGCGAAGGACGGCCGCCGCTTCGGGCTGGTACTGGCCGGCGTAAACGTAGAACGTCCCGGTCGGGTCGACAACTCGGCCCCGCCAGTACTCGCTGTCATCGCCAACGTCCTCCGTCTCCGTCAGGGTCCCGACCACGAACACCCGGTTCGCCCGCTCGCCGGTGGGCAAGAGTGCGTAGTTGGGGGCACGCTCGTCGTCCGATTCGGTAAATGTGTAGGTTGCGTCGTTGAATTCCGTCGCGAACACGCGTCTGGCGACCTCACGGGTTACCTGACTTTCGCTCATCTCACATCGACCTCGCTTTGATCAGCACCGCCTCGGCATCGATCGACGCACCCAGCGCCTCCGCCTCGTCGGCGAGGACGTATCGACCGAACGTTGGACCGACAACGCGGAAGTATCGGCCGAGGACCACCTCGCCGATCTCGTCGGCCACGACGCTCGTATCGAGTGCATCCATGGCCATGTCCTTCGCCTCCTCGAGACTGATGCCGGTCAGGGACTCGGTCGCCTCGGCGTCGAAGATCACCTCGCGAGCCGCCTCGCCATCGTCGAGGACAGCCTTGATGCGCATGTCGAACTCGCCTTCGCCCTCGCCGTGTTCCGAACAGCGACCGTTCTGGAGGACCCGCGTACACTCGTCCTCCGGACAGCGCTTGATGAGCCCGCTGCCGCTCTGACGTCGACGAGGGCCCCCTCTACCTCGGAGGTGTCGGTGCCGACCTCGAGGTCCTCCTCGAGCGCCGAGACGCCGGTCGTGCTGTTCAGTTTGACCGAGTACCGGCCCTGGTACTCGTCGGTGACGACGTTCTCGAGCCGATAGACACCGCCCTCCTCCAGGGTCGGCAGCTCAGACTTTGCCCAGGCCGTGAACTTGATCGTCCCCGTGGGATCTCCAAGCAGTCCAACCTGGGCGACGGAATCGCTCCGTGGCTCCCAGAGTTCGATGACCTTCGCGGTGAGGTCGACCCACTCCTCGGGCGAGTCGATCGACTCGATCTGGACCGCCTGGCTCGAGCCGCCGGAGGCGATCACTCTGTTCGAGCCCGGCCTCCTCGAGGTAGTGGTTCGTCACGCTTCGCCGGGCTTCCCCGATGGGTACGGTGTACTCCTCGACGAGCGTTGAGAGCCTGTCGTGGACGTCCTCGACGGAGAGCTCGAGATGCTCTGAAAACTGGTCGTGTATGTCTTCTGCGTGGGTCCGTAGGTCGCTCATGGTGTTGCGCCTCCTCTTGGTTTCGGTGGGAGACACGACGGGGTTGGTTCCCCATCGTATTTTAATGCCGCCTTGGGCAGACCGGAAGTGAAGTCGAGCGACGATGTGCATTTGTGTCTGGGCACCAAACCCTCACATCTGTATGGCCGACGGCTCGTCGCTCGATCGCACTTCTCCGCTCGACACTTCGAAGCGCCGGTGAGCGATTCGAGGATTTCAGGCGGTCGACGTCGGTCGAGGTCGAGACAGCCCGTGAGGCGTTTCGCATCGCGAGAAACGCGGGCACGATTCCGACGGACGAGGAGGGGCGCGCCCGAATCGTTTGCCGGCGCCATGCGGAGCAACGGGCGATCGAACTTGACGATGCCTACCGGCCGGCCTGTTTCGAGGCGGACGATCCCGACTGCGAGGGGTGTGTAGAGGACCTCCACGAGGGGCGAATCGAGACCTGGGACGCCGGACCCCGAGTGGTCCTGGTTCGGGTGCTCGGAGCGGGCGATCAGGTCGGGCAGGATCGCCCACGCAATGATGGCCGCTCCGAGGGCCAGGGCCACGAATACCGATTGCCAGATCGTAAGCTCCACGCCGAAGAAGCCGACGAACGTCCGCAACTCGACACTGACGACGGTCACGGTCCCGGCGACGAGGACGAACAGCGCTGCAGGTGAAAGGCGCACTACCACTCACCTCGACAGTGTCCCATCCAAGTCACCCCAGCACTGCCATGCGGAGCGTATCGATCAGCATCGGGAACCCTTCGATATCGGGGCCGAAGAGTCCCCCGCGTTCGATGATGCTTGCGAGTGGAAGCGTGTAGGCGAGGATCACGAGGACGATGGCGATGGCCGTCCAAATTCGGAGATCGTCGAGGACCCGGGGGGAATCAGCTGGCCCGGACAGCGGTTCGGGGATCGTACCATCAAGCGGTTGGCTCGGCTTCGAGCCAAATATAGTGAGCCCGATGGTCAGGAAGAACAGGATGGTGGAGATGAACAGGAGCGTACCACCGAGCGCGATCTGGGTGTTGAGCTCGCCAACAGAGCCTACCTCAGCCGCGAACTGGAACCCCTCGTATTGTGGTTCTGCGGTCCGTCGGGGAATGCCAATCAATCCGCCGCGGTGCATCGCATTTGACATGAACGTCATCCCCACGAACCAGAGCACCACCTGAACGAGTCCGAGGCGCTGACTTCCGAGCTTGTTTCCGGTCAGCTGCGGCAATAGCCAGTAGGATCCTGCCATGAATGTGAGCGCCACCGCCGTCCCGACTGTCAGATGGAAGTGGCCCGGGATCCAGATAGAGTTGTGGATTAGGTAGTTGATGTTCATCCCGGCATTTATCATACCCGAGAAGCCGCCTGCCGCAAAGAGAATCCCTGCTAGGGCCATCCCAGTAAATACCGGATCTCGCCAGGGAAGCGCTCCCAGCCAGGAGAGATACCCCTTCCCACCCCGCTGTCGGGCCCCATGTTCGATACTTGCGACGACAGTGAAGGCTGTGAGGAGGCTTGGGAGCAGGAGGAACATTGTGTTCGTCATCGCCATGAATTTGAACCCCTCGGCGATCCCCGGATCGATATACTGGTGGTGGATCCCCGTTGGGACCGACAGGAGAAGAAAGAGAACGAACACGACACGCGCGAGCGGATCACTGAACAGTTGCCCGCCGGCAACCTTTGGCAGAAGCAGGTACCAGAGAAGGTACGCGGGCATCAGCCAGAAGTATACGACCGGGTGACCGAAGTACCAGAACATGGTCCGGGTCAACAGCGGATTGACCGAGCCGACCAGTCCAAGAGACCAGGGCAGCAGGAACACCAGGATGGCAACCGCGACCCCGATGCTGCAGAGGTACCACATGATCGTGGTCGTCAGGACCATGAACATCGGCAGCGGAATCCGTTCACCCTCGTTCTCGCGACGCCAGACCAGCCACGCACGGAACCAGTCGACACCAGCGAGCCAGGTTCCGACGACGAAGGTAGCGAGTCCTGCATAGAAGAGCGGATGGGCCTGCAGTGGCGCAGTAGACGTAAAGAGGACGGTCGCACTCATGTCGATCGCCTCGGTGAAGCCAGCGAGGATCGGCACCGCGGCCATCGCGGTCCCGAGTACCATCATCCCATACCAGACCCAGGTGAATCGGAGGTCGACGAGGCCACGATTCAGCCCGATGACCGTCGCCCAGGTGAACACACCTGCCAGGAAGAAGATCGTGAAGGTGAGCGCCAGGAACACCCCGTGAGCGGTGAGTACCGTGTAGTAGTCAGCTGAATCCAGGGATCTGAACACGTCGACTCGGTGGAGCGTCTGGATGATGCCAAAGGTGGCCCCGAGCGCCAGGGCGATAAACGAACTGTACAGCATCGCCCGGATAACTCGCGATTCACGTGGACAGCTCGTCGACGAAGGCCTCCATCACGTCTGCACCTCCGGCAGGCTCGACAACGATGAGCCCCTCCATCGTGTGGTGACCCGGACCGCAGAACTCGTTGCAGATTATCCCGTACTCGCCTGCCTCATCGAATTCGACGGTGAACGTGGAGACCTCACCGGGTATGACCATCGTGTTGGCGTTCGTCCCGACAATACTGAAGCTGTGAATGACGTCTCGGCTCGTGACGTGGAACGTGACCCGGCTGTCCTCCGTGACATTGATCGGGCCGTAAAAGCTCGTCCCTGGATTGAAGTAGAATTGTCCCGCGACGACGTGGACATCGTACTCGTTCGGACCGGTCTGGGTAACCCCGGATCACTCGAATTCCGGTGCTCACTCGAGGTTGTTAGGATCGACGGTTCCTCCATCGTCGTCGATCATGGATGATGCCGACCCGACAGCCCCGTAGGTCACGGTCGCAATGATACCGATGATGAGGACCATCGATGCCCCCAGCCAGACCTTCTCATAAGTGTGAATCTTCATAGCATCCCCACGACCGTCAGATCGTTACCGAGGAACTCGACGAAGTACATGAAGACCCACATTGAGGCAAGAACGAGGAAATATGCAGGGTAATCAACACGAGTGTCCCGATCGGATCGAATTCGTCGTGACCGATGTCACGATGTGGTGACTCGCCGTCCATGAACCTGGTTCGAGTGTGAGGATACTTTATGTTAATATCTTTCCCGGTTTCTGGGAACACCCTGCCCAATCATTTCGGCCCCGGTCCTTATTCCGTGTATGAATCTAGACACGCTGTCTCCTCGAGCGATGGTCGCGATTGGTATCATTGCGATAGGCCCGCCGATAGCGTTTGGAGCGTCCACTCTCACTCATCGCCGGCGCCATCTCCGCCATTAGCATGGTGCTCATCCTCACGAGCCTGTTTCTGGCGTTCGGTCCGGCAGATACACCGAACGCAGATGACGCTGTGAGTGCGTGAGCTGTCTCTCCTTGGCTGATGAGTGACGCCACAGCGACCGATGAGCCATCGACGGCTTGTGAGCTCTGTGGGTTACCGGTGGATACCAATCCGATTCAGGGCGAAGGGAGTCGAGGGTACGTTCTGTTGCCGCGGTTGTCTGGCCGTCGCCCAGACGTTTGATTCTCATACCAGCTGAGGCGGCTGTGGAGGAGCAAACTGTTCCCGAGGACGCTGCAACGGCCATACGTGGCGGTCGACGGGATGCACTGTACGACCTGCGAGGCTTTCCTCGAGCACCGGGCCGAACAACTCGACGGCGTCCACGGTGGAAAGGCCAGTTACGCAACCGATACGGTCCGAATCGATTACGACCCCTCGCGAACCGACGGATCGACGGTCGCTGCCGGTTTGACGGGGTATGGCTACACGGCGCGCAAGGCCGGGGAGGGTCCCTCGAGTGAAGAGGATGCGGCCCTCGTTCGATTCCTTCTGAGCGGGGGTCTCTTCGGGATGATGGTGATGCTGTGGTATGCCCTGTTCATCTATCCGGTCCACTTCGGGTTCGAGCCGGTCGTCTCGCTCGGGCAGTTCGATAGCCTCTACATCTACGGGAACCTCTGGGTGATGGCCTCGTTCGTGCTCTTTTACACGCGGGTATCCAATTCTTCGGGGCGCTCTGGTGAGTCTCCGTGTCGGGCTGCCGAACATGAACTTGCTCGTCGCAATCGCCGCTGTTGCGGCCTATGCATACAGTACTGTCGCGATGACACTCGGGCACACGGATCTGTACTTCGACGTGACCGTCGCCATTATTCTCGTCGTGACGGCGAGTGGGTACTACGAGAATACGGTCAAGCGCCGAGCTGCCACCTCGGTGGCCGACCTCGCTGACCAGAAAGTGGAGTCAGTTCGACTGGCAGACTCGAATACAGAAATTCCGCGAGAACAGATCGACCCTGGCGACGAGATCCTAGTTCAACCAGGGGAGCGGATCCCGCTCGATGGGACCGTTGTGGAGGGAACGGCTGCCCTCGACGAATCGCTGGTGAGTGGCGAATCCCGACCGCGACAGGTCCGACCCGGAGACGAGGTTCGGGGTGGGACCATCTGTACGGACTCTCCGGTGGTCGTCGCCGTCGGTCCGGCTGCCGAGAGCACCCTCGACCGGCTCCTCGAGCTGCTCGGGAGACCCAGAGCGACCGTGCCGGTGCCCAGCGGCTGGCCGATCGGTTGGCGACGATCTTCGTGCCCCTTGTTGTGGTGGTGGCCGTGGCCGTTGGCATCAGCTCGGCTCGTCCTGGGTGGGGCGCCGAGTGAGGCCTTGCTCGCCGCCTTGACGGTGGTCATCGTCTCCTGCCCCTGCGCGCTCGGTGTTGCCACGCCCTCGCGAATCCGCGAGCGGAGTCCAGACGGCAGCCGACCGGGGCGTGGTGATCACCGGAGCGACACCCTGTTCGAGTCCGCCGGGGCCGTTGATACAGTGGTCCTGGACAAGACCGGCACACTGACTGATCGAGACCTCGGAGTCGAGGAAATCCACGGGGATGATCCCGATCGATGTCTCGAGGTGGCGGCTGCTCTCGAGGCGAATTCAGCCCACCCGCTCGCCCGCGCGATCTGTGACGCGTCGGAAGAACCGATCACCCGGGGATCGGAAATCGACGTTCACGCGCAGGGCCTGACCGGGAAGGTAGAAGACCGGCCAGCCGCCGTCGGGCATCCAGCCTTCCTCACTGCCCAGGGCTACAAACTCGATTCATCGCTCGAGGAAGCACTCGAGTGTGTCCGAGACACGGCGATCCCGGTCGTGGTAGGCTGGGATGGCCACGTCTGCGGAATCATCGCCATCGGCGAGCAGGACCGTGCTGGGTGGGAACGAACAGTCACGACCCTCGGCCGCGACCGCGAGCTCGTCGTCTTGACTGGTGACGACCGACGGACCGCTGATCCCTTTCTGGCCCACGAGGCCGTCGATGAGGTGATTACGGGGGTCCCACCCGACGGGAAGGAAGCGACCGTCCGCCGGCTTCAGGGTGACGGCACTGTGGCCATGGTTGGGGATGGGTCGAACGATGCACCGGCCCTCGCTGCGGCCGACCTTGGTATCGCCATCGGCAGCGGGACGGCGATGGCGGCCGACGCGGCTGACGTCGTCCTCGTCGAGGACGAGCTCGATCGGATCGAGGAGACGATCGAACTGGCAGTGGCCACGCGGGGCCGTATTCGGGGGAACCTCGCCTGGGCATTTTCCTACAATGCCGTGGCGATTCCACTCGCCGCAGCGGGTATCCTGAATCCGCTATTCGCGGCCCTCGCGATGGCCTCGAGTAGCCTGATCGTCGTTCTCAATTCAGCACGCCCTCTTACTGATTAGTGAACAACGACACTCCTACACTAATATATTAGTGTACCAGGGTCCAACGGAGGGTCATGGCGGAGGGTACTCGCGGTGCGACTGCTGATCGGCCAATATCAGTGCTCGTCGTCGACGACGAGCCACGAATTGCCGAGCTGGCCGCAACGATGCTCGAGCGCGAACGCGAGTCCATCGAGGTCCAGTCAGTCACGTCAGTGGACGACGCACTCGAGCGATTTCGTGCGGGCACCATTGACTGCATCGTAAGCGACTACGAGATGCCCTCGATGACAGGCCTGGAATTGCTCGAGACCGTCCGGGCGGAGGATCCGCATCTGCCGTTCATCCTTTATACCGGTCGCGGCTCCGAGGAGCTCGCCAGCGACGCCATCGCGACAGGCGTCACCCAGTATCTCCAGAAGAAGTCGGGACGAGAGCAGTATGCACTGCTGGCCAATCAAATCACGAACGCAGGTGTCCCAGATATCGAGCCGAAGAGGCCCTCCGATTCGCAAGAGCAGCGCTACCAACGGACTCTGCCTGACCCTTCACGAGACCACCAGGGACCTGATGCGGGCGGGGACGAAGGCAGAGATTCACGAAGCCGCTGTCAATACGGCGGCCGACATTCTCGAGGTTCCCTAGGACGTCGCTTCCTACCGGCATTCGGTCCCATCCCTAACGGGACGCTCGAACAGATGGCCGTGACGGCCGAGGGGAGTCGCTACCGGGATCGACCGACCACGATCGAGCAGAGTGAGTCACCGCTCTGGGAGGCCTTCTCCACTGGTGAGACGGTAGCGGTTTCTGGGGGGCTACAGCAGGGCAGCGCGTGGCCGGCCGAGTTGATCACCCCCCTGGGAAATCACGGTGTCATTATCGCCGGCACTGAGGGTGAGTTCGACGAGCCAATGGGAGAACTGCTGCACATTCTCGCCGCCAACACCGAGGCGGCCCTGGATCGGGCCGAGCGCGAACAGCTGCTTCGCGAGCACGATCGGAAACTCACCCAGCAAAACGAGGAACTCACGCGACTCAACCACGCGAATGCCATCGTTCGGGACATCAACCACGGTATAACGAGAGCCGATACGAGAGCCGAAATCGAGGCGACGGTCTGTGAGCACCTGGCCGACACGGAGCGCTACCTATTCGCATGGATCGCCTCCGCCGAGACCGACCCGCCAGCACCATCGACCTGGGCGGGGATCGACGTGACCTACATCGACACGATCGGAGAGGATGGAGCCGATGCGCCCGAGGCCGGACTGATCGAGGATGCCCTGGCGAGCGACCAACTCACGACTGTCCCCAACGTCCTCGAGCACTGACAGCTGGACGGCTCGCCGTCGGCGAGGCACTAACATACGGCTTCCAGACCGTTCTGGCGATCCCGATCCGGGGAAGCGAAGGCCAGTACGGAGCCTTGCTTGTCTACATGGCAGGGGCAGATGCCATCGATGAGGCTGAACGAGAGATTCTCCGTGAGCTCGGGGAAACGGTCGGGACCGCGATCAGGTCGGTCGAGCAAACTCGATCGATGGTCACCGACAGCCTGATCGAACTCGAGCTGGTGTGTACCGATTCCAGATTGCTGTTAAATCGATTGTCAACGGCTGTCGAGGGGGAACTCTCGCTCGAGGGTGTGCTTCAACACTCGAACCAGCAGACGGTACTTTTCATGACCGTCCCCGCCAGCTCGGCTGAGCAGATGGCGGGGCTCCCCACCCAGTGGGCGGCCGTCGAACACGTCTCGATGGTCTCTGAGGGCGAGGAGGTGAGTCTGTTCGAACTGGAATCGTGGAGCTCGACTGCTCGGTCACATCGCCGAGCACGATGCAACACTACGCCACGCGACTACGGAGGACGGGACGACAACTCTGGTGCTGACGGTGCCGGAGACCGTCGAAACCCGAAGCGTCATTGAGGGCATACAGGAGGACTTCCCGGAGACAGAACTGGCGGCCCGACGAGAATCGACGTCAGTTCAGCCGATTAGAGGACCCATGCCGCCGTCCGTGATCGGTTGACGGATCGCCAGCTCGAGGCCCTACAGGCGGCCCACTACGGGGGCTTCTTTCAGTGGCCACGCGAAGCGAACGGGGAGGATCTCGCAGACACTTCGATGTCTCCCTCCGACCTACCACTACCACCTGCGAGCGGCCCAGCGAAAGCTCGTTGACCTTGCCTTAGAGAGCAGATTTAATTAATTAGTATGTCTTAACCCCGCCATATAATAGATTAGTAATCAGGCTTAATCCCCTTCCATCAATATCCATAATCGGCGATGTGCTAACGGCTGTCGCCACCCCCAACCCCCCAACCCAACTTTCCCTGACACTACCCAACCCGAGAGGGATCAATCCTCGCTGACTGCATCCGGTTCGTGATCACTGACCCGTGGGTCCCCGCCGCCGTGAGGTGTTCGCCGATCTCGAATCCGACCGGCGTGGGCCGTCTCGGTCGCATCGTCAATGACGAGGACCTCTCCCGGTCGGCTGGGGAGGCGCTCACCGACCGAACCGTCGACGTAGCTGGGTCGGGCCCGCTCGAGGGCGTCTCTATCGGGCTTGGCCAGTCAGACGGTGGGCAATCACGATATCGGCCTGAGAGAGGCCGAGCTGCGGGATGGCACTAGGGCGCTGGGTTGCGGCAACCAGGCTCACACCAGGAGTCCGACCGCGCGTCAGTATTTGTCGCAGGGCGGGGGCTGCGACTCCATCGAAGAATGTGTGTACCTCATCAACGAGTAGCCATGGTAAGCGATTGATTGAATCCGTGACACGGGCCCGATAGCACTGCGAAGCGACAACACTCACGATCGCGTTTTTCGCTCCATCCGGCAGGCCCGAGAGGTCGAGTACGCTCACCTCCGGCCCCGCGAGAGCTGTCACATCGAGGCCACCCCTGTCGAATATTCCCCAACTGACCGCCCGATCGAGATGGTTCTGGGCGACGAGACGGTGGGCCTGAGCGCCATCGTGTTCGTCGATGGCGGCGCTGATCGCCTGCATGCTCTCCCCGGATGCCACACTGTCCCAGAGGACACCGCCGGGGCCCGACGTCGCCTCGAGCCCGAGGAGTTCACACCAGAGACCAGGCTCGAGATCCCCCGGCATGATCGACGGCTGTCCCACGGCCGGTCCACTTCCCAGCCCGGAAAATTCCCCCATTGGATCGATGACAACTGGCGCGATGCCATCGACGGTTGCGACTGCCTCGGCGATAACGCCCAGGGTGTGGGACTTGCCGTATCCGCGTTTTCCAACGATCACAACCACGTGCGGTCGGTCGAGATCCAGGGAGAGCCCGGCCGCTTGACTGCCATCTCGAGCGCGGTAGTGTCCGATTGAAGCGGCGATACCACGGCCGTCCGTCTGGCCCAGTACGACTGTCATGGCGCCGATGGCCTCTGCTTCGGCTCTTAATCGTCAGCCTCGGCTGACGGTTTAAATCCCTTCAGCGGACCACGCCGGGTACTGCCACGCAGACCAAATCCCACCGACAGCCGAGCCATCGAGGGCCTTCCGATCCGGCTCGTCATCGCCCTCGTGGTCGGGGTCGCCAGTCTCGCCATCATGATGAACATGCTCTCCGGTATCGGATCACTCACCGATACCGAGGTCGACGTCGAGATCGAGCCCCCGACGGTGACCGACGAGTCACCCACATCGGTCAAGATCACGGTTCTCGGCGAGGACGACAACACGATCACCGATGCGACGATCATCGTCTCGAGTGGCAGTGCAGCACTTGATTCCCCGCTCGAGGGCATCACCGAGAGCGACGGCAGCGCCAGCATCGATATCGACCCCTCGCTCCGGCAGGGCCAGGGAACGGGGACGCTCGAGATCGATGTGGTCCCACCCGCAGATACGAACTATGTTGACGAGCAGGCCAACACGGCCCTCATCGTGATCGAGTCCTGACTGAGTCGTCCCAGCTTATCCACTCGTGTTCCCAGCCGCCCCGGGACTCGAGCCGGCGCCGCGCATACTCGTCGTCCTCTCGGGAGGTCCGATTGCGCTCGAGGGCGCCCGCCTGTTCCCCGGGAACGAGTAGCGGTTCAAAGGAGACGGCTTTCCCCTTGTGCCGGTCCCCAGCGGCTGTTAGTCGGACCAGTTGCTGGGGCGATCCAACCTCGGGGTAGACCAGCTGTCCGCCGGTGGTCAGCTGGGCCTGGAGAGCGTCCGGGGGACTGACAGCGGCCGCCTCCAGCAAGATGCGATCGAATGGGCCGTACTCGGGCAAGCCCCTCGCGCCATCGCGACAGTCGACGAGCACCTGTCCATAGCCCGCCCGTGCGAGATTGCGCCTCGCCTCGTAGACGACTGGCCGGGCAATGTCGACGGCGTGGACATTCGTTGCCCCCACTATTTCGGCGATGATCGCCGCTGTATAACCCACCCCGGCACCAATGACCAGGACCGAGTCACCGGGGGTTGGGTCGAGCTCTTGGACGATCGCCGCCACGGTGCTCGGTGCGAGAATCCGTGTCCCATGACTTCGCTGGGTCGCATCGGCGTAGGCACGCTGTTCGTCCTCGACGAACTGGTGGCGGGGCACCTCGAGCATCGCTGCTTCGACGGCCTCGTGGTCGAGTACTCCCCGGGATTCATGAATCAGACCGTCGACCATGTCCTCCCGCAGCACCGCCCGTTCCATGGACGCGATATTGCGCCGTCCCTAATCAATAACGTGGCGTCCCGGCTTGACTTACCAGGGAGATGATCTGTTTCGTGACGCATCAAATGCGTACACCCGCTTGATGTCCTTCGCGAGGACCACATCACCCTCGTGCTCGTATCGGTCTCGGTCATATCCCTTGGCGGCGTCCCGGACGACGATGGCGTCGATCTCGAACTCATCGCCGTCGATTGATTCGATTGCCCCAACCTCGACCTCGTCGTCACCAGGCCGCAGGTAGGTCTAACTGGTACTCTCGAGCCGATCCCTTCCTCCTGGATGGATCGTCACGTTGATCGAAACGTTGTCGACCTCCCGGGTCCAGACGGTTTCGACCTCGGTCGCAGATGCCTCCTCCACACGTCGGTCCCCGGCGAGTTCGATACCGGTGACTCGAACGGTCGCCAGCATCTCGGCCGTCTCGAGGACGAACTCGTCGCCGATGGCGATCCGTCTCATCGGCCGCGGTCGTGACGTTGGCCGTGAATGATTCACCCTCCTGTGAGACCACGACACTGAGACTCACCTCGTTGACCTGCTCGGGCTGAATCTTGTGAACGTGCCCGCACTCCCCACACCGGACGGTCAGGCTGCCCGGGCCAGGGGACAGGACCTCGTGAACCGTCTCGAGATCTGGCGAACAGGCCGGACACGTCACCGGGATCCGATCCGCACTGGACATGCTCGACTCATACTCACCCGGCGCGTAAAAACCGATTGAAGGATCAAGGACCCGGTAGCGGGACGGATTCGCCATCGGCGTACACGGTGGGCTCCCGAATGATCCCATCCAGGTGGATCGGGGCCTCGGTGTCTCCACCGATCCCGAGATCGTCGCCAATAGCGACGTGGACCGTGCCGGCTGCCTTCTCGTCGAGCAACACACTGCCCACCAGCTCGGTCACGCCCACGTTCGTTCCGATCCCCAGCTCGGCCACGTTGTAGGCGGCGTCACCGACCTCGGCCGCAGCCTCCTCGACGACACCAGCGATTTCCTCGTCACTGATGGCCGTCGCCACGCCGTCCACGATCTCGATCGTGATTGCCTCGTCGGGGCCGAGCAACCCGTGGGGGTGCATCGTCCCGTCGATGACCACCGTACCGTCTGCGGTCTCCGGACTGACGAACACCTCGCCCGCCGGCAGGTTGGTTACCGTCCCGGCCTCGTGGATGATTCCGGTATCGAGCCTGAACGCCCGTTCGCCTCGGTCGAATGTCACGTCGGTCCCGCCAGGTGCCGTGACCCGGATCTCGTCGGCATCACCAACGTACTCGAGGACGGCCTCGCAGTGGGCCGCAATCGTCTCATAATCTGCGTCCAGTCCGGTGATGAAGACCTCCTCGGTGATCCCGGGAAGGGTCGCAACGCGGGCACCGGCATCCGTGGCATCCGTTCTGGCCCGCGTGTGGGTCAGGCTCTTGGTCGTCGGCGCGAACACGACGGCACCGCTCTGCATCGCTGCGGCCACCGGTGCCGGTGGCTCTGCCCCGTGGGTCTTCCCCGGCTGGTACTGCAGGTAACTCGTCTCCTCGGAGACGGCACTGGCCTCCTCGTAGAGGGCTCGGCCGATCGCCGCCCGATCGTCGTCGGTGACGACCACGCAGGCCTCCCCAGCCTCGAGGGCTGCACACTGGTGAACCGCCGTCCTGGCGGCTGGCTCGAGATCGCTCATACGCGGCGTGATGGCGGGGAGGGCGAAAGGTCTTCGGCTCCGGTCGGTTCTCGCCCACAGCGGGCGCTCGAAACGATTATCCGGTCCGGTCGTCCACCAACGCTCACATGCTGGAGATCGGAATCACGGGCTATGGAACGATCGGCAAACGCGTGGCCGATGCGGTCCGCGCCCAGCCGGATATGGCGGTCGCCGGGGTCGCGAAAACCCGGCCCAACTTCGAGGCGACGGTTGCCATCGAGCGGGATTACCCCCTGTTTGCAGCCGTTCCCGAGCGTGCCGATCAGTTCGATGAGGCGGACATTCCAACGGCGGGATCGCTTCCGGATCTCGTTGAGGCGGCCGACGTGATCGTCGATGCCACCCCGTCGGGAATCGGGGCCGAGAACCGCGACCTCTATGACTCGCTCGAGACACCCGCGATCTACCAGGGTGGCGAATCGGCCAGTGTCGCAGATGTGAGCTTCAACGCCCGGGCGAACTACGCCGACGCGGCCGGAGCCGACCACGTCCGCGTCGTCTCGTGCAACACCACGGGGCTCTCCCGAGTGATTGCGCCGCTCGAGGCGGCCGTCGGTATCGAGAAGGTCAGGGCGACGCTGGTCCGCCGGGGCGGTGATCCGGCCCAGACTGGGCGGGGGCCCATCGACGACATTCTCCCCAATCCCGTGACGATCCCATCCCACCACGGCCCAGACGTCAACACGATCTTTCCCGACCTGGACATCGACACGCTCGGGATGAAGGTGCCGGCGACGCTGATGCACGTCCACAGCCTGAACCTTACGCTGGAGGAAGCCGTCCCAGCCGAGACGGTTCGATCGACGCTGGCCGACGAACGGCGACTCTATCTGCTTGATGAGACCCTGGACATCGATGGCGCTGGGAAACTCAAGGAGCTGGCCCAGGATGCTGGCCGTCCCCGCGGTGACCTCTGGGAAAACTGCATCTGGTCGGCCTCGATTGCGACGGAGGGCCGCGATTGCTATCTGTTCCAGGCGATCCATCAGGAATCAGATGTCGTGCCGGAGAACATCGATGCGATCCGGGCAATTACCGAACAGGCCGACGCGGAGAACAGTATGGCGACGACGGACGACACGCTCGGGATCGGGTCCCTGCCCTGACTCGGGAGGTCAGAAAGTTTTGCACCGTCGCTGGCAAGTAAAGTCATGCGCCGAGACCGCGACAATCCCTTTGACGACCTGTTTCGCGAGATCGAGCGGATGATGAACGACGTCATGAGCGGCATGGACGTCACTATCGATTCGGCCGGCCAGGCGACCGCCGGCTTTGGGACGGACACGCACGTTGACATCCACGAGTCCCCCGACGAGATTCTGGTTGTCGCCGATCTCCCCGGTGTTGAGAAAGACGCCATCGACCTGCAGTGTGATGGCACCACGCTGACCATCAGTGCCCAGAGCGATCATCGAGACTACGACGACCGAGTCACGCTCCCCCGTCGAGTCGACGAGCACAGCGCGAATGCCTCGTTCAACAACGGTGTCCTCGAGGTATCATTCGATCCGGCCAGCGAGTCCTCCGGGATCACGCTGAACTGACATCGGGAGCGGCGGTCCGCTCGATCAGGCTGGCGAGTCGATCCATGAAGTCGGGTTCGTATTTGTCTGGATCGTCGATCGTTGGTCGGGCATTGGTCTCGATAACCACCAGCCCGGCCTCTGTCTCGAGGAGGTCGACACCGAGGAGGGGAATCTCCAGGACCTCGGCAACTGACTCCGCGAGCTCCCTGGCCTGTTGATCGATGGACACACCGGTGGCCTCGGCCCCGCGATGGACGTTGTGTTTCCAGCGACCCGGGTCGGTCGCCTCTCGCCTGACGGCACCTGCATATGCCCCATCGAGTGTCATGACCCGGTAGTCCGCCGTTGCCGGACAATACTCCTGGACCAGAAAGGACCGATCGGCGGTTACGGGATTTTCATGGAGCAGGCCCAGGTAATCACAGACTCCGAGGAAGGAGTCGAGATCGTCGACGCGGACGATCCCGTTTCCACGGGTTGTCGAGTTCGGCTTGACCACGACGGGCGGCTCGAACCGTTCGAATACGGCCTGCAACTCCGAGCTATCCACCGGATTGGCGACGTAGACCGAACGGGGGACTGGCAGCCCCGCCTGCTCGAGTGTGGCCAGAACGCCGGCCTTGTTTCTGGAGGTCAGCACGGCGGATCGGCCGTTAACCCACGGGATATTGTACAGCGCACTCGCCACGCCACCGGCAGCCAGTCGGCGGGGGAAGACATAGCCGACATCGTAGGCCTCGAGGCCGTCGGCGTCGAGCGGAACTGTCTGCCCCCAACCTCGAGGTGATGCAGGTCGATCCCACGTTGGCTCAAGGCTTGCTGGAGCTGCGCGAAGGTTTCCTGCCGATTCACCACCGCGAGATCCGTCATGATCGACTGTCCGGCCTCTCGGATTATAGTGGCGCCGGTGTTTCATCGGGGGACCGAACCAATAAAGACGAGAGCCGTCATCGACGCAGACAATGACGACGACGCTCGGCACGGCGTCAGCCGACCCGGGAGAGACCGCGACGGGGCGGCTCGAGGTCGGCGAGACGCGGGATGGCCAGTCGTTTGGCCTTCCGGTGGCGGTCGTCAATGGCGCCGATTCCGGGCGGACATGTTACGTCCAGG
Organism: Natrialbaceae archaeon; assembly: GCA_034521555.1. Classification (GTDB taxonomy): domain Archaea; phylum Halobacteriota; class Halobacteria; order Halobacteriales; family Natrialbaceae; genus JAXHMI01. Next base: position 50,596 of record JAXHMI010000001.1, read on the forward strand.
CCGCCAGCGACGGCGATGAGCTAAATGGCGTTGGCGTGCTCCAGCGGGTCATTCCCCGCCTGGACCCGTCGACACTGACCGGGACGATACTGGCAGTGGGTATCGTCGACTATCACGGATTTCAGGTGGCTGCTCACCGGAACCCGATCGACGATACGAAACTCAACCGGGCCTATCCCGGTGATCCGGAGGGCACCTCGAGCGAGCAACTCGCCCACGAGACGTACCAGATCGCCAGTCGGGCCGACATGGTCATCGATCTGCACCAGGGCTCGACGAGCCGAATGATCGACGAGGTTCGGGTCCGGTGTGGTCAGCGCCATCGCCTCCACGAGGAGTGTCTCGAGCTCGCCCGCGTCTTCGACTGCGGCTTCGTCCTCGACCAGAAGGGCCCGGACGGACAACTCGCCCGGGTGGCCCCCGACGACGGCATCCCGGCGATCGATCCGGAACTGGGCGGCTCGGTCGGGTGGGACGAGGAGAGTATCGACCGGGGGATCCAGGGTCTGTTCAACGTCTTCGGTTACTACGACTTCCTCGAGAACGACGTTGCCCCGGCCACCCAGATCAGGGCTACTACCTTCGATCAGTACGGTGCACCGGCAGGCGGGATGGTGACACTCGAAGCCGAGCTCGGCGAATCGGTCGAGGTGGGTGATCCTCTCTTTACGGTGACGAGCGTCTTCGGCGAGCCGAAGGCGACGGTAACGGCCGACGAACCAGGCTACCTCTGGCGGACGAGACGGCTCCCACAGGTCGCCTCGGGTGAGTATGTCTGCTCCGTGGGAACCGACATCGACCGGACCTGACCATGCTTCCAGATCTCACCTGTCCAGCGTGCGAAACTGTCTACGAGGCCGGCCCTGAGGAGCCCTGGCGCTGTGCATGTGGGCATGCTCTCGAGTTCACCGAGAAGCCGTTTCCAAACGGGAACCCCCTCCCTCTCGGGCGCATCGACACCAGCCACGGCCTCTGGACATTCTTCGAGTTCCTGCCGGTCGAGCGCCGGGTGACATTCGGCGAGGGATTCACCCCGTTGATACAGGTGCCCGAGTGGGATGCCCGGTTCAAACTCGAGTATCTGTTTCCGACCGGTTCGTTCAAAGACAGGGCGACCACGACCATCTCACGGGCGGTCAGCCTGGGTGTCGAGAAGGTCATCGAGGACTCCTCGGGCAACGCCGGCGCCGCAATTGCGACCTACGCTGCTCGGGCGGGCATCGATGCGGATATCTACGTTCCCGCGGACGTCCCGCAGTCGAAGCTCATGTCGATCCAGCGGACAGGCGCCCGCCCGGTCCGGATTGAGGGCACAAGAGAGGACGTGACCGCGGCCTGCATCGACGCGGTCGAGTCGGGCGAGGGCTGGTATGCCTCTCACGCTTGGAATCCAGCGTTCTTCGCGGGAACGATGACCTTTGCCCTCGAGATTGCGGGCCAACTCGACTGGTCGGCGCCCGATGCGGTGGTGTTGCCCGTCGGCCACGGGACGCTGCTGCTGGGGGCCTATCGGGGATTCGCTGCGCTGAAAGAGGCTGGCATCACGAACCGGGTTCCCCGGCTCTATGGAGTACAGGCAGCCGGATACGCACCGGTCGTGGAGGCCATGGATGGGCCGGTGATCGCCGACGATGACTCGCCCACTGTTCCCGACATCATCGACAGTATCCGCATCGAAAAGCCGGCCCGAGGCACCCAGATCGTCGAGGCGATCGAACAGACCGACGGGCAGATGATCGCCCTCTCTTCCGACCACGTCGAGACGGTTCTCGATCGCCTGCACCGGTCGGGGTTCTACGTGGAAACGACCGCGGCGATCGCCGTGGCTGCCCTCGAGTACTTCCGCGAACAGGGCGCGATCGGATCGGAGGAGGATGTCGTCGTGCCGCTCACCGGGACGGCCCTGAAGACGCTGTGAACTCGACACCCCTTTACTGACCCCCTGAATACGGACCGGTATGTTCCTCGAGCTGCGGAGCGATGTGGCGGCCGCTCTCGAGTCGGCCCTCTCCTCGCTCGACCTGCCGACGGACGATCTCGGTCTGGAGGAGCCACCCGCGGACGTCGACGCGGTGCTCGCCTCCAGCGTGGCGTTTCGGCTGGCCGGTGAGCTGGGAGAGGCCCCTCCTGCAGTGGCCGAACGGCTGGTAGCCGCGGTCGACTCCGACACCCTGCCCTATGTCGAGCACGTGGTCGCGGCCGGCCCGTATCTCAACTTCGTCCCGAGCGAGGCCTACCGTGCAGCGACCCTCGAGGCCGCCCAGTCGACGGACTATGGCCGATTGCCCGACCAGGGCGAGCGGGTCGTCGTCGAACACACGAGTGCCAACCCAACCGGGCCTGTCCACGTGGGGCGGGCACGTAACCCGATCATCGGGGATGCGATCGCGAGTCTCCTCGACTACGCGGGCTACGATGTCGAACGTCAGTATTACGTCAACGATGCGGGCCGGCAGGTCGCGGTGTTCACCTGGGCATTCGAGACCTTCGAGGAGAGCGACCTGGACTCTGCGCCGGCCCGGGACCGCATCGAGTACGATCTCGTCCGGTATTACCGGGCCGGCAACAGGCTACTCGAGGAGGGGGACCCGTCCGAGGTGGCCGAGGCCGAGGCGGCTATCGAGTCGATCATGCAGGGTCTCGAGGATGGCGATCAGGCGACCATCGATCGGGTCCACGCCGTCGTCGATCAGGTTCTCGAGGGAATGCAGACCTGTCTCGAGCGATTGCCGGTCACCTTCGACACGTTCGTTCACGAGACGCAGTTCATGGTGGACGGCTCGACGGAACGGATCGTCGATCGGCTCCAGCAGTTGGATGGAGCCGCCATCGAGGAGGAGGCCTGGCAGCTCGATCTGACCAGCCACGGCATCGAGAAGAAACTCGTCTTCGTCCGATCGGATGGCACGAGCCTCTATCCCACCCGGGATCTCGCCTACCACGAGTGGAAGCTTGAGGAGTTCGATCGCGCCGTAACCGTCCTCGGGGAGGACCACGAGCTCCAGGCCGCCCAGATACGGGCAACACTCGAACTGCTCGGCGAGGACACCGATCCCCTCGAGCAGGTGCTGTACTCCTACGTGAATCTCCCCGAGGGCCGGATGTCGACCCGCCGGGGAACGGGGGTCGACCTCGACGATCTGCTCGACGAGGCCATCGATCAGGCCCGGGCGGAGGTCGAGAACCGCCTCGATGATCGGATCCGGGATGACGATCTGGACGAGGCGGCCATCGAACGCATCGCCCACGACGTCGGCATTGGTGCCGTCCGGTACGATATTGTCTCAACTCAGCCGACGAAAGCGATCACCTTCGAGTGGGATCGAGCGCTTGACTTCGAGGCCCAGTCGGCCCCCCACGTCCAGTACGTCCACGCCCGGTGCTGCGGCATTCTCGATGAGGCAGGAATCGGGCCGACCGGCGACCTGGAGGGGCCTGTTGATCCGTCGAGTCCTCTCTGATCCCACCGCCCTCTCGCTGCTGGACGTCATCGCATCGTTCCCGGCGGTCGTGGACGGGGCGGCTGACTCACTCGAGCCCCACCGCGTGGCGACCTACACTCGAACCTTTGCCGAGCGGTTCAATGCGTTCTACCGAGAGTGTCCGGTGCTCTCGGACGATGTGCCAGCAGAACGGCGTCAGGCCAGGCTCACGCTCGTGCGGGCTGGCCGACACGCGCTGGCGAACGCGCTCGCGATTCTCGGCATCGCCGCGCCTCGCTCGATGTGATGCTAGGAGGACTCTTCGAGGTCGCTGATGGCACTCGAGACCTCGTCGTGTGAGGGCCCGTCGGTTTCCGGCGGTTCCTCTTTGCGCGAGCCACCGTCCGATTTCGCGGTTGTAAGGCTTGCCGCTAGCCGTCGATAGGCGACTGCCGCGTCACTTTCGGGCGAGTGGACCACGAGCGGGGTGCCAGCGTACATGCTCTCCCTGACGGCCGGATCGGTCTCCGGAATGACCCCGAGGAGGGGCACCCCGAGGGTGTCGGCTATCTTCTCTGGTTCGACATCGCTTTCCTTCCGGGTCAATGTCAATAGTAACCCGGTTATCTCCCCACCGGCGCGGTCGGTGAGCTGGATGGTCTTTCGGGCATCCCGAACCGAGGCTGGTTCTGGTGTCGAAATGAGGAGCACTCCATCGGAAAGGCCGAGCGGGAGGACCGACTCGTGGCTCACCCCGGCACCAACGTCGAGGAGCGTTACGTCCACTTTCTCCCGAAGGTCTGAGACCACATCCTTCAGCCCCTCGACTGATGCTTCGGCGTAGACATCGAGATCCGACCCTCCTGGGACGATGACGATATTCTCCGAGAGTTTGTACGTTGCTTCTGAAAGCTCGGCTGATCCTGCAAGCACTTCGTGCAGCGTCGGCGAGACGGTGCTCATGCCCACGAACCCACCGAGATTGGCCATGCTGAGATCCGCATCCACGACGGCGACCTGTTCTCCCATCTGGGCCAGTGCGGTGCCCAGGTTGACGGCAGTCGTTGTCTTACCAACGCCACCTTTCCCGCTCGCGATGGCGTAGACGGTTCCCTGGCCCATGCTGTGCGTCTACCGGACAGTACGTAGGAGGGGCCTTAAATCGTGTTACCGCAGGGCGGGCTTCGTAGGGTACTTACCGACAGGACAGTATCATATGGACAATGAGTACGGAGGGCGAAGATGCCCAGTCCGACCGGAAGAAGTACGAGTTCCGGAAGGTCATCGAGGACCTCGAGAGCCACCACGGGTCCGGGACCCAGCTCGTCTCGATATATGTCCCGGATGACCGGCAGGTCAGCGATGTCGTCGCCCACGTCACCCAGGAACACAGCGAGGCCGCGAACATCAAATCGAAGGACACGCGGACCAATGTGCAGGATGCCCTAACCAGTATCAAGGATCGACTCCGATACTTCGATACGTATCCCCCGAGAACGGGATGGTGCTATTTTCGGGGGCGATCGATGCCGGCGGGGGCCAGACAGAGATGATTACACGGGTCCTCGAGAGTCCCCCTCAGTCAATCGAGTCGTTCCGGTATCACTGCGATTCGGACTTTCTCGTCGAGCCGCTCGAGGAGATGCTTGCGGACAAGGGCCTGTACGGTCTCGTCGTGCTCGACCGACGCGAAGCAAACGTCGGCTGGCTCCGGGGCAAGCGGATCGAGCCGGTCAAGTCGGCTTCCTCACTCGTTCCTGGCAAGCAGCGCAAAGGAGGGCAGTCTGCCCAGCGGTTTGCCCGCCTTCGACTCGAGGCGATCGACAACTTCTATCAGGAGGTCGCGGAGATGGCCAATGACCTCTTCGTCCCAAAGCGACACGATCTCGACGGCATCCTGGTCGGTGGCCCGTCGCCGACCAAGGACGAGTTCCTCGACGGGGACTATCTCCATCACGAACTGCAGGACAAGGTCCTCGGCAAGTTCGATGTCGCCTACACCGACGAGTCGGGACTGAAAGATCTGGTCGACGCAGCGGAGGATGCCCTGGCTGATGCGGAGGTCGTCAAGGACAAGCACCAGATGGAGGAGTTCTTCGAGGAGCTCCATGCCGGCGAGCGAGCAACCTATGGGTTCGAACAGACACGCGAGAACCTCGTGATGGGATCGGTCGATCGGCTGCTGATAAGCGAGGATATGCGGCGGGATGTGGTCACCTACGAGTGCCCGTCGTGTGGCTCGACGGAGCGGGAGATTCTCGACCGTCGTCACGAGACTCCCGCACACACCTGCGAGGAGTGTGGCAGCGAAATCGATGCGGACGAAGGGGATCGAGAGGACCTCATCGATCACCTGATAGAGATCGCCGAACAGCGGGGGACGGAGACAAAATTCATCTCGACGGACTTCGAGAAGGGAGAACAGCTCTACGATGCATTCGGCGGTGTTGCTGGCATCCTGCGATATTCGACTGGGGTCTACGGCCAGCGAGGTGAACGGCATCTGCCGTCACCCGATCGACACTTCCCTCGTCCAGCAGGTGCCGCCCCCTGTCCCGATCGAGCATGCCAGCTCGAATCTTGAGCTGATCGAGCCACCCCCAGTCCGGTTCGACGTATCCGATTCCCCTCGGACCTCTGCCATCTGGCCGATCTCGTTCCCGTCGCGATCGATCACCCGTTTCCCTTCATCGACGCTCCGTAGGTCACTTCGATGCATGGGTGCAGCCCGGTGTCTGATAGCTCATTGATGAACCCTCGAGATGCAGTTCCAGCAGTAGGTGTACCCCGACTCGGCCCGGTTCAGTGCGCCACACGAGGGACACTCTACTGTATTCCCCTCCGGCTGCCCGCCACGCTCTGGCCGTGTTGGCGGTGAATCGTCGGTTCCGGACCCCTCGCCGTCCGCGCTACGGGTCGATTCTGCACCCCCGCGAATCGATTGACATCCCCGTCGTGTACTCCTCCATCTCGTGCCTGCTGTACACGATGTACAGCACCATGTGGAGCAGGGCGAACAGGACCACGTACGCGATGATCCAGCCCGAGGGGGCCATCATGTGATATATGTTCGCAAAGCACTTGGCTGTTGCCAGTGGCGCCGATAGCCGGTACAGTCAGGCGGTTACGACTGTTCGTCCGGTCTTTTGAGGTCCCGCCGGAACTCGTCGAATACCTCCGAGGCTTGGACATCGAACTCGAGTCGTCGCTCGTCCTGGTGGGATTCCCCTCCTTCAGAAATTGGCGTCGCTTCGGCCTCCCAGCCCGGTTTCACCTTGACACTCTTGGCCGGCATTCCCACAGCAATGTGGTGGGCGGGCACGTCCTGTTGAACGACCGCCCGGGCGCCCACGATCGCATTCTCTCCGACCCTGCTGCCGGCCCTGATCACATTCGCATCGAAGGCGAGTCTGGCGTCGTCTTCAATGATCGCGTGATAATTTCGCACTGCCGTCTGGTCGACGACATCGTGGTCGTGACTGTAGATGTGGACCCCATCGGAGATGGACACCCTGTCCCCGATCGTGAGCTGGCCCCGGTCGTCGAGATGGACGTCATCCGCGGACTGACCGTGTTGTCGCCGACCGCAATGTTGTGCCCGTAGGTGACGCTGATCCCCTTGAAGAACCGGCAGTCGTCGCCACACGAGTCAAAAAGATGCCTCGCCAGCATCTGGCGAAATCTGAGGGCGACATCGACGTTGTCGGCGATTGGGAGACTGTCGAACTGTCGCCAGAGCCACTGGAGGGCCTTCGACTTCCGAAAGGCCTCCTCGTCCTTCTCGGCGTAGTACTCACTCTCGAGTGTGGTATTGCGCGGATCGTAGCTCCGCAATCGGAGTTCTTCGCCCGTGGGAACCGTTCCGCCCGCCTTCCATCGATCGTATGTCTCGCGATCACCGGCGAGATCGACGAGTGTGTCGGTGACCACATCATACGGATCCTCCTCGCTCCCGAGCCGGGTGTCGACCTCGTCGATGAACGCAGTCGACGGCTGGCGTCGGTGTCGGCGGGGAGCGAGACGAACCGCTTGGTCATGGTTTGCTGTTCCGTGCCGTGACTGATATGCATTCGGTTGCGCGTCCGTCTTGCCGGACCCGACGCCGCTTTCAGTCGTCTGCGGGTGCGTCCTCGCTCGATTCTTCCGCAGTGGGCAACTCCTGATAGAGGATATCGCGGCTCGCGTTGAACATACGTACGCGAGAACAATCGAATCAACTTCCTTAATGAACGCCCTATTATCGTCTATATAGTATTAAGACAGTCCTACTCACGTACACTCCGACACTTCCGCACACATGGCCCGCCGGAAGGACCCAGTCGACCAAGCTGTCGCGGAGTCTGTGGTACCTCTATGAGGTTGCGCGGTGGGAACCCCGTTCCGCCATCGATCGCCTCGCTGTCACCCTGTATCCGGTACTGACCTGACGGCCTGCAGGGACTGGTAATCCTTCTCGCGATCCTGATCACCCTCTCGCTACTGGTTTCGCCGGCCCCTTCTGGTCGCAGACGATCCCTTGGTGAGTGGGTTTTTCCTCCTTTCGATACTCCCAGCTGCCCTGCTCGCAGCCTACATCGCCTATGTGGATATCTCGGCGCGAGAGCCCCTTGGTCTGCTCGTCGGCACTTTCATGCTCGCCATTCTCTTTTCGACCTTTGCCGCGCTCGCCAACGGAACTGCCGCGTCCGTCGTCGTAACGACGTCACTTGGGGAAGTCTCATTTACTATTATGGGGTCGTCGCTCCCGTTGAGGAAAGTGTCAAGCTCGTGGCAGTAAGAATTCTTCCGTACTATCGTTCCTTCGATTCAGTCATTGATGGTGCCGTCTACGGCGCCGTCGCTGGACTCGGCTTTGCCACGATCGAAAACGCCCTCTACATCGCCCGGTATGTCTCCGAGTTCGAACCGGAAATTGGGTTGATTCCTGCGGCAACTGGCATCGCAACCGTTCGCGCCCTTGTCGGTCCTGGTCACGTCATCTACTCGAGCATTGCCGGGTACTATCTTGGGCTCGCGAAGTTCAATCCTGGCTATGGCGGACCCCTCGTCGTCAAGGGCCTTCTGCTCGCGACGGTTGCCCACGGCACGTACAACCTGACCGTACAGTCCGTCCCCGACCTTGTCGCCAGCCTGACGCCGCTCGGTCCCGGGAGTGCTTTCGTATTCTATGCGATCACATTCAACGGTCTCGTGGGCTACTACCTGTATCGCAAGATCGCCACCTACCGTCGGGTCTTTCGGGGCGTCGGTCATGATTTCGGCGGCTGACCTCACGCCCGAATTGACCGAGTTCGAGCCGCCGAACCGGTAGTCGAATCACTCGAGCATGCGCTCGACGTACTTCGCGATGATATCGACCTCCACGTGGATAGAATCGCCGGAGTCGGTGTCGGCGAGCGTCGTGACCTCGTAGGTGGTTGGAATGATGGCGACGGTCACTGCGGAACCATCTCGCTCTGCGACGGTGAGACTGATCCCATCGAGGGTGATTGAGCCTTTCTCGACGACGTACTTGGACACAGACTCGGGCAGCTCGACGGTCAGCAACCAATCATCACCCACCGACTCGAGCCCGGTGACACGACCCACACCGTCGACATGACCCTGGACAATGTGGCCATCGAACCGGCCGCTGGCCTGGCATCGCCCGCTCGAGGTTGACCCCTGGCCCCGGTCGCCAGGTCACCCAGGTAGGTCCGGTCGATGGTCTCGCTCGCGAGGAACACTTCGAAGGCCTCACCCGGCTGAACCGCCTCGGCGGTCAGACAGGCCCCGCTCACGCTGACACTCTGGCCGAACAGTGAGGCTCTCCGTGACCGTCTCTGCCGCGATCGTGAGCCGGACCCCCTCCGGCAGCCGATCGATCCACTCGATGCGGCCGGTCTCTCGACGATCCCGGTGAACATACCCGACCGTTGCGCGCAGATCGCTGAAAGCGTTCCGGGTCTCAGTCGCTGACCGATGGCTCGACCTCGCCAACACCTGTGTGTTGCCCTCCTCGAGGACGGTCTCGACGTCGGTCTCGGTCGGCCGGTTGTTGAGCAGGACGTCGATCGGCAGCGTTGGCGCGCCATCGACCAGATTCTCCAGCAGCACCAGACGCTCCCGGGCCCGGGACATGCCGACATAGAAGACGCGGCGTTCGTTGTCGGTCAGCACCGGAACGGGCGAGGTGGTCTTCGGTGAACTCCTGGTCGTCAGGCAGGGTGACAGACCCAGCCCCCTCGCCGGCGGTTGCCTGTGTCGCACTGCCCCCATCGGTACCAGTTTCCCGATCCTCGAGTGTCGCAACCATCTGCTCGACGACCTTCTCGGTCAGGTCGGTCGCGACGAAGACGTGGTCAGCCTCGCGCCCCTTCGCCGAGTGGATCGTCCCAACCCGAACCCGATCAGTGGGGAAGCCCTGTATTCGCCGATGGCGAAGTAGGCCTTGATGCTTTTTCGCTGGAAGCTCGTGACCTTCCGGACCATATCGGAGGCCGACGCTGTCTCCGGCATGAACGGAACGTGGTCTTCGATTACGTCGCTCGAGACGACCAGCTCTGTAAGATCCTCAATGCCGGCCTCCTCCTGGAGGTCATCGATGGTCCCGAAGAGCTCGTCGCGTTCGCGGGTGCCAAACGCCGAATCCATCAGCATATCCGCGAGTCGACGGGCCTCAAGCCCGTCAACGTCCTCACCGGCGTCGATGGCCTCGATCTGCTCGGACGTACTGGGTGAGCCGATCCGTCCACATTCGCTGGTCGGTCAGCGACGTGAACGGAATCCCCTCGGTGATGAACTCATCGACGAACTGGAACATCTGGTAGCGGGCCCGAAAGAGGACCATGATTGTTCCATCGTCCTCGACCAGGGTCTGGCGAACCATTCGCACAAGGTCGAGCATCGACGGGCTCTGTTTCCCCTCGACGGCCCCTCCTTCCTTCCTCGGATTGAGGTCCTTGTCCTGCCGTTGTTCGATGTGGCGGATCTCTCGATCGACGACGTTCAGGACGTTCGACGGCAGGCGATAGGAGTTCGGCAGGATGGTGTCCTCGTCGACGGTCTCCTCTAGAAGCAGGGCCGGATCGGCTCCCTGCCAGGAGTAGACGACCTGATCGTCGTCTCCCGCGATCAGCACCTGTTCCATATGCGGTTTCCACTCCTGATAGACGTCGTACTGGAGTGTCGTGATGTCCTGGAATTCGTCGATCACCAGGTAATCGACCGAGGGGACGAGCGAGCGCTGCTTGACCCGCTCGAGCATGTCGGCAAAGCCCACCTTGCCCTCTCGTCCCTTGTAGGCCCGCCAGCCACGGATGGCCTCGGGGACGTCGATGCGGTCATCGTCTGAAGGCCAGGTCGGGGTGTACTTGTTGCCTTCCTGGGCGTTCGGGTCGATGTCTCGGTGGCAGTCGAACCTCCTCGACGTTCCACTGGAACGGAACCTCGTACCAGTCGGAGACATCTCTGCGGGTTCGCTGGAGCCACTGACTCGTCGCGATGATCTTGTTGCCGATCGTCGTAGACCGGGCCGTCCGTCGGCCTGCGCCACTGTACTCGTCCTCGAACTCGAGCCCGAACTCGTCACAGAATTCTTCCTTGTCAGATTCACCGATGACGTCGCCCCGGGAGAGATCGATCAGCTCGTAGGCCTTCGCGTGCATCGTACAGACGTTGCCCTGGAGCGATCGCGGATTCTCGTCGAGTCGATCGGCGAGGCGCTCTCTGACCTCCTGGGCGGCGGCTCGCGTATAGGAGACGACGAGGATGTCCCGGAACGCTCACACCGTCTTGCTTGAGAATATCTTCGACGTGGTCGAGCAGGGCAGTCGTCTTTCCGCTCCCCGGCCCACCAAACAACCTGGTCACCTTCGCCTCCGAACTGGACATTATCCACCGTCAGGGGCCCCTTCCCCATAAGTAACGTGGATTCACGCAGATTGATCAATCGACTCAGTTTGAGCGGGGTGACCGGGCCTCTCTGATATCGGCGCCGTCGCGAATCTTGTCGGTACAACTCGGGCAGACACGTGGCTCCTTGACTCCTCGAGGAGTGAACACGCGGGCATATCGGGTCCGTCACGAAGGACCCGCAATTTTGGCAGCTGGGCATTGTGTTCAGGCGATCCGTGTATGATACTAGATAATAACAGTGTCGACCGTTTACCGTTCCTCCCTCACCTGAATCCCAACCGACTCGGTGACCAGCCACACATCGTACAGGTTGTCGCCCCCAGGTTGTGGAGACCACTGCACTCCGGACACTGGAAGTTTGTTCCTGGTCCCGCTCCCATCGAGCCGGTTCGACAGTGTGGCCGCGGTCGGTCAGAAATTGGTCGAAGAGGTCATCGCCCGCATCGCCAGGCGCAGTTCCCATATGTGTGTCATACTCTACCACACTATTAAATGTGGTGTATGTTATTAATCTGCTATATTAGACCACCGCGCTTTTTCCCAGCCGCTGCCAAACCTGCCCAATGACCGATCTCAAGCTCGATTCGACCCAGCTTGAGCGCTACTCCCGGCACGTCATTATGGACGAGATCGGGCCGGCCGGCCAGTCAGCCCTGCTCGAGGGCCGCGTCGCCGTTGTCGGGGCCGGTGGTCTGGGTGCACCGGCACTTCTCTATCTTGCCGCCGCTGGCGTGGGAACGATTGGCATTATCGACGACGATGTCGTCGAGCGATCGAACCTCCAGCGCCAGGTCGTCCACGGCGAGGCCGATGTGGGCCGTCCGAAGGTCGAGAGTGCCGCCGACACCATCACAGGGATCAACCCGGACGTGGAGACGGCTGACACAGAACCAGCGGGTGAGGCCCGAACCGATCGAGTCAACTGCTTGCCGATTACGATCTCGTCATCGATGCGAGTGACAACTTTCCAACCCGGTACCTGCTGAACGATTTCTGCTCACTGGCCGACATCCCGCTCTGTCACGGAGCCATCTATCGCTTCGAGGGCCAGGTGACCACGTTCCGGAACGATGGCTCCGGTCCATGCTATCGCTGTGTCTTCCCGGAGGCCCCCGAACCAGGAACCGTCCCCGACTGTGCGACCACTGGTGTCCTGGGGGTCCTGCCTGGAACGGTGGGTGCCATCCAGGCCACGGAGGCGATGAAGTATCTGGTCGGAATCGGGGAGCTGCTCGAGGGTCGCATCCTCACCTACGATGCCCTGTCGATGCAGGTTGACACCGTCGAAATCGCCCGTGATTCGAACTGCCCAGTCTGTGGGGACACCCCGACTATCGAGTCAGTTGCGGACGCGACGTACAATGGCACCTGCGGGCTCCCGACTGGGTGACGATATTACTCGCGCAGGTTCCCGCCATCGACTGGTAATTCGACCCCATTCACGTACCGCGAAGCCGGACTCGAGAGGAAGGAAACGACCGAGCCGAATTCCTCTGGCTGGCCGATCCGACCGAGCGGAATGTCGGCGGCCATCGCCGACAGGCCATCCTCGTAGGAATCAAACCGGCCCTGCTCGATTCCGGCCTCGATCAGCTCTTCGATCCGACTTGTCTCGATCGTTCCCGGGAGAACGGTGTTGACCCGGATGTCCGGCCCAAACTCACGGGAGACAGTCTGGACGAGGCCGCTCACGCCGCGTCGAACCGCATTGGACAGCACCAGGCCCTCAGCGGCCTCTCGCACTGTGCGTGAGGAGATACAGACGATCGACCCACGGGTGGACTTGACCAGCGCGGGATGGGCTGCCTCGATGGTCCAGACGACACTCATGATGAGCTGATCGTACGCCGCATACCATTCCTCGGCGCTCGTCTCGAGAAACGACGTACTTGGCGGGCCGCCAGCGGACGTGACGAGGTGGTCGAGCCCATCAAAGGTCTCGACGGTCTCCTCCACGAGTGCCTCCACTGCAGCCTGGTCGGTGATGTCGGCCTGGACGGCCAGGACGCGTCCGCTCCCAACTGCTCTCGAGTTCGGCCTCCGCCGCCTCGAGGCGCTCGGTGTTCGGCCACAGATTGCCACGTCCGACCCGGCTGCGGCGAGGGCCTTCGCACTCGCCAGGCCGAGCCCGCTCGAGGCTGCCGTCACCAGACTTGCATCGCCGTCGAGGTCCCACTCCATGGGGGCTGCTGTCTGTCGGAGGACCAAAGCTGTCGGGGAATCGCCTCGCAGTGACAACGATCGCTCAGATGGGTCTGCCGGGTCGGAAAACCGCCTCTGAAAACAGCGTCCGATCGGCCGCTAGGATCCCCAGAAGTTCTCGCGGCTGCCCAGCCGCTCCCGTCGCTCTCGCTCGGTCTCGCCCTCTTCGTCTTCCGCTCGCGGATCGGCAGAATCGCGGTCCGGATCGTCCTCGGGCTCGGACTCGAGTGGTAGCCGCTCGAGCTCTTCGGCTGTGGCGTGATTCCGGTGGACCCGGAGTATTTCGACGCGTGAACGGGCCTCCGGCAGGACCCCATCGACCATGACAATAAATCCATCCTCGGTCCGACCAACACCGGCCCCGCTTTCGTGGATGTCCTCGACATCGACCACGACCTCTTCGCCGGGTTTCACTGGCTGGGTTTTCAGATCCTGAATCGGCTGATTGTAGTGATTGCACCACTCCTTGCCACCGCGGTCGCCGTAGTGGGAACACCCCATTCCGGCGATCCGCTCCGAGAAACTCGGGCAATCGTCCGCGAGTGGACAGTCGGCCATACGCCCCCCTATCCGTGGAATCGTTAAACCCCTTGCGCATGGTCGGCTGTGCCTCGATCAGCCGAAGGCGGTGCTGTCGGCGCAACAACTCCAACTCTGGAGCGGTTCGTTTCGAAAACGTTTACGGCACAGCGGGTGATTCACCGACCGATGAAGATTCTCGTAACCGTCAAAGAGGTGGCCACGGTCGAGGACGACTTCGAGATCGCGGGCACACAGATCGACGACCGCTATCTCGGTGCCGACCTCAACGAGTGGGACGACTATGCAATCGAGGAGGCCGTCCAGCTCAAAGAGGATGGCGTGGCAGACGAGGTTGTCACGGTCTCGATCTGGCCCGGAGGACTCTGAACAAACGATCAGGCAGGCCCTCGCGAAAGGCGCCGACCGGGCGATCCGTATTTGGGACGACAGCCTCGCGTCGGTCGACCTGCTCGAGGTTGCAGCCAAGACCGAGATTCTGCAGTCGGTCGTCGCCGAGGAGGATCCGGACCTGGTACTCACCGGTGTTCAGGCGGGCGACGACAGCTTCGCGGCGACCGGTGTCTCGCTGGCGGATGCAATCGACTTCCAGCGGGCGGCCGTCGTCAACGGGCTCGAGCTCGGGGCCGGGGATGACGTCGCGAAGGTCACCCGTGAACTCGAGGGTGGGCTCGAGGAAGCGACGGAAATCGATCTTCCCGCCGTTCTGACGATCCAGACCGGGATCAACGAGCCACGCTATGCGAGCCTTCGAGGTATCCGGCAGGCCCAGCAGAAGGAACTGACCGTCCAGTCCCTCGAGGAACTCGGCGTCGACCCGGGAATCGTCGAGGGTCGACTCACCCTGACCGACATGTACGAGCCGGAGACGGAAAGCGACGTCACCGTCTTCGAGGGCGGTGCCGATGAGACGGCCACGGAACTTGCCGATCTCCTGCGCGACCGGGGGGTGGCACAATGAGTGACGTTCTCGCGGTCACCGAGCACCGCCAGGGCGAACTCCGTGGCGTGAGTTCGGAGACTCATCACGGCCGGCCGAGAACTTGCCGACGCGGCCGGTGGCGACCTGCATCTTCTCGTCATCGGTGGCGATGTCGATGCATTCGCAGACGAGGTAAATCGCGAAGGCGTCGACGCGATTCACACGGTTGCCGACGGGGAAGAGTTCAACCACGACATCTACGTCCAGGCCATCACGCAGGCCTTCGATGCTCTGGGCCCGAGTTACGTTCTGACCCCACACAGTGTGAACGGGCTCGACTCTGCGCCGGCGGTGGCGAACCGGCTCGGTCTCCCGATCGTCACGGACGCAATCGGCCTCGACATCGAGGGCGATACCCTCGTCACGACCCGGGAAATGTACGGAAGCAAGGTCGAGACCACGGTGGAGGTCAGCGGCGAGCAGGCTGTTGTCTCAATTCGTGATGCGGAGTGGCCTCCGACCGAGGCCGCCGGTGACGCAAGCATCGAGGAACTCGATGTGACTATTGACGAGGCTGCGATCGGATCGACGGTTACCGGCTTCAACGAGGTCGCCGGTGGTGACGTCGACATCAGCGAGGCCGAAGTCCTCGTCAGCGTGGGCCGCGGGATCGAAGAGGAGGACAACATTCCGCTGATCGAGGAGCTGGCGGAGGCCCTCGATGCGACCGTCTCGGCCTCCCGACCGATCGTCGACAACGGCTGGCTGCCGAAGAACCGCCAGGTCGGCCAGTCCGGGAAGGTCGTGACACCCGAAGTCTACATCGCCATCGGCATCTCCGGGGCGGTCCAGCACGTTGCTGGCATGAAGGGGTCCGAAACCATCGTGGCCATCAACACCGACCCCAATGCACCGATCATGGACATCGCGGACTATGCCATCTTCGACGACCTCTTCGACGTGGTGCCGGCGTTGACCGAACAGTTCAGCTAAGGATACCCGCCGGAGGCATTCGGCTCTCTTTCAGGTACTTGATCCACGCGTACCATCCACTATCCTTAGTGCGGTGAGCCGACGTTACTGTTGCACTGCCATCCCAGTTCGGGGTGTTCCTCGCTGATTCGAGATAGTCAGCTACTTTTTGCTGCCCACCAATCCTCGTCTGATGGAGGTGCTGGATCGGCGACGAGCGCGCATTGATGACCGGGTCGAGGCGGTCGTCAACGATATAGAGCCCGCTGACCTGGGCAATTCGGTCCGCCACGCAGCGCTCTCGGTGGCAAGCGGGTCCGTCCGACGATTACGCTCTGTTCCTGCGAGGCGGTGGGTGGCGACGGCGCCGCCGCGATCGATTACGCCGTTGCGATTGAACTGGTGCATGCCGCCTCGCTCGTGGTGGACGATATCGTCGATCGGTCAGATCGGCGCCGGGGAACCGAAGATGTCTGGGCCGAGTTCGGCTACGGCTCAGCGATCATTGCCAGTGATGGCCTCCTCGGTGAGGCGTTCTCGTTGCTCTCGAGTGATTCGAGAGCCACCGAACTCGTCGCCGAATCGATGATCGCCCTCGGGATGGGCGAAGCGACAGAGCTGGTCGATAGGCCAGCAGACCACCGGGCCTATCAGCGCCTCGCCGAGCGGAAGACGGGGGCCCTATTCAGAGCCGCCGCCGAACTTGGGGGGCTCGCCGCTGACGCCGATCAGGAAACCATCGCGGCGCTCGGGGATTATGCCGAGTATGTTGGTGTCGCCTTCCAGGTCCGGGATGACGTCCTCGATGCTACGGCGAGTGAAGAGGACCTCGGCAAGCCAACCGGCCAGGATGCTGCTATCGGTCGCCCCTCGATCGTCCGGGTCGCCGACGTCACCCCAGCGGAGGCCAATGATCGAGCAGATCGGTCGGCCCAGCAGGCCCTCGAGGCCCTCGAATCGGTCGATATCAAGGACGAGGAAGCCGCGTCCTATCTCCGGAGCCTCGCCCGGTTCGTCGTTGAGCGTGACCACTAGGCCCGCTCGATCCGCTGTCCCCCCTTCGAGAGCCGGGAGGATGCCACGGCGAAGGTCAGCGTACTCACGATGCCAAGCAGTGTCCCGACTGTCAGTGCAGCGGCGAGAAAGCCCAGGCTTGCCTCGTCGAGGAAAAACGCTGTGACGGCATGGAGGACGATCGCGATCGCGATGACGTAGAACGGCGCGTTGAGATGGCGCCACTCGAGGGTCCCGGCGATGTAGCTGTCGGTGATCGACCCAGACTCGTCGTGACGCCGGCTGCGGCGAACCACTGGATTGCTCCGTAACCGAGGGCGGCCAGGACCATTGGTATTCCGAGTTGTCCCGCTGTCTGGGCCTCGATTTCCGCTAAAGTGTTCCGGCCGCTGACTGCGCCAAGGACAATCAGCGTCAGTGCCACGACGTACGCGAGTAGCGTCATCCGCCCCGCGTAGAGTACCTGCATGGTCCGAGCGACCGTGTTGTCGATATACGCACCAAGTCCGAGCCCACGAAAGATCAGGTAGAACCCGAGTAGCGCCGACGTGGTTCCCAGGACGAGCCCGGGTAGATTGAGCAGCGAACTGATGACTGCAAGGGGGTAGATTAGCATCAGGATGCCCAGCGGGATGAGGATCGTGCCGCGGGTCTCTGGGTCATTGAGCACCTGCTTGATCGTGTAGTACATCGACTCGAGATTCTGGGCCTGTCTGACCACCACGCGTCGAACCCCATCGACGGTGATCCGCGACCGAATGACCGGCAGCACCGACTCGTCCTGGGCCCCGTCGGTCACCACGATAGCGCGAACGTCCTCGTCGCTCGAGAGGGTGGCCAATATCGTATCGACCTCGTCGCCGACGGCCCGGTTAGCCCGGATATCTCCTGATTCTGTCCCGGTGACCGCGGCAACCTCGACCGTCTCATTTCGGCGGTGAAACTCGTCGTAGCAGATGCAGCCCCTGGAAGAGCACGTTCACGTCGCTGTCCTCCGGGTCGGCGGTGGCGAGTTTGACCGCTGCCGCTTCGACGGCGTCCCGGCCGATGACGGGGGTGGACATCCCCGTCTTCATGCCGATATCGTCGTCGAGATCGACACAGAGGACGAGCAGCATCTATTCGTGATTACGTCCCGCAGTATTTTGCTCTTCTGGGGACTACTGTGCCAGTTCCGAGACGTCGGAAAACTCGAACCGAGCGCCGCCATCATCCCCCTCGTTGGCGGTCACCGACCAGCCGTGTGCCTCCGCGATCTGCTTGACGATCCCCAGCCCAAAGCCGGTTCCATCGTCTCTGGTCGTCTCCCCAAACGCGAAGATATCGTCGAGTTCGTCTGAAATCCCCGGACCGGTGTCTTCGACGACAAAGCCGCTGACTGTTCCCTCCGCTCGCTCCGTCTGGGCCCACTCGAGCGTATCAACTTTCACCTCGACGTCCGTTCCACCATGTTCGACCGCATTGCGGAAGAGGTTCTCGAGCAGTTCCCGCAGCCGGTTCGGGTCGGCCTCAAGGGACATCGATTCTTCCACCGTGAGGGTAGCTCCCGCCGGTCTCGACACCGGCCCAGGATTCATCGACGATGTCGGCCGACATCGA
The DNA here is from genome assembly GCA_034521555.1 of Natrialbaceae archaeon. Classification (GTDB taxonomy): domain Archaea; phylum Halobacteriota; class Halobacteria; order Halobacteriales; family Natrialbaceae; genus JAXHMI01. The sequence continues at coordinate 69,163 of JAXHMI010000001.1, forward strand.
CCGGTTCGGTCTCCTCGATTGTCTGGCCGTGACGGGCCATCGACAGCAGGTCATCAATGAGAGTTTCCATGTGATCTACCGACCAGGCCACTGTCTCGAGCGACTCACTTTCGTCGTCGATCTCCTCCTCGAGGAGTTCGATGTGGCCCTTCGCGACGTTGATGGGTTCCTGAGATCATGACTGACGAAGCGGGCGAACTGCTCGAGTCGGTCGTTCTGTCGCTCCAGTTCACGCTGATATCGCACCCGCTGGGTAATATCCAGAAACGCGGTTACCGTTCCCTCGTACTCGCCGGTTTCGAGTGGCAACAGCGCTGTATGGGCCTCAAAGAAGCGGGTTTCTCCGGTATTCGTCTGCACCTCGAGATCGTAGACGACGACCTCTTCCTCACGTTCGGAGGAGAGGAGGCGACGGACGTGATCGAGGTACTGCTCCACCAGATCTTCCCTGAAATAGCCCCGCTCGACGAACTCGAGGAACTGTTTTCCGATGATCTCATCGAGGGTCCACTCAGTTGCCTCGCTGAATCGTTCGTTCGCCCACTGGACGACGGCCAGTTCGTCAAGGACCACGATCCCGAGCGGCACTGTCTCCACGATGGTCTCGAACTGGGACAGCTCTCTATTCCGCGCTCGACGCTCCGATATATCCCGGAGGACACCCACCGACCCGACCAGCTGTCCGTCGTCTGTTATGGGTGATATCTTTGCCTCGGCAATTCGTTTCCTCCCATCGACTGTTTCGATTGGATGTCCAGGGTTTCCTGGTCGATCGATGAATCGGTCATCGAGAGGAGCTGGGCCGTTGCGTCCTCGTAGTCTTCCTCAGCGATGAACTGTGAGAAGTGTGCCCCCTCGAGGTCTGACCGATTGTAGCCCGTGTACTCGGCCAGGGCTTCGTTTGCGAGTTGACAGACGCCGTTTTCATCGAGGACGTACATCGGATCGCCGACCGTCTCGACGAGGGTCTCATAGCGGGTGAGCTCTCGCTCGCTCTCGGCCCGTTTCTCGGCTTCACGGCGTGCCTCGACTGCATTCTTGATCCGATTGGCCAGGACGTCGTACTGGTCAGTGTGTCTGTCCTTTCGGAGGTAGTCGGTAACCCCTGCCGAAATTGCCTCGCTCGCGACGGCCTCGGAGCCCCTCCCGGTATACATGATGAATGGCAGGTCTGGATCGTGGTCCCGGACCAGCTCGAGCAGCTCCAGACCGTCAACCGTCGGCATCTCATAGTCTGCGACGACACAGTCGACCGTATCCTCCCGAACGATCGAGACCGCTGTGTTCGGGTCCCGGGCCGTCCGGACCTCGAACGCCGGACGTCTCCGCTCGAGGTACTTCCTCATCACCTCGAGTATGGCCGACTCGTCGTCGACACACAGGACACTGATCGACGATACCATACCGTACGGTGGGTACCTTGTTTCACCTGCCTATAATATCATTTGGCCGTTTGTTTGGGTTTACCCCCTCGCCATTCCGCACGGTTTTTACAGCTATGCGGCCTAAATTTCCTCGAAATGCTCTCTCGAGGCTGTGAACAGTGTGCCAAAGGAGCGAAGATGGTCCTCTTCGTCTACGGCTACTGCGACCAGCGGGACTGCTTTTACTGTCCGCTCGGAGAGACCCGGAAGAACGTGACGGATGTCTATGCAAATGAACGACTCGTCGAGTCAGAGCAGGACATTATCACCGAGGCAAACCGGATGGACGCCCTTGGCACGTCGATTACCGGCGGGGAACCACAGGAGGTCCTCGACCGGACCTGCCGATACATCCGGCTGTTGAAAGGCGAGTTCGGGGATGACCATCACATCCATCTCTATACGGGCATTCCCGGCGGGCGCGAGAACATGGAGCGGCTCGCGGCTGCGGGACTCGACGAGATCAGGTTCCACCCGCCGCTCGAGCTGTGGGGCGACCTCCACGGGACAGTCTGGGAGCGCATTCTCTCCACCGCTCGGGAGGCGGGGCTCACCCCGGCTTTCGAAATTCCCGGTATCAGGCCGGAGCCCGAGTTTCTCGAGTTCCTCGACGAGGGGGCGGCCGCGTTCTGCAATATCAACGAGTTCGAACTGTCACACGGCAACTTCCGGCGGATGCAAGAGGCGGGTTTCGAACGCCGCGAGAACCACATGAGCGCCGCCGATGTCGATCGGTCCACGATCCTCGACGTGATGGGCGATCACGACCAGGTCTACTTCTGCACCTCCGTGTTCAAGGACGCTGCTCAGCATCGACGCCGGTTGAAGCGGATGGCCAGAACCGTTCGCCGTGAATTCGACGAGATTACCGACGACGGCACGCTGGTGTACGGCAAGACCTGGACCGATCCGGCCGTTTTCGAGGACCTGGGGGTCCCCTCCGAGTACTACCGACCGAAGTCCTCTCACGTCGAGGTGGCCTGGTGGCTGCTGGCCGAGATGATCGACAACGGCGATCTGGATCGTGGGGAAATCGTCGAACAGTACCCGACCGTCGACGGGCAGGTCGTGGAACGGACGCCGCTTCCCTGGTCGAGTTCCGTCGGGTCGACTTCTGGCAGCGTGATGAGGTTCTCGCGACCGATTCGGAGCTTTTCGATCTCCTCATCCTCCGCCATCCCGGAGAGCAACTGAGAGACCTTCGCGTTCGACCAGCCTGTTTCCTTGACGATCGTGGCCTGCTTCATCCGGCCGCCGTTGTCGTGAAGCATTCGCTGAACCCGTTCCTCGTCGCTCAGGAGCTCAACGTCGATCCCGTCATCGGGCTCCTCGTACTCGAGCGTCGCCTCCTCGGACGGTATCGAGTCGTCCGGGGCCCCCTGTGATGGGAGCCACGCGCGTAGTGCCTCGAGAGGGCTTGTCGGGATCGATACCGGCCGGCGTTCGGCGGCGGCATAGCTGCCGATCATCGCGGCGAGTATCACGACGGCAAGTCCCACCATGATCGCCGGATTAAATCCGAAAACGGTCCCCGTTCGGACGAGGGTAATGTCCAGTTCGTCCTCATCGAACTCGTGAGGCCCACTCCAGACCAGGGCACCGTTTTGCGTTCCCGTCGGTGCGTCCTCGAACTGCATACCCATCCGGTGGCTCGATGACGAGTTGTTGGCCTTCTCCGAGGGATCCGAACCACGTGCCGTACGAGGCATCGAAGGCGTCGCCGAAGTACGATCCGTTGCTGGTCGACCCTGGCGAAGTTCTCCCAGGTGAACGAGTAGGACAGGGTTCCGACCGCCGTCCCGTCGTCGTCGGGCTGTTCGATCCGAACATCGTCCCACCCTGCCCTCTCGATGGCCATCTCTCGGCCGGTCGCTGATTCACTATCGGCGAGATAGGTCGCGAACATACCAGGGGAGTAGTCGATCTCCCGCTCTCCATTTCTGACTGCCTCCCCATAGGCCCGAAAGGCCGCCTCTTCCCCCGGCTCGAGGACGAATCGATGTTCGAACGTCCAGTGGACGGCTCCGGTGTCGTCAAGCCCGAGCTGAATAACGAGCTGTGGATCGGCTGGATCGAAGAGATCCTCAGTCTCGTTTTGAGGGGCCACTTCGCCCCCAACCCCGGCGACCCCGGTGCTCGCAATGAGCGCGATCACAGCAATTGCAAGTGCCAGAGACGGGGGCCGCATTCGTACGGTCTCCTGAGGCCGTGGGGAAAAAACCCTTTCCATCACCAATAAAACGTTAGGTTGCTCCGTAAACTCTCTCGGCGGTCCCGAACCCGTTTCTCCGAATGGGTAAGAGCCAACAAAGCTGTGACGACCGGTTTTTGTAGATAGAATTCAAAGGTGAACGAGATGACCGATTCGGGGCCCCTGGCGATCGTCCTCGTCGTGCTCGTCGCGGTGACGATGCTCCCGACGACCCTCGGGCTCCCAGCGTCCCAACCGGCCCCTGGTCAGGTCGGCGATCCGGTGCCAGCGGCCGAGACCACGAATCGCCTCGCACTCTCCGGGAATCAACGCGGTGGCCACCACATTGTCCGCCCGGATCTCGGGAGTACCCTTCTGGGGACTGACGATGTACTGCGGGCTGACCACGAGCAGTACGTCCTGATGGAACATGACTTCAGTTCGGTTCCAGTTGGACAGCGCGAAGATCTCGTTCGACAGACGTACCAGCGCATTCTCGATCGGATCGATATTCTCGAGGCCAACGAGGCCAACGCGGTCAGATCCCATGCCAATGGCACGATCTCTGACACCCAACTCGTCCAGAGCCGCCACCGGATCTCGACGGAGGCCGCCTATCTCGAATCAGCGATCGACGAAGTGGCCCATCGATCGAGCCGGTCCCCGGGGATCGCCATCAGTGCCTCGCAGTTCAGAGACGACAAGAGTCGACTGGAGATGCTGCAGTCACCGGTGAGCAACCGAATTGACGCCTCACTCCGGGGGTCGCCCTCGACGGGACAACCTCTCTTACCATTCGAACGACCCAGACTGGCTATCAGCTAGCGACGGTCACTGAAGACACCTACGTCTTCGAGACGATCCGTTTCGACAACCGGGACGAGTCCGCCCCCGACCAGTTCGAAAGTATCACCGGTGCGTTCAACTACGCAACGTCCCTGTACCCGTGGGCGAGCCAGTACAGTTCCTCCCCGGCAGTGAACGAGCGGACCACAGCAAACCTGTACTGGATCCAGTTCCCTCACGACCAAGGCTCACTCGAGGCCTACCTCGATGCGGGGACTGGCAAAATCCACCGAGAGATTCAGGAACTGTCCCTTGTCTCACTGCCACGGAGTAGCGCCGGTGGCCCATGGACAAATGACGACCTCGTCCTCACGATCAATGAGACGCCCCAGAATGGGCCGATCGAGGTCACGGTTCGGGAGTTCCAGGATGCCGCTCCGGTCAACGCCACGATCGCACTCGACGGCACCCCTCTCGCTGAAACGGGCGCGGATGGCACGGTCTGGGTGGTGCCCGCTGGAAACTCCTACGAGGTTACGGCGTCGGTCGGCAACCGAACGGTCTCGACTGATCCGCCATAGCGCGCGAGGGTTCACATAGGAAGCGGGGGGAGACGGGGGCCATGGTGCGAGCGCTATCACCGCTCGTTGGCACGATTACCCTCGTCGCCCTGACTGTCATGCTCGCGACCGCCATCGTGGTCGTGGTGCCACTGCCATCGAGCTCGGTCCCCACAGCCGCCTTCGACCTGGCAGCAGACGGTGACGCAAACGAACTGGTGTTTACCCATCGCGCAGGCGATCCAATTGAGGTCGATACCTTGACCATCCAGATCACCGTCAACGGTGAGCCGCTGGCACAGCAACCACCAATCCCGTTCGTTGGCGCAGCAGGCTACTACCAGTCACCCGGCGGCCCGTTTAACGCAAAATACGACGGAACGTGGACCGCTGGCACAACCGCCTCGCTAACGATCGCCAAGTCGAACCGCCGGCTCGCTGCCGGGGATACAGTCACAGCAAGGCTGAGTGCCGGTGGGGCAATGATCGCCGACCTCGAGGTTGACGCTGACTAGTTCTCGGGCGCCCGGGCGACGGTCACAATGGCGAGTTTTTCGTTGTAGCTGGGCCCCAGGAGCTCGTGGCGAATCTCTTCGAAGCCGGCCCGGGTAAACATGCGATTGGCTTCCCGTTCATCGTAAAAGAGCATGATCGCGTTGGCGAGGGCCCGCAGCACTCGACTCGAGGGTTCGTTCGGCCCAACGACAAGGACCTGACCGCCTGGCTTGAGAACCCGTCGAAACTCCCGTAGCGCCTGACGGGCCGCGGCCAGTACTCGATCGATCCCGAGGACCAGCACAGATCAACACTGTCGGTGGCGATCAGGAGCCGTTCGGCATCTCCTCGCATGAACCGGACCCGATTGGTTCGACCGAACTTCCGTGTCGCCTGCTTGAGCTGGTGGGCGCTCTGGTCGAGGGCATACACCTCGTCGACGTGCTGGAGGAGACCAGCGGTTCCGAAGCCGGTTCCGCACCCGACATCGAGCACCGTCATCTCGCGATCGAACTCGAGCATCCCGAGGGCCGTCTGGCGCATCGACTCGGTCCAGAACACGGGGTTGACCCGATCGTAGATCATCGAGAGGAAGCGATAGAAGTGGCGGGCCCGGCCCTTATCCTCGAGAATACCCATCGGTTAGGGCTTCGTTTCGAACCGGGGACAATATGTCTGCTGTTCCCTCGATCTCTCGGGGGCTATCGCAACTACCATATACGCACTGTCGCAAATTTCGTCTGATTAGAGCATGCCGAGGCCAGACGTTCTTGAACGACTGCAGTCGGCGGAGGAAGCGGCCGACGAAATCGTTGCCGAGGCGGAGGCAGACCGGGAAGAGCGCATCGCCGAGGCGACCGACCGAGCCGATGAACTCCGGGACGAAGCCCGCGAGGCTGGCCGCGAGCGACGCGAGGAAACGCTCGAGACCGCCCGTGAGGACATTGAGACAGAGTGTGCGGAGCTAATCGAGTCAGGGGAGGACGAGCGGGATGCCCTCGTCGCCCGCGCGGAGGAGCGAACGGACGAGGTGATTGACTTCGTCGTTGACCTGTTCGAGGAGGCGGTGCATGCTCAGACCTGAGCGGATGAGCAAGGTCTCGGTGACGGGGTCACGCGGCACGATGACGACCGTGATCGAGACCGTCCACGATCTCGAACTCGTTCACCTGTCGGATTACGACGGGTCCTGGAGCGGCTTCGAGAACGGTGACCCGATCGAGGGTGCCGACGAGATCGCCGAGCGATTGGTGACAGTCCGGGCACTCGAGAGCACCCTCGACCTCGACGCAGAGGAGGCGGTCGACCGAGGCTCACTCGAAACTGGCTGGGAGGACCGCCTGGAGGACCTCCGTCAGGAGGTGACCGAACTGGACGACGAACTCAGTGCGGTCCGTGAGAACCTGCGATCGGTCGAGGAACGAATCAGCCGCGTTCAGCCCTTCGCCGATCTGGGGATCGACCTCGACCTGCTCTCGGGCTACGAGACGGTGGATGTCGCTGTCGGCGAGGGTAAAGAGCCCGCCATCGAGGCGGCACTGGAGGAGTCGGAGGCCGTCCGGGCCTACGACCTCTTCGGGGAGGGCGAGGTGACCGCCATCGTCGCCGCCCCCACCGAGGCTGCATCACCGCCGGTGATCGACGAGGCCCTTGTTGGCCTCGAGTTCGTGCAGTACGAGATTCCGGAAGCCGATCAGTCACCGGAGGCCTACCTCGAGTCGCTGGAAGCCGAGCGCGAGGATCTGGAGGAGACCATGGCAACCCTCGAGGAGGAGCTCGAGGCGATTACTGAACAGGCCGGGGAATTCCTGCTCCACGTCGAGCACGAACTCACGGTCAAGCTCAATCAGGCCGAGGCGCCGCTGCAGTTCGCGACGACCAAGCGATCGTTCATCGCCGAGGGCTGGATTCCGACCGAGGCCTTCGATACGTTCGTCGAGTCGCTCGAGTCGGCCGTCGGCGATCGCCTCGAGATCGAAGAGCTCGAGCGGGCGACCTTCGATGGCGATCACGACCATCACGAACCTGCTGACGATGCGCCGGTAGCCGGTGAGTCCGAGCAGGTGGCGGCCACCGATGGCGGCACGGCGGTAACGATGGACGACAACCCGCCGGTCGTCCTCGACAACCTCCGCCCGGCCAAGCCGTTCGAGATGCTCGTCAAGATGGTCAGCCAACCGAAGTACAGCGAGCTGGATCCCACCCTGTTGGTGTTTCTGACCTATCCCATTGCCTTCGGGTTCATGATCGGCGACGCCGGCTACGGGCTGATGTATCTCCTGATGGGGGTCTTTCTGTACCGCGGGTTCGACTCGGACGCGATGAAGGCAATCGGAACGATCGGTATCTGGGCCGGGGCATTCACGATGCTCTTCGGGTATCTCTATGACGATTACTTCGGCATCCACATCGAGTACGTCTCAGAGCCCCTCTTTCACGCCCTGCCACTTGCTGGGTCGCTCTCGAAGGGGTTACAGGCGAGCGAGTGGGCCCTGCTCTGGATCGTGGTGAGCATTCTCTTTGGCATCCTCCATCTCAACATCGGGCTCGTGATGGGGTTCGTCAACGAGCTGAACCACGGAATCAAGGCGGCGGTCCTCGAGCGTTTCTCGTGGATTCTCGCCATGAATGGTGTGTTCATCTGGGTCTTCAGCACGCACCTGCTGGGCCCCAAGCCGGACTTCATCGTTGGTCCTGACAGCGCGCTGGCTGGCTTCGTGGGATTCACCGGCCTGCCGGCGGTTGTCGGGATGGTCGCGCTCGTGCTGGCGCTCGTGGGACTCATCATGGTCGGCGTTGGCGAGGGCCTTGCTGGGATTGCAGAGTCCCCGGCCTGGGCGTTCGGCCACGTTCTCTCCTACCTCCGACTGACCGCGGTGTTGCTCGCGAAGGGGGGATGGCCTTTGCCGTTAATCTTCTCGTGTTCGGAGGGTACTCTGATCACGGCCATACCGTGTTCAATCTCCCGACCTACGACGTTAGTGGCTACGAGCAGGAGTTCATTGGCCTGGCCCACATGGAGCCGATGTGGATCGGACTGCCAGTGGCGGTCCTCGTCTTCGTGCTCGGCCACGTGCTGGTCCTCGTCCTCGGTATCCACCGCCGCCGGCATCCAGATGCTGCGCCTCGAATATGTCGAGTTTTTCCAGAAGTTCTACGAGGGTGGTGGCGAGGTCTACCAACCCTTCGGAGGGGAGCGGTCGATCCAGCGCGAATAGCGCGAAAATCAACCCCGATCTGAAATCCCGAATCGACCGTTGAGCCGGTGTATCGTACGTGAGTATGTCGAATTACTTGGGAAGGTTTAAGAACGGGGAGTGGTCAGTTACGGACTGTTCAGAACCGCGTACAGCGAACGCGGAGAATCCACTCAACCATGCTTGAAATCGTCGACCTACTGAGTCAGTTGCCAGCACTCCAGACACTCGAAGAAGCACCCGCACTCGAGAATGCCGGGGCTGCCGCCATTGCGGTCGGACTCGCGGCCTTCGGGGCTGGGTATGCAGAGCGGGGAATCGGAGCGGCAGCCGTGGGCGCCATCGCGGAGGACCGTGACATGTTCGTCCCGGGGATCGATCATGACGGTTCTCCCCGAGACGCTCGTCATCTTCGCGATCGTCGTCATCTTCCTGATGCCCTAACGACGGGCACTCACAATGAGTCTCAATACCGTCGTCGAGGACATTCGAGAGGAGGCCAGAGCGCGGGCCGAGGAGATTCGCGAGGCGGGCGAACAGGAGGCTGACGAGATCATCGCTGAGGCCGAGGAAGACGCCGAGGAGATCGTCATGGCCGAGGAGCAAAAGGCCGACCGACAGGTCGCCCAGCTCCGCGAGCAGCGCCTCTCGAGTGCCAAGCTCGAGGCCAAACAGCAGCTCCTGGCGGCCCGGCGAGACGCCCTCGCCGACGTGCGAGAGGCCGTCGAGGAGGCGATTGTCGACCTCGACGAGGTCAAGCGGGAGGAACTGACCCGGGCCCTGCTCGATGACGCCAGTGACGAGTTCGAGGACTCGACACGTGTGCAGGTCTTCGGCCGGGCCGCCGACGAGGCGCTGATCGAGTCGATCCTCGAGGATCACGACGGCTACACCTATGCCGGCGAGTACGACTGCCTCGGTGGCGTCGTCCTCGAGAGCGACACGTCACGCATCCGGGTGAACAACACGTTCGATTCAATCCTCGAGTCCGTCTGGGAGGACGAGCTCAAGGCCATCAGTGATCGACTGTTCGAGCAATGAGCGCACAGCACGAGCGCGACCGGCAGCTCGAACTCCGGAGTACGTCAACGCTCGCGTCCGGTCGCGACGCGCCGCGCTGTTCGACGAGGACGACTACCGGAAGCTCGTCCGGATGGGACCGAGCGAGATCGCCCGGTTCATGGAGGACACGGAGTACGAAGCCGAGATCAATGCACTCGGGGCACGCCACTCGGGTGTCGATCTGATCGAGTACGCCCTGAACCGGAATCTCGCGAAACACTTCCACGACCTGCTCGCGATGGTCCGAAGGCGAGCCTCGTACGACCAGATCGCCAGGTATCTCCGGAAGTTCGACGCCTGGAACGTCAAGACGGTCATCCGCGGCGTCTACACCGACGCCGACAGCGAGGCCATTCGAGACCGACCTGATCCGGGCCGGCGAGTTCGACGACGCGCCTGCTCGATCGGCTCGTCGACGCCGAGATCGATCGAGGAGGTCGTCGAGCGTGCTCGAGGGACGACTCTTCGGCGACCCGCTGGCGGACGCGCTTCGAGGACTACGAGGACCGACGGCGTCCTGGTGCCGCTCGAGAACGCCGTCGACCGGGCGTTCTGATCGAGCCACTGCCTGGCCGACCTCGGCGACCGCGAGGCGACCGGAGGCCCTCTACGTCGAGTTCCTCGAGGCCGAGATCGACTTCCGGAACGTCGCGGAACGCGCTTCGCGTCGCCACGGAGCGGTGCCGACATCGATCCGGCGGACGTACTTCATCGAGGGCGGCGTCGCTCTTCGACGCCGAGTCGAGCTCGCGACGGCTCGTCGGCGAACGTCGAACGAACTGGTCGAGCCGCATCCGGGAGAGTCGACTACGGCGACGAGCTCTCGGACGCGCTCGATCGACTCCGAGACGGCGACAGTCTCATCGGGTTCGAGCACGCGCTCGATGCGGCCCTGCTCGAGTACTCGGATACACTCTCGAGTGTCTACCCCGTCTCGGCATCGGCCGTCCTCGCGTACATCCTCGCAAAGGAACGCGAGGTCGAGAACATTCGGGCGATCGCCCGGGGTCGGGAGGTCGGACTCTCGACCGAGGAGATCGAAGAGGAGCTGGTGATCCAATGAGCCAGGAGATCGCCGTCGTTGGCAGTCCCGAGTTCACCACCGGCTTCCGGCTGGCGGGCGTCCGGCGGTTCGAGAACGTCGACGACGACACCAAATCGGAGAACTTAGACGCAGCCGTGACGAACGTCATCGACGATGATGGGGTCGGCATCGTGATCATGCACGATGACGACCTCGAGTACCTCTCCCGGGAGGTTCGATCGACCGTCGAGACCAGTGTCGAGCCGGTCGTCGTCACCATCGGCGGGGGAACCGGTGGCGGCGGCCTCAGGGACCAGATCAAGCGCGCGATCGGGATCGACTTGATGGCAGAGGACAGCGAGTGATACAATGAGTCAGGCAACAGATACGGAGGCCGTCCGGGAGGACGGCGTTATCGAACGCGTGAGCGGCCCAGTCGTGGTCGCCACGGACCTCGATGCCCGGATGAACGACGTCGTCTACGTGGGCGACGAAGGGCTGATGGGCGAGGTCATCGAGATCGAGGGCAACATCACGACGATTCAGGTCTACGAGGAGACTTCCGGGGTCGCCCCGGGCGAACCCGTCGAGAACACGGGCGAGCCGCTGTCGGTCGACCTCGGCCCCGGCATGCTGGACTCCATCTACGACGGCGTCCAGCGCCCACTCGACGTGCTCGAGGAGCAGATGGACAGCGCGTTCCTCGACCGCGGCGTCGACGCGCCCGGGATCGACCTCGAGAAGACCTGGGAGTTCACGCCGACGGTCGAGGCGGGCGACGACGTCGAGCCCGGCGACGTCATCGGGACGGTCCCGGAGACCGAGAGCATCGACCACAAGCGTGATGGTCCCGCCGGACTGCGAGGGCGGCGAGGTCGCTCGCGATCGAGGCCGGCGACGTTCGCCGTCGAGGAGACGGTCGTCGAACTCGATACCGGCGAGGAGATTTCCATGTACCAGGAGTGGCCGGTCCGGGAGGCTCGACCGGCCGAGGAGAAGGAGACACCGACGATTCCGCTCGTCTCGGGGCAGCGGATCCTCGATGGACTCTTCCCGATCGCGAAGGGCGGGACGGCCGCGATTCCCGGGCCCGTTCGGCTCCGGGAAGACCGTCACCCAGCACCAGCTCGCCAAGTGGGCCGACGCGGACATCGTCGTCTACGTCGGCTGTGGCGAGCGCGGCAACGAGATGACGGAGGTCATCGAGGACTTCCCCGAACTCGAGGACCCGAAGACCGGCAAGCCGCTGATGAGCCGGACGTGCTTGATCGCGAACACGTCGAACATGCCCGTCGCGGCCCGTGAGTCCTGCGTCTACACCGGGATCACGATCGCGGAGTACTTCCGCGACATGGGCTACGACGTGGCGCTCATGGCCGACTCCACCTCGCGGTGGGCCGAGGCCATGCGGGAAATCTCGAGCGCGGCTCGAGGAGATGCCCGGTGAGGAGGGCTATCCGGCCTACCTGGCGGCGCGACTCTCGGAGTTCTACGAGCGGGCCGGGAAGTTCCAGCTCATCAACGGCGACGAGGGCTCGGTGTCGGTCATCGGGGCCGTCTCGCCACCCGGCGGGGACTTCTCCGAGCCGGTCACCCAGAACACGCTGCGGATCGTCAAGACGTTCTGGGCGCTGGACGCCGACCTCGCCGAGCGCCGGCACTTCCCGTCGATCAACTGGAACGAGTCGTACTCGCTGTACCGGGAGCAGCTCGACCCGTGGTTCGAGGAGAACGTCGCCGAGGACTGGCCGGAGATCCGCCAGTGGGCGATCGACGTCCTCGACGAGGAGGACGAACTGCAGGAGATCGTCCAGCTCGTCGGCAAGGACGCCCTGCCGGAGGACCAGCAGCTCACGCTCGAGGTCGCCCGCTACCTCCGCGAGGCCTGGCTCCAGCAGAACGCGTTCCACGACGTGGACACCTACTGCGAGCCCGAGAAGACCTACCGGATGCTCCAGGCGATCAGGACGTTCAACGACGAGGCCTTCGAGGCGCTCGAGGCCGGCGTCCCCGTCGAGGAGATCGCCGACATCGAAGCCGCACCACGGCTGAACCGCATGGGGACCGCCGAGGACGTACGCACGACTTCATCGACGAGCTCGAGGATGATCTCGCCGCGGAGATCGGGGGGTTGTACTAGCCATGAAGGAATACAAGACAATCACGGAGATCAGCGGTCCGCTGGTGTTCGCCGAGGTCGACGAACCGGTCGGGTACGACGAGATCGTCGAGATCGAGACGCCGGACGGCGAGACCCGCCGCGGGCAGGTGCTCGAGACCAGCGACGAGCTTCGTCGCCATCCAGGTGTTCGAGGGGACCGAGGGCATCGACCGTAATGCATCGGTCCGATTCATCGGCGAGACGATGAAGATGCCCGTCACCGAGGACCTGCTCGGGCGGGTCCTCGACGGATCCGGCCGACCGATCGACGGCGGCCCGGACATCGTTCCCGAGGAGCGCCGCGACATCGTCGGTGCGGCGATCAACCCCTACTCCCGGGAGTACCCGCAGGAGTTCATCCAGACCGGCGTCTCGGCCATCGACGGCATGAACACGCTCGTCCGCGGCCAGAAGCTCCCGATCTTCTCCGGGTCGGGGCTGCCGCACAACGAACTCGCGCTCCAGATCGCCCGCCAGGCGACCGTCCCAGAGGAGGAAGCCGGCGAGGAGGGCGAGCTCTGAGTTCGCGGTCATCTTCGGGGCGATGGGGATCACCGCCGAGGAGGCCAACGAGTTCATGGAGGACTTCGAGCGAACCGGCGCCCTGGAGCGCTCGGTCGTCTTCATGAACCTCGCCGACGACCCGGCCGTCGAGCGGACGGTCACGCCGCGACTGGCGCTGACGACCGCCGAGTACCTCGCCTTCGACAAGGGCTATCACGTCCTGGTCATCCTCACGGACATGACGAACTACTGTGAGGCCCTGCGCGAGATCGGTGCGGCCCGCGAGGAGGTTCCGGGTCGCCGTGGCTATCCGGGATACATGTACACCGACCTGGCGCCAGCTCTACGAGCGGGCCGGCCGCATCGAGGGCCGCGAGGGATCGGTCACCCAGATTCCCATCCTCACGATGCCCGGCGACGACGACACCCACCCGATCCCCGACCTGACGGGATACATCACGGAGGGCCAGATCTACGTCGACCGGACCTCAACAGTCAGGGCGTCGAGCCACCGGTCAACGTCCTGCCGTCGCTTGTCGCGGCTCATGGACGACGGGATCGGCGAGGGACTGCACCCGCGAGGACCACGAGGACGTCGCCGACCAGCTCTACGCGGCCTACGCGGAGGGCGAGGACCTCCGCGACCTCGGTGAACATCGTCGGCCGCGAAGCGCTCTCCGAGCGCGACAACAAGTACCTCGACTTCGCCGACGACTTCGAGACGGGGTTCATCGACCAGGGATTCGACACGAATCGCGTCGATCGAGGAGACGCTCGAGATCGGCTGGGACCTGCTCTCGGCGTTGCCCCCGGAGGAGCTCAACCGCATCGACGAGGAGTTCATCGAGGAGCACTACCGCGAGGGCGAGACAGTCGAGGCCTGATCGGAGCACTGCCATGGCCCCCGATCCGATCCGGGCGTGCTCGTTCAATGTACGATTAGATACCGACGAGGACGAGCGACCCTGGGCGGATCGGGCCGATGCGGTTGTCGATATTCTCGAGCAGATTGATCCCGATCTGCTTGCGATCCAGGAGGCACTTGCACACCAGTATGACGAACTCCGCGAGCGACTGGACTGGCTCGAGTGGCACGGGGTTGGTCGCGTCGACGGAGAGCGCGAGGGTGAGTTCGTGCCAATTGCCTGGCGGGCCGATCGGTTCGAGGTGCTCGATCGAGGCCAGTTCTGGCTCTCGGAAACCCCCGATGAGCCTGGGTCGGTTGGCTGGGATGGCGCCTTACCGCGGGTCTCATCCTGGGCCCTCCTCGGCCTCGAGGATCGGCGCCTCTGGGTCTGTAGCACTCACTTCGATCACATTGGGCCAGCGGCCCGCGAGCAGGCAGCGGCGCTGATTGTCGAGCGGGTCAGTGAACGCGTGGCCGATAATATCCCGGCGCTGGTCATGGGCGATCTAAACAGCGATCCGGAGTCAGCTCCCTACCGAACCCTCGTCGAGGGTGGGCTTGTCGACGCCAACGCGGCCGTCGATGCCCCGTCGGGCCCCTCGAATACCTTCCACGGGTTCACCGGGACACCGTTTGCGCGGATCGATTACATTCTCGGGACGGCAGGTATTCGATTCACGGAGTATGCAACGAAGGAACCCAGCACTCCCGAGCACCGCTCGGACCACCTGCCGATCACTGCGACGTTTTCGCTCGAGTAGGATCAGTCACCATCCGACCAGAGCTGGATCATCCGTTGCTCGATAGCAGCAATCACGGTCGATATCACCTCGAGTGGATGCGATGCGGGCCACGAGAGATCTCTCTGTCTCCTTTCCATCTGGTGGTAGATGAAAATGGAGACGGGTGTTATGGGGATTCGGGTGACGATCCCAGCGACACTCCCAGTCTTGCTCATCAGATGCAGTTGTCTCGAGGTAGTGAATCGAAAAATCTCCGCTGGTGTACCAGCGAACCTGGAGACGGGCACCGGTTACGGTCGCTGGATATCGATTCGGTTCGAATGCTGCCTCGAGGAGGGTTGGCTCGAAACTGGTTGGTTCGACTGCCGGTTGTCTCGACAGCAGATTCGTTTGCCATGAACTGTTCGAGAAGCCGAAGCGTCTGTCTATCGGGTGGGCCAGTTGATGTCGACAGATCCATCTATGCGGGCAGGAGGTGCCCGTCGTTTTGGGCGATTTGTCGTGCGAGTTCGTAGAGACGAATATCCCGATCGATGGACTGCCACTCGCTGACGGCCTCCATTCGTTCGTGAAGCGCCTCGTGATTCGCACGGTCGAAGACTGAGACCGAGGAAGGATCCGCTTGTATCCGAATCTGTTTTCGAACCCCTCACGACGCTCTTCAAGTAGTTGGACCCGGACTGATGATCTCCTCAACGGAAAAATCAGCTGCGAGTCTGCTCGCGTCCTGCCACTCCAGGTATGCATCATTTCGCTGGTATCGCGGGGGTCGACTGTCCCGGTCAGCGAGGGCGATTCCCATCTCTGTGAGGCGCTCTGCGTGCTTCTTGGCGGCATTTGGGGAACACTGTGCGATGTCTCCAATGTCGGTGTAGGGTGTTGGTTCAGTCAGTCCGAGAAGGGTCTGATACACGCGGTCGAAGGTGTCCGTATCGTCCTGCCAGTGCTGCTGAACCGCCTCCACAGCCTCGCTGGATGGAGTGGGGTCGACGTCGGTCATACGTGGCAGTACGCTCCGTTTCGCAATATATCTTTAGAACTCACAAATATATTACAACCTCATTTCTCTCCTGTCCTCGCTGCTCAGACACAACATCAATTTTCGGTCCCTGCGAAGGCGATTTCCCGTGGTAGAGCGTGGCGGGCGGTCACTCTATAAACACACGTTCAAGGTGACTGTTCATGAACGTGCCTTCAGGGTCGACGTCTGTCCGGATTGACTGGAAGGTGTCCCACTCGGGATAGAGGTCGGCGAAGTCATCAGCGTCTCGATAGTGGAGCTTGCCCCAGTGGGGCCGACCCTCGAAGCGCTTGAACCGCTCCTCGCAGGTGTCGAAGTACGAGCGATAGGGCTTCTGGTGATACTTGTGGACTGCGATGAACGCCGAGTCCCGGCCGTGGGCCGGACTCAGGAGGATGTCGTCTTCGGCGACGACGCGGAACTCGATGGGGAACTGGACGGTGCTGTCGGCATCCGCGACCTCCCGAATCGAACGCATCGCTGCGGCGGCCTCGTCGAACGGCACGCCGTACTCCATCTCGTCGAACCGGACGTCTCGATCGTTGGCGAAGACCTCGTAACTTGGCCCGATGTCCACTCCACCCGAGAGCGTCGCTGAGGCGAGCTTCGCACCCGCCGTGGCCGTAAACGGAACTTTCGTTCCGAGTCGACACATCCCCTCCCAGGCCTCGTTGGCCAGACGCTCACCGATATCGTCGAATCGGCCTCCCTCGTCTGGCAGGGAATCCGTCCTGTCGATCACCTTGACGAGGGCGTTCTCGGTGTGGGGAAACCAGAAGAACTCGAAGTGGCGGTGGCGCTCGGCGAGCTGGGGAAATACCTCGAGAACCTCCTCGAGTGGCATCGTGTAGCGGCGCTGTTGCACGCGAGGGCTGGCTCGAGATCCAGCGTCAGCGTCGAGACAACCCCAAGCGCCCCGAGTGAGACCTGCGCGGCTTTGAACCGCTCGCTGTCCTCGGGCGTAAGCTCGAGGGGCTCGCCGTCGGCGGTGATCAGTCGGATACCACGAATCTGGGTGGCGAGGATGCCGAGGCCGGTGCCGGTCCCATGGGTGCCGGCGATCAACGCCCCGGCGACTGACTGGCGATCAACGTCGCCGAGGTTCTCCATGGCGAGACCGTGGGCATCCAGCAGCTCGTTGAGCTCCCAGAGCGGGGTGCCAGCCCGGACAGTTGCCGTTTGTTCGTCCTCGTCGACATCGACGAGACCGGTGTAGTGCTCGAGCGAAATGAGCTCGTCACGGGTCGGGACGACTGGCGAAAACGAGTGGCCGGCCCCGGCGACACGGACAGTCTTGCCCGCCTCGTTCGCGTCGGCGACGATCGTTTGGAGCTGTTCCTCTGTCGATGGCCGATGGAACTGCCGGGGGGTACACGTTTGCTCGCCCGACCAGTTCGTCCAGGTGGTGTCTGTCATGATCAGAAAAATTGCTTGCCGTCGCCGCGGTAGGTCGGCACCGTCTCGACGATCTCTCCGTCTGCGACCAGGTGGAGTGCCTCGAAGTTCCGACAGAGCTCGCCGGCCTTGGCGTGGCGCATGAAGACGGGATCGCCCAGCATCGAGGTCGTTCCGGGCCCTCGATACTGGATCGGTGTCTGGACCTCGCCGGCGGCCTCGGTATCGATAAGTTCGGCCCTACGTGGTAGCCAGGGCTGGGGAATCTTGTCCACTCCGGGTGGGCCGGAGGCGACGTAGCCCCCGCCCCGGCAGGTAACAATCGACTGATCAGGTCGCCGCGTAACTTCGATTGCGTACCCGGCTGCCGGCTGATGGGTGAATCGCCGGAAATTGTCGAAGAGGTGGGGCGTGTAAAAGCCCGAGCCGACCGTGACCTCGGTGACGGCTGGATCACCCGAGGCGAACTCGACACAGCCCGTGCCCCCGCCGTTGACGTAGCGAAGGTCATGGCCGTCAGCGGTGAGACCGGCAATAACGGCGCCTCGGCGGTCGAGGACCTCGGATCGCGAGAGCCGCTTCAGCTGCCGGACGACGAAGTTGACCGCTGCGTTGTTCGCTGGGTTGTCGTCGGGCAGGCCGGCGATCTGGCCCTCGTAGCCCATGACCGCCTCGAGAGAGACGCCGTCGGTCCGCTCGATGAATGCGGCTCGCCGCCTGGCCTGGGCGGCCGACCTGATCTCCGAGCGTCGAACTCCGAAGTAGATCCCGAGGTGTTCCGTCGACATGTCGATGTCGAGACAGAGCGGGAGTGTCGTCCCGACCGCCTCGGCGGCCTCGGCGGCCCGCTCGATATGCTCGACCGAATCGACCATGCAGACGATCTGGGTCCCGTCGGCGACGCGTTCCGCGATCGCCTCGAGTTCGGCCGCCTCGACGACCGGATAGGCCACCAGCAGGTCGTCGAATCCCTCGTCGGCGAGCCACGCTGCCTCGTAGCCCCCGTAGGCCATGATCCCGCGGATGCCATCGGCATCGAGGACCCGCTCGAGGATCGACCGACAGCGAACGGACTTGCTCGCGACTCGGACCGGTGTGCCGGCCGCCCGCCGCTGGACCGTTTCGATGTTGCTGTCCAGGGCATCGAGGTCGACGAAGGCGAACGGCCGCTCGCAGTCGGCAAACACCTCGTGGTAATACGCGTAGGTGTCGCTCGGCCGATCACTCGTCCGTTCGGCCGCGGCGGGACGCTGGGATGCCATGGCGTGTTCGCTGACCGTTCTCGCGTCAGCGGATAAGACGTTTCGGTTCGGCCGGGCGGCTTGAAAACAGTTAACCGCATCGCTCCCAAATCCAGCCACAACATGGCCAAGGACGTCAAACCCACCCGCAAGAACCTCATGGAGATCGAGGATCGCATCGATCTCTCCGAGCGCGGGCACGGGACGCTCGAGAAGAAGCGTGACGGCCTCATCATGGAGTTCATGGACATCCTGGACACCGCCCAGGACGTCCGCTCGGATCTCGCCGCGGACTACGAGCGGGCCCAGCAGCGGATCAACATGGCCCGCGCGATGGAGGGTGACGTGGCCGTACGTGGTGCGGCGTCTGCGCTGCAGGAACACCCCGAGATCACCACCGAGGCCAAGAACATCATGGGTGTCGTCGTTCCACAGATCGAGTCCTCGCGGGTCACGAAGTCACTCGACGAGCGCGGGTACGGAATCATGGGCACGTCGGCGCGCATCGACGAGGCCGCCGAGGCCTACGAGAACCTGCTCGAGCAGGTGATCGTCGCCGCCGAAGTCGAGACCGCGATGAAGAAGATGCTCTCCGAAATCGAGACGACGAAGCGACGGGTGAACGCGCTCGAGTTCAAGCTGCTGCCGGATCTCTACGAGAACAAGGAGTACATCGAGCAGAAACTCGAGGAGCAGGAGCGCGAGGAGATCTTCCGGCTGAAGAAGATCAAGGCGAAGAAAGAAGAAGAGGAGGCAGCGGAGGCGGCCGAGGCCGAGGAGCTCGAGGCTGTACCGGCTGACGATTAACGGTATCAGCTGATTCTTTCGGAGATTGTCGGGCAGAAACTCGAGATGGTCGCCAGTGGAGCGCTTACCTCCCGAACTGCCAGACGGGTATTCGATCTGCCGGGAAATATAAGGTAGTTGGCCAGACACTACGAGAAACGATGACTCAAGAATACACGGATAACACCGGCTGCAACGACAGATCTGGATTCCTCACGAAACGTCGGGGCTTCGTCGGGATCGTGGGTTCGGTCGCCGCGGCCGGTCTGGCCGGGTGTCTCCGGCACTCTCCGAACCAGTCGTTCGAGGCGACGCCCGTCGTGCTACCAGAGGCAGATCGGGACGCACTGGCCCTGGGGGAGACCAAGCGGGATGATTACACGATTGAGCGATCAGGGCCCAGCGGGAACGTCACCGTCACGGTGACCAGCCAGATTGCCGTCTACTCCCGACATGCGGGCCTCGGAGGGGAGTAACCATGCCAGACAGACACGGCCCGATGCGGATGCCACTCCGGTTCGTCGAGGCGGCCAATGGTGGCCAGATCAGCGGAGGAGCTACCGTCATCTCTGGAAACAGTCTTCCTGGGCGAGACGATCCGCTGGGAATTCGCGACTGAATCTCCGTCCGGGGGTCGAAGCCCATCCCGGTTCCGGCTGCTCGTTCCCGCCGGTCTCTTCGCTACCGGCGATTCGATGGCCGGTGCCGTCATGCAGAGCGTTCCAGGACCGGCCCTCGAGCACTCGACTCTGACCGACAACCGGCACGGGGTCTGCGGCCGTCATGCCCGGGACCACATTCTTCCCGGAGGCACCCCTTCTTCCCGGAAGACCCGTTCTTCCCCGATGATCCATTGTTCCCGGAAAGACCCGCTACTTCCTGAAGACCCGTTCTTCCCCGATGATCCATTGTTCCCGGAAGACCCGTTCTTCCCCGATGATCCGTTATTCCCGGAAGATCCATTCGACACCAGTATCGTCGTGGCCGATGTCGATCAATTCCTCGCCGGGGCGGGCATCGAGTCCCTGCCGGAGGGCGCTCGCTATCTCGAGGAGGGCGAGTCGATAGAGACGGCACAGACCGTCTTCGCCGGTTCGGGGCCATCGTTCGTAAACGTCGAGGGCAGTTGGGTCTCCCGGAGAACCCTCTCGCCCGCGGTCGACCCCCGTGGCTGGGCGGTGCGGCAGTCGGCCTAGCCTCGCTGTCGATGCCCGACGCCCAGGTGGCGGGCCAGTCCGCGAATCCGGTGGTTGGCATGGAGACGGCTGAGCTCCTCCAGCACGAGACGGCCCGACGAGTGCTTGGTTCGGCAGGGGGTGCTGACACCGAGGGTATCGAGTGGCGTGCCGGTCCCGAGCGCCTTGATGGTGAGGGAGGTGGCTTGCGACCACTGTCGGTCTCACTGCTCGGGGATGAGGTGGAACTGGAGACGTTCGGGGGCGTGGTGGGGGAGGATAGAGTGACCGCAGCCGTGACGATGCACATCGCCCGAACCACTCAGGACGATCACGTCATCGCCGCGGGTGTCAATCCATGGCCCGCTCCGGCCGATTCAGACGTGGGACTGTTTGGCGATTCGTCCACCGTCGCTCGAACTCGCGGCCTGACGGCACATGCGGTCGAGCGATTGACTCTCGAGGAGTGATCGTCCCTCACTGCTGATCGAGCACCTGAGAATCAACTGGAATCGTTTGTACCCAGGTCCAGCCCTAAGCACGTGCACTTTTGCGATTGAGCGCATCCCGGTGATAGCGAGATCCGTATAGCGGTTACCGATTCAATCTTGAATCGCGGCTCAGAGTTCTAACCCGTCCTTCGGTCAGTTCTCCGGCAGATCCAGGAGCTCGTTTGCGTGGGGCTTGTGATCCAGGTTCGAGGCTGTAACTGGAAGGTCACCACTCTCCGCCATGTAGACGAAGTAGCCAGTGAATGGGTTTACTGGAGGGGCGGTATGGCCCCAGGCAGTGCTGCCCACCACGTAACTCTCGAACTCGGGGGTTGGATCATACTCGCCAGTGAGTGGCTGTGCATAGCGGTCGAAGACGAGGACGGCGTCCTCGATCCCGAAGGCACCTTCCGCATCGGTGAACTGCGGGGCAGCCACGAAGTTCCACCCCTCCTGCATTGTCCGATTTTCCACGGATACGTTTGAATCCAGCCTGACGGTGATTGTATAGGTATCAGGACCAGCGTCCCCAGCCGTCGTCACGACGATCGCATCGAGTGCAGACAGGTTTCGATCGAGATTCGTCTCGAGGCTCCAACCCGTTTCGCCATAGGTGTAGAGGGCGAGTAAGCCAGTCGTCTCATTGGGGAACACATCGCGTAGCGATCCGTTCACTGGCCCAGGGAAGCCGATTGCGTGGGCCCCGCCATCGTTTTCGATGACCTTGTGGTACACGGGGGGCTCTGGATGAGCGGATCCACTGTGAGGTCGAGTTCCCTTGTCACGCCGCCCTGAAACAATCGCACCTCTGCGGCTTGCGATCTAAGGATTTCATCGTTGTTGACGTAGAATTCGACTGGTTGGCCGACCTCACTGGATGTACCGTTCACGAGGAGGCGATCGCCGCCCAGGCCTGACTCCCCAAACCGACCGCCGTCTGAGACGTTGATGGTATCCTGGATCTCGCCATTCAATTCGGCCTCGAGTACGGTTCCCGCCGGTGCTGGATCACCGTCGATACGAAGCGTGCCGTAGTATCCGTCGGGAAGTGGATCTGCGTTCGCCCTCCACGACTGATACCAACACCGAGTCGCTTCGGTTCGCATGCGGCCGTCACCGTAGTCTGGCGATCACTGTTGGCGGTAATCGTCCCGTTCTCAGTGATGGATGCCACGGAGGAGTTCGAGCTCGTGAGTGTCGAGGGTTGAGTGACATCCTCCAATGACCGATCTGAGTAATTTGCAATTACCCTGGACGATGTGTTAGAATCAATGAGGAGTTCGGTGTCGTTGACCCGTAGGTCGATCGAACGAGGGGTCGAATTGAGCAGGGTGGACTCTCGTTCCGTCTCTCGCGTCGAGCTGGACCGGTCGCATCCATTTCAAACAGTATTTGTGCGGGTCCATCGCTCAGATTCATATCAACCTCCCAGCGGGTACTGCCCTCATCGAGAAGACGGGTGCATCGACATTCTCGGTGGAATAGCCAGCCGCAGACGCTCGCACTCGCACCTCTGACCCCGGGCCACAGTCGTGGTACCTCGAATGGTGGCATCAGCTCGCATTGAGAACCTCGTCCATGTCCGGATCGAAGGAAATTGAGGGCTTATCAGATTGATGTGGTCAATTTGCGTGCGTGTTTGATAGCTACGTTCTCGTCCCCATTACCGGGTGGCGGAGGCGGCGGTGGGGTCACCAATGTCTGCGTTGAGGTGCTGTCGTTTTCGTCGACCATTACTGGATTCGAATTAGCAGCAAAGATGACGTCAAGTCCAAACTCTTCATCAAATATTGGATGGTACTTCAGCTCCACAATCAGATCTCCATCGTATGCCTCGATATTGAGCCCGGTTGCGTTCAGGTTGACCGGTAGTGGGTCTCCTACATCGTGCCCACTTGTGTTCCAGGCGTGATCGGCAGATGGAGGTAGATCATCGGGTACCAGCTCGAATGAAACGTTTCCGTGGTCCCAGAGCGGTGTGCCGAGTTCATCACCGTCCGAGATGCCCTTGCTCGAGTGCAGGTACGCGAATAATCCGGACTGGCCGAAGTCCTCGACGACGCCGATGAGTCGATCGCCAATGGCAATCTCACCCGTTGGCGTGACCGTCGCGCTATCAAGATCATCTGCGCCGATCACCGAATCACTCTCTGGTGCCCGATACAGTCCGAAGTCCCCTGCGTCTTCTGGAGGTTCTATTATGAGGAAGGCGGTATTAGATTGGTTCTCAAGTACTCGCGGGTTGAAGGGCGACGTGTTCCAGTGGGACCCGAGCAGACAGCTTGTACGACTGCTCTGGTAGCACATATCCAAGTTGCTCGTCTGGGGAAATTGTTTCTGTTGGGCCGAAATGCCTCGGTTCTGCAACTTCGTTCATCCCGAGTTTCCGGTAGGTAACGTCTACATGGACCTCTGGATCAGTCGTCGAGAACACCAGATCGGTTCCGGCGCTGTTGTCGAGTTCCTCTTCTATCCCGCCACCGCCAGCAGTGTAGCTGTTGAGCTCGAGATTGAATTGCTCCCCCTGATATCCCGGTTCTGCGGTGAGATTCAAACCGACCTCGTACAGCGTCTCGTTCCAGTCGCCAATTCGAAGCGCAGCCGCATCGGCCTGCCCGAGCGACATCGGAATCGACGCCACATCACCCTGTTCGATCGTCGTGGAATTGTTCACGAACGTCCGGTTGGTATCGTCCATAGTGGACAGCCGACTTGCCGACTTCTGGGTAACAGTCCCACCCGTTGCGATCGCAGTGTTGGCCAGCAGGAGCAACGAGAGCGTAACCGTGAGGCCGAGAGCGATAATTCGAATCCTATCCCGCCGTACCATCGGCCTCCCGCCGGTTCTTTGTCCACCCATTAAAATGATCGTAAACTCACACGACAATGGTCTGGAATAAAATTACCGATATCACGATAACTGATTAGTATCAAGCACCGCCACAGGTAAGTTGATATTTCGCCCTGCAGGCTGTCCCTAACCAAGCAATCCGAAGCCGACTAATTTCTCAATGGCCCATCGGAAGAGCCGTCTCAAGCTGAATCACCAGGGCCTCGCGATCAACGCCGATATCTACACGAAGAAGCTCTCCCCAGAGAATCTCGGGGACCAGCCCGAAATCATCCGCCGGGACGAACAAAGCGGCGACCTCGTCGTCCGCCAGCTCTATGACAAGGCGACCGACGAGACGCTCGAGGAGGGCTATGGCTATCGGTGGGTGACCGAAGAGGGCGAGGAGGTGCCGAAGGAGGACATCGTCGAGTACGTCGTCGAGGATGGCGAAGAAGAGCACTTCTCCAGGCACGAACCCACCCTCGGACGGGATCGCACGCTCGAGGCGATCACCTGGATTCCCATCGCCCAGACCGAGGAGTATCTTGTCGAGCGGACCTACGAGCTGTGGGCCGAGGAGGTCACGGACATCAAGCAGCTCAACGATCTGGCCGAACACATCCGTGATTTCGAGGAAGCGCCAGTTGTACCGATCGTGATGCAGCCCTCGTTCTACCAGGACTGGGGGATCATTACGCCGCAGTTCTTCGAGGACAGCTTCGCCCTCATCATCCGGATCACGAGCCAGAAGATCGAGCCCGACGAGCGCATGGCCTACACCGATGAGGCCGACGTGGGGGAGGCAGCGGACGAGGAGGCACCGACGCTCGAGCAGGAGACCCCGTTCGGGTAAATGCCGGATCTCTCCGACCGGGATCGCGAGGAGTTCGAGCGCCTGCGATCAGTGCTCGAAGGGGTTACCCCTACCGATCCGCCAGAATCTGACCCGGTCACCACGTTCACCGAGATCGATCCGATGTTGGCACAGCCGTTCAATGGATCGCTCGAGACGATCGACGAGTCCCAGTGGCACGCGGAACCGAAGTACGACGGCACCCGCATCATCCTCGAGTGCTTCGACGAGACGGTCAGGCTGTACACTCGTCGGCATATCGATCGAGCCGAAGCCGTTCCACGTGTCACAGAGGCGGCGAACAGGCAGCTACCCGCCGACTGTATTCTCGATGGCGAGCTCACCTTCTTCGATGCTGACGGAACCTCGCAGTTCCTCCCCATCCACTCCGGGGATCGCGACGGGCTCGAGCCCACCTACGTCGTCTTCGACGTGCTCGTCCAGGACGGCGAGTGGGTGACCCGCGAGCCACTGACCGCCCGGATCGACCGTCTCGAGAGGATGGTTCCCGAGACCGACCGCATCAGAACCACGGACCGACGATCGAGCGATCTCGAGGCGTACTACGACCGGCTAGTGGCCAGCGGTGAGGAGGGGATTATGCT
The DNA here is from genome assembly GCA_034521555.1 of Natrialbaceae archaeon. Taxonomy (GTDB): domain Archaea; phylum Halobacteriota; class Halobacteria; order Halobacteriales; family Natrialbaceae; genus JAXHMI01. Next base: position 94,617 of record JAXHMI010000001.1, read on the forward strand.
CAAGCGCTCGCGTAGTCACTATCACGTCGCCATCCGCTCTGATCACTGGCGGAAGGTGAAATCGTTCGACGAGGTTGACGTGCTGGCTGTTGGGTACACGGAGGGGACGGGGCGACGGTCGGCCACGTTCGGGGCGCTCGTGTTGCGTGATTCCACCGGCTATATCGGCAAGGTTGGCTCCGGGTTTACCGAACACGCCCTCGAGGCCATCGCCAGTCGGTTCGAGCCGTCGGATGAGCGACGCGTCCCCGTCTCGGCCGTCGGTGAGTCCTACACCGCTATCGAGCCGTTCGTGGTCTCGGTGAAGTTCCAGGAGTTCCTCGACTCTCGTCGCCTCCGGGCTCCAGTCTTTCTCCGGCTCCGACCGGAGAAGCCACTCGAGTCAGTCCAGTCGGTCGAGGACCAGCTCGCGAACCGAAGCGAGCAAGGGTCGACGGACCCATAGACAGTCCAATGGGCTGTGATCGATGCGGGGCCGATACCGTCGTGCTGGCAGTGCCGGATTCGGTCGAGGGTGACCGAATCGAGGTCTGCACCCTTTGTCTGTCAGTCGAGGAGACAGCCGACCCGACGGCCGGTTCTCCCCAGATGATCAGTGCGGCACTCCCGGCCGAGTCAGACCAGGCAGTTCCGGTACTCTTGCTCGTCGATGCGCTGACCTCGATCGCGACCAACCGATCGCGCATCGAGACGCTGGTGGAGCGTGGCGAGCGAGCCGGCTGTGATCCGCTGCTGGTCATCGACCGGCTAATCGACGATACGTCACTCGACCCTGCCGTGGACCTCCCACGACGTCGCCACCAGCTCGAGGATATCCTGATACTGAGCCGATCGTAAGGCTGTGCCTTCCCGGTTCCTGACCGGTCCATTCGGCCGGGAAGGACTGAACAGCTATCGAGTAACAATACCGCTGGTGGCTGTCCCGGTCTCGTGTATGTCACGAGACGATGACTCGGGCCGACTCTCCCGGCGCCGATTGCTCCAGGGTACCGTGCTCACGGGCGGTGTCCTCGGGGCCGCAGGACTCTATCGGGTCGCCTCGGATTCCGCCACCGCACAGAACAACGATGAAAGCGTCACGGCCGAATTCTGCGGGTCGTTCTCACCGGGTCCACAGGTCCAGCAGTGCATCGACTGTGTCGAAGAGCAATGTCCAGGCGAAGACGTCAACGCCCTCACGCCGATATTCACCGGGCTCACCGGCGAGTGTTTCTCTCCGGATACGATACCGACCGGTGCCGAGTATGTTTCCCTCAAAGGGGCAACGAACTGCTACGTTGCACCGGTCGACGGTGCCACCACTTTCTGTATGCCGGATGGTGCCCCCGATATTAGTAATGCCACCTTCTACCGCTGTGGTGGTGAGCCGACACCCGAAATCGTGGACGTGTCGGTGACCTGTTCAGCGATTACGGTCACCACCGCCAACATTCCAAACGGCACGACGGTAACGGCAACCACCACATTTGTCGATGCTGAGTCCAACGAGTCGACAACCGTCTTTCAGGCGACAGTCCAGGAGAACTCGGCAACGTTCTCTCTACCTGGAGACAAGAATCCGATATTTGTGACACTGTCGTTGAACGGGACCGACCTCGATAGCCAGTCCATCGTCGCCAGCGATTTCCCCTGTACGGAGAAACCGCCAGATCCACCAACGCCCGATGATCCGAGGATCGACGATATCACGGTGACCTGCAAGTCCATCACGATAACGACAGTTGACATACCAGCGGGAGCTGACACTCGAGGTAACGCTCGAGGGGGCTGGTGGGGTCCTCGAAACACAGTTTGTCACCGTACAGTCTGATGGAACTGCAATGATTTCCCTGCCTGGAGATCGTGACGCATACGGCCTGCGGATTCGCTACGACTCTGAGACGCTATTTGATGCGACGGTATTCCCGAGTGATGCCCCATGTGGGGAGCCACCGGGCCCGCCTACTCCGAAAGAAGAGAAATACCGGAAGCGAAAAAAGAAGGAGAAAACCGGAGTACAATAAGGGGTACCCGTTGTAGGGACTCCTTGTTCGGGGTCGTAATTTTTTCCTACTGCCCGCGGTTATTTGCGACCTGTAGATGTGGTTGATTCAGGATGGTTGCAGTCATCGGATCACTCGTTGCGTTCATCGTGGCCCTGCTAGTCGGAGGCTTGGCCATCTATATCAGCGCCCGAATCGTTGCCGATGAGGACGAGTACTCCCATGCGGTCATTACGGCGCTCATCGGGGCCATCGCGTGGGCAGTGACAGCCTGGATCCCACTGATCGGTCCGCTCATCGCTCTCGTTGTCTGGGTCGCTGTCATTAACTGGCGGTATCCTGGCGGCTGGGTTGATGCGGTAGTCATCGGGTTGGTCGCCTGGATCGCAGCCCTCGTGATCCTGTTCGTTCTCAACTCGATACTCGGATTCGGTATCGGAGCCTTCGGGGTGCCCGGTACCTAAGAGTGGAAGGGAAAAGCGACGGGGATGGATCGGCCCACACAGGGGGAATGGAGGGCGGACCCGTTCAGTTCCCGTCAATAGAATTTCCGCCAGCAGACCGGATAAGTGTTGGTATTCTGAACTTCTTTGCCAGGCAATCCCATACCGACTGGTAACAGGCTTTTGATATGGTTGGCCAACCGAAGCTCCCGCTCACTCAGATTGAGGCGCCTCCGACACCGACTCGTAGGCCACGGCCGAGCCGTGGACGTTGCCATTCGCGTCAGTGATCGAGGTCGACAGTCGCTGAACGGGTTCCTCATCGAAGGTCACGACGATCAGGGCGCCAACGGTGATCACCTGCTGGGCACACATCACCTTCTTCTGCGGTATCGACGATCTCTGCCGCGACCTGCAGTTCCTCCTCACCGTCGGCCGACCAGGAGCTCGACACTCGAGAACAGCCAGTTCGTAACACAGCGTTGGCCCCTGTCCTGTGAGACTCACGACGACCGACTCGTCGAAGTTCACATCCTCGAGGGTGTCTGCCATATCGGGCCTCGTATCTGCTGGAAGCTCGCTCAGCCACTGCTCCGCACTGGATTGCGTGACGTGCAGGTCGGCCATCGGTGCCTCGGTCGGCTGGGAGTGGACGAACTGGCTGCACCTCGGCCACGAAGCCGTCTCCCTCGAAGCCTGATACCGAGTCGCTCCCTCTGTTGTCTCATTTCCGGCTCCGGGTCGATCGCCGGGCGTATCGGCTGGTTGATCGCTCTCGTTGTCTGTGCTTTCGGGGCCTTCGGATGGCTCTCCGAGACAGCCCGCCAGTCCGGCTGTGAGTGCGAGGCTGACACCGAGCAGTTTTCGTCGAGAGTGTGCTGCCATGGTTACCCCTTGGGGGAGAGGGGTCTATGACTTCGGGAAGCTGAAACGCCGGTTGTACCCAACAGCTGCCACCCTTCTCCGGCCGGTCCGCCAGCCCCGTCACTGCGCTGGTTTGGATACCGATTCCTCGAGTGTGGTGTCGCCACCGAGTGCGGCGACGTCCAGCATACGCATTGCATACAGCAAGGTAACAAGCGCAAAGACCGTCACGCCGAGCGTCTCGTGGATTGCCCAGCCCGAGATATCCGTCTGAGCGATCAGGCCCGCGGCTAGCAGCCCAACGAACAGGTTCGTCAGAATGACGATTCCCCAGAGTCGAGTCTGAGGTATTCGGACCTGATCGATACCCAGGAGCAAGAGGGCGCCAGCGAAAAACGGAAAGATGGACAGCCAGTTGTGCTCCGGTGTGCCGGCGGGAAACACAGCCTGCCAGATCACCGAGAGGTGAGCGATGGCATACACCACGCTGCCAGCCTGCCACGCCTGCCGATCCTCGACGTGGAATAGTCCGATGGCGAACACCAGTCCGAACAATGCTGTCACGACAAGCCCGCCGTTGAACACGTAGTTGTAGGTCACGTCGATGTGCCCGAGGGTGCTCAGATCGTGTTGGGCCCAGTCGAACCCATCAAAGAGATACAAGGGCACTGTGACGGTCACGATGGTCGTCATGACGCCGATCAGGCCTGCTATTCCGGCCTTCCTGTCGGATACAGCATCGCGCAGCATCATGGTCTCCTGTCGATGTGTGCCTGTATTGAATGTTCGCCACAGGCGTATCAAATGGCATTCGCGCGAATGCTACTGATCTGTCTCATCGGTCGGCTATCATCGAAACCGAACAATCAGATTATCTGGCCGCTGGGGTCACCGACCCCTCGAGTGCCAGCTTGACCTGTAGTGCGGCGCTGGCAGCCAGGCCCTTGGCGACCTCTTCGCGTTGCTCGGCGTCGATCGACTCAACGTCGGTCGGGTCAACACCGGCGCTGACGGGGGTCCCGATTGGAGGGCGCACCGCAACTGCCACCTGGGGGCCACCCATTCTCGTGATGACCTCGGCATTGATCATGTACTCGTCGGGGAGGTACTCGCGGGTGAGCTCGGCGATTTCCGAGGCATCTTCTCGCATTGCCCGGTGTTGCTCACTCGATAGCTCGACCTCCGGGAGCTTGCCGGCCTCGAGTTCCCCGGGGAGCCCGCCGTAGGGGTTGTTACCGTTCATCGAAGTACCCATCGTAGGAGGTCAGCCGATAAAAACAGTTCGCTCACAGAAGGGTCTCGCTTTGCCCATAGCAGGCAAGCACGACGGCTGTTGTGAACCCTTCTTCTGCGACGGGGGCTGTCTCGAGACAGATCGCTCGGCTCCGTGGGTTTCCACTCCCGGATTTCGGCACCCGCCTCGAGCCCCTCCCGGATCCGTGTCTCGACATCTGTGGGATCGGCACCCGTGGCCTCGTACACTATGCCCGGGCCGTCTGCGTCCCGGTGAAGCCAACCGAGCCCAGCAGTGACCCGTCCCGGCATCGGCCCGTGTCAACCGAGACTCGACGACCGTCAGCCGATTCCCCGCCGGCCCGAGATCCGGGGCTGTCTCGGCCACCTCGAGCGGTGCCCTCGCTGGCAACACCGAAGAGACAGTTACGAGGTTGTAGTTGGCCACCCCTGCCTCGGCCAGGGCGGCATCGTAGGAGGCGATGGCCGTGGGTGCTGAGCCGGTGCCCCAGACGATTCGGACGACACTCATGAAGGATACTCTAGGTCGGGCCGCGTAATGGCTTGCGATCAGGCGTAGATGTAGCCCGGTGAGGAGATGATGTCGCTCGATTCGGACGTCTCGATTTTCTCGATCGCCGCATCGAAGTCAGCCTGCGTCACGACATTGCGTTCGTCACGGATTGCGAACATCCCGGCCTCGGTCGTGACACTCTGATGTCGGCACCGGAGTAGCCGTCCGTCTTGCGGGCAAGTTGGTCGTAGTCGATGTCCTCGACGTTCATCTCGCTCGTGTGAATCTCGAAGATCTTTACCCGCCCCTCGTGGTCGGGCTCGGGAACCTCGATCAGCCGATCGAACCGACCAGGCCGCAGGATTGCCCGATCGAGCATGTCGAATCGGTTCGTCGCGGCGATGATCCGGACCTCACCCCGGTGTTCGAATCCGTCCATCTCGGAGAGCAATTGCATCATCGTCCGCTGGACCTCGGCGTCACCGCTCGTCTTCGATTCGGTCCGCTTGGAGGCAATCGAGTCGATCTCGTCGATGAAGATGATCGCCGGTTCTCGCTCCCGGGCCATGTCGAAGAGATCACGCACCAAGCGCGACCCTTCCCCGATGAACTTCCGCACCAGTTCGGACCCGGCCATCTTGATAAACGTCGCATCCGTCTGGGCGGCCACGGCCCGAGCGAGCATCGTCTTCCCGGTCCCCGGGGGGCCATACAACAGGACACCACTCGGCGGCTCGATTCCCACCTCCTCGAACATCTCCGGATCGACGAGAGGCTGCTCGACCGCCTCGCGTACCTCCCGAATCTGCTCTTCGAGCCCACCGATCGCCTCGTAGCTGATGTCCGGCTTGTGCTCGATTTCCATCGCTTGGGCCCGAGAGTCCGTCTCCGTATTCAAAATCTGCTGGATGCCGAAGGAGTCGTCGACAGCCACCCGATCGCCCGCTGCGAGTCGGTCGGCCATCCGTGACGACACCTCCGTCAGTACCTCCTGATTGTTTCCGTGCTGCTTGACGACGACCTCGCCGTCCTCGAGGACGTCCTCGACCGTTGCAACGTACAGTGACGAACTCTTCAGCGTCTCGTTTTCCCGTTCTACCCGATCGACTCGCCGCTTGAGCCGGTCCCGTCTGGCCTGGGCGGTCTCGAGCTGCTCGGCGAGTTGCTCGACGCACCTCGATGATGTCACCGAGGTGGGCCCGCAGGGCATCGATCCGTTCCTCTCCGCTGAGATCGGGATCGATGTCCCGATGGGGCCTTTCGGGAATGGACGGACTCCGAGACATCTGTGTCGTCCACTCAATAGAGGCCGATGGTAAATGTGCCTTTGGGTGTCGACAGCTGCCTTATGTGCGAAGGTCGTCGAGGGCCTCGATTCGCTCCTCGTAGGTCCGAATGGCCCGCTCGATAGGATCGGACGTGCGCATGTCGACGCCCGCGATATCGAGCAGGTCGAGCGGGTACTCGCTCGAGCCCTGCTCGAGGAACGATCGATAATCGTCGGCGGCCGTGGTCCCCTCGCGCTGGATTCGATCGACGATGGCGAGGGCGGCCGAGATACCCGTCGCGTACTGGTAGACGTAGAACGCGCGGTAGAAATGCGGAATCCGCATCCACTCCCGATCGATCCGCTCGTCGAGGACGGCCGGCTCGTAGTAGGCTCCTTTCAGCTCGCGGAAGCACTCGTCGAACCGGTCGGCTGTCAGCGGCTCGCCGGTTTCCTCCAGGGCGTGGACCTCCTGTTCGAACTCGGCGAAGAGCGTCTGGCGGAACAGCGTCGACCGGACCCGCTCGAGGAACTCGTTGAGGACGTGCCGTCGAAGGTGCTCGTCCTCGACAGTCTCGACGAGGTGGGCCGTCAGCAAGGCCTCGTTGACCGTACTTGCCACCTCGGCGACGAATATCTCGTACCCCGAGTAGACGTACGGCTGGGCATCGCTGGTCAGCTCCGAGTGCATCGAGTGCCCGAGTTCGTGGGCAAGCGTGTACATCGAGGAGATGTCGTCCTGGTAGTTCATCAGGACGAATGGCTGCGTATCGTAGGTCCCGCCTGAGTAGGCCCCTGATCGTTTTCCCTCCGTCTCGTAGACGTCGACCCAGCGGGAGTCGAGCCCGTCTGCGACCCGTTCCTGATAGGATTCGCCCAGGGGCTCGAGTGCGTCCACGACGTATTCCCTCGCCTGATCGTACTCGATATCCGGCCCCGAGCCGGCCGTCACCGGCATGTACAGGTCCCACATCTGGAGCTCGTCGACCTCGAGGGCCTCCCGCTTGAGCTCGGCGTGGCGATGCAGGGTGTCGACGTTGTCCCTGACCGTCTCGACGAGCGTGTCGTAGACATCGACGGGGATGTTCGGCCCGTCGAGGGCGGCCCCGCGCGCCGTTTCGTAGTTGCGGGCCTGGGCGAGTCGGACGTCGGCCTTGACGCTGTTCTTGTAGGCTGCCGCCACCGTGTTGCGCAGTTCGCTCCACTCGTCGAAATACGCCTCGTAGACCTGGCGCCGAAAGTTCCGGTCGGGTCGTTTCAGCAGCGTCGTGAGGTTGCTCTGGGTGATCGTCACCGACTCCCCTTCTGGATCCTCGACTGCCGGGAACGACATGTCGGCATTCGAGAGCATGGTGTAGACCTCCCCGGTCGCGCCGGTTACCTCACTCAGGTCAGCCAGCAGCGCCTCCACCTCGCTCGAGCGCGTGTGGGATTTCATTCGGAGGACGTCATCGACGTAGTGGTCGTAGGTATCCAGGTCCGGAACCGACTCGACCATCACCTCGAACCGCTCCCGGTCGATGTCCTGCAGTTCGGGCTCGATGAACGAGGCTGCCGAGCGCGCCTCCGTGGCCAGTGACTGGGCCCGGCTGAGCCGGGCCTGGGCGGTCTGGTCGCGGGTATCCTCGTCCCGGCGCATCCGCGCGTAGGAGGCGACTTTCGACACCTGGCGCATCAGGTCATCCCGACGCTCGAGGACCTCCAGGAGCGTCTCGGCGTCTTCGGTGGTCGATCCCTCGAGCGCTGCCAGCTCCTCGATCTGGGATTCGACCGACTCGACTGCTGTCTCCCACTCCTCGTCGGTGGCGAAGACGCTCTCGAGATCCCACGTGTGCCGCTCGTCCAGCTCGGAGCGATCGGGTATCGAACTCATGGCCCAGCGGTAGGCCACCTCGGTGGTAAAGTGTACCGCAACTCACCCACGCATCTCAGCGTCGACAGCGACTCTGACCGTGCGAGCGATTCCGAGCGTTGCGATGTAGCTGCCAGCCAGCACCAGTCCAACCAGCAGGGCAATGCCGAGTACGTTGGCCGCGGGCGCATCGTGCCCGAGCAAGGGGGCGGCCACCTGGTACCCGACAGCCACGACGAGTATGCCCGCGGCGATCCGGATCGAACCCCGCCAGTAGGCGCTGTATTCCTCGGGCGACAGCTCCATGGGGCCACGCTGGAACCCTCGCATCAAAAGCGCTCCGACGCTCACTCGAGGCTGTCACGGAGGTGGGCGAGGACGCGGGCGCCGGTTAGCTGCTCGATTCGCTCGGTCTCGAAGAGCGCCCTGGCACCGGCGGCGGCCTCCTCGTCTACGGAAAATGTCACCTCCGGATACGTGACCTCCGACAGGATGAGCGGCTCCGCTGGTGCCGGTCCGATGCCGTCTGGCCCCTCCAGTGGATACGGATCGAGTACCCGGTCGATTCGCTCGATATCGCTCTCCCCTGCCCGATCGATCGGACGAGGGTCACGAGTCGACGCACCAGCTCCCGTGGGAAGCCGTCACTCGAAACAGTGATGCACAGATAGGGTGGAGCCGGGTCGACACCCAGCTCGAGTGTTCGCTCGGTCCCGGAGTCATCCGGCGTGAGGTTGTGGTAATCGTGGCTACCGCTCAATCGTTCGAGGGCCTCTTGCACTCGCTCCGGATCAATCGGTGACGCGATCCTGGCCTCCTCGTCTGGCGCATACAGGTAGTAGGTGTAGGCCCGCCCGCTGGCGTGGTGGGTTGCATGGAACTCCTGGGACACCTCGGCGGCCGCCCACGCCCGGATCGACGGGGGGAGCGCCGAGTTGAGCGCTCGCGGGGTCAGCCACTCGGGTGCCTCGAGGGCGATCGTCTGGTCGGTGGCCGAGACCCCGGCATCTGTGCGACTGGCAGCCGCATAGCCCGGTGGCCGATGGGCATCCCGCTCGAAGACCGCCAGATCGTGGAGTGCCGAGAAGAGCGTTCCCTCCACGGTCTCGACTGCCGGCTGGCGCTGGAAGCCGTGGAACGAGCGACCGTCGTAGGCCAGCCGGAAGGCACGCATTCGCTTTCCCTCAAGGGTTTGGCCCCTGTTAGCTCCCACGATCCGGCTGGCCGTTGGAACGAACCGCTTTCAATCCTCCCCTGGGTAGCAGTACGTGGTTCTCGTGCTGCCGAATCCAGTCCGACAAATCATCCTCCTGATCGGGCTCGCACTCGCACGCCTCGGGATTGTCGATCGGGACCGGGTCAGGCGGACGACGGATCTTGCCTGGCCCCGGATCGTCACCGGTCTCGCGAGGATGTCAAAGAGTGCCGTCGACGTGGCCCTCGTCGGGACGGCGATTGGCCCGGCGGCCATCGCCGGTGTCGGGTTTGCCTCGCCCTTCTGGGTGATGGCCTTCGCGGTCGGCGGGGGCATCGCCGGCGGGACCATCGCCCTCGGCTCACAGCGATTCGGTGCCGATGCCCACGAAGAGTTCGGGCAGGTCATTCGCTCGAGCGTGTTCGTCGTTCTCGTCCTCTCAGTGCCCATGGCTGCCCTCTACTGGTTTGTGCCCACCCGGCTGATCGGAGTGCTCACGGGTAACGAGGCCGCGATAGAGTACGGGGCGACCTATCTCCAGATTGTGGCGATCGCGGTGCCACTGTCCGGTCTGAACCTCGTGGGCAGTCGCACATTCATCGCGATGGACGACGCCTGGACACCCATGGTTCTGCGAGCCGGTGGCGCCACGATCAACATCGTGCTCAGCGCGGTGCTGATCTTTGGCTTCGGCTTAGGGGTGGCCGGAGCCGCGATTGGGACCGTGGTGGCTACGGGCCTCGTTACCCTCGGCCTCACCGGCGGGATCGCCCTCGGTCGACTCCCTGGGCTTCAGCCCTTTCCGGTTGCCATCTCGTTGCGCGGGTCCTATCTCGAGTGGGGAGTGATCCGTGATATCGTCGTGATTGGCCTGCCGGTCCTCGGCACGCGGGTCGTTTGGACTGCAGCGGAGTTCCCGCTGCTTGCCATCGTCGACATCTTCGGCCAAGACACGTTCGCCTCCTACGTTATCGCTCGCCGGATCTGGGCGCTGTTGAACACCCCTGGCTGGGGCTTCGGCCTGGCCGCCTCGAGTCTCGTGGGCCAATCTCTCGGGACGGGGGACGAAGAGTCGGCCGAGGCGTACGGACGGGATATCATTCGCTTCTCGGCGACCGTTTACGCTGCTCTCGCCATCCCCGTCTTTGTCTTTGCCGAGCCGATCACGTTGCTCTTCGTCGGCAATCCCGCCGATTTCTCCCTGTCGATTGCGGTGTCGCTGGTTCGGGTGGCTGCAGTTGCCGTGATCTTCCGGGGAGTTGCCCGCGGTGCGGCCGGAGCGTTGAATGGGACGGGTGATACCCGATGGCCATTCGACAGTCAACTCATCGGTATGGTCGGCCTGGCGATCCCCTCGCGTACATCGGAGCAACATCGGTGACTGTCCCCGTTCTTGATCTCACGCTGCCGGCTCTCGGATTGCTTGGTCTCTACCTCGCCTTCTTTGCCGAGACGACGGTCCCTGCGGCAATCAACGCCTATCGCTTCACCACGGGGAAGTGGAAAGCCATCAGCAAAGAGTATCGACCAGAGGTAGCCGCCTCAGAATAATTCTATATCGCATAGTATGGTTTACTGGCCGGTTAAATGACCGTCAGGTCACCAAGTCAGGGTCGTAACGGTCGAACTCGAGAGCTCGTAGCCGTCATCGACCGCCGAAAGCCCGATCTCCATGGTTAGCTCAATGTGGTCTCCCGCCTCGAAGACCGTACCAGTCGATCGCGTCAGTCGATCCTTCTGGGGTAATACAATGTCTCTGCCGTCGGCCGTACTTGCCTCCAGAATGCCCCCGACCAGGCTGACGCTGTCGTAGCTTCCAACTGGAATTTCGGACTGATCGATGAGGGCAACCTCCCGGCGATTCTCTTGGTTTGGGGTGTGTACAAACTCGTATTGCTCACCTATCGGGTATCGAGCGCCACCAGCAACATTCGCGCGGGAAAACTCAACATGGCTTACGTCAAAAACCAATTCATAACGGTCAGGGGACCCCCATCCGGACCCGTGATCAAGGATGAGTGATACCTCGGCATCCCCAGATGGATTGGTATCGTAGGACGAATCACCGGCAGTGGTGTTATTTTCCGGTGAATTGGTTTCTACGTTCGAACATCCGGCAATGCCAATAGTTGCCAGGCTGGTGAGGCCAATGGCGTATTGCCGCCGATTCATGTCCTGTACTGTAACTCACCGTAAGATAGGGATTCTGGCATACTGGCAAGGGATAAATCAATAATCGCGATATTGAATCACACAATCTATCCATATCCGGTGCTGTGTACTGATGAGTCCGCCCGTGACTACCGATACCCTGACCGAAACCCAATTGTACGAAGGTCCCGACTTTTCCACATGATGCTCGAGACTTGCGGTTCCGGGATCGGTGATCGTCGATGAGCGATCCGCTCGTCGCCGATGCGATCGATCGCTATCTCGAGCGCAAGTCAGTAGGCAATTCAGAGGAGGGGGCGGGAACCTATGCTACAAACGCCGAGTCTATCCTTGGTCGGTGGGCCGAGTGGCTCGAAACCACCCAAGATATCGAGTCGCTCTTCACTCTCGAGCCGTCCCATCTCCGGGCCTACGCCGATCATCTGAGTGATCTCGTTGCAAAAGATGAGTATACGGCCTCGACCGCCAGGACGTACTTCGCCGTCGTTCGTGCCTTTCTCTCCTGGTGCGTTGAGGGGGGGATCCTTGACGAAAACCCGGCCCAGCGTGACGACGTAACCGCGGCGCTGCCGAAGGCACGGGGAGCTGAATCACATCGCCACTGGACACCCGATAAGCGTGGGGCCCTTTTTCGACACGTTCGGGCAGAGGTGGCAGCCAGTGCGGATGGTGCCCAATCAGACCGTCTTGCAGCGCTCAGGGATTACGCTCTGGTCGCAGTGCTTGCCAATGCCAACGTTCGGGGTGCAGAGCTTTTCAGGGTCCCCGAGGATGACCGGCGAACGGGCGCAACCTGGGAGGATGTCGACTTTTATGCCGGCACCCTGGACGTCCTTGGCACCTCCCAGCGACGAGAGGCCGTCGACCTCCCGGCCGAGGCCAGGACGCCACTTCGCAAATATCGGGTCGTCCTCGATCCACCGACGAACGGCTGGCCGCTATTTCCGACACGGCATGCCCCATCGATCGCCAGCCGGGTCCGGACAGTTCTGGAATCTCGCGAGTACGAACCGACTGAGATCGACGAGCTCATGGCTGCATCGACGGCTGCCGAACTGGCAAGAGACCACAATATTCCGCCACCAGCGATTACGACAGAGGGTGCCCGCTCCGTCCTCAAACGGCTCTGTCGCGAGGCTGGCATCACCGTCAAGGGCGACTACCTCACGCCCCGTGGAGCCCGCATGGGCCGCCAGTCGACCGTCGATCGGCGGGAGGCCTCCACATCGGAGGGAGCACTCAGAGCGGCCCCCGAGCAATCAATTGCCGTTCCGCAGGAACCCGAGGACGGGACCGATTCTGAGGAGGATTAAAGGACGATCACGAGGGCGGCAACTATCAGGATCGTGATGAGCATGACGGAGGTACCGATACTGGCCCGCAACTGCAGTGTCGATTCGTCCGGATCCACCGATGTGTCGAGCCCAGGAACCCGCTCGGCAGTCTGACTGACGACCGATACCGGGTTCGCTCCGGCCCAGTAGCACCGTTTGACGAGTAAAACAGCTACGGCGTCGATCGCGGCATAGCTCTCGGTCACGGCCTGCATCGACCAGCGACCGAGGTAGAAGCCGGCCGGATTGACCAGCATTGCTGGATCCTTGACCTCGAGCGTGGCCAGCGGTTTGCGGATGAGAACGAAGCCGACACTCGCGATTGCCAGCAGTTCGAAGGCATCGATCAGGTGGCTCGTGCTGTACGGATGGAGATGGACATCCCCCGCGATGGTGGCATCCTCGACCATCGGGAGTAGATCGACAAATCCCTGCCACCAGACACCGATCAGGATGCAGGCTCCCCCGACGGCCAGCATGGCGATTGTCCGCCCTGCAGTCGCGTCGGCAACTGATCGATCGGATTCGCCGTGGAAGAAGACGTAGTACCCGAGCTTGATGAACGACAGCAGGGTGCCAACAGCGCCGATATAGAGCAGCCAGTAGAGGGCCCGGTACTCCTCGCCCCCGAAGTAGCCCGACGCCGTGTCGAGGAGCATTCCCTTGCTGATGAAGCCATTGAATCCCGGCATGGCGGTGATGGAGAGGGCACCGATTGCAAAGGCCACAGCCGTCCAGGGCATCTCGCGCCAGAGCCCACCCAGCTTGTAGAGATCGTTCTCGCCGGTCCGGTAGATGACGACACCGACCGCCATGAAGAGCAGGCTCTTGAACAGTACGTTGTTGAACAGATGGGCCATCGCCGCCACGACCCCGACAGTGGTCCCGAGGCCGATGCCCGCGACGATGTAGCCCAGCTGTGCCTGGATATGATAGCTCAGGAGTGCCCGCATGTCGTGTTGCAGAAGGGCGAACACGACCCCGAAGACCGCCATTGCCCCGCCCATGTAGGCAATGTACAGGTGGCCATCGGGGAAGGCTCGATAGAGGATGTACGCGCTCGTCTTCGTGGTGTAGACCGAGAGAAAGACGGATGCTGCGAAGTGTGGCCGGGGGTAGGTGTCCGGGAGCCAGGTGTGAAAGCCGATGAATGCGACGTTGATCCCCAGCCCAGCGGCCGCGAGAAACATCGGAATTCCCGGCGCGATCCCCCCTTCGAAGATCACCGTCCCCGTCTCGACGTAGTGCCAGACGACCGCCAGGAGCAACAGATTCCCCGCAATGCCGTGAGCCAGGGAATACCGATAGCCGGCTCGGACCGCCTCGCCACCGTAGTGCCACACGAGCAGGGTGCTCGTGACGGCCATTAGCTCCACCATGAACACCATGACCAGCCAGTCCCCGGCGAACGCCGCCCCGATCGACGAGCCGATGTACGCCAGTCCGAAGGCCGTCATGACTCGAGAGGCGTCGCTGGCGTAGGCATAGACAATCGCCCAGACCCCGAGGAAGGCAAGCCCAAGCCCGATCAGCCGCGTGAAGTCGTCGACCAGGAATGGAACCACCTGGATGCCGAGGAACCACCCCTCGAGGTGTGTCCCTGCGGGGGTCAGCACGGCCAGCCCGATGACGGCCACGAGGCTTGCCACTCCGAGCCCGAACCCGATGACGCGCGGGGCGAAGGCCAGACAGATCGCGGCCAGCACCACCAGCAACGGTGGGTAGATCACCGTTAGTGTGGCCTGGTCAATCACGGGACGGTCACCCCCGTAGCCCCCTCGACGATCACGGTGAGGAGATCAAGCAAGCCCGGAACACCGGGTGCAAGGCCGAGGAGGATCGCCCCGAGGCGACAACGGCAATCGGGATGAGCATGAGCCACGATGCCTCCGTCATCGGCGTCCGTCGCTCCCAGGCGGCTCCGGTCGCCGTCCCACTCGAGGTGTCCCCGCCATCGGACACGACATCGCTTGGCTCGCCGCCGGGCCCGAACTCGAACAGCGGCTTCGCCTCGGGGCTGGTCTCACTCTCGAAGAAGGCGGTGTAGACGACCGGCCAGAAGTACGCGATGTTGAGGACACCGGAGAGGAGGAGCGCAACCGCGAACGGCCACTGGCCAGCGTGGATGCCGCCGATGAGGATGTAGAACTTGCTGACAAAGCCCGCCAGCAGGGGAATTCCGGCCATTCCCGCGGCCCCTACCGTGAACGCGGTCATCGTCAGCGGCATTCGTTTGCCGATGCCGGCCATCTTGCTGATGTAATCAGTGTGGGTCTCGACGTGGATCGCGCCCGCACAGAAAAACAGTGTCAGCTTGCCGAACGCATGTGCGGGGATGTGAAAGAGGGCGCCAAATATTGCATACGGGTGTAACAGGGAGAGTCCAAGGACGATGTAGGACAGCTGTGCCGTGGTCGAGTAGGCCAATCGACGCTTGAGATTGTCCTTTCGAAGCGCAATGATACTCGCCGCGACCAGGGTCAGCGTGGCGAAGCCCGCGAGGATGATGTTCAGCCCGAGGTCCGCCGTTAGCTCTGGACCGAAGACCTCGAGGATGACCCGGGCGATGCCGAATGCCCCGGCCTTCACGACGGCGACCGCGTGGAGCAGCCCCGACACCGGGGTGGGCGCCACCATGGCGTCGGCGAGCCACGAGTGAACTGGCATCACTGCCGCCTTCACCGCAAAGCCCGAGACGAGCAGCCCAAACGCAATCTGGGCATAGCGGGGATCACCATTCGCGGCCTCCGCTAGGGCACCAATTCCACCAGCCTGGAAGGCGACCGTCGGGTCCCCGACACCCGCCGTCAGCCAGTAGACGAGCGCGGTTCCGGCCAGCACCAGGACCCCACCGCCGAAGAATGTGTACGCGAGGTATTTCCGCCCGGCAATCCGGGCCTCCTCGTCACCGTCGTGGGCCACGAGGGGGTAGGTGACGAGCGAGAGGAGTTCATAGAAGACGAACAGGGTGAGCAGGTTTGCGGCGAAGGCGATCCCGACGGCTGCCGAGAGACTCGCCGCAAACGCCGCGAAAAACCGCGTCTGATCGTGTTCGGTCAGCCCCCGCATGTACCCGGTGGCATAGAAGGCCGTTACGATCCAGAGAAAGCTCGCCAGGAGTGCAAAGAGCATTCCGAGTGGATCGGCCCGCAGGCCGAAGTCGATACCCGCTACGAAGTTCTCGAGGCGCCACTCGTAGACCGTCCCGGCAAGTACACCGGGAAGCATGCTGGCGACCAGTCCGAACTTCGCCAGCGCGGCAGCGATCGACCACCCCTCCCGAAGATTGGGTCGCCGATAGGAGGCGATGATCAGTCCGACCGCAATGGTCGAAACCAGTACAGCTGCCAGCGGCCGGACATCAGCTAGAATTTCGGCCATCTACGGTGACACCCCCGAGAGGAAAGGCTCGAGCAGCTCGAACAACGTCCCACCGGCGAACCCGAGTGCGACCACGAGCACCACACAGAGGACCAGCACAGCATACATGCCACCCGTCAGTCTGTTCGGATCGGTCTCGCCACCATCCGCGATCGCCGACGTCGCGGCCGGTGTGACGTACATTTTCTCGAGCAATCGCGCCGAGTACGCGAGGGTGAACAGCGTTGAGAGGAGAACGACAGCTGCCACGCTCCAGACCTCGGCCTGGATGGCTCCGAGTGCGATGTACCACTTCCCCACGAACCCGATCGTAGGCGGAAGTCCGACCATCGCGACGAGGAGAACGGCGATCATGGCCGAGAGCAGGGGTCGGCGTCTGGCGAGGCCGGCGTACTCGTCGACGGTTCGAGCGCCCGTCGACAGGGCGACCATTGCGACCGCAAGAAAGAGTCCCCCCTTCATGAGGCCATGTCCAACGAGGTGGACAATGGCCCCGAGCAGGGCTACTTCGGTCAGCAACCCGTAGGCTGCGACGATCAGGCCGAACTGGGCGACCGACGAGTATGCCAGCATTCGTTTGACATCCTGTTGGATGACCGCGAGACCGCTCCCCACGACGACACTGACAGACCCGATTGCGACGATAAGCTCTGTCAGATATGGGGTCGATTCGATGAACCCGACACCAAAAATCTCGAAGAAAACCCGCGCCATTGCGTAGGCAGAGACGGTCGAGACGAGCGCGGCGATCAACGGCGTAAAGCCGTCGGGAGCGTGCTGGTAGGCATCGGGCTGCCAGGTGTGCAGTGGCCACTGGGCAACTTTGAGACTCAATCCGACCAAGATGAACACGAACCCGATCCGGAGCAGTGGTTCCTGTGAACCGAGTGTGGAGATGGCACTCCCGAGATCGGCCATATTCAGGGTTCCTGTTGCCATGAAGAGAAAGCCGACACCAAGCAGATACAGGGAGGCACCCACGGTACCGAGAATCAGGTACTTCAGAGATGCGTATGCCGATTCGGCTTTCCCACCGCTTGCGATCAGCGCGTAGGTGGCGATCCCGGTGATCTCCAGAAAGACAAACAGATTGAACGCGTCGCCGGTAACTGCAACACCGAGGAGCCCCCCAGTCAGGAGCAGGTACATGCTGTAGATTGTGTTCCCTCTCGGCCCCGCTGTCCGCGTGTAGAGCAGGACCCCGAGAACGACGAGACTGATGAGCAACGCCACGAGCGTCGAGAGTTCGTCGGCAACGAGTTCGATACCGACTGGCCCATTGAAGCCGCCGAGGGCATGAACGATGGGCTCCCCGCGGCCGTAAACGACTGCCGCCATCGCCCCAGTCACCACGACCAGCACGAGCGATGTCCCGACCGCAATCGGCCAGCCGGTCCGGTCAAAGCGAAGCCCGAGAATGATGGGCATGATTGCCATCAGGATGGGGAATACGATCAGCATCACCGGCAACACACTCACCTCACTCATCCGTGCGCACCTCCTGAATGGAATCCTCCCGAAGGGTGCCATACTCGGCGAATAGCCGAACCACGAGTGCGAGTCCAAGTGCCGTTAGTGAGACACCAACGACGATCGCCGTTAGGACGATGACCTGGGGGAGCGGACTGACGAGGACTTGCTCCACGCCTGGTTCGATGACTGGTGAGGATCCTCCCTCGACATAGGCCGTCGACACGAAAAAGAGGAAGATCGCCGATTGAAACACGCCGAGTCCAATTATCTTCTTCACGAGGTTCTCGTTGGCAATGAGCATGTAGAGGCCAACCGCGATGAGCAGAACGACCAGCACGTACGTGTACCGCGCCGCGTAGAGTTCGATCACGCGTCTCCCCCTCCTCTGACTCATCACTCGAGTGGGCATACCCGGCGGCTGTCGCGAAAAATAACAGTATGATAACTCCGGAGACGATGAGCGCAATCCCCCGATTTCGATGGCTTCGATGCCCCACTTGGTCCCGTCCGGGAGCCCAGCCAGCTCGAAGCGACCGTACTCGAGGAACTGCCCTCCGAGGACGACCGTGGCGATCCCGATGCCCACGAATATCCCGACACCGCTCGTGACCAGGCCGGCCACGACACTCTGTCGGAGCCACTCCCGGGTCGGGTCGATCCCGAATGCAAACGCCAGCATGAGCACGGTTACACCGATAATCGCTCCACCCTGGAACCCTCCGCCGGGGTTATCTGCACCGTGGAACACGAGAAAGAGCCCGTAGGTGAGCGTAAAGGGGGCGATAATTCTGACCGCAGTCATGATCACCTGGCTTTCGGTGTAGGCGTCACTCGTCTCCTCAGGTGCCGCCATCAGTCAAGCACCTCCCGCCCCAACACAACCAGTACGGCGATCCCTGCCGCTGAAGACGACGACGGCCTCACCGAAGGTATCGAAGCCCCGATAGGCGGCGAGAACGGCGGTAACGGTGTTTTTCACACCCAGTTCCTGATAGGATTGTTCCAGGTAGTACCCAGTGACCGCGTCGTTTGCCCATGCAGGGGCGGTCGGATCCCCGAGGGCGTACATCTCTGGCACAACGAGCCAGAGCATAGCCACTGAGAATATCCCGATGACGAGGGCTGCCGGCAGATCTACCCGCTCGAAGATATCGTCAGGCCGCGGACGTGCGGTCCGGGTGATCGTGAGCAGAAGTAATATCGTGGTCACACCAGCGCCGATGGCAGCCTCGGTCATCGCAACGTCCGGCGCATAGAGCAGCGTATAGAGGATGGCCATCCCCAGGCTGTAGGCACTGAAGATGACGATGGCTGCCAAGACATCTCGGAAAAGGGCTGTTGCAATCGCCGCGACGAGGACGAAAACGAACAGCGAATAGCCAACCAAACTCACGGCTTATCGTCCTCCTCTGGGGAATCGCTGGTCCATGGTTCGATCCCCATCTCGTGTGCCGAGCGGGCGATAGCGTGGGCAGCAGTCGGGTTCGTCACGAAGACGAAAAAGAGTAGAAAGATCGAGTATATCGCTGCGTCGTCGAAGCCGAGCGCGAGCGTGACCCCCGCCAGTGCGAATCCCGCTCCGAGTGTATCGGTCTGGGAGGCGGTGTGAGTCCGACTGTAGATGTCGGGGAGTCGGATGATACCAACCGCCGAGACCGCCGTGAAAAACAGCCCCAGGCTGACAAGCACGAGAATGGCTCCAAATCGGATCGTCTCGATCATAGCACCCCACCTCGATCCACCGTGAACTTCGAGACCGCCACTGCCATCAGGAAGTTCAACAGCGCATAGATTAGAGCAATGTCAAGAAACCAGGGCTGATCGAGCGCCGCTCCGAGCAGTGCGAGGATCACGACTGTGTTCGTGCCGAGAACGTTGACCGCCAGTAAACGATCCTGGGTCGTCGGTCCGGCCACGGCCCGATAGAACATCACGATAGCAATCACCACAAACAGGGCCGCTGCTATCATGAGGACGTTCTCGACCGATGCTCCAATCATTGCTCTTCCCACCCGATTACCTCGGCATCGCCTCGTTCCTCCGGAGTGGCGATCGCCGCAGATTCCCGGCCATGGAATACAAAACGAACCGCCCGCTCCAGGCGCCCATTGAACAGATCCTCACGAGCGCCGACGGTGAGGGTATGGACGAGCAAACGCTGGTCGTTCGCCCGAACCGTAAGGGTGCCTGGTGTCAGCGTGATGCTATTCGCAAGCGCAAGTAGTGGCAACCCACTGCCCACCCGGGCCTCGAATCGAGTCATCCGGGGGTCGATTGGAAGGGACGGCCGCAGGATGGCAATCGAGATGCTCACGTTTGCCTTCACGATCTCGTAGACCAGATATGGGATGAACAGGCCGAATCGAATCGTCCGGAGTGGTGACTCGAGCCGTCCTGGCGGAAGCCCGAACGTTACGTGTGAAAGCATCACCGATGTCATCCCTGCGACGAAGGCCCCGGTCACGATATCATACCAGTAGGTCGGGTCGCCCAGAACCAGATAGAAGGCAAACGCGATCCAGAACATGCCGAACAGCCGGTCGAAACTCCCCTGACCGATGATCTGTTCGTGTTGTGCTGGCCGTTCGACTGGCGCCTTCTCGAACGGGACCCCGAGACCACCGAGCTCTCGCTCGATTGGCTGGATGAGTGGTCCTGAAGTCCCGGTCCGGTACTCCGGGTCGAGGACAATTTTGTCGATATCAACCGTCTTC
The DNA here is from genome assembly GCA_034521555.1 of Natrialbaceae archaeon. Taxonomy (GTDB): domain Archaea; phylum Halobacteriota; class Halobacteria; order Halobacteriales; family Natrialbaceae; genus JAXHMI01. Next base: position 115,041 of record JAXHMI010000001.1, read on the forward strand.
GCGTACTCTGCGATGACCCGGGCGAAATCACGGGGGCCAAACAGATACTCGTCCTGTGCCAGAACCTCGGTTATTATCGTGAGATCGTCCTCGCCGGCATCCTCCTCAACCCACGTGGTTGCCCTGTCGAGCAATTCCTCAGCGGCTTCCAGCTCTCGCTGTCCTTCGGGGACATTGATATCGTAGGAAAGGGGGACAACGAGATGGCAGACGCGGTCAGGTGCCTCACTCTCGAGCAGTGATGTAATCGCATAGTTGACTGTCTGACGGATGGTGACCGTATCGCTCACCGGAAGTACAATGCGACTGACCGCCATTCACATCACACAGGGTGGCCTGGCTACTTGAATCGGTCCAACCCGGTGATACCACATTCCAGTGGGGGTCGCCTCCACCCACCCGCGGGCGGATGGGATTCGCGTGCCCGGTTCCCTGCGACCTCCGTGGAATCTCATAACGGCTCGTACTACGCGATTCAAGCGCAACCCGGTGGAAAACTATTTCGTTCTCCCGGTTTCGATAGGGTCTGGCCCACTGTTCCGAACCGCTTACGGTCTCGTCATCCCAATTCCAGGTGATGCGACTGTACGAGGGGGTTCGACCGGTCCTCTTTCAACTGCCACCCGAGCGAGCCCACTCCCTCGTTTCCCGCGGCATCCGACTGACGCAATCAATCGACCCGCTGCGATCCGCCCTGGCTCGTCACTACCGCGTCGACGATCCGGCGCTGTCAGTGGAGTGTCTGGGGATGCGGTTTCGAAATCCGGTCGGAGTCGCGGCCGGCTTCGACAAGAATGCCGAGATGACACACGGGCTCGCATCCCTGGGCTTTGGCTTCATCGAGGTTGGTACTGTCACTCCCGCTCCCCAGAGTGGAAACGAGCGACCACGCCTGTTTCGGATTCAGTCTGACCAGGCGCTCATTAACCGCCTCGGGTTCAATGGTGACGGCGCCGAACGGGTTCGAGACCGACTCCAGCACGATGAGCGGCCCCCTGTCCCGCTCGGGATCAACGTCGGCAAGATGAACAACTCCGACGAGACCGCTGCCCTGAACGACTACCGTTACGTGGTGCAGCGACTGGCCCCGTTTGCCGACTATCTCGTCGTTAACGTCTCGTGTCCGAACACGCCCGACTCCTTCGATGAGGATTCGCCTGCCCACCTCGAGGCAATCTTCGAGACACTCGAGCCGGACCTCGGGGAGACGCCCCTGCTCGTCAAGGTCGGTCCAGACGCTCCCGAGGCGTCACTCCGTGACCTCCTCGAGATCGTCGAAGACCACGACGTCGATGGGATCATTGCGACGAACACGACGACAGACCGTCCAACGACGGCATCAGCGGCGATTGATGAGTGGGGTGGTCTGAGTGGCAAGCCACTTCAGGATCGGTCGACGGCCGTTATTCGGACGATCGCCGAGACCACCGACCTCGATATCATCGGCGTCGGGGGCGTCGATTCGGCCGAGACAGCGTACGCGAAGATCAGAGCGGGTGCCTCGCTGGTCCAGGTGTACACCGGATTCGTCTACCAGGGCCCCTCGACGGCGAGAACCATCAACCGAGGCTTACTCGAGTCCCTTGAGCGAGATGGGTTCGAATCGATCGAGGAGGCCGTCGGGGCTGATATTAGGTAGGCTCGATCCGCGTGCCGTGCCCCGGCTGACCGGTCACCGTTTCACCTTCGTACACGACCTCACCGCGGACGATTGTCGTGGTCGGTCGACCGACGAATGTCTCACCCTCGAAGGGGGTCACTGTCTGCTTCGAGTGGAGTGTAGACCGATCAGAGAGGGTCCACTCAGTCTCTGTGTCGACGATCGTCAGATCTGCATCAGTGCCGACCTGGAGTGATCCCTTCTGCGGGTAGATGTCCCAGACCTTCGCCGGATTCCTGGCGTGCAACTCGACCCATCGCTCCAGGCTCAGTCGACCGTCCTTGACGAAAGTGAGCATCGCCGGAATTTGCGTTTCGAGGCCGACGAACCCGGCCTGGGCCTCCCACGCTGACCCGTGGGGATCATCCACCATTTTTTCCTCGTCTGTATGGGGGGCGTGATCGGTCGCGATGGCGTCGATGGCTCCACTGTCGATACCGACGCGCCAGAGCTGATCCTGCTCGACCTTCGAGCGCAGGGGAGGCTGGACCTTCCCGATGGTCCCCTTTTCCTCGAGGATAGTCTCATCGAACCACAGATAGTGGGGGGTTGTTTCTCCTGTTACATCCACTCCCCGATCCTTGCCGCGGGCCACGGCCGCTGCTGCCGAGCCGGAGGAGACGTGGAACATGTGAATCCTCGCCCCGGTTTCCTCGGCGAAGGTGACCATTCGATCGACGGCCTCTCGCTCGGCGATGACGGGCCGGGAGTGGGCGTGGTCGATGGCTGCTGTGCGCCCCTCCGACCGCACAGCTGCCTCGTAGTAATCGATAATCTCGCCATTTTCCTCGTGAAAGCCCAGGCGCCGCCCCGTCTCCGCGATGCGCGACATGGCCTCGAGGATCTCACCGTCGGTCGGCGCCGGGACGTCCCCGACAGTCGATCCGAGAAGATTTTGAACCCGAGGGCCCCGGCGTCCGCGAGTGCTGGGATGTGGTCCAAATTCTCGGACGTGATGACGGCATAGGACTGGAAATCGACGATCGCCTTCGATTCGCCCCCTTCGAATTTCCGCTCGAGGGCCGATGGGCGGTCAATAATCGGATCGGTGTTCGGCATCCCGACCACGGCGGTGATCCCACCCGCGGCCGCCGCGCGTGTCGCAGACTCCCAATCCTCCTTGTACTCGAGCCCCGGCTCCCGGTTGTGGATGTGGGTATCGATGATGCCGGGCACGAGAACGTGCCCCTCGGCGTCGATCGTGCGAGTAGCCGTGTCGACTGGCAGCCGCTCATCGATCGCGACACTCACAATGATGCCCCCGTCGACAGCGACGCCCGCACTCTCCGTCCGTCCCTCCGGTGTTACCACCGTGCTATTGTGGACCACCAGATCGACCGACATTGGCTGGTAATAAGACGATGAACGGTTATGGATTGCGGTACTCTTGTTCACCAGCCCCATCCTCCAACCGGTATAGCTGATCCGCCCGATGGTTCGGCTAATAGTCACCTACACCGGTCATTCATGCCCCCCTCAACTCAACCTATATTGCCTGCCCCCTCGTCGTACGGTGATAATGAGAGGTATCGAACAGTTTCGTGTCCTGGTGATACCCGGAGCGGACAGGTATTTCTCGAAGGCTTGCGACCGTGTGGGTTACCGGCCTCACTGGTAAGCTATGATCGGCGCGTCCCAAAACCTGTCCTTGCTGGCACTATTCACCATGATCTCGCCACTCCGACCACACTTGCTTGCTTGGGGTGGTCTCGCCGTCTTGGTAGTATTTGGTATGGTACTCCTGATTCGAAATCGTTCGACGGGGTATGAGCCCGAACAAAAGCCGGACAGCCGTCCTGATATATCCGATCGAGACACATTCGACGGCTCATCAGGGATAACGGCGGGCGCATGCATCAGTCGGACATTGTAGAGTCCGTCGACTGGTCGAAGGCGAAGGTCAGTCGGCTCCTCTCGGATCTCGAGGAGGACGAAGAGATATCCAAGCTTCGGCTTGGGCGAGAGAATCTGGTCTGTCTCCCGGGTCACGAACCGAGTGCCTCTCGGGCGACTGATAACATCCCTTAAGCGAAAAGCCGGTAGAGGCTCGTTCCGGCAATCACCATAAAAATCAGCACCGAGCCAGCGATGAGGACCGTGTCACTTACCGACGGCACAACCGTTCCGACCAGGGCGATTGCAAGGAGCCCGAGTAAACTTAGGACGAGGTGGAGGCCGACAATCCTTCGCGTGGCGTTTTGCTCTCCCTCGATGTAGGCTGTGACGTCGGTGAAGTTCGCCCCTGGTTCAATGCGTTTTGTTTCCTCGTCATATCGGACAACGCCATCTTCCTCAAGTTGTGGGAGATGTGTCTGCTGGAGAGAGACGTAGACGCTCTTGTAGAGATTGTTCGGGACGGTCGAATCCTCCGATTCTTGCTCGGCGATATCCGTGGCCACATCGGAGACATCGACGCTCCCACTCTCAAGGGCCATAAAATGAATAATCGATCGCCGCCGATCATTACCGAGAATGTGGAAGACTTCACTCTCCTGTAGGCCGGATTGTGCTTCTGGTGGCCCCGGCATGGTTACCGGGCCAACACGCCGGTCGCGCAGGGTAGAGAGCAGTGTTTCAACTGTTTCGATGGTCACCTGAGAATCACACTGACCATACTCCATAATTCCTGATAGAAAGTAACATCGCTATTGGTTATTTACTTATCGGTGAAACGAGAGACAGTGCTACCTGTTCGGCAGATGTCGACCGGATTGCATCTCTCGATAGGTGGTACACGCCGGGCATCCATGGACGATGTCGCCATTGTCCCCGAACACCCTGGCGAACTGTTGGGTAACATGTGTGCCGCAATTTTGGCACCGCGTTCCAGCTGAAGACGATTCGTCGGGGGTCCAGTCGAGTTGTTGTGTTTGCATGGTTGATGGGTTGCTCGTGACGCGAGCGAGTTGCGCGATTCTTTGCCGGAGTAGGCCTCACAGCAAACGGACTGAGTATGTCCATCCCCAGCGGCCGAACGGCAGCACTACGCAGGATTCGTATACCGAATAAAGGACAACGACCGTTCGAGAGGTAATATCGTACATTGGCGGAGTTAATCAATTATTTCGAAAGTAGAACAACCAAAATAACCTGGTTTCACACACCAGGGTGGACCTCACAAACACCCAGTCGCGTATCTATGTGACAAATCGGAACCGGTTTGCACAATGGAGTGTTAACCCCTTTTCCCGGTTCGCCAGCCCCTTATTTCCAGCAATAAATCGGACTGTTATAAAGTGCCATTAGCTCCTTCACAGCAGTTGCGAGACCCAAAGGACCTGGATAAACCCTCACTATCGACCTGTCAATAATGTCAACAAAGATTAATAGTTCCGACGGTGAGGCTGACGTCGACGTCGAACAACTCGATCTCATCGGTGATGCGTGTGCTCGATCTATTCTTACGGCAGCGAGTACGGGCCCCCGGACGGCAAAGGAGTTGACAGCCAAGACGGAGAGCTCTGCGGCCACTGTCTATCGCCGGATTAACTCGCTATTGGATACAGAATTATTAGAGGAAACAGTCCGTTTTGATGACGACGGGTCACATACAACCGCATACGAAACGGCCATCGAGGAAGTCCGGGTCAATATCTCGGTTGACGGGATTGACGTAAACATCACATCAATCGACTAACTGGCTATCCTGTTTCTCTCGAAAGCAATCCGTATCCTGCCAACTCTAGACCGGGCCAATCCTGTACGATGTGGATAACAAATATCCAATCAACGGAACGGTTAGTCCGATTGAGCAATGCACGACCTGACTGGATTCCAACGCGACCTCCTGTACGTGATCGCCGGAGCAGATCAGCCCTCTGGACAGAATGTCAAAGAAGAGGTGGAGAAATACTACAACTCGGAGATCAATCATGGTCGGCTGTATCCAAACCTCGACACGCTTGTCAACAAGGAACTCGTCGAGAAGGGGCAGCTGGACAGACGTACCAACTACTACGCGATCACTGACGATGGCCACCAGCGAATAGAGGATCGTCGCGAGTGGGAAGAACGGTATGTATCTTTCTGAAACAGCCGGTTTGGCCGCCTGTTCAATCCATCGTTGAGGGCTGAATTTGCAATCGAATCGCCCATTATCACGAGCCTCGGGCTATCTTTGACCGACAGGTATTGAACCGTGAACGATGGTGGAGTGCGTCTATCCGCTCAATAACAATCTCCCTCCTTCCGGAACAGCGAGTCGAATGACGCGTAGTCCCGGCCGGATTCTACTCTGGTCACTCGTGTACAGCAATCGAGAACTATTGTCAGATTGGGTCGGCCTGTGGGGTCAGTAGCACATGGGACAACAGACCTCCTCTGCCTTCGACAAAGCCCTCGTCAGTCGATACCCAGCCGATCTGGGCTTGATCACCGTTGCCGCCGGTGGCCTCTATCTCCTGGTACCAGCATTAGATGGAGGTGCACTTCGATTGGCCATTTCGATCCCCTTGATCGCGTTCGTACCGGGGTATTCCCTGGTCTCGGTATTATTCCCAACTCGAGCGCGACAGGCTCGCACCTCAATCGAACAGGCGGTGAACCGGCCGAGAGGAATTGATACAGTAGAGCGCGTGGCACTTGCGTTTGGCCTCTCGCTTATTTCTGTCCCAATTATCCTGATTGCCATCGCCCTTGTTGGAAGTTCTCTCACTACGGCCTCGGTGCTGGCGGCTATTTGCCTGACCACGGTCGTGCTGGCGCAGTTGGCTGTACTGCGCCGATGGTCGGTACCTGAATCCGAGAGGTTTGTCGTCACCCTACGGTCGCTGGTCTCACACTCACCGGTGGGAGCGGAGTTCGGTCTGTCGTCGATTGCCCTGCTGATCTCGGCGGCGGCTGCCATCGGGATACTCCTTGTGGCATTGACGAATCCGCTCGCCGCCGGCGGATATTCAGAACTCGGGCTCTATGGATACGACGATGCCGGGAATCGGATCGTCGGTGATCTCCCGTCGACCGTAGAACCAGGGGAACCCATCGAGTACTCACTGAGTATCAAAAATCAGGAGGGTGAACCGATCGATTACACTGTGATCACCCAGGAACAGTACCTTGATGGAGGAACCGTCACCGAGCGAATCGAACTCAGCCGGACCTCCGTCTCGGTCCCGGATGGCGACGAAGCAAGGCTTGATCGCCAACTCTCGCTCTCGGCACCACGGAACGATCCGGTTCGAATCAGGTTCCTGCTCTATGCTGGAGAGCCACCAGCGGTGCCTACTGAACATAACGCAGACGAGGACGTCTACTTTTTCGTCACAATATCTGAGTGAGTGATTGCGCCTTCGGCATCTATGATCAACGGCTGCTCGTCTCGACCCGATCGGATGGAGACTACCACCCCCGTGAAGGGTGGCTCAGTCAGTCGATGTGGATCGGATCGCCCGAGTCCGGCGACGACGAGAAATTGTATGAATCACCGCTATCCCAAGTAGAATGCCACAGAGGGCAACGACGATGCCGGGGATCGTGCCCGCATTCAGTGGCCCGATCGATACCCAGGAGAGCACAAGGAGAACAATTCCAATCCCCACGACAGATCCGTAGAGGATGTGCCAAACTCCGTGATAGGTCGGGCTATTTTTGAGGTACGGCTCAAAGACCTCCTCGTCGACAGTCAGGCGGATGAAGTGATCGTTCGGATTCCACTCGATGATGTCAGAATCCTCGAGCATCGGCAGGTGGGTCTGGTACAATGAGATGTAGACTCGTCGGCGCTGGGTTCGGGTCACTTCCTCGGGATTGACCGCATTCTCCCAGGCAGCGACGTTTTCCACGAGCGGCTCGAGATCACAAGACCCGTTTTGCTCCTTGAGGTAGCGAACAGCCTGCCGCCGTCTGGCATTGCTGAAGACGTCGAAGAGTTCGGCCTGGGTGAGGTCGATGTCGGCCATAGCCACACGCGTCATCGGTCTTGACGCGTCGAGGCGGGGAGCTTCGAAGGTCTCACACAATCCTGTCGTATGGATTGTACCTTTACTATCTCGCCGCTACCGCCCCGAAAGCCGGTGATACCTGGCCCGATGGGAGCTCCGTTCTCGACCGATGCCCAGTGATTGAACCTTGAATAGTCGGTGGTTGCGTCCGGTTTTGACGAAGTCGTGGAGCCGGCTGGGTGCAGGCCGTAGCCAGCCACTACGATTAGTCAGGCCAGGAATTACAAAACCCGAATATGCGCTCGTTGTCCGTGATTACCTCGCTGGGAATCGGTTGACATGGATACACTGGTAGTTTCACACGAGTTCGTCTGGCGGTGGTCCCCGTGACCGCAGTTGAGACTGGAGTCGATTGCACGATTGACCAGTCCGTACAGCTTGGCTATGGCGACTTCGGCCTGGGCACGACCATCGGCGACTATGCCCGCATACGCGCCGGCTCGGTCATCTATGGAGACGTAACGATCGGAGATGAGTTTGTCACCGGCCATGACGTTCTCGTGCGAGAGGGGACCCGGGTCGGTGATGATGTCCTCGTCGGCTCGAAGTCCATCATCGACGGAAACTCGACGATCAGGATCGAACGTCAGCATACAGTCTCGCGCCTATATCCCGACGAAAACACGAATCGGGAATAACGGATTCATCGGGCCGGGTGCGGTCCTGACGAACGATGCCTATCCTCTCCGGCGGGAGACTGGCCTGAGTGGTCCTGTCCTTGAGGACGGTGTCTCCATTGGCGGAAACGCGACTGTTCTCCCGGGGGTGACGCTGGGCGAGAACGCGTTCGTTGCCGCCGGGGCGGTCGTGACGGAGGATGTACCAGCCAATCGACTGGCCATCGGAGTTCCAGCGACGATTCGGCCCCTCCCGAGTCAGCTGGAGGAACCCAACCAGCAGTAATGAGTGAGGTATCGATCGCCGAGCCATCGGTCAGCCATGAGGCACTGAGCCGAATTCACGCATTGCTCGAGTCCGGGCAGCTGGCTGACGGTCCGACGGTCAGGACCTTCGAGCGACGGTTCGCCGACTACTGTAATTCGACGGAGGCGATTGCAACCGCCAACGGGACGACCGCCCTCCATGCGGCGCTGGCGGGCCTAGGTGTCGAAGCAGGAGATGCGGTCATCACCACCCCTTCTCGTTCGTCGCGACGGCGAATGCGATTCGCCATGCGGGTGCTGAACCGGTCTTCGCCGACATCGATCCGGTGACCTATACGATCGATCCGGCCTCCATTGAATCAATTCTCGAGCGGTGTGACGATGTCGTTGGCATCGTCCCGGTCCATCTCTATGGACTGGCGGCGGACATGTCGGCCATCTCGGCGATCGCAGCGGACCATGACCTCTTCGTTCTGGAGGATGCCTGCCAGGCCCACGGCGCGACGATCGATGGCCAGCCTGTTGGGGCGATCGGCGATGCTGGCTGTTTCTCCTTCTACCCCACGAAGAACATGACCACTGGCGAAGGGGAATCGTCACCACCGATGACGAAGGTCTCGCCGACCGCATTGCCTCGTTCATCGATCACGGTCGCTCCGAGGACAGTCGCTATGACCATACGGTCGTCGGCCACAACTTTCGAATGACCAGTCTCGCCGCCGCCATCGGGCTCGCTCAGCTCGAGCGACTCCCCGACTTTCTCGAGGCTCGCCGGAAGCACGCCCTGCAGTACGACGAGCAGCTCCGGGACCAGCCACCGTTTACGCCACTCGAACCGGCCGACCGGTATCACGTCTATCACCTGTACACGATCCGGGCTCCCGACCGGGCAGCCCTCCAGGCCTCGCTGGCTGATCAGGGAATCGAAACCGGGTCTACTACCACGTCCCCTTCACCAGCTCCCGATGTACGAAGGGCGGGCTCGGCCAGTTTCCCTCTCTGTCGCCGAACGGGCCGCCGAGGAGGTACTCTCGCTGCCCGTTCATCCCGAACTGGCAGCGGCCGATCGACGAGTCGTCTGCGAGACGATTGCGGCCCACTATGACACACGATGACAGGACCTGCTACGAAAACGACCGAGCGACTTGCTGCCGGCGTCGTCGGCGTCGGTGCCATGGGAGACAATCATGCTCGCGTGTACAGCGAACTACCCTCCGTCTCACTGGCGGGGGTCTGCGACGTCGACCGCGGACGAGCCGAGACCGTCGCGGAGTCCTACGGGACGAGTGCACACACTCGATCCGATCTGCTGAGTCGGTGTGATCTGGTCTCGGTTGCGGTACCGACGGCCCAGCATGTCGAGGTCGTCGCCGACTGCCTGGAGGCTGGCGTCCACGTGCTGGTGGAGAAACCGCTGGCGCAGTCGCTCGAGAAAGGCCGATCCCTTGCGAAGCAGGCGAGTGACTCGGGGCTTGTATTGCAGGTCGGTCACGTGGAGCGGTTCAACCCGGCGGTCGAAACCCTCGCCGAGTATCTCGATGGCCTTGACGTAGTGGCCGTCGATGCACAGCGACTCGGCCCTCCGGTCGAACGAACCGACACCAACGGGGTGACGATCGACCTCATGATCCACGACGTCGATGTTATCACCTCGCTCCTTGAGGCCACACCGGGGACCATCTCCGGTGCGGTGACACGGGACCGTCGCTACGCGACAGCATCGCTCGAGTTCGACTCCGGAGTCATCGCCACGCTGACGGCGAGCCGACTCACGAAACGGAAGGTCAGGCGACTCGCCGTGACCGCCCGTGAGTGCTACATCGAGGTCGATTACCTCGATCAGTCGGTGACCGTCCACCGTGACTCCTACCCGGAGTACATCAGCGATGATGGGCGGTCCCGCTTTCGATACGAGAGCGTCATCGAACGACCCCGGGTCCCGACTGAGGAGCCCCTTCGTCGGGAGCTTGCGGCCTTCATTTCGGCCGTCAAGCGTGGCGAGCCTCCGGTCGTCTCTGCAGAGGATGGACTGGATGCTCTCGCTATCGTTCGCCGGATCGACGAGACGGCGGGTATCGTGGGGGGGACACTGTGACCGCAGCGCTGGTCGACACCGACGCAGCGGCGCTCGAGACCACCCCAATTTCGGTGTGGGGCCTGGGCAAGCTTGGACTCCCCGTCGCGGCAGTCTTTGCTGATCAGTTCGGCTCGGTGACAGGGGTGGACGTGGACCCCAGTGTCGTCGAGACCGTCTCGAGGGGGACTGTCCGATGAACCACGAGCCCGGCCTCGCCTCACTCATCGACCGAATGGTATCAGCGGATCGGCTCGAAGCCACAACTGATGGCCTGGCCGCTGCCACAGCCGCGAGGGTTTATGTCATCGTCGTGCCGACACTCCTGACAGAATCGAAGGCACCCGACCTTTCGATGGTGCAGTCTGCCCTCGAAACCATTGCCAAGGGGCTCGATCAGGGAGATCTGGTCCTCATCGAGTCGACCCTGCCACCGGGGACGACACAGTCCATGGTCCGTCCTCTCCTCGCCCGGGAGAGCACGCTCGAGCTGGACGATCTCCGGGTGGCGTACTGTCCCGAACGGACCTCATCCGGGACGGCACTCAGGGACATCCGGGGACAGTACCCGAGAATTGTGGGTGGAGTCGACCAACCGAGTGCCGAGGCGGCCGCCCGTGTCTACGAAGCCCTCTCATCGAATAGCGTGACGGTGGTCAGCAACGCGACCACTGCCGAATACGTCAAACTCTTCGAGGGGATATATCGCGACGTCAACATCGCCCTCGCAAACGAGTTCGTTCGGGTCGTCGAATCGACCACCGTATCCGTCCGTGAGGCCATCGAGGCTGCCAATGCCCTCCCGATGTGTGACATACACGACCCCGGGCCAGGGGTCGGCGGTCACTGCATCCCCGTCTATCCCTACTTCCTCGAGGGAACGGTCGAGGGCGATGCACCCCTGACAGCGACGGCCCGCGCAGTGAACGAAGCAATGCCGAGCTACACGGTGGCGTGGATCGATCGTATTCTCTCGAGTGAGGGGCTACCGCTCCGGAAGTCGACCGTCGCCGTGATGGGTCTTACCTATCGGGCGAACATCCCGGAGACCCGGTGGTCACCGGGCATCGACATCGTGGTCGAACTCGAGCGCCTCGGTGCCACCACATACGGTGTCGACCCGCTCGTCGACCCGACATCGGTCGCCTGTCCTGTCGAGGACCTCGAGTATCTGCGTGAACACGGCGCTGATGCGGTTATCGTCACATCCCCTCACGAGGTATTCCAGACCCTCGACTGGAGTACACTGGACCCACTCGTAATTCTGGACGGCCGGGATGCTCTGGACCTCGAATCAGATCGGCACCGAGTCTACACCCTCGGCGGGTCACAATCCGATATAGAGCCCACGGGACAGTCCCCGTCCAGACCGTCAGGAGGGAAGTAGGATGTACGCTGGCCGCTCCGTCGGCGTCGTCGTGACTGCGTACCGGGAGGCCGACCATGTCGCTGACGTCATCGAATCGGTCCCAAGCTTCGTCGACCGTGTCTACGTGGTTGATGATGCCTCCCCGGACAACTGCTGGTCGGTTATTCGAGAGACGGCCAGCCGCCTCAATCAGCGCCACCAGCGCGTGTCGATGACTGATGGGGGTGAGCCCCGTCGGGTGGTCCCGCTTCGCCATCAAAGAAATCGAGGCTATGGGGCCGCCGTCAAGACCGGCTATCGTCGGGCCGTCGAGGATGGCATCGACGTCGTGGCTGTCATGAATGGCGACGGTCAGATGGATCCGGCCATACTCGATCGGATCATCGATCCGGTGGCCCGTGAAGAGGCGGCGTATGCGAAGGGCAATCGGTTGCTTCGATCGAGTGACAGGGCCGAGATGAGTCAGTTTCGGCTCCTCGGAAACGTGGCCCTCTCGGTACTCACCAAGTTTGCTGCCGGGTACTGGCGTATCAGCGACCCGCAGAACGGCTACACGGCTATCGCCACCGAGACAATCAGGGAGATCGACCTCTCGAGACTCACTGACGAGTACGGCTTCCTGAACGAATTGCTAGTTGCACTGAATGTTGACGACTATCGAATCGCCGATGTCGCGATGACGGCGAGGTACGGCGACGAACAGAGTACCATCCGGTACCCTCGGTTTATCCGACGACTCTCATGGCTGTTACTCCGGAATTTCTGGTGGCGGCTGAAGGTCACGGCAGTCAGGGATTTCAACCCGGCCGTGGCGTACTACATCGTTGGCGGGATCGGCCTCGTGCTCAGTGCGGTATCGATATGTGTTCAATTGCTCCGATCAGGGGAGCGAGCGCGACCGATCGGATCAATGTTGCTCTCGCTGCTCGCACTCGCCATGGCGATCGATCGCGACGCCGACGAAAGTGAGTCACTCGAGATTATGCAGTATGACCCCCCAGACGATCGAACCGAGTCGGTTCCAACGATCGAGATCGATCATTAGTTTGTGGAGGCCCTGAGCACGGCGGGGGTGGTATCCGGATGAGCGGGTGGCAGGAGACCACGATTCTCTGCGACAGTGACAATGAGGCCTGTCACGTCGGGCTGTCCAGCGACGATGGTATCGCGACGATCTTTCCATCGTTTCCCACAGCTGGGATCTGCGAGGATGGCTCTTGATCGATCTAGAAGAGGCTGAAACCGGTCGTATTCCTCGAGAATTCCTGCTTCCGTCAGTGACTCGAACTCACCGTATTCCCGGCGATCAGTACCCCGATATCGAATCGTGGGCGTTCCGATCAGTGCGCCCTCGATCACGATCGTCCCAGTGTCGGCGACAACGAGCGAGGCGGCTGCAATTGCGTCGTGTATTCTGGCCGGATGGGCATCGAACCGTGTTGCCGGGAGCCCTGAGAGGTCCACGGATTCGCTTTCGTCGGAGACGATCACCCGAGCCTCCTCGGCGAGTGTTTCGATCAGTCTGGCCCGCTGTGGTCGGCTGAATCCCCGAAGTCCCCGGTCATGCAGCGCCTCGTGGGCGTTGAACCGAAGCAACACGAATCGCTCGTCAGGCCCCAGCCCGAGCGCGCTTCTGACGGATGCTGCCGGAGAGAAGACGCTCGGGTGGAGATAGGCACTTTCGGTGAATCCGTCGAACGTGTAGTGACGCCGTCCCAGTGTTCGACGGGTCGCCGCGGGGGAGAGAATCAGATCCGCAAACGGTTTCGAGATGGTGTGGTTGAGACTGGACGGTTCGTCGTCGAGGACGAGGACGGTGGGGGCGCCGGTGACTGTTCCGGCAAGGGCCGCATACTGCCCCCGACCAAACACGACAGCGGGGTCAAATGACCGTGACCGGGAGATGATGGATACGAACTGGCCCAGGATGGAACGGGCCATCGATACCGGGTTCCCTGTGGATTCGTGGGATCCATAGCACTCGTAGGGCAGCTCGAACCAGTCGAGCAGGGAGGTGGTGCAGCCGTGGTCTCTTGCGAGGGCAAGCACCGAGTGGCCGCGGTCCTGGAGTGCTTGGATTGGATACCGATACAGATGTGCATGGGCGGGCGTATTGACCAGGAACAGGGTCCGCATTGTCTCTGCCAGGGGAGTCCCGTCGCATTGTAATGCCGCCGATACCCCCACCGGCTCGCCTCCACTGCGGTGCAGTCAACCACCTGCGATCGCTTGGAACGGTCCGCCTAACAAAACAGAGCGAGCGCAAGCGACGTTCCATCACGATGGAGGTTCTGACTCTGACGACAAACGAGTCGGCTCCATTCCTGACCCAGCAGATGGACGCCCTCAGTTCGATGGGGGTCTCGTTTACCACACTTTCTGTCGAGGGCGACATCGACGCTGCTTCATCTCGTGGACCCGTCGAGTATCTCAAATTTGTCCCAACGGTGCTCCAGGAGTCACGGAACGGCTACGACCTGATTCACGCCCACTACGGGCTGACAGCACCAATGGCACTCCTTCAGCGTCGGAGCCCGGTCGTTCTCTCCCTGTGGGGTTCCGACGTTTCGGGCATCGTGGGTCCGTTGACCCGCCTCGTTGGGCCCCTGTGCGACGAAGTCGTCGTCATGTCAGACTCCATGCGTCACCAGTACGCTCGACCGTGTACCGTCATCCCCGATGGCGTCGACATGGACCTGTTCGAACCCGCCCCGACACAGGCTGCCAGAGAGGCCGTCGGCTGGGCCTCCGACGAGTACCACGTGCTGTTCCCTTACTCGCCAGATCGACGCGTGAAAAACTTTCCCCGGGCTCGACGGATCGTTCACGCGGTCGATAATCTGCTCGAGACGCCTGTCCACCTGCATGCCGTGTGGGGATCCCCCACGAGGCAATGCCGCAGTACATGAATGCCGCTGACGCGCTCTTGCTGACCTCCCGGCACGAAGGATCACCGAATTCCGTCAAGGAGGCAATGGCCTGTAACCTGCCGGTCATCGCAGTCGATGTTGGTGACGTCCGCGAGCGCCTCGAGCCGGTCGAACCATCAATCATCGGCCGTACCGATCAGGCGCTCATCGATGGCCTGCTCTCGGTCCTGATCAGCGGGTCGCGATCGAACGGTCGGGCCGCCGTGCAATCCGTTCAGTCTCGAGCGGATGACGCAGGCAATCTACGATGTCTACCGCCGGGTCAGTGCCTGAGCCGGAGCCGGCTGGCCATCACTGACGGCCTGCGCCGGCGATTGCCCCTCGAGCCAGTCAGCGACGGCGGGGACGTGGTCCTCGAGCGGTCTCGTTGTATACTCCAGCTCGCTCCGTGCCTTCTCGTCGGAGTAGAAGAGCGATTCCGTCGCCAGCCGGGCCATCGACCGACTGTATGGGAAGATTCGGCGGCCAGTGAGCCGGCCGGCAACTGCGGCGACCGGTCCCGCAGCCCGGATCACGCTGGCAGGCACTTCGTGTGTGGCCGGTCGGCCCCCGACGACCTCGGCTATTCGCCTGATGGCCTCGCCGTAGGATATGTTTTCGCCACCGAGAATGTAGTGCTCGCCGCGCTGCCCGGCCCGAAGGGCCGCCAGGACCCCATCGATGACGTCCGAGAGACCGACGATGTTGATACCTCCCGGGAGGTGTACCGGCCAGTACCACTCCGTGGCCATGGCCATGAGGGGTTCCGTGAAGCTGGTATCTCCCGGACCAAACACTGACGTCGGATGGACAGTGACTGCATCTCCGTCGGTTCGAGCGTAGCGATCGACGAGTAACTCCGCAGTGGCTTTCGATTGCTGGTACGCGCCGACCGGTGTCGCCATGTCTGATTCATCGGCCGGCACTGTTCCGGCAGCCCCACGAGTGCCGGCAGTGCTGACGAATACGAGTCGATCAACAGCGTGGTCCTGGCAGGCCTCGAGGACAGCCCGAGTCCCCTCCACGTTGACACGACGCACGACCCGCGGAGGGGCAGCATCGAGGCCAATCCCCGCGAGGTGAAGGACGGCATCGACTCCGTCGACGAGGTCCGCGAGCACGTCGGGTTGCTCGAGGAGATCTCCCTCGATCCAGGAAACGCTCGTCTCGTGGGGGGTCCGATCTGAATGTTCCCGACAGAGCCCGCGTACCGTCCACCCCTCATTCAACAGTCGCCTACAGCAGTGGGTGCCGATAACCCCAGTACCACCAGTCACTGCGATGGTTCCGCTCATCGATCCGGGTCAAGGTGGGGCGGGTACGCATCAGCCGGTGAGCCGACTGTACAGCCGATATCCCTTGGAGAGCATTCTGGAATGGCCAGTGGTGGGATAGTCACCACTGGGGATGGCCCCTTCGACGGTCTCGAGGTCGACGTCATCGCATCGGACCGTCACGGCATCGATATCTGTCGTTCCAACCGCCTGGCCGTCCCGTCCGAGGAGCTGCTCTCCGACGGCATCGACGTCGAATGGTGGCCCGGCAATGAGGGCATCTGTCGCGACCGGTTCTCCCGCAAAGGTCGTCGTGGCGTCGAGAACAGCGATCGGTGGATCGATGATCGCCACCGTCGCCGTCAACGTGGCAGGGGCATAGAGGTCAGGATCGGTCGTGCGCCCAAGCAGCTTCGTGACACCGGCGAGGCCGCCGTCTCTGGCTGGCCGGAGTGTTGGAACCGGGATGATATCGCCCTCGAGCAGTGGCTCCGGGATATCGACGGTGACTGCCTCCCCCTCGATGTGCTTCCAGAGTTCGATCGTGTCCGTCTCTTTGGTGATCGACCGAAGCTGCACGGATTCCCGGTCGAGGAGTGGGCCGTACCCGAGGTACTGGCTGGTTGTCTCGAGGTCGAAGTGACGGCCCTCCCGTGCCAGCACCTCGATGGTACTATCCGTCTCAGCGGCAATTCGGTCGGCGATGGCGGTGACCACCGCCGGATCGGTCACGAGCCCGGTGGCGGGCCGGTGGGGCTCTCGCATGTCGGGGACGAGACTGGATGCGGTCGGCTGGGGCATCGGCGAGGTACGATGAGAGGATTCTTGCCACCGGTCGCTCCAGATCCGTGGCCCGGTTGACCACGGCCGGTCCGATCCCTCCCGGCGAGTTCACACGGCCGGTCCCAACAGCATGAACGTGGGTCATGAAGCGAGCTCCGGTCGTTCCACCATCGCCTCTTGACTCTGGTCGCTCTCGTAGGCATCCTCGATGAGTTCGAGCGCGGTGATCGCCGCCGGAATACCAACGGGCGCCGGTTCCTCCCGGCCGCTCGCCTCGAGGAAGGCCTCGAGGGCGGCATAGTGTGCCTCGAGATAGTAGGTTGGGGCGTACACCAGTGGCTGCCGGCCGATGAGCCGCCGGACCCCGTTCTTGAGTGCACTCCAGAGGGCGCTTCGATAGAAGCTGTCCGGGGTATACTCCGCACTATCGATCGTCGATGCGACACCCTCGAGGTGCAGTCGGGTGTTGACGTCGGGAAGCGATTCCCACTGGTAGGTGCCACAGTGGCACACGATGGTCGTCCCGGTTTCGGGGGCTCGCAGCCTGACGGTGGCACTATCTTCGACCGGGAGATCGAGGGTCCGTTCGATGCATGCGCCCTCGACCTCGAGCGGCCCGAAAATCCATCCGAGCACGTCGAAACAGTGGATTCCGAGTTCGATCAGGGCTCCGCCCCCGGCAGCTGCCGGATCGAGCTGCCAGCTGGGGGCCTCTTCGATCGGCGGCCTGCCAATGGAGGCGTCGTTAATCCGGACGAACGAGGCGTACGGAACGTGAGCGGCACGACCAGACTCGAACGCCTGCTTGACAGCGACGATGTCCTGCTGGTAGCGGAGCGTGTGGTCGACCCCGACCGTGATGTTGGCATCGGCTGCAATCGACTGCATCTCTGCTGCCTCTGATACTGAGCGAGCGAGGGGCTTTTCGACGAAGACATCGATTCCATGCGCCGCTGCCTGCTCCAGCGCATCACGGTGGAGGAATGGTGGCAGTGCAATGATCGCCACGTCAATCGAAGCCTGCTCGAAAAGGGCCGTGTAATCGGCGTACGTCTCTTCGACGTCCATGGATTCTGCCCAGGCCCGATTGTCCTCGGCAGCATCGGCTGCGGCGACAACCGCGACATCCGGCATGGCCCGGACTGACTGGAGATGGACGGCCCCGATGTTGCCGACACCGAGCACACCCACAGCGAGGCTATCTGCAGTCGAGCCACCACGACGCCAACGATTTCGCATGGGACTGGTGGGAGCCCCCGATGACATTGTTAATCTGCGAGTTCCGGGTCGAATGGCTGACTGTTCAGCCGCCATCCGCGAGCATTTCGGCTGTCTGGTTTTCCGGATTCGCCTCGATGGTCGCTTCGGTTCGCTGACTGACCGCCCCCATCGTTTCGACCCGCAGTCCGTGCTCGTTCCGCTGGGTGTCGATGACCTCGAGAATTCGTTTCATCCGGTCGTCATCGTATCGCCCGACAAGGTTGTTCGGGTGCAACCAGAGATGACAGACCCCATCGCTCCGGGCCGCGTGTTCGATCCCCCGGGTGGCACAGGCGACCATTGGATCCCGCCACACAGATTTGACGATGGATCGCCACGGCCGCTCGAAACCGAACAGAAAGAGCGACGCCGGCACGTTCACGAGTCCGTATTCATCGACGGTCGGGGTGACGAGCAGCGCCTCTTCATCGAGTAATCCAGCAACCATTCGTCGAAGGCCCAGTGATCCGGTCGACGGGCCCCGGTAGGTCTGCAGCCCATAGTCGGCGAGTACCTCACGGTGTCCGACGCCATTTCGGGGAAAGATGAACGAATTCAGATGCAGGCCCCACTCGCTCGCAATCTCGAGGGAGCGCTCGATTTCGGCAGCGGCAATGTCGCGAGTCGTCGTTTCACGATCGAACTCGACGTGGGAAAATGAATGGCAGGCGACCTCGTGGTCAACGGGTGACTGAAGCAGCCGTTGGACCAGCGCCGGTGCGAAACGGAGATCCTCTCGATGCTTCCATCGGGTCCGTTCTTGGGCGAACCAGTTGTCCGGTGTCGGGTGGGCCTCGTGCCGACCGTCGCAGGTGTCGAGCATCAGATGACCGACGATTCCCCACGTGGCCGGGACGTCATAGGCCTCCAAAAGCTCGATGAGCCGGGTCCAGCCGCGACGGCCGGACTCGATGCGGTCGATGGGAGGTGACTGGAGATCGTGAAACCCCCAGCCGAGTTCCGCATCGATGGAGAGCACGACGCTACCCATGCGCTCCCCCACGGCGGCGCCGTTGCATGACCCGCTCGACCAGCTATGGGACTTTTGTTAAGGATTCCATGCGGCTCGCAGCTGGTGCTTTGTCTCCTTGTTTGGTGCCCACATTCGAACGGGAGGGAGGCGAACCTCCGACCTGTACCGAACCCCTACCCTCACCGAGGATCAACCAGGCCATTCGGCCCGATGGTATCCAGGCAGAAATGCCTCGTATCCCGCCCGTAAACGACTGGTGTTCAATCTATCCCTTCCAATAACAAAACGACCGCTTCCCGAGGGACCGGATAGCCGACTCGTCATTTCCCAGTATGAGTGACTCGACTTCCACGGTACAGCAGGCGTTCGTGCTCGGTCTCGATGGCGTTCCCTGGCAACTCATCGATCGATGGGCGGCGGCAGGCGAGTTGCCTAACTTTGCCCAGCTCATGTCGGATGGGGCCACCGGGCCACTCGAGAGTACTCGGCCCCCGACAACACCGCTAGCCTGGCCATCGATTGCGACCGGTGTCTGGCCGGACAAACATGGAATATACGGGTTTCAGAACCTCTCCGAAGAGTACACCCATCGGATGTACACCAGTCAGGATCTCCGGCAGCCGCCCATGTGGGAACAGGTGGATCCGGCAGTCGTCGGGAACGTGCCGCTGACCTATCCGGCACGGCAGATCGAGGGTGAGATGGTCACCGGGATGATGACCCCGACCCGGGATACGGGGTTCACTCATCCACCCGACCTCGACGACCACATTAAGAGCGAGATTCCCGACTACGTGATCAGCATCGACTATCCGAACTACGTTGACGACCTCGATCGCTTCACCTTGGCTGTTGAGGCGATGCTTGAGTCCCGTCGAGCCCTGCTCGAGTTACTCATGGACCGACACGATTGGCAACTGTTCTTTTTCGTCTTCACCGCCCCTGACCGCCTTCAGCACCTGATCTGGGAGGAAGAGTCCGTTCTCGATCATTATCGATCCCTGGATGCTATTCTGGGGCAGGTCATCGAGTATGTGGACCACCACGGGTCGGACCTCTATGTCCTCTCTGACCACGGCTTTGGGCCACTCGAGTCGCTGGTGTACGTGAACCACATTCTCGAACAGCAGGGCTACCTCCGGCGGCGGGAGGACGATGGAACGCGACGGGCACTGGCTCGACTGGGGCTCACGCGGGATTTTATCAAACGAGGCTTGCACTGGATGGGGGTCTCCGATGAGTTTCTCACCTCCAAACTCCCCCGCTCACTTGTCGATAGAGTAGCCACGCAATTCCCCGGGGAGCACGCCCTCTACGATGTCGATTACGGGGAAACAACGGCCTTTGTGCACGATTCCGGGAACTGCTATATCAACGACACGGCACGATTTGCCAGCGGGACCGTCGACCCCAGGGACATCGAACCGATCAAGGACGAGTTGACGACGCTGTTCGAATCAGTGACAGACGAATCCGACACCCAGTTGCTCCGGGTCTTCGACGGCGATGATCTGTTTCCGACCGACCCCGAGTCCCCCGATCTCATCGTCAACGGGCGCGATGGCTACGAAACTCGAACCGCCCTGACGGACGAGCCGATCGGAGATACGGGTGCAACGGTCGCAAGCCATCGTAGCCAGGGGATCATGCTCTGTTACGGCCCATCCATCGAGCCAGGCGCAGCTCTTCGTGGCGCGCGTGTCGTCGATGTTGCTCCAACAGTTCTACACGGGATGGGTCGGCCGGTTCCGGCGAACGTCGATGGTCGGGTCTTGTTCGACGCCTTTCGAGACGACGCCCGGCCATCTCGAGAGCGTGTCGAGCACGTGGATCTCTCGAGGGTCACCGCTGATGAACAGGTCGAAGCTGATTTCAGCTCGGTCGAGAGCCGGCTCAAGGGCCTCGGCTACATGGAGTAGCTCAGGACAGCGCCCGCCAGGTGGGATAGGTCCGCCGGTACACGCTTGATGGAACAGCCCTCGCCACGCGGCGTAGCATTCGGTGGTGAACCGGGGCGTTGCCCGATCCACGAGTTCCTCGACATCGGCCCGATGGAGCCAGTCGAAGAAGGCCCGCTCGTCGGCTGACTCCGGCTCCGTTTCGGCGATACGGGTCTGGATGTCTCGCCACATGTGCAATTCATCCTGCCCGAGGATCCATTGACCGGACTCGAAGCCCTCGTTGATCCGGCTGTACGAATCGGCCGGAAGTGGGTAGCCATGTCGAGTCGGGTCCAGGCCTGCGAGCCGGAGCCCGAGGGCTGTCCGGTAACACTTCTCACAGTGACCACAGTTACCAGTATCCCGCTGGGTACAGGTCTGGAGGGTGAGATCGGGGTCGACCGTTTGAATGTACTCAGCGATGGCATCGAGCCGTTCCTGTCTCGTTCGCTCGTAGCCGTCGTGCTGACAGTGGGTCCCACTCCAGGCGATGTAGTCATCGATGTCTGGCCGTGACCCCCAGGGAAGATCGATGCCGCCCCAGTGTGTCGCGGCCATGTACACGATTCCGATACCCTCAGCATAACTGAGTGGGGCCGTCAGTCCGAGCAGCCCCAATCCGTGGCCGACCGAGCTGTACCACCCACCGTCGACGTGGCGCTTGAAGTGGGCGA
Organism: Natrialbaceae archaeon; assembly: GCA_034521555.1. GTDB lineage: Archaea > Halobacteriota > Halobacteria > Halobacteriales > Natrialbaceae > JAXHMI01. Next base: position 136,780 of record JAXHMI010000001.1, read on the forward strand.
GCAATAGCGGGTGTTCGAGAACCTCCAACGCATTCGACTCGATGAAACGTGCGGAGACGCCCTTGGAGGCTGCAAAGTCGCTCACTCGATCACGGAGAGCCTGCCAAGTCGCATCATCACTCTCGTTCGGTGTGATGGTCCAGCCACGAGCCGCGATCAACGTTGGTTGTTCGTCCCGATGCGAGATGAACGAATATGTCGAATCGACGCCGCCGGTAAAGAGCAGCCCACTCGAGTCACCTGTATCAGGGGCGTACTGGGGAGTAGCCCGTGCCATCACTCGTCCACCCTCCAGGAACCCGTGCATGTCGAGCAGTGACGCCTTCACATTCTCGAGTGCCTGGGCGAAGGTCGCATCCACAGAGTCGACGTAGACGTCGGCACCGCAGGCCCAGGCCACCGGGCAGACGTGTGCCAGGACGGGAATGGACAGAACTCCATCGGGAACGGCATCCACGGGTTGGTCGTACGCAACGACGAACGGCTGGTCGCCGACGAACCGGCTGGCTGTACCAGACGCACTGACCCAACTTGTAATCCGAGATCCCTCGGTCTCGACCGCCTCGATCGTGATAGAATTCATGGGTGTACGATTTTTCGTTTTGGCACCGCCGACGATTGGAAACCACTCGCTACCGCCGTCCATACCAGTGCGGTCCAGGGCTACCGGTATAGGTACGCTCGACATTACAAACGATCCGATACTCGTGACGGGCCACTATGGATAGGTTGCTGATCGACCTGAATTGCCTGATCGTCATATGAACCGGGAGTCCCTTCACGTCATCCTGTCTCTCGGTTTTCTGTCCCTGGCTGTTGCCATCCTCACCGCGTGGCTGAACCCCGAGACGGGCTATGAGGTATCGATATACACAAACACGCCGCTAGTGACGTGGATCGGCATTGGAATTGCACTCGCGATCGCCGTCGGATCCTCCTCACGACCCATGGATCTGTCCAGGGGGCTGGTATCGGTCTCGGATCAGTGAGTATCGTTGCTGCAGCAAGTCTCCCGCTCATTCGGGGGTACCGGTTCGTCGGGAAGGCCGACGCTCTGACCCATCTCGGCTGGACCCAGGATGTTCTCGCCGGTGCGATCGCCCCCCACGAGATATTCTATCCCGCACTCCACACCCTCAGCGCTGCATTCCATCTGCTCGGAGGCGTCTCCCTTGAGCATGGGATGTTGCTGGCGGTTGTTGCGCTCTTCGTTCCGTTCGTGATCTTTGTCCCGCTCGTTGTCAGGGATATTACGGGATCATCCCTCGCCGTGGGTATGGCAGCGATCCTCTCCTGGCTTGTCCTGCCAGTCAATAACATCTCGATTCATCTTGGCCCTCATCCCAACTCCCACGCGATATTTTTCGTCCCAGTTGCCCTGTTTGCTACGGTCGCGTTCCTTCGTCGCCGGTCTGACGAGGAGCGGATGGTGTTTGGCATCTCCCCGTATGCCATGCTGATCATCATTGCCGGGCTCGGTCTCCTGTTCATTCACCCACAGCAGATGGCCAATTTCGTTGTGCTGGTTGGGTCGATCGGTTTGCTCCAGTGGCGATTTCGGGGGGCCTTCGATGAACACCCTATCACCGACCATCCGGCGATTCTGGGCCATGCATTTCTCTTGGGTGGGCTCTTTCTCGCCTGGTCGTTCAGCAACGCCCGATTCCGCGAAGCCCTCTGGGGACTCGGGTACGGGCTCCTCTCGGGGGCGATTGGTGCCGGGTCGGCGGTGGGCCAGCGCGGAGCGTCACTTGCCGAGATTGGTGGGAGTCTTCTCGAGGTGTTCGCGAAGATGTTTCTCGTCCCAGCGGCCGCTTCGGTGCTCGTTGTCCTCTTCGTTCTGGCGGTCTGGCTCGGATCCACGACCATCGACCGCGAGACGAGGACGTTCGTCAACTACTTTGCCGTCGCCATGATTCCGCTTGGCGGTATTTTCGTGATTTACTTTCTCGGGACACCGACGATGGCGTTCCGGCAGGTTGGATTCATGCTCGTGATCGTCACCGTCCTCGCCGGTGTTGCCCTCGCGCGGGTGGTGGCAGGTGCCGAGACGACACTCACTGGAGCTGGTACCGGTGCCATCGTTGCCATCGCGATTGGAGCCTGTCTCATGCTATCCCTGTTGACACTGTTTGGATCCCCGCTCATCTACAACCCGAACCAACAGGTTACCGATGCCACACTGAGCGGCTACAACACCTCGTTTACAGGTGCCAGTGATGCCGTCCCGTTTGTGGGTATGGGCTATGGGGCCGATCGCTATGATAATGCACTCAACGGCATCGAAGGCCGCCAACAAGGTGTGAGCGTGATAGAACACGAGGCGAACCAGAGCAAGTTCGGAGCAGGGAACTATTCAGGCGCATTTCCCAGTTCCGAATACTACCTGACCATCACGTCCTATGACATCGCTCGCGAGTTCATTGTCTACGACGAGCTCCGATACAGCACCGGGGCAATGGAGGGTCTTGAGCTCTACCCGTGGTCGAACAAGGCGGTTTCAAACGATGATTTCAGTCTCTACACAGTCCGGAGCCCACCTGGCCGGTGAGGTATCTGCCGCCTACGAGAGGCCGAGGATGACCCGACCGGTCCATAACTAATGGCACTGCTCCGGTCAGCGTGGGTCGAATGTCTGCTCTCGAAGACCTCCGGGTGATCGATTGTACCCGTGTTCTCGGTGGACCTTACTGCACCATGCTACTGGCCGACCTCGGGGCGGATGTTGTCAAGGTCGAACCACCGGGCGGGGATTTCGTTCGGCATACGCCGCCATTTATCGACGATGAACCCTTTGGTGGCTACTTTCAGAGTGTAAACCGCGGTAAACGCAGCATCGAACTCGATTTCACGGATCCAGATGACCGCTCGGACTTTCTGTCACTCGTCGATAAAGCAGACGTCCTCGTCGAGAACTACCGGACGGGGACGATGGAGGATTTCTCGCTCGAGTACGAACGTCTCGCACAGCGAAATCCCCAGCTGATCTACGCTTCAATGCGCGGCTTCGGCGATCCACGAACTCAAGATTCACCCAAGCAGCACGAACCGGCCTTCGATCTCGTCGCACAGGCTCTCGGTGGAGTCATGACTGTCACCGGTCAGCCCGATGGCCCACCCACGAAGGTCGGCTTCGGGATCGGGGATATCTTCACCGGCGTCCTCCACGCGGTGAACATCCTTGCGGCCCTCCAGTATCGCAACCAGACGGGTGTTGGGCAGTTCATCGACACTTCAATGTACGATGCAATGTTGAGCCTCGGCGAGCGAGCTGTCTACCAGTACTCATACGAGGGAACCGTTCCAGGCCGACGGGGCAATTCCCACCCGACGCTGTTCCCATACAATGCATTCGAGGCCTCGGACGGCCACGTGGTCATAGCAGCCCTTGGCGACAATCACTGGGAGCGACTGAGTGAAGCGGTCGGTCAGCCATCCTGGATCGAGGAGTTTCCGACACCCCGCGCTCGACTCGATAACCGGGACACCCTCCGACCAACTATCGCTGATTGGGTCGCCGACCGGACCACGGCCGAGGTCACGGATATTCTCGGTCCAGCTGTTCCCTGTGCCCCTGTTCAGGACATCGCCGACATCTTCGAGTGTGAACATTCCAGTCAGCGGAATATGTTAATCGAGTCGTCTGTTCCCACCGTCGATGAAACGGTCACAATCGCCGGCACCCCTATCAAGATGTCAGAAACTCCACCATCACCAGGGGATCGCGCCCCGATCCTGGACGAACATCGAGATGCTGTCCTCGAGGAACTGAATCGATCAGACGATACGGCCTCCTCCGCGGTCATATCTGAACAGGAAGCGAGAACCGATCGGCTAGTTCTTCGGGGTCGACAACGACACGAAGCCAATCGACCGACGAGTACGAAATCCGGCCGTACGAATCAGCCGACAGGGCTGCATTTCTACGGCTCTACGACGAGGTGTTTGGGTGCCGGGTGCCGGGCTGGTTCGACTGGAAATACGAGTCGAATCCCTACATCGACCACGTTCCGATGATCGTAGCGACCCACGATGGCGAGGTCGTCGGGGCAAAACCGTGCTTTGCTATGCAGCTGACGGCTGGTACAGAGCGGGTACTGGGCCTACAACCGGCGGACGTGATGGTCCATGCCGATCATCGCCGTCGTGGCCTGTATTCGCGTACCACCGAGGAACTTAAGCGCCGGTACCAGAACTCCACAGCCGATCTGTTTTTCAACTATCCAAACACCGCAACGCTACAGGGCAGTCTCAAACATGGCTGGAGCGTTGTCGAGACCGTTCCGACTTACTACCGGATTCACGACCCAACCGAGTTTCTTGCCAACACGAGATTTGCTGCGCTGGCTCCTTTCATCCGGGCCGGGACCCGAATGCAACTTGGTATTCGAGACCGGATGCGGCCCCGGAAGCAGCGCATCACCGTTCAGCGATTCGAAAAGATACCGATTCCCTCGCTCCTCGAGTTGTATGAACGCGCCCCACCGGCCGGCTTTCACGCGACTCGAGATGAGACATTCTACCGCTGGCGATTTGACAATCCCAGATGGACGTATCACGCGTATGTCGCCCGACGAAAGGATGAGTTGCTGGCCGGGATCATCACCGGGACCGGTATGGATGGAACGACCAGACTGATTCGGGTCGTCGATATCGTACCGCTCAAACAATCCCGCGGGCGCCAGGATGGTCTTCGAGCAATTCTTGATCGATTGATCGAGGATGCTCGCGGTGCTGATCTGGTGGCAATCAGTGGTCAGGTAATTCCGCCGTCCCTCCTCCGGGAGTTCGGCTTCGTCTCAGATCAGCAACTGCCGCTCCGACTTGTGGGCCAGCCTACAGTGCAGGTAGCGTATCCTCTCCGCTCACAGCGAGGCCATCCGTGGACTGTAGCAGGAATGGCGGTCGCGGATGCAGCAAACTGGTGTGTGACGTTTTCGGAACAGGACTCGCGGTAGCTCCGAAGAATCATCCTGTTGCTGAAATTCCCAACTATCTTTACAATATTTTAATTTAGATAATAATATATGCATGAATATTCGATAGATAGAGGTAAAACGTACGAAAAGGTTTACAAATGAAACGTCGAGTTTCTTCAGTGCATGCCGAGGAAATCCCGGCTTGGTGGTGGAAACACGCAGCGAGGAACTGGTAACCTTAGATTATCTCGCCGATCTCTGGTTCAGGCCGTCGCCGGTGGCATTGGCCTCTCGATGATCGGAACAGTACGAGCCGACGAGTACGAGACGATCCGTCTGGGGACAGGTGAAGATCGGACTATCACCGTCTCCGATGGTGAACGCTTCGAAAACGTTCTGATCGACAGTCGAGCTCAAGGCGCCCGCGTCACAGTCGTGGCCCACGGGACAGACTGGGTCATTCGCAACGTTGGCGTTCGCGGCCGACTCGATATTGGGGAACACGCAGCGGTGTTTGGCGTCTCAGATACTGGTGGTGGGGAGAGTGTCTTCGAGAACGTCTACCTCGGTGATGGCAGCGCTGATGGTGGTGGGGCGACCTCTGAAACGGGAGTCTGGGTCAGTCCCGAGCACTCGGGCCATCTCGACTTTAGCCACGTCAATGTCCAGAGCTTCCCCGACAACGGAATATACGGGTCAGCTCCAGCAGGTAATGGTGGCGGAACGATTCACATCGACCAGAGCTACGCGGCAAACAACTACGTCTCGGGCTTTCGGATCGGTTCCGAAGGAAGCAAAGTGACAAACTCGAGTGTCTACCTGGACGAGGAGGGGTATGATGGACGTGGGATATGGGTCTGGTCCCCTGGCCCATGTGAAATTGAGAACTGCCAACTGGAACTCAATGGGCGACACTTCTCCGTGACGGCGGGTGCAAATGGCGCTGGAACAAATGTGTCTATCGCGGATAGCGACTACGACACCGGCTACAACGGTGGCATACAGGAGAGCCATGGGTCCACTGTTTCGATGGGCGAGTCTGTCGGGACAGATCCCGAGGCAACTCCCTGTAATGTCCCACTATCGGCCGAGGATGCTGCTCGTGGTGTTCGCTCAGAGGACTGCTAGGTCCCCCTTCGGCCCTCCCCCATTCGACCATCGGTAGTAGCTATGTAGAAACGGCTCCACCAGAGGTATCAGAATGCTGGCACGCGATCTGACCCGGTCCTGGGGAGCCATATATTCGTTCGAAATGGATCCGTAAAAACCTTCAGAAGTGAATTTTGTATTACCCGTAGCAGGGTCTTGATCAAGATCATTCAATTCTATTTAATTTGTTATCGACGACTTCTCGTCGCTGGTGTGCGACATAGAGATGGACAAGCGAGAGCAGCAGGAAGCATCCCAAGACACCGATCGAAATTACGGTTCCGGAGAGACTCGTGAGTGGTTCCAGCTGAACCATCCATCCCGAAATTAACGCAATCCCGAGGACGCTGAGCGTGGCATACCAGTAATCCCAGCGACGCTGGAAATGGGTGCTGGAATCCAGATACATCATCAATAAATCGGCATTATCAGCGAGCGAGATCAGTCCGCGGTCCTGATCGTAATTGACGATGCCAGCATCGTCCATCTTCGGGAGATGCGTCTGATAGAGTGCGACGTATACTCGTTTCCGCTGATCTGAATTCAGGGCATTAACCTCGGTATTGTTTTCCCATGCCGCAATCTGTTCGGCCAGCTCACCCAACGTGACCGTTTCCTCAGACTCGAGGAGGTACTTGAGAACCTCTCGACGACGTCGATTTTTCAGCAACTCGAAGATCACATCCTTCGAGAGTCTACCATCAGCATCCCGTTCCGTCACATTCGAGATTTCCTCAGGGACCGAAGTATCAATTGAGGACATTATTATACTGGATCAGCTACCCCGATTGGTGGGATTTCTTCGCAACTCCCCTCTGTCGTAGTGTCCAGTTGTGCGGGGCACCGACGAGCGGGTGACCGTTCCGTCCAATTCAAGCTTGACACACCACCCGGTACAGCAACGGTAATACTCATAAACACGGCCACGTTTTGCATCGTCTGCAAAGGTGACGCCAAACGGCTTCCAGAATGATGACGTGTTTTTCCCCGATCGACCCATGTCAATATCTCCCCCCGTCTGAAGCCGACTCCAGTAGAGAGGCATACCCCGGCCTGCGTTCCGAATGCTGAGCGTGGTGTGTTCGGGTCATCTCCCTACAGGCCAGGGAGTCGCCAAACACCGACGTAAATTCGACCGACAGTTCCGCGCGAATTCTGACGTTTCAACGGGTGGTCTCGCCCGATGGGACTCATTTAGACCACTTCTGTGATATGATTATGCTGAGGCTAGGTGTAGGGATTTCAGACCGTGTATACGGAGTTCACGTCTTCTATCGAAAGAAATCAGGAGATTGAATTGGCAAACGACCCATTTCTATCGAAACCATGTGAACTGCTTACAAGCCCGCGATTGCACCCTTATTTCTGATGATGGGGTCGACGATCGAGCGAGTTCCTGAACAACAGGAAGAAGAGGTTGACGAACGTGATCTTTGCCCTGATTGCGGCACTGACACCCTCGTTCGAGACCCGGACCGGGGAGAACAATTGTGTGAGGCCTGTGGTCTGGTGGTCTCGGAGGATCCGATCGATTACGGGCCTGAGTGGCGAGCGTTCAATGCCAAGGAGCACGAGGAACTCTCCCGTGTTGGCGCCCCACTGACCTCCTCCATGCACGACCGTGGTCTCACCACCACGATCGACTGGCGAAACCGCGATGCCAATGGGCATACGATGTCGGCGGACAAGCACGGGAAACTTCACCGATTGCGGGTGTGGCAAGAACGGATTCGGACAAAGAATGCTGGTGAACGCGATCTCGAATACGCTCTGTCGGAAATCGATCGAATGGTTAGTGCACTCGGTGTTCCCCGTCCGGTAAAGGAAACGGCTAGCGTAATCTATCGTCGGGCACTCGATAAGAATCTCATCCGTGGCCGTTCGATTGAGGGCGTGGCAACGAGTGCGCTCTACACGGCGTGTCGGAAAGAAGGGATTCCACGAAGTCTCGAGGAGGTAACAGCCGTCTCCCGGGTCGATCAACGAGAGATCGGCCGAACGTACCGCTATATCACCGATGAGTTGAACATCAATCTCGAGCCGACCAACCCACGCCAATTTGTACCAAGATTTTGCTCGGAACTGGATGTCGGTCCCGATGTCGAAACAACGGCGATCGAAATAATCGACCGGACAACAGACCGGGGACTACATTCCGGAAAGTCACCGACTGGCTTCGCAGCGGCTGCGATCTATGCGGCCGGATTGCTGTGTGACGAAACCATCCCCCAACGGGAGGTAGCAGAGACGGCACAGACGACGGTTGTGACCGTTCGAAATCGATACCGTGAACAGCTCGAGGCGATCGACATGGTACCGGCCTGATCACGTGATCGATCGCTCTTCTTCGTCGTAAATTTCCTCGTTGATCAGCGCCTGTAGGTTTGCTATACGGGACGAACGCGATGAATTGGTCATCGGTATCGAACAGTTCGACACCGTCGGTGCCCCGCTCGTATCGATCGCCAATGATCTGTCCCTCTGGAAGGATCGCACGGAACATGAGAGGTATGTACGACCCGGGGAAGAATAATAAGTGGTGGATTAGCCGATCACCACCGACCTGATCTCCCGGGGTGAGTGGCGACGCATCGACCGGGAGGACGACGAGCCTATCGACAAGTGAGATGGATGGCCGATCTGGCACGCTCGAGGGGAGGCGTGGCCAGCGGTAGGACCCACCGATCCCCTCCGTTCTCAGACGGTCGATCAGTTGATCGGGGGTATCGGCCAGAACGGGGACCCCGAGAGGACAGACACCGGGGGGCAAACTGGAGAAAATGGGGTCCACGTCGGGGTCCTCGGCAAGCTGGGTGAGCCAGGCCCGGTAATTGGCTCGACGCTTGCCTCGTATCCTCGACACCGATGTGGTCTGCAGTCCGTCGTACGTAAGACGGGACAGTGGTTCCTTCCCAGCCGCATATCGTTGTGCTGGTGGTGGAGTCTGCGTTCGTACCACTGTACTGGCTCTGTTGAGTGAGTGAGGGATGCCTTTCGTGAGCAAGAACTTCCAGTCCGGTATCGAATAGCGGGGGAGCACACCAGATTCGGTGGATTCCGGAACTACCAGACCCGGGTCGGAGTAGAGCAATCCGCCGTTCGGGACCGGGAGAACCTTCGGTAGACTCGTGATCCCGATGGGTGCCCTGGTACCGAGCAGTCGCCGCGAGCATCGACACTCACTGGTCCGTGTGCCGCATCTTCGATCAGAATCGCTCCGCTGTCCGTACATAGTTCATCTAATGGATCAAGGTGCGTACAGGCAAACCCAAAGTAATCGATGACAATCACGGCGGCCGTGTCATCATCGAGTTTGTCCTGTAGATGCTCTCTATCCGGTGAGAGTCTGGTGGTCACGTCATAGAACCGGAACCGAAAGCCCGCTTCGAGGATTGGTTCGACCAGAGCATCGGGGAGAATCGACGGGATGAGCACGACCGATCCCCGGTCTTGGACGGACTGGAGCCCGTCCCGGAGGGCGACTTTGCCCGACCCGTAGACTCGCCACTGTGGGGCATTTCGATCGATAAACTCGAGAACTGACTCCTCCTGTGATCCGGAGACACCGCTTCCTTGAGTCTGGCCCATTGGTCGCTGTACCGGTGGGGTTCGTATTGTGATGGCCTCGTTACTTCCAACAATCCCAGCGACGAAAAAGTCACAGAAAGCGCCGGGTTCTGGGCCGTTCCACGGCAAGCATCAATTAACAATGCGAGAATCGGTTCTTTCCTGTCTCATGCATCGATCTGATTCCGAATCATCTCCTCTCTTGCTCGTCATCGGATTGGATGCCGCCTGTCTCCCCGTACTGCAGCCACTCTGTGAGGATGGGATAACGCCGACGATCCGGTCGATCCTCGCGGATGGCCCAACTGCCCCGATGGAATCACAGGTGGTCCCGTGGACCGCCAGTGCCTGGCCGACGCTCTATACCGGCATGAATCCTGGCAGACATGGCGTCTTCGATTTCTTGACCTTTGATGGCTACGACTGGGGTGTAGTCAACGCTACGAGCGTTAGCGAGCGAGCGATCTGGGACCTGCTCGATGAATACGGGTACTCGAGCGTTGTCGTCAACGTGCCAGTGACTCACCCACCCAGACCGATCGATGGTGCAATCGTCCCCGGTCTGACGGCCCCGGAGAATCCGCCGTGCCATCCTGAGGGCCTGATGGATGACATCCGCGAGGCCTGTGGTGGGTATCGAGTCTACCCCCAGTCAGAGGCGCGCGTTCCGGAACTATCGGCATACGAGCGAACGGTCGCAACCCGTGGGACAGCATTCCGATACCTCTGTGAGCGATTCGCCCCGGAGTTCTCGTTCCTCCAGTTTCAGGTGACAGACTCGGTCTTCCACGAGCATGAAGGCGCTCGCTCGGCCGTTGAAACCGTGTATCGAGCCGTTGACGACGAGATCGATCGCACGATCGAGGCCATCGACCCGGACAACGTTCTGCTGGTCAGCGATCACGGCATTGGCCCCGTAACCGGCTATGAGTTTGCCGTAAACGAGTTTCTCAGCGATGCGGGCTACCTCGAGCGGACTCGGGGTGGCGGCGGCATGCCCACCTGGAGTCGCGCCTGGGAGAACCATCTTCTCGAGGGTCGGGACGACAGCAGTCACGAGGTATCTCCAGTGGAACGACTGGTGGCAGCAGCAGCACGCCTCGGGGTGACGACCCAACGAGTGGCCAGCCTGCTCGAGCGCGTCGGCCTGCCCGAGTTCGTGGGTCAGTACGTGCCGAACGATGCGATCCGCGCCGGGAGTGTCCGGGTCGACTTCGCCACCTCTCGGGCCTACCTCCGATCGAAGAGTGAACTCGGCGTCCGGATCAATCTCGAGGGACGAGAACCGAATGGCCAGGTGCCACTCGGCGAGTACGATGCTGTTCGCTCGCAGTTGATCGAGGCGCTCGAATCGGTCCGGACGCCGGACGGAGGTCCGATGTTCGATAGCGTCCTCCCCGGGAGGCAGTCTTCGAGGGCCCCCATCTCGAGGAGGCACCGGACATTGTCACCGTCCCGGCGGCCTTCGATCACGGCGATCGTGGGCGACCTCGCTGTCGAGCAGTTTTCACAACCACGAGAGCCCTGGAATCACAAGCGTATGGGGGTCGTGGCTGCAACTGGCCACGATTTCGATTGTTCGGCCAGCCTGGAGGAGCCGACAATATACGACATCTCGCCGACCATCTGCTCATTGTTCGGGGTTCCCGCCGACGAGGCCATGGAGGGGACACCGCTTTCCCTCGTCGCCGATGGCGAACGACGGGCCTATCCGGCGTTCGAATCCGACCCAGTGGAACCAACACGGGACAGGACGGTTGAGGCGCGACTCTCCGATCTGGGGTACCTCTGAATGGTCAGTGTCCGGACACTCGATCTGACCAACGAGGCCGAGCACTGGGATCGAGTCGTCCAGCGATCCCCCGGGGCGAACCCCTTCGCCAGTTCGGCCGCCCTCAAGCTGCTTGCCGCCGAGACGGGCACCGAAGTCCACGCATTACTCGGTGAGGTCGGAGAGGAGCCGATCGGGATGTTTCCCGTATTCGTCTACCGCCGGGGACCGATCGCGGCGAGTTTCTCTCCGCCACCGTACTCCTGGTCCTGTTACCTCGGACCATCTACGGTCAACCTGTCGAAACTCAAACAGCGCAAGGCCGAGCGTCGAACGAAGCGATTCCTCGAGGGGTGTATCAGCTGGGTCACCGACACTGTTGCCCCCGTCTACAGCAGATATGTTGCCGCGGAATTCCCGGACGTCCGGCCGTTCGTCTGGAACGGGTTCGATGTCGAGCCCGGATACACCTACGTCGTCGATCTCTCGCCCGAGAATCTCCTGTCCCGATTCAGCAGGGATGCCCGACAGAACATTCGATCCGCGGAGGCCGAGGCATCGACTATCGAGGAGGGATCTCGTGCCGCCGTCGCAACGATCATCTCACAGGTTGCCGAGCGCTATGAACGGCAGGGAAAATCGTTTCACCTCTCACCGGAATTTGCCCAGCAACTCTACGACACCCTTCCTGACGGTACGCTCAGACCCTACGTCTGTCGGGTCGATGGGCAGATTCAGGGTGGCATTCTCGTCGTCGAATCCGAGCGGAGTATCTACCGCTGGCAGGGTGGCGTCCGTCCGTCCGACCCAATCGACATCCCAATCAATGATCTGCTGGACTGGCACGTCATGTGTGAGGGCCAATCTCGGGGACGTCAACGATACGACCTCGTCGGCGCTGGTGTCCAGAGTATCAATCGATACAAGGCGAAGTTTAATCCGGATCTCGAGCCGTATTACACCATCACGGACGGGACCTTTGGTCTCGATAGACTGGTGGATCGGTACAGGAAACTGGGGTAGGGCTGTACCAACAGTTATCCACTATCGGGTTCACCGCTTGGATATGTTCGGAACGAGTGGGATTCGTGGACCGGTTGGCGAGACAATCACCACCGATCTCGCTCTCGATGTGGGTCGGGCCCTCGTCTCCGACGGATATGAGACGGTTGTGATCGGTCGTGATGTTCGAGAGACGGGACCTATGTTGCTTGATGCGATCGCAGCTGGAATCAGTGAGTGTGGGGGTCGGGCCATCGATGTCGGGGTCCAGAGCAACGCCGAACGATCGCCCGCAGTGTCGACTGGCTGGATGCGGCTGCTGGCGTAGCTATAACGGCCTCTCACAATCCCCCGGAGGACAATGGCATCAAGCTCTGGACACCCTCCGGTCAGGCGTTCGATCAGGATCAACAGCAGGCGATCGCACAGCGGGTGCAGTCCCAGTCATTCACACTCGCGAGCTGGCAAGACGTGGGACGACGTGAAAAGGCCCATGAGGTCCGGTCTCGCCATGCAGCCGCGATCGAACGGGCCGTCACGATTGGTGACCCGTGTGAGGTCGTCGTTGACCTCGGTAACGGAACCGGACGGGTAACCGTCGACGCTCTGAGTTCGCTTGGCTGTTCGGTGCGCACACTGAACGGGCAGGCGGACGGCTCGTTTCCCGGTCGGCCCAGTGAGCCGACCGCCGAGACGCTGACGGATCTCGCTCGATTTGTTCGAAACATCGGACGTAGCGATCGGCATCGCCCACGATGGGGATGCCGACCGCATGATGGCCGTCGATGAGAATGGGACATTCGTGCCGAAGGACGTGCTGCTGGCCATCTTCGCTCGTGCCGCCGTGGAGTCCGGCGATACTGGTGGCAGCACCGGTCGATACGAGCATGGCGGTAGCGGATACGCTCGAGCAGCAGGGCGCCTCACTGGTGAGGACCCGGGTCGGGGATGTGTTCGTGGCTGCCCGGACCAGAGATTCCGACGTTGTCTTTGGGGGCGAGCCAAGTGGCGCCTGGATCTGGCCAACCGAAACGCTCTGTCCAGACGGGCCTCTGGCCGCGGCGAAACTCGTCGAACTTGTCGCCTCAGAGGGTTCACTCTCACAGCTCGTCGAAGCCATCGAGACCTACCCGATACGCCGAACGTCGATCGAGACAAGCGACTCTGCCCGTGCCATGGAGACCATCGAGAGTGACGGTCCAATCGAAATACGACAGCGTCGAAACCCTCGACGGGGTTCGTGTCTCCCTCGAGGACGGCTGGTTCTCGCTACGGGCGAGCGGAACTCAGCCGATCATCCGGGTGACAGCAGAGGGCCGAAGTACAGCTGGCGCGGACGCCATCTTCGGGACTGCCGTGGACCTCGTGGAATCGACCCTCGAGAGCCTCAACGAAGATCCTCGGGAATGAAGTCCGAGGTCTTCATCTCGCGATAGGTCGAACATTCCGGACAGGCGTGGACGGTATCGCGATTGTCGCCAAACACCCTGGCAAATTGGCGGGTGACGCGGTTGCCACACGAGCGACAGTGCGGAGCTGAGGTCGAGTCTGACTGTGGATTCCACTGGTTGGAGGCCATTAGCTGCGTGTGGTGACAGTCATCCCATTTACTATACTCAGCATACCCAGGCGAGCGGATCAATAATTCGACCCAAACCGTTCGGGACACCGATACATGTTCTCGGAGACATCCACGAGACAGCGACCTGGTAAGACCGATCAATTCGTATATTCCGCATGTTTAAGCGGGGGCTTCTACTATGCCAGATTACTGATGGAGTCCGTGGTTCTCGCGGCGGGTGAAGGGACACGAATGCGGCCACTTTCGGCACGGCGGCCGAAGCCGATGCTCCCGGTCGCCGGTCGGCCGCTCGTCGCCCACACCGTCGATGCGGCAATCGAGGCAGGCGCCAGCTCGATCGTCCTCGTGGTTGGCTACGAGGCCCAGGCTGTACGGGACTACTTCGGCAGTGAGTACCGGTCTGTTCCGGTCGAGTACGCCGTCCAGGAGACCCGAGCCGGGACCGCGGACGCGGTCAACACTGCTCGGTCATCGCTCGATGGTCCCTTCGTCGTGCTGAATGGTGACAACCTCTACGACCAGGCCAGTCTTGCGCCGCTGTTCGAGGGCGGGCCTGCTGTGGGTGCCTACGAGGTTGCTTCACCGTCGAACTATGGTGTCCTGAGTCTCGAGGGCGATCGGATCGTCGACATTGTCGAGAAACCTGCTGATCCTCCAACCAGCCTCGCCAATGCCGGTGCGTATGCCTTTCCAGAGGCAGCACTCGAGTGGCTCGAGGTTCCCCCGAGCGAGCGCGGTGAGCGGGAGATCACCGACGTTGTGGCCCGGGTCATCGAGGAGTATTCCGTCCGGGCCGTTCCCCTGGACCGCTGGCTCGATGTGGGCCGGCCATGGGAACTCCTGGCCGCTAACGAGTGGAAACTGGGGGAACTATCATCGAGAATCGACGGGAGTGTCCATGAGAGTGCAGAGATCGATGGCACCGTCGTTGTCGAAGAGGGTGCCACTGTCGAGAGCGGTGTGGTACTGGAGGGCCCAGTCATGATCAGGAGTGGCGCCAGCGTCGGGCCGAATGCCTATGTCCGTGGCGCGAGCCTGATCGATGAGGGCGCATCGGTCGGCCACGCTGTCGAGGTCAAAAATAGTCTCTTGGCACCGGGGGCCACTGTCAGCCACCTCAGCTACGTGGGGGACAGTATTCTCGATCGGGATGTCAACTTTGGAGCAGGCACCACTGTGGCAAACCTCCGGCACGACGATGAACCGGTGGCGATGACGGTGAAGGGTGAGCGAGTCTCGACCGGCCGACGAAAATTTGGTGTGGTCGTTGGCGAGGAGGTAAAGACCGGCATCAACACAGCCCTCGCACCCGGCGTTCGTCTTGATCCCGGGGTGACGACCTATCCGGGAGAGACGGTCGATCGGGACCGCTAGCTCATTCGACGGTTACACTCTTTGCGAGATTTCTGGGTTTGTCGATCGATCGACCGAGCAGGGTCGCCGCGTGGTAGGCCAGCAGTTGGAGCTGGACATTGGCGAAAAGCCCCGCCAGGCGATGATCAACGGTGGGAATGTCGAGGCAATCCGCTGCGATGTCGACCGCCTCGTGATCGGGCGGACAGAGCGCGATGACCGGGGCACCGCGGGTGCTCGCCTCCTGAGCGTTGGCCAGCGTTCGTTCGTCATTCCGCCCGGTAAAGATGACGAAGACGGGGGTTTCCTCGGTCACGAGGGCGAGAGGCCCATGCTTCAACTCCCCGGCTGCGAAGCCCTCTGCGTGTTCGTAGGTTATCTCCTTGAACTTCAGCGCACCCTCGAGGGCCACGGGAGAGCCCAGCCCTTGACCGATAAAGAAGTACGAGCGACTGTCGTGGTACTGCTGGGCAATCGAATCGGCCCGAGACCCCTGCAGGATATCATCGAGCCTCGAGGGCATCCGTGCGACATCCTGCAGGAGAGTTCGAGGCATCTCCCTATCGGCGATCACACTGTTGAGGAGGGTGAGAACGACCGCTTGGGAAGAGAAGGTCTTCGTCGCTGCGACGCCGATTTCGGGCCCGGCCCGAATGAGGAGGGTCTCGTCGGCGATCGCGGCGGCCGTCGAGCCAGGCGACGTTGGTCAGTGTCAGCGTTCGACCCCGCTGCTCTTGGCGGTCTGCAAGGCCGCCAATGTGTCAGCCGTCTCTCCGCTCTGAGTAACGGCCACCACCAGCGTTTCGTCATTGATTGGAGGTGCAGCGATCGAGTACTCGGTTTGCGAGAATCGCACTCGCTTGGATTCCGACGTTGCGGAGATCAATGGCTGCATACAGGGCGGCGTGATAGGACGTGCCACAGCCGACGAACTGGACGGAGTTCACATCGCGAAGAATCGATTGATCGAGTCCGTCGATCCGAACAGCTCCCGACTCCGGGTCGACCCGCCCGGCGATCGTCTGGCGCAGTGCAGCGGGCTGCTCGAATATCTCTTTTTGCATGAAGTGGTCGTACTCGCCCTTGTCGACCTGCGTGGGATCCCAGCCAACCGTCGTTGATTCCCGCTCGACGGGCGTCCCATCCACGCGTGACAGCTCAATACCCTCGGCTGACAGGCGGGCGATGTCTCCATCCTCGAGATAGACCGACGTCGTCCGTGTATTCGAGGAATGCTGGGACGTCACTCGCCAGGTAGGCACCATCATCACCGAGGCCGATGACGAGGCGGCGAGCCCTGGCGGGCAGCGTACAGGACTTTCTCGCCGGATCGCATCGCGGCGATGGCGTAACTGCCCTCGAGGTCGCCCACAGTCTGTCGGAATGCGGCCATCGGCTCGAGCCCCGTCTCGAGGTAGTGCCAGAGGAGGTGGGGGATCACCTCTGTGTCCGTCTCGCTCGAGAATGCAGTGACCGGCCGAACGGAGCTCCTCGCGCAACTCGGCGTGGTTCTCGATAATACCGTTGTGGACCACGGCGACATCGCGATGCTGGTCCGTATGCGGGTGGGCATTCACGTCAGTCGGTGGACCGTGGGTACTCCATCGGGTGTGCCCGATGCCGATGGACCCGTGGAAGTCCCCGGGATCGATCGACCGCTTCAGCTCGGCGACCTGACCCGATCGCTTGTGCACCTGGATGCCCGCCCCGTTTTGGACGGCGACGCCAGCCGAATCGTATCCTCGGTACTCGAGATTCTCGAGGCCCGTCAGCAGGGTATCGATCGCGGCGTCAGACCCGACCCGACCGATAATTCCACACATCAGCGGGTATTCCGACGAGTGCCGAGACAGTAACTCGACGATCCTGGCACGAGCGACAGCTGGAACGACCGGTTTTCACCGCTCGACCTAGTGAAGATACAGCGGGAAGGCATGACTCCTGTCTGGGAGCCAGTCGCTCATTACTATGAATCGGCTAACTGGCTAGCTAGTACATCCGTACTGGTCCCCCCATTCTCCGAGGAGCTGCCCGCCGTTTCCGGCGGGCGCGTGTACGCTCAGCCTATCGCCGTTCCAGCTCACTCGATCGTCCGGGAACAGAGGGCCGTAATCGCCCGACGAAGCCGCTGTGAAACTGCTGATTTCGAGATACCGATCTCCTCAGCGAGATCCTCTTGCGAGGTTCCGCGGGGGACCTCGAAGTACCCTCGATCGGTTGCGAGTTCCAGCAGGGCCCGCTGCTTGCGTGTGAGGCCGACGACGGTCCGCTCGGGCGGTCCCTGATGCAGGTGACGGACGGACACCGCTATCCCCTCATGTCCACAGGTCCGATTGAACCGAATCAGTGAGGCTCTGGCCGGAAAGTGCACCCGGACAGTCCAGGCCCCAGTACTGGCCGATTCCGACTTGATCCACCCATCAGTCGCCGTCAGAAGGGATAGCGGATCAATCGACCCGGGCGCTCGCTCGATGCGGAATCGGTCGTTCCCGAATGCAGTCACGGCCGCTACTGTAGGATCGGTCTGAAATGCACGATCGGCTACCTGGACATCATCGTCGGTGTCGACCGTTATGAATATCGTATTCTCCGATCGGCCCACGGGCCGAACAACCAGGGAGTCTACGGCCTCCAGAGCGGGCGTCAGCACGAGTTCCGGGTGCCTGAGGCGAATCTCGGCAACGAGCCCCGATCCTGTCTCGGTCTGGGGGGTCGACTCCGTCGGTGTCGAACTCATTGAGTCGTCTCGAGCGGGCTGGAGGAGTCACTTTCCGTCGGGGAATCCATTCGGTTGAGAATGCCAGCAACTGGTCAAGGTCCTGATGGCTATAGATATCGAGTCCCGTCGGCTGCGGTTACAGTCTAGTCTGTGGGACCATTTTCCCGTGGCATAATCACCTGCAATACCGTCTGAAGGGCACCCCGGAGATGGCGAGCAAACGTCGACTGAGCAACCCCCATCGAGGCCGCAATCTCCACGCCTGTCTGATCGCGGGGCCAGTTGAAGTAGCCGCCGGCGTAGGCGGCCTCGAGTGTCTCACGTTCCTGGACGGTCATTTCTTGTAGTGGGACCGGAACCAGCCAGTGCTCGTCGTTTCGCGTCCCGCTCTTTCTATGGGAGCGGATCTCGGTCGAGCCAACCGAGCGGTCGACCGCCTCGACGAACGGGCGAATACGGGCCGAATTAGCCAGTTCGACCGTAATTCGACACCGGCCGGCGGTCCACTTCATGGATCGAACGCGGGCCGCATGGGCCGCAGCCACTTCAAGCAGAACCGAGCCACCTGTCTGCACGCGATATACGGCCGGCTCCCCGGCAGAGATGACCCACGCCGAGAGGTCTTGGCGAATCCGGAAGGTCGGAAACTGGTGCATGCTCGCTCGAGACATAGACCGTGGTGGTCGTATCAGTCGTGGGGAGTACGGCGAGTATCGACACTGGCTGTCCAATCGTTCGAGCAAGCGTTGCAAGCGGGGGCGTGGCCCGAATCTCAAGCTCGAGCTGACTGATCGTCCTGGCTAACAGGGCCTGTCTGTAGCTGCTCATCGCAATGACCGTGTTCAGCCGTGCCTCGATCTCTCCGGCTGGTGCCGAGCTCCTGATGACGTCGGTAACGTGCGGTGGGATCGATGACTCAGAGTCGTCGGGACGGACCAGTATGACCGGGATCTCAACGTGTAACAGCTCATCGACGTTCAGGGACTCCTCGTCGATCAGGATCACACCGGTTGTCTCCGCGATGGGTGCCTCCTCTGCTCGATCACACCGACGGACAGTTTCTGGGGGCGAGACGGATCGAATCTCCGAGACGAACCGATCAAGCGCGGTATTCGTTCCGATCGCGACCACTGCCCCCTCCCACGCCGGTACCTCTACCATACTCGAAGCGGGTGCCCCCACCGCCCTTACTACGGACTGAATACTCGACGGATTTCGAAATCAGAGGATGACCAGGGCCACGTACAGCTGACCCATACCGGCAAGTATCATGACGCCACCAGCAAGCTGCTCGAGGCGATGACTGTAGGGATCGAGCCGCGAGGCTCCCGCCTGCAGCCCGACTCCAGTGGCGACGGTAAGCGAGACCATCAGGACCACGACTGTGGCGACGTAGAGCCCGAGGACGGCAGCTGCCTCGGTACTCGACAGGGAGAGCGCGTTGGCCACGAGCCCCAGGAAGATCGGCGCCACACAGCCCGCCGCGGCGGCGGCATACCCGGCACCGAAGATCCCGAATCCCGTGAGACTGGCCCGTCGTTTGGGCAGTGCAAGCGATATCCAGGGGGCCCGATTGACGAGAACCAGAATCCCAAAGAGAATCAGCAACACCCCGATCACTGGCTCGAGCCGCACAACGTTCTGGAGCACCGACGACCCAATCCAGTACGCGAGGCCAATCAGTATACCAAGGGTCAGCACTACCCCCGCCCCTGCCAGCAATCCTCGACTGAGCGCCCCTTCGAGATTAGTGTCTCCCTCAGTCTGCTCGACGTAGAAGGCGACATAGCCCGGCAAGAGGGGATAGGCACAGGGCGAGAAGAACGTGGCAAGGCCGGCGGCGAGGGCAAATCCCAGTGAGGAGAGGACCGCCGGTTCGGCCATGTTACTGTCGGCTCGATTCCGCCTGCTCGAGTCCAGACTCGACACCGGTCAGAAGCTCTTCAGTGCGTGCAAAGCCCTGGTGGCGCCACTGCTCCCGGCCGGCGGAATCAACGACGACGAACGTGGGCGTAACGATACCATCGTAACGAGTGGCGAGTGTTGCCGTCTCCGTGTCACGTGCGAGTGGCCACTCGCCCCCCTTCGATGCCCAGTCGGACTGCAGTGACGCGTCATCCTTGTATCGCTCGTTGGTCACCGCCAGCATCTGGGCCTCCGTTCCGAACTGCTCGTGGACGGCCGTGACCGATGGCATCATCTCGTTGCAGGTGACACAGGTCGTCGCGTAGAACTCGAGTAGGGTGGGACTCGAGGGGTCGGGAACGGACAGCTGTCTGGCAGAGCTCCCGGCGACGACGTCAACTGCCACGGCATCGTGACTGGCTGGCCAGCCTCCGACTCGTTATCCGGCTCCTCGAATAGCTCTCCCCGAATACTGCGGCCCCGCCGCGAGGACGATCCCCGTTCCGATTGCACCAGCAATGAGGTCTCGTGCGGCGCATATCAGCTATCGACGATTGTCTCGAGATCGGAGGTAATCGTGGATTCTGCCCAGCCGACCTGTTCAAAGTACGCCCGTTCGACGATACCCTGCTTGTTTGCGAGGATGAAGATGCCGTAGTGCGTGATTTGATTCGTCCCAGCTGTTTGGTTCCCACCAGCTGAGTCGTTGTGATGCTCATGCTGGCCTGGTTGACTAATCGGCACCCCGTAGTCGTTCGCGACCAGTTCGTATGCCGCCTCGTTCGTCTCTGGCCGAAGGAAGTACCAGCTGTCCCGTTCGAGATCAATCTCGTAGGCGTCGACTTCCTCCTGGAGAGCCGACGCCGTGTCTCGAGCTGGATCGAATGTAATCGCGATGAATGCGACCTCATCAGCGTAGCCTCCATCCTCGGCGGCCGCCGCCACATGTCCTGAGTCGTCCGAGCAGGAACGGACAAGTCCGTCCGGACAGTTGGTAAAGAAAAACGTCATCAGCACCGCCCGCTCACCTTCGAACTGGTCGGCGGTAACCGTCTCGTCTCTGAGGGGATCACGAAGGCTGAACGGTGGCAGCTGATCTCCATAGACTGGGTGAGACGGATCACCGCGGGTCTGCTCCGGGGGGTCAAGAACAGTTTCGGTGGAACCGATCGCATCAAAGAGACCCGATCCCAGACAGCCGGCCAGTCCAAGACTGCCGACACATGCGGCCCCCCCAAGATACGAACGACGCTCCATAATTGGATATTGGAATTTGCCGTACAAAGGTCTGTTGATTGGCATATAAGAACGAAAACGATTATTCGAGTCCGGTTCGAAATAGCGTCGATGGATCGGCGCCACTATCTCCGTGGGGCAGCCACTCCGGGCGTCTTCTCAGTTGCGGGCTGTCTCGAACAACTCGGGTTCGAGGAGGAGTCGGTCTGGCGAAACCCACCGCTCGTCGACGATCGACCGAATGCGGTCTACATTCCTGCCTCACGTGACTCGATGGGGATGTACGGCCGGGCCGTCGATGGTGACGTCGGAGTCGCGCTCATGTACTCGGTGCCACACCGGTTCTGGCTCGTTGATGGCACAGACACGGAGCGCGTCGAGGTGGGTGTGGATGACACACACCACCTCATGTGGCTGGTGTGGGATACCGCGAGCGAGACGGTCATCCCGACTGAGCTCACGGTGGAACTCGCGCCATGGTGGTAGCCGCATCGACCGATTTTCACCGTGGCCGATGCTCTCCCAGCGAATGGCGTTTCACTATGGTGATAACGTCAGATTGCCGGAGGCTGGCGAGTACACTGCGCAGATCACCATCGGACCGCCGACAGCAAGCCTTTCGGGCCAGCTTGCAGGGCTTCTAGAGTCACCGGTCACTCGCGAGATCACGTTTGAGTACCAGCCAGCCGATATCCACGGTCTCACCTTCGACCTCGTCGACGAGGGTCGTCGGGGCTCCCGTGGTGCTCTCCCGCTGATGGACCACCAGCACGCCCCACTGTCGAAGGGCCAGCCTGTCGCGGACCTCTCTGGGCAATTGCTGGGCGAAGACTCGAGTGGCGATGCAGCCATCTCGGTACTTTTTCAGGAACCATCGCCACTTGCCGAGAGCGGTCACTATCTGGCGGTCCTCATGCGGACACCGTACAATGATGTCCCCTTGCCCGGTGCCATCCTATCGCTCGAGACGGTCGAGGGAACCCACGAACTCGAGGAGCGGATCGATCCCTCTCTTGGACATCACTATGGGACAGCAGTGTCGTCCATCCCCGACAGCGTCGAAATTACCGTCGAGACCCCGCCACCAGTCGCGCGACACGATGGCTATGAAACGGCGTTTCTTTCTTTCGACCCGATCGATATTTCTACGTGATTGGGTGCTGAAGCCCATGCTGTCGAGGAAATCATCAAAACCAATAACCATTATTAACAGCTTGCCACGAGCCGAAAGTATTAGTTACCACTGGAAACTCTCTCGATATACGTGAGTGAATCACAGTGAAACTCAGACAACCAACTGATTTCTTGATCCTCGAAGCCCTCGAAGACAGAGGTCGAAATGTGGCGACGAACCTCGCCTCCCACACCGGGAAGAGTCGAAAGAACATCAACACTCGATTGCCGGTCCTCGAGGACTACGGTCTCGTCGAGAAAATTGGTCCCGCGGAGCGCTCCGGACTCTATGAGGTTACCTCACTCGGGAAAGCAGCACTCGTCTATCAGGACCAGTACGACGACGTCGATGACTTCGAATCACTGATCAGTGGTCCGACGGCCAGCGAGTCGAGTTCTGATACCGCGGAAGCCATGGTCCGTGGAGAGGACAACGAGCCCGAAGACGAGGACTGACCCACGGCGTGACGCAAGCTCGAATCTTCCGATTCATTACCGATACTGTCCTGGTGGCTCAATCCCCAATTCGGCTAATTTCGACCGTTTGAGCGGCTGGTAATTGCATTGATCGGGAACTACAGAAGGAATTATATGGCATCCTCTGAATGAGTCAGGCACGGGATGGGATGATCGAAACCGTCAAAACACTACTGTTTCCCGGAGCCGGGGCTGGGGTTATTCATGAGTGTCGCCGGTGCGGTACCACCGTCGATTCTCCCTCTACCGTCTGTCCCAGCTGTGGTGAACAGGATATTGCCGTGATTCGAACGAACTAGCATCGGGGCTGTTCTCGCGGCCGGTTGCGTTTTTCGCCCCAACAGCAAAGGAGCCATGTAGCACCGGCCGTATCGACGCCCATGGAACCGCGGGAGGGTGACGAGATCGGGGGGTGCCCTGGATGACGGTCGGCGTTGTCGGTGCGGGCATGTCCGGACTCAGTGTCGTTCACGAGCTATCGGGGGCCGATATTCCTGTCCGGGCATTCGAGGCCGACCCGATACCCGGCGGGCTCATGAAGAGCCACTCGCAGGATGGGCGCATCCTTGAGCTGGGCCCTCAGCGGCTCAGACTAACACCTTCCCTCGAGAACCTGATCGCCGAGTTGCACCTCGAGGACTCACTTCGGCTCGGGACCGACGAGCCACTCTACATCTACCACGATGGAGCGCTTCGGCTGGCTCCCCGCACGCTGCGGGAACTAGCGCGTACCGATCTCCTTTCGATCAGCGGCAAACTGCGGATGCTCCTGGAACCGCTCACCGCCGATGCCAGGCCCGATGAGACGGTGGAGACGTTCCTCAGCCGCAAGTTCGGCGCTAGGCCGCGGACCGATTTCTCGGCCCCGTCTACAGTGGCCTGTTTGGCACCCCTCCGGGGGATATGCTGCTCGAGTACACGCTCGGGCGAGCACTCGAGTCGGCTGGCGTCGATGGGAGCCTGGTCCTCTGGGCGCTACGGTACCTCGCCACCGGCCGGTCGGACGCCCCTATCTGCTCGTTTGATGGCGGGCTGGGCGAACTATCGACCGCGTTGTACGAGGCCCACAGCGCCTCGATCTCGCTCGAGACACCGGTGACGGGTATGGAGCGCCACCCGGATGGGTACGCACTCCACACGCCGGCAGACACGGTGGTAGTGGATGACGTCGTGCTTACGACACCGGCCCCCACAGCGGCGTCCCTCCTCGAGTCGATCGATCAGGATTCGGCTGATCGACTCAGCCAGCTCCGATACAACCCGATCGCGCTCGTCTACCTCGAGTCGTCCTTCGATGACCCTGGCATCGGCACGCTTGTGCCGGACGGAGAACCCGTGCCGATCAGCGGCACGACCTGGAACGCACGCATTCTGGATCGCGATAGCCTCTTCACCTGCTATCTCGACCCCGGCTCCTACCCGGGGCTGGCGGATGCGGCCGACAGCGAACTCGAGTCAGCCGCAACCGAGGCCTTCGAGACGCTCACGGGAGCCCCGGCCAGCCCGATTCACGTCCATCGCTGGCAGCCTGGTATGCCGGCGTACGATGGAAGCTGGAGAGCACTTGACGAGCTCGCGCTGCCGGACGGGATCCACCTCTGTACGAACTTCGTCGCTCGACCGGGCATCCTTGGGCGAATTCGCCACGCCGGCCAGATCGCAGCTACCATCGAGGCGAACCGCTAGACTCGAAGGTCTCATAGGTCCGAATCTACTACGACAACCATGACCACCGGGATTGTATTACTCAACTTCGGTGAACCCGCTGTCACCGAGGAGTCCGTCGTTCACGAGTATCTGACCCGCATTTTCTATACCAACGCCGACCTTGAGGATCCGGAGAGCGAGGAGGCTGCCTGGGAGCGCGCCCGGGAACTGGCCGGCCGGCGACTTCCGGGGCTGCTCGAGGAATACGAGGCGATCGGTGGATCCCCGCTGAACGACCAGGCGATGGCCCAGCAGCGAGCCCTCGAAAGTACCATCGCCGACCGTGGCTACGATGTCGACGTCTATCACGCAATGCAGTTCGTCGATCCCCTGATCGACGACGCAGCCGAAGCACTCGCCGAGGACGATATCGAGACGGTCGTGGCCCTCCCGATGTACCCGCTCTGTGGGCCCTCGACGACCGTCATGGCAATCGACGATCTCGAGGAGGCAATTGATTCGATCGAGGGCTATGATCCAACACTTCAGGCAATCACGGGCTGGCATCGACACCCGCTGTACACCCGGGTGCGAAGTGATGCGATTCGATCGTTCGCAACCGGGCATGGAATCGATCTTCATGATCCTACGACGGCGATGATATTCTCGGCCCACGGTACACCGACGAAGTATCTGGATGCCGGGAGCCGCTATGATACCTACGTGGAGGAGTACTGTGCGACTGTTGCGGCCACGGTGGGGATCGAGGAGTACCACCTCGGGTACCAGAACCACGAGTCGCGTGACATCGAGTGGACGGAACCGGAGGTCGAGAGCCTCATCTCGTCCCTCCCTGAGACTATCGAGCGAGTCGTCGTCGAGCCAACGAGTTTCATTCACGAGCAGTCCGAGACACTCTCGGAGCTCGATATCGATCTCGCTGCCGATGCAGATGCCGCTGGGCTTGACTTTTATCGTGTCCCTGTCCCCCACGATGACCCCCGATTTGGGCAGCTGTTTGCCGACCTCATCGAACCGTTCGTGGCAGGATTCGAACCGAACTACCACCAGCTGCGCCCCTGTCAGTGCCGAGCCAAACCGGGAACCTACTGCCTCAACGCTCCACGCTGAGGCGAGCGGCCTCGAAGAACGCCTCGACACTCTCGAGTGGTGTGTCCTTGTCGATCCCGTGGCCGAGATTGAGAATGTGACCCTGTCGCCCGCCGGCCTCGAGTAATTCTTCCGTTCGAGCTCGAACCTCCTCGGGGGCTGCATACAGTGCCGCCGGATCGAGATTACCTTGAACCGGCCTGTCACCCAGTTCGTCTCGTGCAGCCGCCAGGTCGACCGTCCAGTCCAGCCCGACGACATCCGCCCCACTCGCCGCCAGGAGATCGAGCGAGTCGGCCATGTTCCTGACAAACACGATAGTTGGGACATCGACGGTTTCGAGTATCTCTTTGTGTAGCGGGAGCAGGTACTGCTCGTAGTCAGCCCTGGTGAGCAGTCCCGCGTACGTATCGAACAGCTGAATCGCATCGGCCCCCGCCTCGGCCTGCATGGCCACGTACTCACAGATCACGTCCGTGAACGTCCGGAGCAGTTTCTTGAACGCCGCGGGGTGTTCGTATCGGAGGCGCCTGACGGCCATGAACGACCGCGAGGGTCGCCCCTCACAGACGTAGGCAGCCAGTGTGAACGGGCCGCCAGTGAAGCCGAGAGTCGCCGCCGAGTTCCCAAGGGTGTCCGAGAGGTCCTCGAGCAGCGAGGCCACATAGCCGAGGTCCTCGCTGACAGGCCTGATCGCCCGGTCTGTATCGGCGGGTGCCGACACCGGGTTCTCGATGACTGGACCGACGCCCGACTCGATATGGTACTGGAAGGACAGTGGCTCGAGGACGGTCAAGATGTCCGAGTACATCACTACAGCGTCGGGCTGAAAGCGATGGTAGGGCTGCAACGAGAGCTCGGTGGCAATCTCGGACTCGAGATGGCCTCACGGAATGTGTATTCCTCGCGGATGCGCCGATACTCCGGGAGGTAGCGACCGGCCTGGCGCATCATCCAGACGGGTGGCCGGTCCGTCTTCTCCCCCCGGGCAGCTCGCAGAAAGCGATCCCTCATTCACTCTGGCGTAGGCTCACCCGCGCCCTAATTGTTGTGCATGGGGACCTACCTTCTTCAGCGAGAGAGTCCCGCCGTTCACGGCGGGCGTGAATCGCGTTCGCTCGGTTGCCCAACCCGGTTTTAACCGCCAATATTCTAACCGAAATAAATTTGATTACGGGCCACACAGGCTATGTATGGCGGATTCGACGGTCACACGCACCCACGTTGCCTCCATCCGGAACCCACACCAGGTGCGTGAGGACCTCGATTCGCTCGGGTTCGCCGCCTCGAAACTCTGGAACGTCGCCCGGTGGACAGCCGAGCGCATCTGGAGTGAGACAGGCCACATTCCCGGTCACGCCGAACTCTCCTCGTACCTCAAATCACACGACCGCTATGCGGACCTCAACGCACAGTCCAGTCAGCGAGTCATCCAAGAACTCGCTGAGGCGTTCAAATCGTGGTACGGCCACCGGCAGAACGGGAACACGAAAGCGAACCCGCCAGCATACCGCAAGCACGGCGACCAGCACCCACGCTCGACGGTCACGTTCAAGGAAGACGGCTTCAAGCACGACCCCGAGAACGGGCGTGTTCGGCTCTCGAAAGGCCGCAATTTCAAGGATGGGTGGAGCGACTTCATCCTCTGTGAGTACGCCGCCGACCCGGATGTTACGATCGAGACCGTCCAACAGGTCCGGGCCGTGTACGACCGCGGCGAGTGGCGGTTGCACTTCGTGTGCCGCCACGACATCGACCCGACGCCACCCGGTGACGCGGTGGCGGGCATTGACCTCGGTCTCTCGAACATCGCCGCCGTGTCGTTCGGTGACGAGGGCATCCTGTACCCCGGCGGGGCACTCAAGGAGGATGAATACTGGTTCCACAAGAAGCGGGCCGAGTGTGACGATGCATCGTCCACCGAGGCCAAACGTCTCGACCAAAAACGGGCCGACCGCCGGACGCACGTCCTCCACTCGCTGTCGAAGGACATCGTAGAGCACTGCACCGACCGCGGCGTCGGCACCATTGTCGTGGGCGACCTCTCGGGCATCCGCGACGGTGAGGAGTGGGGCGACAGTGGCAACCTCAGGCTGCACGGTTGGGCATTCGACCGCTTCACACAGCTGCTCGAATACAAGGGCGAGGACCGCGGGATCGACGTGGAGCAGGTGGACGAACGCGGCACGTCCAGGTCCTGCTCGACCTGTGGGACCGACGACGGCAGTCAGCGCGTCGAGCGCGGCCTGTACGTCTGTGAGTCGTGTGGAACGGTCGCCAACGCGGACATCAACGGAGCGGAGAACATTCGCGAGAAGGTACTCCCGAGTCTCGCCCGTGTTGGGGGAGATAGGGATAACGGCTGGATGGCACAGCCAGCGGTCCGCCTGTTCGACAGATCAACGGGCCGAGTACGCCCACAAGAACAGGTGGTGGACTGCAAACCCTAAGATCCCAACTGCGGTCGGGAAACCCCGGCGTTCACGCCGGGGGGGGGGGATGTCATCCATCCTGATAGCGACGATCCCACCGGGGACCGGCGGCACTCGAGAGCCACTGTCCGATAGCGCCGAAGATGAGCGCTGCGAGTGCCAGTCCACCAGCGAGCGTGGGACTGGGGACCTCACTGACGAAGCCAGCGACCAGCGTCGGTACGAGGACGACGGAGACGCCCAAGGTGAAGGTGGCAAATCGAACTGCGTCGAAGAGAAACTCGTTGGGATCGAACCCGGCCAGGAAGACGGTCAGACCGTAATAATAGAGGCCGTAGCCGGCCAGGAGAACCGCTCCGACGACGGCGTCGATGAGCGATGCATCGAACCAGATGAGGGCTGCCAGGTAGGGCAGCGCCACGGTGGGGGCACCGACGAGAATGAAGGCGGTACGTTTCGCCCGAAAAACCGATTCGACGGCCACGGGGTAGGCCAGATACTCGTCCACGGAGTCGAACTGAGTCAGCCAGTTGTAGGTGGTAAATGCGCTTAGCCCGAGTACACCGCCAAAGAAGATGCCGGGCGCCGGGGCGATACCGGTGATCGACTTCACCACGCTCACAAGCGCGCCGATGAGGACGAGGAGGATCGTCGAGGACACGAACGGTTTCCAGAACCCGCCGCTGGATCGGCCGAGATCGAGAATCGTCTTTGCGACCAGGCCGTTCGACGACCCGGGAAGAGCGTCATCGATTGCGGCAAAGCGATCAGCGGCCGTCCGGCTTGGTCGCCCGTACGTTGGGTCGTATACCATCAGTGCCGTCAGCCCGACGACGGTCATGGAAAAGACCAGTCCGAGGACGGTCAGCGGTGTGGCTCGTGCTGGGACGAGCAGCGACCAGATTGTGCCGTAGGTCTGTGTGTACCACGCAACCACGACCCCTGCCCCGATCCCGAGCCCGATGAGCCAGCCGGGAACGCCACGTGTCCTGATGGCGATGGCCGCGACCGTGAGAATCATTCCGACGCCGAAGACGACACTCAGGGAGAGCCACAGACCGAGTGCGGCACCGATCGCCCCCGGGGAAAACCCGAACAGCGGCACACTCCCGATTGCTGCCGGAAGCACGATGACGAACCCGTAGTATAGGCCATCCTTTAGCAGGAAGATACCCAGCAGGCGGCGCCTTGAAACGGGGAGGGTCGCACTACTCGAGAGGATCAGCGACAGTTCGCCGATCACGTTCTCGAGCATGTCCGACCCGGCAAAGCCCGCGGTTCCACTGTAGAGTCCGAATGCGAATATCAGGACGTGCAGCCCCGAGATGACCTCGGCCGTCGTTCGGCCCGTCTGGGTCATGGCGAGGGCGCCGGCGGCAACGATGCCGGCGATCATCACCGGGAACAGCGCAAAGCGAAAGCCGCCGAACAGTCTGGCGTGCAGTCGCCACTCCTCGCGAAACAGGGTCACGAACAGCGTCCAGTCGATCCGGCTCACGGGAGGCCTGCTCATGGGGTCGCTTCGATGCTCGGCATGTCGCGGGCGTCCGATTCCTCGACGTGCTCCATGAAGAGCTCGAGGAGCGAGCCTGTAGGCCCGGCGTCACTCGACCTCTCGACGACGAGTTCACCGTCGATGACGATCCCGACCCGTGTGCAGATCGCTTCCGCCACGTCGATGTTGTGGGTCGAAACGAAGATCGTGTTGCCCTCCTCGACGTACTCCACCAGATACCGCTTGACCTGTTCTTGGACGAGCGGATCGAGATTCACCAGTGGCTCGTCGATGAACACCACCGCTGGCTCGTGGACGAAAGCCTGCGTGATCATCACCTTCTGCTGTTGACCCCTGGAGAGATCGGTATGAAGGGTATCGAGCTTGTTCGAGAAGCCGAGTCGGTGGGCCCATGTATCCAGTCGCTCCTCGACAAGCGATCGATCGAGATCCCGGAGTTTTCCCACGAAGTCGAGATACTCCCGGGGGGTGAGAAAGCTCGGCGGCGACTGCTTTTCCGGGAGGATACCGACGCGTCGACGGGTCTCGATTGGCTCGCTGACGGGGTCCGCCCCGAGCACGGAGGCTGTTCCTTCATCTGGGTGAAGCTGGCCGGTGAGAATGTTGATCGTCGTTGTCTTGCCGGCCCCGTTTGGTCCGAGAAATCCGTAGAGTTCGCCTCTTTCGATGGAGACACTCATGTCGACGAGGGCCTCGACATCGCCGTAGGATTTCCTGAGGCCATCGGCCCGTATAACAGTCATTGATCGCCAGTTATCGGTAACTCGATATAACTGTGGTGGCACCCGGTCTGCCGATTCAGACCTACCGTTCAGTCCTGCGTGGCCTGCCTCAGACTCCACCAGTGACGCAAACGCCTGGTTGACCTTCTCGACCTTCGGGAGCGCGTGCATCCGACAGTACGCATCGAGCGGATTCTTCTCGAAGTAGTCCTGGTGGTACTCCTCGGCCGGATAGAACGTCTCGAGTGGCTCGACCTCGGTGACGATCGGATTCTCGTAGGCACCGGCCTGCTCGAGTTCCTCGATCGCCGCTGTTGCCGTCTCGTACTGCTCGTCGGAGTGGGTGTATATCGCGGATCGATACTGCGAGCCGACGTCCGGCCCCTCACGGTTGCGCGTGGTCGGATCGTGGATGGTGAAAAAGACCTCGAGGAGGTCCTCATAGGAGATGATCCCGTCGTCAAAGTCGATCTGGACGACCTCGGCATGGCCGGTGTCCCCAGAGCAGACAGCCCTGTATGTTGGATCCTCGACGTGCCCGCCGGCGTAGCCGGAAACGGTTCGTTCGACACCGGCAAGTTCCTCGAAGGCCGCCTCGACACACCAGAAACAGCCGCCGCCGAACGTTGCGTGTTCCATACGGAGCAGAGGGTCGCGATTGAAAAAGGCCTGTCGCCAGGCTAAGCGAACTGTTTTATGTATCGCTTAGGTAGTCCCGACCCGACAACGGCCCGTACTTTCCGAGATGGAATCTGAACCGACTTTTTCACCTTCTGAAATTCGGACTATTGCCCTTGCCGTCATTGCCGGGGTTCTCTTCGGGGGGATAGCGACGGGAGTCGCCTTTCCAACCCTGCCATTGCTGGATGAACATCTCGTGATATCCGCGGCGATGCTGGGTATTATTCTCTCGGCCAATCGCATTTCGCGGCTTTTCATGAACACGCCGGCTGGCACCCTCATCGATCGAATGGGACCGCGGAAGCCGATGATCATTGGGCTGTTCATCCAGGCGATGGCCCCCTTTGGGTACATCGTTGGCACGTACACGCCAGGCGTGATCGGTCGGCTGGGCGCCGTTCGTCGGGGAAATTTCTGCACCGGGCCTGGTATTCGTGTTCGCCCGACTGTTCTGGGGGTTCGGGAGTGCGTTTGTCTTCATCGGGGCCTTCACCATCATCAACCACGTCACGACGACCAGCAACCGTGGTCGCTGGATCGGCTACATGCGGGGTGGTCAGTCTCTCGGCTTTCCTTCTGGGCTGATTCTCGGCGGGTTCCTGACCGACCTCGCAAGCATGCAGGTGGCTTTCCTCACTGCCGGGACGCTCGCGCTCATCGCCGGGGTGGTCGCCACGCTGGTGCTCCCTGATGTCGCACCGAGTGCCGAAACCCGAGCAGCCTCCCTGGCAGAGATCCCGGAGATCGTCCAGCAGCGACCAGCCGTTGTACTGATCGGGTTCGGAAACTTCACCCTCCGGTTCCTGTGGGGCGGGGTCATTCTCGCGACATTGGCGCGGTATGCTGAATTCCACGAGATGCAGCTAACGCTCCTTCAGGCAGCCGGTATCAGTGGTCTCGTGATGGCCGTCGGGGTTCTCGTGAGCGGTGGGACGACGGTTGTCACCGGCCGGATATCGGATACGCTGGACAATCGATCATTTTTGACCGTTCCAGCCTTCTTCCTCGTTGGTATTGGGTTTCTCATGGTGGCGCTGCTTCCAACGATCGAAGGGCTCTTTCTCGCCGTCGTTATGATGGGCCTTGGCATGGGGTCTGCAGGCCCAATTCTGCTCGCAGTATCGGGCGATCTGACGCCGGGGCCGGACCTCGGTCGAGTCGGCGGCGTCTACAATACGTTCGGTGATATCGGCCTCAGCCTTGGCCCACTCGTCGCACTCCCAGCAGTTGATGCGTGGTTTGGCTACCGGCTCACGTACATTCTCTGTGCGGTACTCGTCCTGAGCTGCCTGCTCGTCGTCTCGGCACCCCTCATCCGGGACCCAAACCGATGGAGCATCGGCGTCCCCGCCGATTAATCTCGAACCAGCCAACGGAGCGCAACTCCATCATCGAGGCGCTCGACCGTCTCGAGATCGAGGCCCGGAAAGTCCGTAGAAATCCGGCACCATCGGCCACAGTGGGGGCCGACCGCCCTCCGATGATCGCCGACCCGATGAACTGTCGAAACACGTCGACGACCCCAGCCTCGAAGAGGGAAAATAGCAGTTCACCCCCTCCTTCGACCATGAGTGACTCGATCCCTTCGGCCTCGAGTGCCGCCAGCCCGCTCACGGGATCGACCACGTCTGATCCCGCAACCAGAACAGTCCCGCCGGCCTCCTCGAGCGCGGCGCGATCAGCTGCTGGTGCTGATTCGCTGACAAGGATATAGGTGTCCGCGGTTCCGGTGAGTACGGCGGCATTCGGGGGGGTCCGGGCACTCGAGTCGAAGACAACACGTGCGGGAGCAGCATCTGTGACTGTCAGCTCGGGATCGTCCGCCAGGACGGTCCCGATGCCGACCGCGATTCCATCGTGGCTGGCCCGGAGTGCCTCGACCTGGTCGAAATCCTGCTCGCCACTGATGACGACCTGCTCCCGACGCACCGTGGAGAGTTTTCCGTCCGCACTCATCGCGACGTCGACCAGGACCCGCATGGGGTCCCCCACGGGCGCCGCGAGAAAGTTGTTTTCGTCGCGAACCCTTTTGATGGGCCCAGCCCAACCACCGCTCGATGGACATCGACCAGCATGCCGAGGACCTTGCCTCCAGTCTCGGTGTTGACACAGCGGAGGTCAAAGCGGACCTGCAGAATCTCCTCGAGTACAGCGTCCCCCTCGAGGAGGCAAAGCAGAGCCTCAAGCGGAAGTACGGCGACAGTACCGGTGGCGGGAGTGCAACTCCCGAGCCGAAGGCTATCGACGACATCAGCCCGGGCGACGGGTCGGTCACAGTCACGGGTCGCGTACTGACAGCCGGGGAGCGCTCGATCCGGTACCAGGGGAGCGACCACATCATCGTCGAAGGTCGGATCGCCGACGAGTCCGGCGTGATCGACTACACTGCCTGGGAGGACTTCGACCTCTCACCGGGCGAGACGATCACTGCGGGCAACGCGGGCGTCCGTGAGTGGGAGGGTGCGCCGGAGCTGAACCTCGGGGCCAGCACCACGGTGACCCGGGAGACCGAATCACTGGAGGTGCCCTACGAGATCGGTGGTGAGACGACCCTCGCGGCGGTCCGCAGCGGTGATCGGGCCATCACCGTGGAGGTCGTGGTGCTCGAGTGCGAGCGGCGCACGATCGACGGCCGGGACGGTGAAACGGAGATACTCAGCGGCGTCCTAGGCGACGAGTTCGGTCGCCTTCCGTTCACGAACTGGGAGCCGGATCCGGCACTCGAGGCTGGCAACACGGTTCGCATCGAGAATGCCTACGGGCGGGAGTTCCGCGGGGTTCCCGAAATCAACATCTCGAAACACTCGACGGTCACGCCAATCGATCGGGATGTCGAGGTCGGCAGCAGATGCCCCCGAGCTGTCAGTGGGAGAGGCCGTCGCAACGGGCGGCATCTACGACGTGGAACTCAGCGGGAACCTCCTTGCAGTCCGTGATGGCTCCGGACTGATCCAGCGCTGTCCGGAGTGCTCGCGGGTCGTCCAGAAGGGCCAGTGTCGCACGCACGGCGAGGTCGAGCCGGTCGACGATCTTCGGGTCAAGGCGATTTTGGACGACGGGACCGGGACGGTGACGGTCATTCTGGATGACGACCTGACCGAACAGGTCTATGGCGGCTCGCTCGAGGACGCCCAGGCGGCCGCCCG
Source organism: Natrialbaceae archaeon (assembly GCA_034521555.1). Taxonomy (GTDB): domain Archaea; phylum Halobacteriota; class Halobacteria; order Halobacteriales; family Natrialbaceae; genus JAXHMI01. The sequence goes on from JAXHMI010000001.1 coordinate 170,887, forward strand.
GGAGGCCATGGACCAGACCGTGGTTGCGGAGAGGATTCGGGAGCAACTGGTCGGTCGAGAATACCGGGTCCGTGGACATCTCTCGGTCGACGACTACGGGGCCAACCTCAACGCCGTCTCGTTTGAGGAGAGTGGGGACGATCCAATCGACCGGGCCCAGGCCTTCCTCTCGGAGGTGGCCCAATGAGTGCCGAGCGACCGGGCCGCGAGGTAGCCCATCGCCTCTTTGCTGCCGAGTTCGAGGACGCGACACTCTCACATACCGAGAGTGACGAGGAGCGGGCACCGACCTACGTCGTGACTCCGACGGGGGCCAAGATCAACCGCCTGTTCGTCGTCGGTACGCTGACAGAGGTCACCAGAGTCAACGACGACATGATTCGCGCACGGGTGGTCGACCCGACCGGGGGCGTTCGTCGTCTACGCTGGCCAGTACCAGCCCGACGAGCTTGCCACCCTCGAGGGTCTCGAGCCACCGGAGTTCGTCGCCGTGACGGGCAAGGCCCGGACGTTCGAGCCGGACGATGGCGATCGAATCTACACCTCGGTCAGGCCGGAGAGCATCGCGACGGTGGACGGTCCAACGAGAGACCGGTGGGTGGTCGATGCGGCACGGCAGACGGTCGATCGGGTATCGGCCATTGCGGCGGCCGCCGAAACCGGGCTATCCGGTGACTCTCTCGTGGCCGCGCTCGAATCGGCCGGCGTTGAATCGAGGATGGCTAGCGGTGCTGCCCTCGCCCTCGAACACTACGGCACGAGCGCCGCGTATCTTGATGCGGTCCGACAGCTGGCCCTCGATGCCGTTCGGGTGGTCGCCGAGGACCGAAACGAGGTCCGACCGCTCGAACTCGACCCGGCTGCGTCGGGTGATGGCACCGTGTCCTACGCATCCCTTACCGGTGACCGATCGATTCCCGAGGACGTGACAGCCCAACCAGACGAGGGAGTCGAGGCCGGTACCAGCACGGAGGATGGAACGGGCGCGCCGGAACCGAGCACGGAGGATGGAACGGGCGCGCCGGGAACCGAGCACCGAGGATGGAACGGCCACACCGGAACCGAGTACCGAGGATGGAACGGCCACGCCGGAACCGAGTACCGAGGATGGAACGGCCACGCCGGAACCGAGTACCGAGGACGCTCCCGCGACGGGGGCTTCCACCGGTGACGACGGTGATTCAGTAGAGTCCGATACGGGTGTCGTGCCGGATGCTGAGGCCGAGGACTCGTCGGAAGCGGTGATCGACGAGGACGATCCCTATGAACTCGACGAAGAGGCCCGAGCCTCAATCGAAGAGGAGTACGGTGCGGAGTTTGCCAGCGGATCCGAACTCGAGGATCTCGCCGAGGACGCCAGCGAAGCCGACCCCGAGCCGGCAGCCGAGACCGATGCTGAGGAGCGCGGGGTAGTTGATCGATCGGAGGCCGATGCCGACCCGTCACCATCTGGTGAATCCGGCACCGCCCCCGGTACCACTGATCAGTCGGAGCCTTCGCCAGCGGCTGAATCGACGCAGGTGACAGAGTCCGCCGTCGAATCCAACGCGCCGGGGACCGCCGACGCAGAATCAGCAGATGCAGCACCCGAGGAGTCCACCGAGTCGGTCGATCTCGAGGGGGCGGTCCTCGAGGCGATGACCGAGCTCGACGATGGCGACGGTGCTGATCGGACGGCGATCGTGGCTTCGGTCGCGGACTCGACCGGGGCCGACGAGGCGGCGATCGGAGACGCACTCGAGGGATGCACTCATGGACGGGCTCTGCTACGAGCCCGCAGAGGACCGCTTCAAGGCCATCTGATGGCACTGGTCGAACCGATCCCCGGCGAGCGAGCCGCCGTCGGGACGATCGGTAGCCAGCGGGCACTCATTCTGGCCGATTACCACGCCGGGTACGAGGCAGCGCTCCGGTACGAACGGGGCGTCACCGTTCCCAGCCGGGCGGCCTCCCGTCGTGACCGCCTCCTCGGTTTGCTCGAGGAGACCGAACCAGACCGCCTCGTCGTCCTGGGCGATCTGATGCGCTCGATCGGGGAGCCCGGTGGCGCCGAGCGCGCGGAACTCGAGGTGCTCTTCGAGGCCCTTCCCCGATCGCTCTCTGTCACTATCGTCAAGGGCAACCACGATGGCGCCATCGAGTCCTGGCTGGAGGGAACGGTCCCCCTCGATATTCTGTCAGGTTCGGGGGCAGCCCTGGGTGAAATCGGTGTCTGTCACGGCCACACCTGGCCCGATCGAGCCGCGCTAGCGGCGAGTGTCCTCTGTTCCGGCCACGAGCATCCCTGTGTGCGACTTGAGGACGAGGTCGGTGGGAGTCGTGTCGAACCAATCTGGTACCGCGGGACGCTCGAACCCATCGCCTTCGAGGCGTGGGACGAGTCGCTGGCGGCGCACCCGCCCCCCTCGATCACCGTTTTCCCGGCGTTCAATGATCTCGTCGGCGGTACCTGGGTCAACGTGCCCGGGCAGTCGTATCTGTCCCCGTTTCTTCCGGAGGGAATCGCCGAGCCAGAGGGATATCTCGTCGACGGCACGCGCCTGGGCCCTATCGACACACTCTAGAGCGAGTCGCTTAACCGGTTCACGGCCATACGCGAGGGCCATGAACGAGGGGGTCTTCACGGAACTCGGTCCGACCGTGCGGAGTGCCCTCTCCGATCGCGGGTTTGCGACCCCCACGCGGCCCCAGCAGCGGGCGATTCCCCCGGTCGCTGATGGCGAGGATACACTGGTCATCGCGCCCACGGGGACCGGCAAGACCGAGACGGCGATGCTCCCGGTCTTCGACCACCTGCTCGAGGACCGCCCACAGCACGGCTTCGGCGTGCTGTATGTCACGCCACTGCGGGCGCTCAATCGGGATCTCCTCGAGCGCCTCGAGTGGTGGGGCCGAACCCTCGACCTCGACATCGAGGTCAGACACGGCGATACGACCCGCTATCAGCGGACCCAGCAGGTCGAGGATCCACCGGACGTGCTGATCACGACCCCGGAGTCCCTGCAGGCGATGCTGACGGGTGAACGGCTGCAGGAGCGGTCTGGAGGACGTCGCAGCACGTCGTCGTCGACGAGGTCCACGAGCTGGCGGCCTCGAAACGCGGGGCCCAGCTCGCGGTCGCGTCTCGAGCGGCTGCGCGACTCTTGCCGGTCCCTTCCAGCGGGTCGGACTCTCCGCGACCGTCGGCGATCCGGCGTACGGTTGGAGCGCTTCCTGACCGGTGGTCGGGGTTGCACGATCAGCGAGATCGATGCGGGCAGTGCCGTGGACGTGACAGTCCACCATCCCTCGGTGACCGACGAGGACGCCCGTCTCGCCGGTCAGCTCGCAACCGACGAGCGAACGGCCAGTCACGTGCGGGCGATCCGCGATCTCGTGGCTGCCAACGAGTCGACGCTCATCTTCGTGAACACGCGACAGACGGCAGAGGCCCTCGGTGCCCGATTCACGGCGCCTCGAGTCGCTCATCGGCGTCCACCACGGCTCCCTGTCGAAGGCCGCCCGGATCGACGTCGAGGATCGATTCAAGTCAGGCGAACTCGACGCGCTGCTGTGTACCTCCTCGATGGAGCTTGGCATCGACGTCGGTCGCGTCGATCACGTCGTCCAGTACCAGAGCCCCCGGCAGGTGACCCGCCTCCTCCAGCGCGTCGGTCGGGCCGGCCATCGGCGCGATACCGTCTCTCGAGGCACCATCATCACGACGCGACCGGACGACACCTTCGAGGCCGTTGGCGATCGCCCGTCGCGGACGGGAAGGCATCGTCGAGCCGGCCGAGATCCACGAGGGCAGTCTCGACGTCGTGGCCAACCAGATGGCGGGCATCGTCCAGAGCCAGGGATCAGTGCGAGGCCGAGGCGGCGACCGAACTCGTGCGGTCGGCTGCCCCGTTTCAGACACTCGCCCCCGAACAGGTTCGATCGGTAATCGGGGAACTCCACCGCAATCGTGTCGTCTGGCACAACGAGGGGGAGGGGCGTCTCGAATCGAGCGGGAACACCTGGCAGTATGTCTACAACAACCTCTCGATGATCCCCGACGAGGAGACCTACGACGTCCACGACATCGCCTCCAGCTGCCCGGATCGGGACGCTCGACGAGCGCTTCGTCGTGAACTTCGCCGCGCCCGGGGCGGTGTTCGTCCAGCGCGGGGAGATGTGGCGCATCGCCGAACGTCGACGATGACGAGGCCACGGTCAAGGTGACACCAATCGAGGACCCGGCCGGCGAGGTCCCGTCCTGGATCGGCCAGGAGATTCCAGTCCCGTGGGCGATCGCCCAGGAAGTGGGCTCGCTCCGGGCAATCGCGGCCGAGCAACTCGAGACCGGGGCTGACGCGGCCTCGGTCGCCAGCGATCTCAGCGGTCGGTATCCCGCCGATACAGACACGCTCGCGACGGCGATCGACCAGCTCGAGCGCCAGGTCGAGGCCGGGGCACCGATGCCAACCGACGACCGCATCGTCATCGAGCAGGCCGGGCGGACAATCGTCGTGAATCTCGCGGGCGGCCACCGGACGAACGAGACGGTGGGCCGCGTGCTCTCGGCACTGCTCGGCCAGCGATCCGGCTCCTCGGTCGGACTCGATGCCGACCCTGTACCGCATCGAGCTGGAGGTGCCCGGCGCCATCAGCCGGGACGATGTGCGGTCGCGCTGCTCGAGAGACCGATCCGGCCCACGTCGGGACCATCGTCGAGCTCGGGTTGAAACGATCCGATGCGCTGGCGTTCCGGCTCACGCAGGTTCGCGGGAAGTTCGGCGCGCTTCAAGCGCCTGGGAGGGCTCCGGTCGGTTCTCGGCCGAGCGGCTGCTGGCTGCCCTTGAGGACACGCCAATGTACGACGAGGCCGTTCGAGAGGTCTTCCACGAGGATCTCGATGTCGAACGGGCCAGTGCCCTCTTCGGGGCGATCCAGGACGGCTCGGTCACCCTCGAGGGCGTTCGCGAGCGAACGCCGGTCGGCCGTGGTGGCCGCTCGAGCGGGAAGGAACTGCTCGCCCCGGAGAACGCCGACGCGAGTGTGGTCAAGACCGTCCGGGACCGACTGCAGGGTGATCGGGTCATCCTGCTGTGTACGCACTGCACCGAGTGGCTTTCCCGGACCAAGGTCAAGCGGGTGCCAGACCAGCCACGCTGTCCGGACTGCGAGTCGAGCCGAATCGCCGCGCTCAACCCATGGGCCGACGAGGTCGTCGACGCCGTCCGGGCTGGTGAGAAGGACGACGAGCAGACCACGATGACCCAGCGAGCGGTCAGAAACGCCAACCTGGTCCAGAGTCATGGCAAGCAGGCAGTGATCGCCCTTGCTGCTCGAGGCGTGGGCCCGCAGACAGCCGCCCGGATCATCGCCCATCACCGGGAGGACGAGGATGACTTCTACCGGGACATCCTGGCCGCCGAGCGCCAGTACGCCCGGACACGATCCTTCTGGGAGTGACCGCGCGCCGAAACGGCCAAACCTCAGCGGTGTCTGGGCCTTCCCATGAACCTCGCGCCGGGGGCGTGGCGGTACGCTGCCGTTCCACTGGTCCTCGCCGTCCCACTGGCGCTCATCTCACCTCCGGCCGCGCTCGCGTTGCTGGGCTGTGGGCTTGCTGTTCTTGCCTTCTTCCGGGATCCCAACCGATCGATTCCCGCTCGCGGCGTACTCGCCCCAGCGGACGGTCGTGTGACGGTCCTCCGAGAAGAGGGAGATCGCCTCACCGTGGGCATCTTCATGAACGTCTGGAACGTCCACGTGAACCGGACGCCGGTGTCGGGGTCGGTTATCGAGACCGAGCACCACCCGGGAGCCCATCGACCGGCCTTCTCGAAGGACTCCGATCGCAACGAGATGGTTCGAATCACCCTCGAGCCGGACGTGGCCAGCGACACACTCGAGGTGCGACTGATAGCGGGCACGGTCGCCCGCCGAATTCACCCGTATGTCGAGCCCGGCGACACGCTCGATCGGGGCCAGCGGATCGGCCACATCGCCTTCGGGAGCCGGGTCGATGTTCGACTGCCGCCCGCTGTCGATCGGTCGTCGCTGTTGGTCGAACGTGGTGACCGCGTGGTAGCCGGAGAATCTGTCCTGTTCGAGTCCCTCCCGTGATCAGGGGTGCCAGCGGTCGTGCATGGCGGTCTCGAAGTGGTGGGCCTCGATCGTGACATCCTCGGCCGAATCGTTGGCTGCGGCCGGCCCGTGTTCGTCGGCAATCTCGCGAATCGCAACCATCGGAGGCTTCCCGGACGATGGCCTCGAGGTCGGCGCCGGTACATCCCTCGAGGTCGGTCGCAAGTGAAGCGAGATCGACGTCCTCTCCGAGTGGTTTCCCCCTGGTGTGGACGGCCAGAATCGCCTCCCGTGTCTGCTGATCCGGTTCGGGGATCGTCAGGTGGGTATCGAGACGACCCGGCCGGAGCAACGCCCGATCGATGTGGTCGGCCCGGTTCGGTCGCGGCCAGGACGACGAGGTTCGGGTTCTCTCGCATTCCGTCGAGTTCGGTCAGCAGCTGCTGAGACGACCCGCTCTGTCACCGTATCGCCGTTCCCTCGCTGTCCGGCGATGGCATCGATCTCGTCGATGAAAACGATCGAGGGGGCGGCCTGGCGGGCCCGCTCGAAGACCTTTCGAATCGCGCGTTCGCTCTCGCCGACATACCGATCGAGGATCTCCGGCCCGTTGACCCGGACGAAGTTGACGTTGGTCTCCCCGGCCAGTGCTCTCGCCAGCAGGGTCTTGCCCGTTCCCGGGGGCCCGGCAAGCAACACGCCGGCCGGTGGGGTCGTGTTCGTCGCATCGAACAGCGCGTCGTAGGTGAGCGGCCAGGTCACGCTCTCTCGGAGGACCGACTTGGCGTGCTCGAGTCCACCGACGTCATCGAAGTCGATCGACGGCGATTCAGCGACGAACTCCCGCATCGCGGACGGCTCGACGGAGGCGAGGGCCTCGTCGAAGTCCGCCCGGGTGACGGCTGGATCGTCGTTCCAGGACTGGCGTTCCTCGCTGTCCGTTGGTCGCCGGCGAATGGCCGCCATCGCCGCCTCGCTCGCGACCGCCTCGAGGTCGGCGCCGACGAATCCGTGGGTGCGGGCAGCGACACTCTCGAGTGAGACATCCTCGCCCAGCGGCATCCCTCGCGTGTGAACCTGAAGAATCTCCGCCCGACCTCGCTCGTCGGGAACACCGATCTGGATCTCCCGATCGAAGCGGCCCGCGACGGAGTGCAGGATCGATCGTATCGACACGGTTCGTTGCCCCGATGACGATCACGTCGTCGCGGGACTCGAGGCCGTCCATCAGCGTGAGCAATTGCCCGACGATGCGGTTCTCGGCATCCCGCTCGTCGTCACGGGTCCCCGCGATGGAGTCGATCTCGTCGAAGAAGACGATCGTCGGCGCATACTCGCTTGCCACCTCGAATGTGTGACGGAGCTGCTCTTCGGATTCGCCCTTGTACTTCGACATGATCTCGGGGCCGGAGATCGGTTCGAAGTGGGCATCGACCTCGTTGGCGACCGCCCGAGCGATGAGTGTCTTGCCGGTTCCGGGTGGGCCATAGAGCAGGACACCTGTGGGTGGATCGACACCGAGGCGCTGGAACAGTTCTGGCTCGGAGAGCGGCAACTCGATCATCTCGCGGACCAGCTCCAGTTCGTGGTCGAGGCCGCCGATATCCTCGTAGGTCACGCCGACGGTCCGGTCGATGACCGGCTCTCGATCGGTCTCGGGCTCCGCCTCCGAATTGTCCTCGGAATCACTGCTCTCGTCCTCGAAGACCAGGATGGTCGTGGATCCGGTTATCCGGACGTCGCCAGGTGGATCGGTCTCGACGATGGTGAACGGCTCCATGGCGACGCCCTCGATCCGAATCTGCTCGTCGACGCTGACGGGCCGGTTGTGCAGCTTCTGGTTGGCGACCCGTTCAGCGAGCTGTGACTCCGCATCGGAGAGCGACGATGGTGGTGACAGCGTGATCGACTCGGCGTCGGCTATCGACTCGGCCTCCCTCGCCCGCACTGTGACGATGTCGCCGACGTGAACGCCCGCGTTGGCCCGTGTATCGGCGTCGATCTGGATGACCGTCTCGTCGGCATCCGGATCGGCCGGCCACATCTTCGCGACTGTCCGGGTGTCCCCCTCGATATCGACCGTCTCCCCGCTCACGATGTCGAGTTCCCGGCGCACCGGTTCCGGAATGCGGGCGACCCCTCTGCCCGCATCGCGCTTCTCGGCTGCCTGGACCGACAGCATCACACCGTCGGTAACCGCATCGGCCATGCGATGACCTTCCGTGTCGGAGGTCTTGAGAATTGCCCCGACCGGAGAAACTCCTTTGAGGACTGCTCCCAACGTAGGGGTATGGTCGTCCAGACCGAGCGTGACGACGCCACGTGGTACGAATGCGAGGTCTGTGGCCTGCTGTTCGACGATCGGTCGGACGCAGAGCAACACGAGGAGCGCTGTGAAAACGACGAGCCCACCTACATCCAGTAGGCCTACTCGAGCCGCTCTCGGTGCTCCGCGGCGAGCGATTCTGCCTGGTCGAGTGTGTGAGTCTCCGTCCAGCGGATCTGCTCGCCATCACCGTAGGCGAGGGCAGTCTTGAGCTCGTCACGGAGGACCCCCGAACCAACCGACACGATCGAGCCACTCGTGTCGGCAATCTCGTAGACACCCGGTCGTGGGGGTGCCTCTCTCACGGTTGCGCGCTCGAGATCCCGCCAGGGGTGTCTGAGTGGCATCAGTCGGTCACCAGTTCGTAGGCGTGTTCGCTGAACTCGTCCTCGGCAAAGACGAAGACCCGCCCGTCGACGGCGGTCAAGTCGGCCTCGACGATGGTGGCGTACCCGTCGCGCCGTGCGTCGACGCCCGGGAAGACCTCGACCGGCTCCTCGTCAGCGAAGACTCGCCCGACGCCGGTGGCCTCCAGCACGTCGTCGTGGGTGTCGTGGTCGTTCACGTAGGTCATCACGCCCGCCGCTCCGCCCGACTCAGTCACGAGGACGTGAACCCCTTTCTTGGGTGGGGTGCGGACCGATCCCTCGATCTGCTCGAGCGGGCCATGGTAGAAGACTTCGCGCCCATCGAGGTACCGGACCACCACCCCCTCCTCAAGCAGCTCGACCTCGAGCGTCCTCGGGGTGACGGCACTCCGTCCAGCCATGACGTGGACAAGGGCTGCCCGGGCAATAAACCGTGGCTCGTACGACCGGCACCAGTAGTAGGCCGGCGAGAGGAGGGTGGCCATGGACGGTGCAGCCGTCGCCCCGGCAGCGGGGACGGTCCTGAATGCCCTTGCGACGGGCCGTGGATCGGCATTCGCCATCGACCTCGAGACCACGGCGACGGTCACCCTCACCGATGACGGCACGGTGTCGGGGACCATCACGGGCCAGCCCGAGGCGGACACTGGGCTGCTCGAGGCCTGCGCTCGAGTGACCCTCGAGCGATACGGACCGGATGACGGGACCGGCGTGGCTGTCACGACCGAGAGCACGATTCCGATGTCCTCCGGGCTGAAGAGCTCGAGTGCTGCCGCGAATGCAGCCGTACTCGCAACACTCGATGCGCTGGGGGTCGAGGATATCGAGTTGCTCGATGCCTGTCGACTGGGTGTGACTGCTGCCCGCGAGGCCGGCGTGACGGTCACGGGGGCGTTCGACGATGCCTCGGCCAGCATGCTCGGCGGCGTGACGGTCACGGATAACACCACCGACGAGCTGCTCGCTCGGGACACGCTCGAGGGCGAGGCGCTGGTCTACACCCCACCGACGGCAGCCCAGAGTGCCGACGCAGACGTGGGGGCCTGCGAGCGGATCGCCCCCGTCGCCGGGGTCGTCGAGGAGCTCGTACTCGAGGGCCGCTACGGCGAGGCGATGACGGTCAACGGGTTCGCCTACTGTGGGGCGCTCGGGTTCTCGACGGACCCGATGCTCGAGGCTCTGCCCGAGGTGGCCGGCGTCTCCCTCTCGGGGACGGGCCCGAGCTACGTGGCGCTCGGTGACCGGCAGACACTCGAGGTGGTCCGCGAGCGATGGGAGCAGCGAGACGGCACGACCCACCTGGTCGCAACGCGATCTGACGGCGCACGACTGGCATGACAGGAGACACATCGGCAGACGGCGACGAGGCGAATCGATCACCAGCTGAGATGGAACTCGAGGAGCTTCGGGCAGAGATCGAGGAGATCGATCGTAATCTCGTCGAGCTGATCGCCAGACGGACCTACGTTGCCGATACGATTGCCCAGGTCAAGGAGGCCCAGGAGCTGCCGACGACCGACGAGTCCCAGGAGGAGCGGGTCATGGAACGGGCAGGGGCGAATGCCGACACGTTCGAGGTGGATGCGAATCTGGTGAAGGCGATCTTCCGGCTGTTGATCGAGCTGAACAAGGTCGAGCAACGAGAGAGCCGGTGACATCCTCCTCGCCATAGTCGGGGGGACCAGTCAGTCGTCGATGGCAGAGGGTTTCACCCGTTGCCGGTTCGGCACTGCTGTTTCAGCTCGAGTCCGAGACTCAGCTTTAACGCATGATCAACTGCGGCCATCGTCTTATCATCCAGTCGGCCTCAGTGATTGCCCTCCTCTCGGCACTTGATGGAACTTCCCTACCATGCTCCGGCTGACCGTTACGGAAGTTACGGAACCCTCGCATGGCCGTTTAAGCCACTCCAGCCGCTACCGTTTGCTGTGATCGTTGATCGTCGCGTCCTCGAGGAGGACTTCGTGCCCGGTGAGGTGGTCCATCGCCACGACGAGGCAACCGAACTCGCCGGAGCCCTCGAGCTGCTGCCGTCGGGCGGACGCCCCGACCCGGTCTTCCTGTTCGGGCCCACGGGGGCCGGGAAGACCTGCCTTGCTCGCTTCACCATGGACAAGCTCCGGGAGGAATTTCCCCCGGCCCAGGTGGCCTACGTCAACTGCTGGCAGGACTACACCCGTTTTCGGGTTCTCTACCGGCTGCTCGAGTCGATCGACAAGGCCTACGACATCCACCGATCGACGCCGAAGGACGAGCTGTTCCAGCGCCTCGAGGAATCGGACGCCGGCACCGATCGTAGCCGTCCTCGATGAGGTCGACCAGCTCGAGGAGACCGAGGCCCTCTACGATCTCCACCGGCTCCCCCACGTCGCCCTCGTCCTGATCGCCAACCGCGAGGTGGAGCTGTTCGCCTCGCTGGACGACCGCATCCGTTCGCGCCTGCAGGTTGGTACCCGGATCACCTTCGATCGCTACGGGACCAACGAACTCGTCGGCATTCTCGAGGAGCGAGCCCGCCAGGGCCTCGAGCCCGGTGCCGTCGACGAGGCCACGCTCCGGTCGATCGCCGATGCGGCGGCGGGGGATGCCCGTGTCGCGATTGCGATTCTCCGGACGGCCGCCCGCGCCGCCGAGCGCGAGGGGGCCGAACAGATCACCGAGACGATCCTCGAGGACGCGATTCCGGACGCCCAGGCCTCGGTGCGCCGCGAGACGCTTGAGGGCCTCCACGAGCACCAGCGGGTGCTCTACGACATCATCACCGAGGCCGGTGAAATCGAGCCCGGAGAGCTGTACTCGTTATACGAGGACCGTGTCGAGGAGCCAAAGACCACGCGGACCCTCCGGAACTATCTCGAAGATGGCTCACTATGACCTCGTGGAGGCCATCGGCGAGAAGCGGGGCCGGCGGTATCGCCCCATTGGCGAGGCGGGGAGTGAGTCAGTCGAAGCGTAGCGCTACGGCCGGCAGGATTACCGACTGAGAGTGGGCCTGGAGTCGTATCGGCGTCTCGAGGCAGGAACGGTAATCGAAATTATTATCTGAATAGTTGTTCAAGCACACATAGATGCAATCCGTCGACCGCCTCCGGCGTCTCCTGGACGATGAACTCGAGGAGTGTCGCGACGAGGATGTCGAGAACCGTCTCGCCGAACTCGAAACCCTCGCCGACGGGATACCAACCGATCCGTCGCCGGATATAGCCGCACTGGCCACGCTGGGCGACGAGACGCGGTACCGCCTCGTTCGGGCCCTCGTGGCCGCGGAGACCGAGCTGTGTGTCTGCGAGCTATCGCCTCTGGTCGCGGTCAGTGACAGTGCGATCAGCCACGCCCTCTCTGACCTCTCCGATGCTGGGCTGGTCGCCCGACGGAAAGAGGGGACTTGGCGCTACTACCGGTCGACGGACCGCGCGGCGGCGCTGATCAGAGCTCTCGACACGACCCGGGGGAGCGCGTGACCGACAAACCGCTACGGGTGGCGTTCGTCTGTGTCCAGAACGCTGGTCGGAGCCAGATGGCGGCCGCCTACGCCGAACGGGAGCGCGAGCGCCGGGGGCTGAACGACCGCCTCGAGATCGAGACCGGTGGCACAGATCCAGCCGAGGCGATCCATCCGATCGTTTCCGAGGCGATGACGGAGGCCGGGTTCGACCTGAGCCACCGACAGCCTCGGGAGATCGGACCAGACACACTCGCCAACTGTGATGTGGTGGTCACGATGGGCTGTTCAGCTGGTGGAATCTGCCCCGCGACCTGGCGCGGAGACGCCAGGGACTGGGATCTCGATGATCCCCACGGCCAAACGCTATCGGAGGTCCATCGAATTCGTGAGACCATCGAGCTTCGGGTAACGGACCTGATCGAGGACCTCTTTGAGGGAGAATCGGTGGCTGCGGAGGGTGAGCAGCACCAATGAGTTCGACGGTCACTCACGAGCACGGTCCGGAGTGTGCCTGTCCCGACTGTGGTGATCCGCGATCGATGGACGTTCTCGATCGATACCTGACGGTCTGGATTCTGCTCGCCATGGTCTGCGGGGTGGGGCTCGGTTCACTCGCCCCAGCAGTCGTCGATCCAATCCGGGAGTTCCACCTGGTCGAACTCGGGCTGATCGCGATGATGTACCCGCCACTGGCGAAGGTCGACTATGCCCGCCTTCCTCGCGTGTTCAGTCAGTGGCGCGTGCTGGGCCTGAGTATGCTCCAGAACTGGCTGATCGGTCCGACCCTGATGTTCGCCCTGGCGGTGGTGTTTTTCGGCGGCCTGCTCCCGGGCCTTCCCGCCAGGCCAGAGTACTTCCTCGGCCTGGTGTTCATCGGCATGGCCCGGTGTATCGCCATGGTCCTCGTCTGGAACGACCTCGCCGAGGGCTCGAGCGAGTACGCTGCTGGGCTCGTCGCGTTCAACAGCGTCTTTCAGATTCTCACCTACGGTGTGTACGTCTGGCTGTTCGCGATTGTGCTGCCCACGATTCTGGGGCTGGAGACACTCGTGGCAGGAGTTGGGACATTCGCCATCAGTGTGGAGCAGGTCTTCGGTGCGATCGCAATCTTTCTGGGAATCCCCTTCGCCGCGGGGATTCTTACCCGGCTCGGGGGCGTCCGTTCGAAGGGTGAGGAGTGGTACGAGGAGCGGTTCCTCCCAAGGATCGGCCCACTCACGCTGGCCGCCCTGCTTTTCACCGTGGTCGTGATGTTTGCCACCCAGGGCGATCGGATGGTTGCCAGTCCAACAGACGTCCTCTGGATCGCCCTCCCCCTGACGATCTACTTCGTGATCATGTTCCTGGTCAGCTTCGCGATGGGCCGTGGTGTCGGTGCTGATTTACTCGACGACCACGGCGGTTGGCTTCACCGCCGCGAGCAACAACTTCGAGCTGGCCATCGCCGTTGCCGTCGCGCTCTTCGGTGTGGGCTCTGGCGTTGCCTTCACCACGGTTGTGGGTCCCCTGATCGAGGTACCAGTTTTGCTTGCACTCGTCCACGTTGCGATCCGGTTTCGTGACCGCCTCAACTGGGAGGGGTTCGAGCGCGGTCAGCTTGGTGGTGATCGCTCCGACTAGCCAAAGCCGGATTCCTACCGCCACTCGTCGAGTTCCATTCGTTCGCGCTCAACCAAGTAGTGAGCCGTTCCTCGTCAGCTTGCGAGGGTGGATTGTTCGCCGATTGGGCCCGGTCTCCACGCGAACCAGGACGGCCGCGAGGCGGGGCAGCCTGTTGCCCGTTCGAGTCGGCGTGTCATCTCCGGTCTAGCGTCCCTCCGGCGGATCGTTGTGTTCCTCGTCGTGCCGGACCGACTCGGTGGAGACACTATAGTCGAAGCTTCCCGGACCTAAAAATGACTGATAATTGTCCTATCGAGTGCTCCGGAGCGGTCCGGACTGATCCATACCGGCCGCTCACGCACCCGGACAGGCCTTCAACAAATGCTCGAGGTAAGCGGCGGCCGGGACGCACTCTCCACAGACCTCGCACCGCCGGACATCGATATCATCCTCGGTCGTCACAGAGCCTATCTCCCTCCATGGGTGACACTGCTCGCCAATCCCAAAAGGTCATGACCCGAGAGAGGACAGCAATTGCGAATACCGGATACCGCATCGACAGCTGCACGGGAGGAGGTAAATCGGATATACAGTCAATTAGTCGAGCCACTCCTCGCCCCATGCGTCGAGGGCATCAAAGACCGGGCAGAGGTCTGCGCCCTTCTCGCTGAGGGCGTAGTAGCTAGCGACTGGCGATTCGAACTCCTTGCGATTCGTGACGTGGCCCAGATCCTCGAGATCGGCGAGGACCCGAGAGAGCGTGTAGGAACTCGCTCCAGTTGAGCGCTTGAGTTCGTTGAATCGCTTCTCGCCGTCCCGGAGATCGTTGAGGATGACGAGCTTCCACTTGGAGCCCACCTCCTCGACGGCCTCCACGACGTTGCAGACATCCGCGTTGTGCTGATCTGATTCGCCATCGGCTGTCTTTTCGTGGGGTGGTTGGGTCGCCATTACCTGGTCACATACTTGTTGCCTGATCTATATATGGGTTTCTATCCAAACTAGGTACTGTAATGGAACCACAAACCACTGCGATGAACAGAATGAGAAGCAGACGGTCCCGGCTGCGGGGTGTACTGGAGACCGACAGCCTCTCCGGCTTGATAGCAGGACACGGCGCCCATTTCGAGGAACGGCCGGCTCAGTGTTGGACTGGCACCGGGGGTGGTGCCTGATGGTTCTGGACATGGCAGTGAGCGGCATGGTCTTCGTGGTCGGCCGAGCCATCTTCGGCGCGGTGATCGCCTTCATGGGTGTCAATCACTTCATGGGCCTCGATGGGATGAGCCAGTACGCCGAGGCCAAGGGCATTCCAGCACCGCGGTTCGCCGCGGCCGGGTCGGGGCTGATGCTCCCGTCGGCGGTGGGCTCTCCATTCGCGCTGGGCGTGTACCCACTCGTCGGTGGCGCAATTCTGGCCTGTTGCTTTCCTCGGGGTCACACCGGTCATGCACGACTTCTGGACGATCGACGACCCCGAGCAACGACAGGGGGAAATGAGCAGGACTTCCTGAAGAACGCCATGTTCTTCGGTGTGGCACTCGTATTCGCCGCACTCAGCGGCATTGCGTGGCCATACTCGCTCAACGTTGGCCTCTGAGATGGCACCCATGACCACCCCATCGTCGCTTCCGGACAGCACCCATATCGGGCGAATCGCCCTTCGCGTGACCGACCTCGAGTCGATGGTCGGGTTTTCTACCGGGACGTCGTTGGGCTCGCGGTGCTGCGGCGCGATGGAGGAGGGGGCCACGCTTGGAGTCGACAACCGGTCGTTGCTCGTGCTGGATGGCGCCGACACGGCAGCACGGGGAGCGACCCCCTGCCAGCGCGGGAGCTTCACATGGCATCCAGGGGTCCCCTCGCGCGATGCACTCGGCGATGCGCTCACCCGTGTTCGGGAGACGTGGCAGCTTGCCGGAGCCTCGGACCACGGCGTGAGTGCGGCGCTGTATCTCACCGATCCGGAGGGCAACGGAATCGAGATCTACCGGGACTACCCGCGTGCGGACTGGCCCCGGGACGACGAGGATCACATCCAGATGGGGACGTACCCGCTCGATCTCGAGCCGGTGGCAGCCGCTGCAACAGGCGCGTCGGCTCTCCCTGGCGAGACAGACGTGGGCCACGTCCATCTCGAGGTGTCCTCGCTGTCGACTTTCAACGACTTCTACGTCGACACGGTCGGCTTCGTGGAGGAGGCCTCGACACCCGGGGCCCGCTTCGTTGCTGCCGGTGGCTACCACCATCACATGTGGCGAACATCTGCGAACCGCCGCGTTGAACCAGTCAGCGGCCGAGGCCTGGCCTGGTTCGAGGTGGAGTTGCCGGAATCGGAGACACTCGATGACCTACGGCGATCGCCTCGCGGACAGTGCCTATCCGGTGACGCCGAAGGCGAGAGTCGCTCTCGGTCACAGGGCCCAACAAGATTTCGGTGCGGTTTACTGCCCCCTGACTCCGGAGCCTTCTTCGTATCTGACCGTCACCCATCCTGACTGATCAAATACATTTCGGAAATCCCGATCTCGAGGCCTGATCCGTTCGAATTCCAGGCATCACGCATCCGCTATCGGAACTCCCGGAACGTGGCCGGCCGCGCTTGAGCCCACCTCCTCGGTTTGGCCCTAGCCATGCACACCACCGACCTGCCGGCCGGCCTCACGCATCTGCAGACGCCCTCACCACGACCGGGACCGCTGTACTCGCTCGTGGTCGATCAGCTCCCCGAGGGCCCCACCTACTGGATCGACGCCCGCAACGCGGCGGTCACCCACGCCCTGTACGACTGTGCCGCGAGCCCTCGAGCACTCGAATCCCTGCAGATCGCCCGGGCCTTCACCGCCTACCGGCACCACGAGCTGATCGGCGACCTGTCCGCCCACGACCCGGCACTGGTCGTCGCGCCAAACGTGGCCGCCCTCGACCGGGACGACCGATCTGCGCGAGTGGAGCAGACCGCCCTCCTCGAGACGACCCTCGAGCGACTGGGGGCCCTCGAGTGCCCTGTCCTCGCGACGACGACGGCGGCCGAGGCCGCGGCCGTGGCCCCGCACGCCGACACGACCCTCGAGTGTGTGCGGACCCGGGAGGGCATCCGGATCGAGGGCGAGGGGGCGCCGACGGCCGGCTACTGGCACGGCCCGTACTGGCAGACGACCATCCCCTCTGGGTTGACATCTGCGGCGTGACTGACGCGTTCGATCCCGTTGTGACCGCCCACGACCGGGGCCTGCTGTCGGTGGAGGGCTGTCGTGGGTCGAACGATCCCACCTACCGGAACGCCATCCGGGGCCTCGAGGAGGAGTGGGCACCCATGCGCCGGGCGCTCCGCCAGCCCTATCAGGCCGACTTCGACCGGCTGTTCGACCGGGCACGGGGCTTTGCCGACGCAGCGGGCCAGGCCAATTCACCCGATCCCGAGCGGGCACTGCTCCTCTCGCTGCTGCTCGCCCACGAGGTGGAGATCCGCCAGCTCCACGAGCGCCTCGAGGGCTGACCGTGGCCTTCACCGTCGAGTTCGAGGCGGGGACGGCCCGGGCCTGGACGCTGACCGAGACGGGTGCCACGGCCGAGCCGATCGAGGACTACACGCCGGCGCTGTTCGTCGACGGCCCCGCCGAGGCGCTCGAGTCCCTTTGTGATCGACTCGTACCGGATCCGAAGGTCGTCACGGTGGCATTCGAGGCACACCACACCTCGCTGCACGCTGCCCACCGGGACGAGCCGTCGCGGCTCCTGGCCGTCTCGCTCGAGCGGATGGGCGAGGTGCGGACGCTCGGCCACGAGATCCGCAGCCTGCACGAGCGCGGGGCCCATCCGCCAGGTACACTTCGGCTCTTCGACGTCGACCTCGCGCCAGGGTTTCGGTTCTGCCTCGACCAGGGTCGCGATCCCACGCCGTCGCGTCCACTTCGCACCCTCTCGCTCGAGCTCACCGACCGGGCGCTCGCCCAGGGCGACCTCGACGCCCTCCAGGTCGGGGCGAGTCGATCGAGGGACCACTCTTCGAGACGATTGCGACTCGACTCGAGCGGGTGGACCCCGACGTACTCGTGGTGAGCTCCGGCGACCTCATCCCCGTGCTGTGCGAGACAGCAGCCGAGGCCGGCTGGGATGACTTTGCACTCGGCCGTCAACCGGGCTGGTCACAGCTGGCCGGGGCTAGTACCTACGCCAGCTATGGTCAGGTGGGCCACTCACCGGCGCGCTACCAGATTCCCGGTCGGGCGATCGTCAACGAGTCGAACAGCTTCCTCTGGCACCAGGCCGGCCTGCCGGGCATTGAGTACATGGTCGGCCAGACGGGTCGGCCCCTGCAGGAGGCCGCCTGGGGGAGCATCGGGACGCTGCTGACGTCTCGTCAGATCCGGCTGGCCCGCGAAGAGTGGGACGTCATCGCCCCCTGGAACAAGTGGGAGCCCGAGTCGTTCAAGGACGTCCGCACCCTCCATGCAGCCGATCGCGGCGGGTTCACCTTCGCCCCCGAGGTGGGCTGTCACGAGGCCATCCACGAGATCGACTTCGCATCGCTGTACCCCCGGATCATCTGCGAGCACAACGTCAGCCCGGAGACGGTCGACTGTCGGTGGATGAACGGTGCGAGCCCAGGTGCCCGAACTCGAGTACGCGATCTGCTCGGCCGACGGCTTCCTCCCGGCGGCCCTCAAGGACCTCCTGGCTGACCGGGCGGAGATCAAGCGCCAGCTTCGGAACGATCCCCCCGAGGAGGAAGCGGCCCGGCTCCGGGCGGAGTCGGGGGCAATCAAGTGGATCCTCGTCTCCTGCTTGGCTACCAGGGCTATCGCAACGCCAAGTTCGGCCGGATCGAGTGCCACGAGGCGATCAACGCCCACGCCCGGGCGATCCTGCTCGACTCGAAGACCCGCCTCGAGGCCGCCGGCTGGCACGTCGTCCACGGGATCGTCGACAGCCTCTGGGTGACCCCAGTCGATACCGATCCGGAGCCACTCGAGGCCGTCATCGACGCCATCAGCGAAGACGCGGGCATCGCCCTCGAGCACGACGGCACCTACGAGTGGGTCTGCTTCGTGCCCCGACGGAACGCCACGGCCGGCACCGTCGACGGGGTGGCCTCGGCGGGTCCCGCGGGGGCGCTCACCAAGTACTTCGGCAAGCGGACGGACGGGACCTACAAGTACCGCGGCATCGAGTGCCGCCAGCACAGCACACCGGCGTTCATTGCCGATGCCCAGCAGGCGTTCATCGAAACCCTCGACCGCGAGCATGATCCGGCCGCTGTCTGTGACCGCCTCGAGCGCGAAGTGGGCGCACTCCGCCGGGGTGCAGTGGATCCTGCCGATCTGCTGATCACGAAGCGGGTCTCCAAGCCCCTCGCAGCCTACCAGCAGGAGACTCACACCGTTGGCGCGCTCCGGCGCTACGCGGCCGCAGACATGGACCGCCAGCCGGGCCAGTCGGTGACCTACGTTGTCGTCGACGACGGGGCCAGCCGGGCCCGCGAGCGAGTGCGGCTGGACTTCGAGGAGCCAGCGACCTACGACGTCGACTTCTACGTCGACCAGCTCGTGCGGGCCTGCGAGAGTGTCACCTCGCCGCTGGGCTGGGACCGAACGCGGCTGCGGCGGGCACTGGAGGATGGCCGGACCGTCGGGCTGTCGTCGTTTCTCGAGGGCTAGCGCTCCTCGACGTGGCGGACCTCGGAGGCGATCCCGCGGGTGCTCTCGACCATCTCCCGGCCGAACATGGCGGCCCGCCCGACCCCGAATGCACTCGGCCCCTCGATAAGGACCTCATCACCGACGCGGATCGACTCGTCTGCCTCGATAACACCGGGTGCCAGGACGCTCCCAGTCGGGAACGAAGTCGTCGATCTGGACCCGCTTGGTCGGTGCCGCCGACTCCAGCCAGCGGTGAGCTCCCTCGAGGGTGAACGACAGGGTGCCGTACTGGGGGACCATCGTCGCCAGCTGGGTCCCCTCATCGTCCCGAACCTGGAGACCGGGATAGCGCCCGGTGGTTGTGATGTCGCCGAAGAGATCGTCCCCGGCGCCGTCCCCAAGTACGTAGTCCGCGATGGCCCGAACCGTGTTGTGCTCGCGGGTCCGCTTGCGGTAGGCCGACTCGCCCTCGAGGGCATCCGCCAGATTCTCCAGAGATGCTTCGTCCGTGGGATGGTCCTCGACGGTGAAGTGCACGTCCAGCGAGCGGGCATCGGCCACCCGCTCGAGAATCTGTCGATAGCCACCCTCGGGCACGTGGGCGATCACCCGGTCGTACGCCGCTCGCCCGAGATACCGCTCCAGCACACGGGCGATGAAGTCGATCTCGCCCTCGGACCAGCGACCGGTCACCACCGCGTCGTAGTGCTGGGCAGGGTAGGTCGTCTCGAGTTCCTGTGGCACGACGCCCAGGGGACTGGTGAGCGAGACGATGTGGCCGCGCCACTGGATCGCATCGTGGAACTGCCGGTGGCTCTGGGAGTCGCTGTAGGGTTTGCGTGCCGAACAGGGCACGAGGACTGCCGGCGCGTCGAATCGACACCGATAGCGACTCGTCACACGATCGGCGAACCGCTGGACAGCAGGACGGTGCATGGTGTCTTCCGTCGCCGCGGTGAGCGTTGCCCGACGGAACAGCGGTGCTCGCTCCTCGAGATAGCCCCACTGGTCGTCGAGCACCCGCATCGTCGCGGTGAGCCATCCCTCCTGGCGGGCCTGCCCCTCGATGTAGTCTCGCAGCCGGCCGGCCCGAATCCGCCGCCTGACGATGGCCAGTTCGGCCGCGAGGGCCCGCTGGTTGTGCTCGATACAGTCCTCGGGAGTGAAATGATTCCACCGACTGCTCACAGGCCGGACACGGACAGGCGAGCTCCTCGAGCCTGTCGAGAGGGTGAGCCCCCTCCGTCGTGAGGTATCGCCCTTGTGTCCCCGCGACGACGGCTCGAGAGGCGTCCACCAGATCGACCCCGGCGTAGATCAGTGTCGCCACGTTTCGAGGCGTCGCAACGCCGGACAGCAACAGGGCGGTGTCGGACGGAATCGCCTCCCGAACGTCGACAATCGCCTCGGCCATGGCCCGGCCGTGGCCGACCAGGGCCTGTTCGTCCGAGAGAACGTACGCATCCGTGCCGTGATCGGCCGGTGACTCACTCAGATCGACGGCCACGCTCGGGCCGTCAACGTCCGGGTATGAGGCGGCGAACGCCTCGCGGACAGCGTCGTCCGTCCCGGCCGGAAACGCCCGATGGGGAAGGACCGTAAGTTTCGACTCCTCGGTCTCTGGAACCTCCCGTTCGCTCGTCCATAGCGAGCCGGCATCCTCGAGGAGGTCGTCGACAAGTGCGGGGGTGGTCCGCGGCTCGAGTGAGGCGGAGTTCCCCACCCGAGCGGCTCCGTCGCGCTCGAGCACCTCGAAGTACTCGGTCATTGGTACGGCTCTGGACGGAACCCGAATGAGGCTGTCGGTCGACTACTCGTCGACCTGTGGTCGCACGTCTTCAAAATGGCGGGCGGACTGGAGCTGGGCGTCGACGATGGTGTTAACCTGCTCACCCCAGTCGCTTGCTGGATGGGTTCGGACGTAGGCAGCCCACTCGAGAATCTTCGTGCGACGCTCAGCGAGATTCTGTTCGAACTTCGCGTCGAGGTCATCGGAGGCTGTCATAGGCTGTCTCCACTCCCAGGTCGGTAACATATGATTCGAGGTCCCTGTCGTTAAGACTTCCCTCGAATACTTCGTACAAATAGAGTGCGTCCTCGAAATCCTTCTGGGCACCCATTGCGAGTTTATAGGCGATTTGCAATTCGATGGACCCAATGGGAATTGTCCCTGATGGCAGTTCGACCGAGACAGTTTCTTCAAGGGATAGTCGATCGTAGCGATCTGTCGGGAATTTCAGTTCCACGTTCGGGACTCGATGGCCTCGCTCACCAATTCGAATGGGGAGATCATCTGAGAGAGTATCATACATATTCTCGAGGGGCATTGCCGTGCCCCAGAAGCCAGCTTCCTCGAGGGTGGTCGCGAGTACCTCGCTGATACACCTATGCCTCGATGTCGATGACGGTGACCGTCTTCGGAAGCCGATCGAGCACTGGTTCTGGCCAGGTCGTATGCTCAAGGGTTACCTGAGTTTCTGGATGAGATTCCACCAGGGCAGTGAGCCCGTTCGCGGCCTGCTCGAGTGCTGCCCGGTCGGGTGTGGCCGGAACCTCGGCGGTCAGCGGGTACGTCTGAACGAGTGCCGTGGGCACCGGACCGAACGGCGGCAGGAGCCGCCAGGTGGCCTCGTACTCCTCACTGGTTCTCGTCCGCTCGGTGATCCAGGAGCGTCTCGGGTAGTGACAGCCGGGCAAGCCGCTGGTGGTATCGCTTTACTTCTGGCCGTCGGGAACTCTCGTGGGAGGTGATGAATACCGTCCCCTTCGAGACCGGATCAGTTTCCTCCAGGAAGTCCGGATGCTCGAGGAGGGCCCGGTAGCCATCCAGGAGCGCGGGATGGGCTCGTGCCCGGCGGTCAACGAGTTCGAAGAGGGCGCCCTCCTGAATCGCCTGCCGGATGCGCCTGATCTCCCCGAGAGAGACGGCGAGGTTGTGCGCCGAGAGAGCAGTCGCACGCGCCTCTTCGGGAAGATCCCGTAGCTCGTCCGGCGTGGTCTCTGCACACGTCGTGCAGGTACAGGGCAGGTACTCGAGGTCCTCGAGATGGCTGGTGCCCCCGACGGTCATGTATCGGTCGTCCCGTGCGTAGATAGCGTACGCAGCGGAGTCGAAGAGATCACAGCCGAGGGCGACTGCCAGGGCGAACATCATTGGATGGCCCGCCCCGAACAGGTGTACCGGTGCGGCCGGCCCCAGTCCCTGCTTTGCCGCCGTAACGACCTCGACGATGGTCTCGAAGCGATACTCGTTGAGCAATGGCACGACGCCCCCAATTGGAAACACATCGAGGCCCGTGCCAGCGGCATGGCTGCCGGCCCGGTTCCGCAAGTCGGCAAACTGCCCACCCTGGACCGGGGCGGTGACCAGCATGTCGCCAGTATCGGCCTCGAGGGCGGTTTCCAGCCGGTTCATCGTTTTCTCGAGTTCGGCCGCCGCGGTCGTTCGAGAAGCGTCAGGATCGGTTGGAATGTCGACTGGAGTCGCGATATCGGAGTCAATCTCTCGCTGGAACTGGAGAATCTCTGGCGTCGTCACGTCAATCTCGCCGTACTCGGCGAGCTGGAACGATCCCGAGTCGGTCATGATCGCTCCGGAGAACTCGAGCATTCCGTGGAGGCCGTCGGCGATGGCCTTGTCGTGCAGGCTGTCGTCGCTGTGGATGATGTAGGCGTTGGTTATCAGCGCCTCAACGCCGAAGTCGGTCTCCAGTTCGCGTGGCTGGATGGTCTGTCTGTTGGGATTGATGACGGGCAGGAGAGCGGGCGTCTCGACGGTCCGTCCATCCGGCAGGAAGAGGGTCCCCAGTCGCCCTGCTCCATCCCAGCGTCGCGTCTCGAAACAGCCTCGCATTCGTAGGTGCTTCGGGAGAGAGACATTAACCTATCACGCTTTCCGCGCTGTAGGCAACCCGTTCAGTATCCCTATGGCTAGGCTACAGAGACAGTTCCGGTGAAACAGTATTCGCGTTTTAGCCGGTCTGGCGGCGAATGAATAGCTGGCATGATGCCAGAGAAACGAACACTCGGCGTCGTGCTCCTTGCGCTACTCGTGGCGGGTGCTGTTGGCATTGCTTTCGCCGGCAGTCCAAGCGCATCAGAGCACGACGACCAGGGGGAATCGAACGTGACACTCGAGAACGCACAGGTCGACACCCTTGAACTCGAGAACGTCACCGTCGAAAATGCAACACTCGAGGAGGTCACCGTCGACCAGGCGGACATTCAGGGAATAAATACACCTTCGGAGAACGTCACCGTGAGCGACGTGCAGATCGAACACCTGGCCCTCGAGGGTGTCTCGCTCAGTGACGTGCAACCCGACATGGCGAACGACTCGGCCGGGATGGGCGACGAGATGGAGGAGGACTCAGATGATGAGATGGACACCGAGTCCGAAGACTCGAGTGATGACATGGATGATACCGAATCAGCGACGGCCGACTCGGAGGATGACACGAACATGAGTTCAGGCCTCGGTACAGGTGAGAACATGACCGATCGAGAACCTTACCATCGAGTCGGTCCATGTCGAGAACTTGACCGTCGAGGACGCGACTGTCGAGGAGGACGAGGATGGTGTCCTCGATCGATTCGGCGACTGGGCCAGCGATCTCCTCGAGGAGGACAACGAGACCACCACCGAGGATGGGGCGATGAACGAGTCCGAGACGGCGGAAAACGAGACGATGGACGAGACAGATGATGAACCAGCCACCGATGCCGATGGGCAGGTAATCGAGATGCGTCCATGTCGGAGCTGACCGTCGAGTCGATGACGATCGACTCCCTGACCGTTCAGAGCCTCGAGGAACACACCGATGAGGAGGCAATGGACGGGACTGAAACGGATGATGGCGAAGCCGACGACGAGATGGACACGAACGAGTCGGACGATATCGACGCCGATGACGGGGCTGATGCTGGGGTGACCGATTCGGAGACCGAGTCCCTCCCCTCACTGACAGTCGCTGAGATTACAATCGACAGTGCCGATGCGGAGACGATCAGTGTTCCCACCGGAAGATGGTGCAGGGACTGACATGGAGACAGACACGAACGTGACCGAGCCTACACCGTAGGCCAGCGGTCCCTTATTTTTCGCAGTGCATCATCCGGTAGTATGAGACGGCCATCACCGTCCGGCCATCCCTGATCTCGCCATCGGCTACCGACTGGAAGAGGTCTGCCGGAGTGGTCGTTCGAACCCGGATACTCTCGTCATGGTCGAGATCTTGTGTGCCACTCGCCTGGCAGTCCCGCGCCACGTAGACGTGCAACTCGACACTGGCGATGCCGTTGGCCGGCTCGACCGTGATGAGATGCTCGAGAGAGCCAGCCTCATACCCGGTCTCCTCCGCAAGTTCCCGAGTGGCGGACTGTACGAGCGTTTCGTCATCGGGATCGCGCGTTCCGACTGGTAGCCCCGTGCTGATTCGCTTGACGGCCTGGCGCCACTCCTCGATAATCACGATCTCGTTGTCGGCCGTGAAGGGAAGAATAGCGACACTGGGCGGTTCCTTGAGGTAATCGAAGTCGGTCTCGGTTTCGTTTGGGAGCCTGACCTGCTCGGAGACAATATCGAAGCCAGGACAGCGGTAGGCGATAGACTGCTCGAGCGTCTCCCAGGCCAGCGGATCATCGGGCATAGTTCGTGTGTGCTCGGAGACCGCCATAATGGTGCTGTATGTTGGGAATACTGTCGATAGTCGATGTATTCGGCTGTGCTACCAGGGCGGTGACGCTGGGAATAACAATACCATCAGCCAGTGACGGTCGCGGTTGAGGGTATTCATGGAACACCTGACTGGATTCCAGCGCGACCTGTTGTACGTAATCGCCGGCAAGGACCATCCGTCCGGGCAGGATATCCTCGAGGATATCAACCAGTACATCGAGCAGCCGGTCACTCATGGGCGGCTGTATCCAAATCTCGACACCCTCGTCGAGATGGAATTCGTCGAGAAGGGCCGCATCGATCGGCGAACGAACGACTATATCCTCACTGCCAAGGGCCGGCGATACCTCGAGCAGCGCCACGAGTGGGTTACCCAGCTTGTGGACGTCTAGAGTGAGGCGCTGGCCACGAGGACACCAGCCGCTGACTCGATCCGGCCCCGTTCTTGATCCGCCGCTAGCCGCGATTCAACGAGGGCCCGCCCGAGGTCGGCCACTTCAGGGTTATCGACCGATTCCCACTCGGCCGCCGAGGTAACGGCGACACTGTCCCCGCTCGGCCGCCACGAATAGCGCCAGTCTCGGCCGCGAATAGCCGCAGCCGGGTCGTAGTTTCGCGTCCAGCCCGTTGACGTGGTATAGGGCTCGACTGGTAGACTGGCGAGCCAGTGCTGGCAGCAACTCGGGAAGCTTTCGGAGAGAGATGGGCCGCTCAATCCGGTCGGATGGGCCATTGCCGATAACGAACGGAACGTGGGTCATCTCCTCTGAGACAGCTGGGCCATGGCCGTACACGCCACCCTCGCCGAAGGCCTCGCCGTGGTCGGCACACACCGCAATCAGTGGATCGTCCACGACCGAGACGAGACGATCAATGAACGCATCGGTGTAGGCGATGGAATCTCGGTAGGAATCGACGAGTATCGGCGAAATAGCCGCTCGAGCGGAAGCGAACTGACGCCCCGCGAAGAGGGCGGCGTTGGCCGGATAGCCCAGCGCCAGTGATCGCGTCCGATAGGAGGCCGGTGGCAGGTAGGGCATGTGGGCATCCACCAGAAACACCCAGAGAAAATACGGTGAATCGACGGCGGAGAGCCAGGCCTCGATGTCCTCGATAAACGCGTCCCAGGACATGAACATATTCTGGCCCTGATACCAGTTGAGCACCAGTGAGACGACTTCTCCGACGACACCCCGCTTGTCGCTGCCGCCGGCGACGAGTCCGCTCGAGAGACTCTCGTCCATGAAGTCCTCGAAGTGATCGAACCCACTGTCGTAGTTGAAATACCGTGACGTCCAGGGATTGGCAGTGAACGCCCCCGTCGTATAGCCCTGTTCGTTGAATCGATTGGCGATAGTGCGACGGGCCTGCATATGATGTCGGATGTTATCGGTGTAGTCGGTCCCGTCAGAGGCCACCGATGGATTGGGATAGTGGCCCGTCAGCATCGTCGCCACGGAGGTGTTCGTGGCTGGAGCTGGCGCGATCGCGGTCTCGAACACCAGACCGTCTTCAGCCAGCCTGTCGAGGGCTGGTGTGGGCGATTCATCTGCGCCCATGAAGCCACAGCTGTCCGCTCGGAGACTATCCACGGTCACGAATATGACATCCCGTCTGTCAGTCATCGAACGGTGACACTCCCGGCACGCCCTTTGTAATGACTTCCCGTCCGATATGTCCTCGTGGTCCTACCGAGGCCGTGACTCTCGATACAGGTTGACTAACAATAGCGCTGGTCAGTCACAGTAGCGATGACTATCATGGACCGGTCTCGCCTTGACAGCCCGGATGACGTGAACCAATCCAGCGTTTCACTGCCCGATTCTGTCGTTGAGCGAATCGACCATCGACTCGAGCACTCCCCCTTCGAGTCGGTCGATTCCTACGTCACGTATGTCCTCGAGGAGGTCCTCGCCCGGATCGAATCGGGCGGCAAATCAGAGGGTAATGAAACGATTGACGAGAAAGAAATCGAACGCCGACTTCGGTCTCTGGGCTATCTGGAGTGACAGGTTACGCCCTGAAGGCCATCAGCTCATCCGGGGTAAGCACTGTGATGGATCCGGAATCCCGTCGGCTGGAAATTTCGGTGACGGCCATCTGCAGCGAGCTGACGGAGGCCGGATCATCGAGTTGGTAGTAATCGAGGGAAACCACCCCACCATAGCGCTCGGCCAGATCGAGGTAGTGCCTGACGCGCTCGCCTGTCGGATCGTTCACTCGGGCACGCAGCATCGGTGTCTCGATCTCACCGTGGCAGGGGATTCGACTGCCGAACCCGAGCTCGTGGTGCGCCGCGAGGAGTTCGAGGGTCGTGTCGTCGTACCTGTCACGGGGAATCGACACGAATCTGGCGTCGTACCCGTTGTCCTCAAGCCAGCCGATGGCGTCGGTAATAGCTTGCTTCTGTAAATCGCGATCCTCACCCGCGAGCGGCTGGTTCTCGATAGGTTTGACTCCCGATCGTCCAACCAGCATCAGCGAGGTCCGCCACCTGGTTCTGGGTCAGCCGATCGCCCTTGGCAGCTGGCGTCTCACGTAGCCGTCCCGGCGGGACGAATGTGACCGCAGGAATCGACTTCTGGGCGAGTCGGGGCAGGCCAATTTCGTGGACGCGCTCGTAGCCACCCGCGAACTGGATCATCACATAGCCATCCCTCAATACCGGGCGTCTGGTGGAGATCATCGATCCAGAGCCGGTTGGTGGTCGGGCCCGTCCACATCGTAATGTGGATCTTTGTGATCGCCGAGTGGTCGACCTCGCCGCTGTCACGGGTAATACCGAAATTTAGCGGTGTGAAATCCGTCCCACCCGCGATACTCTGTCGGTACTCGATCCAATTTCCGTTGGCATCGACCAGATGAATCATCGGAGCCACTCTGGACTCAGCTGCGACAACGAGACCGGGGACCTGACCATCCATGTCGATCGGATCCGGGAACGACCGGGTTATCTTCGCACGAGAATCTATACCGGATTCGAGCAGTGCGGACTGTTCACCGTCGACCGTCCGCTGCGTGTCCGCAGAGAGTTCTCCATCGATGACGTCCCAGGCCTCGAGGTCCTCGAAATCATCACGTAAGTAGGTGGGTCCGCGCCCCTCGGCCGGTCCATTGTCTGATCCATTATCGGGGGCGCCATTCTCATCCTCAGCGAATGCGCTACAGCCGGCAGCACCGGCCGTCAGAGCGGCGGCGGTGGCAAGGTACAGTCGTCGGTACATTGTCCGACCGATGTGAGTCTGTGAGCGATGATTGTTATCCCCGAACTGACTGGGCTCTTCCTCCCGGCATAGACTCCATACTCGTGTCGCCGTCCCGGTTTGGCTCGCCTACTCTCGCCGTACTGATCGCTTGGGAAGAAAGACCAGGAGGCAGTCCTACACTAAGAGGGTAGTCGTATAATCTCGCCTCCTGCTGGGTATTTTGGAAGCCGTAGATACCCATGCTCCAAATCGTGGTATGACTCACCATATCAATTAAGGTGATTAAAGACCACTGCATCGAACAAAGTCATTAACGTATATTAACATTATAGATCATTACCTATTTGTACCTCCCCTTCCTGCACTCATGCGAGGCACACAGAATGGAAGTATCCGGCGTATCACCAGGGAACTTTCGCTGATAACCTACCGGCTGTTCGACCGATATCGACCGTACATTCCACGACACCAATGACAGACCGAACGCACACTCGATCCACAATGACGCGCACATGGCACCACGAGGAGACCTTGGAGGCACCACTCGTGCCCTACATCGAACAACCCGGTGAAGAGCGGGATGTTGCCAGTCTCAAGCGCGAAATCGACTCGTTGCGGACGCAACTGAACCGTATCGAAGAAGAAATGCAGACCACAACCGAGACCCGATAAATGCACCCATCAGAACTAGATAACGACGTTTTCGCACAGGATGTTGACAACCAGAAGGGGCGGGAGCTCCGCGAGATGCTGAACACGCAGGACTTCGTGTTCGCCCCCGGCATGTACCACGCCCTCGACGCCCGGCTGGCCGAAATGACCGGCCACGATGCCGCCTATATGTCCGGCTACTCGACGGTCCTTGGCCAGTTCGGCTTCCCAGACCTCGAGATGGTCACCATGACCGAGATGGTCGAGAACGCAAAGCGAATGGCGGAAGCGACGAACCTCCCCGTCATCGCCGACTGTGACACGGGCTACGGTGGCATACACAACGTCCGACGTGCCGTCCGCGAGTACGAGAAGGTCGGCGTCGCCGCCGTCCACATTGAGGACCAGACGACTCCAAAGCGCTGTGGGCATATCGCCGGCAAGAAGATCGTTTCGCGGGAAAAGGCGGAGGCGCGTTTCTCGGCCGCCGTCGATGCCAAGCAGAGCGAGGATACCGTCATCATCGCCCGCACCGACGCGTACGGCTCGTCGAACGGTGACTGGGACGAACATCTCGAGCGTGGCCGGATCTACGCCGACGCCGGTGTCGACATCGTCTGGCCGGAGATGCCGAACCCGTCGCGCGAGGATGCTGTCAACTACGCCGAGACCATCCACGAGACCCATCCCGATCTGAAGCTGGCGTTCAACTACTCCTCGTCGTTCGCGTGGTCCGAGGAGGACGATCCGCTGACGTTCCAGGAGCTGGGCGACCTCGGCTACAAGTACATCTTCATCACGCTGTTCGGCCTGCACTCCGGCGCCCACTCGGTCTACGAGGACTTCAAGAAGCTCGCCGAAGAGGACGAGGAAGGGCAGTTCGACCTCGAGCAGCGCTACCTCGGCCACCCGACCGAGAGCCACCACGAGCTCTCGTTCGTCTCCCGGTACCAGGACATCGAAACCAAGTTCGACCCCGAGGCCCGTCGACGCATCGAAGAGTCAGAGGGCTTCAGCGAGGACGAAGCCAATCCGATCACGTCGAACGACGACGACTGATCCCGCCGCCGACTTTCTTCGTCAGACTTAGGAATACACCGCGAGATATCCGAGACACATGGCCGAAAGAATCCACGATAGAGCGTTCGTTCGGACGTTCTTCACTACGCCGACAGCAGTCGAAGGAGAGGACGATTCCGCGAAGATGCTGCGCAGTGCGATCCAGACGCGCGGGATGCAGGCACCGGACGTGTGGGTGCCGGACAACGAGGACGCGACGGCCCCGTCCATGCGTGATGAGGGGGCACAGAACATCATCGAGGTCGTCGCCGAGAATGGCGCCGACTTCCCGGGAGAGATTCACCCGCGTGTCGTCTGGCACCGGGACAGCCCGTCGACCCGCTACCAGGGCTTCCAGCATATGCTCGAGATCGCCAATCCCGCCAATGGCGCCACCGAGGACCTCGACGGCTTCGTGATCCCCGAGGTCGGGGACATCGACGACTGGAAGAAGGCCGACGAGTTCATCACCATCGTGGAGAACGAGTACGGCCTCGAGGAAGGCAGCCTCAAGATGTCCGTGATCATCGAGAGCGGCCAGGCCGAACTCGCCATGGGCACGCTCCGCGAGGAGATGGGCAAGCCGACGAACAACCTCGAGCGGCTATTCCTGCTCGTTGATGGCGAGGTTGATTACACGAAGGACATGCGGGGCATGACGCCGACTGGCGAACTGCCACCGTGGCCGAACTGCGACACAACACCTCACGCGGTGCGAGTGCGGCCGGCCTCATCGCCGTCGATGGCCCGTACGACGACATCCGTGACGTGGATGGATACAACGAGCGGATGGCCGAGAACCGGGCGAAAGGTATGCTCGGTATCTGGTCGCTGACGCCCGGCCAGGTCGTCGAGGCGAACACGGCGCCACTGCCCCCAAAGACCGGCAGCTGGCTGCTCGATACCGGAGACAACGAGGTCGAGCTCACGGCCGACGGCGATGTGCAGGTCTACGAGGGCGATCGCGTTTCCCTCACCGAAACCGGTGACGGCTACGAGCTCACGGTCGGTGGCGTGACCCAGACACTCGATGAGGATGAACTCGTTGAGGAACTCGTGAACATGACCGCCTACGTGCCGAGTATGGACGACACCGTGGACTCGATGGAGGAGTTCGAGGCGGCCAAGGAGGCCGGCCGCGGGGCCATCGCGATGGAGCGCTCGACGACGATCCGTATCGGCGACACCGAGGTCGACATTGCCACGGACCGCATGTGGGACGAGGCGACCTACCAGGCAGCCATGACGCCGATCAGCCTGTTCCAGGACGTCTACGAGAACCGGCCGGACCAGCACGAGGAACTCATGGAGATGTACGGTGAGGACGTGGTGAACCGCGCAGCGGACGTTGGCCTCTAGTCGGCCATCACAGAGTTTCGATTTTTCTGTGATTCGGTACCCTCAGCTCGTTGTATAAAGTATTGGGGATAGGACTGGGCCGGCGCAGTTTTGATTTAAGATTTTTAGATATTATCGGTAAAATTCGGCAATCGCTCAGATTGGGCTCATCCGGTTCACGCATCAAGGCTAACCACCTCCAGTTTCTCAATATGCGACCGCCTCCGACGCGCGTTTTGACGAAATCGGTCCCAACGCTGGGCCTCTGTCGCCCAGTCATAGTGTTCATAAATCACCTTCGTCGTAGCATTGACTCGCTCAGCCACGACCTCAGCAGGAATACCGCAGTTCAGCTGCCAGGTAATCGAGCCGGACCGTATCTTGTGGGGCGATCGCACTCGATGGACACTTGCTGGCGTGAGCATACTCCGTCCACTGACAGGTCTCAGGAGACTTTCCATGGGGACAGCTACCACGAACACACGGCAACGTAGCAAGATATGACCACATCCGGGGAGTCCCCGGAGCAGGACGACCCTTCATCGAGGCAAACAGAGGCTGCCGTCCGTTGTCATCGTGAACATTGTACCTGTTCTTCGTGATGTACTCATTGAGAACATCAGCGACCTCCGGAGGCAGGCCGACAACACGCTCACCTTTTCGCTTGTTCTTCAATAGCGTATCCGTATCAGGGCGGTGATGAAATTCCAAAAACCCTTCTTCAGCATCGAAATCTCGCACATCGAGCGCACGCAAACCGCCCTTTCGGGCACCGACATTCCACAACGCCTCAAGGTAGGCATGCTTCCGACAGGAACGATCTGACGAGTTTCGATAGTATTGGATTTGCGGATATGCCTCTTTATACGGGTACGTAGTATCATCAACCCGGTCTTCGAGATCGAGGTCCGGTATCCGCACCGAATCAGCAAGGCCGTCCTCGACGGCATCGATCTGTTCCAGGTATTCGAAGAATTTCCGTAACGTCCACATCTCGCCTTCCAGGGTCGCCGGCGCGATCCGAGCTGCGCACCTCGTAGTACTCATCGATATCGTAGCCACGGAGCTGCCCAACGTGTTGGATACCGATGCCATCCAACCACTCGACAAACAGCTTCAGGCGATATCGCCACGCCTTCACGCTCGCATCGGTGGAATCGGACCGACGACGACGGAGGTACCGTTTTGCACACTCACGCGGAGACATGGCGCCCGGGTCTCTACGGGCGCGGTTCACAGTACAAACACCCCAATCGCCAGGCCGATTACGAGACCATTGACCACACCAGACGCAAAGATGTTATTATGATCGACTTGGCAGGATATGTCGGTCATACGGTGTAGCCTCCGCGGGCAGCACGGTCCCGTTCACGTGCATTGAGATACTGCTTCTCCAGCTGGTGAGCGCACGAATCGCACACACGACCATCCGGAGTGAGTTCAGTTGCCTTTGCGTCACAGCCTGGGGTTTCACACGGCGAAGCCAGGTCAACCATTGCGTGAAATACAGAAATATTGAATTATATTAAAGCTGTCGTTCGTCAACTCTGAAATACAAAATTGTTTCAACAGTGCCGTGTAACGGAAAAACGATATTACAGAAACATGACCCAGGTCAGTTTCAGGATAGACCAGGAGCTACTAAATGAGATAGACGGCAATCTGACCTATGGGGACACGAGAACCGGCTGGTTCGAGGGGGCAGCCCAGATCAAACTTGCACTCTCCGAGGAGATCGACGGCTTCGATGAGATGACGACCCAAGAGCAGATCGAAGCAGTACGTTCGCAACTCGACTAATCGACCGCTTCGTACCGGGGCCGAACCGTTTCTACAGGCCAGTGCAGCGAGGCACCGCACTCAGTACACGAGAAGCCGACGCGACTGTCACCGATCGAGACGACAGCAACGCGAGCGTTACAGCCAGCTGGGCATGAAGTCCAATCTTTCAATGTCATGCAAGTGGAGAAGAGTGATGATGACTCTTATTGAGTTCCCATGCGATTCCGATAGGCCGATAGTCAATTTTATTTGTTATCAAAATAGCGTATAACGGCATGGATAGACGGAGATTTGTTGCCATTGGTGTTAGCGGGTTAATACCCCTTTCAGGATGCATGATTCCAGAGCTTTCTCCAGAGGAGGAAACTGACAATGGTACAGCAGATCAAACAGGTAATACAAATAATCAAGCTCAAAAACCAACATCAAGAAACCCATCATCAAATAACAATAATGAACCAGATTATTCGACAGAAAGACGCGAAATTCTCCAGAAGTATCAAAGTGCGATCAGCTCATCAAATTCTGGACAGAGACACCTAATTGACGGAATTAACCAGATGAACAACGGTAATTATGGGAATGCTCATGAATCTTCTCTAAAATCCATAAATAGCTTTGAAAATGCAACTAATCTATTAAACACTGCAGTAGATCTTACCTATGAAATCGGGAACGGACAAGCACGTGAAATCGCCAATCAGCTGCTTACACAATCCGAGTACGGACTACAAGCAGCACGCCATCAAAAAGACGCAGCTGAAGCTGCCATGAGTGGCAATCGCCAAGCAGCGATGGACATTCTAGACAATGCTGAAAAAGACGTCAGTTCCGCTGAGGCCATAAATCCAAGAGATAGCAGTGTAATGGAATCAAGTCTAAATTTGAATTAAGCCACCACAACGGGAGGGAGTGTGGATGGGAACAACAGTACCGCCAGCACCAACAAGGATGTGGGTGGGTGGCTGGGTGGGTTATGCAGGTGTTTCCTGCCGACCGACCCGGTTCAAGTGGTCAAGGAGATTCGGCCACTCAGAGTACTCTTCGAACAGTCCTGGACGAAGGTCCCAGGACCACGTTGCGGGTTCGTCGGGATCGTAGGTCCCGAAGTAGATTTCGAGGCGTTCGACGACACCGGGGAACAGCGGCGACCGCGGGTAATCCGCATCGCCCTGCCACTCTTCGAACCAGCTCGCTTCTTGCTTCGAGTGCTTCCAGTAGGCGAGGTTCGTGAGCCGCTTTGCCTCCGGATGCAGGTCCTTTCCGGAGTGACAGATCAAACCGCAGAACACGACGCCCATCTTCGCCATCCGCTTTGCTGCCGGTGTCCACTGGTTCGCCACTTCTTCGCGGTACGTACGCGCGTCGAAGTGTGTCGAGGCCTCATCAATCACGACCGCCTTCGGCTGGGTCCGATGCTCGAGGAGTGTCACCACGAGATCGTGCATTGACCGTACCACAACGTCGGTGCGGTCCCAGCTCCGCACGTTCGAGATCACCATCAGATCATCGATCGAGATGGTCCGTCATCGAGACCAACTTGAACAGCGTGTTCGTCTTGCCAGACTCAGGGTCACCAGCTCCACTGACGAACGTCGGCGCATCGTCATTCCGCAATCGCTCAAGCAACGCAGCCGTGACCTCAAGCGTCGAGCCATCGAACGACGTTTCCGTCACACCGACGATCGCCGACGCCGCAGCTGCATCACCAGTCTGTACCGCCTGCGAGGCCGCTTCGTTCACCAGCGTCGACGTTACCAGCTGACCGAGTTCCGTTTCAGCGAACGACGACACTGACGCATCCAGCTGGTCAGCGTTCGCCTCCAGAAACTGCAACGTGGACCGATGCGGGTCTTCGACCCCATAGGTCGCTATGTCACCCAGCCGTTCATCACCATCGAGGTCGCCGGTTGCGACCTCTCGCAGCTTTGCGAACGTCAACAGGTGCTCATCAACATCAGTCATCAGCACCAGCCTCCGGAGCCGCTGAGTCAGCCACCGCCTCATCGACTGCCTCAGAAAGGTCGGTATCGGCTTGACCGTCACCCACTCATCGAGATCGGCGAGGTCTACCGCCTCAGTATCCATCTCATCGAACGGTTCGTACCGCTCAAGCACTTCGTCAACGGCCACTTCGAGGCCATCGCCGTGGTCCGGCAGTGACCCGTTTTCGAACGTCTGACGACCGTCTCCACGGTATCGAGCGTTGCTCGACGCACAACGTCCCAGCCGACGTATCGCATCGCGTAGCCCAGCTTCGCATCCTCTTCCAGCTGACCACGGCATACGTCGACGTGATGCAACGCAGCCAGCAGCTTCCGATCAGGCAGCGTCCCAGCCCAGGTGCCGCGCGCTTCCAGCTCGGCACGGTCGAACTCCTTGCCGAAGATCAGGCGAGGGTTCACCTGATCAAACTCGCCTTCCAGCGACATGAGCTGTTCAGCATCGCTTTCAGACAGCTCCCAGAGCGCAGCATCATGCGGTTCGCGTGCATCGAGATCGACAAACCACACCACTGGCTCATCAGGCAACCGCTCCGCGATCATGGTCCCGGTAAACAGTGACCAGCCTGCGAATCCGAACGCGGCGAGTCCGACCAATTTCACCTCGCGCGACAGCTCCGGCATCTGCAACAGCCCGAGCGCATAGGCGAGGCCGATCAGGACCGCAGCCACGGCCACGACCGACAGGAATCGGGTGCGGACAAACTCGTACAGCATGAAGCGACGAGAGCGGTCTGAACGGCTCACCGGCTCATCAGACGGCTTCATATGAACCGCCTATTTACGAGACAACCGAACTCGATTACCATTGAAATCAACCCGCCGACGAGCATTAGATATAACGTCCATTCCATTTCCGTCATGCGAGTCTCACCGGCCCATCGGACCGATCAGCACGGAACCACCGAATCAGTATCACTATTGCAATACCGATTGGCAGCACAACTGCACCAGTGACGGCAACAAGCCATACGTCCTGAAGCGTCCACGGGCCGCCGATTATCGGCTCATGTTCTTCGACCATCACCATGTTCTGGTAGCCGTTCGCACCGATCATCACGGCTCGATCGCCTTCGTACGCGACCGTCCGAATCCGAACTTCCGTTCGGTTCTCGATCGTGTGCGAGACGACAGGCGTTGGCCCGTCGGTCTTCGCTGTCGCTCCTGCGTCGGACAGCGATATGGTCTGTCGACCATTCGCCCGAAGATCGAGCACTGCGCTCTCGCCTTCGAGTGACGTATCACATAGCGACACGTCAGGCACCACCAGTTCGCACGTCTCAGGTGGCGCCGTCGCATTGCTTTGCGCAAACGCCGGGGACGGCACCAACATCAGTGCTGCCGCTATCAGCATCAGCACCAGCAAAAAATGGCGAATCATGGTATGTTTAGCGACCAGTTCGACCGTTTCGTGATCGTCCGAGGACGTACACAACGCCGATCGCGGCTACACCGAGCCCGATCAGCACCGTGTTGTCACCACCGAGGCACAGCAAACAACCACCAGCTCCAGTGTTGTCAGCCATCAGCGCGGAGTGGTTCTCGACCCACTGACCGTAGAGGTCGAGCGGGCTGGTCTCGTCCAGCTCGGTCATGTCCCACGTCGCAAGCTCGACAGAGTCCGTTGTGTTCCCGTTGGGAAGCACAATCTCGGTGACGACGAAGTCATCATCGAGATCGACCGTCGCAGTCGTCCCGTCGACGTGCATCCACGCGGTCAAATTCTGGCCATCGTACGTCTTGTTCGTTTCAATGGTACCATTGAAGTCACCAGACGCACCGAAGACCGTACCTTGGTACGTCGACCCGTCGTATTCCACCGTGTACGTGGTAGAGCTATTGATCGACAGTCCATGGAACGACGCCAGCGCCTGTGCGAAGCCAGTCGAGCCAGTCGTACTGTACTCCGTACTGAACTCCGTGGCCTGCGCGATCGGGCTCACGAGCCGCGAGTCAGGCACCTGTTGCAGATCGACCGCCGAGACGTTGTTGGCGTAGGTGTCCATCTCGTTGTGCACCTCAGACTGTATCGAGCGCAGCTCCGTATGGAGTTGCGTCCAATCTGAGTAATGGCCGGCGTCGCCGAGGGCTACGGTACTCAGCGAGCCGGAATCAAACGCTATCTCAAGATTAGCGTAATTGGACACGTCGTGGCTGTATCCATTCGGGGAGTAGTACGTATGGTTTTCAATGTTATTTACAGTGCCACTTTGCTCGAAATGGGCTACGTTAACGTTAGACCCATTTATGAGAGTCTGTGTCTCGTTGTACATTCCCTCGAACTCGACATTACTATTCCCGTAGCTGACAGTAACGCCATCCATCTGGTCCATTTCCGCTATCTTCGTTAGATACCGATTCGAGCGCAACACCAGCCGATTCTTTTCAAGAATCGCAAGGTAATCCGTAACGGCCTCCTTTGCAACGTCATTGGAGTCAGAGATCGAGCCGTTCGTCTTGTACTCACGGATGAACTCGGCCTCCGCGATGCGGTAGGCCATCGTTCGCTCTGCTTCGAGCGAATTGTTAATTCGCTCCCAATCCTCGTCGGACTCATTCTTGAGGTCCAGTGCGGCAAACCGCGCCGAGGATTGGCTTTCAAGTGTGGCGTCGAAGTACTCGCAACCGAGTCCGAACGTCGGCACGTACTTCACGCCAGCACCGATTTCCCAGCCGCATTTGATCGAGTCAGCGGCGTCACCGTCACCATCGTTGTCGCCACCACCGCCGAGCCACAGTGCGGCGGCAGAGCCAGCGAGCGGCCCCGCGAGGAGCGTGGTAGCGATCAACAGCGCCATTACGACAGATGTAATCCTGCGCATGGGTCTACTGGGTGGCCACCAGGTAGCCGACGTATGTCACGACTGCAGCGCCGATCTGTGCCCACGGTGGCGCGGTTGTGTTGATGAACTCTGCCGTCCACGGGTGATACGTGTACAGACCGAGTAGCACCGGACCAGCGACGATCAGCAGCTGTTCCCAACGCCGATAGAAATCGAACGCCTTCGTCTCTGACGACATGAACGCGAGGATGTACGTACCGACCGAGAGCCACATCGCATGCGAGCCGGTCAGCGTGTAGTCATACCACAGTACCTCGATCGGCGCGATGGCACCGAAGGTGTACGCGACCGTAATCACGAACACCGAGGCGATGATGGCCGGGATGGTGCGCAGCTGCATGTAGTCCTCGAACAACGACTGGTTACGACGACCACGACCACGACCGCGTCCGTAGTCTCCAGCCATCAGTTCGCCCCCTCCGGGGGCTCAAACCGGACCTGTCGCGGGTTGTACTCCACCGTCTCGCCGGTCTCGTCATCCTCGAAGGACTCCGTGCCCTCCGACTTCGAGACGCCCATCGTCGCACCGACCACGAGCGCGCCGATCAGCTGCTTCCGCATCGTCCAGTTCAGCGACATGGGCCGACCGTCGATCTCGACCACTCCAGCTCGATCACCGCGATCAGGCCAAAACGCAGTGATCTGTCCGACGACCGCTTCGCCTGGTTCTATGTCAATCCAACCTCCGTCGTTTGGTTCGTCAACCTCAGGGGCTTCCCCGAGGTCATCGAACGCTGGCGTTTCGTTAGTTGCCATGCAACTACACTGTCTAGTCATTTGCTAATAAAGGAGAAAGTAGCAATCAATATCTACTATATAAAACTACAACTAACAAATACGATGTACAATCTATCTAATTCCCGAGGTTATCAGGTGGCGTCGCGAGTGGCTCCGCAAAGCAACCCAGCAACTCCACGTCAGGGTTGAGACGCTCAAACGTCAGGTGCAGCTCAGCTGCCCACGGCTCAGTTATCCCGTGTTCCAGCAGTTTCCGAAGTACGTCATCAACGTCAAGGGTGGCGACCCGATCATCACCACGCTCAAACACAATCTCGGTTGCCGGGTCATCCTCGTGGAATCGCAAGCGCGTCTCGTCTCGCAGCCGCTTTCGCGGCAGTACGGCTGCTGCCATATCAACGCCACCAGCCATGTCAACGAGGTACTCTTCCTCACGCACTCGGACGCGATCGAGTCGCCAGCTCGGCATCCGTCGGAACCCGACCGGCTCAGCGTGATCGACGCCAGCCAAGACCTCACGAACGAACCGCTCTTTCTCCGGCGAGATCTGCAGCGCGCCCATCACGGTCGCAACCGACGCGCGCGGCTTCTTCTCGACGTACTCCAGCACGTCCGCGCGAATCCGCTTCTCCGACGGCTTCATTCCAACACGAGCACCTGCGTCAGCATCGGGTGTCCGCTCCCGAAGGTCGGCTTCCCGATCGAGATCGACGCCTCCATCAGCCACGGCTTCAGTTCCAGCGTCATCAGGCGACAACCGAGCACTTGTCAGTGTGTCATGTTCCTGGTCGAGTCCCCACGGCGAGCCGCAGGCACGGCATTCAAACTCAGCGCCACGCCGATCGGACGGAACGATTTCTTCACCGTGCCGTAGTTCTTGCTCACTCTTGTCTGACTCAAACCGTTGTTTACAGGCATCAGCCATCGCCGCCCAGCCAGCTGCATTCGAGCGGGTCCGGCGATTGTAACAGGCCGCCCACTGTGTGGCCGCCCACGCGACATATTCAACCGACCGCTCCAGCAGGTCAGCGGGCTGTATTCCGGTATAGCTCGCAACGTAGGCCGCAACGTCATCCACTTCGTTCGCCGGTTTCACCTCTATGGCATCCTCGACAGCATGGGCTTTCACACCAGCAGCCGGGCACTCTTCGACGTGTTTCTCGATCACCGGCGCGAGATCGTCCGGCGACACCGCACCATCAACGAGCAGCATCGTGTGTTCGTGTGTATAACAGGTATTCACACCACCGCCACGGTCGGACTTGTGGGGTTCCTCCTTTCGGTAGTAATCCCACTGCGACCGACCGAAGCCCAGGGCTTCGAGGCGATTGCGTAACGTGTGATACACCGGTTCCCAGGCCCGGTGTATCTGTTCAGCATGATCGACCGGCGGCAGCCGCTCGCCGTCCGGAATCGAGGACGCCGTCCGCGTCATCAGCACCACGTACGGATCATCAAAGGCTCCGTCACACACGCCTCCGCTGGGCCGCTCACCACCGACGGCTTCACGCACCCAGCCTTTCAGTTCGGCAAAGTACCGACGCTGGTACTCGTGCATCCAGCTCGTGATTGCCGGGGTTTCAAACGATTCATACTCAGGGTCCGTCGGGTAGCCACGTTCAAAGCACAGCGTCATGTTCCGCGAACTCTCATGAGATTCGAGCAGCTGCTCCACAGCTTCCAGCCACGATCGAGCATACCGAGCCTGTAGCTCGAACACAGTCTTCGAGTCTTCCCACTCTCGCAACGGCTCGATTGTCGACTTCTCGTATTCCTCGATCAGCAACGACGCGCGCATCCGTTGACCGGGCCGCTGGGTCAGCGGCAGCTTCGCCAGCTCAGGATAGGTCTCGGCAAACTCTTCAACACGATCTTCCGGGAACGGCAATTCGCGTTCGGCAGGCTCACCACCGTCAGACCCGGTTACAGAGTTAGTCCTGTTGGTATGCCGAGAGCCGCCCTCTTCCTCCTCCGTTCGTGTTGCCACTTGGGCAGGAGCTGCCGCATCCTGCCCACTCATCAGGGCTTGAGAGTTGTACTCCGCTTCGCTCGCTGGCGAGCCGGGCGCTCGCTCCGCTCGAGTCCGCTACCGCTACCGCAGTAAGATAGCCTCCGCCTGTCGAGAGTGTGGAGTTCTTTATAACAACCCTGACAGGTCTCGTCGCGCGTCCACGGCTTTCCAATGTAGTTGATACACTGGTGTCGGCACATCCGGCACCGATAGCTCCGGAGCCGATGCCAGTCAGTCATCCGACACCTCCGAACTGATCAGCGGGGCAAAGAAGAGAACCGTGAAGATGACGAAAGATATAGCAAAATGGGCAAAAGTATCAGAATAAAGGAAAAGGACAGTACAGAATAACGGGTAAACAACAAACAGATAACCAAAGAAAGTAAAGCGGGAAATATGTAAATTAAAATTAGTCATCGGCAACACCATTCATATGATAGTTGCCATGTTCAGCGGGCTCTGTTGCTTCAAGATTCTCCGGTGAATTATTCCAGCCGTCATGATCGAGATGATGGACATGGAGATCGGACCAGAGCGAATCGAGCCGACCGTGCGCGAACGCAGTTAACCGATGGAGGTACAGATAGCGATCATGACCAGCTCGCGAGTCCCACACACGAATACGGGGATAGTGGTCAACATCGAACTCGACGCGCGGGCCGACGATCATTGAGACCAACCTCCTCGGCGCACGAATCGCACAGCACGAGGATCCGGTTTCCATCGCTAACCTCAGCAACCGATTCATTTCGACAACCCAGCGCACCGCAAGTCACGCCGACCACCTCACTAATTCGTGAGATTTAGAATTTACACTATAACGGGTAAAACTCTTTGAATCTATAACTAAAATCGGGAAAAAGTATATATACCTAATGGGCCGGCGCAGATTCGAACTGCGGTTACGGCCACCCGAAGGCCGAAGGATGCCAAGCTACCCCACCGGCCCGCAGGACGCAAGAACGCCATCGGGCTGTAAAACACTTACTTGTTTGAACTCACCAGCGAGTGTAGCCCTCGGTATCCAGGAAGTGATTGACGATCGTCACCGCTTGGGGTGTGTGCAATCGAGTCGGTCCAAGCCCAATGAGGCCATCTGCAACCTTATTAAGCGCTCTGAGCTCTTCGTCCGAGAACGACCGGTTATCCGAAAGGACGAAGCCAGACTCTTCTGGTATCGATACCTCGGCTATCGGAGCCCCTTCCTCGTGTAACCCATAGATGGCACCCCTCTCCCCAACCTGCTCCATTGTCTCTGCGAAATCGGGCGCGTCGGAGGGTGATTCCTGGCCCCACCTCGAGCGGTATTTTCCCAACAAGGCGATCGAGGTTCTGGAGAACCGACCGAATTCGGCAGCAGTACTTCGCTCGTCTGGATGTAGCCCGCGAAGCGATTTTCCCTTGAGGCAGATAGTCACGTCATCGATAACGAGATGTGTCCGAACCGACTGGCGTATCCCATGTGATGTGAGGAGGGTCGCGGTTACCGACCGACTCACTGTATCAAGCCGGCCGGACCGGGAAGATGTCCAAGATTAATGTCGGATGTCGATGGGATATCGTGGGCCAACAGGATGAACTCGCGCATTGCTACCGGTCTGACACACGACGCTAAAGGCTACTCGGTCAGGAGTGATCAGGTGTCGGGCTGGGGGCGTCACGTGCTGTGAGGCAGCGAAATGATGCCAGAGCAGTGACAGCAGACAGATGGGCAGCGATACAAGGGTGAGCGCACCAAGAATCCAGCCGGTATAGGCCGCCCGATCGTCTCCGTGGCTTGCCCAGTACCAACTCGCGGCCAGTTGTCCGAACCCGACGAGCACGAAGAGCGATGCAAGCAGGACGAGGCCGGTAGAATACCCCGATGTGAGCTGCCCTCCCTCGGCGAGATCCACTCGCTGGGTCGGTAGGCTGCGAGTCTGGGAAACATCTCCAGAAAGAGCCATGTCTGCGTTTCTATTCATCCAGATCACCAGACCGACGACGAGCGACAGGACGCCTGCGATTCGCTCAGGAGACCTTCACTGAGGGCATTTCTCGGCCAGGTCGAGCGCTGCCATTATTCGATCCCCGTCGGTGTCGGCAGGGCGATGCCAGACCGTGGCGGGACGAGGTAGGTGCCTCGGGCGTTCTACCTCGTGATAGTCGAGGATTCCACTCTCG
Source organism: Natrialbaceae archaeon (assembly GCA_034521555.1). Lineage (GTDB taxonomy): Archaea > Halobacteriota > Halobacteria > Halobacteriales > Natrialbaceae > JAXHMI01. Next base: position 213,798 of record JAXHMI010000001.1, read on the forward strand.
TCTTTCGGGAGGTCCGTCGAGAGAAATTTTCCGTCCATGGCTTTTCTGACCTTGACCAAAGTCATCGAGGTCGCGCTGGAGAGAGGAGAAGTTCATTCCCGGATGGGGTGAACCCGTTGAAAGTGCCTCTGATCGCCGGAGGATGGTGGGATTGAAATCCTCGTCCCGTGCGGATGCGAGCTTCTGGGTATGCCCAACCCGTCCCTTTTCGGCGTCACTCTCGAGTTGTGCTTCCATTTCAGCAGTTAGCCCACTGTTTGACGCAAGTAACTGCCCGACTTCACCGACATCTTCTACGGTATGGCCTGGGCTGAACATGAGTTCGATTCGATCGGCGTGGGTTTGTTCGTACCACTTGTCCAGTCGCAGGGACAATCTGGATATCTGTTGAAGACTTCCATCGACGAATGGCCCATCTTGGATAGCAACGCGCGACTCTGGCGCCTGGTTATCCCCGAATCCAGAGACGAACCCCATCGCCATCGGCGAACTCTCTGGGATGTCTGGATTATCTAGTTCTCTTGTGGGTTACATTCGGGCCCACGAAAGCTGTCCGTCGGCTCAGTTAGCTCGAAGATGTCTTCAAATGTCCCGGCCATCTCTCTACCATTGAGGGTTTCGAGTTTGCCCTGCAGGGCCATCTCGACGGCAAGGAGAAGTTGTGCATGGTCGCTCGTGAGTACTAAAGCGGCGTCGTGTGTATCGGCCTCCGGGCTTCTCTCCCCGGTTTTCTCCATAAGCTTCTCCGCGCTGTAGAAGTTGAGAGTGTCAGGTCGAGAACCATCGAATCGTTCGAAATAGTGACTCGAGTACCCGAATGTGTAAAGGAGCCCATCCATAACGTCCCCGCCTGGGAGGTAGGCCCCGCCCCCACCGTTTCCACGCTGGATCGCCCGATCGATCGTATCGAATGCCTTATTCACAGCTGCTCGGTGCTCCGGAGTTGGCGGGATTGAGCCGGTGTAGTCGAAGAAGAGGATTACCTGATGGATGGGAAAGATCGTGTTGCCGAACGGATCTCTGGCGAGGTAGTCGTTCCAGGCGAACTGTTGGTTAGGGGTTTCTTCAGGGCCTCCGCCAGTCGGGATGTCGACGATCCCAGCCTCATCGATACACGCAGCGAGAGCAACCAATCCGCCCGAGGCAAGTGCGGTCTTAAAGAGATCTCTTCGAAAGTATTTTGAAATTGATGAATCGTGCCCCGAGTGTGGACACGGCATAACCATCCTTGACTGTAATATCATATTAACCTTTCTCGGATTTGGGTAGGCAGAAGATACAAGCTTTCAGCGGTCCAATTTTCCCCATGCGCGAGACCCTACAGACGAACCGGAATATCGTCTTAGTGGTCGCCGCAGTCGTTATTTTGGGAGTCATGGCCGCGGCAGCTCTTGGTGGTTTCACAGCCAATGAACCCGGAGAGGCCTTGACGCAGCAATCTCAGTTACACCGAGTCCAGCGAAAGGCTTGGTCTCGAGTACCGAAACACCAGATATGGTGAACTGACATGGGGCCCAGAATTTTATGGGAACGTCTGGCGTGTATGCAACGGATTTCAATAACGACCTGCGACCAGATGTCCTTCTCTTGGGTGGGGAAAATCCAGTGCTTCTCGAGAACACTGCCAACGGATTCGTCGAGACAGGACTGCTGCCGGCGCTCGATGGAACTGTGCGAAGTGCATTATTCTTCGATGCGACAGGCGATGGCACAGAGGACCTGCTCATGCTGCGTATGTATGACACACCTGTGCTGCTCGAAAACACCGAGAATGGGTACGAACGGGCCGAAATGCAACTCAATATTTCGCTCGACGTTCCGATGGGAGCGACAGCTGCTGATTTCACCGGTAATGGCTGCCTGGATCTGTTTATCATCCAAAATGGGGATCTCAATCAGACTGGCTGGCGGGGCTCAATGGTCGATCACGTCCCCATCACGCAGGATAACGGCCAGCGGAACTACTTGGTAACATCTGACTGTGAGTCGTTTTCTGTGTCAACGAATCCTGTTTTCAATACGACAATGTGGTCTTTATCGACCTCCACAGTCGATCTGACCGGGAACGGCTGGCCCGACATCCACGTTGCGAATGTATTTCAATCGTGACCTGCTCTTAACGCAATACGGGTCACGGAGTGTTTGAGCGCGTTGTACTGCCAAACTATACAAATCGCAATGCGATGGCCTCGTCCATCAATGACGTCAATGGTGACGGGCGACCCGATATCTTTGTGACAAATATCTGGTTTACCGATGAGATGACCGAGAGGATGCGGCTCGGTTCACTCGATTATAATCACGATGGTAACAATCTCCTTATAAATAGGGGTGCTGGTGAGTTCACTGACGAGGCGGCTGAATACGGAATCCGCCGTGGTGGCTGGGGGTGGGCCTCCGTTCTGGAAGATCTCGACAATGACGGCGACCTTGATCTCTTTCATACCACCGCAAACTACAAGTTTGATGGACGGACGGCATTCAGTCCCGAGGAGGCCCAGGAGCTAATCGATCAGTACTCCTTTTACACCTATCCGGTCTTGTATAGCGGAGGTGACGCCGGATTCGAACCGGTTAACATCTCTACTGCAGGCTTTCAGGAGAACGACGGCCGGGGGGTTGCAGCCCTTGATGCAACCGGCAGTGGTGAACTTGACCTCCTGATCGGAAACACTGCCGATAATTTCACCCTGTATGAACAGACTGGTGGGAGTGGAAACAGCCTAATCATTGATGTCGAGCGCGGGCCCGATACTTCGGCTTTCGGCGCGACTGTGACCGTTGAGACTGCCAATCGCACCTACCATCGCTGGGTGACCGCCGACGTGAGCTATCTTTCCCAGAGTGACCCGGCCGTCCATGTAGGGGTCGGTGGCTCTCTCGAGGCGACGGTAACTGTTACTTGGCCCAACGGGGAGGAACGGACGTTCGAGAACCTTGCAACGAACCACCGATACCGGGTCGACCCCTCGGGCGTGATCGATCGCCGGTCGTTCGATTAGGCCACTGCCGGTCGCTTGGCAAGGGTCATGTCGACGACCGTCTCCGCTCCCTGCCGCAACACGGTGACGGCAATTGTGTCACCCGGACTTGTTTCCAGCGCCAGATACGTCGAGAGTGCGTGATTGTCCGGGATCGGCTCGCCGTCGATGGCAATGATCACGTCACCACCGACCGGGATCGGCTGGCCGTGGCGGGTCACCTGGCCCTCACTCGGTTCGAGGCTCCCCACGGCGGGTTCGTCGGTCACATCGTTCACGAGGACTCCAGTCGCAGAGGAGAGGTCGTTCGCCTCAGCGACGAGCCGATCGACGGGGACGAGGGTAATTCCCATGAAAGAATGCTTGTAGTCGCCGGTTTCGATCAGGGACGGGACGACTCGCTGGGCGAGGGCTGCCGAGATGGCGAATCCGACGTTCTCCCCGCCCGTGGCATTCACGACGCCAATTACCTGTTGCTGGAGATCGACCAGCGGACCTCCGCTGTTGCCAGGATTGACTGCTGCATCGGTCTGCACGACGTTCGGGAAGGCGAACGATCTGTTTGGGGGTGAGAGCGATCGATTGACCCCGCTGACAATTCCTGTCGATATCGAGCCCTCGAGTCCGTAGGGGTACCCGATGGCCATGACCTCCTGACCGGGAACCGGTTGCTCGTCGCTGAACGAGAGGGGGTCTGAATCCGAAGGGACATGGTCGACTTCGAGAACGGCGAGATCACTATAGTAGTCCGTACCGGCCAGACTTGTCGTGGCCCAGTCACCGTTGACGTACTGGACATCGGCTGCCTCTGATCCCCGGACCACGTGGTCATTGGTCACGATGTGCGATTCATCGATCAGAAATCCTGACCCACCCCCTCGGCCTTCTTCTCCCGTGACGGGATCCTCAAGGCCGAAGACCCGCACCTGGGTCACCGCATCGATGATCTCTGCATACACTGCGGAGTACGCGGATCCGTCGGCCAGCGAGTCTGGATCGACCGTCGAGGAATTCCCGGTGATCGACCGATCCGTCTGGGGCAACGCACAGCCAGCGAGGGTGGCCGCCCCGGCAGCCGCTAGACCAAGGAAGGCGCGTCTGGAGCGGGGATCACTGTCCATGCGACTCGATTGGAGGCCACGTATTTCAACCCACGGTGAGCCCGGAAAACAGAAAGGGTGTTACGGATCCTGTTCGAGCCATCCAGTATGTCGGTCCTCGCGTCCGGTCGTGCCCTGCTCGCCACTGGCCCTCTCTGTGACAGCTGTCTCGGCCGCCCCTTCGCCATGCAGAGCTATGGCCTGACGAATGCTGAGCGAGGGCGTGCAATTCGAACAGCAATTGCACTCGAGGATGACGACCCATACGAGCCAGTGCCAGACGAGGACTGCTGGGTCTGTGCGGGTCATATCGGGGCCGTCGATGCAATTGCGGAGACAGTGGTTTCACTCATCGAGGATATCGATTTCGAGACCTATCAGATCGGCTCTCGCGCCCCACCACTCATCGAGGAAAACGATCGGTTGGTGCGAGAGGACGCAGGCTTCGAGCCGGACGCTGGCGACCCATTCAATCGCGAGATCAATCGCGAGGTCGGCCGACGTGTTGGCGAGCAATTCGAGGCTGATGTCTCGTTCGAGCGCCCAGAAGTGCTGTGCATCGTCGACCTCCAGGCGGTGCAACTCGAGGCTGTCCTTGCGGGTGAGCCGGTCAGTGCACACGCGATCGACGTGCAGGTGAACCCGGCGTTCGTCTACGGTCGCTACCGCAAGCTCGAGCGAGATATCCCCCAGACGGAGTGGCCCTGTTCTGACTGTGGCGGGAGTGGTCGCCAGCTCGGCGCCGACGGCGAGGAACCGTGCTCGGGCTGTGACGGCACCGGCTACCGGTATCCGACGAGTGTCGAGCAACTCGTTCGCCCGCCGATTGTTGCGGCCATGGAGGGGGCGGCTGGGACGTTCCACGGGGCTGGTCGCGAGGACGTCGACGCCAGAATGCTCGGGGAGGGCCGACCGTTCGTCCTCGAGGTGACGAAACCGGCAGTTCGTCGCCCCGACCTCGCCCCGGTCGAAGCGGCGATCGACGAGTCCGGCCGAGGGGGCCGTTGCGGTGAGTGGGCTTCGCCTCGCGAGTCACGAGATGGTCGAACGTGTGAAGGAACTCGAGGCAAGCAAGCGCTACCGGGGCGACATCGAGTTCGATGAACCAGTTTCGGCTGAGGATTTCGAGGCCGCCATCGATGCGCTGAGCGGTGCGGTAATCGAGCAGCGAACCCCCGAGCGGGTCGACCACCGTCGGGCGATGCGCACCCGGACCAGGACGGTATACGAATGTGATGGGACCCTCGTCACACCGACGACTGCGACCATCGAAATCCATGGAGCGGGTGGCCTCTACGTGAAAGAACTCGTCAGTGGTGATGGTGGGCGGACCGAACCAAGCCTCGCCGGGCTGCTCGAGACCGGAGCAACGATGGTCAGTCTGGATGTGCTCGCGGTGACCGGGGAGGAGGAATCGTTCGAGGACGAGGCGTATTTTCTCGACTGAATACAAACGGCTTTGTCGGTGGCTCGAGATGATCGCAGCCACATGCCGTTCGGGGTCGATGAGGCCGGCCGTGGACCCGTCCTTGGATCGATGTTTGCGGCCGCCATTTGGGTCGATGATCCCGCGATTCTCCCCGAAGCCGTCGCTGACTCGAAGACACTCTCGGCGAGCACCCGCGAATCGATTGCAGAGATATTATACGCGGATTCAGCGGTTCATATCGGGCTCGCCGAGGTCCGGCCCGCTACGATCGATGCAGCGTCGACGGACCTGAACACGCTGACGGTCGAGGCTCATGCAAGAGCGATCGAAAAGGCCGTCCCCTCACCCTCTTGCCGAGGGCTCTGTGATGCCTGTGATACGGATGAAGCGCGGTTCGCCCGCCGCGTCCGTGACGCGTGTGCGATACCCGTTCAGGTCGAGGCGCGACACGGTGCTGACTCGGACTCCCCCCTTGTCAGCGCGGCAAGTGTGGTGGCAAAGGTGAAGCGGGACGCTCACATTGACGACCTGGCCGACCAGTACGGCCCGATCGGGAGTGGCTATCCAAGTGATCAGAACACCCGGTCATTTCTCGAGTCTTACATCGACAGGCACGGCGAATTGCCGGAGTGTGCTCGAGGATCGTGGAAAACAGCGGAACGTATGCTGGCTGCGGTCGACCGGACGACCCTCGATCGGTACTCCGACGTACGGTCCGTCAGCAGATATCGCAGGATGTCCCCATACGCCGGTCGGGTAATGAGAACCCCGATGAGCACGCCCAGGATCGTGATGATCGCAAAGCCCCGCAGGTCACCGAGGCTCAGGACGGCGAGTGGAGACAGGGCAATAATCGTTGTCGCTGCTGCAGCCCCGATGACCCAGAACGCCTTCCTGAATCGGGACTGGAAGACCCGGCGAGAGTCGACATCCCCCTCGGACATCACCTCGTCGGCAATGATGATGAGATCGTCCACCCCCGTTCCAACGACGGCGATGAATCCGGCGATGTGCGATAGGTCCAGCGGCATTCTGATCGCTGCGGCGAAGCCTAGCAAGATGACTACCTCCGCGAGTGCTGTGACGATCATTGGACCGGCCACCCGGCGGTCGGCATACCGGAGATAGACCACGCCACTCACCGAGATGACCGCGAGGATACCGATGAACAGCGAGTAGACCTTGAACTGGTCGGCCAGGGCGGGCGAAATCGTGTAGGCCTGGAAGTTCCCTGGCTCGAGATCGAGCGGGGCGCGGAGCGCTCCGGCTCGGAGCGCAATTGATAAGGAGGCGGCCTCGGGCTGGGTCGGCGTGAGCATGATGAAGTTCGGGTCCAGCTGCCACTGGTTCGAGGCCATCGATTGCCCCAATCTCTTCCCCATCGAGTGGGCGTCGATGACTTCCCCGTCGACGACGGTCAGGAGGCAGTAGTTCGGCTGCCCCACGTTGTAGTTGATCTCGCCCGTCTGAGGATTCTTGATGTCACAGTTCTGGAGCCCGGGGGCCGTCGTGAACCCAAGCTCGTTCAACCGCTCTTCATACTGTGGAGCGACATTGTCGCTGACAGTCACTGGCACGTGGTGGCCCGGGGGTGGCCCACTGAACGAGGGCGCGCCGATACGCTCGAGGTCCTCGCCGGTCAGGAGGGTTTCGTTCGTCTGGTTGCCGGTCTGGTCCGGATAGTGTGCGACGACCTCGACGACTCCCCGCTCCTGGAGCAACGCCCGGAGCTCCTGGGCTGTCATGTCGGGCGCTTCGACGACGATGAGGTGCTCGCCACCGAGGGTTGCCCGCTCGGAGACCTGACCGCCCGAGAGCCCGGCCTCGTTGATCTTTGTCGTGATCGTCTGGGTAATTTCACTCCGGGTCTGACTTGTCACGCCATCGCGAATGTTATCCTCACTGGCATCCACACCGGCCGATTCCAGCGCCGACGCGAACTCCGCGGCCGTCACATTGTCTGTGAAGACTTCGGCCGTATCGCCCCCACTTCCTGAGTCGTTCGAACCATCGCGTCGGCTGGGTCCAGATCGAGCCGCTGATAGAGAGCCTGCTCGGCTGCATCCGGATTGTCGATGTCCAGTCCTTCGGCGGTCTTCCCGATGACCGGGGCACTGATTCGGGTCCCCCCATCGAGGCCCAGACCGTACTGGAGATTGACGGTTCGATTCTGTTGGGTCTGGTTTTCACCGAGGCCAATATCATCCTGCGGCAGGACGCCCCCGGGGACGAACAGGGCGTAGATGCCGATGGCCAAGAAGATGACCAGCAGCGAGATCCGCCAGTACGAACTGATAAACTCCCTCGGGGTCATCGGGCCACCCCATGGTGAACGTACCAACGGAGCATACTCAGATTGAGCATGTAGGTGTTCATCAGGTCGGCGGCCAGTCCAATGAAGAGGATGAGGCCGATGGCAGCCAGCAAACCGACGCCGAGGAGGGATGCGGCGATGGCCATCACCAGCATCGCCACCATCGACGTGAGCGTCATGGTAACGCCGGTCCGCATCGCCTTTCGCGTACTCACTTCAAAGGAGCCACCGCGTCGCAGTACGTGATTGTTTAACAGAATGTCAGAGTCCACAGAGTATCCGATGAGCAAGAGGAGGGCAGCGACGGTCCCGAGTGTGAGATCGATACCGGTGATCGACATAAAGGCGAGTGGGATCATGATATCGGAGAAGGCCGAGATCACGATCGCAATGGACGGGACAAACGTTCTGAACAGGAGAAAGGCGATGAGGCTCATGCCCGTAAATGCGACCGCCAGCCCGATGAGAGCCGTCGTCCGCGTCTCGGCCCCGAAGCTTGCCGACGTCGACGAGGCAGATTGAACAATGGCCGCATCGCCATCTTGCTCGAGGTTGGCCTCGGCCTCGTCTCGGAGCCCTGTCGCATCGGCATCGGTGAACTGCACGATGTACTGGTTTGCCCCGACGTCAATTTCCTGGACGTCGGTTTACCTCAGACTCGAACGCGGCAGGGATATCCTCCTCAGGCGTCGTCGTTTGAATCGTCATTTCCGTGCCCCCAGCAAACTCGATACCCAGCGAGACGGGCGAGCCAAAGAGTAGATACGAGCCAGTGAGAATGAGCGAGTGCTCAGTGCAAGAACGGCCACTGGAATCGCCGCTAACTCCCGGTTGGAGTACTGGCTATAGTCGATCTCGGGGATCGTGAAGTACCCCATTACGCCTTCCGTCGAAACGAACGAAAGTAAGCCTTCTTAATTTATGGCGGGGGTCAATCCCGACGCCGGTACCGATTATCGCGCTGTCCGGTGGGCTATTCGGGCAAGAACCGGACGCTGACGATCCCATCTGATGAAGATGAACGGATCTCCACCCGCTCGGCCGCCTGGCGAGCTGCTCGAGCAATCGTCTCCGGATCGCTGGCTACGTCCTCGACTGCTGTCTCGACGCGTTCGCTCTCAACTGGGAGCACGTCGATAGTGCCCTCCCCGGCCCGTTCGATCGTCTGCATCCCACCCGAATCCAGCTCGCCGGCGACTCCCCTCACCTGCTGGGTCGGCTCGAGGTCGACTGTCTCGATCGGAATCGTGCGCCGATCCTCTGATCTCACTGATGGTCCATGTCACCTCGAGGGGTTCGACGGCATCGAGAGACGCCGTGAGTACCTCGCCGTCCTCGACGTCTACACCGTCTTCCAGCGTGTGAACCTGAGCCGTCTCGACATCCCGGAGTACAGGGGCGGCATCGTCACCATGAACCACGACGTACGTCCCGGTCGGTGCATCGACCATCGATCGAAGGTACCGTCCTCGAATTGTATGGCCGTTTCGACCAGGGCGGAACGCCTTTCACCCAGCCCACCGCGCTTTGCCCATGGACGTCGACATCGGGAACGCACTCGCGTCGGTTGCCTCCCCAGGCGTGTCCCGGGCGGCTCTCGAGGAACTCGACGAGCGGGTCGCGTCGGCTCACGAGCGAATCGAGTCAGAGCGTGAGCGTGAGGCTGACGGCTACGTCGCCCTCGATCTGCCGTATCGGACGGACCCGGCGACCATCGAGGCGGCGATGGAGCCCCTGTCCGATGCCTCCACACTGGTAACGGTCGGTATCGGTGGCAGTTCCCTCGGGGCAGCCACGCTCGTTGATGCCCTCTCGCCAGGGGCTCCGATTCACTTCCTCGACAACGTCGACCCGGACTGGATCGAGCGTACCCTTGCATCGCTGGCCCTCGAGGAGACAGCCATTCACGTGGTTTCCCGGTCGGGGACGACCGCGGAAACGATGGCGAATTTCCTCGTCGTCCGGGCGGCCCTCGAGGATGCGGGCCTCGACTGGACCGAGCGGGTTCTGGTGACGACGGGATCGGAGGGGCCCTTGCGGGCCATGGCTGAGCGCCACGAGCTGGCGACCCTCGACGTGCCACCAGGCGTCCCGGGTCGATACTCGGCGCTGTCCTCGATGGGACTCGTCGCCGCTGCCTTTGCCGGGATCGATATCGAGGCCGTCCTCGCCGGAGGCCGAGCCGAGGCTGATTCACTGACGGGGTCGCTTTTCGACTGTCCGGCGTATGCCTACGGGGCAATATCACACACGCTTGCCGAGCAAGGGGTCGCCATCTCGGCAATGATGCCATATGTCGAATCGCTCGAGACCTTCGCGGAGTGGTTTGCCCAGCTCTGGGCCGAGAGTCTTGGCAAGGACGGATTCGGCCAGACCCCGGTACGGGCGCTGGGTGTAACCGACCAGCACTCGCAACTGCAACTCTTTCGGGCCGGCCCGGCGGACAAGCTTGTCACTTTTGTAACTACCCGCGAGGGACCGGATATCGCCCTTCCACCCGAGCGGAGCAGCCGGCCCTCGAGTACCTATCGAATACGAGTCTCCGGACGGTTCTGGATGCCGAATGCAGGGCGACGGAGGCGAGCCTGGCTGCAGTTGATCGCCCATCTGTTCGGATCGAGCTCGATCGTCTCGATGCGTTCGAGATGGGTGGGCTGCTCTACGGGCTGGAGGCGGCCTGTGTCATGATGGCCGAACTCGAGGGCATCAATGCATTCAATCAGCCGGCCGTCGAGTGGGGCAAGGAGGCTGCCCGGACGATGCTCGCCTCCGGGGAGGCAGCCGCGGATATTGGTACGAAGGAGATACTTCGAATCGACCGCTAACCAGTCGACGCGCCTATAGGCGCCGACCAACTCATTTTGGGTATGCCGGAACCGACCGGGGACTCCGATGCACCTGCGATCCTCGGAACGACTGGAGCGGCACTGGCACTCGTTGGGAGTGGCCTCCCCGTCCGGTCGGGCAGTCAGGAACCTGTCAGCCTCGTCCTCCTTGGAGTGACAGCTCTCGCGATCGCTGTGGTGTTCGCTCGTCGTCGTGAGTGGATCGCCCGGCGACCTGGTGCGATACTGACGGCGATTGCGGGACTTGCAATCATTCCTCTCGTTGTACTCGTGCACACGACTGGCAGTTCGCCAGCCGTTGGGATCCCCCTCATTGGCCCGGTTCCTGTCGTGGGGGCAGCCGCGATGTGGTGCACCGGTACTCGTCGCTGGTGCAGCCGCTGATTGGGCACGGCTAACCGGTCGTGGAATTATTGAACGGACTGTTGCAACCTCGAGCTATGGCGTCGTCGGCGTATTCGGCTACGTGTTGATCCTCCTCTGGGTAATTGTCCTGCTGTCGGTGTACACCACCGTAACCGGGAGCGGGACATCGACCCTTGGGGTCGTGGGGGGTGCCGCACTTGAGCAAGCTGCGACCGTCCTCGGTGTGGGCATGACGGTTGGGATATTTCTGAGCTATAGGGTCGAGATCGCACGTTTATCGACATCTCCGTTCCCTCAGTGACCGACATCGTGGCAGTCGTACTCGGTGTCGTGGCGATATTTTGGAGCCGCGATAGGAATCTCGGTCCTTCTGGACGCACTACAGACCGAGTCCGCAACTCATGGCGCCGTCGATATGGCCAGCAACAATCCCGAGGTTCTCCTGGTTCTGGTCCCGGCATCCATTCTTGTGGTGGGCCCGTTCGAGGAACTCCTGTTTCGAAACGTCGTCCAGAAGCCCCTCTATGAGTACTTCTCCAAACCCGGGGCCGTAGTCGCCGCAAGTGTTCCGTTCGCGCTCATACACTTCTCGGCGTACGGATCTGGAACGATGAGCGAGATTCTCACGAGTCTCTCGGTCGTTCTCCTACTGTCATTGCTATTGGGCACGTTGTATGCCTATACCGAGAACCTCCTTGTCCCGGCTCTCGTCCACGGCATCTACAACGCGGTGCTCTTCCTGAATCTCTACTTCGTCCTCACGGCCCTAGGACGGATTCTTCCGAGCCAGATCGCTTCCACAGATGGGACAACGATCCTTCTCTTCGTCGAACTCCCGGCCACAGCCCTGGCACTGAAATCGCCACTCCCGGGACTCCTCGATACCCTCTCGAGCGATCACCTCGACATCGACATTGAGCCGATCGGCCACGTTCTGCATCGCATAGTCATCGGTCACGAGTGTCGCATCCAGTTCGAATGCCGCCGCCACAAGCCGCTGGTCAGTGTTCGAGAGGACCTCGTAGTCGCCGGACTCCCGGGCGGTTCGTTCGACCGTTTCGGTCGTGTCATCGTTGGGGATGTGAATGTACATCCCTGCTCCCTCCATTGCGTCGTACCGGTAGGCACTTTCGTCGGTGAGTTCCTCTCGGACGAGGGGAATCGTCGCTGTTTGGTCGGTCGTATGAAAGTCGTGAATGAAAGCAGACGAGTCGAGAACGTACATACCTTAGCGCTGCACGACGATGTAATCCTTGACCGCCTGGACCCGGCGGACAGGAACACGCGGAACCGACCAGCTTCGTCGAGGTCGAACTCAATCGACTCGACGGGTGTTTCCTCATCTGGCTCTACCAGTAGATCGTCGAGAGAGCCGGCTTCGAGGTCCATCGTGATGTTGTAGAGCATCCCGAGTTCGGTGCCGTCGGACCCCATGACGGCCTTCCCCGAGAGATTCTCGGCCAGTATCTCGCTCATGGCATCTCGTACTTACCATGAGGTAATAAAAACCACGGGCCGTCTCGTTGATAGAACCGGCAGTTCACCCCGTGACGATGGGTTTAACTACAGAGAACCGGAGCGTTCATCTGAAGCGGACCGGTGGTACGTTATGGCAGAACCTGAGTCCTCCACGACGACCTCACTGCGCACACCGATCGTCGCCGTCCTCGGCCACGTCGATCACGGGAAGACGAGTCTCCTCGACCGAATTCGGGGCTCGGCCGTCATCGAGGCCGAGGCGGGGGCGATTACCCAACACATTGGGGCGCACGGCGGTGCCACTCGATGTCATTTCCTCGATTGCCGGGGACCTCGTGAAGCCCGACGAATTCGACCTGCCAGGGCTGCTGTTCATCGATACCCCCGGCCACCATTCGTTCACAACCCTTCGGGCCAGAGGTGGGGCACTCGCCGATATTGCTATTCTCGTCGTCGACGTCAACGACGGCTTTCAACCCCAGACGATTGAGGCGCTCGACATTCTCCAGCGGACCGAGACGCCATTCATCGTGGCGGCGAACAAGATCGATACGGTCGCGGGCTGGAATCCGACGGATGATAGTCCGATCATGCCGTCCTATGAGAGTCAGTCCGACCGCGTCCAGCGGCGGCTCGATGAGCAACTCTACGAGATCATCGGCGAGCTGAGTGACGCGGACTTCACGGGCGATCTCTACTGGCAGGTTCGTGACTTCCAGCAGACAGTCGGTGTGGTCCCCGTCTCGGCGATGACCGGGGAAGGGGTCCCCGACCTGCTCGCTGTTCTCATGGGCCTCTCTCAGCGGTACATGCGCGAGGCCATGGAGATCGACGTCACGGGACCAGGCATCGGGACGGTTCTCGAGGTCAAAGACGAGAAGGGGTTCGGGACCACCATCGACACGGTTCTCTACGATGGGACGATTCGGACCGACGATACGATCGTGGTTGGCGGGACGAACGATCCCATCGTCACCGAGGTACGGGCACTACTGACTCCCAGGCCATTGGCCGAAATCCGGACTGAGAGCCGATTCGAGCAGGTCGAGTCGGTCTCCGCTGCATCTGGGATCAAGATCGCAGCCCCGGATCTCGAGGAGGCCATGGCTGGCGCGCCGGTTCGGGTGGTTCGCGACGATACGATCGAGGCGACAATCGAGGAAGTCGAGGCCGAACTCGCCGACATCGCCGTCGAGACTTCCGAGGAGGGGGTCGTGGTGAAGGCAGATACACTGGGTAGCCTGGAGGCCCTGGCCGATGCGCTCTCTGAGGCCGAGATTGGGATCGTCCGGGCCGAAGTTGGCGCCGTCGCCCCCCGGGACGTCGCGGTCGCTTCGACAGCCGAGGACGAGCGAGAGCGTGTCATCCTCGGGTTCAACGTAGAGGTATTACCAGATGCCAGTGAGCGCGCCGATATCGACGATGTGCGGCTGTTCATGGACGACGTCAATCTACCAGCTCGTCGAGGAATACACCGAGTTCGTCGACGACCTCGACCGCGCCCAGCAGGATACCGTCCTCGAGCAGATCATCCGGCCCGCGCGGTTTCGCATTTTGCCCGATCACGTCTTCGACAGAGCGATCCTGCCGGAGTGGTGTGGAGGTGGCGGCCGGGACGCTGCAGAACAACACGACGGTCGTCGACTGGGGATGGGGCGAACCGACACGGATTGGCCAGGTCAAGGGCATCGAGGAGGAGGGCGAGGACGTCGATTAAGCCAGAGCCGGTGATCGGGTCTCCGTCGCGATCGATGGGCCGACTCGTTGGTCGTCAGATCGATGAGGGTGATCAGCTCTGGACGGAGCTGCCGGAGAAGCACGCGAAGATCCCCGAGCAGGAACTCAGCCGAGGAGATTCCCGGTGACGAGCGTGGAAGCACTCAGCATGTATCTGGAACGCCAGCGCAAGCGGGATCCGTTCTCGGGGTAAGTGATCCACGGTCACAGCGGGCCGAGATCCCGAAATCGTTTTGACCCATACGCACACACAGTCAGTATGCCGACGGAACCCGAGACTCAGTACGACCCTACGCTCGGAAACAAGTTCATTTTCGTAACGGGCGGGGTCATGTCTGGCCTCGGCAAGGGAATAACCGCTGCCAGCACTGGCCGACTGCTCAAGAATGCAGGTTTCGACGTCACGGCGGTCAAGATCGACCCATATCTCAACGTCGATGCCGGCACGATGAATCCCTATCAACACGGAGAGGTCTACGTTCTCAAAGACGGTGGCGAGGTGGATCTCGACCTGGGCAACTACGAGCGCTTCCTCGGGGTCGATATGACCTCCGATCACAACATCACGACGGGCAAGACCTACCAGCACGTGATCGAGAAGGAACGCGCTGGCGATTATCTCGGAAAGACTCGTCCAGATCATCCCCCACATCACCGACGACATCAAGCGCCGGATCAGGGAGGCCGCCGAGGGAACGGATGTCTGTCTCGTCGAGGTCGGCGGAACGGTCGGGGACATCGAGGGCATGCCATACCTCGAGGCCCTTCGCCAGTTTGCTCACGAGGAAGACGACGAGGACATCCTGTTCGTCCATGTAACGCTCGTCCCGTACTCGAAGAACGGCGAACAGAAGACCAAGCCGACCCAGCACTCGGTCAAGGAGGTGCGCTCGATCGGGCTTCAGCCCGACATCATCGTCGGGCGATCGGACGAGACACTCGAACAGAAGACGAAAGAGAAGATCGCCCTCTTCTGTGGCATTCCACTGAGGCAGTGTTCTCGAACCCAGACGTCGATGACGTCTACCATGTCCCTCTGGTGGTCGAGGACGAAGGTCTCGACGAATACGTGCTCGAGCAACTGGATATGGCCGATATCGCCCTGCCACCGGGCGACCGCATCGACGAGTGGCGTCGGTAGTCACGACCGAGCAAACCGACGAACTCGAGATCGCTCTCGTAGGCAAGTACGACCTCGAGGATGCCTACATGTCGATCGCACGATCACTGAAACACGCGGGATTCGAGTACGGTACCGACGTCGGTTCGCGTGGGTCTATGCCGACGAGATGGCCGACAAGCACACCGGAGCGGCTCCGGTCAGCAGACGCCATTATCGTTCCCGGTGGCTTTGGGATGCGGGGGACCGCTGGGTAAGATCGAGGCAATCCGGTACGCACGAGAGAACGATGTCCCCTTCCTCGGCCTGTGTCTCGGTTTCCAGATGGCCGTCGTCGAGTATGCCCGGTCCGTCCTGGGGCTCGAAGGGGCCCACTCGGCCGAAATGGATCCGGAGACACCGCACCCCGTCATCGATATCCTCCCCGAGCAGTACGAGGTCGAGGACATGGGTGGAACGATGCGACTGGGGGCCCACGAGACCGAGATCGAACCCGGGACACTCGCCCACCAGCTACGGAACGACGTCCTGTGTCGAGCGTCATCGCCACCGATACGAGGTCAACCCGGAGTACTTCGACCACTTCGCCGACAAACCCCTCGTGTTCTCCGGGACCGCCGGAAACCGCATGGAGATACTCGAACTCGAGGACCATCCGTTCTTCCTCGGCACCCAGTTCCACCCGGAATACCGATCGCGCCCGGATCGACCGAGTCCGCCGTTCCTCGGACTGGTTCAAGCTGCGATCGACCGCCGCGACGAACTGGAACTTGACGATGCGGGGGTCACCATCTGATGGTCGAGGTCGAGACATTCATTCCGGATGCCGTCGCTGATATCGAGGCCGAAATCGGCGAGGCGAATGCCATCATCGCCCTGTCGGGCGGCGTTGATTCATCCGTCACGGCGGCACTCGCCTACGAGGCGATTGGTGATCGCTTGACCCCCGTGTACGTCTATACCGGCCTGATGCGCAAGGGCGAAACTGAGCAAATTCGTGAGACGTTCGCGTACATGGACAGTCTCCAGATTGTCGATGCGGCGGATCGATTTCTCGAGCAGCTGGACGGCGTCATCGATCCCGAGGAGAAGCGTCGGGTCATCGGCGAGCAGTTCATCCGTGAGTTCGAACGGGAGGCCCGCGAGACCGATGCCGACTACCTTGTTCAAGGGACGATCTATCCCGACCGCATCGAGTCTGAGGGTGGAATCAAGTCTCATCACAATGTCGGTGGGTTGCCTGCCGTGATTGACTTCGATGGTATTGTCGAGCCTGTCCGCGATCTGTACAAGGACGAAGTGCGAGAGGTTGCTCGGGCACTGGATCTAGAGGAGCTCGTCGCCGAGCGTATGCCGTTTCCGGGACCGGGTCTTGCTGTTCGGGTAATCGGCGAGGTCACTGAGGAGAAACTGGAGTGGCGCGAGATGCCTCCACATCGTGGAGGAGGAACTGGTTGATGACGACCCCTGGCAAGCCCTGCGCAGCCGTGATTGGCAAGGCAACGGGAGTCAAAGGGGACAACCGAGTCCACGGCTGGGTCGTCGCTATCAGGTCCGTCGACTCGCGGGATGGGATGACCGCCCGGGCACAGGATCTCGAGTGGGAGACACTCCAACGCATCCAGTCCAGGATTACAGGTCGAAACGAGAACGTTGCTCGGGTCCTCTATGACGTTACTCACAAGCCACCAGCAACCATCGAGTACGAGTAATGAGCACTCGAGTAATCGTTGTCGGACCTGACACTGGGGCTGGTGTCGGCGAACTTGGCGGAGGCTGGTGCTGAGGTGGGGCGAGCTAGTAGACCGGTTCCCGAGAGACTCTCAAAGCGACAGAAATCACAGGTGAAGATATCCTAGTCGTGACCGATGTAGATGAGGCAACGGCCATCCCTGTAGCCCGGGAGTTAGCAGACGTAAAAATCGTTGTTTACGCGACCGATACCGTCCCCGAGTTTGTCCGAGGCCAACTCGATTTCGCAGTCGATCCCCGGTTAGTTGAACCGGCGAACTTAGCTGATGCTTTGTTGGACTAATTTACTTCTCGATTTCGTTACGATTGAACTGCGATGAACGGTATTCAATGGTCAGGAACTACCGCACCGCTTGAAGTATACGCGGTACGGTGCTCATCATCTGGAGGTTGGCGGCAGTGCCGCCACCGTTGCATCCCCACGCCTCAGGCCCCGTCGCTTCCACAAATCTATTCAAACGGCAGTGGAATGCGGTGCTTGAACACCGATCATTATTGCCCTCAATCTGTTTGTGATAGAAATCCATCAGTTCATTCCTTGCCCGAGCGATTTTTCGCGAGATGATATGCTGCAGCTCCAATTATGCCTGCTGAGCCAAGGACCGAAATTCCGGGAATCCCATCATCAGATTGCCCACCCTCTGGTCCCTCTTTTAGAGCATACAGGGACCCGTCATAACCCCCGAAGTACACTTTTACTATCTTTGACGACGGGAGAGGATCGTGACTCAATCCCCCGGTTTCAAATTCCCGATACCTTCTTCTCCAGTCTCTATGTCAATCGCCATACGTATACTGCGGTCCATTGTTGCCGACGTACACAACTCCATCTGCAATCACGGGAGTCACTCCGTAAAATTCATCATTCGCCTTGAACTCCCACTCGACAGAACCAGATTCGTTATTGATGGAATAGAGTCGCCCATCCCGTGTTGGTACAATCAAATGGGTCCCATCCGTTGCTGTAGAGCCAGCGACATCCCCCTCCACTTCCTTTGTCCAAACTACCGACCCACCCGTTGTCACTCGATAGACCGTCCCTTCCCAGGTTCCAAAAAACAGGTCATCGCTATGAACAATAGTTGTCCCCGCAATTCCGTCGATTTCTAAGGTCCACTCACTTTCCCCCGATTCCAGATCCACAGCATATGATAGCTCCTCACTGCGAGAGTTAAAGTCCAATGACCCGAAGTAGACCTGACCATCAACGACGGTCGGAGACGAATAAATAAACCCACCAGTATCGAACTTCCAGTTCAACGATCCAGAAAACCGATCAATATTGTACAAGCTATAATCGTAACTACCTATCAAAATATTATCGTCAGCAATAGTTGGCGAGGAACGAACATGACCGTCTGTTGAATATCCCCACTCTTTGTCACCATCCCTGCTCAACGCTAACACCTCTCCGTTAAAATTTCCGGTATAAATATAGTTCTCTGTGACTGCTGGTGAGGACCCAAATCGATTGGCATACTCGGGGATAATGTCGGTATCGGTAGCGCCTTCCTGTCCGGTCACCTTCTACCGCCAGAGTTTCCTCTCCCGAATCTGAATCGACTGCGTAGAATATACCATTCCAGCTACCAAAATACAACTCATTTTCGGCAAATCCCGGTGAGGCGTAGATAACCTGATCACGGTCAAGATGGTCTGCTTGGGGATCCACATCGAATTTCCAATCAACTACCACATTATCCTTCGGTCCTTCCGCGCTTTCATAGGAAAATGTGTGCGATGGGTTTAGTCCGTAATTCCAAAGGACTGCGTCTTCCTCAGAATCATCTCCAACTTGTGGGATTACCGAATACGACGATCCAAGAGAAATTGGCAGAATCCTGTAAATCAGCTTCTCCGCGTTCCCGTATCGGCCACCGAGGTGCAGCACCCATAGAAATTCTCCATAACCGGTGCGAGCCCGACAAAAACGATGAATATTCTCTGGGGATGCGAATAGCTATGGCCATGAAAGCTGTCACCTTTAGCGATCGACGGGACCACCGATGTTATTTCATATCGGGATGTTTCGAAACCCACCATTTCGTCCGATGAGGTTCTCGTGGCAACACCAAAGCAGGTGCATTGAACCACCTCGATGTCTGGGTTCGTCGGGGATTGCCTGGGATAGACTTGGAGACGCCCGGACGTCCCGGGGAGCGACGCAGCAGGAATCGTCGTCCTTAATCGGTGGGTAAGGACGTCACGCGATCTCTCCGCTGGTGACAAAGTTGCTCTGTCAGCGGGAGTCAATTGTGGGGAGTGTGAGTTCTGTCGAAAGGGAGAGCGCGACACTCTGCGCGGCGGACCGACCTCATCGGCGAGCACGTCCCGGGCGTTCACGCCGTAGTAATGCGCCTGCCGTACCAGCAGACAATCCTCGCGCCAGTCCCAAACCACGTCGACTGGAAGTTTGCCGGATCCAGTGCGCTCGTCTTCCAGACGGCCTGGCGGATGCTCATCGATCGCGCCGACCTGAAGGCCGGCGAGTCCGTCCTCGTCCTTGGTGCCAGTGGCGGTGTTGGTCACGCTGCAGTCCAGATTGCGGACCACGCTGGTGCTGAGGTCTACGCAACAGGCAGCAGCAAGGGAGAAGCTAGAAGCAGCCGAGCAATTCGGCGCGATCACGTGGTGAACTACGAGGAGAGAATTTTGCCGACTGGATTGCGTGGAGATGGGCAAGCGTGGCGTCGACGTTGTTGTCGATCACATCGGCCAGGAGACCTGGCGAGATTTGATCAAGAGTCTCGCCCGCAACTGGTCGGGCTGGTCACCTGCGGTGCGACGACAGGCCCGAGTCCGCGGACGAATATTGCCCGGAATTTCTGGAAACAGGTCAGAGATTATCGGATCAGACGATGGCAACTCCCGGACAGGTGGACGATGTCCTCGAACTGGTCTGGGACGGGACGTTCGAGCCAGCGATCCGTGAGACGCTCCCGATGAGCGAAACGGCGAGGGCACACGAACTGCTTGAGAACCGAGAAGGCTTCGGGAAAGTCGTGGTGCAACCGGACAGCGAGTGCTAGTTCGTGAGTGCTATCATCCGGTCACAGGGAAGCTAAGCCGTGACCGACGAGAATACCACCGATCGGGAGTTTGGCCTCACGTGGCTGGGTACTTGTGGGCGCAATCGTACTCGCGTTGATCGTCGCTCCACTCACGATTGTGGTCATTACGCCCGCCGATTGGGTATCGGCTTGCCCTCATCGTCCTCCCACTCATTCCTGCAGGACTACTGGCGACGATTGCCGTCTGGGCTGCCCTCCGGCAATTGCAGCGAATGTCCCGGCGCATCGCGATCTCGAACCACGGGCAGAGGCGGAGCTGACGATACCAGGCTGGGTTGGTATGCAGTCGATCATACGGCACCCAACAGAGGCCAGCAACCTCGGCTTCATCAGGGTTGAGCGATCGGTCGTGGAGGGTCACCTGCAGGACCCGCACAGACCTCGTGTTTGACACCTTCGTTTTCGAAGTAGCGCTTGTACTCGAAACGATCTGTGAGCCGGATTTCATCGTATTGCTCCTCGATGATACCAAGTTCTTCTTCAAGGCGGGCCCGCGTCGCTGCTTCCTGTGTTTGTCCCTCTCGAGGATGTGATGCAACGGTCCCATCCCAGTAGGTTCCCCAGAGCCGCTTAGATGGGGCCCGCTGGGCCAGCAGGATGTTTCCATCGCCATCAAAAACAAGCGACGTGAAAGCCCGATGCCGAATTCCATCGCCGGTGTGGGCTTCGAGCCGATTAACCAGGTCTACCTTGTTATCGTCCGCATCGACGGCGACGACTGGCTGGCGGGCGTTCGCGTGCGAGCCGTCCTCGCGAGTCGCACTCATGTCACGCAGGACGGGAACCCGCCACAAACGTGTATCGTTTCGACAAGCAAAGTGCGACGTAGCATCGGGCCGATTCCCATCGAGACACATTTTTCACGCCGCTCTCAAGATAGTGAACTCATGGCCTCGGAGCCGAACCCCTACGACATTTTGCAGGAACAGATCGATACGGCGGCCGTCTATCTCGAAGCGGGCGATGATGTTATCGAACGACTCAAGCACCCGGAGCGGGTGCTCGAGACCAATCTCACCATCGAACTGGACGACGGCACACTTGAGCGGTTCAAGGCGTTCCGGTCGCAGTTTAACGGTGACAGGGGGCCATACAAGGGAGGCCTTCGCTACCATCCCGATGTCTCCAGAGACGAGGTCAAGGCCCTGTCGGGGTGGATGGTCTACAAATGTGCGACGGTCGATATCCCGTTCGGTGGGGGTAAAGGAGGCATTGTCGTCGATTCCTGCCGAGTACTCGGCCACCGAACTCGAGCGGCTCACCAGGGCGTTCGCCACCGAAGCTCCGGCCAATGATTGGTGTGGATCGCGATATTCCGGCACCGGACGTCAATACCGGCCAGCGGGAGATGAATTGGATAAAAGACACCTATGAGACCCTTGAGAACACCACCGCCCCCGGGGTTATCACCGGCAAAGACATTTCAAGTGGCGGCAGTGCGGGCCGTGTTGAAGCGACCCGGCCGATCGACGGTCATCGCCGCCCGAGAGGCGTTTGACTACCTCGGTCAGGACCTGCGAGGGAGCCACCGTCGCAATTCAGGGATATGGCAACGCTGGCTGGATCGCAGCGAAACTCATCGATGAGATGGGAGCGACAGTAATGGCCGCAAACGACTCGAGTGGAGGCATCTACAATTCCGGATGGCTTCGATCCTGTGCCAGGCGAAAGAGCACAAGATCGAGACCGGCTCCGTCGTCGGATACGAGGGATCTGCCGGATGGAAATCTACCAATGAAGACCTGCTCACATTGGACGTTGATCTACTGATTCCCGCTGGCCTCGAGAATGCAATAGACCGATGGTCCTTGTCACCCGAGGTAAAGCGCGTCAGTCATCTCGGAGGCGGCTAACGGACCGATCACGCCGCCGGCCGACCGAATCCTTGCAGACCACGACGTACTTCGTGATTCCCGACATTCTTGCCAACGCAGGGGGTGTCACGGTCTCGTACTTCGAATGGATCCAGAACCGTCAGCGACTCTCCTGGAGTGAGGAACGGGTCAACGCCGAACTCGAGGATATCATCGTCGATGCCTTCGACTGCGACTGACTGACACACATCGAGATGTACGATCTCGATAATCCTCGAACCGCAGCCTACGTCGTTGCAATCGATCGAGTCGCTCGACGCCGACAAACAGGCCGGAACCTTCCCTCAGGCACCAGCTCCCGCCCAATCACGAGGTGCTGAATCTCACTCGTCCCCTCACCGATCTCCATCAGCTTCGCATCCCGGTAGAATCGCTGTGGAGCGAAGTCGGTCGTGTAGCCGTAACCCCCGAGGACCTGCACGGCGTCTTCGGCGACCGTCCGGGCAGCCTCGGATGCATCGAGTTTTGCCAGGGCTGACTCTCGAGTGACTGGATCACCGGTATCGTACCTGACCGCTGCCCGGTGGGTGAGCAATCGGCGCTCGTTCGATGCGACGGTGCATGTCGACGAGTTTGTCCGAATTGGCATCGAACGACGCGATCGACTGGCCGAACTGCTCGCGCTCGGTCGCATATGATCGGGCGTGATCATAGGCTCCCTGTGCCAGCCCAGTCGAGAGTGCTGCGATCGAGATTCGGCCTCCCTCGAGCGTGGCCTTGGTTTGATCCCAGCCTTCACCAGGCTCTCCCAGCAGTCGATCCGGTGGCAATCGCACATCATCAAAGGCGAGTTCACATGTCGGAGAGGCATTCAGGCCCATCTTCTCCCAGACGGTCGTAACCTCGAACCCGTCGTCTTGGGCTGGATCGACAATAAACGTTGAAATGCCATCGTAGCCCGCGTCCGAATCTGTGACCGCCTTTACCAGTATGGAGCCTGCAACAGAAGCGTTTGTGATGAACTGCTTGGTCCCCGAGAGAACCCATTCATCACCCTCTTTGGTCGCCGTCGTCTCCATGTTCGAAGCGTCTGAACCACTCCCTGGTTCGGTCAACGCCCAGGCACCGAGGTGTTCGCCCGTGGCGAGTGGTTCGAGCCACCGTTCTTTCTGGGCAGGTGTTCCGAATTTCGCGATCGGTGTGGAGCCAAGTGAGACGTGAGCCACATACGAGAGGCCGATCGATCCGGATACCCGACCGAGTTCTTCAGCGACGAGGGCATATAGCAACACGTCACCGCCGAGACCGCCATAGTCTTCCTCGATCGGAATTCCCATGACATCCAGCTCGGCGAGCTGATCGAAAATCTCGGTGGGAAATCGATGCTCGTCCTCGATTTCCTGGGCGATTGGGGCGATCTCAGCCTCGCAGAACTCCCGAATCGCCTCCCGGGTGAGTCGGTGTTCCTCGGGAATCTCGAAGTCCATAGACGCTGATGACCGAGGTTGGAAATAAACGCACCGACCCACTACTCGTCGCTCGGTTCGTCCATGGCGGGCCCACCATCTGCTCGGACAGCAGCCCGGCGCTCTGGATTCAGGTCGAACTCGGGCTCTGTGTCGCCGAGCACCAGCAGATGCGTAGTACGGTGAAGTAGGTCTCGACCGGCACCATCACGACCCCGCCCCACAGCGTAAGCAGCAGGCCGCCGACCAGCACTGTCGGCACGAGAATGAGAACCCCGACCGTGCTTGCAAACCCAACGCCGGAGAGCCAGACACCCAGCAGGATGAGCAGGAACGGTATCGCGATGATAATTCCGCCCAGGGCAATCACGATGAACGCTGCAGTGCCCGCGATCAACTGGAGGAACCAGACCAGCAACAGGTAGGCAACATATTCCCATGGCTCAGCACGGAGTGTTTCGAACCACGCTCTCCAGCTGCTGATGATTCCTCGCTCCTCAAGAAGCATCACCGGCGCGACGAAATCGGTCGTTAATCGCATGACGATCGTGACAATGAAGAAGGCCAGCAGCCCGAATCCGATCAGACCGATCACTGTCAGGATGGCCAGTGCGTCGGTCTGCCCCCGGAGAATGAGGGCCAGTACTGGGAGACCAATTAGCAGGAGCAACGCTGCATTGATGAGAATTCGAAAGAGAAAGAGCTGGAGGCCCCGTCCAAGGTTCTCGCGTGCGAATTGACGAATCCTGACCTGTCCGGAGCGAAGTGACTCGAGGAAGACGAACTCAAGGATTGCAGAAATGAACGCCAGGACCAGTCCGATGATCAACACAATCCCGACGATGATGGCAATGCCGAAGAGAATCTCCTCCATCGAGTAATCGATCTGATTCGAAATGTCGGCAGGCTGGGAGTCCACTGGACCGACATTGCCTGTTGGTAGCGAGGGGCCGCCAATCCCAGAGATGAATAGCACCACGACCGCGAGTTTGAGCCAGAACCGAGCCGAAAATGGCGTGAGAAAATCATCGCGTGACGTCGATGGCATCACTGAAGGCTGTCAATGGCGTCCATACCGGTCTGGTATGTCTCCTGACGTGAAAATGGTACTGGAATGCGCACTCCGGGTAACGGTTATAGTTCGGAGTGCCATGTTCGACCGTATGGATTGGCGCCAGCTCACCCGGGGAAGGATTGCGTGGGACCGCCTTGAGCGGGTCATGCTGACGCTGGCTGCGAAGTACGACCGCGACCAGATACGTGTCGAGTTTCTTGAGGCGGACAATTGGCTATCGACCCCGGCAGTCATGGATGATGATTTCTTCGTGAAGGTCGTTTCCCGCCAGAACGCAACGGTGCAGGCATTGCTCACTGCTGGTCGCAATGTGGGAGCGGTCAGTTCGGGGACACCCGGATTCTTTGAGCGGTTTGCAACGCCCACTCGAGATGGTCGAACACGAACGGGATGCAACAAACCGACTCCGTGAAATTGGGATCAATGCGCCGCGACCAATCGAGGCATTCGAGGTGAACGGTCTAGGCGTGTTGGTTCTCGAATACCTACCAAGTGATCAGTCATTTGCGACCCTGTCTGAGAGAGAGCTGCGTGACCGGGCCGCGAGATCTTCGGGATGCTCGCGAGAATGCACGAACACGGCCTCGTCCATGGGGATATTCAGAGTGAAAACATCCTCGTCTGTGGAGATCGGATCTATGTGATCGACGTTACACAGGTGAAAGCGGGCCGGTCCGAAGAAGGTGCGGCCTATGACGTGGCGTGTACCCTGGCGATGCTTGCACCTCGGCTCGGGTCAAAGGACGCTGTGTCGCTGGCTCTGGAATCCGTCACCCCTTCGACTGTTCTTCACGCTAGAGAGTTCCTCCAGTTTGTTCGAATGAGGCCCGACCACGATTTCGACGCCATCAGTCTACGGAGCGAAATTGAGAACGCTGTTGAACTCCACAACGAGGGCCCGTAATACCGTATACCATTATAAAATTTATTTACCCGAGCACATCCTGTAGTCCGGGCGACCTCCCAACTGCTACCTTGCAATCTGTATGGCGATGGCGAACAAATTACGAGATCGTTGGCAGATGAATCCAGCTGAGGATATTGGGTTGGATCCTTGGTAATCGGCAAATAAGCTATATTTCTCTTTCTCAACCTCTGTATTTATCTGTAATAAATTTTGTATGGATCCATCGACACCCGACGTAATAGTGTGTTAACCTCGGTGCTGTATGCTGATTACCTGGTCATATATATACTAAATTGATATTTATGAAAGCCGGAACTTTCTTGAGGGATCAATAACATAGCTGCACAGGATTAGTCGCCAATACCGCAGTCGCTGAACGGTATCCGACCGGGGATCAACGACCTCGGGGGTATCGGGCCGGAGCGTCGTACCAACGATGGAGTTCGAAATGACAGCCACACACCAACCATGACAGGGGGAGCGAAACTGAAATCGATCGTACTGGCAGCACTGATGGTGCTGTCGGTTATTGCGATGGGCGCTGGCGGCTTTGCCACTACCGCCGTCGCAAACGGAGTACAGGAAAATCCAGCCTACCAACTGGAGCTTACGAACAACGGGAATCCTCATACGATCGGGATTCCGGGTCCACTGAACGGGACCATCGCCGACATGTTCGTCGGCGGATTCGATGGCGTACATTCTGTTTACGCGTACGACGGGTCCGGATGGACGCGGGTAACGAATCTCGATCAAACACCAGATGCCCTCGAGGCACTGGTGGTGACCACCTCAGGTGAGGGACCGGCGACGATCCCGCTCGAGGTCGAGTTCCAGACGAACATCAGTGCGAGTGCCATGTCACTCTCATCGGGATGGAACCTGGTGAGTGCAACTGCGTTCACCGATGCTCAGCAGAGCTTTGGTGACGGAGTAAACGGCTCACTGCTTGTTCTGGACCGGTATGATACACCCCAGTCTGCGACAGGGACGTTCCCCTCGGTCGGTGCGTTCGAAAACTACGTCATCGGCAGCACGGACTGGACAGGCAACCCGGCCCCAGACGTCAGTGCGTTCAAGGGCTACTTCGTCTACCTGCAGGGGCCAAGCACGATTACCCCTGCAGTATCGAATGTCGCCAACAAGAATGAATCCAACATTGCACTTGGTCTCGGTGCAATAACCTATCCAGCGTACTTCGACGTCTCGATCACCGGCGACTCGGTGACTGAAGGCGAAAACGCCAGTGTTGTCGGGACAGTCACGAACGATCGGCGACCTGGCTGGAACGCAAAACGTGACAGTGGACATCGCGGGCACGGGACAAACAGTTACCCAGCAGATCACCCTGGCTTCCGGGGCAAGCGATACGATTTCGCTCGACTGGACCACCGGCTCCTGGTGATGCAGGCAACTACACGGCAACCATCACCAGCGACAACGCAACGGCGTCCGCTCCGGTGGACGTCGCTCCAGATGCACCACAGATCACTTCGATCGACGTTTCCCTCAACGACGCGACGCTCAACGAAAGCGATACGACTGCTGGTGACAGTCACGGCGAACTACGACAACGGCAGTCAGTTCGACGTGACCGGCGACGCCACGATTTCCAGCGACAACTCGACTGTGGCTACAGTCGCAAACGGGACAATTACGGCTCAGAATATTGGCTCGGCAAACATTACTGCCGACTACCAAGGATTCAGCGACTCAGCCACGGTTACCGTGACGGCTGCAACCGTCACTGGAGTCAACGTTGCGCTTGACAACGCAACTATTGCAGATGGCGGAACGACGCAGGCAACTGTAACAGCCGACTTCTCGGACAACACCGTCGTCCGATGTTACGAGCGCTGCAAATTACTCGAGTGATAATCCGTCGGTGGCGACGGTCGACTCGAGTGGTCAGGTAACCGCCGTCTCGCCAGGCTCGGCGAACATCACCGCCAGCTACGACGGCGAGTCAGACACGGCGATGGTGACGGTGACGGCGATACTGTCATCGATCGACGTAACGCTGGCCAACAGCTCGATTGCGGACGACGGCACGACGCAGGCGACGGTGACGGCGACCATGTCGGACAACTCGACAATGGACGTCACCGGCTCGGCGACCTACTCGAGCGACGATGCATCGGTTGCAACGGTCGATTCGAGTGGTCTGGTGTCGGGTGTTTCGCCGGGTATGGCGAACATCACGGCCGACTACAACGGTGAGTCAGATACCACGAGCGGTGAGCGTAGGCGCGACGCTGTACATCGATCGACGTGACACTCGCGAACAGCTCGATTGCGGACGACGGCACGACGCAGGCGACGGTGACGGCGACCATGTCGGATAACACGACGATGGACGTCACCGGCTCGGCGACCTACTCGAGCGACGACGCGTCGGTCGCAACGGTCGACTCGAGCGGTCTGGTGTGGGCGTCTCGCCGGGAACGGCAAACATCACGGCGGATTACGACGGCCAGAGTGACACAGCGATGGTGACGGTGACGGCAACGCTGTCCTCGATTGACGTGACGCTGGCCAACAGCTCGATTGCCGACGACGGCACGACGCAGGCGACGGTGACGGCGACCATGTCGGACAACACGACGATGGACGTCACCGGCTCGGCGACCTACTCGAGCGACGACGCGTCGGTCGCAACGGTCGACTCGAGCGGTCTGGTCTCAGGTGTTGCGCCGGGAACGGCAAACATCACGGCGGACTACAACGGCCAGAGCGACACGGCGATGGTGAACGTGGGCGCGACCCTATCATCGATCGACGTGACACTCGCGAACAGCTCGATTGCGGACGACGGCACGACGCAGGCGACGGTGACGGCGACCATGTCGGACAACTCGACGATGGACGTCACCGGCTCGGCGACCTACTCGAGCGACGACGCGTCGGTCGCAACGGTCGACTCGAGCGGTCTGGTGTCGGGTGTCTCGCCGGGAACGGCGAACATCACGGCCGACTACAACGGTGAGTCAGATACCACGAGTGTAAGCGTAGGCGCGACACTGTCATCGATCGACGTGACACTCGCGAACAGCTCGATTGCAGACGACGGCACGACGCAGGCGACGGTGACGGCGACCATGTCGGACAATACGACGATGGACGTCACCGGCTCGGCGACCTACTCGAGCGACGATGCCACGGTCGCAACGGTCGACTCGAGCGGTCTGGTGTCGGGTGTCTCGCCGGGAACGGCGAACATCACGGCGGACTACAACGGCCAGAGCGACACGGCGATGGTGACCGTGACGGCAACTCTGGATTCGATCACGCTCTCGCTGGCCGATACGGACCTCAACGCGAGCGAGTCGACGCAGGCCACCACGATGGCACACTACACCAATGGTAGCTCACTCGACGTGACGGACGTTGCGACCTACTCGAGCAGCAACTCGACCGTTGCAACGGTCAACGCCAGTGGTGTCGTGACGGCTGCCAACTCTGGATCTGCGACGATTACGGCGAACTATCAGGGCGAGACGGCGAACTCGTCAGTCACGGTCAACGTGGTCGTGACGTCGGTGAACGTCGCACTCGCGAACAGTTCAATCAGCGATCAAGAGACAACGCAGGTAACAGTCACCGCCAACTTCTCCGACGGCTCACAGCAAGACGTGACCGCGTCGGCGAATTATTCGAGTGACAATGCAAGTGTCGCGACAGTTGACGGGACCGGCCAGATCACCGGTGTCTCTCCGGGAACGGCCAACATTACGGCCGACTACGAGGGGGTATCGGACACTGGAATAGTAACGGTCACCGCGACGCTCGACTTCGTCCAGATCACGCTCGATAACGGAACGATTCCGGACGACGGTTCGACACAGGCCACAGTTACGGCTCACTATACGAATGGGAGCTCGACGGACGTCACCGGCATGGCGAGCTATTCGAGTTCCGATCCCGGTGTCGCGACTGTGGATGCGACAGGTGGCGTTACCGGTGTCTCACCCGGTTCGGCAACGATTACGGCCGACTACCAGGGTGAAACCGACAACGCGTCGGTTACCGTCACCGCAACGCTCGACAACATCAGCGTCTCACTCGTTGATTCAAGCATCGAGGTAGGGAACTCGACTCAGGCCACTGTGATGGCTCATTACACGGACGGGAATTCGTCCGACGTGACAGGGTCGGCGACCTACTCAAGCAACGACTCCGGTGTCGCCTCAGTCGATGCATCGGGCCTCGTCTCGGGCGTGTCGGAGGGGACTGCAACGATCACCGCCGATTATCAGAACCAGACTGATTCGGCGACTATCGATGTCTTTAGCCTTGATCCGGCATTCTACGACGTCAGCATTGACAGTACGAATGCACCGGTGACGGAAGGTGAGAACCTCACCGTGACCGGAACCGTCGAAAACACTGGAGAGGTCGACGGTGGTCTCCAGACCATCGAATTGCTCAACACCAGTGGGAGTGTGGTCGACACCATCGATGTGCAGCTCAATGCTGGCCAGAACGTTTCCGGCCCACTCACCTGGCAGACTCAGGTCGGCGACGCGGGCACTGGGAACATCACACTCCAGAGCGACAATGACTCGGCGAGTCAGCAGGTGACAGTCGATTCGGCGCTGAACTCGCTAAACATCACGCTCGACTCGAACACGCTCGAGGCGGGCAACACGACGCAAGCAACGGTGACGGCGAGCTACACCAACGGAACGACGATCGATGTCACGGGCAGTGCGACGATCAGCACCAACAACGCCTCCGTGGCAACCGTCTCCGGGACTCAGGTTACTGCCGTCGCGGAGGGTAGCACGTCGATTACCGCTGACTATCAGGGTCTCAGTGACTCTGCACCGATCACGGTGAACGCAGCCCTGCAGTCGATCAGTGTCACACTGGGGTCGAACAACCTCCAGACGGGCGACACGACGCAGGCAACCGTGATGGCAAGCTACACGAACGGTTCGAGCGTGGACGTGACGGGCTCGGCAACGTACTCGAGCTCGGACACGAACGTGGCGACCGTGGACGCAAGCGGGCAGGTGACCGCGGCCGGTGAAGGTAGTGCGACGATCACGGCTGACTACGGCGGCCAGAGCGACACCGCGAGTGTGAGCGTGACGGCAGCCCTGCAGTCGATCAGTGTCACACTGGGGTCGAACAACCTCCAGACGGGCGACACGACGCAGGCAACCGTGATGGCAAGCTACACGAACGGTTCGAGCGTGGACGTGACGGGCTCGGCAACGTACTCGAGCTCGGACACGAACGTGGCGACCGTGGACGCGAGCGGGCAGGTGACCGCGGCCGGTGAAGGTCAGTGCGACGATCACGGCTGACTACGGCGGCCAGAGCGACACCGCGAGTGTGAGCGTGACGGCAGCCCTGCAGTCGATCAGTGTCACACTGGGGTCGAACAACCTCCAGACGGGCGACACGACGCAGGCAACCGTGATGGCAAGCTACACGAACGGTTCGAGCGTGGACGTGACGGGCTCGGCAACGTACTCGAGCTCGGACACGAACGTGGCAACCGTGGACGCAAGCGGGCAGGTGACCGCGGCCGGTGAAGGTCAGTGCGACGATCACGGCTGACTACGGCGGCCAGAGCGACACCGCGAGTGTGAGCGTGACGGCAGCCCTGCAGTCGATCAGTGTCACACTGGGGTCGAACAACCTCCAGACGGGCGACACGACGCAGGCAACCGTGATGGCAAGCTACACGAACGGTTCGAGCGTGGACGTGACGGGCTCGGCGACGTACTCGAGCTCGGACACGAACGTGGCAACCGTGGACGCAAGCGGGCAGGTGACCGCGGCCGGTGAAGGTCAGTGCGACGATCAACGGCTGACTACGGCGGCCAGAGCGACACCGCGAGTGTGAGCGTGACGGCAGCCCTGCAGTCGATCAGTGTCACACTGGGTCGAACAACCTCCAGACGGGCGACACGACGCAGGCAACCGTGATGGCAAGCTACACGAACGGTTCGAGCGTGGACGTGACGGGCTCGGCAACGTACTCGAGCTCGGACACGAACGTGGCGACCGTGGACGCGAGCGGGCAGGTGACCGCGGCCGGTGAAGGTAGTGCGACGATCACGGCTGACTACGGCGGCCAGAGCGACACCGCGAGTGTGAGCGTGACGGCAGCCCTGCAGTCGATCAGTGTCACACTGGGTCGAACAACCTCCAGACGGGCGACACGACGCAGGCAACCGTGATGGCAAGCTACACGAACGGTTCGAGCGTGGACGTGACGGGCTCGGCAACGTACTCGAGCTCGGACACGAACGTGGCAACCGTGGACGCAAGCGGGCAGGTGACCGCGGCCGGTGAAGGTAGTGCGACGATCACGGCTGACTACGGCGGCCAGAGCGACACCGCGAGTGTGAGCGTGACGGCAGCCCTGCAGTCGATCAGTGTCACGCTGGGGTCGAACAGTATCACCACCTCGGAGACTACGCAGGCAACGGTGACAGCCTCGTATACGAACGGCTCGAACCAGGACGTCACTGGAGCTGCTTCCTACAGCAGCAACGACACGAACGTCGCGACAGTGGACTCCTCTGGTCTCGTCTCAGGCCAGAACGCGGGAGATGCACTCATCACCGCAAATTACGGTGGACAGAGTGATTCGACGGTTGTGACGGTTACTGCACCAGCTGGGGGAGACCTCGCTGGTACTGTCTCAACGACGCCAGCACTGGCGAGTGGAGATTACTCGAACATGCAGGTGACCGTCTACGAAGCCGGCACCTCAACGGTTGTCGATAGTGCCATGACGGATGGTGCTGGAGCCTACTCGATTACCGGGCTACCGGCAGACACGTACGATGTTGAGGTGACGACACCGAACCATCTCGGTATCGGACCGAACGCCGCGGGCACGTTCGCCGGTGGCGTGACAGTCGCCAGCGGATCCAACACGCAGGACTTCACCGTGGATTGGGTCCAGACGTCGAACGTCTACATCAACAATGGTACCATCAATCTGAACCAGTCGAACTCCAGTTCGCTCGAAGCTGGTCTGCCCGGCTGTGAGCAACAGGGCGATGGATCGTGGAGCCCCATTGTGAACAGCAGTCCATCCAGTGGGTTCATCACGACCTTCGATCCGAGTACGGAGTGTTATCGAATCAACACTGTCGAGATCAACGGAAATACCGGTGCTCTCAACTTCGGCACGGTCGGGAACGCTGCGAACGGGCAGACCCCGACTGGGGACTTCATGTTCCCATCCATCGACTTGGAGTTCACCGAGCCACCAGATCCACTCGACCCCGGTAGCTCGGCAGTCCTTGACTGGGAGATCAGATACGCACAGGGGACTGCCAACTTCGAGACCGGAGAGATCAACATGGATCTGGACTTCGTCATTGGTGTGAGTATCGAAGGAACTGCGACGGTGTTCCTGACCATCGACATCAATGAAGGGTACCGACACGGCGCTCCAGAATGTATGCTGGCCGAAACGTGGCAGTCAGGAAATATAGAAGCGATCAATGCGAATGTGACGACAGGTACCGCAGGGGCCCTGACCGGAACTCCGTATAACGCCACCCTCGGAAACGCGACGGTCGTCGATAATCCACTGTCAGTCGACGATATTAGTGATAACGCGGCATGTGGAAGCCCGGCAGGGACGGATGTTGCACCCATCCTGAACGACGAGCTGAATCTGCCCCTGAATGACGTCTCAGCAGACCTCCCAGTCATCCTGGGACAGGACTCGCTCAACTACCCGATCCCGTAACTGCTGACGAATTCTTTTCGGATATTCTCTCGATTTTGTTGGTCTGAAATGATGACTGCTGAGTAGTCAATCAGCCAAATAAGCCCCGATTGAACTGACATTAAGAATCAACAGACCAACCCTGATTGTCAAACAAGAGTATTTAAGAGATGCGTCTGATTGCAACGACCTTCTTTCGGATGAGTCGTGATTATCAGCTTACGGCAATGCACTATCTCCAGAAATCGATCCACCATCGTGATATGATTATAATTTAGTTTCAATCAATCTGAAACAACACTTGCTCGATCCTGTCAGCCCCCCATTGCAGACCTATTCGGAGTTAATTCCATACTATCAGTTATAATATAATATAACATTGTTCTGTGACAAACCCCCGTCGTAAGCCGGAACTTTATTGGTGGATAAATTTCCTATTTGCATAGGATTAGTAGTTACACAAGATGGCCTAATGATGGGAGACACGACGGGGGGTTTCAACCGATCATTATGAATGCCATCCAACACTACTCGTAACTTACCATGACGCGGGTACCAACAAGACTCACGACGGTATTGGCCGCAGTAACTATTCTCATGTTCGTGTTCGCAGTTGGCGCTTTCGCAACGACAACTGCTGCGCAAGGAGCGGCGGATGAACCTACATACGAAATCAATATCGCGAACGATGGACAACCGCACGCGGTCGGCTTTCCAGGGCCGATAAACGGCACCATTAATGACTCCTTCGTCGCTGGATTCGATGGAGTAGAATCTATTTTCGTCTATCAAAATGGTGATTGGGCCAGGCTTCAGTGGGACGATCTTAATGAGTCCCCGCAATCGATGGAAGCACTCATCGTAACTACTGACGGAGTAGGCCCACAGTCAATTCCCCTGGAGATCACGTTCGAGCGAAATCTATCGCCGGCTGACCGGTCGCTTTCGCAGGGCTGGAATATGCTCTCCGCCAAGGCTTTCAATTCAGCCGAAGACAGTTTTGGCCAGGATGTCAACGAGACAGTAATTGTCTTGGACAGATACGGCGGCATTTCATCACCCGAAATGCCAGTGGTCAGTTCATCTCTCGAGCTACATTATCGGAAGTCAGCAGTGGACTGGTTCGGCACCGGGTGTCAACCCATTCAAGGGATATTTCGTGTATCTTGACTCAGCGGATTCGATTTCTCCAGCGGTTTCGGACATCCAGAACAAGTCCAATTCGGATGTCTCCCTTGGGCTCGACAGTTACGTACCCGCAGTCGAATCTATCAGTCTTTCACTATCTGCGAGCACGATTAATGTAAGTGAAACCACCCAGGCCACAGTCATTGCTTCCTATGATAATGGAACGAGCGTTGATGTTTCCGAACAGGCTACAATCTCTCTCGACAATGGCTCAGTCGCGACAGTCGACAATGAAACCATTAGTGGCGTTGCTGCTGGGTCAGTTGAGGTCGAAGCAGCATTTGATGGGGTGAATGCAACAGAGACACTGACCGTTGAAGAAGCTCCAATCCCTGATTTTGAATCGTTCACGGCCTACGGAACCCAGGGTCAGATTTCTATTGGGAGTTCCCTGACTCAAACGCTCAGTTCCTGTCAGTTCAGTGAGCCATGGCCGGCGAACAAAAGCGCCGAGTGTATCTCCGTGATTGGCTCGGCCAACACATCAAATGGAACATACGTCACGGAACCAACGCCTGGCGTGAACTTCCCCGCCGTTATGGCAATGGATATCATCCCGGTACAAATCAACGTACCCAATGGGTTCAGTGGACAACTGAACCCCGAAACGGGCCAAATGACGGTAAATGGACCCGTTGAAGTGCTTATTGCTCCCTACGCCTTCGCAGGGTAGCTGTGGTCTCGATATCGATCGAGCGCAGGAACGGGAACCAGTGGAAATGAAACCGGTAGTCCGCTGCAGATGGTCGGACCAAACACCGCCGAGGTGACGGTGGTGAATGGTACCTTCAGCGTACCTGGAATACAGTCAGGCTGTGATGGGGATGGCCCGGTTTTCAACTCTCTCCTTGGCCTACCGAGTCCGTCAGGGGCAAACAATATATCACTAACCCTGCAAGTTCGGCTCTCCCAGAATGAAACCGATATTGTCGTACAGGATTTGACCCTCGACGATCCCCACAGTGACTATAATCTCTCCACATCGTTGGATGTCGGGCAAACAACGAATGTCTCAGCTATTGGCTGGTTCGAACATCGGGCATCCAACGAGGTAACGGCACAGGCAAACTGGACCTCGAGCGATCCCGGTATCGTCTCGATCACCGAAACGAATCAGTCGTTCACCCGCAATGTACTAACTGCCCTCTCACCGGGGACGGCCGAAATCACCGCCGAGTATCAGGGTCAGACCGCCTCGGTGAACATCACCGTTAATGGAACGACTCCCTCCCTCGAGTCAATCGATCTCACACTTGACGACGCCACGCTGAATGTTAGTGAAACGACGAATGCCACGGTGCTGGCCCACTACGACGACAATTCGTCGTCGGATGTGACCAGCAATGCCACGATCACGAGTCTCAACACCACCGTGGCGACCGTCTCGGGGAACCTCGTGACGGCATCGGCAGCTGGAACCTCGACGATCGAAGCGTCCGTCGAGACGCTGACCAACACGACCACCCTCACAGTGACGGAGTAACACGCAAAATGATAGAAAACACCCCTCGGCGCCGATTGTGGTTGGTACTTGGAATGACAGTTGTACTCCTGCTCGGGGCCGCTGCCGTCCCTACGGCCGCCCAGAATCAGCCAGATGATCCCGAGGTCCCGGGTGCGTACTATGGCTCGGTGACGATCGATGGTGAACCGGCGCCGGTCGGCACGGTCATCGATGGTGTCGTCAACGGGTCAGTCGAGGGGTCGATTACCGTCCAGAGTTCCGGCACCTACGGTGGGCCGACAGTCGAGGACCCGAAACTCACCGTCCAGGGCTACGAGGGTGAGACGGTTTCATTCTACGTCAATGGCCCAAACACCCAGCGCACTCAGGCCGATCAAACGGTTTCACTCGTCGCCTTCGACGATCGAGAACTAGATTTATCGGCCTCGAGCGGCGGTGGTAGTGTCACTCCTCCGCCGACAACAGGGGGTGGATCAGGCGATTCGGATGTTGATCCTGCGACCCCATCGGTCAAGCTCAACGTCTCACCCGGTGAGATGGTCGAGGTCGGTCAGGAACTCACCTTCTCCGGAGCGGCCTCGAGTGTCACGGGTGGCGAGATTGCTTCCTACCAGTGGGCCATCGACGGTGAGACCGTCGCTGATGGGGCGACGACGACGACCTCGTTCGATACAGCAGGGGAGTACGAGGTCAGCCTGACCGTCAGATCGGCGGCCGGGATCAGCGCCACGGGCAACGTAACCGTTACCGTGGCCGCTAACTCGGAGGGCTCGTCCAACGACTCGGAGTCGACCGATACCGACGAATCGGATGGGTCCAACTCCACCGATGGGGAGGATGACGGCAGTCCTGGATTCGGCTTCATCGCCGCACTGGTCGCGGGAGCAGGATGGCTCGTTCGGTCGACCAGGCGGTAACAACATCACAGATCACACATGACATCTAACGGTACACAACAGGCGTCGGGGGCACTGTCAACTCACATCACCAATATTGTCATCGTGACAGTCGCCCTGATGACGGTCAGCGGAATGATAGCGCCAGCTATCGCACTTGGGGATGTCGGGACGCTTTCGAGCCACGTCTCGGTGGATGTCGCAAATGACACTATTACCGTTGGAGATACTACGCAGGCCAGTGCGTTCGCGAACAACACCACGAATGTGACCACACAGGCCACGTGGACAAGTTCGAATACGTCGGTCGCTACCATCGACAGCAATGGGGTCGTGACGGCAGTCAACGACGGGCAAACAACGATTAACGGCAGTTACGACAACGACAGCGACACTGTCGTCGTTACAGTCACCGATAGCGATCCGGATCCACTGCCGATGAGTTTCTATGGCAATGTGACGATCGATGGCTCCCCCGCCCCCAATGGGACCACGATCGAGGCCGAGATCGACGGTGAGGTTCGAGGGAATATTACCGTCGATACAGCCGGCGAGTATGGCGGTTCCGGTCCTCAACAAGAGCAACTCGTCGTCCAGGGAGAACCCGGCGATGATGGAGCCACTGTCACGTTCTATGTCGATAACGGGTCACGGCTCCAGGCGAACGAGACCGCAACATGGAGCGAGGGCGACACCCAGGAACTCGACCTGAGTGCGATGTCGCCGACTGTTACGGGAATCGATCTAAGTCTCGCTTCGAGTACGGTCACACTCAACGATTCCACGCAGGCGACTGTCACGGCGACCTATTCTGACAATTCGACTGCCAACGTCACGGCCTCCGCGACCATCTCGAGCAATAATACATCCGTGGCGACGGTGAACAGTGCCGGCGTGGTTTCGGCGGTTGACGTCGGACAGGCAACCCTGACAGCCTCCCACCAGGGCGAAAATGACACGGCAGTCGTCACGGTCGTCGAGTCGAATCCATCACCGTTGCCAGCATCGTTCTACGGGACCCTCCAAATTGATGGAAGCCCAGCCTCTGCCGGAACGACTATCGAGGCAGAGATCGGTGGCGACGTCCGCGGATCTATCACCACCGCGTCAACTGGCTCCTACGGTGGCCCGGGGCCAACGGACGACCAGCTAGTGGTCAATGGCACTGCCGGCGATGACAACGCCACGATCACATTTTACGTAAACAATAGCAATATCACCCGGACACAGACCTTTGAGACCGCAAACTGGAGCGAAGGTGAGACGACGGAGCTGAATCTCACCGCCCAGGTCGGCGCACTCGATTCAATATCGCTTGATCTTGCTAACTCGACGATTCTTGAGAACGAAACGACGCAGGCGACGGTGACCGCCTCCTACACGAACGGCTCGACGATCAACGTCACTGACGCCGCAACGATCACCAGTGCCGATAGTACCGTCGCAACCGTGTCTGCCGGCGGAATTGTCACTCCGAATGCCACCGGCCAGACGAACCTCACAGCGACCTATCAGAACGAGACCGACAACACCACCCTCACCGTCGTCGCTTCCGACCCTGGTCCACTGCCAGAGAGCTACTACGGCACTCTCATGATCGATGGTTCGCCCGCACCGGCGGGCACGACCGTCGAGGCCGAGATCAACGGCACGGTACGCGGTTCAATTACGACAAACAGTTCGGGCAGCTATGGTGGACCGAACGCAACGGACGATCAGCTGGTGGTCAATGGCACCTCTGGTGACGACAACGCCACAGTCACGTTCTTTGTGAATCACAGTGGCATTAATCGCACCCTGGCTGACCAGAACGATTTCTGGAATGCCGGAACGACGACTGAACTCAACCTCACGGCGAATGCCACGACGCTGGATTCGATCAGCCTCACGCTGGCAAATGGGACGATCACCGAGAACGGTTCGACGCAGGCGACGGTGACAGCGACCTACTCGGATAACTCGACGGCCGATGTTACGGCGAGTGCTACCATCTCGAGCAACGACACCGGTGTGGCGACGGTTGATGGCTCGGGGCTGGTGTTGGGGGTATCCCCAGGCCAGACGAACATCTTGGCCGATTTCAACGGCGAAACTGATTCGGCTGTCATCACCGTCGTCGAAGACGACCCATCGCCGCTACCTGCGTCCTTCTACGGCGACCTGACCATCGACGGATCACCCGGCGCGGCCGGAACGACCATCGAGGCCGAGATCAACGGAACGGTTCGTGGCTCGATCACAACAAACGCTTCCGGCGAGTACGGCGGACCGGGGCCGACGGATGATCAGCTCGTGGTCAACGGGAGTTCAGGTGACGAAAACGCAACGATTACATTCTACGTAAACGGCACCGGCTTTAACCGGACCCAGGCCGCAGAAACGGCGACCTGGAATGCTGGCGATACGACGGAACTCAATCTGACTGTTTCGACGGTTCCAGGAACCCTCACCGGGTCGGTCACGAACAGCTCTGGTACGCCCCTCACAGGTGCGACCGTGCAGGTAGGAGCCACGTCGGATACGACTGACGGATCGGGCAGTTACACACTAACACTCGCTCCCGGCAATTACACGGCGACAGCAAGTGCCACCGGGTATCAGGAACACTTCGGCGGTCGTTTCGATCGGTCTCCAATACGACGACGACACAGAATTTCACCCTGACTGCTGCCAACGGCACCATCACTGGGACGGTGACAGACGGGAGCGGCACACCACTCACGAACTCGACAGTCGACGCAGACGGCACGTCGACGACGACGGACGGGAGTGGGGCCTATACCCTCGACATCACGCCAGGCTCGTACAACGTGACGGCCTCGCAGTCGGGCTACGTGGCGAACACGACGACAGTCTCGGTTGGACCGGGGGCAACGGAAACGCAGAACTTCTCGCTTGTTGCCCAGAACGGGACGATCAGCGGCACGGTGCTTGAGCCCTCGGGAGCCTCGGTCGCTGGCGCAACGGTAACCATCGACGGTACCGGTCAATCGACAACGACAGCGGGTGACGGAACCTACACGCTCACGAACGTAAGTCCAAGTACGTACAACCTCACGGCGACGCTGACAGACTACGACGACGGAACGGCGACGAACGTGGCGGTTGCTCCAGGCGCCTCGGTGACGGACGTCAATCTGACTGTCACGCCACAGGTCACCGACCTCTCGATCGCGCTTGCGAACAGCACGGTAACGGTCGGCAACACGACGCAGGCGACGGTGACGGCCACCTGGGCCAACGGGACAAGTGCCACCGCGACGAGTGCGGCGAACCTCTCCAGTGCGAATACGACGGTTGCGACGGTCAATGGATCAGGTGTGGTCACGGCCAACGCAGCGGGGCAGACGAACATTTCGACGAACCTGGGCAACGAGAGCGACTCGGCGGTCCTGACGGTGGTCGAGGACGCCCCGGCCCCCCTCCCGGCGACGTTCTACGGTGATTTGACGATCGACGGCTCACCGGGTGCCGCCGGGACGACGATCGAGGCCGAGATCAATGGAACCGTGCGTGGATCGATCACGACGAACACATCGGGTCAGTACGGTGGCCCACTGCCATCGGACGATCAGCTCGTTGTCAACGGGACGTCGGCTGATGAGAACGCGACGATCGAGTTCTACGTGAACGGTAGCGGCTTCAACCGAACGCAGGCAGCCGAGACGGCGACGTGGTCGGCCGGTGACACAACGGAACTCAACCTGACGGTGTCGACGATTCCCGGGACGCTGACCGGGACCGTTACGGATGGATCTGGCACGCCGATTTCGGGAGCTACCGTCCAAACAGGGGCAGGCTCTGACACCACGGACGGCTCAGGTGGTTACACCATCACGCTGGCACCAGGCAGTTACACGGTGACGGCCGCTGCAACTAGCTATCAGAATGCCTCGGCCGCCGTCTCGATAGTCTCCAACACAACGACGACACAGAACTTCTCGCTTAGTCCAGAGAACGGGACCATCACCGGGACTGTCACCGACGAGAGTGGCACCCCGCTCGCGAACGCGACGGTCGACGCCGACGGAATCTCAACGACATCCGACGGCTCTGGGCTTTACAGTCTGAATGTCACGCCCGCGTCGTACAACGTCACGGCGAGCCAGCCCGGCTACGTATCGAACACGACGACCGTGTCAGTCAGCCCGGGCGCGACAGAGACGCAAAACTTCTCGCTCGCAGCTCAGAACGGCACGATTAGCGGGACCGTCCTC
Organism: Natrialbaceae archaeon; assembly: GCA_034521555.1. Classification (GTDB taxonomy): domain Archaea; phylum Halobacteriota; class Halobacteria; order Halobacteriales; family Natrialbaceae; genus JAXHMI01. The sequence goes on from JAXHMI010000001.1 coordinate 254,726, forward strand.
GAGCCCTCCGGAGCAGCGGTCGCCGGGGCGACGGTGACCATCGACAGCAGTGGTCAATCGACGACGACAGCCGGTGACGGGACATACACGCTCACGGGTGTGAGCGCGGGCACGTACAATCTCACAGCTTCATTGACGGACTACGACGACGGGACTGCGACGGGCGTGACGGTTGCCCCCGGTGCATCGGTGACGGACGTCAACCTCACCGTGACACCGCAAGTCACCGATCTCTCGATTGCACTCGCGAATTCGACGCTGACGATCGGCAACACGACCCAGGCGACCGTGACGGCGACGTGGGCGAACGGAACGACGGCGAACGCGACGAGTGCCGCCACGCTCTCGAGTGGGAACACGACGGTTGCGACGGTAAGCGGGGCCGGTGTTGTCACGGCCAACGCAGCGGGTCAGACGAACATCACCGCGACGTACGGAAACGAGAGTGATGCGGCCGTCCTGACGGTCGTCGAGGATGCTCCCGATCCACTCCCGGCGACGTTCTACGGTGACCTGACGATCGACGGCTCGCCGGGTCCGGCGGGAACGACGATCGAGGCGGAGATCGGCGGCACCGTTCGCGGCTCGATCACGACGAACATGTCCGGACAGTACGGAGGCCCGCTCCCATCGGACGACCAGCTGGTGGTCAACGGAACGGCTGCGGACGCAAACGCGACGATCGAGTTCTACGTGAACGGCACCGGCTTCAACCGAACGCAGGCAGCCGAGACGGCAACCTGGTCGGCAGGCGACACGACGGAACTCAACCTGACGGTGTCGACGACCCCCGGTACTCTGAACGGGACAGTCACCGACGAGTCGGGCACACCAATCTCCGGCGCGACGGTTCAGGCAGGAACTGGTTCAGACACGACGGATGCTTCGGGGAGCTGCTCGATCGACGCTCGCACCGGGCAGCTACACGGCGACGGCAAACGCGACGAACTACCAGCCTGCATCGGCATCGGTGAGTATCGTCTCGAACGCGACGACGATCCAGAACTTCACGCTGTCACCACAGAACGGATCGATTAGCGGCACGCGTGGCAGACAGTGCCGGCCAGCCGCTCGCCGGAGCCACCGTTACGATCGATGGAACGGGACAGAATGCCACGACGAACGCCACCGGTGCGTACTCACTCAGCAGTGTCGCCCCCGATTCGTACAATCTGACGGCGACTGCCGCCGGGTACGGCACCGACACAACAAGCAACGTGACGGTCAACCCCGGACAGTCGGTGACCGACGTCAACTTCACGCTCATCGAGCAGAACGGTTCGATCAGCGGGACCGTGAGCGATGGACTCGGGCAGGCGCTCTCCGGCGCGACGGTATCGATTGACAGCACGGGGCAGAGCGCGAGCACGGACGCGAGCGGATCGTACACCATTTCCAACGTCTCGGCAGGCACCTACAACCTGACCGCGTCGCTTGCGAACTACACCAGCGATTCAGTGACGAACGTCTCTGTCAGTGCGGGTGAGGCCGTTACGGACGTCAACTTCACGCTCACCGCCCAGGTGGTCGATGTTTCGCTCAGCCTCGCTAACGCCTCGCTCGAGGTCGGCGACACCACACAGGCAACCGTCAACGCGACGTGGGCGAACGGGACTACCCAGGAGGTCACCTCGAGTGCGACGCTGGCGAGCAACAACGCAAGCGTTGCGACGGTGAACGGGAGCGGGGTCGTCACCGCTCAGGCTCAGGGACAGACGAACATCTCAGCGACGTACGCTGGCATCACGGACGAAACGCCGGTAACCGTTACCGACGGGCCTGCACCGCTGCCGGCGAGCTACTACGGCTCGATTACCATCGACGGCCAGCCAGCACCGGCGAACCTGACTGTCGAGGCCGAGATCAACGGTTCGGTCCGCGGATCGATCAACACGTCATCGCCGGGAGCATACGGTGGGCCGGGCGTCGGTGATCCGACGCTTGACGTGCCAGGAACCACCCGCCGATACGAACGCCACGGTGACGTTCTACGTCGACGGTGCTGGCTTCGACCGAACGCAGGCAGTCGAGACAGCCCTGTGGCAGTCCGGGACCACCCAGCAGGTCAATCTGACGCTGACCACCCCACCGGGGACGATCACGGGTACGGTCATGGACACGAACGGATCGGCGATCGAGAACGCGACAGTGACGATCGCGTCCACGGGGACGAATACGACGACGAATGCCACGGGGGGCTACACCCTCACGGCGACATTCGGGACGTACACGGTGACGGCCGACGCGGGCGGCTACGATGCGTCGTCGGCTAACGTCACGGTCGTCTCGAACGCGACGACGACTCAGAACTTCACCCTGAGTGCTCAGAACGGTTCGATCAGCGGGACGGTAACCGACCAGGACGGCGCCGACTTGTACGGAGCGACGGTCACGATCGACAGTACGGGCCAGACGGCGACGACGGCCGCCGACGGAACGTACACGATCCCGGACGTCGCGCCTGGCACGTACAACCTGACGGCGTCACTGGCGAACTACAGCGACGACACGCAGACGAACGTGACTGTTGGACCGGGCGAGGCCGTCACGGACGTCAACCTCACGCTCGTCGAGCTGAACGGCACGGTGAGCGGGACGGTGACGAACTCGAGTGACGGCACGGCCCTCGCGAACGCGACGGTCGAAGTGGTTGGTACGGACCAGACGGCAACGACGGACGCCTCGGGTAACTACACGATCACCGACGTGGTGCCCGGGACGTACGACGTCCAGGCCGCCGCGCCGGGGTAGTGGCCGAGACGCAGACCAACGTGACGGTGCCGGCGAACGGCACCGCGACGGCGAACTTCGCCCTCACGCCCGCCGAGGGGACGATCACGGGAACGGTGCTCGACGATGACGGAACGCCGGTCGCGAATGCGACGGTCGCTCTCAGCAACACGTCGACGACGACCGGCGCGGCTGGCTCGTACACGCTGGGCGTGGCCTTCGGCAACTACACGGTCACGGCAGAGAAGACGGGCTACGACAACGACACGGCGACCGTGACGGTGAACGCGACCACGACGCCGGTCACGCAGAACTTCACACTGGTCGCCCAGAACGGGTCGATCAGCGGGACGGCGACAGACCAGGACGGCACCGCCCTGGGCAGTGTGACTGTCACGATCGACAGTACCGGTCAGTCAGCCATGACCGACGCGAACGGCACGTACACGCTGGCGAACGTCTCACCAGGCACGTACAACCTGACGGCGTCACTGGCGAACTACAGTGACGCGACGGCGACGAACGTGGCGGTCGGTCCGGGCGAGGACGTGACAGACGTCAACGTCACGCTGGTCGCCCAGAACGGGTCGATCAGCGGGACGATCACGGATGCCGACACCGGCGCCGCAATCGACAACGCCTCGGTGACCCTCGAGACGGGTCAAACAGCAACGACGGGCGCGACGGGCGCGTACACGATCACGAACGTTGTGCCAGGCACGTACAACCTCACGGCCGACCACGCGGACTACGCGCCGAACACGACGTCGGTGACGGTCGGGCCGAACGGTAGCGTCACGGCCGATCTCGCCCTGACAGCCCAGAACGGGACGATCACCGGGACGGTAACTGACGCCGACACCGGGGCGACGATCGAAAACGCGACGGTCACCCTCGAGACGGGCCAGAGTGCCACGACAGATGCGACGGGCGCGTACACGATTGCGAACGTCGTGCCGGGCACGTACAACCTGACCGCGGATCACGCGAACTACACGGCCAACACGACATCGGTGACGGTTGGACCGAACGAGACGGTGACCCAGGATGTCGCGCTGTCACCACAGAACGGCAGCATCGCTGGCACGGTCGTCGATCAGGACGGCCAGCCGCTCACTGGCGCCACGGTCGCCATCACGGCAACCGGCCAGTCTGCAACGACCGATGGATCGGGCGCGTACACGATCAGCAACGTCGCTCCCGGTAGCTACAACCTCACGGCCTCACTCGCTGGCTACGACGGCGACAGCGTGAGTAATGTGACCGTGAGTCCGGCCGAGGCCGTCACGAACGTCTCGTTCACGCTCGAGGTCCAACTCGAGAACATCACGGTTGCCCTCGGCTCGGATTGGCTTGAGGTCGGCGAGAGCACGAACGCGACGGTGACGGCGAACTACGCCGACAACACATCGACAACGGTCACGTCCAATGCGACGCTTGGCAGTACCGATACGGGCGTCGCGACGGTCGACTCGACGGGGCTCGTGACTGCCACCGGAGAGGGGCAGGCGAACATCACGGCCCAGTTCCAGAACGAGAGTGCCGAGGTCCCGATTACGGTGGCGAACCAGCCCGATCCACTGCCGATGGTTCTGGACGGGGCCCTCGAGGTCGACGGGGCACCAGCGCCGGCGAACGTGACCATCGAGGCCGAGATCAACGGGACGGTGCGAGGCTCGATCACGACGGACAGCGTTGGGAGCTACGGAGGCCCCAATGCCGGTGACGACAAGCTCGTGATCAACGGCACCGCCGCCGACCAGAACGCGACGATCTCGTTCTACCTCAACCACAGCTCGTTCTCGGAGCGCCTGACGGCTGTTCCGACGACGACGTGGTCTTCGGGGACGACGCTCGAGCACAATCTCAGCGCCACGACGGATCCGGGGACCATCACCGGGAACGTCACCGACACCGGTGGAGCTGCACTCGCGGAACGCGACAGTGGAGATCGAGGAGACCGGGCAGGTCACGACGACGAATGCCTCCGGCCAGTACTCGATCGACGTCGGGTTCGGGACGTACAACCTCACCGCCTCACTGGCAGGGTATGACGACCAGACGGCCGAGGTCACGCTGGTCTCGAACGAGACGGTGACCCAGGACTTCACCCTGGCCGCCCAGAACGGGACGGTGAGCGGCACGATAACGGACGCCCAGTCGGCCGCTGCGATCGACAACGCCTCGGTGACCCTCGAGACGGGTCAATCAGCAATGACGGACGCCTCCGGCAACTACACGATCGCGAACGTCGTGCCGGGCACGTACAACCTGACCGCCGACCACGCTGACTACGCACCGAACACGACGTCGGTGACGGTCGGGCCGAACGGCAGCGTGACAGCGGATCTCGCGCTGACGCCCCTGAACGGGACGGTGACCGGGACGATCACCGAGGCCGACACCGGGGCGACGATCCAGAACGCGACGGTGACCCTCGAGACCGGCCAGAGTGCGACGACGGACGCCTCGGGGACCTACACGCTCGCGGATGTCGTTCCGGGGACGTACAACCTGACCGCCGATCACGCGAACTACACGGCCAACACGACGTCGGTGACGGTTGGACCGAACCAGACAGTCACGGAAGACCTCGCACTCTCGGCCCAGAACGGGTCGATCAGCGGGACGGTAACCGACCAGGACGGCGCCGACTTGTCCGGTGCCACGGTCACGATCGACAGCACGGGTCAGTCAGCCACGACCGACGCGAACGGCACGTACACAATCGCGGACGTTGCGCCTGGCTCGTACAACCTGACTGCATCGCTGGCGAACTACAGTGACGCGACGGCGACGAACGTGACTGTTGGACCGGGCGAGGCCGTCACGGACGTCAACCTCACGCTCGTCGAGCTGAACGGCACGGTGAGCGGGACGGTGACGAACTCGAGTGACGGCACGGCCCTCGCGAACGCGACGGTCGAAGTGGTTGGTACGGACCAGACGGCAACGACGGACGCCACGGGCAACTACACGATCACCGACGTGGTGCCCGGGACGTACGACGTCCAGGCCGCTGCGCCGGGGTACGTGGCCGAGACACAGAACGTGACGGTGCCGGCGAACGGCACCGCGACGGCGAACTTCGCCCTCGATCCGGCGGAGGGGACGGTCACCGGGACGGTCCTCGATAACTCCGGCTCACCGGTCGAGGACGTGACGATCGAAGCGGGCAACACGTCGACGACGACCGGCGCGGCTGGCTCGTACACGCTGGGCGTGGCCTTCGGCAACTACACGGTCACGGCAGAGAAGACGGGCTACGACAACGACACGGCGACCGTGACGGTGAACGCGACCACGACGCCGGTCACGCAGAACTTCACACTGGTCGCCCAGAACGGGTCGATCAGCGGGACGGCGACAGACCAGGACGGCACCGCCCTGGGCAGTGTGACTGTCACGATCGACAGTACCGGTCAGTCAGCCATGACCGACGCGAACGGCACGTACACGCTGGCGAACGTCTCACCAGGCACGTACAACCTGACGGCGTCACTGGCGAACTACAGTGACGCGACGGCGACGAACGTGGCGGTCGGTCCGGGCGAGGACGTGACAGACGTCAACGTCACGCTGGTCGCCCAGAACGGGTCGATCAGCGGGACGATCACGGATGCCGACACCGGCGCCGCAATCGACAACGCCTCGGTGACCCTCGAGACGGGTCAAACAGCAACGACGGGCGCGACGGGCGCGTACACGATCACGAACGTTGTGCCAGGCACGTACAACCTCACGGCCGACCACGCGGACTACGCGCCGAACACGACGTCGGTGACGGTCGGACCGAACGGTAGCGTGACAGCGGATCTCGCGCTGTCGGCACAGAACGGCACGGTGAGCGGCACGATTACGGACGCCCAGACGGGCGCCGCGATCGACAACGCCTCGGTGAGCCTCGAGACGGGTCGAACAGCAACGACAGATGCGACGGGCGCGTACACGATCCACGAACGTCGTGCCGGGCACGTACAACCTGACCGCGGACCACCGCGGACTACGCGCCGAACACGACGTCGGTGACGGTCGGATCGAACGGTAGCGTCACGGCCGATCTCGCACTGACGCCCCTGAACGGGACGGTGACCGGGACGGTGACCGACGCCGACACCGGGGCGACGATCCAGAACGCAACGGTGACCCTCGAGACGGGCCAGACGGCAACGACAGACGCAACAGGCTCGTACACGATTGCGAACGTCGTGCCGGGCACGTACAACCTGACCGCGGATCACGCCGACTACGCGCCGAACATGACCTCGGTGACGGTCGGGCCGAACGGTAGCGTCACGGCCGATCTCGCGCTGACGCCACAGAACGGCACGATCACGGGGACGATCACGGACGCCCAGTCGGGTGCCGCGATCGACAATGCCTCGGTGACCCTCGAGACGGGTCAATCAGCAATGACGGACGCCTCCGGCAACTACACGATCGCGAACGTCGTGCCGGGCACGTACAACCTGACCGCGGACCACGCGGACTACGCACCGAACACCGACGTCGGTGACGGTCGGACCGAACGGTAGCGTCACGGCCGATCTCGCACTGACGCCCCTGAACGGGACGGTGACCGGGACGATCACGAATGCCCAGACGGGCGCCGCGATCGACAACGCCTCGGTGACGCTGGAGACGGGTCAGAGTGCGACGACGGACGCGACGGGCGCGTACACGATCGCGAACGTCACGCCGGGGACGTACAACCTGACCGCGGACCACGCGAATTACTCGCCGAACATAACCTCGGTGACGGTCGGGCCGAACGGTAGCGTCACGGCCGATCTCGGCGCTGACGCCACAGAACGGGTCGATCAGCGGGACGGTAACCGACCAGGACGGCGCCGACTTGTCCGGAGCGACGGTCACGATCGACAGTACGGGCCAGACGGCGACGACGGCCGCCGACGGAACGTACACGATCCCGGACGTCGCGCCTGGCACGTACAACCTGACGGCATCGCTGGCGAACTACAGTGACGCGACGGCGACGAACGTGACTGTTGGACCGGGCGAGGCCGTCACGGACGTCAACCTCACGCTCGTCGAGCTGAACGGCACGGTGAGCGGGACGGTGACGAACTCGAGTGACGGCACGGCGCTCGCGAACGCGACGGTCGAAGTGGTTGGCACGGGCCAGACGGCAACGACGGACGCCACGGGCAACTACACGATTACCAACGTCACTCCCGGGACGTACGATGTCCACGCGGATGCGCCGGGGTACGTGGCCGAGACGCAGACCAACGTGACGGTGCCGGCAAACGGCAGCGCCACGGCGAACTTCAGCCTCGATCCGGCTGATGGGTCGATCACCGGGACGGTGCTCGACGATGCCAACACAACCGTGGAGAACGTGCAGATTGACGCGGGCAACACGTCCACGACGACGGACGCGAACGGGACGTACTCGCTGGACGTGGCCTTCGGCAACTACACGGTCACGGCAGACAAGGCGGGCTACGACAACGACTCGGCGACGGTGACGGTCAACGCGAGCGCGACGCCGGTCACACAGAACTTCACGCTGGTCGCCCAGAACGGGTCGATCAGCGGGACGGTGACCGACGATGCCGGTCAGGCACTCGACAACGCGACAGTCGAGATCGACTCCACCGGCCAGAACGCCACGACGGACGCCACAGGGGCGTACACGATCCCGGACGTCGAGCCGGGCACGTACAACCTGACGGCCTCGAAGACGGGCTACGATGACGCGGTGGCCACGACCGAGTCGGTTGGACCGGGTGAAGACCGGACGATCGACTTCTCGCTGGCTGCGCAGAACGGGTCGATCGCCGGCACGGTGACCGACCAGGATGGAGATGCCGTCGACAACGCGACGGTCACCATCAACGAGACCGGCCAGAACACGACGACCAATGCCACCGGGGTGTACACGATCCCGAACATCGAGCCGGGCACGTACAACCTGACGGCGACGAAGATGAACTACGACGCCGGCATGGAGATGAACGTGACGGTCGGACCGGGTGAGATCCTGAGTTCCGTCGACCTCGCCATGACTGCGCAAAACGGCTCGATCGCCGGCACTGTGGTGAACGAGAGTGGCGGTTCGCTCGCGAACGCGACCGTTACGATCGATGAGACCGGGCAGAACGCGACTACGAACGCGACCGGTGCCTACCTCATTGACAACGTCACCCCGGGGACCTACAATCTCAGTGCCAGTGGGTTGAGCGACTACGATAGCAACTCGACGCAAGTCACAGTCGATCCGGGTGAGACTCTGACGAACGTGACCATCATCTTGAGTGAGTCCTCAGGCGGGACTCCACCACCGCCACCACCGCCACCACCAAGCGGCGGAGGCGGTCCGACCGACCCGGCTCCCCCGGTGGAGATTGAGGCAGCCGTCTCGGTCGAACCAGTTCCAGCCATGGTCGGCGAGAACGTCCAGCTGTCCGGTGCAAAGTCCACCATCAGCTCAGGCAGCATCAGCGAGTACAGCTGGAGAGTCGATGGCCAATCCCTCGATGGGCAGGTCGTCACCGTCACGTTCGATGAACCTGGCACGTACGTCGCGACCCTGACGGCCAGAGATGGGCTGGGCAACTCGAACTCGGCGTCCGGTGAGATAGAGGTCATCGCGATCGAATCGATCGAGGCGACAATCGGTGACAGCCAGCTCCAGGTCGGTAACACAACCGACATCACCGTCGAGGCCACCTACACCGACGGTACCACGGAGGACATAACGGACGAGGCATCCTACACCTCGTCAGACGAAGATGTCATCTCTGTCGCTGGCAGTACCCTCACGGCAGAGGGCGCCGGTGACGCGACGATCGATGTCCAGTACGAGGGCATGTCGGACTCGGTGACGGTGACGGTCGAGGCACCGGAAGAACCCGAGGGCCGAGGACTGCACCTGCTCGGGCTCATCATCGCACTGATGGCCTTGCTCTCCGGTGGCTTCATCCTCATCCGGAACTGGGCCTGAATCGGCGTATCGAATACCCGATTTTTTTCTTTGCGGCCCCCTCCCCAGTGGCTACTGGACAGTACTCAAGCCGGAAAACAAAGCGACGACACTAACTCTGCGTTACGCGCCAGGTCGTCGAGCGGGCACGGCCCCATTTTTCGATGTCGACATCGTCGGACTTCTCTGCGAGATTGGGAAGTCTCGCACCGACCTGTTTCGCCGAGAGACCGATCGCGTCGGCGGATCGTCCTGGAACGAAAGTACTGCTCGCCCTTCGAAACGCTGTCTCGAAGGTATGCGAGGATCCGCTGTTCGTCCTCGGAGTACTCGGTCATTGTGCGATACACAAGTAGAATCTCGAACGGCTTAACTCTTGACCGACCACTCACTCGAACAGCGCGTGGTAGGTAACGACGGCCAGTACGCCAAAAGTGACTGCGCCGGCGAATCCCCAGGCGGCCGACCCAGCTGGTGCAGTGACCCAGAGAAACACCGAGCTCAGTCCAGCGAGTACGGAGAAGACGATTGCAATGCCGATACCGCGATCGGTCGCTGAAACTGCCTCGTCCATGTCGTCGAAAATGGGCTGGCCCACCTAAACGTCTCTCACTTGATTGTCGTGTGAGCGGATTCTTCGTTGAGTGCGAGATTCGCGGCAATTTCGGCATTTCGCATCGCATACTGGGCCGTCTGCTGGAGACTCACGAGTACCTCTCTGATCCGCAGCAATTCCTCGTTCTGTAGTTCGGGCAGGTCCGCGAGAATTTTCTGTTCCTGCTCGGAGATATCGTGGAACAGCGACCGGACCTGGATCGTCTCGTCGTAATCGCGGTTGACCGCTGCCGAGACTGCGAGTGCGGTGATTTCGTCGACCAGCTCGTTCAGCTCGCGGATCTCACGCATGACCGAACCATCGATATTCAGGCTGTGACCTTCTGTCGCGAGAACGATATCTGCAATGTCCTCGGCATTGTCCGCAGTGAGTTCGAGGTTCTTCGCAATCGAGCGGTAGCCAATGAGCGGAAAGCCGCTATCGAGGCCAACGGCCCGGGCCAGGTTCGGATTCTGGTAGGCAGTGAAGATCAGCCGAAGCGGCGAGACGAAAATCTTGTTCGCCTGCCGCTCGCGATTCAGTGCCCGCTGGGCCAGATCTGGATTACCGTGGGCGAGGGCCTTGATCCCCTCCCCACGCATCGTCCGACCGGTTCGCTCGAGCCGCTCGAGGAGGTTATCGAGGGTGAAGTCCTCCGGGTCCACCGAGCACCGGATTGAGATGCTCTCCGGAGTCTCCTCGATCACGCCGAGACCCATGAGCTGGGTCTCTGCCTGATACACGGCGTTGATGTGCGCTGACTCGAGAGCCCCTTCTTCACAGTGGATCCGGATGACTCGGCGACCGAGAACGTACTGAGCGACGATAGCCCGTTCGACAGCATCTGCGTCGAGATTGTCCGTGTGGATGATGGCTTCCGTCTCCTCCGAACCGGCAGACTCTGGCATTACCGTCAGGGTTCCTTTTCCGCCGGTCCTGATCGAGACTTCGTCACCTTTCTCGACGTCCTGTTCGCTCGCCCACTCGGCAGGCAGCGTCATCGCGAGTGTCGAGGGCCCCAGCCGCTGGACCTTCCGCGTTTCCATGGAGAGGGGATAAGGAATTAGGGACCTTAAATTTGACTATACACTCATTATTCAACCCCGTCACGTATTAGGGATTGATGTGTGGTCAGCAACATGCGTGCTGTAGTACTCTAGACCCGCATCACTCGGGTCGTAAACCGCCCAGTCCGAACGTGATGCCAGCCCCGCAGACGCTCGTTGCAGGCCTCGTCGTCCGTATCGACACGGAGCACGTCCAGGTGATCGAGCTTCTCGGGGGCGGCGATTACCTGGATGTCCTGGGCTGTGTCGATGACCGCAGGAGAGAACTGTTGATTGCCACGACCGAAGATGAACCCCTGGCCGCCAATCGGCGAGACAACGATGACCGGGTTGTCATGGGCAAGTAACTCGCCCGCCGAACAGTCACGCTCGAGGAGCTGGCCGTCCCGAACCACGTCGACGCCGAGGGGACTTCCGTCGATATCGAGTACATCCTCGATCGCCCCGACGGTGCCCCCGGGCCCAAGCAAGTAGGTCACCTGGGGGTCCATCTCTTGGGCGATCCCGTGGGCCAGTGCCTCGACCGAGCCACCGCCGACCTGCTTACCCGCCTGGAGCGTCGGGGCAACCGGGGTATCCACGACGGCCTCGAGTCGGGTTCGGACCTCGCCTTCCCGGTATGCCGCCTCGTCGATGTCGTTAATCTCGCGGGCTTCGATGCGATCGAATGTCGCGGCGATCTCGCCGGTCTCGCCTGGCGTGACCCCAAACACTGACGAGTAGACCTTGACACCGGCCGGGGCGCCAAGCAGGGGGACCTCTTGATCGCTGGCTTCCAGTGCCCGTGCGACATCGACGGCGGTGCCATCCCCACCCACGAAGAGAACCAGGTCGATATCGTGCTTGAGCATCGCCTGGACCGCTGTCCGGGTGTCCTCAGCGGTCGTGTTGGCAACCGCCGCCGTCGGGTCGGTCACGGTCTCGATGGCAACATCTCGATCAGTGGGTGGCTCGTAGACCACGATGGGATCGAAGCCAGCCTCCCGTGCCGGGGTGGCCCCCATCTCTCCGGCGGCCGTATACACCGTCAGGTCGGGCTCGAGGCTGGCGAGTACGGCAAGGCAGGTCCGGGCTCGCCCGGGTGCTCGGGGAGTTGCACCGCGCTCTCGGGCCTCGGCGAGCACCCCGTCGGTCCCCTTCAACCCGACTCGGCCCCCCATCCCAGCCACGGGATTGACGACGAACCCGATCGCATCCATATGTATCCTCAGGAGACGATTGGGGAAAAGCCACGCGTTCGGGTGATGTCTGAACCGTTAAGGGGGCCGGCGCCCCAGCACCGTTCATGTACCCACTCGAGGCCGGACCTGCACTGCCAATGGATATCGTCGGCTGGGGTGTGCTGGGGATCAGTCTGTTCGTGGCAATTATCTGGCTCTACTATCTCTTTCGGTGACACCGACCGCTCAAGAGCCATAAGATTCACTTTTGATAATTGGCTACAGGGTACCAATGGCCACGAGCGTCTGGTCGGATCAGCACGAGATCGACTCGGGGAGCGTGCTGTCGGCCCTCGGGAACAAGTACAGCGCAGAGATTCTGTGTGCTGCAGGCACACCAAAGTCAGCACAGGCATTGAGTCAGGACATAGAGGTACCGATTGCGACCTGCTATCGCCGGATCGAGGAACTGGTCGAAGCTGGCCTTCTCGAGTGTGAGGGCCGCCAGCTCTCCGAGGAGGGTCGCCGGACCAACATCTACCGCCGAACGCTGGATGAGATCGAAGTGGACTTCTCGAAGGAAGAACCCGCCTTCTCGCGCAAGCGACGGACCGAGGCAAAAAATCGACTCGAGGACCAACTCGAGGACTAGTTACTTCAGCCGCTCTTGCAGGAACGACGGGTGGGCCGCCGTGACGCCCTCGATACCAAGGATTTCATCGGAGATGATCTCCCCGAGTTCGTCCCCGTCGGCCGCTCGAACTTCGGCCATCAGCATGTGATCACCGCTCGAGGTATACAGTGACTCGAGCGAGGACAGCTCCTGGAGGCTATTCGCCGCGTTGACATAGCGCTCGCTTGCGACCTCGATGCCGACCAGGGCGATACTCTGGCCCGCCAGTTTCTTCGGATCGATGTCGGCGGAGTAACCGACAATCACCCCCTCTTCCTCGAGTTCGGAAATGTACTTGCGGACGGTCGGTTTCGAGACCTCGGCCCGATCGGCGATTTCTGCATAGGACGCTTGGGCGTCCTCCTCGAGAACCGAGAGAATACGTTCGGCCGTCGACCGGCTACTCATGTCGTCTGGTTTTGCCGCAATAGAAAAATATCTTTCGTATCCGAAAACCCATATCCGTACCCTTACCAGGGGTATTCCCCTAGGGGCTGTCGATGGTCTCGTACAATGTGATCAGTGGCAGTCTCTGGGTCGTCTGTGGGGTGGCGATCCTGGGGCTTGCCTACTTGATCGCGGTACGGGGGCGGGTCGATCTGCACGATAGTTACGATGATTCTGTCGACCGTCGCTATGCGGCCCGGTGGGCCGGTGGGACGGCCCTGCTCATGGGATTGCTCGTCATCGGGTACGGGCTCCGGGAGATGCGCTATGGCTTCGATCCCACGTTCCTGGCGGGACTCGTGGTCGCTCTTCTCGTGTTGAGTTACCTGTCAAAGCGGTTCGCGGCCGGCTGGGGCAATCGCGGTCTAGGTGTGATACTCCAGCAGGTCGTAACTGCGCTCCCACGTGGCATCCTCGTCGAAGTAGCGCTCAGCGAGGGGGTCGAGGGGCATCTCGCCGTTGGCCTGCTTTGCCTCGTGGTAGGGATACCGGCTCTCGTCTTTGTAGAACCGGCCAGTGAGGATCTCACCGTCCTTGATGGCCTGTTCGGCCTGCCCCATCATGTCGGCCGCTTCGTCGCGATCAGTGACATCGTGGCCGTATTCGTCTGATTCCTGGATGTCGACGTAGGGGACGTAGTGCTTGGCGTCCTTGTTCCAGGTCGGACACTGGGTGAGAAAGTCAATGTGGCTGAACCCATCGTGTTCAATCGCCTCGACGAGGATATCTGTCGCCTGGCGCGGGTTGACCGCCGCGGTTCGGGCGATGTACGTTGCCCCCGCCGTGAACCCCAGTGTGAGTGGCCGAACGGGAGATTTCACGCTGCCGTGGGGTTGGGTCTTCGAGGTGTGGCCTTCCGGTGAGGTCGGTGAGGTCTGGCCCTTCGTCAGGCCGAAAACCTCGTTGTTGAACACGATGTAGGTCAGATCGTGGTTCTCCCTCGCGGTGTGCATGAAGTGGTTCCCACCGATCCCGTAGCCGTCGCCGTCGCCCCCTGCCGCGATGACCTCGAGGCCAGGATTGACCAGCTTGGCCGATCGGGCCACCGGGAGTGATCGGCCATGGATCGAGTGGAAGCCGTAGGTGTCGAGGTAGCTACTCAGCTTTCCCGAGCAGCCGATGCCCGTCACGGTGAGGACCTCGTCTGGTGAGCGTCCCAGTTCGGCCAGGGCCTTCTTCAGGGCCGTCAGAACGCCGAAGTCCCCACAGCCTGGACACCAGGTTGGCTGTGGTTCGACCTGGGTCGTGAACGCCTCTGATTCGATCTCGGTCTCATCGCCGATTGCGTTGAATGCACTCATGGTTTGGTCCCTCTGTCAAGTCGGATCCGTCCGGCTGGTTCGCCGTCGGCGGCACCGATGGCGTGCTCGTACCCCTCGACAATCTCGGCCGGCGTGAAGGGATTGCCGTCGTACTTCAGCAGGCCGGTGAGCCGGTCGCCATAGGCACCGAGTTCCCGCTGGAGCAGTCCCCGGAACTGGCCCGAGGCGTTCATCTCGACGACAACGGCTGCCTCGAGGCCATCGAGGAACTCGGCCACCTCGCGGGCGGGAAACGGCACAAGGTCGGAGACGGCGATTGCGTGGACCGACTCCCCATCGGCCTGCAGGCGGTCGACGGCCTCGACGACTGCCCCCTGACTTGATCCCCAGGTGATGATGCCGGTGGTGGCCGACTCGTCCCCGAAGTAGGTCTGGTGTGAGTCACCGGCGTCATCTAGCTCCGTTCGGATCGACTCGAGCTTGCGCAGGCGCCGTTCGACCTGGGCCACCCGGTTGTCCGGGTCCTCGCTGATGTGGCCGACCTCCGTGTGTTCGTTGCCACTTGCCAGGAACCGCCCGCCCTTCTGCCCGGGCAGCGACCGGGGACTGACGCCATTCTCACCATCGTGGCGATAGCGCCGGAACAGGCCCGCAGCGTGATGGGCGGCCTCTGTGAGGTCTTCTTCGGTCAGAGTCGAGCCGAGGGCCGGATCCGGCTCGCGGTCGAAGAACGCCGTGGGAACCGTCGTGAGTTCACCCGCGAGTTTCTGGTCATAGACCACGATGGCTGGCAGCTGGTACTCCCAGGCGATGTCGAATGCGGCCCTGGTCTGCTCGTAGGCCTCCTCGACGGTCCCCGGGGCAAAGACCACGCGCGTCGAATCACCTTGACTCGTATAGAGGACGTGCTCGAGATCGCCCTGGCCCGGCTTGGTCGGCATCCCGGTCGAGGGCCCAGCCCGCATCGCCTCGAGGAGGACAACCGGTGTCTCGGTCATCTCCGCGAGGCCGAGCGGCTCAGACATGAGTGCGAAACCACCCCAGAGGATCCGGAGAGGGCCTTCGCACCCGCGTGGCTGGCGCCGACAGCCAGGGCGGCAGCGGCGATCTCGTCTTCGACCTGCTCGGAGATGCCACCGATGTCCGGAAACCGCTGGCTGAGGATCGTAAAGACGTCAGTCCACGGTGTCATCGGGTACCCCGCGACGAACCGGCAGCCGGCATCGATGGCCCCGTACGCGATTGCCGCCGAGCCCGAGAGGAGCGCTACCGGCTCCTCGTGGCTCCCCTCGGGCATCTCGAGGTCGTGGGTCTGTTCGAACGACTGGGCGTGCTCGTGGGCCGCATGGAGAATCTCCTGGTTGGCCTCGAGGACCTCACCGGCCATCGCCTCTGCCATGAGCTCCTCGATCGGCTCGAGATCGATCCCGAGGAGGGCAGCCGTCACACCCACCCCTGCAGTGTTCCGCATCACTGCCTGGCCGTACTCGGTCGCGATGGCATGGAGATCGACGGGATAGACGTGCCAGTCGTTCGCGGCGGCCCGCTCCTCGAGGTCGATCGCCTCGACGTCCTCTTCCTGGATCACGTTCGTGTCGTAGACGATGACACCGCCCTCTCGCAGCTCCTCGAGGTTCTCAACCAGTGGAGCTATGCGTTCGTTTCCGTAGTAGGCATCATCGGTCGGATTCCGGGCAAATGAATCTCCGAGTGCGAGCAGGAAATCGTAGCCATCTGCTCGTGCGCTGAGCTCGTGGTTTGCGGCCCGGACTTCGACGTAGGTGTGGCCCCCTCTAATGCGCGAGGGGAAGTGACGATGGGTGAAGACCGTACGCCCGGTCCGCATGAGCGTCTTCGCGAAGTTTTGACTGGTCGAGTCGATCCCGTCGCCGGATCCACCTGCGATGCGCCAGGCGAGTTGGTCGGTCTGTGTTGAGATATGAAACCTTGGGTGGGTATGGACCTAAAGCTATTGCCAGACCGTGGCACGCTAGTCCGGTTGGCTCGGGTGGTAGTCCGTGTCGTAGGCCCCGGGTTGCCCATCGACTCGGTCGGGATTCAGCCGCCCCGAGAGGAGCATGAAGTCAACCAGAGTCAGTGCCAGCATGGCCTCGACGACCGGAACCCCACGCGGTGGCAGGACTGGATCGTGCCGGCCGATGACCTGAGCATCCTCGATGACCTCTCCTGTCTCCCAGTCCACGGTCTGCTGTTCTGTCGGGATCGAGGTCGGTGCGTGGAGGGTCACCTCGCCGTAGATGGGTTCGCCCGTGCTGATCCCGCCCTGGATGCCCCCGTGGTCGTTCTCGATCGGTTTCGGATCCCCATCTGGCCCGAACTCCCACTCGTCGTTTCGCTCCGTGCCAGCGTAATCGCGGGCGCTTCGTCCGAGGCCGAACTCGAAGGCGGTCGTGGCCGGCACGGCCATCATCGCCTGGCCGAGTCTGGCCGACAGTGAGTCAAAGCGGGGGGCGCCGAGTCCAGGGGGAACGCCCCGAGCCTCGAAGTAGATGCTTCCCCCGATGGAGTCGCCCTCTCGCTGGTACTCCTCGATTGCTTCCTGCATCCGATCGGCGGTTTCCGAGTCCGCACAGCGCACGTCGTTCGATTCACTCTGCGCTTTGAGTTGCTCGAACGAGACCGGCGGCGCCTCGATGTCGCCGATCTGGTTCACGTGGGCCTTCAACTCGATGTCCTCCTGGGCCAGGAGCTTCTTCGCGATGGCGCCGGCGGCGACCCAGTTCACCGTCTCGCGGGCAGAACTTCGCCCACCACCACCCCAGTTCCGGGTCCCGAACTTCGCCGAGTAGGTAAAATCGCCGTGGGACGGGCGCGGTGCGGTGATGAACGGCTCGTACTTCCCTGATTTCGCGTCCTTGTTCTGGATGATCAGTCCGATGGGGGTCCCGGTCGTGTAGCCATCCTGGAGGCCCGACTTGATCGAGACGTCGTCCGGCTCACCGCGGCTGGTCGTGATCATCGACTGGCCGGGCTTGCGCCGGTCGAGATCGCGCTGGATGTCCGACTCCTCGAGCTCGAGTCCGGCGGGACAGCCCGAGACCGTACAGCCCATGGCGGCCCCGTGGCTCTCGCCGAAGGTGGTCACCTGGAACAGCCGACCGAAGCGATTCCCGTTCATTGCTCTCTCGTGGCGGGCCGAGACACTTAGCGATACAGGTCCGACTTCCCTAGGCTGTCGTCTCCACGCTGGCCCCGAGTTCGGCCAGGACGTCGAAGAAGCCAGGATAGGACACGTCGACGTGGTCGGCGTCGGTGATGGTGACGCTGCCGGTGCCGACGAGGCCGGCGAGTGCCCCAGCCATGATGATGCGGTGGTCCTCTCGACCACTGATCGTCCCACCGTTGATCGACGATCCGTGAACAGTCAGGGTATCCTCGGTTTCCGTCGTCTCGACACCGAGTGTCGACGGCGCTTCGGCCATGGCCGTGACCCGATCGGTCTCCTTGTAGCGGACGTGTTCGGCATCGACGATCCGCATCTCGCCCTCCGCAACCGCTCCCAGGACGGCAAGTGTCGGGAGAAGGTCGGGCGTATCCGCAACTGAGACCTCGATCCCCGTCAGGTCACTCTGGCGGACCTCGAGGACCCCACTCTCTCGATCCCACTCAATTAGGGCACCCATTCGCTCCAGTATCGAGACGATCGCCGCGTCACCCTGGGCCGATGGCCTGGCCCCCTCGATGCGAACCCCCTCCTCGGAGGCGATCGCCCCCGCAGCGAGGAGGTACGAGATCGAGGAAAAATCACCGGGGACGGCGTAGTCGTTGGCCACCCGGTAGTGCTGTTGCCCGTCGACAGCGAACCCCTCGGTCGTGGGCCGGGCAGTCACGCCGAATGCCTCGAGCACCTCGATGGTGATGTCGACGTACGGTGCCGATTTCAGGGGCGTCTCGAGCTCGATATCGATGCCGGTTGGCGTCACCGCCCCGGCCATGAGCAGGGCCGTGATGAACTGGGAGGACACGTCGCCAGGAATCGAGACTGACCCGCCGTCGATCGGTCCGGAGACGATCAGCGGCGCCTCGCCGGTTGCTCGGGTGCTGCGTGCCTCGGCCCCAAGCTCTTCGAGGGCCTCGAGGAGTGGCCCCTGGGGCCGAGACCGGAGTGATGCATCGCCTGTGAGGACAGTCGTCCCGTCGACCAGGGCTGCCGTCGGCCGTCACAAGCCGCATCGTTGTGCCGCTGTTCGCACAGTCGACAACCGCGTCGGGCACCGACGGCGAACCGTCGAACCCCGAAATGACGAGTTTCCCGTCCGTCCGTTCGACAGTGCCACCGAAGTGCTCGACGGCCCGGGCCGTCGCCCGGGTGTCGGCACTCCACGAGCGGATCGGCGGACCGTCGCCTCGTCCGCATAGCCGGCCGCGAGGATCGCCCGGTGGGTGTAGCTCTTCGAGGGGGGTGCCGTCGCCGTTCCACCCACCTGCGAGGGCCCGATCGTGACGTCCATATCGGGCCCGTCGCACGGCCGCCCTATACCGATACCGGTGCTCGACCCACGCCAGTTATGGTCCTCGCTGGCCTTCGCCCGCCATGGATATCGATCTCGCGCCACTCCGCGAGTTCCTCGGGCAGGAGGGTCTTGACGGCTATTTAATTGAGGCCGATGGCGAGGACTCTGACCAGCGGTATGTCTCGGGATTCGATGCTCCCGACCCGTTCTGGACGCTGGTGACACCGGGCCAGACCCTCGTGCTGGTCTCGGAACTCGAGTACGGCCGGGCGCGCCGGGCGGCCCGAGCCGACCGCGTTGCCCGCCACAGTGACTTCGATTTTCAGGAGCGGATCGCCGACCGTGGCTCCCACGAGGGCCGCCTCGACGGACTGGCGACATTCCTCGAGGATGAGGCCGTCGCAGCAATCGGGGTCCCCACCGACTTTCCTGTGGGGTCGGCCGACGGCCTGCGGGAGCGGGGGATCGGCGTGACAGTCGAGACGGGGGACATTATCGGTGCCATCCGCGCGGTCAAACACCCCGTCGAAATCGAGCACATCCGGGAGGCCCAGCGGGCCAACGAGGCCGCCATGCGAACGGCGGAGTCACTCCTCGCCACCGCATCGGTTCGGGACGGCACACTCTACAGCGAGGGCGAGCCGCTTACGAGCGAACGGATCACGGCGGCCATCGAGGCCACGCTGCTCGAGCACCGATGTGCACTCGACGAGACGATCGTCGCAGCCGGCGCCGACGGGGCAGATCCCCACGACAGGGGGAGCGGCCCGATCCCGGCCGATGAACCCGTTGTGGTGGACATCTTCCCCCGACACAAGGAGACCCACTACTTCGCGGATATGACCCGGACGTTCGTTCGCGGTACCCCAGCACCCGCGGTCATCGAGCGATACCAGGTCATCGAGTCGGCTCTCGAGGCCGCCCTCGAGACAATCGAGGCAGGCGTCGAGGGGAGGACAGTCCACGATGCAGCCTGTGACGTCTTCGAGGCAGCAGGTTACGAGACACTGCGGAGCGATCCGGCCACCGAGACTGGTTTCATCCACGGCACCGGCCACGGGGTCGGCCTCGACATCCACGAGTCACCTCGGCTGGCACCGGCTGGGGAGGAACTCGAGGCAGGCCACGTCGTGACCGTCGAACCCGGTCTCTATGATCCCGCGGTCGGGGGCATTCGGCTCGAGGAACTCGTTGTCGTCCGGGCAGATGGCTACGAGCTGCTCAGCGACTATCCGATGGAGCTGACTCCAGCAACCCGGTAATTCCGGGGTATCGAACGGCTTTTGGAACGGGAGGCGGTAACGAGACCAATGGACGTGCTGATCGTCGGCGCCGGGGCGATGGGACGATGGTTTGGAGCGACCATCGACGCCGATGTCGCCTATGCTGACGTGGACCGGGACGCGGCGACCGCCGCCGCCGACCACACGGGGGGCCGGGTCGCGGGTATGGAGGGTGGCCCGGATGACCACGACGTGGTCTGTCTCGCCGTGCCCATGCAGTCGGTCGTTCCCGCCATTCAGGCCCAGGCCGACCGGGCCCGTGCGGGACTTGTCGACCTCTCGGGCGTGATGGCCGCGCCACTGGAGGCGATGGCCGCAGCAGCTCCGACACTGGAGCATCTCTCGATTCACCCGCTGTTCGCCCCCGACCGAGCCCCGGGGTCAGTTCCGTACGTCGAGGCCGCTGGCGGCACCCACACAACGGCTATTCTCCAAGCACTCGAGCAGGCGGGCAACGAGCTGGTCGAGACGACGGCCGCCGAGCACGACCGGGCAATGGAGACCGTTCAGGCGGCGAGTCACGCAGCTATTCTTGCATTTTCACTGGCTGCCGAAGACGTCCCGGACGGCCTCGAGACCCCGGTCTACGACGACCTCCGATCGCTGGCACGCCGTGTCACCGGTGGCACCTCGCGTGTCTATGCCGACATCCAGGGGACCTACGCCGGGGCAGCCACGGTGGCGTCGGAGGCCGATCGAATCGCCGGGGCGGAGACGGCCGAAGAGTTCGAGGCCCTCTACCGGGAGGCGACAGCCCACTGGCACGCCTCGCGGGGTGGCGAGGAGTGACGGATCCGCAAGAGACCATTCGCTCGAGTGCCAAATACCTCCGACAGGTCCGGCCCATCGATCCGGACGAACTCGTCGAGTACGTCGACGGCATGCTCTCGCGTGAGGAAGTTCGGGAGATCCTCCAGGAGGAGGCCGTCTCGCTTGGTCTGGTCGAGCAGGCCGATGGGACATTCGAACCGGTCACAGACGAACCGGTTGCCCCCATGGCCGGCCCCGTCACTCGCTTTCCGATCGTTTACGCCGAAACACTCGAGGACGTGCTCACAGGCCAGTACGGAGCCGAGTGGGCCGACGGCCCGTCCGGCGATCGCCTGCGATCGCGCATCCGGTCGATGAAAGACCGGTATCTCCGGGGTGCCGGCGTCGAGTATGATGCCCACACCGCGGCCGGCTACGCCATCTATCACCTGCCGGGTACTACGCTGCGGTGCAGTACGCCCTGGACGACCTGGCCGAGCGAGGCCTGCTCGGGCGGTCTCTGCGGGTCCTCGATATCGGCGCTGGCGTGGGGGGTCCCGCCCTGGGCCTCTGTGATTTTCTTCCGGCCGACGCCAGCCTCGAGTATCACGCCATCGAGCCGGGGGCGGGAGCCGACATTCTCGAGGCGCTCCTCGCGGCGACCGAGGCGCCAATCGACTGGACCATCACCCGGGAGCCGATCGAGGCCGTCGAGCCGACCGACACCTACGATTTGATCCTGCTGTGTAACGTCCTGAGCGAACTCGAGTCGCCGGAAGCCGTTCTGCGTGATGCCTTCGAGTGGCTCGAGGAGGACGGTACCATCCTGGCGATGGCCCCGGCCGACCGGGAGACGAGCATCCAGTTACGGACACTCGAGCGGACACTTGAGGCCGATCCCGTCGACGACATGGCCGTCACGGTCTACGGGCCAACGGTCCGGTTCTGGCCCGAGGCCACGCCAACCGATCGGGGCTGGACGTTCGATGTCCGTGAGGATCTCGCCGTGCCCGAGTTTCAGCGATCGCTCGATCGGTCGGCAAGCGGGCCCGATCACGATCCGGGCGAGTTCGTCAATGTTGACGTGCAGTTTTCCTATTCGCTCGTGCGCCGGGATGGCTCGCGACAGCACGAGATGAGCCTCGATGCGAGTCGCTTTGCGAAGATGGCCGAAATGGAGGACCACGTCACGAACCGGATCGACCTCGTGGCGGCAAAGCTCAGTCACAATTTGGCACCCCCGGATTCGAACCCGCTGTTCAAGATCTCCGATGGGAGCGAGCAGGTCGACCACTACGCGGTCCGCACGACGGCCTCATCGCTGACCGACGCGTTGCCGAGGGCCGAGTACGGCGATCCCCTTATGTTCGAGGGTGCGCTCGCCCTCTGGAACGACGACGAAGACAGCTACAATCTAGTAGTCGACGACGAGACGATCGTCGACCCCATCGTGTGAAACGGTGGGCTTTTCGCTCGTGGGGACGACCACAGATGCCATGGGCGCGGACCTCGAGATCCTCCTCACCAATGACGATGGGATCGACAGCGTTGGGCTCCGCGCGATGTACGAGGGCCTCTCGAGTGTTGGCAACGTCACGACGGTCGCTCCGGCGGACGACCAGAGTGCGGTCGGCCGCTCGCTCTCGACGGTCGTGGATGTCGACGAGCACGAGCTGGGGTACGCCCTCCACGGGACGCCGGCCGACTGTGTCGTGGCGGGTCTAGCCGAACTCGGACCGTTTCCCGATCTGGTCGTCTCCGGGTGCAATCGGGGTGCGAATCTCGGGGAGTACGTCCTGGGCCGATCGGGGACGATCAGTGCGGCCGTCGAGGCCGCGTTTTTCGACGTTCCGGCGATCGCGACATCCATGTACGTTTCCGTCTCGGAGGGGTCGTTTGCCAACGCCGATCCAGACCCGGACCACTATCGGGAGGCAGTACGGGCGACGACCTACCTTGCCGAACGTGCAATCGAGGCTGGCGTCTTCGATCCGGCGGCGTATCTCAACATCAACGCGCCGATGGTGGCCGATGGCGAGCAGTGTGGTCTGGAACTGACCCGTCCCTCGCGGCGCTACGAGATGGACGCGACTCACGACGGTGAGCAGATTCACCTGCAGGATCGAATCTGGGAGACCATGGATCCCGAGTCGCTCCCGGATCCACCCGGGACCGACCGCCGAGCGGTCGTCGAGGGTCGGATCAGCGTCTCACCGCTCACCGCACCACACGCGATTCATCACCCTGCGGCCCTCGAACGCCTGATCGAGGACTATCCAGCCGATTCAGGCCCAGCCTGAACGTATAAGATTTTGAGCATAAGACCAAGGTAGGAGGGGGGCAAATGTATGGTACGCGCGGTGGTTGGTGAGTACATGGTACTGGATTCACTGAAAGACCGTCTATCGTCTCTTCGGGGAGGCCGCCAGTCCGATTCTGCGAGTGGTGACTCGAGTGAGGGGGCCGATGGGGGGTCGTCGGAGGCGGCAACGTATGCACAGCGGCTCGAGTACGGGGTGGACGAACGGGACCTACGTGACGAGGACAAACTGCTTAGGTTGCTCGTCCAGAACGGGGGCCGGGTCGAAGAGGAGGTGGTCGTCGAACGGACGGGCTGGACCGAGGATCGCCTGGCTGCGGTCGTCGAGGAGATGGAAGATGACGAACAGGTAAGTGCCATCTCCGTCGGTCGCAAGCGGGTAATCTGCCGGCGGGGCTTCGAACCGAAGGGCTACAGATCCCATCTCACCGAGTGAATTCAGCCTGCAAAACTGCCGTTTCACAACTGTTAACTTGGGGCGAGAAAAGGAAGCGAGGACGAGGAGATACGACTATGATGCTAACAGAGGAGCAGGAACTCGTGCGGGATACGGTTCGGGAGTTCATGGAGACTGAGATCGCTCCGGACCTTCCCGAGGCTGATAAGAAGCCGATGACCCACGACGAGGCTGTCGAGTACATGCAGAAGATGGCCGAGATCGGCGTGGGACCGGCGGCGGACGACGAGGACTCCCTGAGTGGCGGGGACCCCCGGACGGGGTCACTCGTTGCCCAGGAGGTCAGCCGCGTCTGGCCGAGCCTGCAGGTCACGCTGGGGATGTCCTCTATCGTCAGCATGGCGCACATGCTCTCGGATGAGACGACCGAGGCCTATGCAGAGGAGATCGAGGCCAACGAGCTGGTGGGCGGAATCGCCATCACGGAACCGAGTGGCGGCAGCGACACGAAGGTGCCGGGCACCACTGCTGTCAAGGACGGCGACGAGTACGTCCTCACTGGCGAGAAGACCTGGGTGTCCAATGCGCCGATCGCCGACATGATGATGGTCGTCGCCTGGGACGACGAGTACGACCAGCGCGACTTCTTCGTCGTCGATCAGCGCAATTCCCCGTTCGAGACCCAGAAGCTCGACAAACTCGGCTGGAAGGGCTCGCCAACCGGCCAGCTGTTCCTCGACGAGACTCGAATCCCCATCGACAACAAGGTCTCGCGGGCTGTCATGAATTACGTCAGCGAGGGTGGCGACGTCGAGGGTGCTGGGCAGGCCTTTGGCGGCGGAGGCGGTGACCCGCTGAACAACATCTTTGCGTCCATGCGCAATGGCATGTCTTCGATTGCCGTCGGTATCATGCAGGGGGCCTTCGACAAGGCCCTCGAGTACTCGACCGATCGCGAGACGTTCGAGAAACCGATCGGCCAACACCAGCTCATCCAGGAGAAGCTGTTCGACATCAAGGCAAAGCTCGAGGCCTCGCGACACCTGACCTACCACGTCGACGACCTCATTGCAAACGGTGACCCGCGAGCCCGGCAGTTCTCCTCACTTGCCAAGGGGTGGGTCTGTGAGCGCAGCGTCGAGGCGACATACGACGCCCAGCAAGTCTTCGGGGCGAACGGTCTTTCGACGGACTACCCGCTTGAGCGGTTCTACCGCGACGCACGGACCATGACGATTCCGGACGGGACGACCGAGATCCAGAAGCTCATCGTCGGGTACGAGCTGACGGACCTCCAGGCATACAAGTAGGTCGGCCTCAGCCGGGAGGCAGTATCTTTATACTGGTACTGTGTGAGCAGTGCACAAACCGAAATGTCGGATACGGAAACGCCCTCACCGAACCGCCTCGAGCGCGTTGGTGATGCTGTCTCGACGTTTGCCGAGGATTACTTTCCGGATCCGTTCATCTTCACTATCTTCCTGACGTTTCTGACGATGGCAATCGTCCTGCTTGCGACCGACAGTGGCCCGGCTGGCATCGCGGCCGCCTGGGGGTCGGGTTCTGGAGTGTGCTGCAGTTTTCACTTCAGGCAGCGCTGTTGTTGCTTGCCGGCTGGGTCTTGGGGAATGCCTCGATCATCAAACGCGGGCTGCGGCGGGTTGCCAGCCTTCCGAACACCCACCTGCAGGCACTGTTCTTTGCGGTCTTCTTCGGATTCGTCTTTGGGCTGTTACACTCTGCAGTCGCACTCATCGTCAACTCGATGTTCGCCCGCGAACTGGCCTACGTGCTCGAAGAAAACGACATCGAGGTCCACTATCCACTGCTCGTGGCGGCCGCACTCGTTGGCGTTGCTCCGGCTGGTCAGGGTCTCACGAGTGTCGCCCCCTTGCTGGTGGCCTCGGAGGGACATTTTCTCCAGGAGAAGATGGGTGTGGTCCCGATGACCGAAACCGTCCTGACCCTTCCGAATCTCCTGGTGGTTATCGCGTTTTTCATCGCCTCGATGATCATCATCCCACTTTTGCTGCCCGCTGAGGGCAAGCGGGTCTCGCGCCGGGAAGCATCGACGGGGAATTTCCTGACGGATGGTGGCCGGAAATCCCCCGAGCCCAGGCCGGTTCCCGACGGCGGAACAACGAGCCGCTTTGCCTTCATCCCGGGTCCGAAAAGTGGCGAGACCCGGCTCAAGACAATTCTGCTGGATAGCCGTCTCGTCGGGAGCGGCGTCGGTCTGGCACTCCTGGCCTATATCGTCCTTGCGGATGTGGTCATCGAGATCAACACGATCATTACGATTCTGCTCGCAATTGGCCTCCTTCTCAACATGCGACTCCGGGTCTACACGAATTTCCTGCGTAATGCCTGGGGACCTGCCGGGCAGTGGCTCATTCAGTTTCAGTTCTACGGCGGCATCATGGGGATCCTGATCTGGTCCGGCCTGATCGATCAGATTGCGGGCATTCTTCTGCGATCGACGACCCCGACGACATTCTACGCCGCTGTTACCTTTGTCAGCGCGATCATCAACCTCCTCGTGCCCTCCGCAGGCGGCCAGTGGATCGTTACGGGTGACGTCTTGATCACGAGCGCCAACAACGTGGGTGTCGCTCACAACTGGACGGTCATGGCGTTCGTCCTGGGCGATCAGCTGACAAACGTCGTCCACCCATTCGTGTTGATTCCGGTCTTTGCCATCGCCGGTGTGTCGTTCAAGCACCTCGGTGGCTACCTCGTGATCGCCTTCGGGATATTCCTCAGCATTTCAATGACCTCGGCACTCCTGTTCGGCATCTTCCTGTAACCATGGCCACCGAAACTCAAGCCCCTGAGTCTGAGAGCCCCCCTCCTCGAGAGACGTTCATCGCCTTTGCCGATCGATTCTATCCCGGCCCGTTACTGGTGGCGATCTTCCTGGTGATTCTCGCGGCTCTCCTCACGTCGACATCGCTCGATCCGTTCGACCAGCTCGGTGTCGTCGCGACCGGATTCTACGAACTACTGGTTGTCCAGGCCGCCTTCCTCTTCTGGTGGGTGCTCTCACCGTCGCTGGTCCAGTCGGGACGAATTGGGGGAATGCTTGACTGGATCGTCGATCGATACGAATCGGCTGTCGGGCTCACACCGACGACCGTAATTGGCGGCACGGCAGCGCTCGCGTTGACCCTGGGGTGGATCAACTGGGCATTGGGCATCATTGGGGGGATATTCATCGGCCAGAAGCTGGCTCGTCGGGCAGCCGAAGAGGACGTGGCGGTCCACTACCCGCTCGTGTTGATGGCCGGCCTCCTGGGCTTGCTGCTCGCGAATCAGGGACTGACGAGCTCTGGCGGGTTGCTCATGTCCGATCAACTGCTCGGAACCGGCGAGATTGCAGCAGAGACCTATCCCGGCAGCAGTGGGGCGGTGGGTGACCAGATTACCACCGTGGAGAACTACGAGGGGTTCCTGTGGCTGTTGGGCCTCTCGGAACCCACGAGCTTCTATGGCTTCCTCCTGCATCCATCGAACTTGCTGGCCTCGCTGGTACTGCTGGTGACACTGCCGATTCTTCTGACTCGCCTTGGCCCGAGTGAGGGGGTGACGACGATCGAGGACGCTGGCGATCTCATCGTGACCGACACGATCCGGGAGCGCCTCGCGGGCTACACCGCCCCCGATCCCGAAGACCGGACCTTCGCCGAACGCGCCGAAAACAATCGGTGGCTCTCCATCCTGACGGGCCTCATTGGGCTGGGCGCTCTGGGCTGGTACCTTGGGACCGGCCACGAACCCTCGCTGATGTGGCTGCTGTTCGGATTGATCGCTGGGGGAATGCTCGTCCACACGGTCCCGCAAGCGTACATCGAGCAATGCACCAATGCCGCGGGGTGGGCAGTCCCCATTGGAATCCCCTTCGTGTTCTATGCCGCCGTGATCATCATGCTCGAGCGAGCTGGCACCTTCGGGGCGATCGGCGGCCTCCTCGAGGGGGCTGGCGTTCCGGCTGTCTCGGGGTATGGCCTGGGCTTCCTTGTCGGCCTGGCTGTCCCAGATCCGGGGACTGTCTGGCTCATCGTCGGCCCGATGCTCGCAGCCGCTGGGGCCGATATCATGGCCTCTCTGGTGGCGGTGATGTTCGCCTCGGGCATCTCGAATCTCTGGCTCGGCTTCCTGTTCCTCGGAATCTTTGCGCACCGGATCGACGGCTTCGACTGGCTCGAGTTTTTCCACTACGCCACGATCATCACGGTGTACGTGTCGATCGTCGTGATCGGGTCACTGCTCGTGCTCTGAGCCGAACGACTAAGCCGGTCGGCCCCGCGAGCCGGGGTATGACCACGGAGACAGTAACGGTCGTCGGCGGTGGTGTCATGGGGAGTGGAATCGCCCAGGTACTTGTCCTCGGTGGAGTCGATGTCCGGATTCGTGAACTCGAGACCGACCTGGCCGAGCAGGCACGCGAACGTGTCGACAGTGGGCCCTATGGTCTCGAGTCGGCCGTCGAGGGCGGCCACATATCGCCCGACGATCGCACGGCGGCTCTCGATCGCCTCTCAGTGACGACCGATCTTGGCGAGGCCCTCGAGGGGGCCGATGCCGTGATCGAGGCCGTCGACGAGGACCTCACGCTGAAGGGCCGGGTCTTCCAGGAACTCGATGCCCACACCGACACGATTCCGCTCTTCTCAAATACGAGCGGGTTCTCGGTGGCGGCGATTGCGGGAGCAGTCACCGATCCCGAGCGGGTAGCCGTGACCCACTTTTTCAATCCGGTTCCCGTGATGGATCTAATCGAGGTCGTTCGGTCCGAGGCGACGGCAGACCGGGTTGTTGCCGCGGCAACGGACATCGCCGACACGGCCGGCAAGACGACCATTGTCGTCGAGGACGACCCGACATCGTACGGGTTCGTGGCCAACCGCTGCTATGGGGCCTTGCGACGGGAGGCCGAGCGGATCGTCGACGCGGGGATCGCGACCCCCGAGCAGGTCGACACGGCCCTCGAGGCGGGCTTCAACTTCCCCGTCGGGCCGTTCTCGCTCCGTGGAATTGGCGAGGAGTGGGACTGAGCGTATCAATCTTTAATACCGCAGTCTGTCACGGTGTGGCATGGAAATCGCGGACGTCCCCGAGTCTGCCCGGTCTGGCAATGTCGCACAGCTCCACGAGGTGACTGTCGATCACCACGGCGACGCCCTCGCCATCGAATCCCACGGCAGCGAACTCACCCACGCGCAACTCGACCACGAGGCCGCAGCCGTGGCTGGAGGGCTCCACGACATCGGCCTCGAGCCCGGTGACGTGCTCATGGTCTACCTGCCGAACTGCCCCCAGTTTCTGATCGGCTCGCTTGGTGCGTTCCGGGCCGGCGTAATCGTCTCGCCGGTCAACCCCCAGTACCGGGCCCGGGAACTGGCCTACCAGATTGACGACACGGACGCAGCCGCCGTGTTGACCCACCCATCGCTGGTCGAACACCTGACAAAGGCGGTGACGGAAACGGCAGCGGACCCGCTCGTTATTACGGTGGGATCGGCCGACGACGCGGATCATCAGTTCGAGGCGGTCCGTGGCGAGCCGACGATGGTCGAGCGGGCCGGCGAGGACGTCGCGCTCCTACCCTACACCTCCGGTACTACCGGCCAGCCGAAGGGGTCCGACTGACCCACGACAACTTTCGGGCTCAGTCGTTGCTCACCCTCGCGCGGCCGTCCGACCTCGACGCCGAGGACGTCCGGAGCCTCGTCTGGCTACCGCTGTATCACATCACCGGCTTCACCCACACCGCCTGGCAGCCGATTGTCCGCGGCGGTGGCGTCTTCCTCCGGAGCGCCCTCGAGTGGGATGCCGATGCCTGCATGCGCCTCATCGAGGAGGTAGGCATCACGAACTTCGTCGGCGTGACGGCCATGTACGTCGACATGGTCACGGCCGATTCATTTGGCGAATACGACCTGACGAGTCTCGAGCACGCCGGAGAGGGTGGGGCAAAGATGTCGGTGGCAATCCAGGAGGAGTTCGAGGCGACGGCTGGCGTCGAAATGGGCGAAGGGTACGGGCTCACGGAGACGTCCGGGGCCACCCACAGCCAGACGCGCTCGTCACACGGCCTTCGCCACGGGACGATTGGGCAGCCGCTTCGCTTCACGGACTGCAAGATTGTCGACGAAGATGGTGAGGAAGTCGCCCAAGGCGAGACGGGTGAACTGCTGGTCCGTGGCCCCCACGTTATGCAGGGATACCACGGGAACCCCGAGGCGACCGAGGCCGCGTTCACCGACCTGGGCTTCTTCCGGACGGGCGATATCGCCCGCCGGGACGAGTTGAACTACTACGAGATCGTCGACCGGAAGAAACACGTCATCGTCTCGGCCGGCTACAACATCTATCCGAGCGAGGTGGAGGCGTTCCTCGGCGAACACGAGGCGGTCGCCGAGGCCGCGGTAATCGGCCTGCCAGACGAACGGCGAAATGAGATTCCTGCGGCCGTCATTGTTCCCCGACCAGATGTGGAACCGGGCGTGGACGTCACCGAAGAGGACATCATCGAATACTGTCTGGACCAGCTCGCAGCCTACAAGCACCCGCGGGGGGTACGATTCGTCGACGAGCTACCACGGACGGCCTCGGGCAAAATCCAGAAGTTCAAGCTCGAGGACCGACTCGACGGTTGACCGCTTTCCCAGCTTGAAGCCCGGCGAGGTACCCTGTCAGCCATGGCTCCCTTTCGCGTCGAAGCGAACGTACCGAATGTAACGGGCGATCCAGGAGCGGCCGCCGCACGTGCCGAAGAACTCGGCTTTGACGGTGTCTGGACGCAAGAGATGGCAAATGACGCCTTTCTCCCCCACCCCCTCATCGCCGATCACACCGAGACGATCCAGCAGGGCACCCGGATCGCGCTGGCGTTCACCCGGAGTCCCATGGTGCTTGCCTACATGGCGTGGGACCTCGCCGCCAAGTCCAACGGACGATTCGTCCTCGGGCTTGGTACCCAGGTCAAGGGCCACAACGAGCGTCGGTTCAGTGTCGACTGGGATGCACCCGGTCCCCGGCTCCGCGAAGTCGTCGAGTCCATCCGGCACATCTTCGACGTCTTCCAGGGGAATGCCTCACTCGAGTTCGAGGGTGACCACTACCAGTTCTCGCTGATGACCGAGGTCTTCGACCCGGGGCCGATCGACGATCCCGACATTCCGATCTACATCGCGGGGGTCAACGAGTACAACGTCCGGATGGCCGGCGAGATCTGTGATGGGCTCGCCATGCACCCCTTCAACACGCCCGAGTACGCCAGCGAGGTGCTGGTCCCCCTCGTCGAGGAGGGAGCAGATACCGGGGGCCGAAGTCGGGAGGACGTCGCCCTCTCGGCCAGCCCGTTGATCGTCACCGGCGAGACCGAGGCCGACCGTGATCGAGTCCGGGAGGAGGTGCGTATGCGGATCGCCTTCTACGGCAGTACCCGAACCTACCACGACGTGCTCGAGCAGCACGGCTGGCGGTCTATCGGCGAAGAACTCCACGACCTCTCACGCGAGCAGGCCTGGGGTGAAATGGGCGAGCTCGTGACCGACGAGATGGTCGCCACCTTTGCACTCGATGCGCCCCCGGAGGAACTCTACGATGAGGCTGTCTCCGTCTACGGTGACGTCGCAGATCGCATCGTGTTGCCGCTCGAGCACGGGGAGCACTACGACCTCTAGTCGGCCGTCTCGAGACTCGTCAGTTCGTCGACGTCGGGAATGTCACTTCCGGCGTCCCGGATCTGTTCCATTCGCTCGGTGTGTTTCGCAATCGTGTACTCGAAGAGTTCCCCATCCTCGAAGACGACCCGGTCCTCCTCGTCTTCGGGCTGGAAGCGCTGATCCTCGGTGATGCCCTCGAGCAGCGGCAGAAGGCCGGCCACGGTGTCATCGACGATCGAGGGATCGACCCCTTCGGCAACCAGCTTCTTGAGCTGGCTCATGCCGAAGCCGACGTGTCGCCCCTCGTCGCTGCGGATGTTCGAAAACCCTTCCACGAGCCCGGGCAGGTGGGGCAGTTCCTCGTATTTCCCACAGAAGTACTCGTGGGAGGCATAGTAGCCTGTCTGGGCGAGGATGCCCTCGATGGTCAGGTGGTAGTGGCTGTAGGCCTTGGCGCGGTTCTCGGGGTATCGTCCTCGAGCAGGCGGAACTGGGCCTGTCGGTTGCGGTCGAATAGCTCGTGGTACTGCTCGTTGAACCATCGATCGTCCCGTGGATTTGATCGCTCGAGGCCGACCTCGTCTTCGACGGTCCAGATGACCTCCCGCCAGTAGCGGTCGAAGAAGTCGGCGTGTTTCGCCTCCTCGTAGAGCTGGGTGGTCAGGAACAGCTGGTCGTCCAGGTTCTCGAGGACGGTCGCCAGCGGCGCAAGGTCCTCGGTGACGGCGTCCTCGCCGGCGCCGAACTTCGCGATGCCGGCCAGGAACCCGTCCCACGCCTCCGGAAAATCCTCGGGCTCCTCCGTAGCGAGCTCGAGCATGTTCTCGACGTCGGTCTCGAGGTCGATCTCGAAGGGATCCAGTGGCGTTCGACGGCATTGCGGTAGTATCGGTTTGAACGTGAATCACGCTCCATCATCTCGGTCGGCGAGTAGTGGCGGTCCATACCGCTCAGAATAGTCTGCTAGCCTGTAATCACTGTGGCTGTTCAGCTGCGGTCTCGGAAGGTCAGCACAGTGCTGATGCCATCCTGGCCCTCGAGTCGCTCTGCATCGACCTTCCAGCCGACGGTGTCATCTCGATCCACGACTGTGGTAGCAATCTCGGTGACACGATCGGGCTCGATATCGTCTTCGTCGATGGCGATCCTGATGCGCCCGCGATTGTTGCTTGCTTCGTGGACCGTATAGCCCTCATCGGTGAACGCGGTCTCGAGTTGCTCGTGGATGGCCGACATGCTTGGAGGTACCAAGGCTGGGTGGAAAAGCCTACGCGTTAGGTGCCGGCAGCACAGGCAAACTCGCATCTGAGCCAACGGTAAACCACATATCGCGATAACCAATTTTGCGAGCGTTTGGAGCGTACCAATTTGCATCGCTGCTGGGTCGCCTCCATTGAGACCATACTCAATCTGTACTTACTCCAAGGGCGACCCTTAGGGCCCCATCGAAGAAAGAGTTCGAGTAATACAATCCGAGCGTGTCGGCCTTGCCACTGTCCGGCCATCTCGACCAGCTAAATGATGTCGCTGTATCTGGGTCCTCGAGACCCTATCGTTTCTCGAGAACTGTTCGTTGAGGTTGCGAGTCCGATGCGATCGTGACCGCAGTGTCAATTGATCGCCCGAACAGTGGGGACTGATTGGAGTCTACAACCTCCGGTACCCGGTCCTCGTCACTTTCTGAAAAGCTGAATTCTGGACTCGATCGTCAGAATCGGTTCTGCTGCCGGAGCCACGTGCCGAGCATGTCGTGAATGACGGAATTTCGGTCGGCAAGTGGACGGGCGGCGGCGAGTTCGTCGATACGCTCGATCGTGTCAGGCTCGAGGGTGACGGTAACCGTCTCTGATTCGGAATACCCGTACTCCATACACTGTGGAGGGACAGGGGAGATACAAATAGTTCAGTCAGACGGATGTACGACCAGCGTCAATCATAATCGGCGACCCTGGCTGGGCCAACCCTCGTTTTCGGATAGCTCAGGCGGCCAAGACTACGTCGAGGTACAGCATGATGATCAACCCCAGCATCGTTCCAAGGGTGGCGATGCGTTCGTTTCCCTGGGCATGGGTCTCCGGGATAATCTCATCGGAGATGACAAACAGCATGCCACCGGCTGCAAAGCCCATGGCATAGGGGAGGACAGGAGCTGCCACGGTGACCGCCCAGGCGCCAAACACGGCAAGTGGTATCTCGACGAGCCCGGCTCGCAGTCCGGTCAGTGCGGCATAGAACCGACGGTGCAGACCCGCATTGATCGCTGCGACCGAGACGGCGAGTCCCTCCGGGATGTTCTGGATACCGATCGCGATCATCAGCGGGATCGCCTCCTCGAGGTTACCAGCTCCGAAGCCGACACCCACAGCCAGTCCCTCTGGCATATTGTGGAGCGTGATGGCGACGATGAACAGCAATACCGATGACAGTCGGGTCTCGTCGATGCCTCCATTCTCTCTCCCCGCACCGCCAGTGCTGGCGACCTGTCGTTCCTCTTCGCGCACCCCTCCAGTGATGAGGACGTGAATATGGGGGACCCATGCATCGGCTCGATCAAGAACGATTACCCCGAGGATGATGCCGATCATGACAGCACCCACGCCACCGTGTGGTTCTGCCTCGATCCCGGGAATGATCAGACTCGTAAAACTCGCTGCCAGCATCACTCCAGCAGCCCCACCGAGGGCCGCATCCATGGCTCGCTGTGTTGGATTCCGCCAGATGAACACGATGGCGGCACCGAAGAGATTCAGGAGGGCGATGATGATACCGCCCACCAGCCCCTGCATGACTGGGTTCGTCCCCGCGACCTCGACGAAAAGTTGTTCAGCTGAGGTCATTGATCCACCTGGCTGGGGAGAGACACGGTGACAGGTGAATATGATGGCCACGGTGAATAGTATTTCACGGTTGGACGACAGTGTCGGACCCTGAATGCTGATAGGCCATTTCTTGCCGCAGAACACAGTAGCGAGGCCTTTGCGACCGAATCTGGATCGGACGTGAGATTGGACCGGGGTCGGAATTTAATATACCACTATGCAGTTCATACCTGGAACGAAGTGCTCGTATTTGCCCTTCTGACCGGCCACCCCCCGAGTGGAAGAACAGCCGACCGGTGGGTTAACATCTCTCACACTCGAATCACAGGTATCATGACCACCAGCAATCGGATCGAGGACACCTACGTGGCGGCGCTCAGGCACGATCTCGTCGATTTTCCTGCCGAGGCGACGCGTATCGGTGTCGTTCGGCGACCGACGGGCTGGTTCAGCGCCGTCGTCGATGAGAACTATCCTGCACTTGGCCCACCTGACTCACTACTGGATGAGTTCAAAGAACATCACGAACGCCTGAAAATGGACGGAATCTGTGACGAAGACGCCCACAACGTCGCGTGGGACGAAATCAATCTCGAGGACCGGTACCGGTCACATCTCAAGGAATCCGCCGAGGCCCAATCGGCTGTCTCGGACAT
The DNA here is from genome assembly GCA_034521555.1 of Natrialbaceae archaeon. Classification (GTDB taxonomy): domain Archaea; phylum Halobacteriota; class Halobacteria; order Halobacteriales; family Natrialbaceae; genus JAXHMI01. Next base: position 289,979 of record JAXHMI010000001.1, read on the forward strand.
TCTCGAACGGCTGCAAGCAGATGAACCACTGGTTCTGGTCTGCTATGAAAACACCGAGAACAAGCGGTGTCATCGAACAATCCTCAAGGAATATCTATCCACGCAGGCCTAGCGACTCGGATACCACGCGGGCGACTCATTGGCTGATACTATCCCGTTCGGGACAGTTCTTTTCACGCTGGCGAGGGAACCGAGACGTGATGCTATCGACAGGCGACACCGCACCATTGTTTACCGCGACGTATGGCACGAGCGACCACGAGCCGTTCGACTTAGAGGATCACCTCGGAGACGGCCCGATCGTGCTGGCGTTTTTCCCCGGGGCATTCACGCCACCCTGTACCAACGAGATGGTGGCCCTGGAAGAGCACATCGAGCAATTCAACGCCGCTGGAGCGACGGTCCTTGGGATCAGTGCCGATTCCCCCTTCTCCCAGGGGGCCTTTCGCGAGGAACACGGCCTTAGCTTCGATCTCGTGAGTGACATGGCTGGCAGTGCCATCCAGGCGTACGATCTCGAGTTCGACATTGAGCCACTCGGACTCCACGGCGTCGCGAATCGAGCCGTGTACGTACTCGATGAGGATGGAACCGTGATCTACCGCTGGATCGCCGATGACCCGACGAACGAACCGGATTACGACGCTATCCTATCGGTCGTTGAGTAGCTGAGCGTCAGGACTCGAGACTGACGAGTTCCTCGACATCTGGGAGGTCGGCATCGTCGCGCAGCTGACTCATGCGCTGTGAGTGCTTCTCGACGGTGTACTCGAAGAGGTCCCCGGGTTGAAAGACCATCTCGCTTTCTGGAATATCGTCCTCGGGTGGCCCGTATCGGTCGTCTTCGGCGACTGCCTGCAAGAGAGGCATCAATTCCATGACCGTGTCATCGACAATCGACGGATCGACCCCCTCCTCGTACACGAGTTTCTTCAGCTGACTCATGCCGAAGCCGACGTGTCGGCCCTCGTCACTGCGGATGCGTTCGAAGCCCTCCACCAGGCCAGGGAGGTGGGGTAGTTCGTCGTACTCCGCACCGAAGGTTCGGTTTGCGGCATAGTAGCCGGTCTGGGCGATGATGCCCTCGAGCGTGAGGTGGTAGTGGCTGTACGCGATGGCCCGGTTTTCCGGGGTATCCTCCTCGAGAAGCCGGTACATCGCCTTCGTGTTCCGGTCGAACAGCTCGAGGTACTCCTCGGAGAACCACTTGTCGTCCCGGGGAGAGGATCGCTCGAGTCCGAGCTCGTCCTCGACGGTCCAGACGACCTCGCGCCAGTAGCGATCGAAGAAGTCGGCGTGTTTGGCCTCCTCGTACAGCTGCGTGGTCAGGAAGAGCTGGTCATCGATATCTTCGAGGACCACCCCAAGCGGGGCCAGGTCCTCGGCCACTGCATCCTCACCGGCCCCGAACTTGGCGATACCCGAGAGAAATGCATCCCACGCCTCATCGAAATTATCGTCCGGATCGTCTTCGATCGATTCGAGCAGGGCGGTGACATCCTGTTCGAGGTCAATCTCGAACGGATCCGCAGCGCCGCTCCACGGCGTTCCGATAGTATCGGTTCGATCGGGAGTCCCGATCCATCATCTCGGTCGGCTCGTATCGGGCGTCCATATTCTGTCCTTATCTTTCGGACAGAAAAAACTTCCTGAACATACGGCCCGCACCGGTAGGGCTGCCCGTTCTCAATCAGAGAGGCTCACCAGTTCGTCGACGTCCGGGATGTCGGCTGCGGCATCCTTGATCTGGCCCATCCGTTGCATGTGCTTTTCCATCGCGTACTCGGCAAATTCGTTCTCCTCGAGGCCGATATCCTCGTATGCATCCTCATCCGCCTGGAAGCGATCGTCGCGAGCGGTGACGTACGGCATCAGGTTGTTGACGGTGTCATCGATCAGGCCGGGATCGACTCCCTCGCCGATGAGCTTCTTCAGCTGGCTCATGCCGAAACCGACGTGGCGGCCCTCGTCGCTACGAATGCTGTCGAAGCCCTCCACCAGCCCGGTCAGATGCGGTAACTCGTCGAATTCGCCCCCGTAAATTCGGGTCATGGCGTAGTAGCCGGTCTGGGCCAGGATACCCTCGATGGTCAGATGGTAGTGACAGTATGCCTTCGCGCGGTTCTCGGGGTATCGTCCTCGAGCAGCCGATACTGGGCGCGCCGGTTGCGGTCGAACAGCTCGACGTAGGCCTCGTCGAACCACTTGTCGTCCCGGGGGTTGGATCGCTCCCAGCCCATCTCGTCCTCGACGCCCCAGACGACCTCCCGCCAGTACCGATCGAAGAAGTCGGCGTGCTTGGCCTCCTCGTACAGCTGCGTGGTCAGGAACAGCTGGTCGTCGAGGTTCTCGAGGACGGTCGCCAGTGGGGCGAGATCCTCCGTCACCGCATCCTCGCCGGCGCCGAACTTCGCGATGCCGACGAGCATCCGCTCCCAGGCGCCGTGGTCGAATCGCTCGGGATACGTCTCGGCGTACTCGATCAGCTCCTCGCGATCGCCCTCGAGGTCGATCTCGAAGGGATCCCAGTGGCGCTCCACGGCGTTGCGATAGTACCGGTTCGACCGCGAATCCCGGTCCATCATCTCCGTCGGTGTGTAGGTAGGTGCCATATCACGTGGTCCCGGTGATGGCCTATCAATCCTCCGGACCCTTCGGAGCGGGTGATTGACAGTCCTGGCCTTGTAATCCGGCTATAATGACCGCCGAAACCGTGGGGCGCTGGTCGCGGGCATTCGTGGTGACCGGCGTGCTGTTTTTCGCCGGCTGGCAACTCGCCCACCTCGCCGGTATCGCCCGGCCTGTTGCCGTCGTGCTCGGGCTCTACGGGTTCGTCTTTCACGTCGCCTTCGGGAAGGCCTACACGCTGATCCCTGCCGACTTCGCCAGAGAGTTGGCCTTCCCCCGGATTCCGAGCGCTCATCTGTTCCTCTCAGTGCTGGGTACGGGGGCGCTGGCGCTCGAGGCCCAGGGCTGGCTGGGTGACACGGGAGGCCTTCTCGGAGCAGTGGCCTGGTTGCTCGGGACTCTCCTCTTTGTTGGCGCAATTCTCTGGACCGTTCGGGACAACATCACCGGAGCCGAGACGGGGACTGCCGAGCACAATCACAGCCGACAGCGGGTTGATCGGATCGCGAACGCGGTCGTACCGATTGTGTTCGTGTACCTCCTGGGTGGCGCCAGTCTCGGGGTGATGCTCAGACTCGGTATTGATCCGGTGATCGTCCCGCCCGTCACGCCAGTGGTCAGTCACGTCCTCGCAGCCGGAACCGCAACGCTGCTTGTCTTTGCCGTCGGGGTTCGCCTGCTCCCACGCTTTCTCGTGGCGATGCCATCGACGCCACTCGTGGTGCTCGTCCTCCTGAGCGGGGCAATTGGCCCGGCGCTATTGGTGAGTGACTTTCTTGGAGGTCTCCGCTTCCAACTCGGAGCGATCAGCATGGCCATTGCCATCATCGGGTTCGCAATCGCGTACGGCCACCTCTACTGGCGTTCCGATCGACGGCGAGTCGGGTTCTACGGTGTCTTGCTCGCCGGGCCGGCCGGAATCGCACTTGTCCTCCTCGGACTCCATATGGCGTTTGTGGGCCCGACGCTCGAGCTGATCCAGGTCCACTATCGTGTCGCGCTGGTCGGTTTTCTCGGGCTGACGATCGTTGGTGTCACGTATCAGTTCTACCCGCCGGCCATCGGATCGACAGTTGGAATTGCCGACCGGACCGCGCTGGCGGCGATTGTGGCAATCGCCGGGGGCCTGGTGCTGGAATCTTCTGGCACACTCGTGGCCGTTGAGCCACTCGCCCGGGTTGGTAGTGGCCTGATCACGGCCGGTGCACTCGCCCACGCGTATGTCGTCATAGGGCTCCTTATCGAGCGACGCCAGAGTCGCTCGTAGCCCTAATTCCCGGTGGTCGGGAACCATCCCCATAAGTAACCAATCGTTCACCCGAACCCTCAATTGTGGTCGATTATGACCCAACCAGCCACCAACCGTCGACGATTCCTGTACGGACTCGGTGTGAGCGGCGGAGCGATAGCCGTCGCTGGCTGTGCAGAGGGTGAGGTGGACCCAGATGGGTCTGCCGAACCCGCAGACGGTGAGGGATTGCCGTCGGCCGAGGCGGTCGACGTCAATCGGATTGCGGCGGATCCAACGGATGTTCCGGATCCAGTGGACTGGACCGAACCGAAACACCATGACATCTCGATAACGGCGACGGAGCGGATTGCGGAGGTCGAACCGGGCGTCACCTTCGAGTTCATGACCTTCGATGACCAGGTCCCTGGCCCCATGATCCGCGTGCGGCGGGGTGACACCGTTCGAATCACGCTGACGAATGCCGAGGAGAATTCCTTGCCGCACAATATCGACCTGCACGCCGTGTACGGGCCGGGCGGCGGGGCGGGGGCTTCGACGGTTAACCCCGGCGAGACCGCATCGTTCGAGTTCACGGCGATGTACCCCGGCGTACACGTCTACCACTGTGCGGTCCCGAACCTGGACCAGCACATCAGCGCCGGCATGTTCGGGGCCATCCTCGTCGAGCCCGAGGACGGACTCCCGCCGGTGGACCGCGAGCTGTACTTCGGCCAGCACGAGCTGTACACGAAGGGGGAGGCCGGCGAGGAAGGCCACCACGCGTTCGATTTCGAGGCGATGAAGCGCGAGGAACCGACCTACGTCCCGATCAACGGCGAGCCGTGGGCATTCACCGGGGATGGCTACGGACCAATCGAGGTGGAGAAGGGCGAACGGATTCGGATCTTCTACGCCAATGGTGGGCCGAACATGATCAGCTCCTGGCACGCCATCGGCAACGTCTGGGAGACGTTCTACCGAGATGGCGCGGTTGCGTCTGATCCCGACCATTACGTCGAGACCGCCCCCGTGGTGCCAGGAAGCGTCGCAATCGCTGAGATCGACACCCCAGTGCCGGGCGAGATCAAGATCGTCGATCACGCGCTCACCCGCGCGGCACGCAGAGGGACACTGGGCGTCCTCAATGTCGAGGGGTCGCCGGAACCGGACATCTTCAATCCCGACCCCTGATCGGCGCTCGACCGGAGTCCCCATCTCCGAGATGGGGTCACTCACCACTGAATCGCTGTTTTTGACGGGACCTGCACCTCAGAGCGCTCTTTGATCGTGTGGCATGAATCCACTTTCACGGCGGATGGCTGGAGGTTTTTGTACTGTCGCGCGAGAGCCCAGTCGATGACGCGCGTGCTTCACACCGGTGACACTCACATCGGGTACCAGCAGTACAACGTGCCCGAGCGTCGCCAGGACTTTCTCGAGGCCTTCCAGGCCGTCGTCGATGCGGCCACGTCGATGGACGTCGACGCCGTCCTTCACGCGGGCGACCTGTTTCACGATCGCCGCCCCTCGCTGGTGGACCTGCAGGGCACGATCAGGATCCTCCGGCGTCTCGCCGATGCGGACATTCCATTCTATGCGATCGTCGGCAATCACGAGACCAAGCGGGACGCCCAGTGGCTCGATCTGTTTGCCGATCTCGGGCTCGCGACCCGACTGGGCATCGAACCGGTGACCCTCGGTAACGTCGCCCTCTACGGCCTCGACTACGTCTCACCCGCCCAGCGCGAGGACGCCCCGCCCGCGTTCGAGCCCCCGCCACCGGCCAGCGAGCATGCCGCCCTCGCTGACACACGGGCTCTTCGAGCCCTTTGCCCACGCGGACTGGGACACGGCGGCGTTTCTCGAGGCGGCCACAGTCGACTTCGACGCGCTGTTGCTGGGCGACAACCACCAGCCAGACACCGCCCAGGTCGATGATACCTGGGTCACCTACTGTGGCTCGACCGAGCGGGTCAGCGCGGCCGAGCGGGAGGACCGTGGGTTCAACGTGGTACGGTTCGAGGAGTCGATCACCATCAGCCGCCGGGGCATCCAGGCCACGCGGCCGTTCGTCTTTATCGACGTATCGCTCGAGGCCGGCGAGGGAACCGACACGGTCCGCGAGCGGGTGCGCGAACACGACTGCAGTGAGGCGGTCGTGATTGTGACCATCGAGGGGGGTGGCGATCCCGTCCAGCCCGCTGCAGTTGAGGACTGTGCCAGTGAACGGGGAGCCCTGATCAGCCGGGTGATCGACCGCCGTGAGTTCCCGGACGAGGAAGAGTCGATCAGCGTCCACTTTGCCGACCCGGACGAGGCGGTCCTCGAGCAACTCGAGGAGCTCGAGGCCAGCGCCGCCACGCACCTGCTCGACGGGATCGTTCGCGACGACTCCATCCCACACTCCGGGGTCCGGGAGGCCGTGGAGCGCGAGATCCGCGACCACCTCGATGCCGGCACACTCTCGAGCCTCTCAACGCCACCGAGTGAGGGATCCGAATCGCAGGAGCCCCAGGATACGGCGCCGGAATCGGCCACGGACGAGCCATCACGGGAGGACGATGGCCAGGTCTCGATCGGTGATTACTCGTGAGAGTCGAGGCCATCGAGCTCGAGCACTTCCGGTGTTTCGGGTCGACAGAGCTCGCCCTCGAGCCGGGTGTGACCGTCGTCCACGGCGTCAACGGCAGCGGCAAGACCACGCTGCTCGACGGGATTTTCTTCGCCCTTTACGGGGCCGATGCCCTCGACGATCAGACCCTCGAGGACGTCATCACGATCGGGGCCGAGGATGCGGCCGTCTCGCTGTCGTTCACCCACGACGGCGAGCCCTACTCCATCGAGCGCGAAATTCGAATCCGCGGGGAACGGGCGACGACGACCGCCTGCACGCTCACTCCACCGAGTGGCGCCCCCATCGAGGGAGTCACCGACGTCCAGGACCGGGTAGAGTCACTCCTGCGGATGGACGCCGAGGCGTTCGTCAACTGTGCCTACGTCCGGCAAGGTGAGGTCAACACGCTGATCCACGCCTCACCGGCCGAACGCCAGGACATGATCGACGACCTGCTCCAGCTGGGGGCGCTCGAGCGCTATCGTGATCGGGCCAGCGATGCCCGGCTCGGGGTCAAGACCGTCCTCGACGGCCAGCAGGAGGTCGTTGCGTCGATTCGCGAGCAGATTGAGACGATCGAGGCGGATGACCCCCATGGGGAGCTCAACGCCCTCGAGAGCGAGCGGGCCCAGATCGACACCGATCTCGAGGAGGCCCGGACTGATCGAGAGGAGGTGCGCGATCGGATCGACGAGGTCGAGAGCACGCTCGATGCCTACGAGGACGCCCGTGCAAAAATCGAGAGCCTCGAGTCGGATGTCGAGGAGCTCCGGTCGACGATCGCCGAGATCGAGGCCACGCGAGAGGAGCTGGGTGAACAGTTGCGGTCGTGCCGGGAGGATCGATCGAGCCTCGAGGACGACCTTGCCGAGTACCGATCGGCCGTCGATCTGGCCGGGATGACCGTCAGCGATCGCTTGCAGGAGCTGGAGGAGACCGACTCCGGGCTCCGCGATGACCTCGAGACCCACCGGACGGCGATCACGCGGGCACAGGACGAACTGGACCGAATCGAGGACGAGCGGTCGGGACTGACCGAGCGCCAGGAGGATCTGGAGGCCGAGCACGAGACACTCGCAGCTGCCATCGAGGACGATTCGGGCAGCATCGCCGAGCGTCGGGAGGAGCTGGCCGACCAGGAGCGACAGCGGGAGGAACTCGCGAGTTCCTTCGAGTCTGCGCCGGTTCCCGCATCAGCCGTCGCCGACCACCGTGAGACACTCACCCGACAGCGCGAGGGCGTCGGGACGGCCCTCTCGGAGATCGACGCTCGCCTCGAGGCCATCGAGGCGGCAATCGAGGAGCGCGAGTCACTCGCGGCCGCGGGCCAGTGTCCGACCTGCGGACAGCCGGTCGAGGACGCACCGCACCTCCACGACCTCGACGAGCAACGGGCGGAGCGAGACCGCCTCGAGACGCGACGAACGGTCCTTCAGGACCGCCGAGCTGACCATCGAGCGGGCACTCGAGCGGGCCCGCGAGCTGGAGGAGACCGCCAGTACCATCGACGAGTGCGAGGCCGAGATCGATCGGCTCACGGCCGTGATCGAGGAACGCGAGGCGGCCCAGGCCGAGCGCCAGGAGCGGCTGACCGGGGTAATGGCCGACCTCGAGTCAATCACCGAGGAACTGGACTCGCTGGCCGAGCGGGAGGCCGAGCTCGAAGCCACGATCGAGACCGAGCGGGCCGCCCTGGGGACGGTCAACGGCAAGCGAAAGGACCTCGAGACCGAACGCACCACGCTCGAGTCGATCGTCGAGTGCACCGAGGCCATCGAGGACCTCGAGGGAGAGATGGACTCGATCCGCGAGCGCCGCTCGAGTCTCGCCGAGGTCAATGAGGAGCGACGGACCCGTCTCTCCGAAAAGCAATCGACACTCAGCGACCGCCGCGAGGAAGTTGATGAGGCCCGCATCGAGACCCTCAACTCGCAGCTGGCGGAGGCCCGAGCGGACATCGAGTCCCTGACGGACACCATCGAGACACTCGAAAAGCGGCGAGACGAGGTCCAGTCGGCCATCGGCGCAACCGAGCAGGCGATCGAGACGCTCGAGGGCCACCGGGAACGTCTCGAGACACTAGAGGAGCGACAGGATCGCCTCGGGACCATCTACGAGGAGGCCGAGACACTCGAGGAGACGTACTCCGATCTTCGATCGTCCTTGCGCCAGCGGAACGTGGCGACCCTCGAACGGCTCGTCAACGAGACGTTCGACCTGCTGTATCGCAACGACGCCTATGCGTCGATCGAACTCGACGGCGACTACGCGCTGACGGTCTATCAGAAGGACGGCGAGCCGATCGCGCCGGAGCGGCTGTCGGGCGGCGAGCGAGCCCTGTTCAACCTCAGTCTGCGGTGTGCGATCTACCGGCTCCTCGCCGAGGGCGAACACGGCTCGGCGCCGATGCCACCACTGATCCTCGACGAGCCGACCGTCTATCTTGACGATGGTCACGTGACCCAGCTGCTCGAGCTCGTCGACTCGATGCGGTCACTCGGGGTCGAACAGATTCTCGCGGTGAGCCACGACGAGGAACTCGTCGGGGCGGGTGACCGCCACGTTCTGGTGCAGAAAGACCCCACCTCGAATCGCTCGCGAATTGTCAGTGACGATCCGGTGGCCCAGCTTCGTCCCTGATGATCACGGCCGCCTGATCAGTCAGGGCGTATCCGGGGCCATCTGGCCGGTCGACCCGCCGGCATCAGCCCGGCGACCTGAAGGTCCGCCAGGCGGCCAGACAGTTCTCGCTCGCAGGCTCCCGCTGCCGTCAGGAGTGTCTCGACTGGCGTGGGGCCGCTATCGGCCAGCCGCTCGAGCACCCCGAGGCCGAGCAGATCCGACACGCCGAGGGCGTCGGCGCTCGCCGGGTCGACGCCCAGGCCGCGCTCTTCAAGCGGGGCGAGGCTGGCTGGGGAGAGCAGTGCCGGGTCGAGCGTCGTCTCCCGGCCGGACACGACGGCTCGGAGCTGCCATGCCGTCTCTCCGGTTGCGAGCACCTCATAGCGCGTCCCGTCCCGGTCGGTCACGAGTCTCATTGGTCCGACCCGTAGGCATCGTCGTCGCTATCGATCCGGAAACTGCGGTAGCGCCGATAGGCCAGCCCGGCCAGCACGAGCCCGCCACCAACGAGGCCGAGGCTCGTGACCAGATCGTAGCCGAAGACGAGCAGGATCAGCCCCACGGCGATGGCCATGATGGCCACGTTGAGGACAGCCACCATGATCCAGAACGTGAGCAGCAGGTCCTGTGGGACATCGCCTTCGTCCGTCGAAACCTCCGGAATCGAGACGAGCTCGTGTTCTGGGTCCGGGAGATCGGCCTCTGGGTCGTACTCGTCCGGCTCGTGCGGGGACGGGTCGTCGAAGACCACATGAAGTGGTTGCCGCGAGGGCGAGAAAAGGGTTGGCCCGCCAATCAGGCCACGTCCTCGAGGTGAATCGGGCTGCAGGTCTCGACCCACGCGAGGGGATTGTCCGAGTCGTAGAAGACAACACCGCCGTCCGTCTCATAGGCCTCGACCGTCAGATCGTCCTCGTCGTGGCTGGGCGATTCAGCTCGTCCGCCGTCGTTGCTGCGAGCAGACACGTCATTCACCACGAGGTTTGCTAGGTGTTACCATATTATATGTCTTGTTGCCGGAGGACCGTGGGCCAAGTGGCCGGGTTTTTATCCGATCATCACCAAGCCGCGGAGCATGAGCGACGGGGGCCAGGCGACACTTGGGGAGATCGGCACGGAGTCCGAACGCCCCGCAGCCGAGGCCCGGGAGATCGCCGGTGCACCAACTGACACCACGAGCGAGGTGGTCGATGTGGAAACCGAGTCACTGCCGGAGGCGATGGGGTCTGTCGAGCTGGCGGTCATGCAGGTCGATTACACCATCACCGGATCCGGGACGGATGAGCGCCCGATCATTCACGTCTTCGGCCGCACACCGGAAGGCACCCTCGAGCACGTGGAGGTCGTCGGCTTTCGACCGTACTTCTATGCCCCCATCGAGACGGTGACGGAGGACGAGCTCAGCCAGTACGACGGCATCACCGGCTGGTCTGAGGTTGACGAGGATGGCCAGCCTCACGAGAGCATCCGGGGCGAACGGCTCCTGCAGATCTTCGGGCAAACACCTCGCGATGTTGGTCAGATTCGTGATGAGTTCGAGCACTACGAGGCCGACATTCTGTTCCCGAACCGGTTTCTCATCGACAAGGACATTCGCAGCGGTATTCGTGTGCCAGAGCGGCGGACAGCTGATGGTTCCCTCCGCGTCCACCACGCGATGGTCGAGGCGAGCGAGGTCGATGCCGAGCCACGCGTACTGACGGTGGACATCGAGGTCGAGGACCGCCACGGCTTTCCCGAGGATGGCGAGGAGAAAATCGTCTGTCTCACGAGCCACGACTCCGTGACTGACGAGTACGTCACCTGGATCTTCGAGGCCGATGATCTCGAGACAACCCTGCCCGAGTCGCTGGAGGAATACGAACCGATCGGACCGGATATCGATGTGACAGTGTCGACGTTCGACGACGAGGTGGCCATGCTCGAGGCCTTCCTCGCGTACGTTGAGGAGGTCGATCCCGACATCCTGACGGGCTGGAACTTCGATGACTTCGACGCGCCGTACCTGCTCGACCGGCTCGAGGTGAAAGGGATCGACATCGAGCAGCTCTCCCGCGTGGGCGAGGTCTGGCGGTCGAACTGGGGCGGGCCGGACGTGAAGGGCCGGGTCGTCTTCGACCTCCTCTATGCCTATCGCCGGACCGTGTTCTCCGAACTCGACTCCTACCGCCTGGATGCCGTCGGCGAGGAGGAACTCGGCGTCGGCAAGGAGCGCTACCCCGGCGACATCGGTGACCTCTGGGAGCAAGACCCAACGCGCCTGCTCGAGTACAACCTCCGGGACGTCGAACTCTGTGTTGAACTCGACCGCCAGCGCGAACTCATTGCCTTCTGGCGGGAGGTGGCGACGTTCGTTGGGTGCAAACTCGAGGACGCGCCAACCCCGGGTGATGCGGTTGACATGTACGTCTTGCACGAGGCCCACGACCGGTTCGTCCTCCCCTCGAAGGGCCAGCAGGAGGAGGGCGAGGAGTTCGAGGGCGGGGCTGTCTTCGAGCCGATCTCCGGGGTTCGAGAGAACGTGAGCGTCCTCGACCTGAAGAGCCTCTACCCGATGTGCATGGTAACTGTCAACGCCTCACCGGAGACGAAGGTCCCCGCGGATTTCGCCGGGGAGACATACACTGCCCCGACCCAGCCAGAGCCAACGCACTTTCGGACCGAACCGGATGGCATCATTCGTGAGATGGTGACAGATCTTCTCTCTGAACGGGAGGAAAAGAAGTCACTTCGCGATCAGTTTGACCCTGAAACCGACGAATACGAGCAGTATGACCGCCAGCAGCAAAGTGTAAAGGTTATTATGAATTCTCTCTATGGCGTTTCGGGATGGTTACAATTCAGGCTCTATGACAAAGACGCTGCAGCGGCGATTACGGCGACCGGTCGGGAGGTCATTCGCTTCACCAAGGAGGCAGTGAATGACCTCGGCTACGATGTTGTCTATGGAGATACGGACTCGGTCCTCCTCGAGCTCGGTGATGACCTGTCTGTCGATGAGGCAACTGCGACGTCCTTCGATCTCGAGGAGCAACTTAACCAACAGTACGATGCGTTTGCGGAGGACACCCTCGGGGCCAGGGATCACCCGCTTCCAGATCGAGTTCGAGAAGCTCTACCGTCGATTCTTCCAGGCCGGTCGCAAGAAGCGCTACGCGGGCCACATCGTCTGGAAGGAGGGCAAGGATGTGGACGACATCGACATCACCGGCTTCGAGTACCAGCGATCCGACATTGCCCCGATCACGAAGGAGGTTCAGATCAGACGTCCTCGAGATGATCGTTCGTGGGAGCGACATCGAGGACGTGACGAGCTACCTCGGCGAGATCATCGAGGATTTCGAGTCGGGCAACGTCTCACTCGACGATATCGCCATCCCGGGTGGGATCGGCAAGCGGCTGACAGAGTACGAGACGGACACCGCCCACGTTCGGGGGGCGAAGTACGCGAACCTGGTCCTTGGGACGAACTTCCAGCGTGGCTCGAAGCCAAAGCGGGTCTACCTCGATCGCGTCCACGACGAGTTCTTCCAGGACCTTGAGGCGAGCGAGGGACTCGATCCCTCGACCAACGCGGTCTACGAGGAGTTCAAGCGCAACCAGGACGTGATCTGCTTCGAGTTCGCAGATCAGATTCCCTCGGCCTTCGAGGTCGATTACGAGAAGATGCTGGCGAAGACTCTGCAGGGCCCGATCGAGCGGATTCTGACGGCACTCGACGTCTCGTGGGAGGAGGTCCGGTCGGGCCAGGAACAGACCGGGTTAGATAGCTTCGCGTGAGGCAGTCGTCCCGGGCACACTCGTCACGTTTGTGAACTCGAAGCGGGCACCGCCCGATTGGCTCTCTGTGACGTCGATCGACCAGTCGTGGGCGTCCACGATTGCGGCGACGATGGAGAGGCCGAGTCCGGTCCCCTCCGCCGACGTGGTGTAGCCCTGATCGAAGACTTCGTCCCGATTGTCAGGGGAAATGCCGGGGCCATCGTCCTCGAGATAGAATCCGTCGGTCAGATCGCCAATCGTCACTGTTGCATCGGCCGGTCCGTGGTCGTAGGCGTTGCGAATGAGATTCTCGAGCAGCTGGCGAAGGCGTCTCTCGTCTGCCTCGATGGTACTCTCGGTCTCCACTCTGAGTTGCCCATCGTGGGTCTCGACGCCTTCCCAGGCCGCCTCGGCGATGTCGGCGAGGGCGATCGGTTCGGTCTCGTCGACTTGCCGGCCATGCCGGGCGAGGGTTAGCACGTCGTTGATGATCTCTTCCATCCGGTCGAAGGACTCCTCGACCTCGTCGAAGTGGCTGGGCTGGGGATCTTCTCGAGCCATGTCGAGGTAGCCCCGTGCGACGTTGATCGGGTTACGGAGATCGTGCGAGACAATACTCGCGAACTGCTCGAGCTGCTCGTTCTGTCGCTCGAGCCGGTCGGTCCGGCGCTCGAGGGTCTGTTTCCGCTCGACGGCCTCGGTGATGTCCCGGATCAGCATGACCGAGCCGATCTCCTTGCCGGAGTCTGTCGTCACGTCGGTGAGCTCGATCTCGTAGTGTCTCGATCGTCCTGGACGCTCGATAGCAATTTCCCGGGTTACATTGTTCTCCGTGGCAATCGCTTCGCAGAGGGACGGGTGGCTGGGAAAGAGGGCCTCGACGGGCTGGCCAACGATGGCTGATCGGTCCCGATCGAGAATTGCCGTCGCCTCGTCGTTCACATCGACGACCTGATTGTCGGAATCGAGGACCAGAAAGCCATGTTCGATATTGTCAATGACGGTACTCCGGGCGATCGGAACGAGTTCGAGCAACTGGAACCAGAACAGCGTGGCGTAAAACATCACTCCGGTGAACAGTAAGCCGATAGCGGTCAGGTCGATCTGCGTGACGCCGGCGATGTGGAGGCCGTTCAGGACCCACGGGACGAGCAGGGCAAGGGCGAGTGCGCCCACCTGCCGGCGATAGGTTGTCTCCTGCTGCCGGAAGTACTCGATCATTGTCAACGCCACTGTCGTCATCAGAATCAGGTAGGAGTAGCCGGCGTTGATGTAGAACATCGGCCCGTACTCGAATTGTGCCAGCACGATGCCACCATTTTCCATCGTCGTCATCTCCCGTCTGACCAGCGAGTGGAGGCCCGTTGGCTCCGTCCATACGAGCAGGAGCATCAGGATGAACGGCGAGGCAAGGGCTGCGAGATACCGGCGAGTCAGCCATCTGTCACGGCCCGAGTACTCGAGCATGAACACGAAGATCGTGTACACCACCCCGGTCGACCCGATGAACCGGACATTGTGAAGCCATAATTTGAGGCTGGGATCGACGGCTACGACTCGAAGTGCATCAGCGGCGGCCCAGATCGCACAGGCCACGAGCATCCCCACCACTGCTGTGCCGGTACGTTGGTCCCGATTCTGAAAGGCAAAGCTGGCCAGGACCAGGGCGATTGCGGCGGCGACCGCAAAGCCCAGACTGTAGTACGAAAACTGCCAGACCATCCCCACGTGCTAAACAGGCGGCATCTGGGGTAAATACCTCTCGGCCGTCGGTTCTGCTAATGGAAAATATTACTCATAAATCCACAAGTTGAATTTTGTTAGAACCACTCAAGGCATTCGGATACGAAACCATTATCAGTCGCATCCCCTCCATTCGAGTGGTAAAGATTTCGTCTATGGCAACGCTCACACTGACAGACCTGCACGCAAAGGTCGCTGAAACTGGTGAATCGATTTTGGAAGGGGTGGACCTCGAGATCAACTCGGGCGAGATCCATGCCCTGATGGGACCGAATGGGAGTGGTAAATCGACCACGGCAAAGGTCATTGCAGGCCATCCGGCCTACGAGGTGACCGGCGGAGCGGGTCGAGCTCACGCTCGATCCGACGAGTTCGGCGAGGATATCGAAATTTCCGAGCGAGCACCAAACGTGGGATCTGCTCGACACTCGAGCCCAACGAGCGCGCCGCGCTCGGCATCTATCTCGGGTTCCAGTATCCAGCCGAGATCGAGGGTGTGACGATGGCCAACTTCCTCCGGACCGCCCTGAACGCAAAGTTCGAGGAGCGGGCTGAGCTGTTCGGCGAGCATGAGGAACACAGACGACGAGGAGGACGGCGGCTACGAGACCTCCCCGATGGAGGGCCCGGTCGACGAGGGCGAAGTCGGCGTCGCCGAGTTCCAGGAGATCCTCGCCGAGAAGATGGAGCTGCTGGACATGGACGAGGCCTTCGCACGGCGCTACCTCAATGCCGGCTTCTCCGGCGGCGAGAAGAAACAGAACGAGGTCCTTCAAGCGGCGATTCTCGAGCCCTCGATCGCCGTCCTTGACGAGATCGACTCGGGCCTGGACATCGATCGACTGCAGGACGTCTCCGCGGGAATCAACGCGCTACGCGACGAGCAGGGGACTGGCATCCTTCAGATCACCCACTACCAGCGCATCCTCGATTACGTCGAGCCGGACCACGTCCACGTCATGCTTGACGGTCAGGTCGTCAAGAGCGGGGACGCCGACCTGGCCCGGTCGCTCGAGGACCGGGGCTACGACTGGGTTCGCGAGGAGGTCTACGGGACCGCATAATCGACATGGGTGACACAAACCGACTTAACGCTTCGACCACTAGCACACCATAAGACCATACAATGAGTTCAGATCAAGACCACCTACGCGAGACCGACACCGAGGCCCGCTTCGAGTTCAAGAAGGAGCGGCGCTCGGCTGTCGAGTCGGACAAGGGACTGACCGAGGAGATAATCCGGATGATCTCCGAGGACAAGGACGAACCGGACTGGATGCTCGAGCGGCGTCTCCGGGCGCTCCGGCTGTACGAGGAGATGCCGATGCCGACCGGCTGGCCCGGACAGCCTGACCTCTCCGAACTCGACATCGAGGAGATCGTTCCCTACATCCGCCCGGATGTCGACAAGCGAGAGGGTGTCGACGACTGGGACGAACTGCCCGACGACATCAAGGACACCTTCCAGCAACTCGGCATCCCGGAGGCCGAGCGGAAGGCGCTCTCGGGCGTCGGTGCCCAGTACGAGTCCGAGGTCGTCTACCAGAACATGCAGGAGCAGTGGGAGGACAAGGGAGTCGTCTTCATGAACATGGACCAGGCCGTCAAGGAGCACCCGGAGATCGTCCGGGAGCACTTCATGACGACCTGCGTCCCCCGAGCGACAACAAGTTCGCCGCGCTCCACGGCGCGGTCTGGTCCGGCGGCTCGTTCGTCTACGTCCCCGAGGGCGTCACCGTCGAGATGCCGGTCCAGGCGTACTTCCGGATGAACTCCGAGGGGATGGGCCAGTTCGAGCACACGCTGATCGTCGCCGAGCCCGGCTCGGAGGTCCACTACATCGAGGGCTGTTCGGCCCCGAAGTACGGCAAGCACAACCTCCACAGTGGCGGGGTCGAGGTCTTCGTCAAGGACGATGCCCACGTCCAGTACTCGACCGTCCAGAACTGGTCGAAGAACACGTTCAACCTGAACACGAAGCGGGCGATCGTCGAAGCTGGCGGGACGATGGAGTGGGTCTCGGGCAGTATGGGCTCGAAGGTGACAATGCTCTACCCCTGTTCGATCCTCAAGGGCCGTGGAGCCACCGACACCCACATCACGATCGCCTTCGCCGGCGAGGGCCAGAATATCGACACCGGGGCGAAGGTCTACCACAATGCCCCGAACACGAAATCGACGATCGAGTCGAAGTCCATCTCCAAGGACGGGGGCCGCACGAACTACCGCGGACTCGTCCACATTGCCGATGGGGCGGAGAACTCCTCGACGGCCGTCGAGTGTGACGCCCTGATGTTCGACAACGAGTCGACCTCCGACACGATGCCGTACATGGAGATCGAGGAGTCGAAGTCGATGTCGCCCACGAGGCGACCGTCGGCAAGATCGGCGACGAGGACATCTTCTACCTCCAGAGTCGCGGACTGGATGACGACGACGCAAAGCAGATGATCGTCGCCGGGTTCATCGAACCCATCACCGAGGAACTGCCGATCGAGTACGCGGTCGAGCTCAATCGACTCATCGAGCTCGAGATGGAAGGGAGCCTGGGCTGATCATGAGCACGCAGGTACATGCCACGCTCTCGGCCGACCAGGTCGAGGCCATCAGCGACGCACTGGACGAACCCGAGTGGCTGCTCGAGACCCGCCTCGAGGCCCTTTCGGCTCTCGAGGACCTCGACATGCCGCCGGTCATCCGAACGCCGGGGCGCAACTGGACGAACCTTGCCGACCTCGACTACGAGGCCCTGGTCGATCCGGCGACCAGCGAGGAGACTCAGGTTCGCTCGGGTCCCGACAGCGTCTCGGTCCTGCCGTGGGGCGAGGCTCTCGAGCAACACGCCGATCTGATCCGCGAGCACTTCGGGTCGGTCATCGACCCGCAGTCGAACTATCTGACGGCCCTCTCGACGGCCCTGTTCAGTACGGGGACCGTCATCGTCGTTCCGGAGGGCGTCGCCGCTGAGGACGTGACCGTGGAGACGACGATGAACGGCCGGTCGCTGTTCAACTACACGCTCGTCGTCACCGAGACCAATTCCTCGGTCACGATCTATGAGCACCAGGAGACCGGCGAGCCACCGGAAGAGGCCGGCTACTACAGCGGGCTCGTCGAGGTCGTCGCCGGGGAGAACAGCTCGGTTCAGTACGGCAGTTTGCAGGCTCTCGACGAGTCGGTGTACAACTTCACTGCCAAGCAGGCGGTGACCGACACATACGGGACCGTCACCTGGATCGAGGGCAACATCGGCAGCCGCCTGACGAAGACGACGGTTTCGACGGTCCTCGAGGGCGATGGCTCCGAGACCCAGATCGTCGGTGCCTTCTTCGGCCACGATGACCAGCACTTCGACCTCGACTCGAAGGTCTGGCACCGGGCCGAGCAGACCACCGCCGATCTCGTGACACGGGGGGTCGTCGACGATACGGCCCGGTCGGTCTACGAGGGCGTCCAGGACGTCGGGCAGGACGCCTGGAACACGAGTTCCTACCAGCGCGAGAACACGCTGATGCTCTCGGACGAGTCCGAGGCCGACGCCTCGCCGAAGCTGATCATCAACAACCACGACACGGAGGCTTCCCACAGCGCGACGGTTGGCCAGGTCGACCGGGAGGATCTGCTCTACATGACCTCGCGAGGGATCGACGAGCAGTTGGCTACCAACATGCTCGTGGAGGGCTTTTTCGTCCCTGTTCTCGACGAGATCGCCGTCGACGCGCTCCGGGCGGACATGGAGGCGCTGATCGACCGGCGACTCGAGACCCGATCGACCCCCTGAGTGGACAGGCGTCAGGCGTGTGTCTGACGCACACTTTTGTGGTCCTGCTGTGTAGCGAGATTCAATGGCGGAGATCTGTATCGAGTTGGATCCCGAGACGGTCGCAACCCTCGAGGCCGAGGGCGACCAGATCGGTGTAGGATCGGCGGCCGAGTACTGTCAGTGGCTCGTCGAGCACCGGGATGCGATGCCGGAGTCTCCCGACCGCGATCACCTTCTCGAGGCCTACCGGGAGCGCTTCGTCGACATGAAGGGCGAGCTCGAGTCGGCCCAAGCCGTCCCCGCTGAAGCCAGCGAGTCCGAAACGGCTGACACCGAGCCACCCGAGCAGTCAGAACCCGAGCAACCGGAGACGCCCGAGCGGCCGGAACCTGAGCCCACCCAGCCGGCCACACCGGAAACCGGGTCACCGGCCGCTCGGACCGGTGAGGCCAAGACCGACGGCGGCTCCCCACAGGTCGTTGCGAACACGGATGGCGGTCAGCCTGCTCCTTCCCCCGAATCGTCCTTCGAACTCAAGGGTGGGCCAAGAACAACCGTCTCGAGTCGTCCGACCGAAGCGTCAGGGCCATCACCGGCGGCGGTCCGTGCTCAGCGAGAGCAGGCGGAATCAGAGCACACCCAGAGCACCCTGGAGGACCCGGAGTCGGCGTTCAACTCCGTCAACCTCAAACCGGAGCGTGTCAAGCGGATCGAGAGCGATCCCGTCTCCGAGGATGCGACCGTCCTTGGCTCGGTCGAGACTGACCGGGTCGACGAGCTGTCCCGCCGGGCCGTGGCGAAGACCCGCAAGAAGCTCAAGCGAGACGTCGAGACGGGCCTCGAGTACAGCTCCTCGACGGATATCTCTGACGAGTCGATTCGACTCGGCGAGGACATCGTCGACATCGACCATCTCCTCTGTCCCCGCCCGGTCCGAAGAGACGGCCGCCCAGCGACGCGAGGTCGCGGGTCGGGCCGTTGCCTTCCTCCGGGACGAGCGCCGTGCGCAAAAGTCGGACTTCGTCACCGCCCTCTACGAGGCTTATCCAGCTGGCTACGACGCAGCCGACAGCTGGTGGCGCTTCGTCAAGGAGGCCCTCGAGCAGGTCGAGGCCATCGACGGCGGGAGCGGTTCCCGCATCTGGCGCTACACTGGGTAGGCCAGCAAAAGGGCAAGTTAAGTGGATTGCCGTTCGAATCCCAGCCATGAGCATCGGGCAGCGGGTCTCGAACGACCACCAGCTCGCGCGACTCCTTCAGATCGGAGCCGTGCTCGAGGAGGTTGTTGAATCCCGCGCGGCTCACCACCTCGAGTCCCTGCCCGACGACGAGCGGGCTACCATCGACGAGGAGGTTGAGGCAATGCTCGACGAGGCAGCAGTAGAGTCCGCCGAGCACCGGAACCGGCTCGAGGAATTGATCGACGATCTCGATGCCGAGACGGTCGCCTACGAGGAGATCAACGCCCTCGTGGACGCCCAGTACTGGCCCGCCGGAGGACACCGACGGCGTCCTCTACGATCAGCTTTGCAATGAGGAAACGGCCTACAAGTTCTATGATGACCTCATCGGCGCCATCGAGGCTTCAGACACGCAGTTTAGCATCGACCGGAACCGCCTGCTGACCATCCTGTCGGAGATTCAGGCAGAGGAGAAGGACGGGGCCGAGGAGGTCACCGCCCTCATGGAGCGACGATCATGAGCACTGAGGAGCACCAATGAATACGGCCGATCAATACCTGAAGGCGATCTACCTCGCCCAGCGCATCGAAGACGGACCGGCCTCGACGGGCACGCTGGCCGACATGCTCGAGGTCAGTCCGGCCAGTGCTAACGAGATGGTCGGAAAACTCGAGGAGCGCGCCCTCGTCGAGCACGAGAAGTACAAAGGGGCCCGACTGACCGACGAGGGCATCGACCAGGCCCTGAGCGCGCTCAGCACCTACTGTGTCCTCCAGCGATTTCTCCTCAACGTTCTCGAGGTCGAGGAGTACCGGTCGGAGGCGAAGGCCCTCGAGAGCGTGATCGACGACACGGTTGCCGAGCGACTGGATACGATCATCGACCGGCGGTCGAACTGCCCGGACTGTTTCGATGCCGAGGCTGATCGGTGTCGGTTTCTCGAGCCCAATGCCGGCGATTAACTGGTGAGTCGCTGTCGCAGCCAGCGCCGGAGTCGGCTGTGGAGTGGCCGACCACCATCGGCAAGTGCGGGTCTGGCCGACCTGGTCTGGGAGCCCGGAGCAACCCAGCGCGACGACCGTGAAGGCCGCCATGTCGTCGAGCAGCTCCGCAATCTCGCTTCCGGCACCGAGGGCAGCCGCGAGGCCACCGAGCAGCATCACCACTCCGGCACCGAAGATGGCGACCTCCGCGAGCGCTGCTGCCTGGACCGACGGCATACGCAGTACCTTGAGGCAACTCGAGGGCCCGCCATAAAGGTCAGTCAGACACCCGTCACTCGGACGCATGCCCGATGCTGATCTGGCGGCTCGCGAGCGCCGCGGCCCCGGCGAGGGCCGCGATGACGGCAGCCCCGAGCCCGACCGGGACTGTCCACCCGGGGCCGGCCCAGTCCGCATCGAAGACAGCCGCGAAGTACGACGCGACCTCGCTGCCGTGGAGGACGAGCAGCACCTCTCGGTTGTTCGCGGAAGGAGTTTGGATTCCAGTTGGCACTGCCGACGACGGCGATCGTCGTCGTCGATACGAGGCCCTTGGCGTGGATCTTCTCGAAGCGGCCCTTCGGCTCGACCAGGCGGGCCTCGAGGTCGAGGCCCTCGCGCTTCGGCTGTCTGGGTGAGCTGGTCGACGAGCTGCTGGTTGTCCTCTGCGGCGTACCACGAGGCATCGAGGAGGATCCGGACCTCGACGCCCCGGCGAGCCGCGGCGACGGCCTCCTCGAGGAGACTGAACCCGGTGGAGCCGATGCCGACCTGGACGATGCGGAGGGACTTCTCGGCCCCCCGAATGAGCGAGACCTCAGCCGGGGCTCGGCGTTGTCCGGCGCCAGGAGCAACTCGACGCCGTCGACGGTCACGGATCCGGGTGGATGTACCGGCTCGAAGGCCTCGGCCGGTGTCGGAGGCATGGTCCGCCATCGGGGACCGCCGTGACGGTATCCCAGCCGGCGAAATCCGCGCGGAAGACCGACGCCAGGCCATCGGCCAACTGCTGATTCTTGATTCGAACGCCCCAGCCACGACTCGAGGTGCCACCGACCCCGGCGGGCTTCCAGTTCTCGGTTGTGACGAGGACGGTGTCATCAGCGACGAGGTACTTCGGGTGATGGAAGCGGTACCGGCCCTCGGTGGCACCGATCAGCCGGACGGTCGCCCCGCTGTCCTGGAGCATGCCGATCACGCCGTCGGTGCCACGAGGGTGGCCGCTGACTGGTTCACCCTCGAGCAGAACTTTGACCCGGGCGCCGCGTCTGGCTGCCTCGGTAATCGCCTCGGCGACCGCTCTCGAGGTAAACTCGTAGCCGCCCACGAGCAGCCGATCGCTTGCGCTCTCGATCGTCTCGAGGGGCACCTCCGGTCCGTCGGGGAGGACGAATGCCGTCCCCCCACCGGGGCCTACCTCGAGTGGCGGCTCGCAGGTGGCCCGAGGCCACCAGGTTCCAGCCAGCTCGCCGGCGCCGGTCCGGCTACCACCGCTGGGCCGACGGTGCCTCCCCATAGGTAACGACATCGAGGACGGTCGAACCCCGCCGGAGCTCGAGCGTGTCCCCACCGTTGGCCAGCTGGAGGATACCCCTCGAGGGCGGCGACTGGGTGGCTGGTCATCGCTGCGGTTTCGTTCAAATCCAGCGAGAGCGCGAGACGACCGCCGTGCCGTGCGGGACGGAAGAGCCGCCGTCGAGTGGCCGTCGGTGAGGGATAGCCCCGAGAGGTTCGTTCCCGGGGGGACGGCGACAGTGACAGATTCGCCCACGTTGCCCGCCGTCGCCGGATTTGGATCGACGGCGACGATCCGGGGCTGCTCAACGGATCGTACGCCCTCGATGGCCTCGCGAGGACAGGCGATATCAGTGGCGCCAGCGGGGGTGGCCGCCACCGTCACGAGCAGCAGGAGTACAATACCAACCCGGCAGGTCGACATGGCCGGCCCTGGCCGCGTTCTGCAAGAAAAAGCCTTGCCTCAGCTCCGAGCGCGCTCGGCCTCGGCCTGGACCAGGTAGTTGCTGTCGGTGGTGTAACCCTCGAGGGCCCCGATGGCCTCCTCGGTCCCGATCTGGTTGAGTGCCCAGGCGGCACTGCCCCGGACGGTATCATCGGGATCGTCGGCAAGTAGCTCAGAGAGCGGCGCGATTGTGCGCGTGTCCCCGAGAAGGCCGAGTGCCCGTGCGGCGACACTTCGAATGGCCGGATCGTCGGCCAGCAGCTGGTCGGCCACGTCCTGGATGGCAGCCGTCGCGCCGATCTGGCCGAGCGTGATGAGCGCTGCCCGACGGAGGTGCTCGTCCCCGGCGTCGGCGTGCTGGCGGACCGCCTCGACGACAGCCTCCGATCCCACGCCGGTGGTTCCGAGGATCTCCACGGCGCGCTGGTCTCGCTTACCGACCCGCTCGAGCATCGTGTCGATGGCCTCCTCGTCGCCCAGTCGCTCGAGGGCATCGAGGCAGTGGTCTTCCATGAAATCGGAGTCGAACGACTCGAGCGCAAGCAGGATCATCTCCGTGTTGCCCTGGGCCTCGTGGACCTTGAGCGCACTTAGCTCCGGTGGAAAGTCCTTGACGTGATCGAGGACATCATAGAACCCATCACGGCGGAGCTGCTCGCGAACCTGGAGGTCGCTCCAGCCCTCGGCGGCATCGACCGCATCGGACAGGGTTTCGATAGCCTCGAGGAAGGCGGCAATCTCGTCGGCGTGCTCGTCCGGATCGAAATCAGCGGCCTCCACAGCATCGATGGTCGCCTCGAGGGCCGCAGCGAGGTCGGCTGGCGATGGGTCGTCCTCCGCCATCGCCAGATCCGTGGCAACCGTATCCCGGCCAGAATCAGAAACCGGTCGACCGGCCCGACCAGTTCTGACGCGCCGTCAGCCGTCCAGCGCGTCTCGGCCACCGTGTCGATCACAGTCTGGAGTTCAGTAATGACGTCATTGGCGTAGGGACCCCGCTGGTCCTCGATTCCATCCGCAATCGAATCGAGTGCCTCCACCAGGGGATCGTCGGGATTCTCGAGCTCTTCGTCATCGTCCTCTGGTTCATCTGGCTCGAATGCCTCCTGCTCGGGCTCGATGTCCTCGCGGAGTCCCTCGAGGTCGGCCTCGATGTCGTCCAGGTCTGCCTCGGTCTCGGCGGCCTCAAGGTTGGTCTCAAGGGTCTCGATTTGCTCCTCGAAAGCCGCGATATCCTCGCTCACGCGACCACCCCCGATCGCGGTGGCGAGTCACCGATCATGGTCGACTCTGGGATCAGCGCGGCCCTAAGCGTTTCCATACCAGCGGGTCATGAAGTGCTCCTCGCGCCAGTAGAGCCACGGGCCGAGCGTGATGTAGCCGACGCCAAGCGTCAGCAGTGCAAACGGGAAGGTTCGCCCGAAGGCGGTGGGCACGATGATGGCCCCGACGTGGATCGCTCCCATGATGAAGACGTCCCGCGGGAGCAGGTCGGGGTACTTGATCCGGGCGACCATGAGATAGCAGAACGCGGCCGTTATGCCGAGGAGGATTGCCGGTTCCATCAGGTCGGCCAGGACGGCGGCCCCGAGGACGGTGGCGGCGAGGGTGGTCTGGACGCCCTCGGTGTAGGCGTCCTCGACGTCGAACGCGCTGTACAGCCCGAGGCGGGTGATTGCCATCCCGACGTAGAGCCCCGCGATAACCCACGCCGCGACCACCGTGCCGGGTGAGTGCTGATAGCTCGAGCTGGATCGAGCCCGTCGTGACACTGAGGACGAGGATGGCTGGGGCGATGGCGAACGAGGCGACGTCGGCCAGGGAGTCGAGATACGGGCCGGCGTCGCTCCCGCCATACTGTCGGGCGACGAGCCCATCGAGTCCGTCTGCAACGGCCGCCAGCAGGATCAGCCGGGCGGCGAGGGCGGCGTCGACCGGTGCCAGGACGATCGCGACGAACCCGAGAATCGCGTTCGCGACCGTGACTACGTCGGCGAGGCCGAGGTGGCCGACGAACCGCGGAAGCATACTCGCGGAGTCGTCGGGGGGCCACCTTACACGTTTTCATTGGATCGGGTGCGTTTTATCTCGTGCATCCCTACAACTGTGTATGCAGCGCCGTGTCTTTCTCGCGACTGCTGCGGCCGTCTCGGTTGCCGGCTGCTCGGTGTTCGGCGAGGAGGACGAGTACGACATCGGAATGACCCGCATGGACTTCACGCCCGAGCGGCTCAAGGTCCCTGTCGACACGACCGTCGTCTGGCAGAACACGAGCGGGGCCCGCCACACCGTTACCGCGTACGATGCGTTGATTCCGGAAGGTGCCGTGTACTTTGCGACCGGAGGGTACGAGAGCGAGGCGGCGGCTCGAGCGGCCTGGGAGCGCGGCGAGGGCGGGATCGACCCGGGTGAGACCTTCGAGCATACGTTCACGGTCCCCGGCGAGCACCGGTACGTCTGTATTCCCCACGAGCAGGGTGGGATGGACGGTGTGATTGTCGTCGAGGAGAGCCTAGGGCAGGGACCGTCTGAACCGGGAAACCACTACATCGCTGGCTTCCGAAGACAGTAAGGGATGAGCGTTATCCTCGATATTCACCATCCCTAGCGAAGACTTCCAGCTCGGGACGGTCCTTTCGGGCGCCACGGACATGCTTCTCGAACTCGAGCGCATCGTTCCGACGGGACCCATGATCATGCCGTTCATCTGGGCGACTGGTGACAACCACGATGCCTTCGAGAAACACGTCCAGGCCAATCCGGCAGTCACGGAGTTCCTCGCCCTGGACACGATCAATGAGCGTGCCCTGTATAGGATCGAGTGGGCCAAGGATCCGACCAACTCTCATCGAAGGGGTGGCGCTAGGACAGATGCGATCGTCTTCGATGCTTGTGGGAACGAAGAGTGGACGTTTCGACTGTGCTTCTCTGACCAGAAGCTCTAGCTTTTTCACAATTTCATTCTCGACCAGGAGATCCCGACTCACACCGACCGGACCGGTCCAAGACGGTTCGGGTCTATGAGCATCCTCCGGCGCTGTTGCAGAGAATCACGACTACCGAGGCCGTGGGCGTATAGTGACGGCAGGATGCGACTTCCTCGGCTTTTCCAGATGCCCACGAGTTCATTCACCACGTTTACTTCTGTATCGGATGAAGGGTGTATTCGTCCGTCGATGGGTGATTTGGGAACTGATTGAGTATATTCCTCAACCGATATGTATAGTAAATTCGGAAATTGCTAATCATTATAATATCAGCGCCAAAATGATTTGCAACGTGGCTCAAAACCTCTCTCGAAGGTGCTCACGACGTTCATCGCTCAGATATATCGGGGCGACTACCCTAGGATTCTCCTTGGCATCCACTAGTGCAATAGCCAATTCGAGATCAGATATTCGGCACCGTGAAATGGAAATTCAATACTGGTGGGAATATTATTTGCTCACCAACTATTGTCGACAATACGGTTTATGTTGGGAGTCATGACCACCATCTGTACGCGATAAAGGCTCATTCCGGAGAAATACAATGGAAGTTCGACACCAACGAGCAGGTCATCTCATCACCGTTGGTGGTAGATGATTACAGTCTATATTGGAAGTGATAACGGTCTATTGTACGCTATCGATTCAAAGACCGGAAAGGTCGAATGGAACCTCGACATGGTATCTGGCAGTAACTTCAAGTCCGATGATATATGGCGATTGGATTTTTGCCGGAGGTACAAAACAGGAATTTCATCAATTCACCGAGATACGAGGGAGATCAGATTGAACTTATGATGATGATTAATAATTGGCCGGAGAGCTTTTCATATTCGCCAATTTTGATAGATAATATTCTATATACGCCATTTACTACTAAATTACGTTGCGTTTCGATGCTGAAACAGGCCAAGTAATATTTGAAGAAAGGATGGCCTCATTGATCTAGATTCACCAACAACTGATGGCACACATCTTTATATTAGTTTCTACACGGGGGAGTTCGTTTCATTCGATAAATCAGGAGATACGAACTGGATTTTTGACACTGTCGACAGAGAAGAATATGGTTACGGCGAGCGGAGGCAAACTTCTCAGCTAACAATATCAGATGACCGTGTGATTGGAAACACTGGAATATCATCCGTCTTTGCCGTTGATAAATCAACAGGTGACCGCATTTGGCGAACAGATATTGCAGAAGAACGGTCGCCAATTTGGGCTGTGTCGTCTCCTACCGTGGCAAATGAAATTGTGTATGTTGGTGACTGGACCGGAAATGTCGCAGCTCTAGATGTAGAATCAGGTGATGAAATATGGAAATATGATACACATCGAAGAGTACTGTCTTCTCTGACTGTAGTTGACGGGGTGGTATATGTCGGAAGTAATGATGGCAATTTATACGCAATCAACACCTCTCACGATGCCTCGAGTGACGATTCACGGGTTCAACTTGGAACGCTGGGCCATCGATCACATGCTCGAACATCCAGAACCGCCAGCCGATAACGATCCAATTCCAGGCGTTGGCGCGATCGGCGCTGGCGCGGCACTATCGCTCGGTTGGAAATTACGGAAACACCGCACGAAGAAAAACCGCTAGTCGTCGCTGACGTCGACGGCTGTTTCCTCCTCTGCCGCTACCTCCTCGGGGTGGGCCTCGAGGGTCGCCTTCTGGATTTCGACCCGTCGAAGGGGATAGATCGTCTTTGCCTCCCCGTAGATGGCCGAGGAGAGCCGCCCCTGGACGACGCTGTCGATGAGATCGTCGAATGTCCGCTCGGCTGCGGCCGCCTCGACCATCTCGACCATCCGCTCGCGGATGGCCCCCTCCTGGCTGGCGTCGGCCTTCTTGGTCGTGAAGGCGACGGGCTGGATCTGGACCCGATAGTCGTCGGTCGTCAGCACGGTCACGTAGGCGTCGATCTTCGAGGCGCCCCGCCGGACGAGCGAGCGGAGGTAATCCCGGGTGAGGGCGTGCTCCTTGAATTCGGTGTAGGCGGAATCGCTGCCGATTTCCGTGATCTTGAATGTGAGCTTCGTGTTGTTCTCGCTGGCGTTGTTCGTCAGGTCACCCAGCGTCGTCTCGATGGTTCGGCCGAGGACCTGGTCTGGTTCGTTTGCGGGGGTCTCGCCGAGCTCCTCCCGGTCGAACTGCTCCGGGGCGAGCACGGTGTACCACCGCTTTTCGCGTTTCGTCCGTGATACTGATCGTTCGCTCATTGGTTGGTCTGTGTGGTGGATGATGGTGTGTCCTTCGATTCGGTCACGAGCTGTACGAGCTGTCTGGCGACGCCCACGTTGACGACGTAGTCGTCGACGGTGGCCTGCAGGCCGCGCGTCGAGTCCCGCTCGATCCGGGTGACGACGATGTCTCCGGTGGTCTCGGTCGTCATCTCCGCCGTGTTGTCGGGCCGGAGTGCTCCGGCGATGATGGTCGGGTGGTCGGTCCGGGTCCGGATCGTCGCCGTTGGACTCATGCGCGCACCTCCTCGAGCGTTTCGACGAGGTCGTCCGTGCCGGCGTCGACCGTGGCCGTGCCCGCGGTCCCGTCCGCGACGGTATCGTAGGCGTCCTCGCTGGCGGCGATGGCCGCGAGGGCGTCGTGACAGGCCGCATGACTGCTGATGGCGGCCTCGTCGTCTCCTACCACAAGCACGGTCGGCTCGGGGCTGCGGTAGGCGAGTAGCAGGTCAGCGATCAGGCGCTGCGGTTCGGCGGCCGTCTCGAGGACGGCCAGTCCATCCCGTATCTGGAGCTCGCCGGTGTCGATCGATTCGTGGACGGCTTGCCCGACCGACCGCCAGGTCTCGAGGGCGGCCTCACTGCTGGTCTCCTCGAGGGCCAGGGCCAGCCCAGCGCCGGGATCGACCTGGCCCAGGGCCTCGAGCACCTCGGCGTAACCGCCGACGGTGGCGAATGGCCCCTCCTGGATCGCATACGGGTGGAGGCAGTTCCGGATGGCGGTGGCCGCGTTCACCGTCCCCGACTCGACGGCATCGATCGCGACCAGCGAGGCACATCGCCGCGCCTCGCCCGGGTCGCCAAGAGCTTCCTCAGCGACCGTCGGGTCGCCCGACCACGGCGCGAGACAGCGATGCGAAAGTGCGATACCCTCGATCGGATCGTCGGTGGGGATCGACGAGTCCCGGCACCTGTTTAATGCGCCCCTCGGCTGCCTCGAGCACCGCCGGTGTGTCCGTCGGCTCGAGTCCCGCCGCCACGATGCCGGCAAGCGCCAGCACCGGGTCTGGGGTGGTCTCGAGTGCCGTCGCCAGCTCCCAGGCCGCGAGTGTCGCGGCGGCGGTGTCCTCGTCGAGTCGCTGTGTACCACCGGCCCCGATTGAGACTGTCAGGTCAGTTCCCTCGCGGTCGACGGCGCTCATTCGGTGACGGCGGTCCGCGATGGACCTCGCCACCGAGAGCTGGTCAGGGTATCTCTCTGGCCTCGAGGGCCCCCGCCAGGATGGCGGCGGCCGCGATCCCGTCACCGTCGGCTCGCGTGACGCAGTGGACGAAGTCGGCCCGCTCGAGGGCGGGGTCGTCCGCGTCGGCCGACTGGTGACGGGTGGTCGCCATCTACTCGTCCTCGAGGAGGTCCTTGGCCACGTCGTAGGAGTAACTGAACTCCGGATCGAGCTTGCTCCCTCGGTATGCTGACGAGCCGGCGGACCTTCGACTCCGTGTTCTGGAGCGAGCGCTTGTTCTGGGCGTCCTGCGGGTTCTCGCGGACGTGCTCGCGGAGCCGGATGGCTCGCTCCATGAGATTGCGCAGGTCCTCGGGGATGGCCGCGTTCGCGTCATTGGCCTCGAGGATCTCGGTGATCGACTTGCCCGTCGCGACCGAGACGTCCGGGATTGCTGTTCCGGTGACGCCCTCGTCGCGCAGCTTCATGCCGATCTGGCTGGGCTCGTGGCCCTGCTCGGCCAGCTCGACAATGCGGCTCTCGATCGCGTCGTCGTCGACGTCGCTCCACTCCGGTGGATCGTCGGCGGTTGGCTTGTCCGAACCGGACGAGCCACGCCGACGGGTGTGCATTCGTGCCATTGGTTGAGGATAGGAACCACACTGACCGCCCGTACACTTCCGCAATCCCAAGTCGCCCGATGCGACGCGGTCAGACTTGCGGCCGTGCGCTTCCCGGCCGGTATTGGACAGTCGCTGCCTAAAGGATTTCCACTCGGGACTCAGGCAACGTCGGGACCCGTCCGGGCGCGGGCAAATTTGAGAGACTGCTAGAGCGTTCCGGCGCCGTCGTAGACCCCGTCGAAGAGGCCCATGAATCGTTCGGCGAGGTCCTCACAGCGCTCGAACCGTAGCGCTCGAGTCATCGGGAACGCTGGTGGGCAGGTTGATCTCGTCCGACCACCGATCCAGGCCCGGGTAGGGAATCGCCGTGAGCACGTACCCAGACCCGGGGTCGGCGTCCTCGAGGGTCGCGGGGGCGACCTTCAGGCGGATGTCCCCCAGTCGTGGATGTACGTCCGGTAGCGCCGTGACGAGGTGGCATGTGGGGCGTGTAGGTCCGGTCCTCCTCCAGATGCCACGCGTCCGTCATTGCGTCTCAGTACCAGCGAGGGGGACATGGCTGCGCCGGTTGGAGCAATATTCTCTCCACACGCTCGGAGAATAAGCCAAATCACTCGAAGATATGGATGTTTGGCGTGTATAATGGACAATAAATGCATTATTGATTAAATTATCCATATTGGACATTATACACGCCCATTTCGACGGACAGTGGGGCATGGCAACGAGTTATGGACGTTTAGTCAAATTGGCGTCCACGATCCTGCCTGGAACTGGACGATAAACAGCCTAATATTCACTATATACACATGGATACGGGACCCGCATCCACTCCTGACGACTATATTTGGACATATGTAATCGCAAACCCTTATATTATTGTGAGTCTGGAGGGATTACTTGCGATGTTCGACGGATTCAACCAACTTTCGAGCGGAACAGTGGACAAACAGTGGTCATTTGCGAGCCCGGGGGTGCACCCCTAATGGTCGAGTCGGTACCACTCCAGGTGGCGACGGGCGACATCCAGGCACTCGCGGAGGGGATCAACATGGTGTGGGTCCTGACCGTCACCTTCCTGATCTTCTTCATGCACGCCGGGTTCGCGATGCTCGAGGCCGGCCAGGTGCGCTCGAAGAACGTGGCGAACCAGCTCACGAAGAACATGCTCACCTGGTCGGTCGGGGTGATCGTGTTCTTTGATCGGGGCGGGACTCGGGTCCAACGTGGGCGCGATGATCTCCGGCGGTGAGATGGGATCGTGGACCCAGTTCGGTGCCGGGTCGTCCGGCTGGGTCGGCTGGCTCTTTGGGGCGGTCTTCGCGATGACGGCCGCGACGATCGTCTCCGGGGCGGTGGCCGGTCGGGCCAAGCTTCGCGCATACGTGGCGTACACGTTCCTGCTGGCAGCCGTGATCTACCCGGTCGTGACGGGGCTCGTCTGGGGAGCGGGCGGCGCAGTACCGTTCCTCACGGACCTCGGCTTCCACGACTTCGCGGGCGGGATGGTCGTCCACGGCCTCGGGGGAATCGCCGGGCTGACGGCGGCGTACATCCTCGGCTCCCGGATGGACCGCTTCGGTGAGGACGGCTCGCCGAACGTTATTCCGGGCCACTCGATGACCTTCGCGGTCCTCGGGACGCTGATCCTGTGTTTCGGCTGGTACGGGTTCAACGTGGGCACGGCAGCCTCGGTCGTGCAGGTCAACGCTGAGGCGGCAGGGAGCCAGATGGCTGCACTCGCCGACTTCAGCTACGTCGGCGGCGTTGCGATGGCGACGACGCTCGGCATGGCGATGGGCGCCCTCGGCGCTGCCGGTGTCGCACTGCTGCTGACCGGCAAGGTCGACACCCTCTACGTAGCCAACGGCATGCTCGCCGGACTGGTCGGTGTCACCGGAACGGCCGACGTCATCACCCCGATGGGATCGATGATGCTGGGACTCATCGCCGGAGCCCAGCTCCCCATCGTCTTCCGGCTAGTCGAGAACTACCTGAAAATCGACGACGTCTGTGCGGTCTTCCCGGTCCACGGGAGTGCCGGGGCGATCGGGATCATCCTGTTCCCGCTCTGGTCGGTCAACGGGACCGCCATCGGCGGGGGCATTGTCCCCGGCGGCATCCTGTCCATCGAGGCCAGTGCATTCGCGCCGCAGATAATCGGGACGCTCGTGATCACGGTCTGGACCGTGCTGGCGACGGCACTGGTCTGGGGCGCCTTCAAGGCTGCTGGCCACGCCCGGGTCACACCCGAGCACGAGCGTGACGGGCTGGATGTCTCCGAGCACGGTGTCGACACCTACCCCGAGTTCGGAACCCCGGACGTTGCGACCGACGGTGGGCGACTTGCCCCCGACGGTGGCAAAGCGATCGAGATGGTCGTCGCGGTGATCCGCCCGGACAAACTCGGTGCGGTCAAGCAGGCACTTGCAGAGGTGGGTGCACCATCGCTAACCGTAACGACGGTGTCCGGCCGTGGCTCACAGCCGGCCAAGACCGGCCAGTGGCGCGGCGAGGAGTACACCGTCGATCTCCACCAGAAGGTCAAGATCGAGTGTGTGGTGGCTGACATTCCGGCCGAGGACGTGGTAGCGGCCATTCAGGAGGCTGCCTCAACCGGCGAACCTGGAGACGGCAAGATCTTCGTGATGCCCGTCGAGGATGCAGTCCAGGTCCGAACAGGGGCGAGCGGGGTGGATGCAGTCTAGGGCTGGGGAATCGGCTGGTGCGGAATTTTTTCGGTTTTTTGCTTCGGTGTGCTCGAAAATCGATGAACGGTGAGTTTATTTCTGTGCGTCGGAAACTCGAGTATGCGACGCGGGCTCGTAGATCAGCGGTAGATCACTCCCTTGGCATGGGAGAGGCCCCGGGTTCAAATCCCGGCGAGTCCACTACCATTTCTCCGTCGTATTGAGGACATCACCGGGCTGCCCGGCGGTATCGTAATTGGCGGTGCCCCACGCTTAGCATCTCTTTTGAGCCCTACTCTCCGTCGTGGAAAGCACCGGTGATGGTCTTGGTGTCTCGAACGAAGCAGATGAGGTTCGCTGCAGCCAGCATCGGTATGTGAATATGCTGTAATGCGATAACGAGGCGCTCTTTGTCATCTCCACCATCTGTCACCAGTTGCGTGGACTCCTGATCGATGATTTCCTCCGCGAGCTCATCGACTGATACGGGGAACTCGACAGTGGTCAGGACCTCTGAGAATATCTCGGCGAAGGTTGTCCTCGAGGACGCGATAGAGGTCCGACAGATCGGTACCCGTTTTCTGACCGTCTTCCAGGACAGCGGTGAGGGGTAATTCATCCATCCTGCAATTCATTGATTGCTACCCTACCCCTGTTAACCCGATACCTAACGCCCGGCTGAAGGGCCAGTTCCAGCTTTTCGGGCGTCGACTTTCACTACCAGTACGAGTAATTCTCAGCCGGCAAAAGGATGCCCGATGGACGAGTTACAACGAGTTGTCCTAGAGGTCGCGTAGATAGTACTCAACATCAATCTGGCGAGCCCCCGTGAGCGATTTCGCCGACGCGTCGTACGTGATCAGCCCGGCCTCGTGCCAGCATCGACAGGTGAACGTGCTGCAGCATGATCATGAGTCGATCCTTCGGATCGCCACCGTCAGTGGCCAGGCCGTCCTGCTCGTGCTCGAGAATCGCCTCCGCAAGATCCTCCAGCGAAACCGGAAACTCCGCTTCCCTCAGGACGCTCAGTGTCGTCCGGCGAAGATCGTTCTGGAGGACACGATACCACCTCGAGACAGCCTCGCCCTCCTACCCAGTCATACCCGGTACAGTGTTGATATCTACACCAGTCATCGTCACTGCAATATTTCGATGCTACACGGGTAATCGTTGCCCATACACAGTTAGGCCGACGTATCAGCACTCCTGTAAAAATATCGTACCAATTCTATGACTGACTGTTATTGCAAGAATATTACTTCCGTAAGCGGTGTGTAAAATTGTAATGACTTATTTGAATATGATTGCCAGTTGCCCCGTTTTTCGATACACTGAGCGCGAATACTCCAGCACAGTAGCCAGACGGTTGGGTCCTCTCGAGACTCAAAGCTCGAGTCCCGAACGATTGGTGCTTGTCCGTCTGGTATACGGAAGGCAGCAGCGGACCGTCGGCACGCTGAATTGTCTCCAGAACTGAAAAGACACATCCAGTCCGACCCCATGAACTCGATCCATCGATTCGCTCATCGCCGCAGGGCCCGATCGGCCTCTCGGCCGGCCTCAGCCTGCTTTCGGCCCCGGACCCTCCCCGGCCGAGCTGGCAACCCACTGGAATGCGGCCGGCGAGCCCGACGGTACGATGGGTAAACTTCTCGCCCTGGCAGTGTTCCCGTCGATAGCGGCCATGCTGTTAGTCATCTTTGCCACCATTCCGCGAATCGATCCACTCCGCGAGAATATCGCCTCGTTTCGACCAATCTACGACTGGTTCGTCGTCGTGTTTACGGCCGTCCTGACGGTTATCCACACCGGAATCATCGCCTTCAATCTCGGCTACACGTTCGATTTCACCCAGCTCGTCCTCATCGCCGTGGCGCTCTTGCTCTACTTTACCGGCATCCTGCTTGCCCACGCCGAACGCAACTGGTTCATCGGCATCCGGACGCCCTGGACCCTCTCGAGTGCGGTCGTCTGGGGCACGCACTCACCGGCTGGGCAGTATCCTCTTCAAAGTCACTGCCGTCAGCGCGCTGGTGGGTCTACTCTTCGGGATATCCGCGGTCTACTCCTTGGTCGCACCGGCCCTGCTCACCACTGGGTTCACGATGGCTTACTCCTATTACCTGTACGCCGAGCAGTCTCGAGGAAGACGCCGAACTCCACCCACAGTAATCGATAGGTCGGGAACCGAGTACTATGGAGAGCTCTGTACCACCTGGATTCGGCCTGCTTGATACCAACCTATATGTGTACACAAACTCATACACAAAGCTACGCATGGCGTCGAAGAACATTGGTCGTCAGAAAGGACGTCTACGAGCGTCTGGAAAGCACATAAGCGGGGGTGACGAGAGCTTCAGTGAGACGGTCGACCGCATTCTCCACGAACTCGACTCAGACTGGCGGACGAACGTCGGCTTTCTCAGCGACGAGGAGGCCGACAGTCTCGAGGCGGAAGTCACTGGGGACTCGGAGGCCACAGATGACGCACTCACGGACCTGGGCGGCAAGGACATCGACGAACGGTTCTCGGAGGATTCGTGAAACTCGTCGACGCCTCGTTTCTCATCGACTACGCCAGGCGTGATGAGTCTGCAATCTCCTACCTGGCAGCCCACGAAGAGGCGGTTATTGGAGCCTCCGCAATCGTGTTATCGGAACTCTATCGCGGATTGATCCTCACTCAGGGATACGACCCGGGAGGAGGCGATGGCGAAGTACGAGTGGGTCGAACCAGTGAGGAGAATTCACAAATACGCGAGCAGCAGAAGCCGCCGAGATATACGTAGAGCTCCGAAAGGCTGGCGAAATGATCAACAAGAGCGACATCTACATCGCCGCAACTGCCCGCTCGCTGGGCGTTCCGCTCGTGGTCGGCGACGGTGACTTTGATGCGATCGATGGGCTCCTCGTCGAACAGTATCGCACCTAGAGCCACCCCTGCAGCAATTCCCTGGACCGCTGAGACTTTCCTTACAGTCATATCGCTGGGTTTCGATTCCACCGTTCCCCGAAGCCAGGGCCATGGTACGGGGGCTACTCCCGGACACCCCGATCGTCAACCTCCTCGTGATTGTCGGTGCCACGGCGGTCATCTGGGCCGGGAGCGGCCTCCTCGAGCGCTCTGCAGAACAACTGTCGGCTCACTACGGCCTGCCACCGGTCGTTCAGGGGTCGGTCGTCGTCGATTGGTCTCGAGTCTCCCGGAGTTTGCGAGTGTCCTCTTTACGGCCCTCGCGGGCGTTTTCGAGATGGGGGTCGGCGCGATCGGTCGGCTCGGCGATCTTCAACATCCTGGCTGATCCCGGCCTTCACGGGGATCGTTGCAAAGCAGGACCTCGCCGCCAGTCGGGCGATCGTCTACAAGGAGGCCCAGTTCTACATGATCGCCGTCTCGGGTCTGGTCATCACCTTCGCGCTGGCGGTCATCTACCTCCCGGTCCCCACACCTGAACTGGGCGGCCAGATCACCCGAAGCCTCGCGCTGTTGCCCCTCTCGCTGTACGGCCTGTACCTCTTCATCCAGTGGCAGGATATCAGCGATCACGTCCCGGCAGCGAGCCGGGTGAGGGCCCCGTCAACCGCCAGTGGGCGACCCTCGGGCTGGCCTGTCGCTCATCCCGCTGGCCGTCGAGCAGCTCGTCGGGGCCGTCGAGTCGCTGGGCCAGACCTTCGGCGTCCCGGAGTTCCTGGCGGGGATCACCATTGTCGCCGCGGCGACGAGTCTCCCCGATGCCTTCGTGAGCGTCCGGACGGCCCGTGAGGGCCGGGGCGGAACGAGTCTGGGGAACGTTCTCGGATCAAACACCTTCGACCTGCTCGTGGTCATCCCGGTCGGCGTGCTCATCGTCGGTACCGTCACGGTGAACTTCGCGACCGCCGTCCCGATGTTCGGAATCCTGACCCTTGCGACAGTCCTGCCGTTTGGCTTCCTTCGGACGGACCTCTCGCTGACGACCCTCGAGTCATACGCCCTGCTGGCGGCCTACCTGCTCTTTATCGCCTGGATCGTCGCCGAGACGGCCGATGTCACCAACTTCCTCCGGGGCATCTGAGTAACGTTCTAGAGGACAGGTAAACTGGGACCTCGGAGACTCTGCTATTGTCAGTCCCCGCTGCCGGAGTGTCACGAGATCCGAATAATGTCAAGTACTTAGTTCGATTCTGCCGTACTTTCCTGCTATGGGTCAGACAGAGGAAATCGTCCATCGTGAGGTAAATACGGAGGCCAAGGAGCCGGCCATCGCTGTCACCATGCTGCTGGCCGACCTCGAGGGGGGAGGACGCCGGTGAACTGCCGACCGTCTGGGACTGCATCGACGGGGCCCTCGACGAGATCCTCTCGAATCCACCGTCACCGGAGGCCCAGCTCGAGATCTCCTCATACATACCACGGCTATCGGATCACCATCGACCAGAGTGGACACGTCCAGCTCGTGGAAAATCGACGAGACGCCCGTAGCGGTCGTCACGCAGCCGTTCCTTATCGACCTTCCCGACGTCCGTCCGTGGCAGGGCCTCCACGAATTCGACGACTGCGGGCATGGCGTGTTTCGCCACGGCGCCCTCGAGGTGCTCGCGAACAGCCGTCTCCGTGAGATCGGCTCCATCAGCCGGTTCCACGTAGATGGCCACGCGCTCGCTGCCGGGTCGATCCGGATCCGCACCCCAACTGTCGCGGCCGCCCGGATGGCCGGATGGGTCAACAGCACCTCGTCGACCTCCTCGCTGTAGACCTTCAGCCCCGAGACGTTGATCATGTCCTTGACTCGATCGACGACGTAGAACCGCCCCAGGGAATCGAGCTTGACGACGTCACCCGTCGCGACGAACCCATCGGTGTCGAAGGGATTGCGCGAGCCGTCCAGATAGCCCCGGCATTCGCTGGGGGCCATTGAGGTACATCTCGCCCTCGAGGCCCTCCTCGGCCGCCCGCTCGAGGGGAATCTCCTCGCCCGAGTCGATATCGACGAGCTTCGCGTCGGTGTCCGGCAGGGGCACGCCAATGGAGGGTCGGTCAAACCCGGGGTCGGCGGTGTCGCCCATCCCGAGCTGCTCGCGGATTGCCCCCATGTTGACGTGGGTGGCGAGCATCTCGGAGAGTCCGTAGCCCTGCGAGATGGCCAGATGGTCCTCAGCAAAGCGATCCTGGGTATCTCCGGCCAGCGGGGCCGATCCCGAGATGCCGATCAGCGGCCGGTCGATGTCCTCCTCGACCAGGTCGATGAACTGGGCGGGGACCCCCATGACCACCGAGAGGGCATGGTCCTCGATGAGCTCGACCATCCGATCCGTATCCCGCGGATCGTCGACGAGGACGATGTCCATCCCCCGGCCGACCAGCACGGCCCCGATCAGGTAGCCGTAGGTGTGATACATCGGCAGTGCCAGCAACACGTTCGAGACCATGTCGGCGATGCTCTGGGCCTCGCCACCTCCGCCGGTGAGCTGGTGGACGTTCGCGTAGACGTTGCTGTGGGTGAGCTCACAGCCCTTGGGGCGACCGGTGGTCCCGCCGGTGAACAGCAGCGTGTGGAGGTCGTCGCCATCGACATCGACGTCCGGGACAGCCCCGCTGGCCTCCTCGAGTACCGCCGGCCACCACTCGGCGCCCTCGAGTGGCTCGTGGTCCGGTGGCGCCTCGCTGTAGTCGTCCATCGACGTCACGATGAGGTGCTCGATGCCGATTCGATCCCGGAGCTCAAGGAGGAGGTCGAGGTGCTCGTCGTGGCCGATCAGGACGGTCGGGTCGGCCTGCTCGAGCCGATAGACCAGATCCTCGGTCGCATCGAGGAAGTCGTTTGGCACGTGGACACCGCCGGCCAGCGTGATCCCGTGGGTAGCTACGACGAACTGGACGGAGGTCGGCAGGATTGTTGCCACCCGGTCGACCGGGTCCGACGCCGCGCTCGGCCAGGGCACGCTGGCGAGCCGCTCGGCCGCCTCGACGACCTCGGGGTAGGTGATGTGGGCCCCACGCTGGTGGAGGCCGTTGTCGGGCTGGGTCTCGGCCGCCTCGTAGAGCAGCTCGTGGAGCGGGCCATCGGGGTAGGGCTCGAGTCGATTGCTCGCTCTCGAGTTCCTCGTAGCGGCGGTGCCAGGGTGGTCGATTCGGCCGTCACGCACGCCCCCTCGGTCCCGTCCCGGAAACACACCTCCGGTTATTCGAGGCCCCCGCTGGGCCGGGTCTCAGTCCGTCCCATCAAGACCGATATCGAACCGGGCCCCACCCAACTCGCCGGTGGTGATCGCGACGTCCCACCCGTGGGCGTCTACGATGTCACGCACGATGGCCAGCCCGAATCCGGTGCCTGACTCGCTCGTGGTGTGCCCGGGCTCGAAAACCGTGTCCCGCTTTTCATGTGGACGTGCCCGGCCCGTTCGTCCTCGATGGCAAACCCTGCATCTGTCGGTTCGAGGCGGATCTGCCCCTCCGAACCCGTGGTCGACGGCATTTCGGAGAGGTTACTCAGGACCTGTCGAGAGCCGGTCTCGGTCGGCCTCGATGCTGTTCGATCGCCGACAATTGTGAGGTCGACGTCACTGCTGGCGATGTCCGCACTGGCCTTTTCGGCGACTGCGGCCAGTGACACCGGCTCGGGATCGTCGATCGTCTCGCCTTGGCGGGCCAAGACGAGCAGGTCCTCGAGGAATGTGTCCATTGTCTCGATGGTCTCATCAATAACGTCGAAGTGCTCGGGGTCTCCGCTCTCTCGGGCCATCTCGGCATACCCCGACAGCACGGACAGCGGATTTCGGAGATCGTGGGAGATGGTGCTCGCGAACGCGTCCAACCGTTCGTTCTGCTGGGCCAGCGTGCGGCGCTGGTGCTCGAGCGTGGTCACGTCGTGCAACAGGAATACGGATCCGGTCACCTCGTCGCCGTGCAGCGGGGTTTTTGAGACGGTAAAGAGTCGTTTGCCCTCGGTCGCTTCGTGGACTGCCGGCCCCGCGTTATACTGATCGTCCAGAGGCTCCGGGATGACATCCTCGGCGGCCAAGCCGATCAGTGTGTCCGTCGGGAGCGAGTAGTGACCGGGCGGCGGAGTTGTAATCCACGATGATCCCTTCACCGTCGATGACAACCACTCCATCGTCCATGGTCTCGACGACCGTCGCTCGGGCAATCGGCGCGAGATCGAAGAGGCGGTACCGAAAGATAGCGAGGCCGAACAGGACCACGGAGACCGAAAGTGCCACAGGTGTGAGGTTCGCCCCGATTGCCGGAGACGGGGGCAGACCGAGGACATCCCAGATGTTGACGAGGAAGGGCACGGCCACGCCCAGGGCGATGAGGAGCGACTGTTGCCGGACGGGCCCGGTGCCGGGTACTCGCGTGGTGAAGGATGAACAGCCGCCGACGGTGAGCAGGATGTACGAGTATGACAGGAAGACGACGTACCCGGGGCCGGTTCCGGTCTCGAGGATTGGATGTCCTCCACTCGTGTCGAGACTCGCTCCAGTTACTAGCAGTTCCGCCGGATTGAGTACCAAACCCACCAGGAACTTGCGATCGGGAGGATACAGACGGCGGCCATCGTGCGTACCGTCAGCAGCTCGTGCCGGTCCGTGTACCCAAGGGCAAAGGCTAGCCAGGCTGGCGGGACCATTGCACCCCCGAGATGCAGGAGGACGTAGGCTGCATACTTCGCTTCCAGGGTTTGACTTGACAACTGGACCGCATAGAGAGTCGCCCAGATCGCCACGCGAACGAGGACCGACGGAGCCGACCGTTCTCGAGCGACCCGACCGCCAGGCCTGCATGGCGTAGACGGCCAGGGCCGCCGACCCGATGGCCGCGCTGCCGAGCACGACTGTAAAGGGTGTGGGATCGATATTCATGGTGAACGACACGAGCGGAGTGGGGTATTGTGACCTTTCTCAAAGGCTATAATGAATGCCCCGACTTCGGTGTCCGCCCGCTCGTGGTCACCTATGCCTCGATCGTGAGTGTGTAGAGCCGCTTTCGGGCGTCAGAGAAGGAAAATCGCGAGTCGATGACGTTGGCCTCGTCGAGGCGGTTCAGCGCATATCGAACCGTCCGGGCCGGTAACAGTGTCTCACTCGCGATCTCCTGCTGGGTCATCGTGTCGTTGTACTCGAGGACCTTCGCCACCAGCTTCGCACTCGGGGGGAGATCACGGACGTCCTCCCAGGTGCCCGGCGGGGCGGGTTCCTCTCGCAGCGATGTGGCACTCATCGTACATTGGATACCAAATGCCAGGTAATAATATTTTCTGTTCCAATCTATACATCAGAGTAATGCACCGGGGCGAGGCCTGTTGGTACCCGAAACCTCTTATGAAGCTGCGTCCTACGGTGGCCTGATGAGCGACACGGTGGACGAGGTAGACCTCCCATACGACGAGGACGATGCCTCCAAGCAGGAAAAGATCCGGGCGCTGGAGGAGCGTCTCGAGGTCTTGGAGTCCCAGAACGACGAGATGCGGGACAAGTTGCTCGATGCGAACGCCGAGAACAACAAGTACCAGCAGAAACTCGAGCGCCTGACCCACGAGAACAAGAAGCTCAAGCAGTCACCACTGTTCGTCGCCACTGTCCAGGAACTGACCGAAGAGGGCGTCATTATCAAACAGCACGGCAACAACCAGGAAGCCCTCACTGAGGTCACCGACGAGATGCGAGCCGACCTCGACCCCGACGCCCGTGTTGCCGTCAACAACTCGCTGTCCATCGTCAAGACACTGACCGGTGAGACCGACGTCCGGGCTCGGGTCATGGAGGTCACCGAGAGTCCAGACGTTCAGTACGAGGACATCGGCGGGCTCGAAGAGCAACTCCAGGAAGTTCGCGAGACGGTGGAGATGCCCCTCGAGCGCCCCGAGATGTTCGACGATGTCGGCATCGATCCGCCGAGCGGCGTGCTCCTGTACGGGCCACCCGGCACCGGCAAGACGATGCTCGCGAAGGCGGTCGCCCACGAGACCGAGGCGACCTTCATCAAGATGGCCGGCTCCGAGCTGGTCCACAAGTTCATCGGTGAGGGCGCAAAGCTCGTCCGGGACCTCTTCGAGGTGGCCCGCGAGCACGAGCCCGCGGTGATCTTCATCGATGAGATCGATGCCATCGCTTCGAAGCGAACCGAGTCCAAGACCAGCGGTGACGCTGAAGTCCAGCGGACCATGATGCAGCTGCTCTCGGAGATGGACGGCTTCGAGGACCGCGGCGAGATTCGGATCATCGCCGCGACCAATCGATTCGACATGCTCGACCGAGCGATCCTCCGGCCAGGTCGGTTCGACCGCCTTATCGAGGTGCCAAAGCCGGACCTCGAGGGCCGAGAGCTGATCTATCAGATCCACACGCGCGGCATGAACGTCGCCGAGGACGTTGACTTCGAGGCCCTCGCCCAAGAGGCCGAGGCCGCCTCGGGGGCGGACATCAAGGCCGTCTGCACGGAAGCCGGCATGTTCGCCATCCGCAACGATCGCACGGACATCCAGATGAGCGACTTCCGGAATGCCTGGGAGAAGGTCCAGGCCGACACCGCCGAGGACGACACGGTTTCGAAGACGTTCGCCTGATCGGGACGTATTTTTCGGGCGGAAACTGCACGACCGTCAGCTATAGCAGTGAAAAGAGGAGCCAGGCGCCACCCGAAGAGCACGACCGTCATGATGGCGAGGATCACGCCATAGCCGACGACAGTTCCAATCGCGGTAATCCAGGAGG
Organism: Natrialbaceae archaeon; assembly: GCA_034521555.1. Lineage (GTDB taxonomy): Archaea > Halobacteriota > Halobacteria > Halobacteriales > Natrialbaceae > JAXHMI01. The sequence continues at coordinate 331,870 of JAXHMI010000001.1, forward strand.
GATGGGAGAGGTCGGGGACCTCGGTTTCGAGGTTCATAGTGGACGCTCAGGGCCGGACTCAATAAAAATTCCGCAGCTGAACCGGGCAGTTACTGTCGGCGAACGAGGATGACGAGGCTCAGCGCCGATCGCAACGACACCGGTGAGCGAGACGCAGTGGTGATCCCATCGAGTCCTCTGAAGTCTCGTTCGATTCACCATCGGTTGACGTATTGGCAGACGCATTTGCATCGGCCTCGACTTCGGTCGAGCTGTCCACGTCGACACTGGATTCGTTGAGGATCGGTTCCATTGGCGTAACGCCGTCAGAGAGTACGAAGCGTTCCTCGTTGACCTGTTCGAGCCCGGCGTTGATGTCTGCGATAATCTCGGTGTCGATCCGCTGGGCCTCTGCGCGTGGATCCTCGGCACTCTCGAGGGCATCGGCGGCTGCCGTGAGGTTCGCCTGAATATCCTCGACTCTCGCTGCGGATTCGTTCAGACCGGCTGCGGCCTCTTCGATGTTATCGGGGGAAATATCGTAGAGCGGTCCGTTCATCAGGCGACTGGCCTCGGCCCGGGCCTCCTCTGGGGTGGAGACGTTGTTGGCCACGTTGTCAATGCCGACGCGTTCCTGTGCCTGGAGGTTAATCTCGCTCACCACGGCGACGAATATCTCGGTCTGCAGGCGGTCAGCCTCTTCTCGCAGGTACTGTGCCTCTGCTGAAGCATTGAATTCTGCCTCGGCATCGCCACCGGCGCTCTGGGCCGCCACGCTGATCGATCCGACGAACGTCGCACCGATGACGAGCATTAGGACAAGCAAGACACTTCGAATCTGGCTCATGGTTCACCCGTGGGTGAGTATGCCTATCGTAAATATGTATCCCACAAGAGAATCCGAACGAACGGCTGAATCAATCGAAGCTGAAGGGCGACTCTTCGGGACCGTCGTCGTCTTCCTCAGCAGACTCCTCGTCGGGCTTGGGATCCGGCTCTGGTGCCGGTTCGGGGTCGCTCGATGGCGCTGGCTCGGGTTCCGGCTCTGGCTCCTCCGTCGGTGGTGGCGCTGAGATTGCTCTCGCTCGAGGAACTTTCGGTGCACTCGACGTCGAGTCTCGGCTGGCGGCTCGCACTGGCGTGCAGGACCGCTGGGCACACTTCCGAGGGAGACCATGGCCAGCGAGCGAGAAGTACTCCAGAAACGTTGGCCCGACATCACTCTGGAGGGCCACCAGTCCGACGATCAGCAGGGCAATGCCCGCGTAGATCACGCTGCCGATCCAGGAGCCGACGGCAACCTCACCCAGGATCCGTCGACTGGCACCACGTGGTCCCTCGCGCGCACCGACCAGAATGGCAATGGCAGGCGCAAGAGTTGCAATCACGAACATAATGACCATCGGCGTCAGGGTCGGAAGCGTGCCGAACTGGTCCGGAATCGTTGCCAACACCCACTCAACGGCGATGACGCCGACGATGCCAACCACGACGCCGGCGACGGCAAAGAAGATCATCATCCGCGACATGGCCCGGAGCGACTCGGGAGTCAGCTCGGGCAGGTCACTCGTTTCCATCGATGGCTGAACGTAGCCACAGCTGTTAAGTTTGCTAAAAGAGGCAAGTGCTGCCCCTTGTTGGAGTCGGACGCCTTTTATCGACGCCCCGGAATAGGACGCACAATGACGCGGATCGTGGTGGTCGACAACCACGGCCAGTTTACACATCTCGAGCACCGGGCGCTCCGGGATCTCGGTATTGAGACGGACCTCATTTCCAACGAGACCCCACCCGACGCCGTTGAGGCGGACGGGGTCGTCCTCTCCGGGGGCCCCGACATGGACCGCATCGGGCATTCGCCGGCCTATCTCGAGGCCGAGGTTCCCGTCCTCGGAATCTGTCTGGGATGCAGCTCATGGCGACCCACCTGGAGGCGAGGTTTCGACCGGCGAGCTACGGCGGTTACGCTGACGTGACCGTGGAGGTCCTCGACGCGGACGATCCCCTGATTGGATCGCTGGCCCCCGAAACGCGGGTCTGGGCCAGCCACGCGGATGAGGTCGCCACACTTCCATCGGGATTCTCTCGGACTGCGACCAGCGAGGTCTGTGGCATCGAGGCGATGAGCGACGTCGACCGCGATCTCTTCGGGGTCCAGTGGCGTCCCGATGGCCGCACACGGAGCGTGGCGAGGAGGTCTTCGAGAACTTCCTCGCAATTTGCGAGCGGGCATGACCGATCTCGATCGCTTCGAAGCCTCGGTGAGCGAGCTGGGAGGCACGCTCGAGCGAGTTGAGCGGGCCGCGGCGACGGCGGCACTCGAGGCCACTATCGAGACCCCGGCCGTTGGTGTCCCTCTCTCGATCCCCGGCGTCTCGCTGCCCGAGTCGGTGGCGACCCCACCAACGCCGGCCGCGCTGACCTCGGCCCGAACGGGAGTCACTGGGGTCGGGTTTGCCATCGCCTCACTTGGCAGTCTCGCGATCCAGTCGACACCAGCCGGTGACGAACCGGTCAGTCTCTTCGGCGACCGCCACGTGGCCGTCGTTCGAGCAGTCCGCCATTGTCCCCGACCTGGCCAGCGGCTTCGACCGACTCGAGGGCGCATTTGCGGCGGGGGACACGAGCGTCGTTCTCGCCACTGGCCGGAGCTCCACGGCTGACATGGGGGCACTGATCCACGGGGTCCATGGCCCGGAGGAGGTCCACGTCCTCGTGATCGAGGGTGATGGGGATGACTGACCGGGCTGCCCAGCTCAGACACCTGATCGAGACCGAGGGCGACGCGGTCTCGACGATGGCCCAGATCTCGAACGTGCGGCGGTACCAGGCCTACGAGACAACCGAGGGTATCGAGGACCTTCCGGGACGAGGCCCGATCGATCAAGGAACAGTCGATCGAGCAGCTGCCATCCCTCATCGAGACTGTCACGGACGCCGTCGAGGCAAACGGTGGAACAGTGTATCTCGCAGATGACGCAATCGATGCGACTCGATACATCCGGGAAGTTGCCGAGGCGGCCAACGCCGAGACGGTCGTGAAGAGCAAGTCGATGACCACCGAGGAGATCGAGCTGAATCCGGCTCTCGAGCGCGATGACCTCGCCGTGTACGAGACCGACCTCGGGGAGTTCGTCCTGCAGGTCGCCGACGACACCCCCTCTCACATCGTGGGCCCGGCAATGCACCTCTCCCGCGAGGAGATCGCCGAACTGTTCACCGAGGCATTCGATCCCGAGGAGCCATTCGAGACGGCAGAGGAGCTCACGGCCTTCGCCCGCGATTACCTCGGCGAGCGAATCGAGGCGGCAGACATCGGCATCACGGGGGCGAACTTCGTGCTGGCCGACAGCGGTACGGTCGTCCTCGTTACGAACGAGGGCAACGCCCGCAAGTGTGCGGTCACGCCGGACGTCCACGTTGCAGTCGCCGGCGTCGAGAAGCTCATTCCCTCGATCACCGAACTCGAGCCGTTCGCGAACCTCATCGCCCGGAGTGCGACCGGGCAGGACATCACCCAGTACCTCTCCTTGCTGTCGCCCCCGACGGACTCGCCAACCGTCGACTTCGACCAGCCCGAGGAACCACTGGGCAGCGGCGATGGCGACCGCGAGTTCCACCTTGTCTTACTGGACAACGGCAGGATGGCCATGCGAGAGGACGACCAGCTCCGGGAAACCCTGTACTGTATCCGGTGTGGAGCCTGCTCGAACAGCTGTGCGAACTTCCAGCAGGTCGGCGGCCACGGCTTCGGGGGCGAGACCTACTCCGGTGGGATCGCCACGGGCTGGGAGACCGGTGTCCACGGTCTCGAGAGTGCGGCCACGTTCAACGATCTCTGCACCGGCTGCACCCGGTGTGTCAATGCCTGTCCGGTCAAGATCGATATCCCCTGGATCAATACCGTGGTCCGGGATCGGCTCAACCGCGACGAGGCGGCCGGCGTCACTGACATCCTCGTTGACGGCCTCGTCCCCGACGACGAACCGGCGGGTACCGACCTCGAGTCCCGGCTCCTCGGCTCACTGGACACGGCCGTCTGGCTGGGTCACAAGACAGCACCGCTGTCGAACTGGGCCGCTGGCCTGGGACCAGTGCGGGCGATCCTCGAGCGCACGCTCGGCATCGATCATCGTCGGCCGCTTCCGACATTTGCCCGGCAGTCACTCGTCGAGTGGTTCGACCGACGCGGTGGTTCTCGGGTTGATCCCGCACGGAGCGACCGGACGGCCATGCTCTACCCGGACCTGTACACGAACTACGTCGATACGGCCCGCGGTATGGCCGCGGTCCGGGCACTCGAGGCCTGTGGGGTGGCCGTCGAGGTGCCACGTCTCCCCGAGTCCGGACGTATCGCCCTCGCCGAGGGGCTCGTGGCGAGTGCCGACGAGCGGGCCAGCGAGTTCTATGCCGCCGTCGCCGAGGGACTCGATGCCGGCCACGACCTCGTCGCCATCGAACCGAGTGACCTCGCCGCATTCGAACGAGAGTATGAGCACTTCCTCCCGGAGCGAGCCCACGATCGTCTCACCACTGCCACGAGCGAGGTCTGGTGCCTACCTGGGGCAAGCATCTCGAGGATCCGGCGGCCCTCGCCACCGGCGATGGGCAGGTCGCCCTCCACGTCCACTGCCAGGCCCGGACACTCGGCCTCGAGCAGCCGACGGTCGACCTGCTCGAACAGATCGGGTACAGCGTGCGGACCTCGACCGTCGAGTGCTGTGGAATGGCCGGCCTGTTCGGTTACAAGACCGACACCTACGACGTCAGCATGGCCGTAGGGGAGAACCTGGCAACGCAGTTCGAGGGCGCCGAGCGAATTGTCGCCTCCGGCACGTCGTGTCAGGACCAGCTCGCGGACTTGCTCGATCACCCAATCCCGCACCCGGTCGAGCTGCTTGACCCGGCGGGCTAGTCTTCGAAGAGATCGTCGACGGCCGCCCGTGCCGCCAGTGCGGCGTCGTCGGCGATCTGGTCCGGATCGTGCTCATCCGACGGCGCGTCGAGGTAGATGTCGATCTCGAGGACCCCATCCTCGAAGGTCACGGTCAAATCCAGATCCTCGACGGCCGACTTCCGGTACTGCGAGAAGATGACACCCTCGGCCGCCGCGCTCGCCGTCTCGACCACCGTGTCCGGGGCCGGATCGGCCATCAGTCGCCGCCAGCGGTGGGTCCGCCGCCACCGAGTGCGCCACCGCCGCCGCCGAGCATCCCCTGGAGTTCCTCCTGAAGCTGCTCGAACTGGGACTGCACCCGATCTTCCTGCTTTTCGAGTGTCTCGAGCCGGATCTCGAGCCGGTCGACCTTCTCGTCCAGGTTGTCCTCGGCGTCCTCGGTCGTCGTCTCGAGGAGGAGCTCGCCAACCTGGCGGTACATCGTCGTATCGGCTTCGACCGAATCGAGCTCCTCGAGCGCGACTTCGGCCTGTGAGAGCGAGGACTCTGCTTCCTGTTTCTGCATGGCAACGGTCTGGGCCGTCTCCTGGAGGGACTGCAGTTCCTCGATTTTCTCCTGTGCCTCTGGTGGCAAATTACCCTGCATGATTTGACGGTTGCCCTCCGGACGGATAAACCCTCTCAGTCTCGGTCTCGTGCCGCAATTGCAGCCGCCGATTCGGCGACGTCGAGAAGGCCGAACCACGTCGTGGCTCCCGCCCGCAGGGCGCTCTCGTCTGCGGCCTGGATCTCGAGATGAATCGCCTCGGCCATTCGATCGAGGCTGGCGCGAGCGCGTTCCCCTTCGATCTGGTCCAGCTCCCGGGCGAGACTCTCTGCGATGATTTTCGCGTCGCTGGCCGAGTCGTACTCGCTCTCGATCGCGATAGAACAGGCGAACCGCTCGGTCACGTCACTCGACGTCGACTTCCTTGACGTCACGGCTGCGCTCCTTGAGGAGGACGCGGTGACCGCAGTAGGGACACCGCACGCCGCCGTATTCGTCGAGGTGAACGTCACGCTTGCAGCGCGAGCACTTGTAGGCCATTAGGTCACTCCTCCTCGTCGCTGTCCTCGGTCAGGGCCGCCCGGATGGACCGGCTCACCGTCTCGCCGGCAGGGGTTGTCGGCTGGTACGCACCGCCGGTAAAGACCTCTCCAGTCTCCTCGTTGCGCCAGATCCCGGTCCCGATGCGGGTCACGTCCTCATCGTCGACCGTGGCCGACTCCATGCCGGCCTCGATCTCGCTGACGCGCCGCCGGGCAACGCGCCCGTAGCGGGCCCCAAAGCGGCCGGCACTGCCGACCGTTCCCGATTTCTTCGCCATTGTACCCTCTCGTAACGGCATCGCTCCAGTAAAGGTGTTGAGTCGCGGCTACGCCATTTCCGCCGGATCCACCTTGCAGTACTCCCGCAGAACGACCGTCGCATAGGACCCTGGCGGGAGGGCAAAGGTCGCCCGGACCGGGTCGCGCTCGAACTCGATTGCCGTCCGGAGGAGGATCGACCGGCGGGTGCCCCGGGAGCCGAACTCGCCCGGTCCCTCGAAGGCCGCCGCGTCAGTTCCAGCGTCTCGAGGACCGATCGCTCGATGGTCCCGGCTCGCCCGAGCCGAGGGAGGTCTCGGTCCCAACAGCGGGGCCGTGACAAAGGCCCGCTCTCGTTCGCAGTGCCGGCGGACGGCCTCGAGGTTGCGTTCGTCGACCACCTGCTGCCGATCGGGTCGGGCCGGACGAGGGACTATCGTCAGGTCTGGCGAACAGACCACGTCACCGACGACAGGATCGGTCAGGGGCAGGCCACGCTCGAGGCGCTCGCTGACGATGCGGTTGAATATGTAGGACTGGGCGGCATGCACGAACAGCTGTTGGAGACTGCTCGGGAGCCGCTCGAGTGCCGCCCGATAGTCACTCGGTTCCGGGGTTCCATCCACCTCCGTCAGGGCGTGCAGCAGCGCTCGCTCGTGCCGAAGGTGGGATGGAAACTGATCGAGGGTGCTCGCTGGATCACCCGTATCCGCGAAGTGTTCGCGGGCCCGTCGGGTCGCCGCCGGTTCGTCCTCGTAGGCGTCGCCGACGTACGTCTCGACGGCCCCCTGCCAGTCATCCCGGACGATAGCGAGCCCGACCTCGTGGGTGATCGGCCGGCGGCTACCGAATCGCTGCTGGCCGAAGTAGTTCGGGACCCCGATCCGGTCGGGTGCTCCCCCGAGCGCCGCGAGCTCGTCGGTGATCGCGTCGATACGCTCGGGGTGGGTCGAGTCGGCGACTGTAATCGAAAACTCGTTGCCGGCCAGATCGCCGTAGGTTAGGCCGCGGCCGAGGCGGCCAACGGGCTCGAGATCTGCATCGCTCATCTCGGGCAAGTCCGCGGCCGTGATCCCCTTGATCGACAGCAACTGGGTGGTTCGGGCGGCCGCGTCCTTCGTACCGGCCCATCGGACCCGCTCGCGGGAGATGCCGATTGCATTCGAGAGGCGGGTGGCGAACTCGTTGGTGTCCCAGCCCGCCAGGGTGGCCCGAACGACCAGATGGGAATAGGCCCCCGGATCGGCCCCAAGCGGCTCGGCATCGACGGCCTCGAGTTCGCGGACCCGAAACGCCTCGACGTCGTGTTTCAGGCGTCCACCGATGCCGGACGTATCGGAGACGTAGTAGTCCATGCCGACCGCCTGCTCGGTGGGGTGGGCCGGCTGCATGATTACAGTAGGGAGAGCTCTCCGGTGACACGATCAACGGCCGAATCGGCTCCCGGGCCGACGGCGAGGGCGGTCACCGTCCCCGGCTCGAGCTGGGTGTGGCCGGCATCGCGAATCACGGCATTGGGCAGTCCCTCGCGGTCGGCGATCTCGGCGAGCTCGAACAGCGTTCGCTCACCCTCGGCACCCAGGACGACCTTCTTCTGACCGGCCTGCTTCCACTCCCGGGACACCGTTTTCGGGGCCTGCTCGGCGGCCTTCAGCGCTGCGTGGGCCACCTGGGCGGCCAGCTTGCCCGTCCCCATGCCGAGATCCGTACGGGCGACGATGGCCTGTTTCATCTGTGCGGCCTTCGGGCGAGGGCGATATAGGACCGGCGATCCAGACCGCCCGAATCGGGACCTTTACACCACCGCCAAATGGACTGGGTGCTAGATGATCCTCTCGGACCGGGACATCAAGGCGCGGCTCGAGTTCGGCGACCTCGTCATCGAGCCGCTCGACGATCCCGACCTCCAGATCCAGCCCGCCAGCGTCGATCTCCGGCTGGGCCGGGAGTTTCTCACCTTCGACCAGCAGACCATCCAGTGCATCCATCCCCGACGCGGGACCGAGGTCTCGCAGTACGTGCGGAAATCGACGATTCCCGGCTCCAGCCGCGTGGACCAGCGGTCACTCGGCGAGTTCGACGACGAGGGCGAACCTGCGGAGGTCGACAATGGCGAGTTCATCCTCCACCCGGGGGATTTCGTGCTCGGGACGACGAAAGAGCGCGTCGAGATCCCACCCGACCTGATCGCCCACGTCGAGGGACGCTCCTCGCTCGGCCGACTCGCCATCGTCATCCACGCGACTGCCGGTGTGGTCGATCCCGGCTACTGCGGCCAGATCACCCTCGAGCTCTCGAACCTCGGGACGGCCCCGGTGGCGCTCGAGCCCGACATGCGCATTTCTCAGCTGATCTTCACCAAGCTCATGTCGCCGGCCGAGCGACCCTACGGGAGCGAACGGGGATCGAAGTACCAGGACCAGCGGGGTCCCCAGGCCTCGCGGATCGAGTCCGACCACGAGTTTGCCGGCGACCAGAAAGAGGGTCGGGACCCTACCTGAAATGCGATTTATCGAGGAGATCGTCGTCGAGGAGTTCCTGCCGACCGTCCGGGCCCAGCTTGCGGGCGCCCTCCGTGAGCGTGGGCTCACCCAGCGAGAGGTCGCCGATGTCCTCGGGGTCAGCCAGAGCGCCGTCTCGAAGTACGCCCACGGCGACGTGACGGTCAACGAGCGGATCGCCGAGGACGAGCGGGTCGCCGAGGTGGTCGAGGAACTCGCCGACGGGTTGGCCGAGGGTTCGACCGATCCCGTCCAGGCACTCGTCGAGCTGGAGGTCCTGATCCGGACGCTCGAGGACGGCGGAGATCTCCTCGCCCAGCTCCACGCGGCGGCCGAACCGGGCCTCGCCGAACAAGGCCAGCGGTTCCGGGTCCACGATCCGGACAGTCCCCTGCTGTCCCGCGAGCGGGTTCGAGCCTCGGTCCGCCGTGGGTTGCAGATCCTCGAGGCCACGAGCGGCTTCGCCGACCTCATCCCGGCCGTCGGCTCAAATCTCGTCGCCTGCACCCCGGATGCCCGATCGATCGACGACGTGGCTGGCGTTCCGGGTCGCATCGTCGACGTGAAGGGGCGCCCAACGGTGCCGGCCGATCCGGAATTCGGCGTGTCCGAGCACGTCGCGACCGATTACTCGCCGCCCGGGAGGCCGGCGCACCAGTCGGTGCCGCCTGCAATATCCGGTACGATCCGATGGTCGTCGAGACACTCCGGCGGACCCGAACCGTCGCAGAATTCGACGAGTCCGGCGACATCGGGGCGAGTGTGGCGGCAACCGTCGAGGCCACTCCGGAGGCCACTGTCCTCTACCAGACGGGCAGCGACGGCATCGAGCCGATCAGCTACGTCCTCGACGATGACGCCGAGGCGGTGGCCGTGTCGATCCGCGATCTCGTGCGGGCCCTGCGATAACTCAGAGTCCCTCGAACTCGGTGATGGCGTTCCTGATGTCGTCCGGCACTCGAGTCGGCTCCATGGTCTCCGGATCGAGGACGACACGGGTCGATTCACCGGTCGCGGCCAGTTCCCCGTCACCATAGACCTCGTACTCGCTGGTCCAGCTCGTCTCGCCGATGGCAACGGCTTCGATGAAGATCTCGACCTCCTCGCCGTACTCGATCGGGCGGGTGAACGAGATTTCGACGTTGGCGATCACGAAGGTGTACTCACCCGGCGTGAGATCGAGGACCTCCTTGTTGTAGGCGATGCGGGCCTCCTCGAGGTAGGTCGTGTAGACGGCATTGTTGACGTGGCTCAGGGAATCCAGATCCCGAAATCGGATCTGAACGGCAGTCGAGACGCGCTCATCACTCATGTCATCTGTCGCTTGGCAGGACCCAATCAAATTCTCTCCGACTTCCGCCTACCCGTCGTACATCGGCGCGTGGTCCACACAGAAGGCGGGATCGCCTTGCTGGGCCTCGATGAGATCCTTGTGGTAGTGAGCGTTGAACAGCCGACAGCCCTCGGCCGGACAGAAGGCCTCGCCGGTCTCGAGGTAGTGCACCGCTGCGAGGGCATACCCCTTCAGACAGTCTGTCGTGCGAGGATCGTCCTCCACGAGGAACTGGCCCTCCACGCGGTCCTCGAGAATCTCCCGCGGTGGTGTATCGCCTGATAGCATGGCGTGGCGCTGCTGTTCCTGGTAGTACGCCTCGGGTTTGGCCGGGGCCTCGTAGAGGCCGGGAACGGAGATGAGCGCGGGCTGGCCGAGCACACAGATGCGCTTGTGCCAGCGTCCGTCGTGATCGCCCCAGGTCCCGAGAGCCCGGTCGATCAGGGGAACGTGGAGGTGCTCTAGTGTCACCTCGTCGGCCGGGAGCCGTCGGTTGCACGCCCGCTGGACGGCCTGGCCGTCGTAGAGAACGCCGCCGGCCCGATCGGGCTGTTCCAATGCGCGCTCCTCGTACCGCCGGATGCCAAGCATGGTGTTCCCGGTCGTTCGGTCGTATGGCGAGAGGACTCGGGCCTCGGCGAATGAAAGCGCTAGCTCGTCATCGACAATCTGTGCGAGGAACCGATCCTCGACTGTGACCGTGGCGTCGATCCGGGGCTCGAGCCACTTCGCGATCGCATCGGCGTCGGCGACCGTGGTGGGGGCCCGGTACAGGGTGACCTGCTCGACCATCGGGGGAAGTGCCGCTCAATCAGTCGTCGGCCGGGGTGGCCCGGGAGGTCAGCTCGACGGGATCGGCCTCGACGCCGAGTTCGTCGAGGGCGACCTGCGCGGCGCGCTTGCCCGAGAGCAGCATGGCGCCGAAGGTCGGGCCCATGCGCGGCAGGCCGTAGGTCGTCGCGGTCGCCATGCCGGTGACGATGAGGCCGTCGTGGGCGAGGCCGGTGTGCTCGACGACGGCGTCCTCGCTCTTGCCGACCCACATCGAGTCGTGGCCGGGCGAGTCGTGGCCGGGCGCGCCGTAGGTGTCGTCGCCGGTCTGGTCCATGCCGCGTGTTCGTCTTCGCGTCCTCGATGCCGGGCGCGTTCAGGACGCCGCGCTCGTCGAGTTTCTTGACGGCCATCGCGTCGTGGCCGGTCGCGTCGATGACGAGGTCGGCCTCGACGGCGATCGGGTCGACGCAGGTGATCTCGCGGGGCAGCGCGTGGACCGGCGTCCAGTTCATGACGATGCCGCCGACGCGGTGGTCCTCGCGGATGACGATGTCGGTGAACTCCGTCATGTTCTGCATCTTCGCGCCGGCGTCACAGGCGGCCTTGATGAGGCCGGAGCAGGCCTCGGGGCCGTTGGCGACGTAGAGGCCCTCGCTGTCCTGGGACTGCTTGTAATCGACATCGAGGTCGTCGAGGACGTGCCTGGGCCGGGTCCGCGGACGGTGACCTTGTTCATCAGGAAGCCGCCGAGCCAGAAGCCGCCGCCGAGGTAGTTGTTCTTCTCGACGACCATCGTCTTGACGCCGCGCTCGGACAGTTCCTTGGCGGCCATGAGCCCGGAGGGCCCGCCGCCGACGATGATCACGTCGGAGTCCGAGAAGTCCATGAACTCCTCGGTCCAGGCCTGGCCGATCGCCCGCGTAACGTCCGCTTCGCCGACCTCACTGAATGGTTCGTACTCGGTCATACAACTAGGTGGTACGGTCGCCACAGGAAAAAGGTGTCGTGGGGAGTGTGCGGTCGAGAACAGTTATCCGAGACAGCATCGTAGGCCGGCGCAATGAGCTTGGGCCGATCGCGACGGTGGTGAGCGGCGATGAAGCTGATCATCACCGAGAAGGACAACGCTGCGCGCCGAATCGCGGAGATTCTTCAGTGGCGGCAGTGTCGAGACGGATCGCGAGCGCGGTGTCAACGTCTACCGATGGGGAGGCACGCGCTGTGCTCGGCCTCTCCGGGCACGTTGTCGGTGTCGACTTCCCGCCGGAGTACGACGAGCTGGCGCGACGTCGAACCCGCCGAGCTGATCGAGGCACCGATCGAGAAGACGGCCACTCGAGGAGGACATCGTGGCTGCGCTCAGCGCTGCTCGGCCCGCCGGGCCGACCACGTGACCATCGCGACTGACTACGACCGCGAGGGTGAACTCATCGGCAAGGAGGCCTACGAGATCGTTCGGTCTGTCAACGAGGACATTCCCATCGACCGCGTTCGTTTCTCCTCGATCACCGAGAACGAGGTCCAAAGTGCCTTCGACGATCCAGAGACCCTCGATTTCGACCTCGCGGAGGCCGGACGAGGCCCGCCAGATCATCGATCTGATGCTGGGGCGCCTCGCTGACCCGGTTCCTCTCGCTCGACAGCCGGCCAGCTCGGCAAGATTTCATCTCCGTCGGTCGCGTTCAGTCGCCGACACTTCGGTTGATCGTCGATCGGGAACGCGAAATCGAGGCCTTCGAGCCGGAGGATTACTGGGAGCTTTTCACCGACCTGGCGACCGACGAGGACGAGACCTTCGAGGCCCAGTACTTCTATCGCGACGAGGACGGAACCCAGGCCGAGCGAGTCTGGACGGAAGCCGACTGCCGAGGAGGTGTTCGCGGCCCTCGAGTCCGCTGCAACGGCAACCGTCGTCGATGTCGATCGCCGGACCCGGACCGACCGGCCGCCGATCCCGTTCAACACCACGCAGTTCATCCGGGCGGCCGGGGCCATCGGCTATTCGGCCAATCGCGCGATGTCGATCGCGGAGGACCTCTACACCGCCGGGTACATCACCTATCCGCGGACGGACAACACGGTCTATCCGGACGACCTCGATCCGGTCGAGCTCCTCGAGCGCCTTCACCGGCCATCCGACACTCGGCGAGAGTGCCGAGACACTCCTTGAGGCTGACTCGATCACTCCGACGGCCGGTGACGAGGAGACGACGGACCACCCGCCCATCCACCCGACCGGTGAAATCCCGTCCCGCGGGGACATCTCCGAGGACGAGTGGGATGTCTACGAACTGGTCGTCCGCCGGTACTACGCCACCGTGGCCGAGCCGGCCGTCTGGGAGCACCTCAAGGTCGTCGCCAGGGTTGGTGACCACCAGCTGAAGGCCAACGGCAAGCGCCTGCTCGAGCCCGGCTACCACGCCGTCTATCCGTACTTCGACAGCAGCGAGAACTACGTGCCAGACGTCGAGGAGGGGGAGGATCTCAGGCTGGCGGAGGCGACGATCGAGGCCAAGCAGACCCAGCCACCCCGCCGCTACGGCCAGTCGCGGCTGATCGAGACGATGGAGGACATGGGGATCGGCACCAAGGCGACACGCCACGAGGTCCTCCAGAAGCTCTACGATCGGGGCTACGTCGAGGACGACCCGCCGCGGCCGACCGGCCTGGCCACGGCAGTCGTCGAGGCCGCCGAGCAGTTCGCCGAGCTGGTTGTCAGCGAGGAGATGACCGCCCAGCTCGAGGCCGACATGGACGCCATCGCCTCCGGCGAGGCCACGCTCGATGATGTCGCCGACGAGTCCCGGGAGATGTTGACCGCCGTCTTCGACGAGCTGGCCGATTCCCGGGAGGAGATCGGCACCCACCTGCGGGAATCGCTGAAGGCGGACAAACGGCTCGGACCCTGCCCCGAGTGCGGGGAAGACCTGCTAGTTCGGCGGAGCCGGAACGGGTCGTACTTCGTCGGCTGCGATGGCTATCCCGGACTGTGAGTACACCCTCCCCCTGCCTTCGACGGGCAAGCCCCTGATCCTCGAGAACCGTTGTGCGGACCACGACATGGCCGAGGTGAAGATGCTCGCCGGTCGGCAGACGTTCGTCCACGGCTGTCCCCGCTGCAAGGCCGAGGAGGCCGGCGAGGGGCCAATTCTCGGTGACTGCCCGGACTGCAACTCCGGCGAGCTCGCCATCAAGACCCTCCGGAACGGCTCCCGGCTCGTCGGCTGTACGGAGTATCCTGACTGCGATTATTCGCTCCCGCTGCCGCGGCGGGGCGATATCGAGGTCACCGACGAGTTCTGTGATGAACACGACCTCCCGGAGCTGGTGGTCCACTCGGGAGATGAGCCGTGGGAGCTCGGCTGTCCGATCTGCAACTACCGGGAGTTCCAGGCCCGCGAGGCCGACAGTGGGACCGATCTCGAGGCACTCGACGGTATCGGAAGCAAGACGGCCCAGAAGCTCGCCGCCGCCGGCATCGAGAGCGTTGACGACCTCTCGACGGCCGATCCTGACGAGATTGCGGCCGACATCGACGGGATCAGTGCCGACCGGCTGCGGAGCTGGCAGGCGAAGGCCTGATTCACTCCTCGGTTTCGAATTCGGGCGGCTCGAGCTCGGCGATTTCGTCGTCGAGCCACTCGCGGAACCAGCGGACGCGTTTGAGCCGCCGGTGGGCCATCGCTATCGGCCGTATCACTGACGACCCGCTCGCTTGCGGATTCGCCCCGCTCGTAGACCCGATCGACCATCTCGCCCGTGTTCACGTGCGTCCGAGCCTCGTAGCCCATTCGTAGCAGCATGAGGGCGATGCCGTTCGCGCCGATCTTATCGAGCAGATCGGCCTCGACAATACAGCGGGCCTCGAGGGGCAGGTCCAGCAGATACACCCTGGTAGGAGTGGCGTTCAATCGAGCGACAGACCTCCTTGATGAACGACTTGGGTAGTCACCGGTCGCCTCGAGGTACTCCCTGGCAACCCGGGCGCCAGCCTCGGCGTGGACCTCCTGTTCGGTCTCGAGTTTTGCGACGTCGTGAAAGATCGCGGCAACCCTGGTGACATCCATGTCGGCTCCCTCGGCTCGAGCGATCTTCTCGGCGAGTGAAACCACGTTCAGGATGTGGTTGTGCCGGTACTCGGCAGAGTGCCAGGGATACCATCGCATGCGACCGCCTTCGTCCTCTTTCTGGACGCTGGCGTCGAGATAGTCGAAGACGAAATCCGTCATCGCCTCGAACTCTGCGTCGGTGACCCTGGTCTCTTTCTATCGACACCCACGGCAATGCCTCCGCAGACGAGCGGTATTCATTAGGGTGACGATAGCGGATTCGACTCATTAGCCTTTCCGGTTCCTCCCAACGCTGGCCGGCCCCTGTATTGTCCGTCGATTCGTCCCGTCGGGTTCCGTTAAGCTCAAACAGCCGGCTGGACAATGGGTTTACATGAGCAGTGAACAGGCAAGCGACTCGATCCGGTGTCTCGTCGCGAAAGTTGGCCTCGACGGCCACGATCGGGGCGCCCACGTCATCGCGCGGGCATTTCGGGACGCCGGATTTGAGGTGATCTACTCGCGGCCTGCACAAGGCCCCGAGGAGATCGTCCAGGCAGCAGTCCAGGAGGACGTGGATGTCGTCGGATCCTCGATTCTCTCCGGGGCTCACAACACGCTAGTCCCGAAGGCTCATGGACGCCCTCGAGGAGCTATGGCGCCCGGGAGGACACGCTGGTGCTCGTTGGCGGTGTCATCCCGGACGAGGATCGGGCGGGCCTCAGGAGGACGTGTCGCGGCGATTTTCGGCCCAGGGACCTCGATCGAGGAGACGGTCGAGTTCGTCCGGAGCAATGCGCCGGAACGATGAAGGCCGCGGATGCAGGAGCTCTCGAGCGACTGCTGGACGGAGAGCATCGCGCGCTGCGCGATGAGTCATCTCGAAGATCGAGAACCGCGAGCCAGGCTATCGCTCCCTCGTCTCGGAACTCTATGCACACGCCGGTGGCGCCGACGTCATCGGAATAACTGGCAGCCCGGAGCCGGCAAGTCGACGCTCGTTGACCAGCTGGCCGAGCGGTTCCGGGACCAGGGCGAAACGGTTGGAATCATCGCGATCGACCCATCCTCGCCATTCACGGGAGGAGCCGTTCTCGGCGACCGGATTCGCATGGCCTCGACGGTCGGCGACATGGACGTCTTCGTCCGATCGATGAGTGCCGCGGCTCGCTCGGTGGGCTCTCGACGGCGACGGCCGATGCCGTCCAGGCGATGGACGCCTTCGGGAAGGACAAGATCGTCATCGAGACGGTGGGTGCCGGCCAGAACGAAATCGACGTCGTCCGGACTGCCGACACTGTTGCGGTGCTGGTGCCACCTGGCTCAGGCGATTCTGTCCAGACGCTGAAGGCCGGCATCCTCGAGATCGCCGACATCTTCGTGGTCAATAAGGCCGACCGCTCGGGGGCCGACCGTACGGTCCAGGAGTTGCTCGAGATGATCGACCTCGGAGCCGGTACCTCCTTCGGCGGCGTGTCGGGCCACCACGGCGTCGGTGCGGAGCCCCAGCCCGACGAGTCGGTGGTGGACGAGGGCTGGACGCCCCCGTCATCCAGACGGTCGCGACCGAGGCCAACGGGATCGACGAGTTCGTCGCAGCACTGGCCGATCACCGCAAGTACCTCGAGCACTCTGGCGAGCGGGGGATTCGGGCACGGCGTCGCCATGCCGAGGAGATTCGCACGCTGCTTCGGGAGGACCTGCATGCTCTGCTCGCGACGGCACTCGAAGATCAGGGCGGGGTGGACGACCCGGCGGCGGCCGTCAGCCGCGGGGAGACTGACCCGTACTCGATTGCCGACGAGGTGCTGGCCCCGGTCGAGACCTGCCTCGAGGACCTCGACTAGGCCAGTTCGAACGCCAGGACCGGGCTCACCGGTCGTCTCGGCCTCGGTCAACGCGACCTCGACAGTCTGGCCAATCGAGACGTCATGGGGCTCGACATCGATGACTTGGCCGGTCAGCCGAACGGATCCGAATTCAGCGATTGCCGTGGCGTACGGTGCATCATCAGCAAAAGCAGGAGTTGGAATGTGCGTGACCGTGACCGTCTCGATGGTCCCGGTGTTCGGGAGCGGCTCCTCGTCCAATTGGGTCTCCCCACAGTCCGGACAGACGCGACGTGGCGGCAGTGATCCGTGGCCATTGGGACAGGCGAGATAATAGGTGTCGCCGCCTGAGACAGCCTCGAGCCACTCGTCGTACCCGGCGTCGGCACTCTCGCTCATTCGATCACCTCGACGACGTGAACCGTCGCACTCGCAACCGTGCCACCGGCGTTGTGTGCGACGCCGGTCGTGGCATCAGGGACGTACTCGCTGTCGGGGTAGGCTCCTCGAGTGACTCTCGCGAGCTCGGCGATCTGGGAGGCTCCGTCGCCGCCAACCCGGATGGCCCTTGGCCTTGAGCCCCCCCGAGAGGTTGACCGGTGTCTCGCCCTCTGCCGCGGTCCGTCCCGCCCTGGCTGCCTCAATGCCCTCGCCTTCGGATTCGAGGCCGAGCGACTCGATCGCCAGTACCTCAGCGATGGTAAAGCAGTCGTGAACCTCGGCGAGTTCGACATCCTTGGCTTCGATGCCGGCGTCGGCGTAGGCCTCGTCGGCCGCAGCCGTCGCGGCCGGTGTTCCGGTCGAGATGTGACCGGTCGTGGATGCGCCAGTCGGTCCCCTCCCTGGCCCGTTCCGGTGATCGCCACAGGTGCATCGATACCTTCCCGCTCGGCGTAGGCATCGCTCACGAGCACGAGGGCTGCGGCGCCGTCCGAGATGGGACAGGCATCGTACAGTCCCAGGGGCGAGGAAACGAGTGGTGCCTCGAGGACGTCCTCGAGTTCGATCGCCCGCTGGAACTGGGCCTTGTCGTTCGGAAGGGCGTGCTCGTGGTTTTTGACCGCGATGTGGGCCAGGTCCTCGTGGGTCCCGCCGAACGTGTCGAAGTAGGCCTCGGCCATGAGCGCGTACGCGCCGGGAAAGGTAACGCCGGCCCGCACTTCCCAGAGATCGTCGGCCGCGATCGCCAGGGCCTCGGTCGCGCCCGCTGTCCCGAGATTTGTCATGCGCTCGGCCCCGCCCACGAGGAGCACGTCGGACTCCTGTTTCGGAGGCGGAGCACTGCATCACGGACCGCGGCCCCGCTCGAGGCACAGGCTGTCTCGTACCGCGTTGCCGGGGCATCGACGCCCGCCGCCTCTGCCATGAGTGGGCCCTGGTGACCCTGATGTTCGGAGAGTTCGCCCATGAAGTTCCCATACAGGACGCCCTCAACATCGGTCCGGGGGACGGTGGTATCAGCAAATGCCTCGATACAGGCTTCTGCGAAGAGGTCTCGACTGGTTCGGTCCGGGAAGCTCCCGAAGGGGGTCAGGCCGACCCCCGCAACGCGCACCCCTGTGCATGGACGCCCGTTTGGAACGGTCCGGTTAATACCTCGCGGTTGCCGACCGTTATACCGGTCGTCTGGCGATATTTTCAGTCTCGAATGAGACTGGTGGTCACCGATTATATTTTCCCGATGACGTCTTCGAGGTCCTCGGTGTCGACGAAGACGACAACGTGGTCACCCAGTTCGATGACCGTATCACCACGCGGGGTCAGCAATTGTCCGTTGCGAGCGATCGAGCCGATGACAACGCCGTCCGGCAGGTCGGCCATCGCCGCCTCGATCTCGTTGCCGAACAGGACACTGTCGCGGCTTACCTCGATCTCGAGAACCTCGGCACGGTCCGACTCGAGAATCGCGACGTTCTCGGTGGCCTCTCCGCGCGTGTATTTCGTGATCTCCTCGGCCGTCACGAAGCGTGGATTGACCGCCACGTCCATTCCGACTGTCTCGAACAGATCGACGTAGTCCGCCAGCTCGACGACACCCACCGTTCGGTTGACACCGATTCGTTTTGCAAGAAGCGACACCAAGAGGTTCTTTTCGTCACTGTCGAGGGCGGCCACGACGATGTCGGATTCATCAACGTGCTCGCGAACAAGGAAGTCGATATCGGTGGCGTCACTCTCCAGAACGACTGTATCGGGCAGCTTCTCGGCAAGCTCGCGAGCTCGCTCGTGGTTCCGTTCGACGAGGCGGTGTATGACCCTGGGCCTCGAGGAGTCGTGCCGTCTGATAGCCGACCTTGCTCCCACCCGACGATAACGATTTCGTCGGCGTCCTCGAGCGTTGGATCGGGGAAAGATCGCTGGCGAACGAGCGGACGGCCTTCGGATTGCCGATGACGACGAGATTGTCTTCGGCCTCGATGGCCCGTACCACCGGAGGGAATAACGACCTCGTCATCTCGGATCACGGCGGCAAAGGTCAGTGATTCGTAGGTATCGGCTTCGGCCACCGTCTTGCCGGCAACTGGACTTCCCTCCTCGACCGTGAACTCGACCATGTGGATCAGGCCATTTGCGAAGGTGTCGACGTCGTGGGCCCCGGGAGGCCGGCGATTTTCACGATCGACTGGGCGGTTCTGAGGTCGGAACTGACCATGAAATCGACGCCGAAGGCGCGCTCGTTCTCCTCCCAGGTTCGCAGGAGCGTCGATCCTTTCACGCGGGCGATGGTAAAGACGTCCGTGACGGTTTTGGCCGTCCCACAGACCACCGTATTGACCAGATCGTCATCGGTACAGGCGATCAGCAACTCCATGTCGTCGCTGTGGATCCGGCCTCCTCGAGCGTCTCGAGTTCGATGCCATCGCCATGGATGGAGAGCACGTCGATGTCGTACGTGATGGACTCGGCACGATCACTGTCCTTGTCTATCACGGCGACCTCGTGGTCCTCGGCGAGGCCATTCGCGATGTTGTAGCCGACGTTTCCGGCGCCGACGACGATTACTCGCATAGCCAGGCCCTCCGTGGCATATCTGTTGACCGTATCGAGTTCTCCCGTAAGTCGGTTTCTGTTCGCCAACATACTCCCCTTTTGCTCCCCGGGGCCCAATGGTGGGTGAGAATGCTCGAGGGTGTCAACGTCGTACTGGGGGTGACCGGCTCTATCGCTGCCGTGCGGACGGTCGAACTCGCCCACGACCTTCGGCGGCAGGGAGCGTCGGTACGGGCCGTGATGACCGACGCCGCAGAGGACATCATCCACCCCTATGCCCTCGAGTTTGCGACCGAGGATTCTGTGGTGACGGAGCTGACCGGGGCCATCGAACACGTCACCCTCTGTGGAACGGACGGGTGGGCTGACGTGCTCCTCATCGCCCCGGCAACGGCGAACACCGTCGGGAAGATCGCCCATGCGGTCGACGACTCACCGGTGACGACCTGTGCGACGACCGCCATTGGGGCCGATACGCCGGTCGTCATCGCCCCGGCGATGCACGAGCCAATGTACGACCATCCAGGGGTCCTCGAGGCAATCGAGACGGTCGAGCGCTGGGGAATCGACTTTGTGGACCCTCGCATCGAGGAGGGGAAGGCAAAGATCGCAGAAAACGGCCCCATCGTCACCGAGGTGGCCCGGGCCGCCGGGGAGCGGCCCCTGGCCGGCGATCACATTGTCATCACCAGCGGAGCAACGAGTGAGCCGATCGATCCGGTTCGGGTTATCACCAACCGATCCTCGGCAAGATGGGCGGGCCGTCGCGCGAGCCTGTTACTGCCAGGGGGCCGAGATCACACTCATCCACGACGGCCCGGAGCTCCCAGTATGCGACCGTCACACGCGTCGAAACTGCCGCGGAGATGCGTGATGCCACGGCGGCGGCGTGTGCTGGGGCGGATGCCTTGATATCGGTCGCTGCCATCGGCGATTATACCGTCGAGCCAGCTTCGAGCAAGCTAGCCTCCGGTGAACCGCGGAGCCTGGAGCTCGAGCCGACGCCGAAGCTGATCGACGAGATTCGATCAGCCAACCCGGGTATGCCAATCGTGGGCTTCAAGACCGAGACGGTCAGCAGCGATGAGGATCTGGTGGAAGCCGCCCGGTCGATTCTCGAGCGAGCTGATCTGACGTTCGTCGTGGCAAATGACGCCTCGGTCATGGGCGAAGATCGCACTCGGCCTTGCTCGTCGCATGCTGACAGTGTCGCCGAGTTCGAGGGTTCGAAGGAGGACCTGGCGCGAGAGGTCGCCACCTCACTTGCCGTCGTTCTGGGGAAGCGCCGTCGGCTGGCAGGGAGAATTGAAGCAGGTAGGGTACATCGGCCGAGCCGGTGGGGCGGGCAAGCGGGCCTTACCCGCATACTGAGGTGAGTTGAATGGCGAAGGCGACGAGCCGCGTGCGCGGCGAGACATTGACGAAGGGTGATATCTTCGAGGTACTCCGCAATCAGCGGCGTCGCTACGCGCTGCACTACCTCAAGCGGGTGGAGGGTCCGGTCACCCTTGGCGATCTTGCCCAGCAGGTTGCCGCATGGGAGTACGAGACGACGCTCGATGAGGTCTCGCCCGAACAACGGGAAACGCGTCGATACCACGCTCCAACAGACCCACCTGCCGAAAATGGACGAGGTCGGTATCTCTCGTTCAATTCAGATACGGGTGAGGTGGAACCCACCGATCTGACCTCCCAGATCAGTATCTACCTCGAGATCGTTCCGGGCCGCGAGTTCGCCTGGCGAGAACTCTACCTTTCGCTTGGGGCGGTGAGTTCGGCCCTCGTGGCTGCCCTCTGGCTCAAGATCTATCCACTCACCATGCTGTCTGATATGGTCTGGATGACGATCCTTGCCGGGTCGATCACCCTGACCGCAGCGGTCCACATCTACTACGAGCGGAACATGCGCCTGGGTCACGGCGATCGCCCACCCGAACTCTCCTACGGCGAAGAGCAGACCTATGGATCTGTCACGACACCAGTCGACAGGGACGTCGGATCGAGTGGACGCACAAGACGCGGCAGCCAGCCGCCTCCAGCGCCGGCACTTCCTGGCCGCGATGCGCGACCGCGGCAGCCGGCAGTGTGGCGGGCTGTGTCGGCGAGGAGAGCAACGCAGCCTGACGATGCCGCCCACTGATCGAGGAAGGGCTCAGCGATCTCGGAGTCTCCCCACCGGTCGAGAGCGAGATCGTCGTCGTCGAGTCCTCCCAGCAAGTCCAGGCCGCTCAGCTGATCCAGGCCGCACTCGAGGGGACCGACCTCTTCGAGATCACGGTCGCCGAACTCGAGTTCGGGACCTACCTCGACCGGTTGATGAGCGCACCCGCCGACGACGACCAGGCACTCTTCAGTGTCAGCTGGGGCGGGGGGTGGGATCCGATCGATTACACGACACCGCTCTTTCACTCCGACCAGGGTGTTCCTGACGGCTTCAATATCAATCACTACAGCAACGAGAGCGTCGACGAGCTGCTCGAGGAAGGCGTGGCGACGGTCGACGAGGCAGAGCGGGTGGCCACCTACGACACGCTACAGAGCCGATTGCTCGAGGATGTCCCGGTCTCGGTCATCAGATTCGGCGAGGAGTACCACGTCTGGGATACCGACGACGTGAGCGACTGGGAGACGTATCCGCTGCCGGCCGAGGCCTTCCGGCCTATTTACGACCCCGCGAGTGACATCTCCACCGACGTCTCGACGGCAGCGGACGAACTGATTGTCGACCTGCCATCGGCCATTCTCGCGTTCGATCCGACCCGGATGGAGGGGACGACATCAATGCGAGCAACGGCGCTTCTCTACGAGCCACTTGTCCAGAAGGACGTCGATGGCCAGACTCGCCCAGCCCTGGCCGAAAGCTGGGAATACCTGGATGAGACGACACTCCGGTTCACGCTCAGAGACGGCGTCCCGTTCCACAATGGCGAGACCCTCTCGCCCGAGAACGTCATCGGCACGCTCGAACGCTATTCGGGCACTGTCCGGGATCTGGTCGTCTTTGACTGGTATGACACTGGAACCGTTCTCGACGACCGGACCATCGAACTCTCGCTCACCCGGCCGTACGGCCCCCTCGAGGCCCGCCTGTCCTCGATTCCCATCGTCCCCCAGGCCGTCATCAACGGCGAGCACGACCTGGCGGACGAGCCAGTCGGCACGGGCCCCTTCCAGTTCGGCGAGCACCGGCCAGATACCCTCTTTCGCCTCGAGCGCTTCGCGGATCACTGGTTCGAGGGCTCCGAGGCCGTCCCCGCGACCGCACCAATCGAGACTCTCGCATTCCGGATCATCGTCGATTCGTCGGCGCGACAGGCGGCTCTCGAGGCTGGCGATACCCATCTCAGTACCGCACTCCCGGCCGAGAGTCTCCCCGAGTTCGAGTCAAACGAGCGCTACGGGACCGACCGAGCCACGACCGGCGGGTTCGAGTTCCTGGTCTATCCCCTCTACACGGAGCCATTCAGCAGCCGGAAGGTCAGACGAGGGTGTGACCGTCTAATGCCGCGAGCAGATATCATCGAGACGGTCTATCAGAACATCGGTCGAGGCCGGGTACACGCCGATCTCGCCGCTACTCGAGCCGTACTCATCGACGGCCAAACAACAGGCCCTCGCCGAGGAGCACGGCGTGATCGACTGAGGCCATGTCACTCGGTCGCTACGTGCTCCGACGAGTCCTGATCTGCCGGTCCGGTCCTCCTCGGGGTCACTGCCCTTGCGTTTGCATTCATCCACCTCCTGCCAGGTGATGCCGTCGACGCCCTCATCGGGTTCCAGTCGGTCTCCCCGGAGACCAGGGCGACCATTCGGGCGAGGATGATCTGAGATCAACCCCTGTGGTACCAGTACGGGCAGTGGCTCGCCGACACTATCAGGCTCGAGTTCGGTGAATCGGCGATCACCGGACAGGCTGTCGGTTCGACCATTGGCACGCGGATCGCGCCGACCCTGCTGATGGCCTTTGGTGCCTGGCTTCTGGCCGTGGCGATCGGCATTCCGGCGGGAAATCCTGCGGCACTCAGGCAAGGGAGCACCGCCGACGAGGCAAGTCGCCTCGCGGCACTGGCCGGTGTCGCGACGCCAGATCTCTCGGCCCCGGGCTGCTCCTCCTCGCGATCTTCGCCGTCGAACTGGGGTGGTTCCGGGTCATCCCACCAGATGCACCGCTGCTGAGCCGGTCGATGCTGACATTCATGATCCTCCCAACCGATCACCCTGGGAACCGCCTCGGCCGGGCTACTCATGCGGCTGATGCGCTCGTCGATGCTTCGGGAAGCTCGACCGCGACTATGTTCGAACCGCCCGCGCGAAGGGGCTGTCAGAACGGACCGTCGTCGGCAAGCACGTCCTGCGAAACTCGCTTGTTGCAGTGGTCACCGTCGCTGGCGTCCAGCTCGCGTTTCTCATCGACGGCGCCGTGGTCGTCGAGTCCATCTTCTCCTGGCCCGGCATGGGTCGGCTGCTTCTCCGGTCTATCGCCAGACGGGACTTTGCCGTCGTGCAGGCCATCGTGGTGTTGATCGCCTGCTCGGGTCGTGTCTGGCCAACCTCATCGTCGACATCGCCTATGCGGCGATCGATCCACGGTGCGCTATCGCGGAGACTGACGCAGCCACCGAACCAACCCTCCCGAGGCAGTGTTCGTGTCGTCGACTATCCGATGGACCGGAACGCGGAATCAGAGGCGGCGGAGCCACCGGCCCGACCAGTGGGCCGCTCTCGAGTGCTGGCTCAGCTCCGGGCCAATTGGACTGCGATGGCCGGGCTCGGTCTCATCGTGACCCTGCTCTTCCTGGCGATATTCAGCCGGCCAATCAGCATCTCGGTGTCCGGCGTTCGAGTCGTCGTCCAGCCGTTCGCGCTGGCCCCCCATCCCCCAGGAGAACTCTTCGTCGGGTCGCCCTACGAGGGGCCGTCGGTGGCGCATCCGTTCGGCACCGACTGGGCCGGCCGCGATCTCTCTCGCGGGGTTCTTGTCGGCGGGCGCCGAGCCTGAGCATTGGCATTCTGGCGACAGTCTCAGCGCTCGGGATCGGCGTGCCAGTTGGTGCCGTCGCTGGCTCGATCTGGGGGCTGGGTCGACGAGATACTCATGCGGGTTGTGGACGTCTTTTATTCGTTTCCGTTTCTAATCCTGGCGATCGCCCTGGTCGCGATCATCGGCCCGGGCTTCTGGAAGATCGTGTTCGCACTGGCCCTCGTCGGCTGGGTGGGATACGCCCGACTGATTCGAGGGGAGATCCTCGCGCTCCGGGACCAGGAGTACGTCCTCGCGGCCCGGGCGATCGGCGGAAGCCACCGGACCATTCTCCACACGCCACGTGATCCCGAACGCCATCGGGCCGGTCATCGTCCAGGCCACCCTCGGCATCGGCACGGTCGTTCTCAGCGCAGCGGCCCTCGGGTTTCTCGGCCTCGGCCTCGAGCCTTCGAGTGCCGAGTGGGGGCGTTGCTCGCCGCGCGGTCGAGTGACGCTGCTGCAGGGCCACTGGCACGCGTACGGTCTTTCCCGGGCTGGCCATCTTCCCATTCGTGCTGGCGATCAATCTTCTCGGAGACGGGCTCTCCGACTCCTCGATCCCTACGACCGGTCGGAGGGGAGGCGGATGCGCTGATGGCCTTGCTCGAGGTCGAGAATCTGACTGTCGAGTTCGACATGGAAGATGGGGTCCACCGACCGGTCGATGACCTGAGCTTCGAGCTCGAGCGTGGTGAGACACTGGGCGTCGTTGGCGAGAGCGGGGCGGGCAAGACCGTGACCTGTCTGGCTGTTCTCCAGTTGCTCGGCGAACAGGGACGGATCAGCGGAGGTTCGATCCACCTCGACGGTCGGGACCTGCTGGCCTGCTCTGCCGAGGAGCTCCGCTCGATCAGGGGTGCTGAGATCGCGATGGTCTTCCAGAATCCCGACACGGCATTGAACCCCACCTACACCGTGGGTGAACAGGTGGCCGAGACGATCCGTGCCCACCGATCACTCTCGCGGTCAGCAGCGAAAGCGCAGGCGATCGAGACGCTCGAGCGGGTCCGATTGCCGGCCCCGGAGTCGCACTACTGCCAGTATCCCCACGAGCTCTCGGGTGGACAGCAACAGCGGGTCTGTCTCGCGATGGCGATCGCCTGCGAGCCGGCGGTCCTGCTGTGTGACGAGCCCACGACCGCCCTCGACGTCACGATCCAGGCCCAGATCCTGGAACTGCTTGACGACCTCGCTGCAGAGGCCGACATGGCCATCCAGCTGGTAACTCACGACCTCGGAATCGTCGCTGAGCGGAGTGATCGGGTGCTTGTGATGTACGCAGGCCAGATCGTCGAGCGGGCCGATGTCGACTCGCTATTTTACGATCCACAGCACCCCTATACGGCGGGTTTGCTCGCCTCGATTCGCGCAGGTGGGAGCCGGCAACCGGGGTGGCATACCAGGAACCATGCCAGAGCCGAACGAGATACCCGATGGCTGTCGGTTCCACCCGCGGTGTCCCTACGCCGAGCCCGTCTGTGCGACCACCGATCCACAGCCCGTCGAGCTCGGGGCCGATCCGTCCCATACCGCCGCCTGCCTGGCCCACACCGACGCATTTGACGGGACGCTGAGCTACGAGGTAACTCGGGATGGCTGAGCCGCTGGTTGCGGTGGAGGGCCTCCACAAGCACTACTCGACCCAGGATGGCTGGCTCGAGCGCCTCACTGGTCGTGGCTCGGCGGTCCGGGCGGTCGAGGACGTAAGTCTCGCAATACACCCCGGGGAAACGGTCGGTCTGGTCGGCGAGAGTGGCTGTGGGAAAACGACACTCGGCCAGACGATGGTCCGGCTCCTCGAGCCCACGGGCGGAACCATCCGGGTCCAGGGGGAGGACGTCACGTCGGCTGACGGCGCCGAGCTTCGGGTGCTCCGACAGAGACTCCAGTACGTCTTCCAGGACGCCTCGGCCAGTCTCGACCCGCGCCAGCGCGTCGAATCCATCGTGCGGAGAAACCCTCGACATCCACCACTCGCTCGACAGCGAGGCCAGGAGTGTCCGCATCAGTCAACTCCTCGAGCAGGTCGGCCTCCGGGCGAGTCACGCCGAGCGGTATCCACACCAACTCAGTGGGGGGCAGCGCCAGCGCGTTGGCATTGCCCGGGCCCTGGCGGTCGAGCCTTCCCTCATCGTCCTCGATGAACCACTGACCGGTGTCGACGTCTCGGTCCAGGCAAAACTCCTTGATCTGCTCGAGCGCCTGCAGGCGGACCTCGATTCGGCCTACCTCCTCATCGCTCACGATCTCGCCGTGGTCGAGCACGTCTGTGACCGGGTTGCCGTGATGTATCAGGGCCAGCTCGTGGAGCGAGGCCCCGTGTCGGCAATCTTCGAGGATCCCTCCCATCCCTACACCGAGGCTCTGCTCTCGGCGATCCCCGTCCCGGACCCCCGCTGGGACGGTGACCGGATTGTCCTCGAGGGAGCCCCTCCCGATCCCAGCGATCCACCGGCTGGCTGTCGATTCCACCCCCGGTGCCACCGGCTCATTCCGCCAGCCGAATTCGCGATCGATCGGGACACCATGCAGGGCGTGCTCGCCCTCCGGAATCGCCTTCGATCGGGAGAGCGCCCGCCGGATCGGTCCTCGCTCTCGATGTCCGGATCGACTTCCGGACCCGGCGGCCGAGCGGATACTGGTCGAGGCGCTCGAGACTCCGCGGAGCCAGCCGCTGCACTCGAGCGACTCGAGGCGCTAACCTCACCGTGTGAACAGACTCAGCCACCGCTTGAGGCTGGCACGGCAGAGCATCCGATTGCCTGTCACCACTATCAGGACTGTGAGGGACAGTCCGAGAAAATGGAGTAGCGGGAGGTAGATTTGAACTACCGATCTGCGGGTTATGAGCCCGCCGGAATCTTCCTGGCTATCCCATCCCGCTGTCCGATTCCTACCCGGGTTTTCAGGATCAGGATTGTGATTCGCCAACCAGCGGCGGGGTCAGCGCCGCTCGTCGTGCTGGACGCGCCAGGTGAACAGCGTCTCGAACGTGTAGTTGACGAAGAAGCCACTGCCGATTCCGATTACGTTCGCGAGCACGAACCAGACACCGAGTCCCTGTGACAGAACGAGCAACACGCCCATGGCCACACAGAACCCACCGAATCTGACCACGAACGACCGCCCAAGGCGCTCGATCCGCGCCGTTTGCGAACCATCGCCATACTCTGAAAACGTCCAGTACTCGTTGAGGGTGAAGATCACCGCGATGCCTGACACCCAGGAGGCAACCTTCCCCAGGACCAGGCCCACACCCGCCAACTCGACGAGCAAGTAGAGCGAACTCGTGTCAACAGCCGGCGCCGATTGCCCGACGGAGATGAACTGGAGAATCCGCTCCCACGAGTTGAACTGGCAAGGCGCGAGCGGACGACATCTTCCATCGAATCACTCACCTGGGACCACCGCTGTGGGAGAGTGCCTCCTGGGCCCGCTGGAGGGCTCGATTCTTGCTGCTTCAGCCATGCGGTGAGCAGGGCCCTCGCCAGTTCGGCGGTCGTCTCCAACGGACGAGACGGTTGATTCCGGTGCATCCTCCCACTCGATTGGGACCTCACACAGCGAGAAGCCGAGGGCGTCCACTATGGAGATCAGTTCGACGTCCCAGCCGAACCCGGCCTCGTCCAGATAAGGCGCGGTTTCCTCCCAGGCACTGCGATGGATGGCCTTGGCTCCACACTGGAAATCAGTCGGTGACACCCGAAGAAGGGTGCTTGCCGCCCAGGCGAAACCCGTCCCCGAGGTACCTTCGGAGCGCCGACTGGGAGTCCCTCACTGTGGCCTCCGGATGCCGACGGGAGCCGACCGCCAGGGCGACTCTCCCAGTTGCGACCGGCTCGATGACCCGTCCGGCCGATGTCGCGGGTGTACTGCCATCTGCATCCAGAAACGCGAGTATGTCAGTCTCGAGGATGTCGAAGCCTGCCGCGATGGCAGCCCCTTTGCCCCGGCGTGTGGGGCTGGTGTGGACCGTTACGTGCTGGCGAAGTCGGTCGGCGACTTCTGGTGGGCGGCGTCAAGTTCCACCCGAATGGTCTCCGGCTCGAGTTCCGATCGAAGGGTCTCGATGTACTGTTCCAGTATAGAGACATTCGGACGGTAGGCAGGAATGACGATGCCGACCGTCTCGGTCCCATTCAGTTGGAACGCCATCATCGAGCCTGCAATAATCATTCGGGCGCTACTCGGGTTGCCGGCTCGCCCTTCCGTCTGTGGACGGTTACCGCGTCGGCATCGACACGGTCGACATCGAGAAAGTGCGGAATAAACTCGCGTGTCTCGAACTCCTTGCGCTCGTCTTCGGTCCCGACGGTACACCAGAGCTGGACCCGATCGGGGCCATGGTAGTCACCATTCCGGGAGATGCCAAAGCAGACGACCTCCTCCTCGTCGTACTCGATAACGGCACCGGTCCGGATTCCGGGATCTCCGTGAATGATGAGCCGCTTCACACGCCATTGCTGGGGTGGATCGGTGGTAAGCGCTTCGAAAACCTGCCCTCGCACTCGAACCAAACGGGTTTTAACACGGGCTGGCGTAGCGCTGGCAAGTGATCCCTCATGCAGATGCCACGCCGATTTAACACATACTGTCCACACTGTAACGAACATCACGAGCACGAAGTCGAGAAGGTCCGTCAGGGCCGCTCGAGTGGAACCAAATGGGACGCTCGTCGAACCCGACGACACAAGGGCGTCATCGGGAACGCTGGCCGGTTCTCGAAGGTCCCAGCGGGCAACAAGCCAACCAAGAAGACCAACCTCGTCTACCGCTGCAGCGAGTGCGGCAAGGCGCATCTCCGTGAGGGCTGGCGCGCCGGTCGACTCGAGTTCCAGGAGTAATTCACATGGCTGGAAACTTCTACCGCGTCCGATGTGGTGACTGTGAGAACGAACAGACGGTCTTCGGCAAGGCCTCGACTCCGGGTTGCCTGTGCAGTCTGTGGGACCACGCTCGCCACCCCGACCGGGGGCATGGCCGAGATCAACCACGAGATCCTCGAGACCGTCGAGGCACGATGAAATACAGCGGCTGGCCAGACCGCGGATCCCTCGTCGTCGGCAAGGTCGAAGAGATCGAGGAGTTCGGCGTCTTCGTCGAACTGGAGGAGTACGAGGACAAGCAGGGCCTCATCCACATTTCAGAGGTGGCCAGTGGCTGGATCAAAAACGTCCGCGATCACGTCCGCGAGGGCCAGATTGTCGTCTGCAAGGTCCTCGACGTCGACAAATCCCACGAGCAGATCGACCTGTCGCTAAAAGACGTCAACGACCATCAGCGCTCTGAGTCGATCCAGCAGTGGAAGAACGAACAGAAAGCGGACAACTGGATGGAGATCGCCTTCGGAGACGAGATCGAGGACGACCAGTACCAGGCCATCGCCGAGGTGCTGATCGACCAGTACGGCACGCTCTACGACGGGTTCAAAGAGGCCGCTATCCACGGAACTCCCGCCCTCGAGGACACCGGGCTGACCGACGACGAGGTCGACGCCATCGTGGAGGCAGCTCGCGAGAACGTTTCGGTTCCCTACGTGACTGTTACCGGCTACGTCCACCTCGAGAACCCGAGCGACACGGGTGTCGACGGCATTCGAACGGCCCTCCAGGCCGCAGAGGGCAATGGGAGTGTTCCCGAGGAGGTCGAGTTCTCGGTGACCTACGTCGGAGCTCCCGAGTACCGGATCAAGGTCAGAGCGCCGAACTACAAAACGGCCGAGGCCCAGCTCGAAGAGAGTGCCGACCGGGCGATTGATGCCATCAGAGAGGAGGGCGGCAGCGGCGAGTTCCACCGCGAACGAGTGTCCGAGGAGGAGTGACGGTGCGATCGAGCATTCGGGTCTGTTCTGACTGGGAGACTGCACACGACCGTCCGCGATATACGTTGGGCGAGGACTGTCCCGACTGCGGCGCACCGGCGGTCAACAGCGCCCGGCACCATTCGACCCCACCGACGCCCACGGCGATCCGCCGACGCGCTCTTAAACGTCGCTCCCGCTGAACGAGACATGGACGGCATCGACGTGGAGGTCGTTGACGACGAGATGTAGAGGATGCAGCGCTGATCGAAGGGCTCCCGGGAGTCGGCCATGTCGGTAACGTACGCGGTCGATCAACTGCTCGAGGAGCGCGCCGACGAGAGTACGCTGGTCCGACGGATCTACGCTGACTCATTTCCACCACAGGTAACCCTGGATGACGGGGTCGCCAGTCTGACGGCAGCCGAACTCCACGTCATCGATCTCGAGGAGGGCCAGCGCGATCGTTGCCCTGGCCGGTGACCACCAGCCCCAGACGACAGCGGGCCACTATGCGCTGACCGAGACAATTCTCGACGAAGTCGAGCCCCTCGGTGTTCTCGACCATCTACGCACTCGGTGGTGTCCCCACGGGGGAACTCGTCGATGAGTACGGGGTTCTCGGCGCCGTGGGGTCGGAGTCTCTCAAGGAATCGCTGACCGAGACTGGCGTCGAGTTCCGAGAGGACGAGCCAGCTGGCGGAATCGTCGGTATCAGCGGCCTGCTGGTTGGCATGGGGAGCCGCCGTGGCCTCGATGCAGCCTGTCTCATGGGGGAGACGAGTGGCTATCTCGTCGATCCGAAGAGTGCCCGGGCGGTCCTCGAGGTGCTCGAATCCCTGCTCGGCTTCGAACTCGAGTACGAGTCCCTCGACGACCGGGCCGAGCGCATGGAGGAAGTCGTGGGCAAGATCCAGGAGATGGAACAGCAACAGGCGATGGACGTGCCGTCGGAGGAAGACCTCCGGTACTTCGGCTAATCCTCGTCGCTCAGTCCGGTTCCTTTGTCGGCCCGTTCGTGCTCATGTGTGTGGAGATCCTTCATCCGGTCGAGCAGGTCGATCCCCTTCTCCTCGAGGGAGTTGACCCGGTAGCGAAACACCGGGATGGCGATCAGGATCCAGATGGCCAGTATCAGAGAGACAACCGTATCGGCCGTGGAGGCGAGCAGGAGGTAGGTTCCAGAAATCAGGAAGCCAATCACAGCCACTCCCTTCAGGACCGGAAGTGGCAGCTTGTAGATCGAGTGCTCGTAGCGGAGGGGAAACCGCTTGGGCAGGTTCCAGAGGGCAAATGCACTGATCGTCGAGCCGAAGAGGGCCGCCAGTGCCACGGCGAAAGGATCGCTACGCGTCGGTGATGGCGTAAACGGGACGATCAGCAGTGCCGGGAAGCTGATGAGCATGATCGCTCGATGGGGGGTCTGAAATCGTGGATGAATCTTCGCGAAGTAGAAGGGAATCGTCTCGTCTCGAGCCGCTCGCATGATCTGGCGGGAGTAGGAGGTATAGAGCGTGTTGATGGTTGTGAACGCCCCACAATGGCGGCCAGTGCGACGAGGCCCGCCGCCCACGGCGGGAGAAACTCTCCGGCAGCGACCGCCACCCCCGCGACGAGCGGTTCCCCACTCTCGGTCACGTAGAACGTCCAGTCGACCACGCCGACAGCAATGACGACGACCCCGACCATGAGCCCGATCGAGAGGAATGCTCCAGAAACAGCACGCGGGGGATGTTCTCGACTGGATTGCGCAGTTCCTCGCCCAGGTCGGTGACGATGTTGAACCCCTGCATGGCGATCGACAGTGAGATCATCGCCACCACGAACGGCTCGTAGCCGTCTGCCGTATAGAGCGGGGTGTAGTTACCGGATCGACGGCGAGCAGCCCCGGGAAGATGAACGCCGCAGTTCCGGAGAGGATGATGGCGACGAAGACCGTCTGCACCTGCATGACGATGCGTATCCCGAGATGTTCGATGTGTGATGAACGGGATCAGCACAGCATACATCAGCCCAACCAGCGGGAGGGTGGGGAAGAAGTACTGGACGAACTCGGCGAAGCCATAGGCGAGAAACACCTGCCCGAACCACAGCACTGGGATCGTCAGCCAGGGGAGCAGAAAGCCAATGAAGGGATGGATCAGTCTCGAGGCGTAGACGTAGCTTCCCCCTGCTGCCGGCATCGCGCCCCCGACCTGCAACAGTCCGAGCATCCCGAGTGCGACCGGCAGGGACACGAGGACCATCGCGATGGCAATGCTCGGGCCAGATGCCCTCGTCAGCGAGAACACGTGATGGGAGGAGAAAGACGGTCATCGCGATGACGTTGCCGATGAGCAGGACCGTCCCCCCGAGTAAGCCAACCTCGGATTCGATAATCTTGAACTCCGGTTGGCTCATTGCTGTCTCGTCGTGGCTCATACACCCTGGCGGTAAAATAGATTCGCCGCCGATGACCGGTCCCTCGAGCCCGACCCACCATCACGGGATTTACTGTATGTGCCATTCCCCGCTCATCGACCCCGGGTCACCCAGATAGCCGTTCAGTTTGCCCGACCCGTCAAGTTGATAGGAATTGCCTCCCTTCATCACTGTGAAATGGGTCCCCTTCCGGTGGCGATTGGCGCTGCCCTGCCGAGCATTGGGACCATCCCAATTTCCGACGTGCTCGTCTCGCTCGCCGTTTGGGCATCCCTGCTCGCCGTTCTGTTGGAGTGGCGTGAATTTCCGGAGCTCGGCCGGACTGTAGCGGTGGCAGGATGGATTCTGTTTGGCATCTTCTGGATATCGATGGTTCCCTACTTCTATCTGGATGCAAAGAGTCCCCTCGAGACCATCCTCAGTCTGGCCGCCCTGCCGCTGTGTGTCTATACTGGCTACCTGCTCTACCAGGGACGGGAGTCACTCATCCTGCTGACCAAGGCGGTTGCCCTCATGGGGGTCATCTACCTGCCAGCAGAGACCATCCCGGTCGTCCAGGAGTGGCTCATTGAGACGACGGCCGCCCAGACGCACATGGGCATGGAACTGCTTGGCTACAGTCCTGGCATCAACGAGTCCCCAGATGGGTTCATCAGCCGCTTCAACTTCGATCCGACCGTGACGGTCACCGGCAGGACGACCTACATCGTCATGGCCTGTACCGGCATCGGCAGCATCTCGATCTTTGGGGGACTCGTCGCCGCCGTCAGGGCGCCAATTAGCCGCAAACTCGCGGCCTTTTCGATTGCCGTCGGCATCATCTGGGTGCTGAATCTTGCGCGCAACGTTTTCGTCGGCCTGGCCTCGCCGTGGGGCTGGTTCCAGCAGGACATCTTCGTCCACATCGCGACAACATACATGGGGGCCCCGGCGAGCAAGACCTCCCTACCTCGTCGCCCACAACTTCATCGCCCAGACCCTCTCGATTGTCGCCCTCATCGGAATCACCTACGTGGTGATTCGCATCGTCCCCGAGGTCCTCGATGTCCTCGAGGAGGTCCTCTTCGTGATGACCGGCTCGGAGTACGATCTCGCCGATGCACTGGGGAGACGGACCTGCGGGCCGATGGTGGCGAGTGATGGCACCCGAGTCCCTGCCAGGGACCCTGCACCTTCTCGACCGCTGTCTGTACCTCGAGCGGGCCGACGCCCTCGTTCTGGCGGACGTCCCACCTCGGCCGCGGATCCACTCGGCGGTTGATGCCCCGATCGACGACGTTGATGCCCCGCACGAGCGCCTCGAGCGTGCTCTGGAGCAGGTGAAACCCAGCACCGTCGTCGTCGCTGGTGACCTCCTCCACTCCTTCTCGACGGTCCCACTGTCCGTCGCTCGCCAGCTCGAGCAGTTCACCGACACAGTAGCGGCCGCTGATGCCACCCTAATTCTCGTCGAGGGGAACCACGATACCGTCCTCTCGCGCGTCTACGACGGTGCCATCGAGTCCCACTGTCACCTCGCGGCGGCCAATGCGGTGATCGCCCACGGCCACGAGCATCCGGACCAGACAGCGGAGCTCCTGATCGTCGGTCACGGTCATCCGGCGATGGTCGTTGACGGCCGGAAGTACCCCTGTTTCCTGTACGGGCCTCGTCAGTACGAGGGACACGGCCGTGCCGTTCTCCCGACCTTCACCAGACTGGCCCGTGGCGTGCGGATCAATGGCGCCCGACGCAGTCTCGATTCGCCACTCGTGACGGATCTTGGGGCCTGTCGGTTCCAGCCATCCTCGATCCGGACGAGGAGGAGCTACTCTGGTTTCCCAGCCTCAGGCGCTGTCGGCGGATCGCCTAACCGACGATCGATTGAATATCGACGTCGGCATCGAGGAGGGTGTAGGTTCCATCGTCGACCGAAAGGATCCCCTCGCTGGTGAGGTGATCCAGATGCGGCGTAGGCCTCACCGGGGCCGTGCATCGCGTGGATGCCCTCGAGGTCGCCGAAGAGGTGGGCGCTCACAGTCCAGGCGTCTGCGGGGCCGTGCTCCGTGAGGACCTCGATTACCCGCTCTGTGCGCTCCTGATGTGTGCTCGATGATATCCAGTGCCCGCTCCGTTGGAGTCTCGATCGGGTCGCGATGGCCCGGCCAGAGCACCTCGAAGTCACGAGCAGCGATCCGCTCGAGGGTGGTAATATACTGGGCCAATGGCCGCTCGACACGGATGTCTGCACCGCCGACGTTCGGCGTATAGACGGGCAACACCGCATCGCCGCTGAATGCTTCCCGGCCATCGTCGATGGCAAAACGGCGCCAGGCCTGCGTGGCCGGGGGCGTGGATCGTCTCGAGGTGTGACCGCCAACCTCGAGTACGTCCCCATCCTGGATCGGGGTCGGCGTGGTCGGTTCTCGTCGATCCCGGCATCAGCGTGCAGGAAGGCCAGCAGTGTCTCGCGTTTCTCCTCGGGCATCCCCCACGTCTCGAAGAGCTCGACCTGCTCGTCCTGCATCGCCTCGAGTTGCTCTGAGTTCCCGCGACGATGGGGGCATCGGCCTCGTGGACGTAGACGGTTGCTCCACTCAACGCTTGAATTTCACCGGCGAGGCCAGCGTGGTCCGGATGCCAGTGCGTGAGGACGATATCGTCCACGTCCTCGGGCTGGTAGCCCCGCTCTTCTATTCCATCGAATAGCTGCCGCCGAGTCGGCGGCGTGGCGATTCCGGTCTCGACGAGCGCCAGATCGTCGCCATCTGCAAGGATGTATGCGGCATTTCGTCCCTCGAACTCGTCGTTTCCGAGGAGGATGCGATCCATGCCGGGGCAGGCGGTCGGGTCCCCTGAGCGACCCGAACCGGGCGCCTAGGCGTCGAGTTCCTCACGGAGCAGGCTGTTCACGTCACCGGGATCGGCACTGCCCCCGGTCTTTTGCATGACCTGCCCCACCAGGAAGTTGAGTGCGCCGTCTTCGCCGGCTTCGTAGTCCGCGACGGCCTCTGGATGCTCGTCGATAGCTGCCTGGACGGCCTGGCTGACGGCTGCCGTATCCGTCTTGCCGAGCCCCTCCTGCTCGACGATCTCCGTGGGCTCGAGCCCCTCGTCGAGCATGGTTCGGAGGACCGTCTCGCGGGCGTTTTTGGCCGTAATCTCCTCGGTTGCGACCATCGCCACGAGCTTGCGGACCTCCTCGAGACGATCCTCAATGTCGGTGATGGTCATGTCCCGGTAGTCGAGTTCGCCGAGGAGCGTATCGGCAACCCAGGTGGCCGCCAGCTCTGGATCGAATTCGCTGGCGATCGCCTCGTAGGTGTCGGCGACTTGCTTCGTCGAGGTGAGCTTGTCTGCGGCCTCGGCGTCGAGGCCGTACTCCCGACTGGAAATCGCTCACGTCGAGCGGTGGGCAGCTCCGGAATCGCCAGTTCATCTCGCCAGTCAGCCACCTCGAGGGGCGGCAGGTCGGCCTCCGGAAAGTACCGGTAGTCCTTTTCGGCCTTTTCGATCCGCATCGAGACGGTGACGCCTCGGACTCGTCCCAGTGGCGGGTCTCCTGCTCGACGGCCCGACCCCGCTGCGATGGCATTCCGCTGTCTGGTTTCCTCGTAGGCGAGCGCCTTCTCGGCGCCCTTGTGGCTCGAGATGTTCTTCACCTCGGTCCGGTTGGCGGCCGCGAGGGTTGCCTCGTCGATCGCATCGACGTCACCCTCGACGATCGAGAGGTTTGCGTCCACGCGAAGACTCCCGTCCCGGCTGGCATCGAAGACGCCCAGGTACTCGAGGACCTCCTCGAGTTCGGTCAGGAACGCGCGAACCTCCGTGGGGGCCCGGAAGTCGGGAGCGGTGACGATCTCGAGCAGTGGCACACCGGCTCGGTTGTAGTCGACCAGCGTGTACTCGGCCGTGTCGATGCCACCGCCGACGTGCTGGAGACTGCCGGGATCCTCCTCGAGATGGGCCCGCTCGATGGTGATTGTTCGGCGGGTGTCAGCCACGTTGATTTCGAGCTCCCCGTCCTGGCAGATGGGGTCGTCGTACTGGGTGATCTGGAAGTTCTTGGGGAGGTCGGGGTAGTAGTAGTTCTTCCGGTGAAAGCGGGTCCGTTCGGGAATGTCGGCGTCGATCGCCTTACCGACCTTGACGGCAGCCTCGACGGCCGCCTCGTTGAGCACTGGGAGTGCTCCTGGGAGCCCGAGACAGACGGGGCAGACGTTCGTATTCGGCTCCTCGGCCGGTCCGGTCGAGCAGCCACAGAAGATCTTCGTGTCGGTCTCGAGCTGGACGTGGACCTCGAGCCCGATGATGGTGACGAGATCCGTGTCCTGGACCGATTGGGCACTCATTGGCCGCGGATTCGGGGCAGTGGCGGTAAAACCTAACGGGATTGTCGCCCAACGATTTTGGTCGCTCGCGCGAGCTGATGGCTAACGTGTTCCGGAGAGGATTCCTGGCCAGCCTCGGGGTGGCCGGGACAGCTGGCTGTCTGGGTTGGTCGGAGCAGGGACGGCTGGTCCGGCAGGTCGATGGCGGGGCAAGTGGCGACCCACCAGCTGGAATCGAGATCCACGTGGACATCTGGACCGTTGGGGCGCTCGCTCCCGACGACCCGGCGGTTGCCGGTGTGCATCCGGGGCCTCGAGCAACTCGAGGCGATGCTCGGCGACTGGTTCGGGGGCTATCGATGTCCGGGTGTTGTACACCAGGGCCAGGCTCACCTGCCGCGATCGACGCGTCGACCAGCTGGTCGACCTGCTCAAAGCCAACGCGGCCAACACCAACCGGCTCCACCACGCAATCCACGGCTGCAACCGCTATCTCTCGGCAGCGACGTGCCAACTCCTGTCGTCGGACCCACGGATCGGCCTGGGGCCCATCCGACAGGTACCAGGTAACGAGCAATTCTGCGTACAATCGCCTCTACGGCCGGAAGCGATACATGGTCCGCTCGTTTCACCACCTCCTCCATGCCTTCGTCACCGGCGAGACGGCCCGGGCTGCGGCCGGTCTCGGCCCCGAGGTCTCGGGCTACGATGCGGAACATAGCCTCGGTACCATCCAGCCGGACGGCTACCGAACCGTGATGGCCGACCGGTACGCCTACCGGGATGAGGCGGCTGCCGGCGCCTGTACTGCGAACAGCACTCCCTGGCGGAGTCGATGGCCCTCGATCACCGATCTCGGTTTCTCACCCTGTACTCGGCAGGCACTCAAACTCTCGGCGACCACGGTTCGACGAATCAATCGATGAACGGTCGGACAAATTACAACTCGAACCGGCCACCCCCGAGAGCAAGGTCATGCACGGCTCGAGACCGACAACCCGACGACGCGTCCTTGCCAGTGGCGCGGCTGTAACTGCACTCACCGTCGCGGGGTGCAGTGGTGACGGTGGCCCGGAGGAGTCAGACTCTCCGGAGGAAACGACCGATGACAGCTCCCCTCCACCTGGAGCCGACGTCCTCGGGGGCCCGAACGACCTCCAGTCCCGGGCCGACGTGGATGCGACCGTTCTCGAGACCGACGAGGGCGCCGGTCGCTACGTGTTTACGCCGGCGGTCGTCTGGCTCGAGCGGGGCGGCACGGTCGTCTGGCACTTCGAAGAAACGGACCACACCGTGACCGTCTACCACGACAACTACGGTCGACCGACTCGCATCCCGGACGGCGTCGAGACGCCATTTAGCTCCGAGTTCGGCGGGACCGGCACCGGGCACCAGTTTCAACTTCGTCTTCGATACCCCTGGCGTGTGGAATTACTTCTGCAAGCCCCACGAGGGCGAGGGGATGGTCGGCCTCGTCATCGTGGACAGCCCACAGGGTGGCCCAGGGGCCACTGACCGAGTAACGTGCGCACTACTGCCGCACGAGAGAAACTCGGTCAACTCCTGGAGAACGCTGGAATCGACAGCGAGCCGGCGTCGGCAACCTTCTCGAGGGCTGACGGGTTCTCGATGCTCGAGAGATCGCCGACGTCCTCGCCGCGGGTAGACCGACTGGATGATCCGCCGGACGATCTTCCCGCTTGGGGTCTGGGAATTCGTCGACGAACAGCACTTCTCGGGGCGAAGCGGTTTGCCGAGTTCGTCGCCGACCTGGTCGCGCGAGCTGCCTCGCGGAGGTCCGTCTCCGGACGCCTCGATCCTCGAGGATGACGTACGCGACGACGGCCGTGCCCGGTGGTGTCGTCGGGGACGCCGACGGCGGCGGCCTGGTTCACGGCCGCGTGGTCGATGAGCGCGCCCTCGACCTCGGCGGGGCCGACCTTCCGACCGGCGACGTTGAGCGCGTCGTCGGCCCGCCCGTGCAGGAACCAGAAGCCGTCGTCGTCCTCGCTGGGCCCAGTCGCCGTGGTTCCAGCAGGTCCTCCACAGGTCGACCAGTACTCCTCGAGGTAGCGCTCGTCGCCGACTCCACAGCGACTTCGTCATCGACGGAGCAGGAGTCACGCGCGACGAGGTAGCCCGCGTTCGTCGTCGTCGGCGATCGACTCGCCGTCCGCGTTCGACGATGTCGATGTCCATCCCGAGGCCCGGCCCGCCGAGGGTGCAGGGTTTCAGCGACTGGATCGGGCATCGGCATGAGGAAACAGCCGAACACCTCGGTCCCCCCGGAGATGTTGATTATGGGCGTGTCGCCGCCGCCGACGTGGTCGTAGAACCACTGCCAGGACTCGGGTCGCAGGGCTCGCCGGTCGAGCCCAGCAGGCGCAGCGAGGAGAGGTCGTGGCCCTCGAGCCACTCGTCGCCGTGCTTGCGCAGCGCCCGGATCGCCGTCGGCGAGATGCCGAACACCGAGAGCTTGTGACGGTCGATCATCTCCCAGAAGCGGTCGGGTTCGGGATGGTCGGGCGCGCCCTCGTACATGAAGACGGTCCCGCCGAAGGCGTGGTTGCCGATGAGGGTCCAGGGGCCCATCATCCAGCCGATGTCGGAGACCCAGAAGAAGCGATCCGCCGGCTGGTGGTCGAACCCGAAGTAGATCTCCTTGGCCGACTGGAGCAGGGCGCCGGCGTGGGGCTGGACGATACCCTTCGGTTTCCCGGTGGTGCCCGAGGAGTAGAGGAGCATGCGGACTCGCTGGTTCGGGCAGCGACTTCGTCTCGTACTCGTCGTGCCGTCGCCGACGGCGTCGTCCCACCACTCGTCGCGATCCGTCGTCCAGGGTACGACCACGTCGCTGTCGGGATCACTCGCGCCCGAGGCGGTCGTAGACGATCGTGTGCTCGACGTGGCCGGCCTCGCTCGATGGCCTCGTCGGCCGTCGTCCTTGAGGAGGACGTGGCCGCCGCGGCGGTAGGAAGCCGTCGCCGGTGAACAGCACGGAGCACTCGGCGTCCTCGATCCGTGTCGCGACGGCGTCGACGCCGAAGCCCGAGAAGATGGGAACCGCGATGGCGCCGACCTTGAAGCATCCGAAGAGGATCGAGACGACCTCGGGGACCATCGGCATGTAGAGCCCGACGGTGTCGCCGGTGCCGACGCCCGCGGCTTCGAGGTGTTCGCGACCTGGTTCGGCCTGGCGGTGGAGTTCGTGGTAGGTCATCTCCCGGATATCGCCGTCCTCGCCCTCCCAGATAGTGGCGACGTGGTTGCGCGTCCCTGCCGTCGACCCGGCGTGGCGGTCGACGACGTTGTGGGCGATGTTGAGCTCGCCGCCGGGGTACCAGTCGCGTGAACTGGGGGCCGTCGGTGTCGTCGCGGACGGCGTCGTACTCGCTCGTCGAATTCGAGGCCGAGGCAGTCGACGAGTCTCGTTGCCAGAACCAGTCGACGCCGGATTGTTCGACGCCGTCTACCGAGTTCGGTCGTGGTTCGTTCCCGAATCAGTTCGTCGTAGTCGCCGATATCGTGGGCCTGCATGAACGCCCAGACAGGTTCGGTCGATTCGGACGAACGACTCGGTCGAACGGTTCGTGGACGATCCGTCGACATCCTCGAGGCGTGTGGCGGTCATGGATCACTGGGCGCGCTGGCCACAGGGTCGATGGGGAACCGCAAAAAAGGTTCGCCCGCCCAGTCGGTTTCGGCCGATTCGGGGCCCGAACCTACCAGTTTCACTATCAATGTCTGACGTACGTTTATATGACATGCCAACCCGCTAGCCATCAATATGCCGAAGAATACGCAAACTGAACGAAAAGCAACATCAAG
>JAXHMI010000002.1:0-37359 GCA_034521555.1 Natrialbaceae archaeon
GAACTCGGCGAGCGAGTCGAGGAGCACTACGGCCAGCCACAGGACGTCGAGTGGGCTACCGCGGATAACTCGATCTACATGCTGCAGTCGCGCCCGATCACGACCATCCAGGCCAGCGACGATGGCGATACCAGAGCCACCCCAAGTGTCGCAGATGGCAGCGGGGCGGTTGCCGACGACTCCACCGACGCGTTCGAGGGCTCGGTTCTGGTCGACGGCCTGGGCTCGAGTCCCGGTACCGTGACCGGGACGGCCCGGATCATCACGAAACTCGACGAACTTGACAAGGTCGGCGAGGGTGACATCATGGTCACCGAGATGACCATGCCCGACATGGTGCCCGGCGATGAAGCGCGCCGGCCGGGATCATCACGGACGAGGGCGGGATGACCAGTCACGCCTCGATTGTCTCGCGAGAACTGGGTGTCCCGGCAATCGTCGGGACGACGAACGCGACACCGAGCGCTCCGAGGACGGCCAGGATGGTCACCATCGACGGCGACCGAGGGGCAGTCGTCGAGGGCAGGCGGCCGAAGCCGAGGAGGAGACACGACGCCGGTCGAGTCGGTGCGCCCGCAGTCGCCGGTCAAGCCGATGACCGCGACCGAGGTCAAGGTCAACGTCTCCATCCCGGAGGCCGCCGAGCGCGCTGCTGCGACGGGCGCCGACGGCGTCGGCCTGCTGCGCATCGAGCACATGATCCTCTCGACTGGACAAGACGCCAGAGCGCTACGTCGCCGACCACGGCGTCGACGCCTACGTCGACGAACTCGTCGAGGGGATCCGATCGGTGGCCGACGAGTTCTACCCACGGCCGGTGCGGGTCCGGACGCTCGATGCGCCGACCGACGAGTTCCGCCAGCTCGAGGGCGGCGAGGACGAACCGGCCGAGCACAACCCGATGCTGGGCTACCGCGGCATCCGGCGCAGCCTCGACCGGCCGGACGTGTTCGCCCACGAACTCGAGGCGTTCCGACGCCTGTACGAGCAGGGCTACGACAACGTCGAGATCATGTTCCCGCTCGTCAACGACGCCGAGGACGTCCTGCGGATGGCCCGACAGCTCCTCACGGAGGCCGGGATCGATCCCGAGAAGCGCCGGTGGGGCGTCATGATCGAGACGCCGGCAGCCGCGCTGAGCGTCGAGGCGATGGCCGACGCGGGCATCGACTTCGCCTCCTTCGGGACGAACGACCTCACCCAGTACACCCTCGCCGTCGACCGGAACAACGAGCACGTGGCCGACCGCTTCGACGAACTCCACCCGGCGGTCCTGCGAACTCATCGGCGATGATCATCGAGACCTGCCGCGAGCACGACGTCGACACGAGCATCTGCGGCCAGGCCGGCTCGAAGCCGGAGATGGTCCGGTTCCTGGTCGAGCGAGGGCATCACCTCGATCAGCGCGAACATCGACGCGGTCCGTGACGTCCAGCACGAGGTCAAGCGGGTCGAACAGAAGCTGGTCCTCGATTCGATCAGGTAGTCCCGCTCGAACCGTCTCCCGTAACGAGTAAACCCGCCGCCCGCCAATCTGGCCGTATGCAGCGCGAGCCGCAGTCATTCGACCGGGTACTCTCCTCGATGTGTACGGAGCCACACC
This sequence comes from Natrialbaceae archaeon, assembly GCA_034521555.1. Lineage (GTDB taxonomy): Archaea > Halobacteriota > Halobacteria > Halobacteriales > Natrialbaceae > JAXHMI01. Next base: position 1,604 of record JAXHMI010000002.1, read on the forward strand.
CGGACGCGCGGGCTGCGGCCGAGCGGTTTCTCGCGACGAATCCCGGCGACCCGGGCAGCTTTCCAGCGGTGGCCGCCCTCGAGGACGAGGCCGTCGCCATGCTGGGTGAGGTGGCCGAGCTCCCCGATCCCCACGGATACGTGGCCAGTGGCGGGACGGAGGCCAACATCCAGGCCGTCCGCATTGCCCGTGAGGTCGCCGAAACGACGACGCCGAACGTTGTAATGCCCGAATCGGGGCACTTCAGCTTCCGAAAAGCGGCGACAGTCCTCGGGGTGGACCTTCGGGTCGTCTCGACGGATGCCGATCACCGGGTCGACCTCGAGGCGGTGGACCACGCGGTGGACGCCGATACGGCGCTGATCGTGGGCGTGGCCGGCTCGACGGAGTACGGTCGGGTCGACCCCATCCCCGCCCTGGGTGAGGTGGCCCACTCGGTCGATGCCCTGCTCCACGTCGATGCGGCCTGGGGCGGATTCATCCTCCCATTTACCGACGAGGCGTGGAACTTCGCCGATGCGCCCGTCGACACCATGCTGCGATCGACCCCCACAAGATGGGCCAGGCGGCCGTGCCTGCCGGCGGCCTGCTCCTTCGGGACGGGCGATTGCTCGACGAACTCGCCGTGGACACACCCTACCTCGAGTCGTCTCGACAGGCCACGCTGGCCGGGACGCGGTCGGGGGCCGGGTGTGGCCAGTGCCGTTGCAGCGATGGAAACACTCTGGCCGGATGGCTATCGGACACAGTACGAGACGGCCATGGCAAACGCCCGGTGGGGGTTGGCCGCGGCGCGGTCAGAGAGCGCGGCTTTCCCGGTCATTGAGCCATCGCTCCCGCTGGTGGCCGTTGACCTTCCCTCGCCGCTGTTCGACCGGCTCCGCACTGAGGGCTGGCGGATCTCAGGAACGGCTGCCGGGGAGATGCGGATCGGTCCGCATGCCCCACGTGACACGCGGGATGCTCGGAGCGGTTTATCGCCGACCTCGACCGGGTCGAGGCCGGAGCCGCGGTACTCGGTCGTCAGCGACGACTGAAACCGGGGCGTCTTCTTTCGCTCGCCGGGCCGACCAATGCCCATGAGCGACGATCCGTATCCCACGGAGCAGCCGGCAGTCGTCACCTGTGGCCTTCCCTATGCCAACGGTGACCTCCACATCGGGCATCTCCGGGGCTACATCGGGGCCGACGCACTCAACCGAGCGCTCCGACTGCTCGGCCGGCGGCTCGGTGTGCGTCTGTGGCTCGGACATGCACGGCACGCCGGTGGCGGTCGACGCCGAGAAGGAAGGAATTGACCCGGAGACCTTCGCCCTCCGGTGGCACGAGCAGTACCAGGAGACATTCCCGCAGTTTCACGTCGATTTCGACAACTACGGCCACACGCACGACGAGACGAACGTCGATATGACGCGAGAGATCGTCAACCGGCTGGACGAGGCCGGTCACATCTACGAGAAGACGATCCAGGTGGCCTACGATCCGGCGGCCGATCAGTATCTGCCTGACCGGTACGTCGTCGGGACCTGTCCATTACTGTGGGGAGAAGGCTCGCGGTGACGAGTGTGACGAGGGGTGTCAGCGCCACCTCGAGCCCGGGGAGGTCGTCGACCCACGGAGTTCGATTACGGATAACGAGGCCGAGTATCGCGAGCGCCCGCATATGTTCTTCCGGGTCTCGGAATTTGCCGACTACCTGACGGCGTTTCTGGACGGGCTCGAGGGGACCTCGAACGCGCGTAACCAGCCCCGGCAATGGATTGAAGACGGGCTGCAGGACTGGTGTATCACCCGCGATAATGGACTGGGGGATCGATTACCCGGGCGAGTCGGGTGGAGAGGACCTCGTCCTCTACGTCTGGGTCGATGCGCCCATCGAGTACATCTCGAGTTCGAAGCAATACAGCGAGCGGGTCGGTCCGGTAGACCTACGACTGGGAGTCGGTCTGGCGGGACGACGGCGAGATCATCCACGTGATCGGCCGGGACATCATCCAGCACCACACCATCTTCTGGCCGGCCATGCTGGAGGGCAGTGACTTTTCGGCCCCGCGGGCGATTGCCGCCACGGGATTCATCAACGCACCCAACGGGAAGGGGCTCTCGACCAGTCGCAACCGGGCCGTCTGGGCCAAGGAGTACCTCGAAGAGGGCTTCGACCCGGATCTCATCCGGTTCTACCTCACGATGACCGGTGGCCTGCAACAGGACGTCGACTTCTCCTGGGCGGCCTTCCAGGAGACAATCGATGCCGAACTCGTGGGTACGGTTGGCAACTTCTGGTATCGCTCGCTGCCGTTCGCGCACCGGAACTACGAGGGCACTCCCGAAGGGACCGTATCGGATCGAGTCGACGAGCGCATCGACGCAGCGATCGAGGCCGTCCGCGAGAGTGTCAATGAGTACTCGGTTCGTGGGGTCGGTCGGGCGGCCGTCGAGTTGGCCCAGTTCGGCAACGAGTACATTCAGCAACACGAACCGTGGACGCTCGTCGACGAGGACCGGCAGCGGCCGAGGGCATCATTCGGGACTGTGTCCAGCTGGCGAAGGCGGTCGCGGTCCTCATCCGGCCCATAACCCCGGGAGCGGCCCAGCGGCTCTGGTCCAGATCGGGGAGGCCTGGCTCCATCGAGGACGTCACGCTCGAGGCTGCCCACGAAGCACCACAGCGCACGTTCGCCGAGCCATCGGAACTCGTCGAGAAGATCGACGACGACCGGATCGAGCGGCTCTCGGCCGACCTCGAGTCACGAATCGAGTCGACTACTGAGACGGACGAGTCCTCGACAGCGGTCGAGCCGATCGAGACCGATCGTATCGACTTCGAGACCTTCCAGTCACTCGATATTCGGGTGGGTGAGATCACGACAGCAGAACCAATCGAAGGGGCTGACGACCTCCTGCGCCTCGAGGTCGACATCGAAACGGAGACGAGACAGGTCGTCGCGGGCATCAAACCGCACTACGATGTTGAGACACTCCCCGGTACACGGTGCATCCTGCTGGCGAATCTCGAGTCAGCGGAGCTGTTCGGCGTCGAGTCCAACGGGATGGTATTGGCGGCCGGCGAGGAGGCTGACCTGCTGACGACCCATGGCGATGCTGCGATCGGAGACCGAATCAAATGAGTGACGCAGACGATTCAGACCAGCGCTTCGAGCGCGCTGACACGAGCATTCTGCCGGGTGACCCCCGACTCGAGAACGTCCTGTTCGTTATCCTCGGGGCCGTCTCGATGGTGCTGGTCATCCTCTACCTGCTCGGTCTCCTTCTCGGCTGGTAAATTCTCGAAAATGCTTTATTAACCGGCGGTTCCTACCGCCTGGCATGATCGATGTTCTGGTGAGCAGCCTCCCGGTCCTCCTGCTGGGCATTGGGCTGATCCTCATCGTTCTCGAGGCGTTCACGCCTGGCGCCCACCTGATCGTTATCGGGGTGGCCCTGGCCGGGGCGGGATTCATCGGCTACATCTACCCGCCGGCAGCCGATATCCTCGTCCTCGCGCTGATGACGCTGGCGATTGGAACGGGCGCTGCCTGGGTCTATCGGGATCTGGATTTCTACGGGGGAAAGGGCACCGAGCAGACCTCGGATTCGGACTCGCTCTCGGGCTCGCGAGGGTATGTCCTCGAGCAGGTCACCGAGCGGACCGGGGAGGTCAAGATCGAAAACGGCGGCTTCGATCCGACCTACAGCGCCCGGTCGACCGGCGAGACGATCGAGGAGGGGGAGGACATCGTCGTCATCGATCCAGGTGGAGGCAACGTTCTGACTGTTCGATCGGTCGCCGAAGACGACAGTCACGTCGTGACAGCGATGAAGGGAATCCTTTTCACCGTACCGGCGGTAGCGCCTGCCATGCTCGAGGCGCTAGTGCCGTTGCAGGCGAGCGGGACCATCCTGCTGATCAGCGGGCTGGTCTTTCTGGTGGTGATCGCCGCCCTGCTGAGTGCCGTCGAGATTGTCAACGCCTACGAGAAGCGGGCGCTGACGGTCTTCGGAGAGTACCGCAGCCTGCTGGAACCCGGGATCAACTTCGTCCCGCCATTCGTCTCCCAGACGTATGTCTTCGATATGCGGACCCAGACCCTCGACGTGCCGCGTCAGGAGGCCATCACGCGGGACAACTCGCCGGTGACCGCCGATGCCGTCGTCTACATCAAGGTCATGGACGCAAAGAAGGCCTTCCTCGAGGTGGACGACTACAAGCGCGCCGTCTCGAACCTCGCCCAGACGACACTCCGGGCGGTGCTGGGCGACATGGAACTCGACGACACGCTGAGCAAGCGCGAGCAGATCAACGCCAAGATTCGGACCGAACTCGACGAGCCAACCGACGAGTGGGGCATCCGAGTCGAGAGTGTGGAGGTCCGCGAGGTGAACCCCTCTGCCGACGTCCAGCAGGCAATGGAGAAGCAGACCTCGGCCGAGCGCACACGGCGGGCCATGATCCTCGAGGCCCAGGGAGAGCGCCGGTCGGCCATCGAGAAGGCCGAGGGGGACAAGCAGTCGAACATCATCCGCGCACAGGGGGAAAAGCAGAGCCAGATTCTCGAGGCCCAGGGTGACGCCATCTCGACGGTCCTCCGCGCCAGAGCATCCGAGTCGATGGGCGAACGCGCCATCATCGAACAGGGTCTCGACACACTCGACGACATCGGCCAGAGCGAGTCGACGACCTACATCATTCCCCAGGAACTGTCCTCGATGGTGGGCCGGTACGGCAAACACCTCACGGGCAGCGACGTGAAGGCCGACGGTGACGCCCTCGAGAGCCTCGGATTCGACGACGCCACTCGCGAACTCATTGGACTGGACGACATCGAGGAGATCATCGGTGAGATCGACGAGGAAGCCGAGATGGACCTGGCCCAGATGGAAGAGCAGGCGAGGGCTATCAAGGAAGGAAAGGATCCCCACAATATCAAGAGTCCCGACGAGGTCATCGACGAACTCGATCAGGAACTCGACCCGGACGAGTCGGCCTGACTCGGTCGGTTCGCGAGACACTCGAGATTCGCTAGATGAAGGCGAGCGAAACGGGTTTTACCGACTGGCCCCAACGTGACCAGACTAGGTTCTATGGGTCCCGGTCGATGGTGTCGACGAGGAAAAACGGACGACGCTCCGTCGGTTCGCTGCCCTCGGAGCGGCGGGACCCCTCGTTCAGGTATCGGAGACGAGGATGAGGACCGAGGCTGCCCAGAAGCGAGGTCCGTGAAGCCATCGCCGGCTGCACCCTCTCGATGACGCCCGGTGCGCACTTCTCGAAGATCCGGGACGATCTGCGGCTGGGAACCGGCGAGACCCAGCATCACCTTCGACGACTCGAACAGCAGGGACTGGTCGATGGGTATCGGGATGGGGACTACCACCGGTACGTCCTGGCAGAGCGATACGATGCCTTCGAGCGCGCGAGCACTCGGGTACCTCCGCCGGCCGACACCGCGAGGGATGATCGTCGCCCTGCTGCACCGTCCTTCGATCAGCGCGAGCGAACTCGCCGATGAATCTCGAGGTCTCTCGGCCGACGGTCAGCTACGTATGCAGCCGAGCTCGAGACGGCAGGGCTGTTGAGTCGGGAGGATGGCTACCGGCTGGAGCGCCCGGAGACGCTACTCTTGCTGTTGGTCCGCCATGCGGATTCGTTCGGGGAGGAAGCGATCGGATTGGCCACTGAGTGCGACACACTCGTCGCGTACGACCTCGGTCTCTGCTGACGGCGATCGGAGATCACGAATCGATCATTACAGTAACCTTCCAGGTAGTACTGGAGGAGTACCCCCACTTTTCGATGTTGACGCCCACGTTGTCGTCCTGGAGGGCGGCGATGTTGGCACCGACTTCCTTCGGGCTCATATCGAGTTCCTCGCCGATGAGCCGGGACTTGAAGTAGGTCTTCGTCGCGGCGTGCTCGCGCAGGTAGTGCAGGATCTGCTGCTGTTTGCGTGTGAGGTTGGCGGCAACTGATCCACTCATACATCACCGTTTCACGGTTGGCGGTATAGGGGGTTTGGTACAACCGATTAACCCACTGCTGTCGTGCGATTATCTCGCCGGGTAAGACGAAAATACCCCGCGGGAAATACACCGTTGGTACATCCGGCTAATCCCCACGTGTTGGAGACACTCACGGCACGGATACCGTTTCACGTCACGGTGGCCTTTCCTATTCGTAATAATCGGTTACGTACGGTCCAAACGCGCAGGCGATGGCCTCGCCAAGGGCCTGCTGCCGGTCGGTCAGCCCGCCCGTAAACAGCCCGATAGCCCCTTCGGCGCGTGCTAGGCCATTCGTCCCGGCGATCTCGTCGATACTTTCCCCGAGGGTTCGGCCGCGCTCGAGATCCTCCATGGCTGCATCGGGTAGCGGTAGGGTGGGCCCGCCGCCGCAGTGGAGGGTGGTTCCGTTGGTCGCCGCGGCCCACATCACCAGCGCCGTGGTATCCAGGGGATCGATTTCTGCGACTCCGCCCTCTAGGCCACAGCCGATATCGGCCGTTGTCGCTTCAAGGGCCCGCCGAGCCCGCACTCGAGCGCCCTCGATCGTCTCGGAGATGGATCGCGGCTGGGCCGAAACCCCGGAATCAACGGCTCTCGCGGTCACCGTCGCGTCCGGGAGCGTACGTTCGACAGCAGCGATCTTAACGGGATTCTCACTGCCTACGGCGACGTGCATACCCACCACGGCGGGGCTGGATGGGTTAATGCACCGCCCGCTATCGCCTATTAAAATGTCACGGTTTATCGTGCCATTTCCGGCGAAATTCCGGGTTTCACACCCTCTGGCGGGTCAATACCGAAATGAATATGTAACCCCTCTATTTACCGATAGCTATCAGAGCCCGGTGGCTTCCCCGTACTGCCAGCCGGATCAAAGCCCTCGCATGACGAACGCAACCCCGAATACTCGAATCCGAGAGACCGAAGACAACGAGACGGAACGCCCGACTGAAGAGAGCCAGACCGAGACGAAATGCCCGGAGTGTTCGGGCAACCTCGTCTTCGATAGTGAGCACGGCGAGACCCTGTGTGCAGACTGCGGACTCGTCGTTGCGGCCGATTCCGTCGATCGCGGCCCCGAGTGGCGTGCATTCGATGCAACGGAGAAGAACAAGAAATCACGCGTCGGTGCCCCCACGACGAAAACGATGCACGACAAGGGCCTGTCGACCAACATCGACTGGCGTAACCGGGACGCCTACGGCAACGCCCTCGGCTCCCGCCAGCGCGAGAAGATGCAGCGCCTCCGGAAGTGGAACGAGCGCTTCCGTACCCGTGACAGCCGCGAGCGCAATCTCAAGCAGGCCCTCGGCGAGATCGACCGCATGGCCTCCGCGCTGGGCCTCCCGACCAACGTTCGCGAGACGGCGTCCGTGATCTACCGCAGAGCACTCGGCGAGGACCTCCTACCCGGCCGGTCCATCGAGGGGGTCTCGACGGCCTGCGTCTATGCCGCCGCGCGGCAGGCCGGTGTCCCCCGGAGCCTGGACGAGATCACCGATGTCTCTCGTGTCGAGAAGAACGAGATCGCTCGAACGTACCGGTACGTCGTCCGGGAACTTTCCCTCGAGGTCAAGCCGGCCGATCCGGAGAGCTACGTCCCACGGTTTGCCTCCGGGCTCGAACTGTCCGAGGAGGCCGAACACCGTGCCCGGGTCCTGCTCCAGAAGTGCCAAGGAGAAAGGGGTCCACTCCGGCAAGTCGCCTGTGGGGCTCGCGGCAGCCGCGGTCTATGCCGCCTCGCTACTGACGAACGAGAAGACGACCCAGGCGGCGGTCAGCGAGGTCGCCGACATCTCAGAGGTCACCATCCGGAACCGCTACCACGAGCTCCTCGAGGCCGAAGAGGGCGTCGTCGCCTGGAGGGTTTTCCCACTCGCGCCCCACGGGACCGCCATGGATTTCAGCTCGTTCGTGCTCGCGGCCTCGACCGCTGATTCTCCGAGGAGCCGGCGGCCCGGGGCCACGCCGACTGTATCGCAGTTTCGCCTGATCTTGCCGGCGAGCCACTGGCGGCACTCGATGCCTACGACGGGTCGCTTCCCCTCCTCGTGACGAATCGACCGACGTGGGAGGGAGGCGAGGCCGGTGATCCCGGTCGCCTCGAGACGCTTGAACAGGCCATCGATCACGAGGCGGTCAGGGCCGTCGACATCGAACTTGCCACCCTCGAGGCTGGGGACGGCCATGCACTCCTCGATCAGGCCGAGGTGGCCGGTGTTCTCGGTTGTCGTTCTCCGCACACGACTTCGATACGACGCCGCCGGTCGCGGCCATGCACGCGACGCTCGAGGGCGCTGCTGCGTACGGGGATGTCGCGAAACTGGCCGTGACGGCAAGGACACGCGCCGAAACGCTGTCGTTGCTCGAAGCCACTCACGAGTGCACCCAGGCGGGTCTCACCGTTGCCACCATGGCGATGGGCGCCGCCGGCCAGCACACGCGCGCCGTCGCCCCCTGTTACGGCTCACGTATCGGCTATGCGCCGGTCGATCCCGGCGCGGCGACTGCCCCCGGGCAGTACGATCTCGAGACCCTCGCTGGCCTAGTCGCAGCCCTCGACGGCGGGGACCAGCGGAAGCAGGAGCCTTAACACACTCGAGCGGGAACTATTGTACCGAAGCAATGTCACTGGTCCGCGCCCTGGCCGCTGGCGGCCTCTCGCTGGTACTGCCGGGTGCGGGCCACGTGGTTATCCGCGACTGGGTCCGGGCGATCCTCTTTGCGGCCCTCTATTTCGTCTCGTTTTTCCTCCTGGTGCCGATCGACCAGATCGTCGCCGCGGAGGGGTTCACCGCGATGCTCGACATCGCGGCCGAGGAGACCGACATGATGGCGCAGTTCACTCTCTCGTTCATCACGGTCTTCGCGGCGGTCGATGCAGGCTTTCGGGCCTTTACTCGCTCGACACCGGTCACCGGTGACAGTGGCCCGACCTGTCCAGAGTGTGGCCGCGAACTCGACGAGGACCTCGAGTTCTGTCGACTGGTGTACGACCCGCCTGGAGCCCCAAACCCAGGAGACCTGATTACTTCTCGATGATGCTCTCCTCGACGGCCTCGCCGAAGTGCCGAGCGGTGTCCTCGTAGTACAGCAGCACCTCGTCACCCACCTCGAGATCGGTGACGGCCGTCCGTCCCTTACTCGTGGCGACCTTGATCGGTCTCGGCATTCTGGAGGAGTGTCTCGATCTGATCGCCCTCGGCGGTCTCGATGGCCACGCGGAACATCGGGCGCTTTTCGATCTTGACTCGCCCCACGATGGCCTCTCGCGTATTGCCCTCGAGGTCGACGACCTGGACCTCGTCTCCACTGCGGAGTTCGGCGAGGTACTTTGTGCCCTCCGTCAGGGGTGCGCACGTAGGCGTGGACTGCCCCGGCGTTGACCCGGAAGGGCCGCGAGGCGACGTATGGCGACTCGGCCGTCTCGGCGTGTACGAAGACCAGGCCGCGACTCATCGAGCCGATCAGCATGCCCTCGTCGTGATCCATGAGACTCCCCGTGTCAACACAGACCCGATCCGCACTGCCGGTCTGCTCGATATCGGTCACGGTTCCATACTCGAGGTCGACCTGTTCGCGCTCGTAGTCGTCGCGGACCTCGACGGTCGCGCGGATCTCGTCCGGGTCGTCTGAATCCAAGCACACACCGCATCTGCCCCGAGCTCGAGCGTCTCGAAGGCCGTCTCTGCCTCCTCGGCGGTGGTCACGCCGGCGACGATGTCCGTCTCCTCGCCGATCCGGGCGATCAGGTTCTCGAGGGGGATGATCGTCCAGTCGTCTCCGATCACGAGGGTATAGTCTGCGAGATCGGCCGCGCGTTCGGCGAACCCTTCGTAGGCCTCTCCCAGGATGCGGACGTACGCCCCGGCGGCGTCCTCGATTCGATCGAGTGTCGACAGGTCCGCCGAGTCTCCAAACTGGGCGGGGAGATCGACCGTTCCGTCCCCTCGCCGGCCTTCCCGACGACGTAGGCATCGGCCACGGCAGCATCCGAGGCTTCCTCGAGCACCTCGGCGTCGCCATCGCCCGAGAATGCGGCGACGGCGATATCGCCGAGTTCTCGAACGCGCTCGATGTCCTCCTCGTCGACCAGGACCCAGTCGGCCCCCGCCTCGAGGGCGGCCGTGATGCGGGCCCGCCGGTCCTCCCACTCGCCGACGGTATCGTCGGCTTTGATCCAGACTGACTTCGTCATGGTATCAGCGTCGAAGGGAGTTGGCTTGAACGTGGCGGATTGCCGGATACGGGGGCGAAACCTTCAGGCAGGTCGACTGCATAGTTGAGGTGAATGCCGTCCTACGAGGCCATCTGCTTCGACCTCGATCGGACCCTGTGTCAACCGACACGTGACCCCGACGACGTCCTCGCTGCCGTCTTCGAGCACGCCAATATCGAGCCCTTCTGCTCGGCGGCCGATATCCGTGAGACGGTCCACGAGGTGTCCGCGCCGGTGACAGATCGGACCTTCTTCGAGTCTCTCTTTTCGACGATCGCGGATCGGAAGGGTGTCGAGCCGAGCTGTGCCCCGACACTGGCGGAGTCGTTCCTCCAGGTGCGGGATCCGACAGCCGTCAGGCTCTGTCAGGGTGCCGAGCGGGCGCTGGATCGCGCCCGGGAGATCGGACCCGTCGGCCTCGTCACCAACGGGAGCAAGCCCGCCCAGCGCCAGAAGCTCGAGGCACTGGGCCTGCACGACGCCTTCGACGTCACCGTCTTCACCGACCCGACATCGGGGATGGACCCCAAGCCGGCTCCAGGGCCGTTCGAACACGTCCTCTCCTCGGTCGGGGTCTCCCCCCAGCGGAGTCTTCACATCGGTGACTCGCTTGAGTCCGACGTCGCGGGGGCCAGTGCCGCCGGGATGGACTCTGCCTGGCTGGCCGAGTCGCCACCGACCCCCAGCCGCGACCTCGAGCCAACCTACCGGCTCTCCTCGCTCGAGGATATCCACGGGATCGTCTAGCTACCAGGCGTCTCCGAGATCGGTCCGCGCCTGCCGGTAGCCTCGCTCGTCGGTCCAGGTCACGCCACTGGCGAGGTGCTCGACCATCAGCGCTGCCGAACACTCGCCACAGCCGTACTGCTCGGGGTCTCGATCGGCGCCGAGGCCCGGTGGCGGCCGGCTGACCAGTCACACTCGACACAGCGGACGTCATACCGCGGCTCGGTGAACGACTGGACAGTGCCGGGGTGCATTCAGCTCGTCGGCCTTGCGTCTGAATCCGAGGGCCGTGCCCGGAGCTGCCATGCTGCTGGAACTCCCAGGCGTGGATCAACTCGTGCCGGATCACCGCCTCGAAGGTGGCCGGCTCGAAGGCCTCGAATGCCCGCGCGGCGAGGACGATCGTTGCCGTCTCGGTTTGGGGGTCCCACCGGCAGGCCCCCGCCCGTCGTCGGGCCCGGCGGGAGACGTCCCACTCGACACACTCGAGGTCGACGCCAAGCTCGAGCTCCTGTGCCTCTCGCTGGGCCCTGACCAGAATGGCGTCCGTCTGGGTCACGCCTCGATCGTCAACCCGGCGACGTCGAGGGCCTCGTCGGTCCCGAGATCGTCGTGGACCACGGCCGAGACGGCCCGGCTGATCGCTGCGGGATCATCGTGCTGGAAGATCGATCGGCCCATCGAAACGCCCGCCCCGCCAGCGTCCATCGCTCCACGGACCATCTCGATCGTCTCGCGATCGGTCCCCTTCGCGCCGCCGGCGATGACGACCGGCTTTGCGGTCGATTCGATGACGTGTTCGAAGCTGTCCGGATCACCGCTGTACCCCGTTTTTATCACGTCAGCACCAAGCTCCTCGGCCAGCCGAACAGCGTGGCCGAGTGCCTCCGGATCTGATTCGTCGATGCCTGGGCCGCGAGCGTAGGCCATCGCGAGAACCGGCATCCCGTACGTCGGCTGCTTCGGCGGTCACCTCGCCGAGCTGGGAAATCTGGTCTGGCTCGTGGTCAGAACCGACGTTGATGTGAAAGGAGACGGCGTCGGCGCCGGCCCGAACGCCCTCGAGGACGGTTCCAGTCGGGCGCTTGTCCGTCGAGTCGGGCCCGATATTCGTCGAGCCGTTGAGATGGCAGATGAAGCCGGCTCCATTCAGGTTCGGATGGACGCGGGGGGCCAGTCCCTTCTGGGTCAGGACCGCGTCGGCTCCTCCTCGTGACACCGCGTCGATAGTCGCCTCAATCTCTTTCAATCCGCTGACGGCCCCGAGCGAGATGCCGTGGTCCATCGGGACGATCAGGTATCGACCCCCTGTCCCGATCCGCTCGAGTCGGGCCTCGATGCCGGTGCTCATGATGGTAGTGTGTAGCAAACTTGTGACTAAGGCTGTTCTGGTTCTGGAGCGCCCCGCCGGGCCCCGGCCTTCAGTTCTGCGACCAGCTCGGCGAGCCGCTCGTCGACGGCATCGCCGCTGGCGACGATATCCACGAGGGCACTGCCCACCACGACGCCGTCGGCCCCGGCGGCGATGATTTCGGCCGCCTGGTCGCCGTCGCTGACGCCGAACCCGACCGCCTTCGGAATATCGAAGTCGGCGAGTCGGGCCAGGCTGTGGTGGGTGGCCTCGGAAACGGCTGCGCGGGCTCCGGTCGTGCCGAGTCTGGCCTGGACGTAGGCGAACCCGGAGGCCCGATCCATGATCGAGGTGAGTCGATCACCGCTCGTCGTCGGAGCGACGATAAATACCAGATCGAGCCCGTGGTCCTGGCAGGCCAGCTCCAGCGGACCCGCCTCTTCGGCGGGCAGGTCGGGCACGATGATCCCGTCGATCCCCGCCTCGGCCGCCCGCTCGACGAACGGCCGGACGGACGGCTCGTCGCCGTACTGCAGGACGAGATTGTAGTAGGTCATCACCAGCAGCGGTGCCTCGACCTCCACCGGCTCGAGGGCCGCGAAGACCCGTTCCGGGGAGGCACCCGCCTCGAGGGCCCGACGGGTTGCCCCCTGGATGGTCGGGCCCTCGGCGATCGGCTCCGAGAAGGGGATGCCAACCTCGATGCAGTCGGCACCGGCCGCGTCCATCGTCTCGAGATAGCCCACCGACTCCTCGAGGGTCGGGTCACCGGCCATGAGGTAGGTCACCAGCGCGGGTCCGTCCTCGAAGGCGGCCTCGATGGCACTCACTCCTCGAACACCTCGACGTCGGGGGCCTCCGTGCAGGTCGCGGGCGGCCGTCTCCTCGAGGACTGTCTCGAGGTCCTTGTCCCTCGACCCGAGAGGCCGATGACGACCGTCTCACCGAGGTCGGCCTCGGCGGTCTCGAGATACGCGAGGGCGTGACTCGACTCGAGGGCCGGGATGATCCCCTCGAGCCGGGAGAGACGGTGGAACGCCTCGAGGGCCGCATCGTCGTCGACCGTCGCCGGCGTGACCCGGCCGGTTCCGACGAGGTGGGCGAGTTCGGGGCCGACCCCCGCGTAGTCGAGGCCGGCACTCACGCTGTGGGACTCGACGATCTGGCCATCCGGTCGCTGGAGGAGCTTGGTCATCGCCCCGTGGAGGACGCCATCGCTGCCGGTGGTGAGACTGGCGGAATTCGGTGCCACCCCGGCGTCGATATCGATATCGAGGCTCGATCCACCGGCCTCGATCGCATACAGGTCCACATCGTCAGCCACGAACGGGTGAAAGAGCCCCATCGTGTTTGATCCCCCGCCCGCACAGGCGATGACGCTATCCGGGAGGTCCCCAGTTCGATCCTGAATCTGCTCGCGTGCCTCGGTACCGATGACCGACTGGAACTCCCTGGACCATCCGGGGGAACGGGTGCGGACCGACGACGGACCCGATCACATAGTGGGTGGTCTCGACGGTGGTCGCCCAGTCCCGGAGCGTCTCGTTGATCGCCTCCTTCAGGGTCGCACTGCCGGCCTCGACCGGGGTCACGGTCGCACCGTTCATGCGCATGCGATAGACGTTCGGCCGCTGTCGGTTGACGTCGGTCCGGCCCATGTAGACCTCACATGGCATGTCGAGGTGGGCGGCAGCCATCGCCGTGGCCGTTCCGTGCTGGCCCGCGCCCGTCTCGGCGATCACCCGCTCCTTGCCCATGTACTTCGCGAGCAGAACCTGCCCGAGGGCGTTGTTGAGCTTGTGGGCTCCACCGTGGACCAGATCCTCGCGTTTCAGATAGACCGCCCGACCGTAGCGATCGCTCAGGTGCTCGGCGTGCTGCAGTGGGGTCGGTCGCCCCCCAAAGTCTGCGAGCCTGCGCTCCAGCTCGTCCCGAAAGCCGTCCTCGTTTTCGAGGACGTACCGCTCGAAGGCTTCCTCGAGTTCCTCGAGGGCGGGCATGAGCGCCTCCGGAACGTACTGCCCACCGTAGTCGCCGAACGTGGCCTCACTCATGGGTAGTCACCCGCCGGGTCCGGTCGGTCACGTCGACGTCGTCGGCGTCGTGGGCCATAATGGCCGAGCCGATCAGGAGGCCGTCGGCCCCGGCCTCGAGCATTCGGTCGGCATCGGCTGGGGAGCTAATTCCGCTCTCCGCGATGAGTGTCACGCTCTCTGGCACATGCGGGGCAACTCGCTCGAACGTGGCGAGGTCGACCTCGAGTCTCGCCAGGTCCCGGTTGTTCACGCCGATGAGAGTCGCATCGGCCTCGAGGGCGGCCTCGAGTTCCGTCCGGTCGTGGACCTCGACCAGGGGCTGGAATCCACGCTCCCGGGCCGCTGCGATGAGGGTGTCGAGCTCCTCGAGGAAGCGGGCGATGAGCAACACGGCATCGGCTTCTACGACATCCAGATGGGACTCCTCGAGGATGAAGTCCTTCCGGAGGATGGGGACGTCTACGGCTCGGACCGAATATCTGCTGAGTGTCTCCGGTGACCCACCGAAGTGGGTCGGCTGCTCGCGAGGACGGAGATGGCCGCGGCGCCACCGTCGACCATGCCGTCGCCAGGTCGACGGGATCCTCGGATCGATTGCCTTCTGCGGTGGGACTCGTTGGTTTGACCTCCGCGATGACCGGCCGCCGGCCGGCCGCTTTCGCCCGTTCGAGTGCTGCTGGGAGGGGGCTGGCATCGACGGTGACTCGCTCGCCACCGGTGCGGCCCCTGGCAGCGGCCAGAATGTCGGCGACGGCGGGTGCCACCTCACGTTGACCGTTCATTATTGTACATTAACGTACGGTTATGTACAAATACCTTCCGACGTCGGCTCGGGGGCCAACGTTCAAGATGGCCCCACTCCTGAATGGAGTCGTATGGCGGAGGCGAATCTCGCTGAGGCCGGTCTGTTCGCCCGGGAGTCAACGTATCTCGACCGATACGTCCAGCTGGGCGCGGCCAGCGGGAAGGTGCTTCGGGTGACGTTCCCAACCTCGCCAGATCCCGAGGCCGACGATGAGCACCCGGTGCTGGACCGCATCTTCGAGTACCTGGAGGGCGTCGAGCCCGGTCTCGTCTTCGGTCCGTCGATGTCGCCCTGACCGTCCCGACGGACCAGCGAACGGTCCTCGAGACACTCCGGACGGTCCCGTACGGAGAGAGCGTCAACGCGGCAACGCTCGCCGGGCATGACGGGAACTCCTCGACAGCGAGGACGATGCGGATCTTGCCATGGTCCGGACCGCCCTGGACGAGAATCCGGCACCACTCGTGCATCCCGGACCATCGGGTGAGAGACGGACCCAGTGGCGCCCCACCGGGGGTGGAGCAGAAGCTCCGGTCGCTCGAGGGGCTGAGTTAGGGCCTCACCGCTCGAGCCAGATGACGCCGATGTAGACGACCACGCCGAGAAGATCGCCAGCGTCGCCATTCCTCCGAGCGCTGTCTCGTTCGTCGCGACCCAGCCGAGCTGGGCGAGACCACCGAGCCCCAGCATCCAGGCGGCGCAGAGCCGGACAGCCGTTCGCTGCGCGTGGTCCTGCCAGACCAGTGCGACCCCGAGAGCGATGGCGATCACCCCGAACAGCACTTCACTGACCGTCGCGATAACGGCAGGCCCGCCAACGAGCTCCTGGATCAGCACGAGCAGAAAGTAGGCCACGACGGCCAGCATAATTGCCTGTCGCAGCAGCGAGGTCCGCGCTGACATGTGTCTGGACTGTTCGCCTGAACGGTCTTAGCTCCGGGTGGTCCCGATTGTCCCCTCGTGGCGGACAAACTCGAGGAGATTGACCAGGTAGTGGGCCACTATGACGACCAGGAGACTCTCCGTCAGGACGTAGCCCGCTCCCAGCCCGAGGCCCAGCAGAGCGGTGACAGCGATACCCAGCCGGCCCTGCAGGCCATGGCCGATTCCGAATGCAACGGCACTTGGCAGCACGAGCAGGGCCGGAGAAAGCCCGCTCACCATCGCGAGGGCGCCGATCAGTACGGCCCGAAAGAGCAACTCCTCGACGATGGCGACGATCGGCAACGCCACGCCAGCCAGGAGTGAGCCAGCCGAGCCATCGACGTGGGTGCTAGGAGGCTCCCGGAGCGTCTCGTCGGGCTCGATCGAGCGTTGCCTGGCCAGCCAGACGCTCCCCTCACTGACGAGGAACAGCCCGATGCCAAACACACTGCCAATCCCGAGGCCGAACGTGAGCGCGCTGCTGGACCACTCGATTCCCAGGGCACTCGCTGGAATCGCTGCAGAGAGGGCCGCGCCCACGAGGAGCAGCCCGAGCGACCCCATGGGTGACAATCGACGTTTGCGAGGACTCGCCTTCGTCGACAGCGGGCCGAGACCGTCCGGCCCCTCCGTGCTGACCGCTCGCTGGGTCAGGTGGGCAAGGACAAGAACGAGCACCAGGACGACACTCGCGATCCCGACGAATGTCCCCCACTGGGCCATGAGCGGGCCCTACTGTGGGCTTGGGTTGGAGCCACCTGTTCCGGTGACCTGCCCCTCGAGTGCCGAGCCCGTGATCGACTTGAGCCGATCGAGCAGCGAGTCCTTCGCCGGTTCACCGGTGAGGGCGACCTCGAGGACCTCGCTGATGTCCGAACAGGGGACGATCTCGACCATCTCCTTGTACTCGTCCTCGATCATAACGTCCTGTTCGTTGGCCTTCGGAATGATGACCTTCGAGCAGCCAGCCTTCGCCGCGGCCTCGATCTTGTGGGTCACCCCACCGACCGGGAGCACGTCACCGCGGACAGACAGCGAGCCCGTCATCGCCACCGACTGATCGACGGGGACGCCCTCGAGCGCGCTGATGACGGCCGTTGCGACGGTGATCGAGGCCGAATCGCCATCGACGCCTTGCTGGCCGGTCTGGACGAACTGGATGTGGACGTCCTTGCCGGTCAGGGAGTCCGGGTAGGCGCTACTCTCGTAGCGATCCTCGTCCCAGCCGGGCACGCTCGTCGAGAGGTCCTCGTCGGAGAACTTCTTGATGATCGCCGAGACGTTCTGGACGGACTCCTTGGCCATTTCCTTGAGCTGTCCCGTGGCGATCACCCGACCGGGCCCCTGGGCGGGGGTTACCTCTGCCATGACGGGCAGGAGAATCCCGGAGTCCTGCCCCATGACGGCGAGGCCGTTGACACGGCCGACGGCGCCGCCCTCAGAGACCTTGAGCTCGTAGTCCTTCCGGCGCTCGATGTAGTCGTCGGCGAGTTGCTGTTCGATCGAGCGGGATCGCTCCTTGGCCTCGAGGACGTCCTCGCGGGTCGTGTACTCGCGGTCCTCGGCGCGGGCGATGTCACCGGCGACCCGGACGAGTCCGCCCAGCGTCCGGAAGTGCAGCGTCAGATGGTTCTTTCGGCCCGAGCGGCGCTTGGCCTCGAGGAGGATCTCCTCGACGGCCTCCGCGTCGAAGTGGGGGAGCCGGCCGTCGCGCTCGACCTCCTGGGCGACGAACCGGACGTACTTCCGGCGCATCTCGGGGGTGTCCTCGATGGTATCCTCCATGTAGACCTCGTAGCCGTATCCCTTCACGCGATTTCGGAGCGCCGGGTGCATGTGCTCCATCGCGTCGAGGTTCCCGGCTGCTACGAGGATGAAATCACACGGGACGGGCTCGGTCTGGACCATCGCCCCGGAGGAGCGCTCGGACTGGCCGGTGATGGCGAACTCGCCCTCCTGAATGGCCGTCATCAGCTTCTGCTGGGTCCGGATATCGAGCGTGTTGATCTCGTCGACGAACAGCACGCCCTTGTTGGACTTGTGGATCGATCCCGGCTCCACACGGTCGTGACTCGGTGTCTCCATTCCGCCGGACTGGAAGGGGTCGTGGCGGACGTCACCGAGCAGCGCGCCGGCGTGTGCACCGGTCGCGTCCTCGAAGGGAGCCGTTCGCTGGTCCCCGTTGTTCACGATCATGTTCGGGACCATCGCGTCGCTCCCGCGGCTCGTGTAGCGAAAGATGAGCCACACGATACCGGCTGCGAGAATCCCGAGCAGGATGTTGAACGTGATGATCGCATAGCCGAGGACGATGGCGATGATGATCCACATCAGGATCGATCGCATCTGGTTGCGCTTTCTGGCCTCCTCCTTGTGGGCCTCGATGATGCGCTCACCCTTCCCGGCCGGCACTGTTCGCACCTTCGGGGCGTTCCCGTCGTCGGGGTTGTGATAGACGAGGACGTCCTGAAGATCCTCCCGTGGGAGGAGCTGGCTCATCGCCTTCGCTAGCATCGACTTGCCGGTCCCCGGCGAGCCGATCATCATCACGTGCCGGCGCTGCTTTGCCGCCTTGATGACGATGTCTCGAGCTTCGTCCTGGCCAATCACCTGATCGACGAGCCGGTCCGGTACTTCGATATCCTCGGTGGTGTCGATTTTGAGGCCGCCGAGCATGTCGTCCTCGGCGATATCCTCGTCGATCTCCACGCCAGCGTCGACCTCGACCTCGCTGCCGAGCTCATCGAGGGTCTCTGGCTCGTCGTCGGTCTCCTCATCCGGAACCGACTCCTCAGTAGTATCTGGATCGGCCGGTTCATCCTCAGGTGATTCGTGGTCCCCTGAATCGGTCTCCGGTGTCGGAATCCCGGTTTGGCCACTCGGGATCGGGGGTGGCCTCATCGGCGGTTTCGTCGTCGTGTCTGTGGGGACTCATGTCGTCGTTGAGCAGGCGAAGGAAGGAGATTGCTACTGATATACTTTCTCCCTCGTAGCCTGCAGGATTCGTGGGTTTGAGGGCCCATATCGCCAAAATCCAGCTGATCCCTCTTCGCAGCCATGTCGTCACGACAAACGAGTCGCTATACTGGAGAGTACTGTCATGTGAGGGGTATCCAGCCGAATCTCAGCTGATTCAGTCTTGCCTGACCCAGCCGGCCTCGCCACGCTTAAGTCGAGATGGCCCGAGCCTATCGCCATGACGCGGGGCTTCTACATCGGCCGCTTCCAGCCCTATCACAACGGCCACCACTCGATGGTCGAGCGGATCGCGGCCGATGTCGACGAGCTGATCCTCGGCGTGGGAAGCGCGGGTGATTCCCACATGCGACAGGATCCATTCACCGCAGGCGAGCGTATCATGATGATCACGAAGGCCGTCGCCGAGTTCGACATCGAGACGTACGTCGTCCCGATCGAGGACCTCGAGCGGAACTCCGTCTGGGTGAGCCACGTCCAGAGCATGAGCCCGAGCTTCGAGGTGGCCTACTCGAACAACCCGCTCGTCATCCAGCTCTTCCGAGAGGCGGGGATCGAGATTCGGCAGTCCCCGATGTTCAACCGGGAAGTGCTCGAGGGTACCGAGGTCAGAGACCGAATGATCGACGGAGGCGATTGGGCGGCTCTCGTCCCCGACGTGGTGGTTGATGTCATCGAGGAGATCGATGGCATCGAGCGGATTCGCATGGTGAGTGACACGGATTCGAACGGGCGATGATCACGCTCGCGTCTGACTTCGGTTCGCCCTATCCGGCCGCAATGCGGGGGGTCTTGCTGCAGGAAACTGATACCAGACTCGTCGACGTGTCTCACCGGTGCCCCGGTGGCGATATCCGGGCGGGCGCGTTCTGGCTCCGGGAGCTGCTTACCGCAGTTTCCGCCAGCAGTCCATCTTGTCGTCATCGATCCAGGTGTCGGCACTGACCGCAATGCACTCGTGCTCCGGGCGGGCGAGCACGTCCTCGTGGGACCGGACAATGGCGTGCTGCTGCCCGCTGCCCGGAAACTCGCGGGTGGGAGGTCCCTCGAGAGTTACCACATCTCCATCCCGCCGACGGCCAGTGAGACCTTTCATGGGAGAGACGTCTTTGCCCCCGCCGCTGCTGTCGCCCACGAAGCGGATCCGGACCAGCTTGGGGCAGTCGATGCCTTCGATCCCGGACCGATCGCCGTCGAGTATGTATTGCCCACCCCCGACGTGACCGACACCGACGCGACCGGCGAGGTGCTGACCGTCGATGACTTCGGCAACGTGATCACGAGCCTTCCAGGGTCGGTACTCGAGGACCTCGAGACCGTCGAGGTCAACGGCTCGTCAGTTCCCGTGGCGGATACGTTCGGTGCCGTTCCCACCGGGACCGCCCTCGCGACGGTCGGGAGTCACGGCAACGTCGAACTTGATGTCGCCGATGGGCGGGGCGAGGAGGCATTTGGCCTCGAGGCCGGAGACGGGGTGCGATTGGTGTGGTCATGATCCCCACTATGGGAGGGGTCATCCTTACAAATCCAGCAGCAGTAGCTAGCAAACAATGAGTGGCGAACCCCCCTCGCTGGATTTCGATGCCGTCATCGTCGGCGCCGGATTCTCAGGGCTCTACATGCTGCACCGGCTTCGAGAGCTCGGGCTCGAGGCCCGCGTCCTCGAGAAGGCCGACGAGGTCGGCGGCACCTGGTACTGGAACCGCTACCCTGGCGCCCGCTGTGATAGCGAGAGCCATATCTACCTGTTATTCCTTTCCGATGCCCTCCTCGAGGACTGGGAGTGGAGCGAGCGCTATCCCGAACAGCCGGAGATTCTCGAGTACCTCCAGTTCGTGGCCGACCGGCTCGAGCTCCGGCGGGACATCGACTTCGAGACCGAGGTCGAATCGGCGACCTACGACGAGGCCAGTGGGACCTGGACGGTCACCACTGCTGCTGGCGAGGCGCTAACCACCCGGTATCTCATCACCGCCGTCGGCTGTCTGTCCGAACCGTTCATCCCCGATTTCGAGGGCCTGGATCAGTTCGAGGGCGAGTGGTTCCATACGGCGCGCTGGCCCCGGGACGGTGTTTCGTTCGATGGCAAAACCGTGGGTGTAATCGGTACGGGGCTCGACGGGCATTCAGC
The DNA here is from genome assembly GCA_034521555.1 of Natrialbaceae archaeon. GTDB lineage: Archaea > Halobacteriota > Halobacteria > Halobacteriales > Natrialbaceae > JAXHMI01. The sequence continues at coordinate 22,775 of JAXHMI010000002.1, forward strand.
TCATCCCAGAGGTCGCCGAGGCGGCCGAGCAGTTGACCGTCTTTCAGCGAACGCCCAACTACGCTGTTCCGGCCCGGAATCGCCCCCTCTCCGATGAGGAGTACGCCGATATCGGGCGAACTACGACGAGATCTGGGCGGATGCGGAGGACTCCTGGCTCGGGATGCCATTCGACACTGAGCATCCAACCGGGACCGGCCTCTCGGACGAGGAGATTATCGAGCTGCTCGAGAAACGCTGGCAGCAGGGCGGGTTTCGGTTCCTCCATACGTTCAACGTGGGCTCACTCCTCATCGATGAATCTCTCAACGCGACGGTCTCTGCGTTCATCCGTGAGAAGATCCGCGAGCGCGTCGATGATCCCGAGGTCGCCGAGTTGCTGGTTCCGACCGACCACCCATATGCGTCCAAGCGCCCTCCCATGGACTACAACGGCTACTACGAGACCTACAACCGGGACGACGTCGAGCTCGTCGACGTCGAAGGAGCTCCCATCGAGCGAATCACGCCGGCGGGAGTCCAGACGACCCAGGACACCTACGAGCTGGATGTTCTCATCCTCGCCACGGGATTCGATGCGATGACCGGCGCCTTGCTCGAGATCGATATCGAGGGCCGGGATGGAATCACACTCGAGGAGAAGTGGGCCGATGGCCCCCAGTCCTACCTCGGCCTTGGCGTCGCCGGGTTCCCGAATCTGTTCACGATCACCGGGCCCCAGAGTCCGTCGGTTCTGACGAACATGCCCCAGTCGATCGAACAGCACGTCGACTGGATCACCGACTGTCTCATCCACATGCGGGAAGAGGGTTACACGCGTATCGAGCCCAGCGAGACCGCCGAGCAGGAGTGGGTCATGCGGACGACCACCCTCGCGAATCAGATGCTGTTCTCGGAGGCCAAGTCCTGGTACCGCGGGGCGAACGTGCCGGGCAAGCCGACCGTGTTTGGCCCGTTCCCCGGCGGGCTGGATACATACCGGTCGGTCTGTGAGGACGTTGTCGAACGGGACGTACGACAGCTTCGAATTCGCAGAAGGGTAGGGCGGTGCTCATTCGGCGGCGATGACGTCGTCGATTCGGATGATCATCGTCGCAGCTTCGGTGGCGCTCTCCACGGCCTCTCGCTTGACGTCGGCCGGATCCACGACCCCGTAGTCGACTGGATCGTCGATGGTGACCGTTTCGCCGTCGGTGATCAACCCGGCCCGTCCCTCGGACTCGTGGGCTGCCCGCAGGTCGACCAGCGCGTCGATCGGATCCTCACCGGTGTTGCCGGCGAGCGTCCGGGGAATGACGTCGACCGCGTCGGCGAAGGCGGTGACCGCAAGCTGGCGCCGCCCCTCGATACCCGCGGCGGCCGAGCGTACCGCGTTGGCGATCGCGAGTTCGGCGGCCCCGGCTCCCGCGACAACTTCTCCAGACGCAAGTGCGGCGGCAACCACGTCGAGGGCGTCCATGATCGCCCGTTCGAGCTCGTCGACCACGTGCTCAGTTCCCCCGCGGACGAGGATGGTAACGGCCTCGGCGGCCGCCCCGCCCTCGACGATGGCGAGTTCGTCTTCGCCGAACTGCTCGAGTTTGACTCCGTCTGCATTGCCGATATCACTCGCGTCGAGGTCATCGAGACTGCCGACCCGCCGGGCGCCTGTTGCGGACGCGATCTTCCGGGCATCGTCGCTGTCGATATCCTTGAAGGCGAGCACACCACTGTTGGCGAGGTACGAGGCGACCCGGTCGTCGATGTCGTCAGTGGCGAAGACGACATCAACCTCGCTCTCGACGAGCTGTTCGGCGTAGCGTCGGAGCTCCTGTTCCTCGGCGTCGAGGGCAGCGTTCAGCTGGTCGATGGAGTCGATCGAGTACTCGGCATCGACCTCGCCGGTCCGGACACCCAGTTCGATGTCCAGGACGGCGATCGCGGCATCGGTAACTGCCTTCGGCATGGTGTCGTGGGCCGCCTCCTCGTCCACAACGATCCCCTCGACGAGCTGTGTTGCACTGGAGGAGGCACCGACCTGCGTGTGGATTGAGACGTCGTCACGACGGACACCGTCCTCGCTGGCAACGTGGTGGATCGCCGCGACGACGGTCTCGGCCAGGACGTCGGCCGTGAGCCCGCCAGTTCCCTTGCCGGTCATGCTCGACTCGGCGACCTGCTGGAGGATCTCATCGTCGACGGAGACCTCGAGGACCGAGTCGTCGATGGCCTCCTGGGCGATCCGGGCGGCCTCGTGATAGCCCTCCACGATGGTCGTGGCGTGGACCTCCTGTTCGATCAGGTCCTCGGCCTCCGAGAGCAGATTGCCAGCCAGGACGGCGGCGGTCGTCGTCCCGTCCCCGATCTCTTCCTCCTGGGACTCGGCGACCTCGACGATCATCTGGGCTGCCGGGTGCTCGATGTCCATCTCGTCGAGAATGGTGGCGCCGTCGTTCGTGATGACGACATCACCACTCGAGCCGACGAGCATCTTGTCCATGCCGCGGGGGCCGAGCGTGGTCCGTACCGATTCGGACACGGCCTTGCCGGCCATGATGTTCGACGCCTGCGCGTCGCGGCCTTGTGTTCGTTGACTATCCTCGCTGAGAATGAAAAGGGGCTGTGAGCCCATGCGTCGCTGTTCTGCCATGGTATATTCCTCTGTAAAGGTATCGTCAGCACTTCTATATAAATATTTCTGTCCTACCTCGCCCCCCTCCCGCGATTGGCACAATGGGATCCCTGCCGGTAGACCGATAGTGATCGCCTCTGTAGCGCAGGCAAATGCTCGAGCTCGAGCACCAGTACCGGGTCGTCGATGTCCACGCGACGCTGGCCCCGCCAGCCGTCGATGGGGCTGGGATGGTCGGCCCGGATCGGCTCGAGCGCGAGATGCACCAGGCGGGGATCGTCCGGGCCATGGTCGTCCCTCAGACCCTCCCGGAGACGGCGTATGTCGCAGGCCAACAACGCCGTCGCCCGCCACAGCGTCGAGCGCCCCTTCGTGGCCGTTGCCCGGATCAACGGTCCGGTCCCGGCCGGCGATGCGCTCCGCGACCGGGTCCGCTCGGTCGTGGGCGGTCGAGAGGACTGGCACACGACATCCCGGGACGTCGAACGCTATGCGTACGACGATCGCTTCCACGGCTTCGTCGTCGATCCCGCCACCGATGGCTTTCCCGATGGCGATGTCCTCGCCACGCTCGAGGATGTCGGGCTTCCCCTGATCGTCCGGGGCGGGTGAAGGCTCCGCCGGCGGTCATCGCTGACCGCCTGCTCGGCCGGTCGTTTCCGGTCGTCCTGGCGCACTTCGGGGGCCATCCCCTCGATCGGGACTGCATGGATGCAGCGATCGATCTCGTCGACGAGTATGGCGGCTGCTGCTATCGAGACGAGCACCGTCCGGTACCGGGCGGTCCTCGAGCGGGCCCTTCGGGAACATCCCGACCGCGTGCTCTTCGGCAGCGGGGCGCCCCACTGGCACCCGGATGTGGCCGTGATGGAGGTCCTCACGCTCGATCTGTCGGCCGACCTCCTCCGCCGAGCCTTCGCGAAGAAACTGCCGTCAGGGTCATCGATGCGCTGGCCCCCGGCGTCGACAGTTAAGGGGCTGGCTGGCGAGACGCCGGTATGGAGGACGTTGGATCTGGCCTGGCGGCCATCGAGCGATCGGAGCACCGCGCGGACATCTACCTGCGGCGACCTGACAAGCGCAACGCGATGACGGTCCCGATGATGGCCGATCTCATCGAGGCCTTCGAGCGGCTCGGCGCCGACGACGATGTCTGGGCGATCACGCTGCTCGGCGAGGGCCCGGTCTTCTCCGCGGGGATGGACCTCGAGATGATGCGCGAGCGCGTCGAGCCGGATGCGGAATTCGAACACGATGCGTTCCCCGACCTGCTCGAGACCATCGCGGAGACCCCACAGCCGGTTGTCGTCGGGATCAAGCGGGCCGCCCCTGCGGGGGCGTTCGAACTCACACTGCCGTGTGATTTCCGGATCATGGGCGAGGATGCGATCTATGGGCTCTTCGAGGTCCAGCTCGGGACTTTTCCCCATGGCGGTGGGACCCAGCGGCTCCCGCGGTTGATCGGTCTCTCGAAGGCGACGGAGATCGTGATGACTGGTGAGCCGATCGAAGCGGAAGAGGCCCGAACCTGTGGGCTCGTCCACGAGGTCTGTGCGGACGATACGGTCGACGACCGCTCGCGAGCCCTGGCCGACGAACTCTGCTCGATGCCCCGCTGGGGCTGCCGAGCGGCAAAGCAGGCACTGGGCGTCTCGCTCGAGACACCCCTGGAAGAGGGACTGGCGCTGGAGCGAAAGCTGGGACGAGAACTCGACGACACGGCCGATTACCGGGAGGGCTTCGAGGCCAGACTCGAGGATCGGGAGCCGGAGTTTGTCGGTGAGTGATCAGACCCGGTCGTACCGCTGGACGATCCGGTCCTGCCCGCTCGAGATACCGTTGGGATTGCGGGCCCCGGATCGATCGGCATAGCGAGCCCTGAGGCCGTGGCCGTATCCGGTTGCCGCGTTCGCGAGGACGGCCCGGCCACTCGCGGCCCAGCCGGTCGGTGTATCGTCGCCGGTCACGCATCCGCGGGCCGCACCGAACCCGTCGGTGAGCATTCGGCCGAGGACCGTCGCCAGCGGGACCGGCCGGGGTCCATAGTTCTTCGCCAGCCGATAGCCGAGGGAGCGATAGCGATCGCCCCAGTCCCCCGCCCGCGCCGCGCGTTGTGCCTCCGTTGATCGTCGAACCGCCATGCTGGCTGCCCAGGTCACGTCGTATCCGATGCTGGCGAGTCGGTGGGCACAGTCCCGCGCTCCGCCAATGGCATAGTACTCGTCGAAGCCGTCGAGCGCGTCGACGACCGCGGACTGGAAGGCGACGTTGTTCGGATCGAAGAGGGGGATCGTCCGGCGGCCGACCGAACGCGGTGTCTTTGCTTCCGCCGGTTCGGTGGCCCCGCCAACCGGACCGGTCACCACGTCGCCACCGCCACCCAGGACGGTCTCGATCGCCTCGTACCACCCGTCGGTGACAACACAGTCGTCGCCCACGAGCGCGATGTACTCGCCGGTTGCGACCTCGAGGCCTGCGTTGCGGAGGGCATTGGGGTTTCGCTCCGCCAGCTCAACGAGGACATCGACATCACCCCGGTCCCGGACAACCCCTGAGGTCCCATCCGACGATGGCCCGTTGGCCACGATAATCTCGGTGGTCCCTGGCGTACTGCCAGTGAGGGGCTCGAGACAGTCCTCGAGGGCGCCTCTTGCGTTCAGGGTCGGAACGACCACCGAGAGGTCCATCTACGACGGTCCAACAGCGTGACAGTACAAATACCGTGGGATTCAGGGTAGGCGAACGTCCCAGTACGACACCGAGGCCAGGCGAGACACGCCAGGCAGGCTGCCGAGAGCCTCGTCGGTCCACCGGAGGGGGCGGGCTATCGCACTCGGGATGGCCCGATAGAGTCCATAGGGCAACAGGAAGTCGTCGGCAACAGCTGTAAGGGTGAGATCGTGTCGCTCAAGCAGCGTTCTCACTTCCCGACGGGAATACAGGCGCGATCCCATCGGCAGGGCCCAGTTGTAGAGGCTTCGCGAACTGTATCGATTGAACGTATCAAAAATGATCTGCTCGCTCGCCACCCGTCGCATCTCCGAGAGGAACGCGTCGGGATCGTCGGCCAGGTGGAAAAACCGCATGGCCACGACCGTATCGAAGGCATTGTCCGGATACGGCAGTCGGGCGGCATCACCGTCGATAAACTCGAGCTCGCTGGCCAGGCCTGCCTGCTGGGCCTTCTTCCGCCCCAGCTTGAGCATCGCCGAAGAGATATCGAGCCCGATGACGTCGGCCCCCTGGTCGGCGAGCATGACGGTAAACCGGCCGGTCCCGCAGGCGATTTCGAGGACGCGGCGATCCTGAATGGGCCATGGCATCGATCGCGCGTCCTTTTCCCGCCGGTCGATTATCTCACCACCTCGAGAGAAGCGTTTCTCGTCGTAGGAGGCAGCGACGTCATCTGACTGATACCAGCGCTGGCCCTTCACCGTTGCCCGAAATACTCACGCCGCAGGTTAAAACGGTACTGAAACCGACGGGTGGGCGATTTTTTGCTGTATACGATGGAGGCCCCTTTATGCCAACCTGTCGCGGCTGTGGCCAGAGGGTTCCGACCGACGCACTCGACCGCCATCAAGATGGCGCCGTCCTCCGGGTGACCTGCCCTCACTGCGGAGCCCTGATGGGTGTCTACCGGGAGCTGGGCCGGCATTCGACGCCGTGACCTTATACAGCTAGAACAAAATTGATTATTCCTATCCACATATAGGGAAGTTTTACCATGATCGTTCGGCCGTGTGTACCATACACATGAGTACGACAGACGATCTGACCGTTGGCGACGAGCGACTCACGGACAGCGAGTACCGCGCCCGCCTCAGCGAGTTGCCGCCAAGCGCGAAACTGGTTGCAAAGGTCCTCGAGACGGACTCGCCCCTCTCTCAGAGTGAACTCGTCGAGGAGACGCTGCTGCCCGATGCGGACGGTCCGGTACGCCCTCAACCGGCTCGAGGCCGTCGATCTGACCGATTCGCGATACAGCTTTCGGGACGCCCGCAAACAGGTCTACGCGCTCCGGTACTGAACGGCCGCCACCACCATAGCCTTCTATCGCGTGGACAGTGTATGGATGTCGAGCGGATTCGCCATCGATGTCGGGGGATCGGTTCCGGGTGGGACCACCAACGCCTACGTGCTGGGGAGCGATCCGGCCATCCTGATCGATCCGGGTGCGCCATCAGAGGACCTGAATCGAGCAGTGGCCGACCGACAGGTTGAACACATCTTTCTGACCCACACACATCCGGACCACGTCGGGGGGCTACAGGCCTACGCAAACGGACGGACAGTCTGGGCGAGACGAGGGACTGGGGACGCCCTCGAGACGGCGACCGGTGTCGTTCCAGACCAGCACTACCGCCCCGGACAGACACTCTCACTTGGGTCGACTCCGGTGGCCATCATCGACACCCCGGGCCACACTCCGACCCACGTCGCCTTCGCCGTGGACGGCGCCATCGCCTGCGGTGACACGGCCATCAAATTCGGTAGCATCGTCGTCGCCAGTCCCCATGGCGATATGCGCGCGTATCTCAGCACCCTTCGGCGGCTCCTGGCCCAGGATGCCGATCAGCTCCTCCCGGGTCACGGCCCGGTGATCGAACAGCCCGGTGAGACGCTCCGGCGCCTGATCGACCATCGACTCGAGCGGGAGGCCCGCGTCGAGGAGGCTGTCAGCTCCGGGCCGCCACGCCCTCGTCGATTTGCGATGTGGCCTATGACAAGGACCTCACCGGGGTGCGGGCGATGGCCGAGGCGACGGTCGTGGCCCATCTCGAGAAACTTGCCGTCGAGGGGGCTCTCGAGTGGGATGGAAGCAACGCGAGTCCCCGCTAAGGCGGTGGGCTTTTGCACGATAGGGGCCTTCCTCCGCCGTGGCTCCTGACGAGACGTCACTCGAGGCTGCCCTTGAGCGTGCCCGGACCCTGGAGGTCAGCCGGCTGGCCGATCGGGTCCAGGCAATCGGGTTCGAGTGTACGCGCTGTGGTGCCTGCTGTCGCGGCGAGCGCGAGGACCCACACACGGCGACCGTCTATCCGGATGAGGTGCGGGAGCTTCAGACGGCAGCCGTCGGGGCAACTGAGTGGCGGGATGTGGCCCGGCCGATGCCATACGGCCTCGACGAATCAGGGGCTGGGGCGACACTCGAGTGGGCAATTCAGACCGATCAATGTGGGGACTGTGTCTTCCACGACGAGACGGGGGGCCAGAGCAGGTGTACTGCTCACGATGCGCGACCGATGATCTGTCAGACCTACCCGTTCAGCCTCGATCTCGAGGGCACCGCCCAGCCCGCCGGTGAGCCAATCGACCGCACCGGCCAGGTTGTCGTTCACGAGTGTGAGGGCCTGGGGCAGGACATGTCCCGAGACGAGGCCGAATCGATGGCTCGATCACTGAAGCAGCGGGCAATCCGAGACCTTGAGGAGGCGATCGCCCTGCTCGAGGAGTACGAGCCGGTCGATGTCTCTCCCGGAACAGCTGTCGTTCACGACTCAGAAGGGGTCAAACGGCCCGACGGCTCCCGGTTCGAGGAGTAATCCCAGACGGGGCCGCCCTAGAACGTCTCCTCGATAATCTCGCCCACCGCGAAGTTCGATTTCACCTCAGAGACCTCGACCTTCACCCGCTCGCCGATCTCGGCCCCTGGACGATGATCACGTAGCCACGCTCAACCCGGGCGATCCCATCTCCTTGCTTGCCAATGTCTTCAATCTCGACGTAGCGCGTCTCGCCGACATCCACCGGTGGCTGTGGCTCATTCGGCTGGAGTCGATGGCGTCGTCGCTTCGGTCTCCGTCGCCTGCTCGTCCTCCCTGGCGATTACGGCGACGCGATAGACCTCTCCCGGCTCGACGTCACCGGTCTCGATTTCGTGTTTTGGCACCTCGATCAGGAAACGATCCCCCTCGGACGAGACCTCCGTGCTGAACAGACACAGGAGCTTATCAGATATCTCCACAGTAGACCCTCCGGACAGACGTCGAAGGCCGTCGTAATAGTACTATCGACCGATCACGGCCATCTTGCGGCCTCAGCCCCCAGTTGGCCCCTTCTCGACCCGGGCGAACCGGGAGAGGTCGACCTCTGCGACGGCCGTGGCCTCCCCCAGGGTCTCGTAGGGTCCATCCACGAGCAGGTCTCCAGCTCGACGATTCCCGATCTCCGGCAGGGCCTCGAGTTCGGCCATCGACGCCGCGTTGAGATCGAGGGGATAGGGGACCCCGTGACCGACCGGAAACCGTGGTCGACGACAGCAACATCCATCGTCGATCCGAGTGGGCGCTCGCCTGGAATGCCCACCAGCAGGGGATACGTCCCGAGCTGGCGGCCGAACGTCCGACCATCCTGGTGATACTCCAGATGGACACTCTCCAGGACCGTCCCCGGCGGGGCGAGGCGCTCGAGCATCGGTCGATCGAACGTCTCCCGGACGCGGCGCTTGTACTGCTTGAACTGTCGCTTGTGCTCCTTGGCAATACTCGCGCCGGTTTCACTCATCTCCGTGCCCGCGAAGGCCATGACCTGGCGGATGTTGACCCGGCGAACCAGCAGCCCCTCCTCGAGAACCTGATCGAGGAAGGCCCGGTTGTGCTCGTAAGTCTCCTCGCGCTCGCCCTGCAGCCCGTGGACGAGGTTGATGCCCGGGAGGAGCTTCGGGAGCCGTGGCGGGTCACCGGGTGGCCGCCAGCCCGCCTCCTCGTTGACGATCCGGATCGCCTCGAGGCACTCATCGGCGGTGACCGCGAGGTTGTTCCGCTCCTGCACGACGGGATCGGCTGACTCGAGGCCGAAGGCTGCTGTGTCACCCGGTGTGTTGTACTCGGCGATGGTCTGCAGACTCTCACGGGCCTGCTCCGGCCAGCCGACCACCGTCGCTGGATTCAGGTTGTCCAGATGGAGTGTCTCGAGGTCGGGTGCGACGGCCCGAATGCCGCTGTAGAGCTCGTGAAGGGCCTCCGGATTCGGCGCCTCGCCATCCCCGCCATAGGCGAGGATATCGGCCTGCCGACCGAGTCGGAAGTGCCGAACGCCGTGGTCGGCCAGCGCATCGACCTCCCCGATCACCGTCTCGGGGGGCCGAAAGGAAGGATCGCCGTACAGCGGCTCGGTACAGACTGAACACCGATATGGACAGCCCGGCCGGTCTCGAGTTCACAGATGAGGTACTGGATGCGTTCGGATGCGCCTCGACGACGAACGCTCCCTGTTCGCTCCAGCGGGTGATCTCCTCGATATCGCGCATGCGATCGCCGAAGCCCTCGAGACCCGAATCCACCAGATCAAAGGCCGCTGCCTCAACGTCCCCCTTGGCCACGAAGTCGTAGTCCAGGTCGTCACGAGCGGTCTCCATTGCGCCGGCGTTTTCCTCGCCGACGCCGAAGCGGACCGGGCCACCCAAAAGAGTCGTTCCGGTTGCAGACCAGGCGAGTCGGCGGACCTCCTCGGGGTCCGCCGGCGTCCCACCCACGATATTTTCCCGGGACAGTCATCCCACCGACGTAGACCAGTAGATCGGCAGAGTCGACATCCTGCCATCGCTGTTTTTCATTTCGGAGCGCATCGATCGTGTGGTAGGTAATCGCGGATCGCGACACCCCTGCATCCACCAGGGCCCCCGCCACGTACCGTGGATACGTCGATATGTAGGGTGGCACCCCGAAGGGGCGGGCTCGTCGACGTAGCCATCGACGATGGTGACCTCCAGGGTGCCTGGGTCCGTCATTGGCCAGTGGTACCGACTCGAGGGAGAAAAAGCGACCGGCAAACGTTGAAGAGTCAGACCACCGAACTCCGGCGGGTATGCCACCCACCGAGGAGATCAAGTGCACGAACGACGCGTGTTTTCTGGATATGTTCGAGAATCACTACACCTACGATGTCCCTGATGACCACACCGTCTCGGATATGATCTGTCCGGTGTGTGGGGATGACGGAGCCTCTCGAGCTCATCGAGCTTTAGTTTCACATCATCTACAATCTGAAGAACATCAAGCACCGGCGTTGTAATCGGTCGGTACCGATGACACAGCAAATGGAGGAGGTGCTCGTCGAGATGCACGGCGAGTTATCGAGAGCGACGCTGCACGACATGATCGACAATCTGGATGCAGAGACACAGATCCACTCGTTCAAACTCGGTATCGCCACCGACGACCCAAGCCGGCTCGGTGTCGGCAATGGCCACGAACCACCGGAGACGAATGGCTCGGCATCCACGGCCAGACTGCAACTCGGCGGAGACCCGTTCGTCCTCATGCAGGTACTGGCGGAAACCGACGACTGGGTTCAGACGGCCGAGCTTAGGTCGGCAATTCCGGCGAGTGTCGATGTCAATGCCGAGTCGATTGGTGGTAACCTCTGGAGTCTCGCCGAACGCGGACTGATCGAGAAGCGCCGTTGTGAGGAAGATGGACGACGACGGGAATATCGGATGACGGATCGGGGCCAGCAGGTACTGGCAGATGCCCTCGACCGAGCAGACGGCGGTGAGACTATCGCCGCACTTGCCGACTGATCGAGTACGTGTCCCAAACAATAATATGATCCGTGGTGTATGTCACGCGGGAACATGCGTCCAGGGATGCCGACGGGCCCGGAGGGTGTCAACTATCGTGCACTCGGCGGAATCGCCTCAGTCGTCAGCTATCGACTCTACCAGCAGGTCGGCCGCGCCCGCGGGAGCCAGCAGGAACGACAGGATCTCCCCTCCGACCTCCTTGAGGGTGAGGAGGTGTTTGTGGCCGTCTTTGATGCCCCTGGGACACGGGCTAGTGACGTTCAGGTCCGCTTCGTCGATAGTGCCATCCGGGTTCGCGTCGAACGCGCCCGGGAGTACCGCGAAGATTTTCAGCTGCGCTTTCCGGGGCGGGGAACGAGTCTCGAGGGCGAGGTCGCTCTGCCCCCGGAGGCCTCGATCGATCCCGAGGAAGGAATGGCGACGGTCACCGATGACGGCACACTCAAGATTCGGATCCCGAAAGCGCAGTGCGATCCGGCAGAACCGGTCGGGGCCACCGAGGAGCCGGTTACCCTGGATGACGACTAACGGTCAGAATCGCTGTGGATTGTAGGCCTCGATGGACTCACCGTCGAGAACCATCGACGCGATGTGCTCGCCGATTGCCGGAGCCAGGCGTGAATACCGTGCCCCGTCGAAGTCCCGGTCGCGAACGTAGACACCGGGTTCGAGTTCACCGACGGCCGGGGTGGTATCCGGTGTCGTGGTACACTCGCCAGTCCACGAGCGGACGGGCTCGAGAGACGCCCCCAGTCGATCACCGGCGCGACCGCAGAGTTCCTCGGGCTCGAGTGGCTTCCGACCGTCCGCGCCGATCAACACCCCTCGTTCGTGGGGGCGAAGGTAGAATGACTCATCCCTGTCGGCCAGCATCGGCTCCTCGATGGTCGTCCCCTCGGCGATTACGATGGTCGATTCATAGGTCTCGAGTGGCACCTCGAGCGACTCGAAGGCGGCGGATGTCTCGGCGCCGGCGGCAACCACCACGGCATCGACAGCCTGCTCGAAACCGTCACTGGCAACTGCTGGCCCATCTGCCCGGACGGCGACAGGCGTCTCGGTCTCGATGGTCGCGCCCGGCGCCGGTCGCCGCGGCGGCGAAGACAGGCGGTGTAGGTTACAGGCTCGGTGTAGCCTGCGGCACCGGCGATTCCGGCCACCGCAACGTCCGCAGACTCCAGGACCGGGAAGCGATCCTCGAGACCCTCGGCGTCCACCTCGAGCGCGATGACGCCATTCTCCTGCATGGTCCGGATGCCGTCAGCGATCGAGTTCGCGCGGTCCTCGCCGGCCAGCCAGACGTACGGACACTCGACGAACGGGAAGGTCTCGTCGCCGGAGAGCTGTCTGAACCGATCGATCGACTCACCGGCGATACGGGCGTCCGTCGGGTCGGGGAACGCATCGTAGCAGATGCCGGCAGCTCGTCTGGTGGCCCCGCTGGCGATTTCGGCGGCTTCGTAGAGGGTTACCGCTCGCACCACGGCGCGCGGAGATCGTAGGCGGCCGTGACGCCGATGGCCCCGCCGCCAACCACGGCAACGGTCTTGGCGCTGGCCTCCGTCGCGTCGATCGGGTTCGGCCAGCTCGTCTGGCAGCCCGCTCATCGTCCTCTCGAGCCGGGTTCGCTCATGGGCGCTTTCGGTGTCCCCGGCACTTACCATTGTACGTTCAGTACCGGGACTGTTCGGCGGTGATTGGTGCATCGAAATCAGTGGTGAACTCGAGCAACTGAACGAGAATGCGCCCGGTGGCTCCCCAGACGGTGTAGGGGCCCACGTGGAAGTAGTGGACGACGATATCGCCGTAGTGGGGGTGGGTGCGGCGATCGCACTCGTAGTTCTCCGGATTCGTCAGCGAGGCAACTGGCAGCATCGCGATCTCGGCTACCTCGCGTTCGTCCGGAATGTACTCGCGGTCGGGGATCCGGGCAACGTAGGGGGTGACCGAGTACTCGGTGATAGTGCGGATGTCGTCGATCCGCCCGACGACGGACGCTTCGTCGGCGTCGAGACCGATCTCCTCGTTGGCCTCCCGGAGGGCGGTCTCGAGTAGCGAATCGTCCTCGGGCTCGGCACCGCCGCCGGGAAAGCTCATCTGGCCGGGATGCTCTCCCAGGTGGTCGGCTCGCTTGGTAAAGAGGAGGGCGTCACCCTCGGGACGCTCGATGATGGGGGCGAGAACGGCCGCATCGAAGGGCTGGTCGTCGATCTCCGCCGGATCGTGTCGCCGGATGGGATCGACATCAAGGACGGTCATGGCGACCGGCCCGTCCAGCCAGGGTGTGCTTGCCGGCCACTCGCAATCATGACTGTCCCGACGGGGGCCGGCCAGATTAATATTGTGAGCGCGTCGCCGTGGGCGCCGCACGGCGGACGATCTCCGCTGGCTCGAGATCCACCGAGGCCCAGGATGGGAGGCGACTATCGCCCGAGTTCGGCTGGATGGCATCCGCATAGCTCTCGAGTTGCTCACGTTCGGCCTCGATCGAGTACTCAAGGCCGTTGAACCGGGCGTCGGCTGCATACTGCTCGATCAGGCGCCTGCCTGTCGTGCGGAATCGGCGCCGAAGTCGGTCGTACTCGATGGTCAGCCCGTGGTCCTCGACCAGCCTGGTTACGGCCGCGGCAACCTCGGCACTCATGCCCTCGAGGCCATCCTCGCCAGCAACGTCCCGGTGGTCGTGTTCGTGGCAGCCGAGGTCGATCTGGGCGGTCCCGGCACGGCCGACATGGCGATACGCGTCACCGAGAGAGGCGATTTCGAGTCCCCAGCCCGGCGGTGGACGCAACTGGCGCACCAGGTCGGCGGTGGCCGGCGAACTCGCCGGCCAGCGGATAGCGAAACGCCCGCAGATACGACAGCAGTGCGTGGTCGTGGTCCTCGCTGAGCGCCTCGAGCAGCGGTGCCGACTGAGGAGTCGACAAGCCGGCCGTAGAGGCGCCGTCCTCAAGCTTGCGTCAGTAGCCCTTCGAGAAGTCGTAGTCCATCACGAGTGGGCCCGAGCAGCCGGCGAACGGTCCGCTCGTCGTAGTTGAGTGCGTCAGCATCGTGGACGACGACGTGGTCGGCCCGCTCGCAGGCCACACCCAGGCCCAGCCAGACATCCCGCCCCTTCCTGCCGGCTTCGGGGATGGGCGTCCCCGAGAGCAGCCTCGAGAGCTCGGCGAGGAACACCACGGTGGCTGGATCTCGCCGATCGAACCCATCGAGCCGCTCGTCGCATCGGCCCGATCGGCCGCTGGCTGCGCCCGATGGGCACAACGACGGTTGCTGGATCGATCGTCGCCAGTGTGGAAAAGACCCGGGAGGCGGCCTCGGTTCCCTGCTCGTGTTCTGTCATTGGCACCACGATGGCTGACTCCGCGATCAGGGAGTCGACCTCCTCGACATCGGGCGGATCACCGAGGTCGTGGAGGGTGGTAATCGCCTCCTGCACGTACTCCA
>JAXHMI010000003.1:0-429958 GCA_034521555.1 Natrialbaceae archaeon
GTCCGGGACCGGCCACCTTAGTCGGTTCAACGCCAGTCAATAGACATGCGGTCGATTACCACGGAGGCAGGCCGTCTCTACCTCGATGAGGAGGCTGACGAACGGGGATCGAAAAGCCCCAGTCTCGTGGTATGCATCCGTCGCGGGTACTGGATCGCTTTGGGTGGTACTGCAGTTAGCTGAAAGTGTTGACACGGCCATGGACTCAATGGGCCGGATTAAGTGCGACCATGGAAATCTCCGGAAGCCGACCAGGTGGGACGCCGCTCACGGTGAGTCATGGATGGGCGCTCCAGCTTTATAATGGTCCCTGTGCAAGTGGTTACCGAATGGGACCTGTTAACATACAACTTGCCGAAGCAGGCCAGGTCGATATTCTCACAACTCGGGTACACGGTGGAAGGGGAGGGCCCCGAGTTCGCGCCGAACGGGGCTGGAAGGTCGTGCAGGTGACACCCGTTCTGGATGCAAACGACGTTAGCGAGGAGAGTTGCAATTACCAGGTGTTTCGTTGCCGACCCCACGATGCCGACGACATCGAAGCACGACTTCGCGGCCGACCCCTCCTACGGTGGGCAATTGTCAGTCATCGAGGAAAAGACTACGCGGTGGAGCGGGCCCCACCGGGACCGCCATCGCCTGCGTAAAACTCACTTCGGCAGTGCGTCGAGGGTTGCTCGACGCCCGCACCGGGGTCAACTGGAGCCCATGATTTGAGTACCATCCCCAGCGCCATGATAACGTAGCCAGCCGACGGACTGTGGCCGGGCCGAATGGCCCATGCAACCGATCCGGAATATCTCTCCCGACAGATCGCCGAGTCCTCCTGCTCTAGATCGAACTTGTCGAGCAGTGCCTTCACGACGGCACCATCGTCGATACCTGCCGGAACCCTGACCGCATTGAGACTCGGCAGCCAGTACGCGGGTGCATTCATCTCAGACCCATCGCGGTCACCCCTGCCCTGAGCGCACCTGCCATCTCCGGTGTCGATCCCACCGCGACTCCAGACCCTCCTCTGCAATGAGGCGAAGGGCCTCCAGAATCATCGACGTTGCTGATCGGTGATGTTGATGTTGATTGAACCAATGTGCCCCCAGTACCCCTCGTAACGAGAGATCGAGGTACCACGACCGCGGCGGCTCCGACCGCGGAGTACTTTTCCATCGCTGTATCTGAGAGGGTCAGCGGGCTTGCCCCCGGTGGCCAGACAGACGCTTCTTCCGCACCGGCGTAGGCGACGTCAATGTCCCACGCATCGACGCGGACCTCGACGCCACCAAGGTAACCGTATCAGCGATGACGACCGCATCTGTTCGTGGGCCATCGCCGGTGACGTCGGAACCTCCGGCTCGAGGACACCAGTACTCGTTTCGGCGTGGACGAACCCGAAGACCTGTCGGGATCGTGGGTGGCCAGGGCGGTCTCAACGGCTGCCGGCTCGAGCGGCTGGCCCCACGGCGCATCGACGGTGACGACGGTCCCACCGCAGCGGGGGCCGTTTCCCCCATGCGGCCTCCAAGAGTCGCCATCGACAGGACGAGAACCGTGTCGCCGGGTTCGGCTAACAACATTGCCGAACGCGGCCTCCATTGCCGCAGACCCAGTGCCCGACACCGGAATCGTCCAGGTATTCTCTGGAAGACGTATCTAAGGAGATCCTGCACCTCGTCCATGATGTCGATAAATGACGGATCCAGGTGGCCAACGAGGGCGTACTCATAGGCCGAAGAACGCGAGGATGGACGTTGCTCGGACCCGGACCCATAGGGGTGCGAACCGGTGGCGCCAGTTCGTCGACAGACGGTGCCTCGTCCATGACCTTCATCGGACAGGGACCACCAAAAATGGTTCTCCACGCTGATGTCCTTAAATGACCGCGACCAACGGCCAAATCCTTTGGGGTCTCTGCCAGTGTGACAGGTATCTATGGACGGGTTTCGCCTCGGTGGCGCCGACGGCGAGTCGGATCGCCATCGATCGGATGGAGATGTTGGCCGAGCGGGCCAGCGGTTGCAGGACCCATACCCTGCCCGAGATCGCTCCAGATAGAGAGGCCGTGTTGCTGACCGACCAGCACACATCCAGCAGGTGCTGCAGGTCGAACCAGGCGGAACTATCGCAAGGCAGCCGGTTGGCCCGGGAAGAGCTGTCGACCGTCCTCGAGAGACGGATTGCTTACGAGCGAAGGCGACCTCGTCGGGCTGCGCCAACATACGTCGGCTGATTCGACCGCTGTTTTGCCCACGGAGTGTCGCGATGGTCTGCCCCGATAATGGAGTCAGTGGCCGAGGGACTCGGTCGATGGACTCAGGGCAGCTCGAGGGCCGATTGACCTGCTGTCTGAGATGAAGTGGGCGACGCTGCCAGTGATCGTCGGTCGGGCCGCTGTTCGGCGCCGACCCTGATGCCCACGCGTCCGGTATTCGGGATGCGCTCGGAGACAGTGCGCCAGGCCTTTCGGGCCCGGGCCGATCCTGAGGACTCTATTTCGACCGACCAGGCTGAGGCCGCGTTCCGGGCACGATTCACGCTCGACGAAATCGTCCTCGGCCTCATCGAGGACCGTCGTGAGGAACTCGAGGATGCCCCCGATGATCTACTGACGCGATTGCTGGAGGCCGAGGACGAGGAGACGGGGGAACAGATGGACGACCAGCAGGTTCGAGACGAAACGCATCGAGCGTTTCTCCTTCGCAGGTCACGAGACGGCGGCGGCAACCCTCACCTGGACGTGGTACTGCCTCGCCCGGCGTACCCGTCGAATGCACGAGGCGGCACGCGAGGAAGCGGTCGCCGCCGGTGCCGAAGCGGATGGTGACACGCTGACGTTTCTCGATGCGATCCCGACCGTCGAGCAGTGTATTCGAGAGGCGATGCGTCTCTACCCGCCGGTGCCGGTCTTCTCACGCGAGGCGGTCGAACCCGATACCTTCGGTGGACACACCATCTCAGCCGGGACGCAAGTCCTGATGAGCCAGTTCGTGACCCATCGAGACTCTCGGATCTGGTCTGATCCGCTGGTCTACGACCCAGACCGGTTTGCCGAGTCCGACGATCCGAACGGCCCCTACACGTTCTTCCCGTTCGGTGGGGGCCCTCGGATGTGTATCGGGCGTCAACTCGCCATGCTGGAGGGCAGAGTCTTGCTGGGGCGATCACTCGAGCAGGTTAGACTCGAGTGCACTCTGCCCGATGCGGATGCGATTGGACTCGATTCGGCGGTTACGATGGTCCCTGACCGGCCGATCCCGATGACCGTCTCGGACTGGTAACGAAGCTGCTCCCAAGGTATATCACGGTTCGCCCGGAATCGATTCCCAGGGCGAGGATCGACGAGATCACGCCCAACTGGGTGAGTACATACATGGTTTTCAAGAAAGTCCGGCTGGTCGGAACCAGCAGCGAGAGTTTCGATGCCGCAGCCGACAACGCCATCGACCGAGCAGAGCAGACACTTCAGAACGTCCACTGGATCGAAGTCGAGGAACTCGGCGTGGAACTTTCGAGCGTTCCAGACCGCGAGTACCAGGCAGAAGTAACAGTCGCATTCGAACTCGAGGCCTGAGGGATCAATCTGTTCCCGAGGAGATTGGGTAGTGATCGGCTGCGTCTCGTCCGCCATCGATCGACAGCCTGTCACCTCGAACCGGGCACCCCCGTGGGTGCCCTCAGCAACACGAATGTCCCAGCCGTGGGCTTCAACAATGGTCTCGACAATCGCAAGGCCCAGGCCGGTCCCGCTCTCGCTGCCACTGACGCCCTTGTCGAAGACGGTTTGACGCTTGTCCTGGGGGATGCCGTCGCCGTCGTCCTCCACGTAAAATCCCTCCTCTGCCGCGCCGACGCTGATGGTCACGCGGCTACCGGCATGCTCGACCGCGTTGCGAAAGAGATTCTCGAAGAGTTGCGTAAGCCGACTCTCGTCCGCCTGGATCAATCGACTCTCGTCGATATCGAGGGTTGCCTCTTCCGTATCGACGTTGACCCAGGCTCGTTTGGCGACGAGCTCCAGGTCGACGGATTCGGTCTCTTCGACCGTCTTTCCCTGGCGGACCATCTGGAGGACGTCGTCGATCAGATTCTGCATCCGTTCGTGGGCCTGACGGACGTGCTCGAAGTGTTCCTCGTCGCCTTCCTCATTGGCCAGCTCCAGATAGCCACTCGCGACGTTGACCGGATTGCGAAGATCATGTGAGACGACGTGGGCGAAATCCTCCAGTTGATCGTTCTGTCGCTTGAGTTCCCGCGCACGGACCTCGAGCGCTTGCTTCCGGCGCTCCCGATCTGTCACGTCCGCAATCAGCCCCACACGACCAGCGACCTCGTCGGAGTCATTGTCGAATCCCGTACTCGTGATCGTGATGTCGAAGCATCGTCGCTGCCCATGCTCGAGTTCGACCCAGACGCCGGTGTATTCGCCGTCGATAACTCCGGGATCGAGAAATGCTGGCTCCCGTGTGTCGAAAATCTCAGCGTCCACGACCTCGGTGATATCCCGGCCCACGAACCGCTCGTCGGCTCCGCCGAGAATGTTTCTGGCTGCCGGATTGAGGTCCACGATCCGGTTCTTGTGATCGAGGACGACGACCCCGATCGACATCTCCTCGATAATCGTGGTCCGCCCAATCGGGGTCAATGCCTTTGATTCACCGGGAAGGGCATTCAAGGCCTTGTCCACGGGGAGAAAGGAGATTGTCCTGAAACTCAGACTACCGCGAGGATGACCGGGGACAGCGCGAGAAAGGCGAGGGGAGTGAGGGTAAAATGCGGAAATGGATCGAGTTTGAACGCACTCGATACAGTCGAGAGCAGTATCACGGTTCCGATGATCAGAAACAGAAATGATCGCCGACGGTAGACGTTTCGGGAGGCGAGAAATTTCTGGTAGAGAAGCCAGTTGGCCCCCAGGGTCAGTCCCCACATATACCCCGTCATCAGATAGGCACCCGGTCCCATATCGTAGGTCAATCGTGCGACCTCCTCGGTGGTCGTCAGGGCAAACTCGCTGATCATGAGCTGTGTGAACTCGAGTGGAACGCTTACCACCGCGAGAACCAGCCCAATCACAGGGATTACGAGGGCCAGTCCAATCCACTTCGCTTCAGAACGTCAGACCGGCCTGTATACTGTAGCGAGAAGACGATCCACCCGGTAGTGAGGACGATACTGGCGCCCATTGTTACGAGTTCCCCGGTCAGGAGGATGAAGGGTGAGGCTGTCGAGACGGCGGCCATCTGGGCGAGTGACCACACGGCAAGGCCCGTGGTGGGAACAGCGAGAGCGAGAGAGCCACTCCGGGGCTGTTCACGCCAGAGAAGGACTGTCGTAACAAGAGCGAGAGCTGCAGCGCTCAGGAGCAGGATTGAGAATCCCGACAGCACCCATCCCATTGTTGGGACCGGTACCGTAGCACCAAATAAATAACCAACGATATATTGAACGTTAATTTAGGTCAAAACATCGTCTTTAGAAAACTGTTCACGTCCGGAAGGACTCACCGCAGCCACACTCGCTCACGACATTTGGATTTTCGACATGGAATCCCTCGGCTTGTAGCCCGCTTTCGTAGTCGAGGATGCTCCCCTCGATATATTTCAGACTGGCCGGATCAACGAAAACTCGGAGATCGTGGTGCGTGTAGACGGTATCGTCTTCCTCTGGCGCCGCATCGAATCGCATACCGTAGGAGAGCCCGGCACAGCCGCCCTGTTGGACAAACAGACGGAGGCCGGCCTCAGCTGGGTCAAGGCCCTCAGCATCAAGCAAGTCGAGTGCCTGATCAGCAGCGGCTTGGGATACTTCGATGCGGGGCTGGGTGGTGCCCTCGCCGGCACTGTCCGTACTCATGAAATAATGTACCGACCCGAGCGAGTTAACATTGACGCACTACTCGGGTTCGGTGCGCCGTTTGACACTTTTCGCGTGGGCCTCGAGCCCCTCGGTCTCTGCCAGCGTCGTAATCGTCCCGGCAAGCGATTCCAGGCCTTCTGAACTTAAGCGCTGGACGGTGCTCGATCGCATGAACGTCTCGATGGATAACCCGCCAGAACGCTTAGCCCCAGCCGCGGTTGGCAAGACGTGGTTGGTCCCACTGGCGTAATCACCAGCAGCCACGGGTGTCGTCTGACCGAGAAAGATGCTGCCAGCTGCGGCGATCCGTTCGAGGACCGCCTCCTCGTCGGCGGTGACGATACTCAGGTGCTCGGGAGCATACTCATTGGTGAACGTAATCGCCTCGGTGAGCGATCGCGTCAGAATCACCCCACTGCCATCGTGTTCGAGGGCCGCTCGGATGATCCCTTCCGGGATCGTCCGGGGAGCTGGCTGGTGAGTTCGGTTTACGATCGCATCGGCTGTTTCCGCATCGTCGGCCACAGCGAGGGCGGCCGCTCGCTCGTCGTGTTCGGCCTGAGCGACGAGGTCGGCGGCGACCAGGGCTGGATCGGCCGTCTCGTCGGCAATCACGACGATTTCGCTGGGTCCGGCCAGAAAGTCGATCGCGACATCTCCCTGGACGATCGATTTTGCCGCGGTGACCCACCGGTTACCGGGCCCGATCACTTTCTGCACCGCTGGGATGGATTCCGTGCCAGTAGGCCAGTGCTGCGATTCCCTGGGCCCCACCGGATTGGAAGACCTGGTCTGCTCCAGCCGCATGCAGCGCCGCCAGCGTGGCTGGATGGGGGTCCTCCGCTGGGGGCATCACTGCCACGACGTGCTCGACACCCGCCACGACGGCCGGAACGACCCCATGATCGCACTCGAGGGGTAGGCGGCCGTTCCACCAGGGATGTAAATGCCCACCCGGTCGAGTGGCCGAAATCGCCGCCCTAAGGTGCGCCCTGGGCCGAATTCCTCGCGCCAGTCTGTGGGCAGTTGGGCTTCGTGGAACTCCTCGATGTTCTCGATCGCGGTATCGATCGCCTCACGAACGGACGACTCAATCGTCTCGTAGGCTCCCTCGCATGCGTCGGTAATCTCGAGGTTCCCGACGGTGACGTCATCGAACTCTTCGGCGTAGGTTCGAAGCGCCGCGTCACCTTCCGCTTGGACCCGCTCGACGATCTCTTCGACCTCCCCACGAATTCCGCCGATACCGGCATCTCGGTTGAACAGGGTCGACCGTGCGGCCGGTCCCATGTCCGCGAGCGGTCGGACCTCGAGTGTCATGCCCGCTGGTTGGGGGGAGCGGTGAAAAACCGTTTCCCTTCCCCTACTCGGATGCGTCGATGGTCCAGAGGCCGATTGTGTTCAGCGTCGCTCGGACGAACAGGTCAGACCAGGAGAGCGAAGCCGGTCACGCCAAGCGGCGCTGCGAGCAACTGAGCGGTCCGGAACGGCATCACGAGTCTCGAGAATCCGAGAACGAAAAAACTCGTGACGATGATTCCCAGGGCGATCAACGACAGTCGAACGAATCCATCCTGATCCATGGTGAGCCCGCTGCCTCCCGGTATTCCCGATAGGTAAGACGAGCCACAACGCTGTTAACGTTCTGTCGGTTCAATTCGGACGAATGGTCGCACTCGAGGATTCGATCGAGATCGGGGGGCTTGAGCTATCGAATCGGCTCTACCGGGCCCCGCTGCTGGAACATGCCGGGACCGGGGAGGATGCGGTGGACATCCTCATCAATGAACTCGAACCGTCAGCGGAAGGAGGAGCGGGCCTGATCATGCAGGGGGCGATGCCGGTCCGCAGCGGAGGGGAGGGCTGTGCAGCCCCAGCGAATGACTTTCGCCGACGATCCGGACTTCGTCGAGGGCCTCTCGGCACTCCCGGAGGCAGTCCACAGCCACGGCGGTCGAATCTTTGCCCAGCTCGGCCACGGCGGCATTAAGAGCCTGGAGATCTGGCACGAACAGTACAAGGAACAGTGGCCCCATCTTCAGCAGCAGGCTGTCTCGGAGCTGCCCTGGCTCTGGAAGCTGGCGGACACCCTCGGCATCCTCGAGTTCGACCTGAACGTCATGTCGACCGGGGAGGTGTACGAACTCGCTGCTGACGTCGGACGGGCAGCCGAGAACGCGATCGCCGCGGGATACGACGGCATTCACATCGCGGGGGCGACGATGGGCATCTTCCAGCAGTTCGCCTCGCCGTTTTACAACCGCCGTGATGACGAGTTCGGCGGTTCGCTTGCCGATCGCGCTCGATTCTTTGCGGTGGTCCACGACGAAATCCGAGACCGCATCGGAGACTTCCCCATCACCTCGAAGGTGCCCGCCGAGACCGACTCGCCGTGGTACATCCGTGATCACCTGACACTCGAGGACGGGATCGAACTCTGTGTCATGCTCGAGGACTTCGGGTACGACGCGGTTGTTCCAGTGACGGAATCCCCCTTCTGGGATCAATCGATCATCAAGGGCAACTTTCCGGACCGGGCCTGGGCGGACGACCGGTTCCAGGATGGCTATACCGAGGCCTTCGGTGGCTCGCTCCGCTATCGACTCGTCCGGGCCGCAGCCCGCCTGAATGCACTCGGCAACGATTTCACGCCCGGCTGGAACGAGGAGTACTGCCGACGGGTGCGCTCCCGCGTTGACATCCCGGTCTTGTGCGTGGGCGGAATCAGGGATCGACCACAGATCGATCAGTTGCTCGAGAGTGGGGCCTGTGACATGGTTGGGATGGGCCGGCCGTTCTACGCGGAACCGCGGCTCGCGGCCCGATTGCTCGAGGACTCGTCGGCTGGCGTGATCTGTGAGAACTGCAACAACTGCATCCCGCCCCAGGTCGCCGGTGAGTCCGGGGTGTGTCGGACCCCCCACGTCCTTCGCAAGCACGGCGAACTCGTGAAGGCTGGCGAGTACGAGCGGTAGTCAGGCCAGCAAGCGCTGGTGTTCGGGTTTCATACGGCGATCCTGGACGACGTCCCGACCGGACTCCTCGAGTCTGGCAACGGCCTCGTCGTCGTGTATCCCGAGTTGCAACCAGAGGACCTCGACGTCGGATCGCTCGAGCACCTGGTCGGCGATACCGGCCACCTCCGCACTCGGGCGAAAGACGTCGACGATGTCGATATCCGCCTCCACGTCGGCCAGGGAGTCGAATGCCGGGCGGCCGAGGACCTCTTCGGTGGTCGGATTAACCGGAATCACGTCGTAGCCCTGATCGAGCAGATAGCGAGGAATCTCGTGGGCGTCCTTGCCGGGGGTACTCGAACACCCCACGACGGCGACAGTCTCGAGCGAGAGGATTTCGCGGAGTCGATCGTCGGAACTGACTGGCATTGCCGGCACTTGGGCGAAGCAGCTAATAGGGCTGTTGTCCGGGCTGAACGCTTAACTGTCGGCTCCGAGAACGCGGGGCTATGACCAAGGCGTACTCGCCACCGCCACTCACCCAGGAGGACGTGCTCCAACTCGGGGATCCATCCTTCTCGAGTGACCGAGTGGCAATCGTCACCGGCGCAGCGTCCGGCATCGGGCGGGCAACCGCTATCGCACTGGCCGCTAACGGGCTGCAGGTGGTTGGGGCAGACATCGACGTCGAGGGTCTCCACGAAACGGAGGACATCGCCGGTTCGATGGACACCGAGGGGACCGTGGTTCCGGTTCGGACGGATGTCACTGACGACGAGGCGATCAAGCGGCTCGTCGAGGTGGCCATGGAGACTGGCAATCTGCGTTTCTCGCCAATATCGCCGGGCTCCAGCATATTGATCCACTGCCGGAGGTCCCGATGGACCGGTACGACGAATTACTTGACGTAATGCTGCGGGCCCCGTTCTATCTCTCGAAACTCGCGATGGCAGCGATTCGGGCCGGTGATGGCACCGGGGCAATCGGCAACATGGGATCGGTCCACGGCCACTACGCCACGAAGGACAAAGCGCCGTACATCACGGCAAAACACGGGCTGATGGGCCTGACGCGGGCGATCGCTGCCGAGGGGGAGGGTAACATCAGAGGCTTCAGCATCAGTCCCGGCTACGTGCTGACGCCCCTGATGGCCAACCAGATCGCCGACACGGCAGCCGAGCGTGACATCTCGGAGGAGGCAGTCGTCGAGGATGTCATGCTGGGCCAAGCCAGAGTGACAGATCTCATGTTGCCAATCGAGGTGGCGAATCTCTTCGTCTTTGGCTTCTCACGGCATGCTCGCCATCTCAATGGAGGCGACCTCCTCTGGGACGGTGGGTACGTCAGGACCTACGAGTGACGCCATTGTGTGAGATTCGGACACGACAGCCGACAATTGAAGACACTCGGGACCTATTACCGTCGCAATGTATCGGCGAGCACTTCTTGCGACGACTGGTGGTATCATCGGCGCTGGCTGCCTCTCTGGTGGAGATACCGCTGGGGCAAAACCAGATGGTCGCGTGGGTGATACTGATCCGTGGCTGGGGGTGGCCCCGACGGATGCGACCGACCGAATCATCGCCTTTGAGGACCCATCGTGTGGGACCTGCCGACGCTTCCACATGGAGACGTTACCGACGCTTCGGCGGGACATCATCGGCCCGACAACCAGCTACGTCTACCGGCCGTTCCCTATTGTCGCTCCCTGGGGTCGACCTGCTTCGCACGCCATTCATGCGACCTGGGAGCAAAATCACGAGACGACCTGGGATCTCATCGACCACTATTACGTCGAACAGGGGGCCTTTCTCACCGGTGATGTAATCACAATGACGGAGAACTTCCTCGAGCCGACGCCCGTCGACGAGGCCGCGATCGTCACAGCCATGGAGGACGAAGCGTACGATGCGTACATTCAGGAGACACTCCAGGCCGGCGAAGATGCGGGTGTCGCTGCGACACCCACCTTCCTCCTGTTCAGTGACGGGGAATACGTCACCGAACTGACCGGCGTCCAGGACGCATCGGTCTTCGCCAGTGCGCTCGAGTCCTGATGGTATCCCTCCCGCCGATCCCCCGATCCCGAGCCGATGCCCGGCTCGTGCTCCGGACAGTCCGCCTGGTGTTGGGCCAGCCGGGGTATGCCATCACCGGGCTTATCACAAGCGCGCTCACGCTCGTCGCCCTGGCAATCTCGCTGAATGTCGCCTTGATCATGGACGTGGTGATAGGTGGTGGGCTGTCGCTCGGTCAGCGGCTCGAGATCGTGGCCCTGCAGCTCCCGTTCGTCGGACCCGCATTCACGCCCGTTCAGGGTGGGCTCGTTCTGATCATTTCGGGACTCACGGGAATCAATCTCACTCTGCTGGTGTATCACACCCGCGAACACGGTCTCTCGGCCAGCGGTGGATCAGGCAGTGCGGCCGGGGTCATCGTCGGTGTCCTCGGTGCGGGCTGTGCGGCTTGCGGGCCAGTCGTCCTCGCCGGCATCCTGTCACTCGTGGGTGCCGCGGGGATATTCACGCTGTTACCGTGGGAGGGACTCGAAATCGCCACTCTCTCGATTGTCCTGCTGGTCCTTTCGATGTACTGGCTCGCGGATGGTATGCGGGGCGGGATGATCCGGGGCTGTCCCGTTGATGTCACTCGAAGATCGTGAAGTATCTTTATCGTGATGATAATATCAAATTTAAAATATTACCAGAGGTCACAGCGAGTATTTCAATAATTGATCTCCGGGGGGGGGATTCCGTTCATTGGTATCTAAAGTGACTTATATAATCTTCCAGTAGATGTCGGCTGAATAAACAAACCACAAGAGCTAGCGGGTGTTATTGCTGAATAATACGATTTTTGCTGACAGAATCTTATAACCAATATCAATTAGAAACATGTTTTGGTCGGCTGGTGACATATTGAGGGAAGGAGAAAATACTCTATCAAACATCAATCAATCTGGATTCACTTACGCAATTGGTCCTTTCTGGACAACTGTATCAGAACTCAGACGCCGGATTTCTTGACTTGATACCACTCGCCGTTCCAGCTGAAAAAGTACTCAAACCCACACCGGATTGTTAGCAGACCGAAGCCGGGATAGACCAGCGGTACCAGTATCATTGTCGGCGTGAACGTCCGAATATGTCTGTTTCTGTAGTCTCGATACATAACCGGCAGGACTGTAATTGCAATGGCAAGGAATGGTACCAAAAACAGGACCTCCAGATTGAGCAGTAAGAGGAGAGCAATTTTCGAAATGAATGCGACGAGGAAGATACTTGCCGCGAGACTGGTTGCGAGCCGCAGTGTCGAAAGTTTGCCACGGACTCCTCCCCGGTCGAAGCCGAATCGGAGGGCTTTGAAGAATACTTCAATGTGGCCGAGTCGCCAGCGCTTGCGCTGGCCCCACAGATCACCGAGTGTGTGGGGTGCCTCCATCTCGTTCGTGATGTTCCGGGACTGTCGGACTGACAGTCCTGCCCGAAAACATTTATGAGCGAAATCGATGTCTTCGGTCAGTAAGATCGTCGAGACCACCAACGGTCTCGAATGCTCCTCTGCTGAACGCCGATGACGAACTCCGGCAGTACGTAAACCCTAGCGGTTCAACAAGTTTGTAGCCAGCGTGAAAGAGGAGTCGCTCGCAGTAAGCAAGACCTTCCACCGGACCGGTGACCCGTGGCACTCGTCGAGCCTGAAAGATGTCCTGACCGTCTTCGGTGAGATGGTACATCGCTGTCGGGATAAAATCGGGATCGATCC
Organism: Natrialbaceae archaeon; assembly: GCA_034521555.1. GTDB lineage: Archaea > Halobacteriota > Halobacteria > Halobacteriales > Natrialbaceae > JAXHMI01. The sequence continues at coordinate 12,576 of JAXHMI010000003.1, forward strand.
GCTCGTCAACGTCGAACGCGGCGAAATAGTCTGTCTCGATTCGTTCGACGGCATCGTTGATCGCGTTCGCTTTCGATCCAGGATTGCGGTTCTCGAGCACCCTGAACATTCGAATAGCTGGCATATTCACGGGCAGTCGAGAGAGTTCGTTCGTCTCCAGGTTCACCGATTATGACGATCTCAAAGCTTGCGATAATTCGACTGCAGTATCGTTTCTACACTCTCCTGGATCACTTCCGCATCACGGTAGACTGGAACGTATCGCAGCGACTGCTGGGCCATGCACAACCCGTTCCTCAGAATCACGGTCTCTGAATATTTCACGACCAAGCATGACACCACTTACCGTCACCAGAATCGAGAAGACGATCGTCGTCGTGACAGCCTCCATCGTAACAATATTAATGAATAATCCGAAAATGTCGAACGAGATGGAATCGGTCTGGATCCCCTGATATCCGCCAATGCCGAGGACAATGGCGACTGTCGAAACGTATCCGACTCGCTCAAAGAGTCGTCGGATCATGCACTCAGAATCCATTAGATTCGACTTGTTAAATTATTTTGTGTCAGCAGTAAGCCAACCGCCTCTCTTCGAAGCGATGTGTGAACTGGACCATCTCAATAATTGCCGTGTAAAGTATCATAATAACATAACTATCTACTCTGACCGGATACGTTCCATGTGGAAGGTGGTCTACGTCGTAGCATTCGCTATGGTTGCGGTTTATCACCCGGAACACTAACGTCCAGCTTCATCCTCGGGCGTCGTGCCCCGTCAGCTGGCTAACCCTCGTGCCGGGTGGGGGACAAAGTCCCCGGATGTGGCGTGCCGGGGTTCGCCGGCCCGTCATCGCCCGCTCGTGCGGGTGCTCGGGTGGGGACTGCGGCACGCACCCACCGTAGGGGGATCCCGGAAAAAACCCTTGCGCTCAGTAGATGTACTCGTCTGCCCTGAACTGGACATAGCGGTCGTTGCGATACGAGAACTTTCGTCGCTTGTAGGCAATGAGGGCCTTCGAGGCACCGATGCCGGCCGAAAACCGACGCGTCAAGAGTTTAGTGTCATCCCCACCGCCGAGCATCCGACTGGCAACGGAAAACGCCCAGTCCCAGTCGTCTGGCTCGTAGTCAGCTACGATATCCGCAAAGACGACGTTGCGGCGGAGTTCGGAGCCAATCGCCGCCTTCCACTCATCATTGTACTGCTCGAGTTGATCGAGGCCTGCGAGGCGACCGGCGATCTTGCCGGAACGAATGGCGACGTGATAGCCCCCCTCATGGAACGCCGAGGTGGTCCCCATCGCCCCGCCAGCTACCGCAATGTTGGCGCGAACCGGCGAGTCGATCGGCCGGGTTGATGAGATCGGGTAGGTCTCTGTCCCGTTCGTCTTCCCGCGATCGGTCACCAGTGGGAAGTCAGTCTCCACGTCGTACTCGTCGCCGAACTCGTGCTCGAGCAGTCGTTCGATGTAGGTCCCACCGTTGGGGATCGAGGTGTCCTCTGGTCGTAGCAGGGCGTATGACTCCGGATGGTCGACGTCTGCGAGATCGAGCCCGATAGGCATCGTCAGCCCCACACGGGCAACCGTCCCGTCATTCGGGAAGACCCACGGGTAAGCTGTCTCGCCCGGCATGTATCCCCACCAGAACCAGAGCCGATCCTCGTCGAACAGCTCGGGTGGAAATCGACGATACTCCTGGTAGGCGATGTGGTTCGCCTGCGTGGGCGAGAGCACGTCGGCGATCTGTCGGCCAGGCGGAGTGAACTGATCCAGCGCGCCGAGCGTGATCCGTCGCTGTGGCCCGTCGGCGAGGACGATCCGTGCGGCCTCGAGTTCTTCGCCCCCTGCAGTCGTGAGAGTATGGCGTGGCGTCGTTCCCTGCCATTCTGTCTCGAGGTTGCGAACGCTCTCACCCACCCGAAGATCGGCTCCCGCATCGATGGCTCGCTCATGCCACCAGTCGTCCATGCGAGCCCGGTGGAATGTGAACCCGAAGTGTGGATAACTCGCCTCCATTCCAGTAGCCGATAGCTCGACCCGCGAACTCGGGCCGACAAAGGTGGCTCCCTGTAGCTCACGAAGAATGATATCGTCGGGGATCGAGCGATACGGTTCGTCCATCAGGTCGACCCAGTAATCCAGCATTCCGGCGGCGTCCGTCGAGTCGGGTCCGAGGTTCTCCCGATCGGCCCGTGGCACACCCTGTTCGAGGAGCACGGTATCGGCCGCCGGTTGCAGCGGCGGCCTCTGCCGCGGCAGCGCCGGCCGGCCCACCACCGACGACAGCGACGTCGACCTCTTCCATACTCCGGGGGATCCGGGCGGACCTAATAAACTGCCTGAAATTTCCGGCCCACTGCGATAGTCGTCCTCACAGCCCGACCTCCCTCGCGGCTGGAATCGGCTGGCACCTTTATGACTCGTCCCTTCGAATGCCCAACCAATGCGTTCTCAGTACCCACGCGGTGGAGTGATTGGATGGCACTAACTTTCGACGGGCCACTCGTCATGCCGGTTGCTGACCCAGATGACGGCGAGCGGACGGCACGATCCCTTGCCAACCGTCTGTCGGGCGACTGTACGGTCATCGTCGTCCACGTGGTCGAACGCGGCAGCGGAAAACTCGACAGTGTTCCGGTTGCGACCGGCGGGAGGAGTACGCCGAATCAATACTTCGAGCGAACCCGGCCACCGCTCGAGGACACCGGGGCCACCGTTCAGACGGAGGTCCTCTACGGGCCGGACATCGTCGATACGATCTTCGAGGCCGCGACGGACATGGAGGCCGACTCGATCGTGTTCATCCCCCGCGAGGGATCGGTCCTCACGGAGGTCCTGACTGGCGGGGTGGCCCGGCGCCTCGTCAGAGATGCGGAGCTACCGGTGGTCGTCCTGCCGCGGGAATCGGAGTACAGATAGTCGTTTTCGAGGAGTAACTCGCCGTTGAGATGCTCGCCCCGGCGGCGCCTCGGAGCGTGTTATGTGCCAGACAGTTGTACTGAATGCCGCTCTCCGTCGTTTGGGCGCCCCCTGCAGCCACCACCGTTCCCCCACCGAGGTTGCGGTCGAGTCGAGGTTGCGGTCGATCTGGCGCATCGAACGTGCTCGGATGAGTGGATCTGGCGAGGATGGAAGATCCAGAGGGGTATAGTCCGCCATTGCAGCCAGCGCTGCCTCGGGGTGAAGGGCCCGATTCGGTCTCGACCCAGACATCTTCGAGATGCCCGTCGAGGGTTGGGGATGCGATTACACGACGCTGAAACCGACATATCGTGCAGGGCAACCTCCGAACCGTCGAAGGTCCCGAGGAGCTTGCGGGACTCGGTCTCGAGTTCTCCTCCTCGCCGCCGATGTGGGAATGGCGTTGTCGATAATCTCCATCGAGGTGACGCCGTCGTAGCCGGCCCCGGAGACGGCCTGGAGGGTGGCGACGTGGACCGACTCGAGCCCGTAGTCTTCGATGGCCGCCAGCGTCGGTACGAACGTGATGGTCGAGCAGTTCGGGTTCTTGATCAGGGCGCCATCCCAGTCCCGCGTGTCCTGTTGAACCTCGAGCAGTGCCAGGTGATCAGCATTGACCTCCGGGATGACAAGTGGAATGTCAGAAGCCATCCGCTCCGTCGAGGAGTTCGAGGAGACGATGTAGCCGGCCTCGCAGAACGCCGGCTCCACCTCGCCGCTGATGCTCGAGGGCAGCGAGGCAAAGAGGAGGTCGACATCGTCCGGAACGGCCTCTGGCGCCGTTTCCGTCACCGTCATTGAGGCCACCTGGTCGGGAATCGGGTGGTCGATCCGCCACTTCGCCACCGAATCATAGGGCTTGCCGGCGCTGTCGTCACTCGCCGTTAGTGCGCTAATCAAGAAATCAGGATGGGCATCGAGGAGTGCGATCAATCGCTGCCCGACGGCACCGGTCGCACCGAGTACTCCAACACGTACTGCCATTGGCGGGAGTCAGCGATGGGGATTCAAAACCGTTTGGATACGGACCATTCGCGGTTTACGCCGGGACTTCTCGGCCCTGTTTCCGCGTGATGTAGCCCGCGATGCGGTTGCGGACACTTTTTGATTCGATGTTCGTGAGCTCGTCGACGCCCTCTTTGTTCTGCTCGAAGTCGTCCGAGAATGCATCCGGATAGCGCTCGAGCAGGAGGGCTCCCGTCTCTTTTTGACGTAGGCCGGTTTGATCGCCATGCCCACGTCTGTGGTGGCCGGACGCTTAGGCTATTCGTTCTGCTCCGGCGTCCAGTCGGTGTGCGCTCACGATGTGCTCAAGGGCCTCCCGCTCCCGGGGCCCACCCGTCCGCTCGATGACTGCGCGCACAGTCCTCGAGCCGTCGCTCGATGTCGCCCGATCGGTCGCAGGAATCTCGAGGCGAGAGGCGGCAACGCTGGCTTCGATGACGGCACCGAATCCCCTGTTGATGGTCGGGACCGTCCGGGTCTCAACGGTCGCCTCCACCGGGGTGAGCGCCCATTGCTCCCAGTCCCCATTCGGGCCAACCTCGATGGACTCGGCAGTTACGTGAGCCCAGGCCTGGCTCCTCTCGTGAATGGGGGCATCGCGTTCGACGATGGCCAGGGCAGCGTCGACGAACACCACTGGGTCGGTGGTGGACTGGAACGTATCCGGTCCCGCTGTCCTGGAGATTCTGTCGGGTCCGCGTCTGGCCCCAGGTAGTCGGCGGTCACCGGGTCGCCAGCATGCAGGCCCAGTGCCGCCAGAGTTCCACGTGCCCGGTGGGCTGCCGTGTCGACGAGACGCTCTCCGTGATGCCACGAAGGCTGACCGGCCATCGACCTGGGTGTCGGTCATACGGTCACCGTTCCGTTCTCGAGCCCGATGAACAGTCCGGCGGCGATGATATCTGCCGTGGTGCCGGGATCGAATGCCTCGCCAACGAGGTCCTCAGCGAATGTCTCGACGGCTGGTCGGTTCTCGCTGACGCCACCATCGGCGAGTAGCTCGGCCGCCCGATCCCTCACGGTGGCGGCGGTATTCGGACCGTGTTTCGCCTCAACGAGGCTATCCCGTCGACTGGCGAGCATCGTGAGATACGCCGACGCCACCCGATCGGAGATGGAACCGGACGCACGCTCGAGTGTATCGGCGGCCTCGAACGATCGCTCGAACCCCGTGGTCCACTCACGGGCTATATCGTCGGTTTCTGCTCCGAGGGCAAGCACCTCGGCAAGTGTTAGCCCGGTCGCCTCGAGAGCTGGAATCGCGCCACTCCCCCGCCGAACGTCGAGCTCGCTGTGGTCGGTGGGGGGATCGTGGACGGACACGTCCACCGCATCGAACGCCCGGTAGAACGAGCGGGCGTCGGCCAGCGTGAGTGCTGTCGATGACGGACTGGACGCTGTCTTCGGGTCAGACCCCGTCTCCTGCGGCCCGGACCAGTGGCACGAGCACGAGCAACGCGCCGAACGAGGTATTGGTTCCCGCCGCATCGGCCATTCCGTTCACCGCCCGTTCGAATGCCTCGCCGATAGATGCCCCTTCGGCGGCCAGCTCCAGTCCCTAGTAGCCCAGATTGCCGGCGATGAAATGCGACATGGACAGCGATGGGAGATCGCGGGATCGATCCACGTTACCCGGTTTCGGGCCACTCGTAACCTCGAGAAGGAGGGCCAGCTGGGCGCGCTGGGCCGGGCCGGAAAGCGTACCCGTCATTGTCCTCCAATGGCGGTGGCGGGCTGGTACTGATAGGTCGACGGCCCGGTGTACCTGTTCGCGGACGATGGGATCCGTACTGGGCCGTCCGATGCTCACTGCGTCGGCACCGAGAGATCGATACATCGCAACGTCATCGGATCCCCGAACACCGTTGTTGGCGATGACGAACAGGGTCGTCGAATCAGCGATCGCCTCGATCTCCGACGGGGAGTCCATAGCATCGACGTGCACGAATGAGCCACCGCTGGCCTCGATTGCTCCACACACTGTGGACAGGTCCACACCCGGCACCTCGGCTCTGACCTTCACACCCACAGTGGCCCCCGCCTCGACACCGGCCGAGACCGCTTCAGCGAGCCGATGCTGATCACGGAGCAACGACTCGCCACAGCCAACCTCGACGAGTTCCGGCTGGCGGCAGTGAGCATTGATCTCGAGCAGGGCGTCGTGGGCTCGACACCGCCTCGCAGCGGCTCGAATGGGGTCGAGATCGGTACTTCTGACGTTGACCCCTGCACGGACTCGGCACGTCCGATAGTTCCTTCAAGTTGCCGATCGATGAACGCCACCGGATCGGCCGGCAGGAACTCCTCGCGGTTCCGATCACGGAGTGCTTGGGCTGCCGCTCGGGAGCGACTCTCGAGAGCGATACCTCCAGAAATGCCGCCCCTGCATGGGCCGCTCCATCCCGGGCCCAGTCGGCATCCGACCGACCGCTGAGACTCGCCAGCGCCAGTCGGGGCGTGAACATCGCCGACCTACTCGACCTGGTCGATGGCATCGGCCACCGCCTCGGTGACACGCGCGGCATCCGACTCGTCGGATATTTCGATATCAGTTTTGACTGTCGGAACCTCGAATTCTGCGTCGTCGTCTTCGTCGATCACGAACGCATCGGCGAAGTCATAGGCCGTGGTGAGTCCCTCCGTCCCTGGCTCTGCACCGACGGCCTCCATGAGCTCGGCCGCTGGTCCCGAGAATGCCTCCCGTCACGGAACGGGGATACCGCCACGACGGTTGTCTCGCCGAGCGCGTCGGAGACGCCGGGGAGGGCCAGCATCGGCCCGATGCTGGTGACTGGATTCGATGGCCCGATGACGACGGTATCCTCGAGGGCATCGAGGACGCCTGGGGCGGGTTCGGCCGTCGATGACCCCCGAAACTCGACGTTCTCGACCGTCCCGTCACCATCATCGTTGACCCAGAACTCCTGGAAGTGAATGAGATCGTCGTCAGTGTGAATCAAGCTGGCGACCGGATCGTCGCTCATCGGGATGAGATCGACACCGAGGTCGAAGGCATCGGCGAGAATTCCCGTCACCTCACTGAGGGTGTGACCCTGATCGAGCAGGCTTGTCCTCGTGATATGGACGGCGCGGTCGCGATCCCCAATCGTCATGAACTCATCAATTCCAGAAAACCGACGCCATTCCGCCAGGGGGCGCCCCTCCGTCTGGTAGTCCTCGTCGAGGAAGTGTGCTCCACCCTCAAGGTCGGCCGCCTCTGCGATTTCGGTGAGAGCCTCGTTGGTCTGGTGACTGTCGTTGTCGATGCCCCACCAGGTCTCCCGGTCGAGGATTCCCCCGCCCTGAAAGAGGATCGTGTCGATATCCGGTGAAATGATCAAGCCCGCCCAGCTCCACGTCGTCGCCTGTGTTGGCCACAATCGTCGTCTCGTCCGCGGAGAACACCGCGCCTGCTCCGTCGAGCAACTTCGGTGTTCCGGTCCCCCCCGAAAGGAATGTTACCATGGACGCAGGTTCAGCCGGGGCCACTTTATTGATTGCGGTACTGGGGGCGCTGCCCCAGTCTCACCGGCACTACCTGACCCAGTCAACGAAGCTTCCATCCAACAGCGTCTCACGTTGGCGCTCGACATACTGTCGATGGGTTTCCATGACGGCCGACTCGAGCGAGGCGCCATCGGCCAGGTAATCCTCGACCTGGCGGCGCTTCCAGGTGGCCGGGGTCAGTCGCTGGCGAAGCCGCCAGCGAAGCGGGTAGGTAGCCCGGGCGACCTCTGTCTGGCTGAGCCCTCTGGTCGGACAGGCCATCGGCAGCGTAATCGAGTATCTCTGATTCGATGCGTTCGATACGACGCGTCGGCTCCCCATCGTTCGTAATCCAGAAGAGGTCACCATCGAGTCCGTGTTCGGCGGCCTCGTAGAAGTTGGTGCGGGCATCCTCCCAGTCGAGCTGGATGACTGGATGTCGAAGCCGGGGCAGACTCTCCATGAGGCCAGCGAAGGCGGCCTGGAATGCCATTGTATCACGGACGGTTGGCTGACTTGGAATGGGCCGGAATTCCACCCTGACATTGGCACCCTGGCGACTGGCTCCCTCGAACACCGGTCGAATCCACCGCCAGTAGGTCCCGTGTTTCATCCGGAAATGGGCGAACGAGTCGTCGAATCGATCGCCATCTGTGGAGACCGGCATCGGCACGAACGAGGCATCGGCCACGATGTTGTCGACGGCATCTTCCGGCCGTTCGATATCGGAGGGAATCTGACCTTGGTGATAGACCCGGCCGTGTCGTTCAGGACGCTCTCGAAGACGAGAATGCGGTGTTCGTCCCAGCCGTCATCGAGAATCGCCTCGGGTGGTGCGTCCGCCGCGTAACAATCCGGCGGGAACAGTGGCGAGTTGCCGGCGAGTGCGAGGAGGGGTCCGGCGATGCGGAGGGCATAGTTGAAATAGGCGGGCAGATCCTCGGCGTGTGGAACCTGATAGTGGGGCTGGATCGAACTCGATGAGACTCTCCGGCATGACCGTATCCGCTCCGACGGTCACGTGTGGGGCGTCGACCGCCATGCGAGCAGCCCCGGCCTGATCGGTGTTTGCCATTGCATGATACCGGGCCGAGTCGCTCATGTTCGAGGCGATTCTGGCATCGGCCGTTCGTGGCCATTGACCCGGATGCGGCGCTCGATGCTCGCGAGAGATACTCCGTGGCCGTCTGGCCGGCCGGCGGGACAGTCCAGATGCCATCGCTGACGACGGTCGTTCCCTCGGGCTGGACCACCCGCTGGACCGCCTCGAGCTTCGCCCGCACCTCGTTCTCTTGGGCCCGGAGCCCGAGCGCACTCATCGGCTCTGGCGTGGTGTTGAGCTCGAGATTGTGGAGCCCAGTTCCTTCTCGAACCCGACGACCTGCAGGGCTCGGCGCGGGGTCCGACAGAGTCGGGCAGACTCGTCGATCGACAGTGAAGAACTCGTACTCGAAGCCCGATCGTCGAGACCGGATTGTCGAAGGTGCCGGCAGCCAGCTCCTCCTTGACGGTCTCCCCATCGGCCTCGGCCCGCTCGCTGAACGCCGCGGCGTCTGTCTCCAGCACCTCGGCGACGCGCGTCGCAAGTCCCTCCTCCGCCATGGTTGGCGCCTGCGGGCCACCGGCCTTGAATACCACGCCTTCGAGCGAGCGCGGTCAGGTGATCAAGGTTAAAGCCCGCCCGTGAGAACCACCGCCCGTATGGAGCCGCGCGACCTATCGGAACACGAGCCCTACCAGGCCGGCCGAGGTATCGAGGAGGTCGCGCGCCGGACGGGAGAGGATGTCGACTCCTTCGTCGCCCTCGCCTCGAACGAGAACACGCTGGGGCCATCACCGAAGGCCGTGGTGGCGATGCAGAGGCGGCAGCCAGGTGCGAATACGTACCCCAAGGCTGCTCACGTAAAACTGCGCGAGCGAAATCGCCAACCACTGGAATGTGGACTCGGCTCAGATGTGGTTGGCCAACGGTGGTGACGGAGCCATCGATTACCTCTCCCGGGCGATGCTGGAACCCGGTGATTCGATCCTGGTACCCTCGCCTGGCTTTGCGTACTACGGAATGAGCGCTCGCTTTCACCACGGAGACGTCCGGACCTATGCCCTCGATCGGTCGAATGCCTTTGCGATCACGGCATCCGCAATTCTCGAGGCATACGAGGGAGAGCGGATCGTCTATCTGACCAGTCCACACAATCCGACCGGTTCGACGGTCGATCCAGAGACGGTCCGTGAGCTCGCCAGCCAGACCGAAGAGCAGACGCTCATCGTGGTCGACGAGGCATACGGGGAGTTTGCCAACACGGACAGCGCCCTCGAGGTGCTGTACGAGGGTCAGCGTGACGACATTGCGGTGTTACGGACCTTCTCGAAAGCGTACGGGCTGGCCGGTGTTCGACTCGGCTACGCGATCGTCCCATCGGAGTGGGCCGATGCCTATGCCCGGGTGAACACTCCCTTTGCGGCCAGCGAACTCGGCTGCCGAGCCGGTCTGGCGGCCCTCGAGGACGAGGCGCACGTGACCCGGTCGGTCGAGGTGGCCCGGACCGCTCGCAAGCGGATGGTTGATCGCATCGAGGCCACCGTCTGGCCGAGTGAGGGCAACTTCGTCCTCGTCGAGGTGGGGAACGCGACGGCGGTCACGGCCGCCCTCGAGCAACGTGGTATCCTCGTCAGGGATTGCAGCAGCTTCGGACTCTCGGATTGCATTCGCATTACGACCGGGACCGAGGAGGAGACCGCGCTGGCGGTCGATGCGCTCAATCAGATTCGCACGCAGGAGGATGTATCATGAGAGTCGGGATCACGGGGACCCCTGGGACGGGCAAGTCGACGGTCGCCGATGTACTCGAGGATCGAACCAGCCTCGAGGTCGTCCATCTCGGTGAGCGACTGGCCGACGAGGATCTCGTGACGGGCCAGGATGCGGATCGAGGGTCCGTGATCGCCGATATCGATGCCCTCGCTGCCCGCGTCGAAACCTGGGACGATGTCATCGTGGAATCACACCTCGTCCACCACCTCCCGGTCGACCGGGTCGTCGTGCTTCGCTGTGCTCCGGCGGAACTTGAGCGGCGGCTCGGCGAGCGAGGCGTGACAGAGGCGAGCATCCAGGAAAACGCCGAGAGTGAAGCCCTCGACGTCATCCTCGCCGAGGCAGTCGACCAGCACGGCCGCGAATCGGTGTACGAAATCGATACGACTAATCTGCGACCGAATGCAGTGGCTGACGCCATCGAGGCCGTCCTCGAGGGTCGACGGGACCCGAGTGCCGGGACGGTCGATTTCATCGAGTACCTCGCATGACACTGGATCGATTTCGCCCCTACACGACACGACTGATCGATCCGGCCGTGAGCGGCTTCGACCGCATTGGTGCCACGCCGGATGCGGTCAGCGTGATCGCGTTCGTCCTCGCCATCGTTGCGGGGATCGGGTTCGCACTTGGAGGGCTTATCAACCCGATCTGGTACGTTGTCGGCGTCGTCTTTGTCGGCCTGAGTGGTTGGCTGGACGTCGTCGATGGGGCGCTCGCTCGGGCACAGGGAGCGGCGAGCCCGGGGGGAGACCTCCTCGATCATGTCCTCGATCGGTACGCAGATATCGTGCTCATCGCCGGGCTGGCTGCCGGAATCGAGCACTATCTGCTCGGCTTCGCCGCGGTGACCGGCGTGGTGATGACCTCGTATCTCGGGACCCAGTCCCAGGCCGTGGGGCTCGAGCGCACCTACGGCGGCATCGTCGGATCGGGCCGACCGGCTCGTCCTGATCACACTCGTTAGCCTGATCTCGTATCCGGTCCCGTTCGCAATCGGTTCGTTGACACTGGTGGGCTGGCTGTTGGTGTTTTTCGCCATTGTTGGGCATCTCACCGCCCTACAGCGTTTTTATTACGCGCGACGGGCGCTTGCAGAGCAGTGAGGGCCATCCTTTAAGCCGCGTGCCTGTCTATGTTCGAGTATGGTACAGTGCGAGATGTGTGGTGCCGAGACGGCGACGCCGAAGACCATCAAGGTGGAGGGGGCGAAACTCGATGTCTGTGCCAACTGCACCGATTTCGGGACGGCCGTTCGATCGGATGATTCGGCCTCGTCGAGCGACACCAAATATTCGACGAGTTCCTCGGGGCAGTCGACCAGTTCGACCTCGAGTTCGAGCTCGACATCCTCGACGTCAAGTGGATCGACCTCACGGTCCTCGAGCGGCGGCAGCCGGCGCCGCCGGGACATGTACGACGAGGTGGACGAACTCGCGACAGATTACGACGACCGGATTCGAACCGCACGGGAGGAGACGGGGCATGAGTCAAACCGATCTTGCCGACGAACTCAACGAGAAGGCGAGCCTCATCCGGAAACTGGAACGCGGCGAGACATTGCCGAGTGACAGTGTCCAGTCCAAACTCGAGCGCTTCCTGGACATGTCCCTGACCGAAGCAGGGGGCTCCACCGATGACACCGAGTGGGAGAGCGATGCCTCCACCGGTAGCTACACCCTCGGTGATGTGGTCAAACGCAAGGACTAGAGAAGACCGAAATCCTCAACTCTCGTCCGGTCACGTGTCGAGTATGTTCGTTCTGGTGAACCTGAAGACCTACCCTGTCGATCCGGTAGCGATCGGCGAGGCGGCTGTCGAGGTGGCCGATACGACTGGCACGCGAATCGCGGTGGCACCGCAGGCCGCCGACATCAACCGCGTCGCGGAGACCGGCGTCGAGACATGGGCCCAGCACGTTGACCCGATCGAGCCGGGCAGCAATACCGGGCAGATGCTCGCCGAAACGCTGGCCTCGGCCGGGGCCACCGGGACACTCATCAACCATTCGGAACGGCGAGTGCAACTCGATGCGATCGATGGGGCACTCCGGGCGGCAGAGCGCGCTGGTCTCGAGACCATCGTCTGTGCGAATAACCCCGCACAGATCGGGGCGGTGACGGCACTCGGTCCGGATGGTGTTGCCGTCGAGCCCCCAGATCTCATCGGCTCCGGCACCCCCGTGAGCCAGGCCGATCCGGCCATCGTCGAGTCCGCGGTCGCGGCTGCAACCAGGATCGATTCGGGGGTCTCGGTCCTCTGCGGGGCTGGAATTAGTACCGGTGAGGACGTTGAGGCGGCTCGAGAACTCGGCACGGTGGGGGTCCTTCTCGCCAGCGGCGTTGCCAAGGCCGAGGATCCGCGAGCGGTTCTCGACGACCTTGTCAGTCCGATCTAACCGTACTTGTGCATTCGACAAGGGAGGGAACCAAGGGATAGTTACTTTAATAACCGACTACTGTATCACTCGGAGTACGGATTATGTCCGGAGAACAGGTCTTCGTCACACACGCCCCGCGTGATCTCGATACGGTGCAGGAGCTGTTCTCTACTGTCAAGAACTTCCCGTTCGGGGTGTTCATCGCCCTCGAAGAGATCGAGTCGGGGCGGGCACGCCATCGGCTCGAGGGCCGACTCGCGAACAGCGACGTCGTTGTTGCGGTCCTGACCAAGCAATCGGTCGATGACCCATGGGTCAATCAGGACATCGGGTACGCACTCGCTCGTGGGATTCCAGTCCTGCCACTCTACGAGGACGAGTCGATGCTGTCCGGGTATATCTCCGATGTCGAGGGAGTCAGCATCGACCGGGACAACCCCTCCTACACCATTTTCAACCTCCTGTCCCGCCTACGGGCGGAACTCGAGCCGCTGGGTGCTCTCTCGGTTCCGAACTGGTACATCCAGTTCCCATGTACGGTCTCTGGCTGTGGCTCGGAGGTTGTTCTCGAGATCGACCGGGGCCAGACGAAACTCTGGAAGATGCACAAACACGGTCACCTGCTCGATGCGACGTGTCCGGTCTGTGACTCGTCCTACCTGTTCGATCCAGCGACCATTGGCTTCGTCCGCCGTGAGGACGGCGACTGATCTATTGCAGTCGATCGTAGGCTTCTTTGACCAGCTTGAATGCCGATTCACTTCCAGTCGATCGGTCTGGATGGGCCCGTTTGATTTGCTCGAGAAAGGCAGTGCGAAGCTGCTCGTCCGAGACACCTGAGGAAACCTCGAGGACCTCCCGGGCCCGTGACCGCGACATGGCAACTGATCGGACGATCCCTTGCTCTCTTGCCGTGGCCGTACAGGGATCACAGAGGCGTTCGATCCGTCCGTCGATGGTTGTCACGTAATTGCGTTCTCCCGATACCGGTTCACGACATTGGGTACAACGGGCCGACGCCGAATCCTCCGACTGCTCGACCGCGTCACTATCGCTCGTTGGGACCTCCTCGAGACACGTCTCACAGCAGGTGAGGGTGGCGCCGTCGGGCAGTTGTCACATCGGTTGCCTCGCCCGGCTCGAGTGCCGTGGTACAGCCGTCGCAGGAGAAGTTCGATCCTCGACTGTCGCCAGTTTGGTCGCCACGGACCGAATGTGGGGTTCACAGGCTGGACAGCAGGCGATGGCCTCTCCATCGGGGAGGAGACCGCCGTCACCTCTCCCAGTGGGATGTCCCGGCCACAGCCATCGCAGCCGACCTGTTGATCGCCGGAGGCTGCCATTGTCGGATGGGTCTAAGCCGATCCTCTTAGCCGTTCTGGGTGTCTCTGGTCCCGGGCGAATCGGGAGAGCAATGGCACTGGCCTGGCAACACCTGGCAATGGCATACGAGGATGGCATCCCCCGGTCACGGCGCGGCTGGGCGATTGCGGGCGGCGATGTTCTGGTGATCGCGACACTGGTACTCGTTGGACAACTCAACCACGGTGTCGATCCGCTCGAGACGCCGCTTTACAGCATCATCGGGATCGGCCCGTTCGTGTCCGGCTGGCTCGTTGCTGCCCTGTTGAGTGGTGTCTACGCCCAACCGACGCTGGAGCGGGGTGGCGGCGCCAAACTCGTGACTGTCACCTGGCTCGGTGCAGCCAACATCGGCCTGATTCTCAGGACGTCTCCGGCAATTCCTGGCGGGGTTACCTGGCCGTTCGGTGTCGTGATAACCGGTTTTGGTCTGATTGCTCTTCTGCTGTGGCGTGGAGGCCTCTCTGTATGGTTCAGCGGCAAATTCACTTAATAAGTTATGTAGATAGGTCATGAACAGCGTAGGCTCAATTTCAAACAATTATGAAAAACACTTATAACAGTACCAGCCCATTCTATCTGAGTACATTATGACTGGCTATTATGACCTTATCCTCGGCGTTATTCCCAGTCTCGCTCGTCGGCATCACCGCAACATTGACCGTGCTGGGTATTTCGCTGACGGCGGCGGTTCCACTGGCAGCGATAGTGTCGCTCATCGTCATCGGCCACGCGATGTTTGTCAATGCGCCGGTTGGTCAGCCCCAGACCGAGCCACGAACGACGGCATCTCGCCCGAACGCCGATTAAGGCTATCTGACGACTGTATTTTCATTCCGTACCGCGTTACTCCTTCCTGCGTGTAGATTCGCCGGATTGTTCCATCGACCCGATCACCGATCGAAATCTCCTGCGGATCACCACAGGCCATCATGGGCGCACTCACTTCTTCACCATCCAATGGCCCATCGAGGGCGACGATCGTCGTCGCGAAGTCACCGCGCTGGTGTTGCTGCTCGGCAAACTCCGGCGGTGCCCCACCCTGACCGATCGTCGTCTATCGCCTCCACTGTCCCGGTGCCTGGCAGTCGGACAGGCTCGTATGTCGAGAGCTCACCACAGTCTGGGCAGGCACCCCGTGGCGGGAAGGCGAGAGCTCCGCAGGCAGGACACCGACCAGCCTCGAGATGATACCGCTGCTCGATCGACTGGGTCCAGGTTGGAAGGCTCACGTAGGCACCCCCACCGCTGGGTGCCCCTGACGTGATTTCCCCCCTGACTCGCAGGTACTCGGCGTAGGTCAGCTCGGTCTCGCCCTCGAGTGCCAGCTCATGAGGAACATCGGCATCAACCCGGATGGCGAGTGCATCGGCACTCGCGCCACTCGCAAAGGAACACGCCAGGAGCTGGTCGTGGCCATCGGCCATTGCCGAGGCCAGTGACACCGGGACACTCGCCGCACCGAGATCGCCCAAACGGTGGACGGTGCTGCCCGCCTGGATCGAGTCGGTGTCTCCGACGGCTCCGGCGACCCGGTACGGCAACGATCCATCCGGGGCCTGCAGGGCAATTGCATCGGGTTCATCTGAGGCATCGAGCTGGTCGATCGCCTCGCTGACGGTCTCGATGTACGACTGTCGGTCGTACTGGGTCACCCCGAGCCCATCGGCACTCCCCTCGGATACCCCTCGAAAGCGAGTTCCTGGCGCGACTGTCGCATACGATCGAGTGTCCGTGATGGTGGCAGGCCCCTCCGCCTCGAGCACGAATGCGGCGGCACCCGCTCCGGCGGCGTGATCGATGGCGGACTCCGGGGCGCCGCGAGGGGCGTCAGCGGCAACGACGAGTGCCCGCCCGGCACCGCCCGAAATGGCCGCCATCGCGCCCATGAGTGCTTCGGTCCCGGCCCGCGTGCTCCCAGCCATGACCCGTCGGGTTCCCGTGTCCGGCAGGTCGAGCATCGCCCCGAGTCTGGCCGCGATATCCTCCTCGGCGATCGGTGGACGGGAGGCCGCGAATCGCGAACCAGTCGATGGCTGCCCCATTGTGGCTGGCTGCCTCGAGTGCCCGTGTCCCCGCCTCGTAGGCCATCGTCACCGGGGTCCTCGTCGACGTCGGCAACGGCCTTCGTCTGGACACCACTCCGCCTGGAACTGCCCCCAGGCCTCCGTGATCGCCTCGGCCGTGATCCGCAGCGATGGGGTGTAGGCCCCGATGCCCGTGATGCCCGTCATGCCTCGAGCACCCCCTCCCGCTCGAAGATGTGAACGACGGCCGCGCCGCCGCTTCCACCGACGTTGTGCGTGAGTCCCCGCTCGAGACCATCGACCTGCCGGGTCGCCAGCGCGGCCGCTGAGCTGTTTGAATACCTCGACAACCTGGCCCACACCGGTTGCCCCGATGGGATGGCCCTTCGATTTGAGTCCGCCGGATGGTGTTGACCGGCAGCGTCGCCGTCGATGGCAGTCTTGCCGGCGGCGATGAACTCACCGGCCTCCCCGCGGTCACAGAAGCCGAGGTCCTCGTAGGCGAGCAGTTCGGCGATCGCGAAGCAGTCGTGGACCTCCGCGAAGTCGATGTCCTCGGGACCCACGCCGGCCATCTCGTAGGCGCCAGCTCGCTGCTCGCTCGCTGAGCTGGGACGCAGGTGTAGTCCGGCCGCTGGAAGAGCCCGACCCGATCGCTGCCGGCGCCGACGCCGGCCACGCGGATCGGGTCGTCGGTATAGGAGTCGACCACGTCCTCGCTGACAACCAGGGCACAGGCTGCGCCGTCGGACGTCGGACAGCAGTGATAGAGGTTCAGCGGGTCCGCGACGACCGGAGCCGAGCGTGCGTCCTCGAGTGAACACTCGAAGCCGAGCTGTGCATGTGGATTTTTCGCCCCGTTGGCGTGGTTCTTGACGGCGACGTGGGAGAGCTGATCGACCGTCGTTCCGTACTCGTTCCATGTGGGCGCTCGCCATCTGGGCGTAGACGCCGGCGAAGGTCGTCCCGGAGAGGCGCTCCCACTCCGTCTCGCCGGAGACGCCGAGCCAGTACTTCGTGGCGTCGCAGAGCTCATGTCGCTCATGACCTCGAATCCGCCCACGAGCACGACGTCGGCCATGCCCGACCGGATCGCCTGGACCGCCCCTCGCAGGCCGAAGCCACTGGCGGCACACGCGTTCTCGACGCGGGTGCAGGGGACACCCGCAAGTCCCGACGTGCTCAGTCACGGTCGGGCCCGGCAGGCCCAGCTGTCGCCCGCCGACCCCGAGGGTCCCGATGAAGGCCTCGTCGATGGCCGATGGATCCATGCCGGCCGGGACGCTCTCGAGGGACGATTCGAATGCCGTCTGAAACAGCGACCGATACGTCTCGTCGGGAAAGGCCCCGAAGTCCGTCTGGGCAGCCCCGACAACGTATGCCTCTCGCATAGGCTGGGCTGTGCGGGCGAGTCGCAAATAGATGCTGACTTCGCCGGAGCCGAGGGCCTATAGTGCCTCGTTCCCCACGGTCGAGCATTGATGCCAGGTGGCAGTAGCGTCCGGGTGGGGATCGACGTGGGCGGCACCTTCACCGACCTCGTCGCGATCGAGGACGGCTCCGATGCATGTGACGAAGACGGCCTCGACCCCGAGGCCCCGGACGAGGCGGTGGCGACTGCTCTGCGCGAGTCGGCGGTCGATCCGGACCAGATCGACCAGCTCGCCCACGGAACCACGGTGGCAACGAATGCCGTCTTAGAGGGCACGTGGGCCGACACGGCGCTCGTGACGACCGAGGGGTTTCGTGACGTCCTCGCCATTGGCCGACAGACCCGACCCGACATCTACAATCTCGAGGGAACGAAGCCAGACCCAATCGTGCCGCGCCAGCAACGGTTCACGGTAACTGAGCGGCTTGATGAACACGGCCAGGTGATCGAGCCCCTCTCGGAGGCCTCAGTCTCGGCGCTGATCGATTCGATCGAGTCGGCGGATCTCTCGGCGATTGCGATCGCATTGCTGTTTGCCTTCGAGAACGACGAGCACGAGCGTGCCGTCCGTGATCGATTACGGGACGCCGGAATCGAGCTGCCAATTTCTCTCTCGAGTGGCGTGCTCCCGGAGATCCGCGAGTACGAGCGATCTGTGGCAACGGCCCTGAACGCCGCACTCATTCCTCAGGTGTCGACCTATCTGGACCGGCTCACCGATGAGGTAAGCCGTATCGGGTGCCCGAGCGGACTGCGGGTCATGCACTCGGGTGGCGGGCTCATCACGGCCGAGGAGGCCAGCGATCGGCCCGTTCGGACCTTACTCTCGGGTCCGGCTGCGGGAGTGATCGGTTCGACCCACATCGGGGCCGCTGCTGGCTACGACTCGCTGCTGACCTTTGACATGGGTGGGACCTCCTGTGACGTCTCGCTGGTGCGGAACGGAACGCCGACGATCACGACGGACGTGGCGGTTGGACCGTATCCCGTGGCGGTCCCGATGGTCGATGTGCACACCGTCGGGGCTGGGGGTGGCTCCATCGGCTGGCTGGACGATGGCCGGGCGCTCCGCGTTGGACCGGATTCGGCTGGGGCCGACCCCGGACCAGTGTGTTATGGCCGCGGTGGAACGGCTCCGACGACGACCGACGCCCAGCACCTTCTGGGCCGACTCACCCCCGATCGCTTTGCTTCCTCGGCCATCGACGTCGATCGATCGGCCGTCGAATCGGCCTTCGAGCCAATCGCCGCAGCCCTCGACACGGATATCGACGGCGCTGCCCGTGGGCTGCTCGAGGTCGCCAAGGCCGAACTGGAGCGGGCGATTCGGGTCGTCTCGGTCGAGCGGGGCCATGATCCCCGGACGAGTACCCTGGTGGCCTACGGTGGCGCCGGGCCGCTGCACGGTCCGGCGCTCGCCCGCAGCCTCGACATTCCGCGGGTGCTGATTCCGCCGGCTGCCGGTGTCTTTTCGGCCGTCGGCCTGCTCGTGAGTGACCTGGTCTATGAGTTCGGGCAGACGAGCGTTCGCCCATTCGAGTCGGTCCAGCCGGCCTGGCTCCAGTCGGCGTTCGACCGCTTCGAGTCGCGTGGCCGTGATCGGCTTCGCGAGGAGGGGATCGAAGAGGGAGCGATCAGGCTCGAGCGAGCGCTCGATCTGCGCTATCGTGGCCAGTCGTATGCCGTCCGATTCCCGGTGACATCGATTGACAGTGACGCGATCGAGACGACATTTCACGATCGCCATCGCGAGCGATACGGGCATGCCGCCCCGGGCGACCCACTCGAACTTGTCGCTGTTCGGCTCCGGGCCATCGGGGAGACGCCAGACCCGACGCTCGAGGCTCCCCGGGAGACGGGTGACCCAGATGAGGCGATCCGGGACACCCGGAGCGTGTCGTTCGACGGGCAGTTCCGGGAGACCCCGGTCTACGAGCGTGCGGAGTTGCCAGCTACTGGCCAGTTCACCGGGCCAGCTCTCGTCGACGGAACTGACCACACGAGTGTTGTCCTCCCCGGGCAGGTCGCAACAGTCGATGCGCACGGGTCGATCATTGTGACGGAGGCTGGTGATGACTGAGACAGTCGATCCCGTGACCCTCGAGGTCATCCGAAACGCCAGTTCGGCCCTCTGTGAGGAGATGAATGCTTCGCTGGTGCGGACGGGCTACTCACCGAACATCAAGGAGCGCCGGGACTGTTCCTGT
This sequence comes from Natrialbaceae archaeon, assembly GCA_034521555.1. Lineage (GTDB taxonomy): Archaea > Halobacteriota > Halobacteria > Halobacteriales > Natrialbaceae > JAXHMI01. Next base: position 32,256 of record JAXHMI010000003.1, read on the forward strand.
GCTCTCTTCGATGCGACTGGCGAGCTGCTGGCCCAGGCGGAAACGATGCCCGTCCACCTAGGGGCGATGCCGTTTTCGGTCGCGGCCATTCTCGAGGAGTTCCCGCCTGCCACCCTCGAGCCGGGTGACGTCCTGGCCGTCAACGATCCGTACCACGGGGGTGCGCACCTCCCCGACGTCACCGTGGTGACGCCGATCTTCGACGACGGTGCACCGATTGCCCTCGCTGCCAACCGAGCCCATCACGCCGATATCGGCGGGGCCCGGGCGGGCAGCGTGGCCGCTGACTCGACAGAGATCTACCAGGAGGGCCTTCGCATCTCCCGGTGAAACTCACCACCGGCGGGACTCCGAACGAGGACATCCGACGCCTCCTCTTTGCGAACGTCCGAACGCCCGAGGAGCGGCGAGGCGACATTCGAGCCCAGATCGCCGCCAACGAGACCGGGCGACGGCGCTTTCTCGAGCTGCTCGAGCGACACGGGCGGGCTACACTCACCGAGACGCTCGAGGCGTTGCTCGACTACGCAGAGCGTCGGATGCGAAGCGAGCTTTCGGCAATCCCGGATGGAACGGCGACCTTCGAGGATCTGCTTGACGACGATGGCCGAGGTGAGACGGAGCTCCCGATCGTCGCCACAGTCACAATTGATGGATCGGACGTGATCGTTGACTTCTCAGAATCGGCTGGCCAGACCGCTGGGCCGGTCAACGCTGTTCGGGCAGTCACCGCATCGGCGACCTACTACGTGCTTCGGGCAGTCACCGATCCGACGATCCCGGCCAATGCCGGCTGCTACCGACCCATTACGATCGAGACCAGACCGGGGACGATTGTCGATGCGCGTCCACCGGCAGCGGTCGTTGCCGGGAACCTGGAAACCTCCCAGCGGGTCACGGATGTCGTCCTGGGGGCTATCGCCAGGCTCGATCAGGATCGGGCGGTAGCGGCCGGACAGGGGACGATGAACAACGTGACCATCGGTGGATTCGATCGTCGAGAGAGACGGCGCGGCCCTTCACCTTCTATGAAACCCAGGCCGGCGGCTTCGGGGCTGGCCCTGACAACGATGGCATGGATGCAGTCCACGTCCACATGAGCAACACGCGTAATACGCCCGTCGAGGTGCTCGAGACGGCCTATCCACTCCGGGTCCATGCGTACTCACTTCGGCCGGATACTGGCGGCCCCGGGGAGCATCGGGGTGGGGTGGGGTCCAACGGGACATCGAGATCCGATGCGATGACGCCACCGTCTCGCTCGTGGCCGATCGGCAGCGTCGTGGTCCCTACGGCCTTGCGGGTGGTCAGTCCGGGCAACCGGGACACGCACGGCGCTATTCCGAGCCGGGGGACCCGGATGGTGAGGATCTCCCGGCTAAATGTGCGTTCGACGCAGTAGCCGGGAACGGTGCGTGAGCATTCGAACGCCTGGCGGGGGTGGATTCGGTGACCCGGCAGGCCGAAATCGAGACGCCGTGCTGGCCGATCTCCGCCGTGGCCTGATCACGCGGAATGCTGCACTCGAACATTACGGCCTGGAGCCATCGGCGCTCGACAGTGATCAGACGCCATGACATTCACCATGCTGAAACCTTCTCGACACCCTTCAATGCCTTTCATACATCTCCGACGTGTATGGAAGGAATATGCCCGTGGCGGCCGATATCGTGGAGGTTCTGACCGATCGAGCCTCGCTCGCGGCCGTCTGCCACGATAATCCCGATCCAGACTGTCTGGCCAGTGCGATGGCTCTCGAGCGACTGGCCACCCATGCAGGAGTCGAACAGACCAGTATCGTCTATGGTGGGGAGATTCCCACCAGCAGAACCGGGCCATGGTCGACCGGTTGCAGATCGATCCAGTCCCGGTCCAGTCGATCCAGCTCGAGGCATACGATGCCGTCGGGTTCGTCGATCACGCCAATCCCGATCGGAGTATCGTGCTCCGTGAGGATCTGCGTCCGGACATCATCATCGACCACCATCCGGAGCCAGCCGTCGAGGCAGCAGTGACGGACATACGCCCCGAGTACGGGGCCACGGCGAGTCTTTTTATCGAGTACTTCGAGGAGCTTCCCTGTCGTTCGGCGAGCGACTGGCGACGGCCCTCCTCTTTGCGCTCCATCGTGAGCGGCTCGATTACATCCGGAATCCAACTGGCAAGGAGTATCGCGGGGCCCTCGCAGTGATCGAGGAGGCGAACATCCCGCTGATCGAGCACCTCTATGGCAGTGCGTTTTCTGAGGCGACGGTCGACGCCATCGCCCATGCAATTAGCATCACGGGAGCGACGAGGATCGGCACTTGTGGCCAGTGCGGGCGATACCGGCGAGGTGGATGCCCTCCCACAGGCAGCCGAGTATCTTCTCAACGTCGAGGGCGTCGATACGACACTCGTGTACGGACTCGTCGACGGGCGAATCAGAATCGAGTGCCCGGACCATCGAGCCGGGTGTCCACGTCGGACACCTCCTCAGTGAGGCCTTCGGCGAGTACGGCTCCTTCGGTGGGCACCACGATATGGGAGCCGGCTGGATCGACCTCGGCCTCTACGGTAACGGCACCACCGACGAGGACCGACTGCTGTCGATCGTCGACGAGGGAATCGGAGACCGCTTCTTCGAGACGCTCGGTCTATCTCGAACCGGGCCGATGTAACCCTACTCGATCTCGATCGTCCGCCCGAGGAGGCCCCTTCGACCTTACTGAGCCGAACGGTCAGGACGCCATTGTTGACCGTTGCCTCGACATCGTCTTCGTCGACGGCCTCCGGGAGATGGACTTGCCGATGGAAGGACTGATCGCCGTCGCTCGCGGCGGATGAAACTCGAGATCATCGGCATCCTCGACGGTCTGCTCGCGTCGGCCACGGATCTTCGAGCCAGGAGTCGGTCAGCGTGAGTTCGATGTCCGCCGGCTCGTAGCCCGGGACGTCGACGCGTCACGATGAACTCCTCGCCGTGAGTCGGCCAGATCGAGGCCGATTGTCTGTCCGAGTGTCCAGTCGAACTCGAATCCTCCTCCTCTGTCTCGAAGGACCGGGTCAGGTTCTCGAGTTGTTGGTTCATTCGCTCGACCATGCGCTCGATGCCCTCGAAGGGGCTGGGTTGCGATGCCATTGCCACCACCGAGTCCGTCCTACGATGTCGAGAGCGAAAAACCGGATGGTTGGGCCGGGTGACAGTCCCGACGGCCGATGGGTGTGGCCGGAATCAGTCCCTTTTTTGAGCCGGCCGGGGAAGGTGAGCCATGGCCTTTGAGAAGGAGGATACCGTGGAGTTCCACGACAAGCATAGCGAGTTCGATGGCGAGGTCGGAACAATCACCCAGACGATGGAGTCGATGTTCGGTGACGTCACCTACACCGTCAGCTTCGAGGAAGGACAGGAAACGGGCGTTCCGGAGGATGCCCTCGAGGCGGCCGAAGCTCCCGAGGACGAATCGTAGAGCCCCGACGCGAATGGGCTCGATCCCGCTGCATTACATCGATCTGCGGACATTCTGCTACGCCACGGAGGACGAGCAGCGCGTGGTGGCTGCCCTCCAGACACTGCTCCCGGAGGATGCTGCGATCGAGCGGGCGGAGACGACCGGCCACTTCGGCGATCGCATCCTCGTCCTCTCGGCACGGCTCGAGACCGCCGACGACGTCCGACACGTGCTCCGGCAGCTCGCCACGGTCGACGAGATCGATCAGCTCATTGCGGAACTGGACGAGCGGGTGACCGAGAACTGCGAGCTGTTTCTGCGACTCGATAAACAGGCAGCCTTTGGCACGACTGTCGAACTTGGGACGGGGATTACGGTCCGGGCCAAAGTCGAGGCCTACCCGGCCAAGCGCGAGCTGGCCATCGAGAATGCCCGCGACGTGCTTACGGATATCGCCTCGGAGTAAGGGGCCATCGTTATTGTCCGCGGGGAGCCAGCACAGTCCATGGACGTGCTCGTTGTCGGTGGCGACCCCGTTACGGCTGCCGTGACGGCGGCCCTTGGTGATGCCGACCTGTCGGTCCAAACGGGCGACGCCGAGGCCGTGGCTGAGGCTCGCTTTGCGGTGGTCGGGGGCCAGGCCGGGATCGATCGCCTTGCCCAAGCCAATGACGGCCGCCATCAGCGGGGGCACCCCCGTGGATCGCCGTCGAGATCGGCGGTGTCGGGGGCCAGCCAATTGCGGCGGTCGACGCGGCAGTTACCGGATCTGGGGCCGTCGACGGCCTGCTATCGTTGTCTGCAGACCCGGGTCAGCGCAGACCCTCGAGGAGTCGGCCGGCGCAGCGCGACGGCCGACCGGAGTGCCGCCAGACTGGCGGGGGCCATCGCTGGCCGGGAATGTATCCGCCTGTTTGCCGGCGAGACACCGACCATTCTGGGTCGGTCGATCGAGCTGCCCTACACCGAACGGACCGTGCTGCCAGTCCCGGGCTGTCGTTGCGGCCCTGATCGGGACCCCGAGATCCACTATGACGATGACTCACTCACGCTCGAGGAGACTGTCGAGCAGGCCGAACAGGTCATCGACGACCGGCTCGGATTGATCACCAGCATCGGCGAGGTCGAGTCCGTTCCCGGCGCCGTACTACCTCGCCGACAGTCACCGACACAAGTGTGATGAGCGATGGCACCGCCAGCACGGAGGCAGCCGGGGTTGACCCGGACTGGAATGCGGCCCTGATGAAGGCCGTCGGCGAAGGGCTCGAGCGATACTGTGCGGCCATCTATCGAACGGCCGATTTCATCAGTGGGGCCCCGGGATCAGTGCCGCGGGCTGTCGACCCAGGCCGATTCGTTCGGCCACCCGAGTGGACCGATTCCCGGAGCTGTGGGTCGACGGTGTGGTCCTTGATTCGGATGCGTCCGTCCGGCTCCCGGCCGATCAGGTCGTCTTTCCCCCACCACAGGCGGTGACCAGACCGGCCATCACGACCGGGCTCGGGCTCGGCTCGAGTCCGGTCTCGGCGCTCATTGCCGGACTCACGGAGGTGATCGAGCGGGATGCAACGATGCTCGCCTGGTACTCCTCTTATGAACCGCTCGAACTCGAGATCGACGAGGAGCGGTTCGATACGCTCCGGCGTCGTGCACAGAGTGAGGGGCTGGAGGTGATGCCGCTGCTGGTCACCCAGGACGTCGACGTCCCGGTCGTCAGCGTGGCGCTGTATCGCGATCCGGACGAGTGGCCAGCCTTCGCCGTTGGCTCGGCGGCGGCACTTGGACCCGACTGACGCGGCGCACTCGGCCCTCGCCGAAGCGCTCCAGAACTGGATGGAACTCCGGGAGATCGGGCCGGAACGAGGCCGCCGATGCACCGGAGAGATCGGTCACTATGGGCACTTTCCGTCGGCCGTACAGTGACTTTCGTGACACCATCGGCGTCCGTGCCACTTGCGTCGGTCGGCCCGGAGTCACTCCTGAGCGGCCAGGCTGCCCTCTCCAGTCTCCTCGAGCGATGCCGCGAGTCCGGCCTGAGCCCCTATGCGAGTCGCCTGACGTCCACGTGATGTCGCCGCCGCGTCGGACTGTCAGTGGTGCGGGTCGTGATCCCCGAGGCCCAGCCACTGTTTACCGGCGAGCCGTACTTCGGCGATCGAGGCACGGAGCGTCCCGAAAGCGCTCGGGTTCGAACCGGCGCTCGATCGGCCATCCCATCCCTGATCCTTGAGCTGTCGTGTTGTTCTGGGCCGACTCGCTCCCGCGGCTGGTGACCTCGATCTCGAGGTCGTCGTCGAGTAATGGTCACGACCACGAGCTTGGTCTCGGCCGTGATCGTCACCTCCTCGGAGAGCGCTGGTTCCGTCTCCGTGGCCACCCGGCGGACCCGCAGCCGCTGATTCGCACTCTCGAGGTGCGGCGGGAGGACCGATTCTCCCGGGCGGACGGAGTAGCTCTCATCGAAGGTCTGGCGGTCGGTCCCCGTCTCGTAGGCCTCGAGCGTGACCTGGACGACACTCGAGCCCTCGTGGTAGAGTTCGATGGGAACGGGCAGTCCGAGGCCGGCCTGGAAGTGCTCCTCGATGGTCGAGACACAGCCCGGCCAGTCCAGTCAGGCCGAGGCCGGCCGCACCCGCCAGGAGGTGGCGCCTGTGCATCACTCGACTCGGGGGCTGTAGTTCGGGGCCTCGTCGGTGATCACCACGTCGTGGGCGTGGCCCTCGGCCTGGCCGGCACTCGAGACGCGGACGAACTCTGAGCGGGTCTTGAACGCCGGAATCGTCTCGGCGCCGACGTAGCCCATGCCCGATTGCATCCCGCCGGCCAGTTGCTTGAGTTCAGAGGCGAGTGATCCCTTGAACGGGGTGGCCGCCTCGACCCCCTCGGGGACGTACTCGTCGTCGTCATCGGGTTCTTCTTTGAGATAGCGGTCGGCGTCGCCCGATTTCATCGCGCCAACCGAGCCCATGCCGCGGTACTGTTTGTACTTCTTGCCGTTCATCGTGACAACCCGTCCCGGAGCCTCCTCCGGTCCCCGGCGAAGTACGAACCGAGCATGACCGCATCGGCGCCCGCGGCGATCGCCTTGATCGCATCGCCGGAGTAGCGGATGCCGCCGTCGGCGATGACGGGTACGTCATGCTCCTGGGCTACGTCGGCGACCTGGGCGATGGCGCGAGATCTGTGGCATACCGGCACCGAGACGATCCGGGTCGTACAGATCGACCCCGGGCCGATCCCCACCTTGATCCCGTCGGCGAAGTCGACGAGATCTTCGGCGGCCTCGCGCGTGCCGACATTCCCGACGACGACGTCTGCGTCGACCTGCGATTTGATATCCCGTGCACCCTCGATGACATTGAGATTGTGGGCATGGGCTGTATCGATGAACAGAATATCCACGCCGGCCTCGTCCGCCGCCCTTGCCCGATCGGGTTCGAACGGACCAACCGCGACGCCACAACGGAGTCGGCCGTCCGCGTCACGAACGGCTCGCTTGTACTCCCGTCGCTGGAGGATTCCTTGCATCGTCACCAGCCCGACGAGGTGGTCCTGTTCGTCAACGACAGGAACGCGCTCGATCTTGTGGTCGTACATCAGATCGAATGCCTCCCGCGCGTCGATGTCCTCTGGGGCGGTGATCACCTCGTCGGTCATGGCCGCGCTCACGGGATCGGTCTCGTCGACCTCGAGGTGCGGTCGAATGTCCGTACTCGAGATGATACCGAGGACCTCCCCAGACTCGTCCACCACGGGAGCCCCGCCGACCCCCTCCGAGGCCATCATTTCGTCGGCTGCTCTGACACTCGTTTCTGGGGTGGCCGTGACCACCGATTCGAGGGGGATGATGAGCTCGTCGGCCTGTTTGACCCGTTCGATCTCGTGGACGGTCTCCTCAATCGTCATGTTCCGGTGGATCACACCCAGCCCGCCATGGCGGGCCATCGAGATAGCGAGATCGCCCTCGGTGACGGTGTCCATCGCCGCCGAGAGAATGGGGACAGACAGTGACACCGACCGAGAGACTGCAGAGGTAAGATCAGCCTGATCGGGCTCGACACGGCTCTCCATCGGGCGTAAGAGGACATCATCAAAGGTGAGCGCAATCGACGAGTCGAGTTTCGAAGAGTAGGGTCCGGGGTTCGCCATGTAAACTGTCCGGGACCGCCCGCAAAAAACGTTGCGAGATCGTGACGCATGCCCGAGGAAACCCGCCCAACCGAAACCACTTTAGTTGGCTTCCGCCAACGGCGAACCGCGGGGTCGTGGCCAAGCCAGGCATGGCGACTGACTCCAGAGGCTACGCGCCCGGGACGACACTCCAGACTGATATACCGAGCGGCCGACTGATCATCGGTCGCGATGACGACCCTCTGGAGTTCCGAGGCGCACACCGGAGATATCAGTCGATCGGGGGTTCAAATCCCTCCGACCCCATCCGCACTTCAATCATTTTCGCCTCGGGACTGTTGATCGATTCACGAATCGACTATCTCGACCATATCCACTGTTTCACGCACCAGACTCCGCGGGTGATACCGTACGGTTTCACTGCGGTTGTCGAACTCGACAAGACCCGCTGACTCGAGGTGCGGTAGATGAACGTGGCTGAGTTGGACCCGGAGTTCGCTTGTTTCCATATTGACTTCGAGTTCCTCGAGCAACGCTTCGTACCTGATCTCGTCAGCCTCCATAGACTCAAGTGTCCGAATGATTTCACGCCGGATTCGATCAGCGATTGCCTGAGATACGGAGTCCACGTCACATCCCTCACAGACGGGTTTGGACCCTCCAAGCGCGGGACACTCGTGCATCTCTCTTAGAACGAAGGCCCGTGAGTGGCCTAACGACCACCCATTCTAATGCAAGGTGTTGACATGGACCACGATACAAGGCCCTCCATCCGTCACAGATCGTCGCCACCCTACGAGGCCATTGCACTTGTATCGTCTCCTGACACCCGATTGCCTCGTCGTAACCAGGTGTTACCGCCAGCACGAGGCCGATGCAGTCGATGGTCTCAGCCGCCAGCAAAAACGCACTCGAGAACCGTTCCAACCGTCAGTGCAATACCCACCAGGGCAGCCCCAGCCGCAACACCGAACGCCGAGCGCACGTAGACGAACCCGAATGAGAGGCCACGAGCCCCGGCTGGCGTGTGAGCTGCAACCGTCGATTGAATGACGGGCTGCATGGAGAACATGACGAACCCGAGGGCGACACTCACCGCCACGAGCGGTGCGAGGCCACTGCGAGCCGCCGGAACAAACAGCAGGGCGATCGTGATCAGCCCGACGAACAGCCCGATGAGGACGTGCTCCAGTCTGAATCGGTCCGCGAGGTGGCCTCCGACGAACTGGCCACCGATACCGACGCGTGAGCAGTCCCGCATAGAGGTACTGTCCGGCCGAGGCCAGTTCGAGCCCCCCGAGATCGCCCACGAATCCACCGAGGACATCCGGCAGGAACGTCAGCATCCCCCGGTAGTAGAGGCCGTTGCACACGACGATGGCCAGGACGAGGAGGAAACCAACCGAGTAGATCCGGCGACTGCCAGCCAGAATCGATGGCGATCGCTGGACCTCCTCGACGGCGGCTGTTTCGTCGAATCGGATCAAGAGCCCGAGGACCGCCACGGCGATTGCTGGCAGGGCAAGCCAGATGGTGACCGTCCGCCAGTCGAAGACACCGAGCAGCAGGATCGTGAGAAGCGGGCCGAACGCGATGCCGGCGTTGCCGGCCATCCAGTGGTACCGAGACCGGCGCCCGTCGATCGACAGCGTTGCTGCACAGAGTGTCAGCCCGGCTGGATGGTAGACACTCGCAGCGATCCCCCAGGCGGCCAGCGCGAGGGTGATCACGACCGGTCCAGGTGCTCGACTCAACACCAGAGAAGGCAAGGCCCGCTGCCGCCGAGACAGCCCACGATGAGCGGCCGCGAGCCGAAGCGATCGACCAACGCCCCGGCGGGGAGGGCCCCGATACCGAACAGGGCGTAGCCGACGGCCACCACGAGGCCAAGTTCGGCCGTCGAGACGGAAAACTCGAGCAGCCAGCGGATCATCAGGATGGGGATCGACAGCTCGAGTGCATGGACCATCGCGTGGCCCATCATGGCGTACCCCACGACTCGCCGTTCGTTCGAATCCACGGTCATGGATGACTCGCCCGACCGCGGGGGAGTGCCTTTCGGATCGCCACAGGCTTGTCCCTCGCGTCCCATGTCCGCAATAGCGACCCCAATGGCGACCGGCGAACACCTCCCTGGGATGGCCCCCGGCGACGGGGAACCCCCCATCGTGTTGCACGTCGACGCGGACTGTTTCTATGCGGCCTGTGAGCGGCTCAAGGACCCGTCGCTGGAGGGCGAGCCGGTGGTCGTCGGGATGGGCTACGAGCCGGGCGACCAGGGCGGGGCGGTCGCGACCGCGAGCTACGAGGCCCGTGAGTATGGCGTCGAGAGTGCACAGGCGATCGAGACGGCCCTCGAGCGCCTCCCGCGCCGGGCGACCACGGACGGCCGCGAAGTGCCTACTATCGGCCCGTCGACATGGCCTACTACGAGTCGGTGGCCGACGAGGTGGGTGCGATCCTGGATGAGGTCGCGGATGTCGTTCGCCACGTCAGCATCGACGAGGCCTACCTCGATGTCACCGAGCGGACCGCGTGGGCTGTGGCCGAGGGATTCGCCAGACACGTCAAGGATCGCATCCGTCGATCGATTGGAGTGACGGTCAGCGTCGGAGTCGCCCCGTCGATGAGCGTCGCGAAAATCGCGAGCGATTTCGACAAGCCGGACGGACTGACCGTTGTCGAACCTGGCGACGTCCGGTCGTTTCTGGATCCGCTCCCGGTCGAGCAGCTCCACGGCGTTGGGCCGGTGACCGCCCGGAAGCTCAGAGCGCGCGATCTCGAGACTGCCGGTGATCTGGCGGCAGCTGATCCTGGTCCGCTGATCGAGGAATTCGGCGAACGCGGTCGGGAGCTCTATGCGATCGCAACAGGCCAGGACGACCGGCAAGTCGAACCACGGGGGCTCCCGAAGAGCTTCTCGAGAGAATCGGCCTTTGGCGAGCCAGAAGAGGATCAGGCGGTGGTTCGCGAGCGAGTCAGGACACTTGCCGAATCGGTGGCCGAACGAGCGAGCCGAGAGGGGGCCCTCTACCGAACGATCGGTATCAAGGTCGTGACCCCACCGTATGACATTCAGACTCGAGAACGAACGCTGCCTGGCCCGATCGACGAGCCGCCTGTGGTCGAGTCGGTTGCCCTCGAGTTGCTCGAGGAGTTCACCGCCGCAACTGTGCGAAAGATCGGGGTCAGGGTGGCCAATCTCGAGTTCACCGACGAAGAGCAGGTCGCCCTCGATGGTTTTTCCCGTGATCACTCGAGCGTACCTGGCAGGCGTGAGTCGCTCCCGGTCGGTGACCACGCGCTTTGCCGATTTCTCAGCCGAATCCAGATAAACAAGCGTGAAAGTATAAGCCATCGTGGTCACAAAGCGTTGATCGAACCGCCCATCGCAAACTCCCATGACTGAGGACTTCTACGATCTACTGGAGATTTCCCCGACGCCTCACAGAAGGCCGTCAAGCGGGCGTTCCGGGAGAAGGTTCGCGTCTACCACCCCGATCTGAACGACGACGAGCGGGCCCAGGCCCAGTTTACGGCCCTCAAGACCGCCTATGATATCCTGGACGATCCGGTCGAGCGGAAGGCCTACGACCGACTTGGACACGAGACCTACGTGGCCAAGCGAACATCCGGATTGCCGTCCCCCGACGTCTGGCAGTCGGATTCGTCTGAGGGGGCGACGACCGCCACAGCCAGCACCGGGACGAGTCGCGGGGGAAAAACTCGAGGCGGGAGCACCACGCGGACCAAGACGACGACCGACGGTGGCACAGCCAGTGCCACGACCGGAGGAACGTACACTCCACCCGAGCGCTCGACACTGGATCAAGTCATCAGCTGGTGGCATCGGCGATCCCTGGCCTTTCCACTCATGTGGACTTCGATCATCGTCTACGCCGCGGCTGGCCCAGTACGCCCAGGCGAATCGGGCGGCTGTCGAATCACTTGTAACCGAGGTCCAGGCGGCCGGGACAGACCCCGCGGCCATCTGGCAGCTCCTTGGAGAGGGCCGCCACGGCATCGAAGCCCCCATCGCCTTCATCCAGGGTGTCCAGTTGGTCACCCCACCGGTTCCGTCCCGACGTCGGAGGCCGTCCTCGCCGGCATCGTTGGGCTGGCCCTGCTGTCCTGCTCGTTGCCGCATCGGCTGGCGCCGTGACACGTGGGGGATGATCACCCTCGATGAGACCATCGTCGTCGGCGATTGCCCTGGGAACGAGTGGAACGCTCTATGGCGGGCCGCTCGTGGCCGGCAGCCTCCTGATGCCCCTGTTTTTCGGTGTCATCGTCCACCGGACCAAGCAGCTCCCGGGCTGGTCGCCGTCGTACCTGTACGTCCTTGCCGTGCTGTTACCGATCGTGGGATTGCTCGCTTCCCAGTACGGCGTGACGACATTCCGCATGGAACTGGCCCTTCTCGTCGTGCTTCCCTCCTCGGGGCCGTGGGACTGCCGATCCGGGTCCCAGATTCGGAAGCGGCTGGGTTGGTGAGCCCGGAAAGTGCTTTGACTGGTCCCTCCGTTCGCTCGGTCGATGAACCGCGATGGGCACTACGGCGTCGCCCTGCTCGTGTACTGCCCCCGTCGGCTTTGCGCTGGCGCTATCGGGATCCAGCCAGCTTGCGGTCGCGGTGGGATCGCCCTGCTCGTCCTCGTGATGGTCCCGGACTGGGATCTGTACGTTCCACTGCTTCCTCACCGCGGCCCAACCCACTCGGTCACCTTTGCCCTCCTGGTCGGCCTTGCCGTCGGCATCGGTGTCGCCTACGGCATTCGGGAAGGACTACTGGGCCCGCTCACGGCGAGTGCCGACCCCCTGTCGCTGGTGCTTGGCGGTGTGTTCATCGGGAGTTTCTCGGTGGTCTCCCATCTGCTCGGAGACGTCCTGACACCGATGGGAATCCGGCCGCTCTGGCCGCTCTCATCCTATTACATCAGCTTCGATATCACCCGAGCGGCCAATCCGATCTCGAACAAATTGCTGCTGGCAGCGGGTATCGGTGCCGCCGGCCTTGCGACAGCCCTGCTGGTGGCCTGATCAGGCCTGCAGGCTGTTTGTGCCCGCTCGAGCCCGGCGATTCACGACAGCCGTGGCGATGAGGGCTGTGCCGAGTCCCACGGCACTCAGAATATAGAGGGCATCGAGGCCACCTGTGACGGTCATCACCGACCGGCGCCCGAGCACGACGAGTGCGAGGAGGAGGACCCCACTCGAGCCTGCCGAGATGGATACGCCACGATCGGCCTGCAGGCCGGGGGAGATCAGGAGGACGATCGCAATTGACGCAATGAGCACCAGTGTCACCGCGTACTGGAGGGTCTGCAGGACTGGCGTGTAGTGGGCGATGATCACAGGGCTGAGCGTGACATGAACCGGAACGGCCAGTGTGGCCACGACCAGGGCTCCTGTCACGTGTGACATCGAGAAGACGTCACGCCACACCAGCACGGTCGCCGTCAGGAAGAGCGTGAAGATGATAATCGCCGTCCAGAAGTGCAGCGAGAGGATCGTCATCTCGGTAGGTCAGGAGCCGTCTGGCGACCGAGCACCACCTGGAGCGGCGTCGACGCGGCGCCAGGCCACCAGCAACGCCGAGATGCCGACGCTGGTACCGATCAGCCCGCCAGACAGCGAGTGCCGCCCCGGCGATCGAGAGAATCCAGGTGACCATCGCGACGACGCGGTGGAACCCGCTCGAAGAAGCTCGGGACAGGTTCTTCCGGGAAGAGATTGAACAGGCCACCATCACAGAGCGGCCGAGTTCGCATGGCGGGCCAAGCCGCCGCCAGACGCCTTCGTAGCCACGCCAAGGAGGATCGTGGCCGCCACGAATCCCACCGTAACCAGGAGAAAATGACGGAGCTGGTCAGCGTCGTATCCGTGGACCACCGGGGAGTGCACTCACGACCTGGGGAAATCTGCCTGCGAGAGCTACTTGTGTACGCCGAGAACCGCTCACTCGTCCGACTCCTGGTCCGTTTCCTCGTCGACCGTGATTCTGACGGGCTCACTCTCGGACTCCAGTGGCGACTCGTCCCGGTCGAGCACCCGATCCAATCGGAAGATCGTGTTGCGCTCCCCCTGGACCTGGAAGATCGACGACGTTTCCGACCAGTTCGCTTGGCTTGATTGCGGTGTAGGCATATGGATTGTTGCCGGCCCCCTCGCTGGCACGTTTCTCTCGAGCGACAGTGCCTTCCTCGTGCAGTTCTGCCAGGGCTTCCCGGACCGTACTCGGGTACAGCCCTGTCCCCTTCGCAATCTCCTCGGAGGTACTCTGGGCGTTCGTCAGGAGGCCGACGTTCAAGATCTTGGCGCGGGTCTGGGTCGAGGAATGCAGGAAGAAGCGGATCGAACCGATCCAGGTCGTCGATGCCATCGACTGCCGCACTCCGGACGGTACTGATGGTCGTCACGCCGCATCGCGGTCCTCGGCGGAGGCCATGTCGGTACTACCTGGATTGGGGTACGCTCCCGGCCGGTTAACTGTTGTGTGTTTCCTCGTGTGAGGCAAGGAGTAACGACTGACAGAGCGCGTTGCGGCCCTCCTCCTCGAAGAGTCGCCGCTGGCGGCGCGCCCCGCTCTCGCGCTCGAGGAGTGACTCGAGTCCCTCGATGTCAAACCGATCGCTCATACGCTTAACAAGGGCCTCGAGGGAGAGAGTCGTCCCGTCAGCATCGACAAATGTGGCACTGTGTCCATGACGGAGGGCCCGCCACTTGTTCTCGTCAAGCAACTCGCCGAGCAGATTCACGGCTGGCATCCCCGTCCTCGTAGTCGTGCAGCCGAGACCGAGGACCAGGCGCATGGCACGGCCTCGACGAACGCCAGGACGACCTCCGGATCTGCCTGGCCGTCGGGGGTTCTGATTTCGACAGTCCCATGGACCGTATGGGGGCGGACGTCGAACCATAGCTCTCCGCGGTCCCTGATCGAATCCGGTCTCGACCATCCGTCGCTCGAACCGCTGGAACGCCTCGAAGTCGTCGAATGCGGTCGGCATGCCGGTGTTGGGCAGATTCTCGAAGATCTTCGCCCGGGCGGAGGCCGAGCCCGGTGTCGATACCGCACCAGTACGGTGAGTTCGCCGAGAGGGCAAGCAAGGGTGGAAGATACCAGCGCAGCTCGTTGGCGATCCAGACCGCCTTGTCAGCGTCGTCGACGCCGACGTGGACGTGGAGCCCGGCGGTCGTGTTGCGGTGCTGGGGGTACTGGATCCGATCCAGCTGGGAGCGATAGCGGGGTTTCTCCACGTGCTCGAGCTCCCGCCAGTTGGCCAGTGGGTGGAGGCCGGCGCCCGCTATCTGGAACCCGTGGTCGGTGGCATGGGTCGACGAGGGCCTACCGAACGGCCAGTAGCGTCTCTCGAGCCCCGGAGAGGTCATCGATGATCGGAGTCTGGGTCTCGATCACGCACTTGAACAGCTCGTGGTCGAGTCGATCCGCAAGGATCGTCGGCGGGGTCGACTGATAGACAAGCTCATCGGAGCCGCTCGTCGGTCGACCGTCCTCGTCGACGACGTAGAACTCCTCTTCGATACCGATCGTTCCGAGTCCCGATGAAGGCGTCGGCAGACCCCGATCATTCGGCTGGCCAGTTCGTCGCCGCGGGGACTAATGCGGTCCGAAGCCGCCCGTCGGCCTAGGCTGGCGTGGCGACGACCGCAAGGTGGATCCTCGTGATAGCGCTCGAGCGAGGCTCGCTCGGTAACGGTCTAGCCCCGAGGCGAGTGCCGCCGTCACGTCGTCGAAGACGGCCCCCGGGTCGCGCGTGACGTCCTCACTTCGGGCCTTGATCGCGAGGAGCAACTGCCCGTCTGGGGCCAGAAACTGCTGGTTGGCCAGGGCGACCTGGGCCTGGCCACGGGTGGCGACGTCCTGGACGATGATGTCGACGTCCCGTTCGACGACGTGGGCGTAGGTTTCCGGGTGCCGGGCGTCCTTCAGGAGGGGATGAGATTCGAGCGTCCCTCGGCCACCTGCAGCAGATCCGCGCGTCGGCCGGGCCGCGAACTCGATGGCGTAGACGGGCCCACCAAATCACAGACGTGACTGACCGTTGTACCGGCTCGCACCGAGATACAGGACGGTCTCGCCACCCTCGAGGCCGGTCGCCATGTCGAGTTCGAGCATGGCGCCAAGCTTTGATCGATGCGGGTCCCAGGCCCGCCAGTCGCCCGCTGTCGGCTCGTCACCGATGGGGGGACCCGCGGGAGGCCGGGCCGAGTGGTGCCGGCGATCGCCCGTCGGCCCGGCGCCAGGCGGGCGGTGTCCTCCTCGCCCCGTCATGCTCGTTCCCCTCGGCCCGGATAGCCGCGATGCGATTGGCGAGTTGCTGCTGGAGTTCCGGCCGCCGAGTCGCCGCCGCCGTGCGTGGATCGACGCGGGCGGCGATCGCGAGCTTTCCGGCGAGAGCCCGGGCAGCCGAGCCGCGATCGGCCGGTCGCGTGCCACGAACGGCCTCGTGGGTGAAGATGACCCCGTGTTTCGGCGAGGGCGCATTGCCCTGCAGATGCGGTGAACAGGGCGTCTTCGGCCCCCAGGACCTGCACCGTTCCACTCGGCTTCTTCGCCAGTGACTCGAGACCGCCGGCCTCCGACAGCAGGCGCGCTGCAAGCACCGGCCCGGCCAGCGCGGCGAGGTTCGAGCGCGCGACCTGGGGCGTTTCAGGGCCTCGAGCGTATGGCCGGAGCGACTCGGCGTCATCGGCCGAGGCCCGTCGGTCCCGCGTGGCGAGGTTGTACCGGTACTTCCTCACCCGGTTCGGGTGTTTGCCCGGCGAGTTCCCGGGCGGAGCGCGAATGCCGTGCCCCGCGTCGTGATCGATCGTTCCGTGCCACTCGGCCAGGCGCTCGGCGAGTTCGTTTGCCGTCCGTGTGCAATCGTCCATCGCCCGGACTGCGTGGATGATCTGCCGGTCGTCGGCCTGCTCACGCTCGGTCACGGCCCGTCGTGTTGCCTCGATGGCTACCTCCTGGAGCCAGTCATAGTACGCCGCACGGGATTCGGCCACGGCGATGGCCGGCCAGTCCTCGGGAGCCTCGGTTCGCCCGTCACGAATTGCCCGGGCTGCCGCTTCAGTTGCACCGGGCTCGAGCCCGCTGAACCAGCCGTCGGATCCGCTCATGGCGAGCGATAGACGCCCATCCGGTAAAGACGTTCGCGAACACGCCTCGGAAACTGCCCACCTGCAGGAAAGCTGGCTTTGGAGTAGAGGACGCCCTTCACACCCCGAGTGTCGCGCGAAGCATGTCCCGGGTCCCCGGGCCAAGGCCGACTGCAACGACCGTAATCAACAGCAGGTAGGCAAAGCGTGGACTGTCTTCGAAGATTGACTCGTCGAAGACCCAGAGCAGCCCCGTCGCGGCCGCGAGCTTGACAAGCAGGAACGGCCAGGCCGCGCCAGTAATCTCGATAATTGAGGCCGGGAGGAGTGTTGCCGTCCAATCGACGATCGCCGCATTAAGTGGATGCTTCGGCGTGAGGTTGTACGGGAGGCCGAAGGCCGTCGCCCAGTCCAGGCCAATGACGTTCGCCATCCCGTCCAGGGCGTGGGCCCAGATGACGACCAGGCCGGCGTCTCGGTCCCCCGATCGATCGATGGGGAAGATCGCTGGGGATGGCCACGCTCGGGCGGCTCGCGATCGGTGGCCTACGGCAAGGACGACCACCAGCAGACCCGGATGGAATGAGACGAAATCCGTCGTCCAGGCCCGCAGCCCGAGGAGTACCCGAGCGTCAGTGAGGAGCGCGACGGCCCCGATCACGGCCAGTGGCTGGGCGTAACTCGAGACATCCTACTCGCTGGTCAAGCCAGACGGCCACGACGACGGCCGCCAGCGCGATCAGGAACACAACCACCGTAGATGACCGGGCTGATGAGCAGCCCAGAGACCGGAAGCTCGATCGGCAGCTCGCCGGTCGCCCGGAACGCGGCGACGTTTGAATCCTCGACCACCCGGAGAGCCCCGCCAAAGAGCATGAACGGAAACAGCGCGAAGAACCCGGCCCGGAACGGCTCGAGGTCGAGGCGCTGGATGAGAAAGTAAATGCCGGTGAGCAACAGGACGAGACTCGGGATGTAGCCGGCGTAGGAGACGGCCGTATAGCCCGGTGCGGCCGTGGGCCCGCGTCGTCGAGGGGCCACAGCGTGCTCGCGCGCCATCCCAGGCGACACAGCTCCAGCCGTGTGCATCGGCCACGACGGGCCCCCAGAAGTACTGCCAGATGAGTTGGACGTAGATCCGCTGGGGAAAGACCGTGGCCAAAACGGCGATGGCCGACACCAGCACGACCACGGTGCCAAGCCAGGCCCGCTCGGGGCCGATCCGCTCGAGAGCATTCCCCATGCTTCCGATTCGGAACGGTTGTCGCTTACCGCTTCCGATCCACTACGGTGCCAGGGTCTCGAGCAGGTCCCCGTGGATGGCACCGTTCGAGGCTACCATTCCCCTGGCGTCGGGCTTCCAGGGCTCCCCCTCGAGGTCAGTGACGGTCCCACCGGCGGCCCGCACCATCGCGACCCCGGCGACCGTATCCCACGGATACGCCGGGACGTCCGTCACCGCTGCCTCTAGCCCACCGGCTGCGACCGTCGCCAGTTCGATCTGGGCCGACCCGAAGCGCCGGATATCACCGAAGTCGTCGACCAGGGCCTCGAGAACCGTGCCGTACTGGGCCCGCTCGTCGAAGCCCCACCAGAGGTTGGACAGATCGTCGATTCAGTTGGGGAGTCAACGTGGCTGACCGTGAGGTCATGACCGTTTCGGACAGCGCCACCGGCATCGACTCGGTAGCAATCATCGAGTGCCGGGCAGTGGATGACGGCACCAATGCACTCGCCCGAATCGATGACTGCCACCGCGGTCGCAAACTCTCGAATGCCGTTGACGTAGTTGTTGGTCCCGTCGATCGGATCCACGATCCAGCACGGTCCGGACTCGGGGAGTCTCACGGGTCCGGCGTTTTCCTCGCTGACCATCGGGTCGTCCGGATAGTGGGCTTGAATCGTCTCGATGACTGCCGTCTGGGCATCTCGATCCGCGTTGGTCACCAGGTCCATGGTGGTCGATCTGGTGTCAACCTCGAGGGCCGTCCTGAACTTGGCGTGGGCAACCTCGGCACCCGCCGAGCGGCCTGAGCCGGCGATATCGACGCGATCGGAACTCATTGGTCGAGTGCCATCGCTCGAGTCGCAAAGCGGTGGTGCTTTCGCTCGGTACTCAACAGTCAAGTAGGACCACCGAGTCAGGGTACATACGGTATGACAGGAGCCAGCAGTGTTCGGGTCGTCGATGCGGTTGCGCTTGCGCTCATCGGAGGATTCGTCGCGGGAATCGCCGTTGGTGCGGGCTTTGCAAACGACGATAGATCGTCCAGGCCGTCGGCGCCATTGTCGTTCGGTGTGACCTTCGCGCTCGCGTACGTTCGGCTGTCGGGAGTCCCTGATATCCGTGGGTCAGCTCGCTCGGCTTGAATCGATTCGAGGCCATGACGAGGAACCGGAGTAGCTTTCGTCGTAGGGTGGCAGCGATGCCGTTCACCCGCTGGCCGGTGCAGGGGCTCGGCTCATGGCACGCACCGGGATGGCCGAGCAGACTCATAGTTGGCCGGACATACCCGCACCAATGCCTACGACTGTTGGTGTGGACCTAGCGCATCGAGATGGCGATAAACCGTAACCGCTTCCTCGCTGTGTTCCTCGTATCGAACCTCCTGTTCATCGGTGTCATCGCCGCGGTGGTGGCCACCGATGTCGCCCTGGCAGTCCCCATGGCCGGTGTCGGTGGTTTCACCGTCACCTTCGAACGGCTCGAGGGGCAAGGACTGCAGCAGTACCCGGCCGTCGCCTCGAACGACGACTGTGAGGCCTTTCCCGCTGCGGTGACCCAGATGGAATCGGCCACAGCTACGAATCTCCAGCTGTTCCGTGACGTCAACGTCCCCGAGGCTGCCCCGGGTGATCTGGATACATTCAGGCTCGTCATTTCCGCCGATTCAGCGGAGTATACGGGGTTGACCCAGGAGTTCATGTCCCTCGAGAGTGACTCCCTGACCTTCCCGCAGGGCCAGCAGGTCGAGCAACGGGCCGGCGGTGACCCGCAGGACCAGTTCATGATCAGTGGTGATGAGGTCATCATCGAGAACGGAGTAATCCACGCAAATAGTCAGTTCACCGAGAGCATTTCGCTGTCGGGCTCGTCGGTGTCTCTCGAGACGAACCCGGATGATACGGTCCAGACCCCGGAAATCGACTGTCCGACTGACGGTGGTGCCGGCAACGGCACTGGCAACGACTCCGAGGGCAAGTGAGCATGAGCGAGGAACCTACGGTCTCGCGACGGCAGCAATTCGCTGAGTGGCGGCGGAGCCGTCCCTTCTGGGGTGGGGTGATCATGATGCTCGCCGGCTTCGTGATCGGCTACATCCCGGTCAACCTGGCGATGAGCATTGGACTCATTCCTACAGACTTCGGCATGATGGGGCTGCTCTTTGCAATTTTCGTGGTCCTGTGTGGCCTGTTTGCGGTCATCCAGCCGAACCTCGCGACGTTTTTCGGATCCGCTGGCATCTTGCTATCCATCACGTCTATCTTCGGCGCGCTGGGTGGCTTCGGAATCGGGACCTTGCTCGGGATTCTGGGCGGGTCGCTGATAATCGCCTGGGAGCCCGCAGACGTTACCGAGGAGGACGAGGTGAGCGAGCGCCGATCGCTCCGCTCGCGGCTATCGACGCCGGAGTTTCTGAGCCGCTGATTCTCACTGCAGGATCGTCTGAAAGACGGTCGACTCGGCCTTTCGCAGGTGTTCGTCGACGGTACTCGTCGCACAGCCAACCTCGGCGGCGATATCGATATGTGTGGCCTGCTTAGGGACCTCGTAATAGCCCAGATCGATCGCCGTTCGTAACACCAGTCGCTGTTTTCCAGTCAATTCAGCGAGGAGTCCCTTGTTCGCCGGGTCGTAGTCTCCCGTGGAGATGACCTCGAATTCGGTGATCGACTGGAGTGTCTGAAAGGCCCGGTTAATTCCACCCTGGCGTCCGGCGAGAAGGACGCGAATTCCACCGTTCGTTCGAAACTCGAGTGGCGTCTCCACGATGAGATCGTTGCGACGAACCACTTCGATTAACTCACAGGCTGGCGATCCCCGCTCGACATGCACGTAACTGTAGATGTCCTCGGATCGATCCGAGGGTGCGAGGAAGACCTCGGCATGGCGGACCGTCGGGTCCTCGGCCAGGGCGAATCTCCAGGCTGGCCTTGTGGCCTTCGAGCCGATAGAGCATGACGCCGGACTCATCGGGATAGGTGTCCATGTAAAGAATCGCCAGCCGTGTGGCCCCGCCCCGTTCTGCGAGAGTTCCACCGACGGATGGAGCCCCTCGTCAGGAAACACTGTCAGGCGAACGAATCTCATCACCCCGTGAATTTTCCGGTCGTATCTGATTGTTGAATACGTCGCTACTCAATAGAGATTGACATCCTCCCCGTGGTAAACCGCGAGAATTCCCGACAGCGCTTCGGATATTATGGTTTGCAGACTCGCCTGTTTCTCGGGGCGAACTGGCCGAGGGTTTGGTTGAACAGGTACGTTCCTGGCCGTGCCAAGCGGCCGTTACTCGTATCCTCCAGCGGAGGACTCCGAGTTATCTGTCGTCGGATGTTCACCGCGCCATTTACGTCCGCGTTCATGACCGCACCACAGGAATCACAGACGTACTTGCCACGCTTTACACGGTTTTCCGTTTGCTCCCGTCCACAGCACAAGCACGTCTTCGACTCTCCTGGTTGGGACACCCGTTCGACGAGGATGCCACGCTCCTCGGCCTTGTACTCGAGCAGTCTCGTGAACCGGTCAAACTCCCAGCCGTGGAGCTTCTTGTTGCCACTCTTGCTCCGATAGGTGTCACTACTGGGATGCGACAGCCAGTGACGGTGTGTATCCCCGTCCTAAAGACGAGGTTTTGCGCCTGCTTACATCATAAATTACCGGACATACCACGGTCAATTACTATCGTCCCGTGTGATGAAACGTCGGTAATTCATGGTCACCACCCGCTCAATTGCCGTCTGTCTCGTCACACTGGCTGTTCTCACCCTGACAGTTGTTCCCGTTGCCGGGGCCCCTCGAGCTGATAGACCGCCAGGCCCCCCGTTCAATGACACGATCGATCGTGAGTACGAGCCAGTTGGGTGTCTGGGCATCGACATTACTGTCCGGAACCAAACGACCAACGCCACCGGGCTGATATCAGAAAATCTGACGACGACAGGCACCTCCGTGCAGGCCACGGACGAGCTCCCTCCAGGGGCCGTCGAAAATGGGACCTTCCAGATCAAGACTGGCTTCCTTAATCCGGAAGAGGTCTGTTTCGCAGAGCCCGTCAATGGAACGGGCAGCCGCCTCGACCTGATCAACGTCACGACACGTAACTCGACGATTATCGGGCCCAACATCAGGACCGAGTATGCCATGGGCACGGCAGATGCCATCCGCATCGAATCACCACTGACGGTTGACGAGCTTATCGCCGAACTGATCTAATTTGGTTCAGGGGCTCCCGATACCGGTTGCGACCTCGAGGACCTCAGAGATGGCATGTCGCTTCATGAACACGAAGCCAATAGCGACGACCACGAAGCCGAGGACGCTCAAGACGCTGATCGGCTCGTCGAGGAGGACGACGCTGACAACAGTTGCGACGATTGGGACGGCGTAGGTCACCAGGCCGGCTTCGAAGGCACCGTGTTTCTCGAGGATCGTGAAGTAGATGAAGAAGGCAATGGCCGTCGAGAATATCCCCAGATAGAGGATGCCGGCGAGGGCCGTCGGCAGGGCTGAGCCGACCGCAAGCTCCTCCCGGAGGATCAGACTGATGCCGTGCAGGACGACGGCTCCCACGAGCATCGACCAGCCCGTCAGGGCCGTCTGGCCCATGCTCGGGTCGGCTCGCTGGACGATGACGCCCCGAGTGACACGCTGATCACCTGGGCGACGATGATGAGGCGGCCCAGGGTATCGCCCGCGAGGAGATTGGTGGGATCGGGTTGGACCACCAGGCCGATCCCGAGAAACCCCAGCGCGACGCCGATCGCACCGATCGTCGAGAGTCGCTCATCCAGCAACAGCAGCGCCCAGATTGCCGTGGCGATCGGTACGAGTGCCTGGAGGATAGCGGCCACGCCACTCGGAACCGTCTGTTGGCCGATGAACAGGAGCCCGTTCCCCGCCACCAGAAACAGGCCACCACCCAGGACGGCGAGGAGATTGTTCGGCCCGGCCGGGAGCCACTCGTCCACCCGCCAGGCCGCGATGGTCACCATAATGACAGCGGCGACATCGTAGCGAAATGCGGCGAATAGGACCGGCGGGAGGTACTCGAGGCCGATCGATATGACGGGAAACGAAAATCCCCAGAGCATCGAGAGAATCACGAACAGGATCACGTCACTCGAGCGGGACACGCCGGTCTTTGCAGGACGTCGAGCAAAGGATTACTGATTCACGAGCACTTTGAATGTCTGACGCAGATTAATATACAAGGGGACTGATGAGCCCGTATGGACCGTGACGCACCGGTGATCACGCGTCAAACCATCAAGGGGTTGGGTATCACCGAAAACGTCGACGAAGTCTTCGAACAGTTCAGCGAAAGCACGCCCGAGGAGATCATGGCCCTCGCAAATCTCGAGGACGAACGGCCAGCCGATCTGCCAAACCTCGACCGGATGCTCCCGGCCAGACATCAAGGACATCGAGGAAGTCGAGGAAGCACCCGACGACGATGCCGACGGGACCTTCGAGGAGATATTCGACGAGGCCGTCCCCGTGACACGCTAAGTCGACACCACGCCCAGTCCACGGTAATCGTGAACCTGCGGTCGATGATAACATTCGCTATCCGCTGTACTACTTCTTGAGCCACCGGAGGAGTCGACTTCTCAGTCCGAAATGAACTTGTTGTCCCGCCAGTTGACGCCGGATTTGGCCGCGTTGGTTTCGCGGGGGCCCTCGACGACCTCGACGTCCGCCGGCCGTGGCTCACCATCGACGATGCGGGTCGCCTCGGCTCGCCGTCATTCTCGGCGGATCGCCGTCAGCGTCCCCTTCTCGGATTGACCCGCGATGGCACAGAGGACCTCGAACATCTCGTACTGGAGCAAGGTGTTCTGGAGTACGGTCTCGAGGTTGCCCTTGAATGCCGCGAACTCGACGAGTTCCGATTCGATTTCTTCTTCCTCTTCGTCCTCGCTCCACCGGAACGACTGGCGTCGCTCCTCCGGATCCTCCTCGTACACCCGGTTCTCCGTGACGCTTGCCTTCAGCTGTGCACTGGGGGTGTACTTGCTGACGGATTCGTCCCCCCCGACAGCCTTGAGAATGAGGGTGTTGTTCCGGCGGGTCAGTTCGACGTCCTCGACGCCATCCGGATACGAGGCGGAGTCGAGGTAGTCGTGTAAGTCCTCGAGTGGAAGCTCGAGCGTGGAATGCAGGCGATAGACGCGATTGGGTTCCTCCGTGGACATGATGGGGCGTGGCGATTGTCGGTAGCTGCTACGACGATCGTGGCTCTGCTCTCCTGTACGCGACGGGCGCTTAAATGAGCTACTGTTATCGGATCAGGCGTCGAGGGTCTCGCCCAGCTCACCGCGCTCCTCGAGTTCGACGAGGATGTCGGATCCGCCGACAAATTCCCCCTCGACGTACGTTTGTGGGATGGTCTCCCAGCCGCTGTGGCGCTCGAAGGGCGACACGGAACTCGTCGAGTGACTCGAGGGCGTCGACCGTCTCGAATTCGTCCCGATACGTGCTGATGAGGCCGAGTGCCTTTCGGGAATACCCACACTGGGGCATGAGCTCGGTCCCCTTCATGAACAAAACGACATCGTTGCTTTCGATGGCCTCGTCAACGATCTCGTCGACCTCGTCTTGATCGAGTCCGCTGGACGGTGGGAACGACATATACGACCCTTCGGGCCGACAGGTGAATAGGCCTTACGTCACGCCCTCAATCGGCGCGAGCAGCTGAAGATCCGGTCTCGACACGCTGGGATCGCCAGAGGGCCTGGGCGTAGGCCCCGATGAACATGCCGGCGATGCCCCACAGGATCGGGAGATTGCCGATGCCGAGGCTGGCATAGGCCGCACCGGGACAGATGCCTGAGACCCCAGCCGACGCCGAAGATGCCGCCACCGAGCAGGACGTTCGTGTCCATCGTCTTGAGCCGGCGGCCGTACTCGGTGCCGGTCGGTGGCGCTCGATCTGATGCGTCGGGAGCCCGAATACCACCAGGCCGACGATGCCCGCGGCCCCGAACATCACGAAGAGCAGGCCCAGATCCTGGAGCTGGAGGAAGCTCGAGGACGACCTCCGGTCGGGCCATCTGGCTGAATCCCAGGCCGAACCCGAACAGGAGGCCTCCCACGAAGACAGCCGGGCAGGAAGAGCCGGTGAGCCTCGTGTTCCCCGCTCATGGAACCACCCCCGCGGCCATGACCAGCTGGGCGGTCCCGATTGCGATTGCCAGGAACGTGATGACGTTCACGAAGGACGTCTGGGAGACTGACCCGACACCACAGATCCCGTGACCCGACGTACACCCTTCCCAGTCGAGTTCCGATGCCGCACCAGGATGCCTGCCGCCCAGCGAGTCGCCACCACTGCACATCCGTCGTCCAGACTTCACCCGGAACGGTAATCGCATCCAGCCCGGCGCCAGCACGATCCCGAGGGTGAACACCACTCGCCCAGTCCCGGGAGCCGGTACTGCTGGACCTTGGAGAGCTTCGAGCCCGTACGAGAGGGTCGACTCGAGGAACGTACTCGCCCCAGCGGGAATGCCGGTCGTTGCATAGATAACCGCGGTGCCCAGCCCCACGAGGATTCCCCCGACTGCATAGTGGGCGATCCCGTTCGGGAAAGGGGTTCGCCAGCACCGATTCGATGAGCAATGGCTCGATCATAGCCGATGCGAGGGGGTCGACGCCTATGAATGTAGCCGGCCTGGTGGAGATTGGCCGCTACGCCTAGTCGCTGGCACTCGAGGCGGGCAAGGTTCCCCGGTGCTCGGCGGTGTAGCCGAAGACGTCAGCAGTAGCCGTACGAGGACATGAGACCGGATGAAGCGGCTCCTCGTGCGACGTGCTGGGTGCCCGTCTGCGGCGGCGAACGGATCGCCGGCATCGACCCGCTCGAAGTTCTCGACGAGACTCGTTCGTAGCCGTCTGCGTGGGCCTTCCGGATCTGGTCAGTGAGGGTGGAAGACCTGGAGGTCCCGCCGGACGGTGTCGCCAGGGAGGACACCCGTTGCGGTCGAGAAACGCCCGCGTGATCGATCGGCATTCTCCGCAGCCTGATCGCTGCCCTGCAGCCGCACTCGACCTCGATCGTATCGACTTGCGGTGAAGAGCCGGCCGGCCCGGAACTTCCCAACCTCGACGACCGCACTGACGGGGAGCTGGGCACAATAGTCCGCGATCGATCGGTCAGTTCGCCAACCAGGGCGAATGGCTCGGCGTGACTCTGCGGTCGAGTGCATCGAGAAGGTGGAGACAGCCCTCGAGCTCGGTGACCAGCTCGGCAGCCAGTCGCCCCTCGTGCGTCTCGGCATCCGGATTACCGGGAAAGACCCGATTCAGGTCCTCGTCGATGAATCGGGTTCCCCGCACCAGGGCTCGTTCGTTCGCGACGATCGACCTTGACCTGGCCGTTTGACCGGCGGCTCGTCCTCGAGGAACCGCTCGACTGCACGGAGGCCGCAAGGCTCGTCGCCGTGGATGCCCGCGACGACCGCGACCTCGGGCGTTCCATCGCCCAGTTCCGTGACCCGCATTTGGGGTGGCCAGTATCCCTCGAAACATAGACGGTTCGGTCTCTGAACACGAGCGACGAGTCGGTCGAATCGGAGGATATTCAACGACGACGCTAGGAGATGGTCGATGCGGGCGAGGGTAGCCAAGCGGCCAACGGCGGCGGACTCAAGATCCGCTCCCGTAGGGGTTCGTGGGTTCAATTCCCTCCCCTCGCACTGCACCAGTGCGGCAAGACGGGACGTCTTGCCCTCGCATTTTCCGGCCGAGATGTAGAAACTTGTATTACGGTCGTAATTATATCTAATTACAGACGCATGGTTGAATTCCCCGACTACGTCGATGTCGATTACGAAGATGGTACCGGAGAGGGCCCCGAGGACTACCCCAGTCTCGAGGCCAAAATGGAAAAGGCCGCTGACGTCACGGCCACGGCCCTCGAGACCTACGAGCATCCCGCGGTAATGTGGACGGGTGGAAAGGACTCCACGCTGTGTCTGTACATCGTCGCCGAGGTCGCTTCCGAGTTCGATGACGAGATGCCCGTCTCGATCTTCATCGATCACTACCAGCACTTCGAGGCGATTCATGACTTCGTCGAGCGCTGGGGTGACGCCTGGAACGTCGACGTTGTCTATGCCCGCAACGAGGACATCGGCGACTACGTCACCGAACACGATCTGACCCCGGGTGACGACATTCCCGTGGATGCCCTCTCTCGAGCACAACCAGCATCACATCGAGAACATCCTCGAGTACGAGGAGGACTCGTTCCCCTTCCTGCTCGATACGTACGCGGGCAACCACCTGCTCAAGACCGTCGCTCTGAACGACGCGCTCAAGTCCCACGACATCGACGGGGTCATCTCCGGGGTGCGCTGGGACGAACAGGAGGCCCGTGCGGACGAGACGTTCTTTTCGCCCCGCCACGATCCCGACATCTACCCGCCCCACGACCGGGTCCATCCCATCCTCCAGTTCGACGAGCGCGCCGTCTGGGAGGCGACGTGGTCGTTCCTGGTGCCGGATACCGTCCCGGACTATCCCGACGACGGCTACGTTCCGAGCAGTTCAGCTGACCTGCCTGGCGACCTCGAGGCCATCGACATCCCCATCGCCCCCCAGTACTGGGAGGGCTTCCGATCGCTGGGGAGTGAGGTCTCAACCGAGAAGGCCGCAGAGGAGCCCGCTTGGCTCCAGGACCTCGAGGGAACCGTCGAGCGAGCGGGGCGGGCCCAGGACAAAGAGGAGCTGATGGAGCGCCTGCGCGACCTCGGCTACATGTGAGGAAGGGCAGCTGTGACAGCGGCGGATGACAAGAAGCGATTCCATCGGTCGCGATGGCTGGTCGGGTTGTTACTCGACCTGCTTAGTCTTCACCCTAGTTGGTAGCTCGGTACTGTCCATGTTTGATCCCGACACCAAGCAAGAGGGCACCAAAGATCACCATCGACGGGAGAACCATCATCAGGACGGTGTTGGTGGGCATCATGCCGGAGGCGATCATTCCGCCAACGCCGAGCGCGATCACGAGTACGAAGATGCCGCCGGTGACGATCGCATCGAAGTCCATGCCTGACCTATCAGTGTCAAGAGTGGTAAGCGTGTCGCCACTCACGAGGACGGCCGGGCCAGATTTGCGAGCTCAACGACGAAGCCCAGCAACCAGCCGACCGGGAAGGACAGAGCGAGCCACATCAGGATGTAGGCACTGCCCTCGAGGTCGAATTGCTCTCGGATGATATCGTTAACGCCGCCAAGAAAGAGAAATTCATCGAGGATGTAGACGGCGAGATCGTACGCTCTCGGTAAAGATGACGTCCTGCAACGGCTGGTAGTAAAATGCCGCGACAACTGGAGGGAGAAATATACCGGTCATCGCGAATGGATAGGCCAGTAGAATGGTGAGTCCCCGTCCACCTGCTCGTTTGGTGAGGACCGCGAGGACCGCCGCAATCGTTGCCACGACACTGGCCGTGACCACGGCGAGGAAGCCCTCGAACTCAAGCTGGAAGCGGGCCAGCGCGATGAGCAGCCCCCAGACGATGACCGATGTTCCGATGACGCCGACCAGCCCGAGTCTCGCGGCCGTCGAGTCGATTCGACGGGCGTAATACCGGGTGGCAAAGCCAACGATCGTCAGTGGGTAAAAGAGCACGAGCCCGAGCGAGCCGATGAGATACCAGGAGTAGTAGGCCAATTTCTCTCCGGCCGTTTCCGGCTTCCATCGGCCGAGTACGGAGTGGCCTCGCCCGCGCTGGCGGCGGAAGGCGATCTCCATCCAGGCCCCGTGCAGTCGCCGGAGATCGATCTTGATCCCTCCCACCAGACCGGTGTTCCGGCGGTCGGTCCTGGCGCCCATGGCTGGGTCAATCGAGCGCCGGACCATTACCGTTGCGTCTCAGCGCCAGGGTGCGAAGTCGGGGTCGACGAATCGCTCGCGCTCTTCGATACCATCGAGTTTCTCCATGTCAGCGCCATTAAGGTCGATCTCGAGGACTGCCAGTTCTCGGCGATGTGGTCCCGGCCGGTGGCCTTCGGGATGGCGATGATGTCCCGTTCACGGAGCCAGGCGAGGCTGACCTGGGCCGGGGTCGCGTCGTGGCGATCGGCGATCGAGCGAATGACCGGCTGCTCGAGCACCGCTCCCCGGGCGAGGGGGGAGTAGGCGACGACCTCGATGTCGTGTTCTCGACAGGTTTCAACGATGTCTCGCTGGGGGAGGAACGGGTGCAATTCGACCTGATTGACGGCAATGGGCGCGTCCGCTTCTGCCACGGCCGTTTCAATCTGGGTCGGTTCGAAGTTGCTGATGCCGACCCGGCCGATCATGCCCTCGTCGTACAGGGCATCGAAAACGGGGAGGGTCTGATCGGGGTCATACGACAGCGATGGCCAGTGTATGTACAGCGAGTCGATGACGTCGACCCCGAGACGATCGAGACTGGACTCCACGGCCACTCTGACGTCAGCCGGCTCGAGAATTCGCCGCCCAGACCTTCGTCGCCAGGGTAATCTCGTCGCGATCGACCGATGACCTGGCGATCCCCTCGCCGACGGCCCCCTCGTTACCGTACGCCTCTGCCGTGTCGACGTGTCGATACCCGAGCTCGAGGGCCGTCTGGACACTCTGTGCGCAGGTGTCGTGGTCGTCATTTTGCCAAGTGCCGATGCCCAAAAGCGGAATGCCCGCGACGCTGGGGCAGGCGGTCGATGGAACTGTCCTCTGGAGTGCGCATGGTCACCGTAGGAGTGCCGTCTGCAAAGGTATTGGGCTACTCGTCACAGGTGGGTCCACGGCCTGACTCGCTCGAGGGCGGCCATGCCCGCGAAGACGGTATCGTCCTCGTAGCGCTGCCCGATGATCTGGCAGCCGACTGGATGACCCTCCTCTGTCAGACCCGCCGGGACCGACGCCGCCGGATGGCCCGTCAGGTTGAACGGCCAGGTGAGCGGGAAGTCGAAGCCGGTCGTCGAAATGTCCTCCTCGAGGCCGATATCCACCCGCGCGGTGGTCGGGGTGATGATGAGATCGTACTCATCGAGTCGATCCTGGATCGCATCGAAGAAGCCGGTGCGAATCATGCCAGATTCGGCGATATCGTTGGCGCCGATGTGCTCGGCCATCGAGAGCATCGTCCGGAGACTCTCCGAGGTTGATTCATCCGTCAGCAGGTCGATGCCGAACTCGGCCTCGACCGTCGTTGCCACCTCGCGCAAGGACGTCGTATAGGTCGCCGTGACGGCCATCTGGAGCTCGCCCATCGTGTACCCGTGATCGATGTCGACCCGATCGACGGTCGCACCGGCATCGGCCAGATCCCCGACCGCTTCCTCGAGTACCGTGGCCACTGACTCGTTGACGTCAAATACGTCCAGATCTGGACTGAACGCGATGCGGAGCGAACTCGGCTCACGCTCCAGAGCCGAGACGAAATCGATGTCGACGGGAACGCTCACTGGATCGCGGTTGTGTGGGCCTGGCCATTACATCGAGCATGACAGCCGCGTCTTCGACTGTCCGGGCGAGTGGCCCGAAGGTGGTATGCTGGGGGTGGCGACTGAATGCGTTTGGTCGCGCGGCGTAGGGGACCAGTCCGAAGGATGGTTTCATTCCGACAACCCCACACATCGCTGCCGGAATCCGCAGTGATCCGCCAGCATCGCTGCCCGTCGCGATCGGCACCACGCCGGCCCCGACGGCGGCGGCCGATCCGCCCGAGGAGCCGCCAGCGTTCAATGACGGGTCGATCGGCGAGGCTGTCGGGCCGATGACGTCGTTGTCGGTCGTTCCCTTGTGGCCGAACTCGGGCGTGTTCGTCTTGCCGACCACGATGGCACCGGCCGCCTCGAGTCGCTCGACGGTGATCGCGGTGTGATCCGAGACGTGATCGGCCAGCGCGGCCGACCCGAACGTGGTGCGAACCCCTTCTTCTCCGTGGAGAGGTCCTTCAGAGCGAGTGGGACGCCAGCGAGCGGGCCACTCGGGTCGTCTGCCGCACGCGCGGCGGCTCGGGCCTCCTCGTCGATGAGCGTGATGAAGGCGTTGAGCTGCTCGTCGCCCGCGGCGATGCGCTCGAGTGCTGCATCGACTGTCTCTGTTGCTGACTGATCTCCTGTCTGGACTGCCTCGGCCGTCTCGACTGCCGTCGGATTCATGCTGGCTCCCCCAACGCAGGGCCAGGGCCAAAAGACTAGTACTTCGGATCGGCGCCGGTGATCTCGTAGACCTGCTCGAGGACGTCATCCCGACGGCCGAGCCACCGGCCGAAGCCGTCCGGATCGGTCGGGTAGTCGTCGTAGATCGCTTTCAGCTCTGAAGCCTTCTTCTGGACCCGATAGAGCTCGTAGAGGACATCCCAGTGACCGAAGGTCTTGATCGCGGTCTTGATCTTCAGTCCGAGACTGAAATCCGCTGTCCCCTTCCGTCCGAT
Source organism: Natrialbaceae archaeon (assembly GCA_034521555.1). GTDB lineage: Archaea > Halobacteriota > Halobacteria > Halobacteriales > Natrialbaceae > JAXHMI01. The sequence goes on from JAXHMI010000003.1 coordinate 63,569, forward strand.
GGCGTCGACGAGTTGCTGGCCCGGCAGGGCCGTGACGACCGAGACAAGCTCGTCGATCTCGTGAGCAGTCCCGAAGATGTTGTAGAGGTCCATCGCGGCGAAGCGCTTGCCGAAGTCGGTCTGGACGCGGTGATTGTACCGCCAGAGGCTGTCCTCGGAGACATCGCCATCCTCGATCGCCTCGGCAGCGACCGAGGCCGCCCAGTGACCGGCTTTCGCTGCGCCCGAGATGCCGCCCCCGGTACAGGGATTGACGTGGCCGGCCGCGTCGCCGACGGCCATGTATCCTGGGTGGACAGCTGAGTCGTAGGCGCGTCGGGTCGGCAGTGCCGCGCCAAGCTTGTTCTTCACGGTTGCGTTTTCGAATTCCGGCCTGGCGGCAATATCGCGTTTGAGCACATCGACCAGCTCCATCGACGGCCGGTTCATCTGGAAGCCAAGCCCCGCGTTGATCTCGGTCGGTGAGCGGGGGAAATACCACAGATACCCAAGCTCTTCGGTCGGTTTGAACACGAGGGCGTCGTGCCAGTCGACGGGCTCGGGGAGTTCGAGGACCTCCCGGTAGGCCGAGCAGAACTGAGTATAGTCGACGTTCGTATCGAACGTCGAGGTGTCGAACGAGACCTTGTCCTGGAGGATTGACATGGCACCGGCCCCATCGATGACGACATCGGCGTTGTACTGATCGGCGTCGCCCTTCCGGGTGCCGGTCACCCCGGTGACGGCGCCGTTGGGCTGGACGACGTCCTGCACCACCGTATCGTAGTGGATGTCCGCTCCGGCCTTTTCGGTCTCGTCGAGCAGCACCTGGCCGTACTTCCACCGATCGACGATCCCGCCCGTCTCCCCAAATGGAATCTCGATCGTCTCGCCGGTCGTCGGATTCTCGAAGATACCCCGCGAAATGTTCTGGTTCGTGAACGTCTCTTCGTACAGCCGCTCACGGTCGATGACGTCGGGGAAGGAACTCTTCCCCTTGATCCCGTCGCCGCAGGCGATGTGACCGGCCTCCTCCTCGTCCTTTCGCTCGAGGAGTGCGACATCCTGCCCCTCCCTGGCCGCCGTCGCCGCGGCAAACGCACCCGGCGGTACCACCACCGACGACGACGACGTCGCGGGATTCACTCGGCATTGCTGGTCGATTGAACGAACGCATAGAATAAAAGTTCGTGGGAACCGATGCATTCCGTCCAGTGTCGTGCTGTCGAAACGCACTACCCACCCGCCCCCGAACTGCCGGCGATGGAGGCACTCGAGCGGTATCGGCCGATCGTTGATGACTTCGAGGCGTTCCTGACCGCCTGCAGGCAACCGCTTGCGACGACCGTCAGGGTCAACTCGATCGAGGCCAACCTCGAGCGGACTCGCGCGGTACTGTCGACCGAGGGTGTCGCTCACGACCCCGTCCCGTGGGTGCCAGACGTGCTCACGCTCGACACTGATTCTCCGGGGGCGACCTGGGCCTCCTTTCTCGGCTTCACCCTCGGCCAGGATGCGGTCTCGTCACTGCCGGTCCACGCACTGGCGCCAGCATCGGGTGAACGCATCTGGGCTGCCTGTGCAGCCCCGGGCGGGAAGGCGACCCATATTGCCGCCGAACAGGACGACAGCGGGCACGTTGTGGCCAACGATGCGAACCTCGGCCGCCTCTCGGCGCTTCGGTTCAATGCCGAACGACTCGGCGCCTCGAGTCTCTCGGTAACCCAATACGACGCCCGGAACTATCCGATGGGGCAGTTCCCGTTCGAGACGTTCGATCGGTCGCTGGTCGATGCGCCCTGTTCCTGCGAGGGGACAGTCCGCAAGAATCCCGACGTGCTCGAGGACTGGTCGCTCGGGCACGTCGAGTCGATGGCCGGAATCCAGAAGGGAATCCTGCGACGGGCCCTGCAGCTGACGGCCCCGGGCGGCCGGGGTAATCTACTCGACATGTACGTTTGCACCCGAAGAAAACGAGGCCGTCGTCGCCCACGCGCTAGAAACCGAACCGTGTCGGGTCGTCGATCCGGCGCTACCTGGGGGCCTCACCTATCGATCCGGTTGTCACTCGTGGGACGGCGAGCAGTACGGTGAGGCTCTCACCAAGACGGCCCGAATCTATCCGCACCACAACGATAGCGGCGGGTTCTACGTGGCGGCCCTCGAGGTGACCGACGGATGACGGAGAACGACGGGCAGCGATTCGATCGGCTTCCGGCGACGGATGCCGAGCGGGTCGACGAGGGCCGGGCGACGCGAGAGGAGGTGATTGGCTATTTCACCGACCGATTTGACATTCCTCGTGACCCCCTGGCTCAGTTTTCCTATTGGGAGAAAGGCGCCGGCAAAATCTGGATGTTCGCTGGTGACCTCGATGGTCCCCTGGCCGTCCAGGCCCTCGGGATGACCTGTCTGCGCACGCGCCAGGAACACTGGAAGCCCACCACTGATGCGGTTCAGCGACTTGGCCGCTTGGCAGAAAACCAATGTGATCACCCTCGATGGGCCGGCAGCCGCCCGGTTCGTGGCCGGTGAGGACCAGACGGTCGAGTGGGAGGGTGACTGGGGCTATCTGATCGCTGCCCACAAACTGACCGGGATCCCACGGAACCCCTGGGAGTCGGCCTGTACGTCCATGGGGAACTGGAGTCGATGATTCCGAGGGGCCGCGAGCGATCCGCTCATCCAGGTGAACCACCCACCCGGAACGCTACCTCAATCCTTTTATCGGCGCTATTCGTTCGGGGGAGTATGAGCGAAGACGAGGACACGGCTGAGGGTGTCCCGTCCGACGACGGGGAGGAATCCGACGGTGGACCGGAGGCTGACGTGAGTGCCGACACTCAGGATGAATCTACGGGCGAGCAGGCCGTCCCGGTCGAGGATGGATCAGCTGGAGAAAACAAGAACAACTCGCAGGCCGTGCCTGTCGAGGATGCCGAACCGATCGAGGAGGACCTCGAGGAGATCACGGAGCAGGCTGAAGAACTCCAGTCGGTTGCGGATCGACTCGCAGATCATGACGAGGCACGTCGCCGACGACCTCGTATCAGTCGCTGAGACAGCCGATCGATTCGAGGAGACGATTCGCCACCAGCGCGCCGAACTGCTCGATCTCGGCGAGCGACTTGAGCAGCAGGCCGAAACGATCGCCACCCTCCAGGCAGACCTGGATGAGAAGACCCAATCACTCGAGGAGGCAGACGAGCGAATCGATGAACTCGAGCAAGCGTTCAAGCGCAAGCAGGCCGACTTCGAGAACTACAAGAAGCGGGCGAAAAAGCGCCAGGAACAGGTCGAGGCGCTCGCCACCGAGGAACTCGTGAGCAAGCTTGTCGGGGTTCGCGATAACCTCAAACGGGCCTCGGTGAAGACCACGAGGACGTGGAAGCCCTCCGCGTGACGGGGTGGACATGACCCTCCGCGAGTTCGATCGGGTGCTCGCCGAGGAGGATGTCGAGGAGATCGACCCGGAGACCGGGTCCGAGGTCGACCCACAGCGTCACACCGTCATGGCACGGGTCGACAGTGCGAAACCGGAGGGTACAATCGCAGAGGTGTTCACACCCGGCTACGAGATGAGTGAGAAGGTCATCCAGCACGCACAGGTGACAGTCAGCAACGGAGAGGACAGCGACACTACTGAGGAGGACACTGTCGAAGCAGAGGAACCGAAGGAGGAAGCCGAGACCACAGAGGCCGATCCGGCTGCCGATTCCGATGACGACGAAGCGGCGATCGATGGCGAAGAGACATCCGAGGAGGATGCGAACCCAGCAGGATCGAACGATGACGCAATCGCGATGGGCGGTGACGTCGAAGGTGAGTCTGTCGATGAGTCAGCCGAACCGGGCGAAGGATGTCCTCGCAGACGAACGGCGATGGTTCGGGTCCGGACGAGGACCCGATCGAACTTGGCGGGGACATCTCGTGGATGACTTGAGTGAGGAACCGTCGGCATGCAAATGGGGCTTTTCCAATATATCGGTCGTTGAACCAGGACTCTGTCTCTTGATTCCGGGGCTGTAATAAGCTTTAAAACAAAGTGCGCACAATACCTCCAGTAGATGGCGAGTAACAAGATTCTCGGAATTGACCTTGGTACGACGAACAGCGCCTTCGCCGCGATGGACGGAAGCGATCCGGAAATCATCGCGAACGCCTGAAGGCGAGCGGACTAACCCCTCGGTTGTCGGCGTTTCACCGACGACGAGGAGCGCCTCGTCGGAAAACCAGCAAAGAATCAGGCGATTCAGAATCCCGAACGGACGATCAGCTCGATCAAGCGCCACATTGGGGAGGAGGATTACACCGTCGAAGTGGACGGCGAGGAATACACGCCCCAGGAGATTTCGGCGATGATCTCCAGACATCAAGCGGGATGCCGAGGACTATCTCGGCGATGAAGTGGAGAAAGCTGTTATCACGGTGCCGGCGTACTTCTCGGACAGTCAGCGTCAGGCGACGAAGGATGCCGGGGAGATCGCCGGCTTCGACGTCGAGCGAATTATCAACGAGCCGACTGCGGCCTCCATGGCCTACGGCCTTGATGACGATTCTGACCAGACCGTCCTCGTGTACGATTCGGGGCGGAACGTTCGACGTTTCCATCCTCGATCTGGGCGGTGGGGTATACGAGGTCGTCGCAACCAACGGGGACAACGAACTCGGCGGAGACGACTTGGGATCACGCCATCATCGACTGGCTTGCCGACAACTTCGAGGACGAGCACGGTATCGACCTCCGGGAGGACAACCAGGCGCTGCAGCGGCTGAAGGACTCCGCCGAGGAAGCAAAGATCGAACTATCGTCGCGGATGGAGACCGAAATCAACCTTCCATTCATCACGGCGACAGACGAGGGACCAATCCACCTCGAGGAGACGCTCTCGCGGGCGAAATTCGAATCGCTGACCCAGGATCTGATCGACCGGACGGTCGAACCGACAGAACAGGCACTGGAGGACGCGGGCTACTCGACAGACGATATCGACGAGATTCTCCTCGTTGGTGGATCGACCCGGATGCCCCAGGTCACGGAGAAGGTGGAGGAGTTGACCGGCAAGGAGCCCCAGAAGAACGTCAACCCAGACGAGGCAGTGGCGCTCGGAGCGGCCATCCAGGGTGGGGTGCTCGGTGGCGAGGTCGACGACATCGTTCTGCTCGACGCTACCCCGCTCTCGCTGGGAATCGAAGTCAAAGGTGGCCTCTTCGAACGCCTGATCGAGAAGAACACCACGATTCCGACCGGGAGAATCGAAGATCTTCACGACGGCAGCTGACAACCAGACGACTGTGCAGGTGCGGGTCTTCCAGGGTGAGCGAGAACTGGCCGAGAAGAACGAGTTGCTTGGCGAATTCCATTTGACCGGCATTCCGCCGGCCCCTGCCGGGACGCCCCAAATCGAGGTGACCTTCTCGATTGACGAGAACGGTATCGTCAACGTGGGTGCCGAGGACAAGGGGACCGGCACGAGTGAGGAGATCACCATCGAGGGCGGGACGGGCCTCTCCGACGAAGAAATCGATCGAATGCAACAGGAGGCCGAAGAGCACGCCGAAGAGGACGAGCAGCGCCGCGAACGGCAATCGAGGCCTCGCAACGCCGCTGAAGCCACGATTCAGCGGGCTGAAACCCTGCTCGAGGAGAACGACGAGGATGTCGACGACGATCTCCGCGATCGAATCGAGACGGCGGTGTGCCAACTCTCAGGCCACGGTGCATGACGATGACCAGGGCCGTGCAGCCAGGAGATCGAGGAGGCCACGACGGATCTCAGCAAGGAGCTGCAAGAGATTGGCAAGCAGATCTATCAGGAGGCCGCTGCAGCCGAAGCGGGTGGTGCCGGGGCAACCGCTGACGCCGCTGGCGCGGGGCCCGGAGCTACCGAGGAAGACGAGGAGGTCGTCGATGCCGACTTTGAGGAGGTCGACGACGAGACCGAAGAGCCGGCGCAACGAGGCCGGAGCGGCCGATGAGGAGGAGGCAGACTTCGAATTCAACGAGGAGGAGGGCGAAGAGGCCTGAGGGCCGCCCCGGAACGGTCGTTTCAAGTGGGTGAATCGCCTAGACGCCTCACGACGAATGACGGAGGATTTCTACGATGTCCTCGGGGTCAGTCCGGACGCCTCAACGGAGGAGATCAAACAGGCGATACCGGTCGAAGGCCACTGAGTTTCACCCCGACGTCAGTGACGACCCAGACGCCGAGGAGAAGTTCAAGAAGATACAGAAGGCAAAGCAGGTATTGACGGACGAAGAGAAGCGACAGGCCTACGACCGGATGGGGCACGATCGTTTCGAACAGGCCGAAAAGCACGGCTTCGATGCGGGTGCTGGCGGACCGGGCGGCGCCGGCATGGGGGACGATCCGTTCGGCGGGATGGGTGGCGGACTCGGGTGACATCTTCGAACAGGTCTTCGGTGGCGGCCGAAGCGGCCGACGTGGCCCGCGAAAGGGCAAGGATCTCCGGACAGCCGTCGAGATCGATTTCGAGGAGGCCTACGAGGGAGTCGAGAAGCAATTCACCATCAACCGACCGGCCCACTGCGAGGACTGCGACGGGACGGGGCACCCACCTGATGCGGAGCTCCAGCGCTGTTCGGAGTGTCAAGGCCGAGGGCAGGTGACCCGAGGTCCAGCAGACGCCCCTTGGCCGGGTCCAGCAAACGACGACCTGTCGGCGATGCGAGGGTGAAGGCGTACTCTACAGCGACACCTGCTCGACGTGCGCTGGCCGGGGGGTCATTCGATCTGACGTGACACTGTCTGTCGATATCCCGGCAGGGATCCGCGATGGCCACACGCTCCGCATGGAGGGGTGAAGGCGCGCCAAGCGCCGATGGCGGTTCGAACGGTGACATCCTGATCGATATTGGCATTCGCGAGCACGAGGACTTCGAGCGAGCGGGTGACGATCTCCGATATCATCTCCCCATATCCTTTCCCCAGGCGACATTCGGCGATTCGGTCGAGATTCCGACCCTCGATGGCGCCGTCTCGTTCGACATCCCGTCTGGGACCCAAAGCGGGGAGACGTTCCGGCTACGCGGAAAAGGCATGCCACGGCTCCAGCGGCGGGGCCACGGTGATATGCACGTCGAGGTCCAGGTTGTGACCCCGACAGTCGCTCACCGACGAGCAGCGCGACGCGCTCGAGGCCTACGCCGAGGCCGGTGGGGAAACCGTGGAGATCTCCGAGGGCTTCATCGACCGACTCAAAAAATCGCTGTAGGGCCGGATCCAGCCAGTCCCACAACTCTTTTGGCACGGGTCGCCTACCTGCGCTCATGTACGTCCGGGATGCGAAGAATCGAGAGGAGGTGTGGCTCCTCGATCAGATCGAGGCGATGGGCCTCGATGGTACGGCCTTTCGCTCCCGTGATTACGTCGTGGCCTTTGACGAGGAGTCCGGTGAGAAGGCCGGGTTCGGGCGGAATCAGGGTCCACAAGAACCCCGAGGCCGAGGACGTACTGCGAGCTGACCAGCATCGGAGTCCTCGGAGCTGGCGGAACCAGGGCGTCGGCGCCCACGTGATCGAGCGACTCGTCGAGTACGCCGGCGACGAGGGCTTCGAGACGGTGTACGCCCTCACGGGCGAAGCCGACTATCTCGAGCAGTTCGGGTTCGAGCGGATCGAGGCAGCCGCCCTTCCCGATTCACTGCGTGACCGACTTACCGAGAAGCGTGATCGACTCGAGCCAGACGCCGAACCGATGGCAATCGAGGTGGGCACGTTTCAGATGCCTGCAAGTCACCGGGAGGCGTTCAAACAGGCAGACGAGCGGAGGATGGACAGGAAGAGGAGTTGCGGGGACTGCCGAGGATTTCGGCATCGATCCGGACTCGGCGACCTACAAGTACGACACCGGCCGATAGGAACCGTTTGTTAACCTTAATGCCCCGCCGTCTCATCCCACTTGACAATGTTTGATCCAGAGGATCTCGAGGCGATCCGTGAGGGCCACGAATCGTGGCATGATGCGGAGGTCGAGCCGGTGCTGGATCGATTCGGTGAGCGTCGCGAGACGTTCACGACTGATACGCACGGGACCGAGGTCGATCGCCTCTACACACCTGCAGATATCGATGCACTTCGACGTACGAAGAGGATCTGGGCTATCCGGGCACCGAGCCGTATACGCGAGGGGTCTATTCCACCGGCTATCGCGGCCGCCTCTGGACAATGCGACAGTACGCGGGATTTTCCACTCCCGCCGATACCAACGAACGCTATCACTACCTGCTGGATGAGGGCCAAACCGGACTCTCGATGGCTTTCGATCTCCCGACACAGATGGGCTATGATTCTGATGCGGCGATGGCAGCCGGTGAGGTCGGCAAGGCCGGCGTTGCCATCGACTCGCTCGCTGACATGGAGACCGTCTTCGACGGGATCCCGCTCGATGAGGTTTCGACCTCGATGACGATCAACGCACCGGCGGCGGTCCTGCTCGCGATGTACATCGCGGTCGGCGACCGGCAGGGCGTGGATCGCGAGCGAGCTCCGGGGACCATCCAGAACGATCTGCTGAAGGAGTACATCGCCCGAAACACGTACATCTACCCGCCCGAGCCCTCGATGCGGATCATCACTGACATTTTCGAGTTCTGTGCGGCCGAGACGCCGAAGTTCAATACCATCTCGATCTCGGGCTATCACATCCGTGAGGCCGGATCGATCGGCGGCCCAGGAACTGGCGTTCACCCTCGGTGACGGCATCGAGTACGTCGAGGCGGCCCTCGATGCGGGACTCGATGTCGACGAGTTCGCCCCCCAGCTATCATTTTTCTTCAACGCGCACAACAACATCTTCGAGGAGGTCGCGAAGTTCCGCGCGGCCCGTCGCATGTGGCACGACATCATGGAGGATCGCTTCGGGGCCGAGAATCCGAAATCGAAGCAGCTCAAGTTCCACACGCAGACTGCGGGGTCGATGCTCACCGCCCAGCAGATCGAAAACAACGTCGTCCGAGTGGCCTACCAGGCTCTGGCGGCGGTGCTGGGCGGGACCCAGAGTCTCCACACGAACGGGAAGGACGAGGCCATCGGGCTGCCGACCGAGGAGTCGGTTCGGACTGCCCTCCGGACCCAGCAGATACTGGCCCACGAATCGGGGGCGGCAGACACGATCGATCCACTCGCTGGCAGTTATTACGTCGAATCACTTACAGACGACGTCGAAGCCCAGGCGTACGAGATCCTCGAGGATGTCGAAGAGCGCGGTGGCATGCTCTCGGCCGTCGACCAGCAGTGGGTCCAGCGACAGATCCAGGAGACGGCCTACGAGCGACAGCGTGAGATCGAATCAGGCGAGCGGATTATCGTCGGGGTCAACGAGTTCTCGGTCGACGAGGAGGCCGAGATGGACATCCAGGAGGTCACCGAGGAAGACCAGCGCCGACAGATCGATCAACTCGAGGCCGTCCGTGCTGATCGGGATGAGGAGGCTGTCGAGGCTGCACTCGCGGCCGTTCGCGACACCGCCACCAGTAACGGGAACCTCATGCCACCGATCATCGAGGCGGTGAAGGCGTACGCCACTGTCGGCGAGATCTGCAACGTCATGCGCGACGAATTTGGCGAATACCACGGCGCCGGGACCGCCTGAACCACAAACGGTTACTCGCCGGCTGTCCCAGCCACAGCCATGCACTTCGATCACGTCGGGATCGTCGACGGAGGATGCCGCCTCACTCGCAGCACTGTATGGCGATCTCTGTGAGCTCGAGGTCGTTCACGAGGAGACCTTCGATGGCATGACGGTCGTGTTCCTGTCGCTCGGGTCCGGCTACGTGGAACTCCTTGAGCCGGCGGAGGACGGAGCAATCGCCCAATACCTCGACCAGAATGGCCCCGGTCTGCATCACCTCGCCCTCGAGACAGCCGACATTGAGGGGGCGCTCGAACGGGCGCGCGAGTTGGGCATCGCATGTATCGACGAGGAACCACGACCGGGGGCGTGGGGCCATACCGTTGCGTTCCTCCATCCCAGCGATACGGGCGGCATTCTCATCGAGTTCGTCGAGCACTAGCCATAGTTCTCGAAGTGGGCCTCGGCTGGATGACCGCCAGCTGACTCGATGGCCGCCCAGACCGTCCGAACAAATGCCTCGAAGCCGAAGACGTACACCTGGCCCGCCTTGTGATGGGACCTGGATGGCCCGCTCGAGCTGTTCATGATCACTTCCCTCGAGTATCCGGACTGTCGCGCCACCCGCCGCGAGCGCCTCGAGTCGATCCCGGTGAGCGATGGCGGTGTCCTGATAGATCACGACTGCATCGTGACCGGCTCCTCGAGCTGCTTCAGCGATCGCCAGTGCGGCGCCAATGCCGGGCCCGCCGGCGATCGCCACGATGTCCGATTCACGCTCGTACGTGATGGTGCCGAACGGCCCCTCGACCTGGATGGTCTCGCCCCCCTCGAGGCTGCCCAACCAGGGTGAGAGATCGCCATCCGGATCGATGCCGACCGTGATCTCGAAGGTGTCACCGACCGCTGGCGAGGAAATCGTGTAGTGTCGGGCGAGTTCCTCGTCCTCGGGGGTGGCACGGACGAGGATAAACTGCCCGGGAGCGCCTCGAACCCGGGTGGGGTCTCGACCTCGATCACGACTGTCCCCGGTCCAACGGACTGGACCGAGACGACGCTGACTGTCGACCCCTCCATGTTGGGTCAGTTGTCCTGGAGTTCGAAAAGCCATAGGGCTATGGGCCAGCCGAGCCACCGAATCCGGTCGACAGGTTGGGGTTTCAGAAGTCTTTTCGTCGCCCCGAGCAAAGCCCATGGTGAGATGGCTGGTGACCTCAACTGGGCGGTCGGCGGGGAGGCCGGTGACGGAATTGATTCCACCGGCAAAATCTTTGCCCAAGCCCTCTCCAGGGCCGGTCGACAGGTGTTCACCTCCAAGGACTTTGCCTCCCGGATTCGGGGTGGGTATACCGCCTACAAGATCCGGACCTCTGTCGATGACGTCCGAAGTGTTGTCGATCGACTGGATGTCCTGATTGCTCTCACCCAGCGGACCATCGACGAGAACGAGGACATCATGCATGAGGGAAGTGCCGTGATTTACGACGGGGAGCGCTCCTGGGAAGCGAACATCCCCGACCGGATTACCGGGGTCGACGTCCCACTCAAATCACTTGCTGAGGAGGCCGGTGGGGCCATCATGCGCAACGTGGTGGCGCTGGGTGCTGCCTGTGCGCTGACTGGCTTCGATCGATCGAGTATCTCGATGAGGCTCTCGAGAAGCGCTTCGGCGGGAAGGGAACGAAGATTGTTCAGAATAACAAGGAGGCCGCCAGACTGGGTTATGAGTTCGTGCAGGACTCCTATGACATCGACCTCGGGTACGATCTCGAGACGACGGATGCCGACTACGTGTTGCTCAACGGCGACGAGGCGATCGGCATGGGGGCCATCGCCGCTGGCTGTCGCTTCTATGCGGGTTATCCGATCACGCCAGCGACGAACATCATGGAGTACCTCACCAGTCGAATCGAATCCTTTGGCGGCCACGTCGTGCAAGCCGAAGACGAACTCTCGGCGATCAATCTGGCCCTCGGTGCGGCCCGCGGTGGGGCCCGGTCGATGACTGCTACCTCGGGACCGGGGATCGATCTCATGGCGGAGACGTTCGGGCTCATTGCGACGAGCGAGACACCACTTGTCATCGTGGACGTGATGCGCTCGGGTCCCTCGACCGGCATGCCGACGAAGCAGGAACAGGGTGATCTCAACATGCTGCTGTATGGCGGTCACGGTGAAATTCCTCGATTTATCCTCTCGCCGACGACGATCGCCGACTGCTTCTGGAAGACCATCGAGGCGTTCAACCTGGCCGAACGTTATCAGACACCGGTCTACGTCGTCGCCGATCTGGCCCTCGCCGTCACCGAGCGTACGTTCCCGCCGGAGACGTTCGATATGGATGCCGTCGAGATCGATCGCGGCAACCTCATCGAATCAGACGAGGTCGGAAAGTGGCTCGACCAGGAGGGCCGGTTCCGGGCCCACGCCGACACCGAAGACGGGATCAGCCCCCGCGTTCTCCCTGGGACAGCCGATGGGGCACACATGAGTACGGGGCTCGAGCACGACGAGCTCGGCCGGCGAACCGAGGAAGAGGCCGAGCGGGTTCAGCAGGTCGACAAGCGCTTCCGGAAGGTCGAGACCGCGAAGGACCGCGAGACATGGGAGTACTACGAGTACGGCGATCCGGAGGCCGACACGCTCGTCATCTCGTGGGGATCCAACGAGGGGGCGATGGTGGAGGCGCTTGCGTACCTCCAGGAGGAAGGTGTCTCGGTCCGATTCATCTCGGTACCGTACATCTTCCCGAGGCCGGATCTAACCGAAGAGGTTGGGGCGGCAGAGGACGTGATCGTCGTCGAGTGTAACGCGACTGGCCAGTTTGCGGACCTGATCGAACACGATGTCCTCAAACGAGTCAAGCGGATCACGAAATACACCGGCGTGCGGTTCAAGGCCGATGAACTGGCCGGCAGAGATTCAGAGCAAACTCGGCGAGGAGGTATCAGCATGAGCACTGACGCACACTTCACCGATTTCAAATCGGACAAGCAACCGACGTGGTGTCCCGGCTGCGGTGACTTCGGGACGATGAACGGCATGATGAAGGCCCTCGCGAATACCGGATCCACCCCGATGAGACCTTTATCGTGGCCGGGATCGGCTGCTCCGGGAAGATCGGGACCTACATGCACAGCTACGCCCTTCACGGGGTTCACGGACGGGCGTTGCCCGTCGGTGTCAGGGGTCAAGATGGCCAGACCAGAACTCGAGGTCATGGTCGCCGGTGGGGACGGTGACGGCTACTCGATTGGCGTCGGACACTTCATCCACGCCGTCCGCCGTAATGTCGACATGAGCTATGTCGTGATGGACAACCGGATTTACGGGCTGACCAAGGGGCAGGCATCACCGACGTCACATGCGGACTTCGAGACGAGCACGACACCCGAGGGGCCGCGCCAGCCGCCCGTCAATCCACTCGCGCTCGCGCTGGCATCCGGGGCGACGTTTATCGCCCAGACCTTCGCCTCTGATGCCCAGCGCCACACCGAATCGTCGAGGCGGCAATCGAACACGATGGCTTCGGCTTTGTCAACGTCTTCAGCCCGTGCGTGACGTTCAACGACGTCGACACTTACGACTACTTCCGAGACACTATCGTCGATCTCGGCGAAACCGACCACGATGCCTCGGATTTCGACGAGGCCAAGGGGGCGATTCTCGAGACCGACAAGGAGTACCAGGGGATCATCTACCAGGACGATCACTCGATCCCGTATCACAAGACCCACGGGGTCACCGAGAGCATGGCCGATATCCCAGACGGCGCCCCGGACGGCGCTATGGACCTCGTTCGCGAGTTTTACTGACCAATCGGGTGCTCGATCGATTTCATCAGGTCCTCGACGGCTGCTCGATCTCGGTCGTAGTCGGCGGGATAGCTGCCGAAGATGACGAGGACGTCACCCTCGTGTTCGAACTTGGTGATGAGGAGTTCGAACTGGACCTGCTGGCCCCTCGATGCCCTGCGTGGATTCGAAGACGTCCACCTCTCGATCCTCCCCGAGGATAGTCATCGTTCGTGTTTCGATGCGCTTGGGCTCGCTCGGATCCATGGACCGCTCCGAGTCGGCCTGACTGGCGACCTCGGCCATCAGTTCTCGGGAGTCCATGTCTGCAATTGGGTTAACCGATCGGCCCAGGACCGACGCATTGGGGGTCGCGAGCACGGCGAGTGAGCCGTACCCGAAGTCGATGTCGGCCGGGCTTTCCATGCCGTACGCGATTGCGGAGTAGCCGACCTTGACGTCCCGCTCGACAACGAATTCGACTGTCTCGACTTGCTCTTCAGTGGTATTTTCGACTTCGCTGTAGCCGGTTTCGTTGAGAGCACTCTCCGACGCTCCCGCAGGGCTAGCGACGAACTCGAGATCGTCCCCCATGATGAATCCGAGACACCCCGCAGTCGATGCGATCGTGCCGGTGGCAACGCCAGCCAGTGCTGTTCGACGGGACAGTTCCATAAGACACTTGAAGGTATCAGATTCGGTTAACTATTTCGGTTCCTCAAGAGTTATCGGCCCTCCCCCGGGGAGTGTAGATATGACGAGGTTCGCGCGCCGAGTCGAACAGGTACTCCATCAGCGGGATTCGGGAGGTCTTCGAGGCCGCTGGGGACGATGCGATTAACCTCGGGCTCGGCCAGCCTGACTTTCCGACGCCGGCCCACGTCAGGGAAGCCGCTATCGAGGCCATCGAGAGTGGTGACAGTGATGCGTACACGACCAACAAGGGCATCGAATCGCTCCGGCAAGCGATCGCCGGCAGCTACGATCGAACTTACGGGATCACGATCGATCCCGGTGACATCATCGCCACGGCCGGTGGGAGTGAGGCACTACATCTCGCCCTTGAGGCCCACGTCGACCCGGGCCAGGAGGTCCTGATTCCCGATCCTGGCTTCGTTTCCTACGACGCGCTGACCCGGATCGCCGGCGGTGAGCCCTGCCCGCTCCCGCTCAGAGATGATCTCACACTGGATCCGGCGACTGTCGAGGCGGCTATTACCGACGAGACTGCGGTGTTCGTCGTCAACAGTCCTGCAAATCCGACCGGCGCTGTCCAGTCCGAGGAGGGACATGCGGACATTCGCCCGGATTGCCGACGAGCACGACGTGCTCTGTCTCTCCGACGAGGTCTACGAGCACATCGTCTACGAGGGGGCCCATCGGTCACCACTCGAGTTCACCGAGTCAGATCGGGTGGTCGTCGTCAGTGCCTGTTCAAAGACCTACTCGATGACCGGCTGGCGGCTCGGCTGGGTCATCGGTTCGACCCCGCGGATCGAGCGGATGCTCAGGGTTCACCAGTACGCTCAGGCCTGTGCGTCGGCACCGGCCCAGTATGCGGCTGAGGCCGCCCTCCGCGGGCCACAGAAGCCGGTTCGAGAGATGGTGGCCGCTTTCGAGGATCGCCGCGATTACGTGCTGAAGCGCCTGACCGAGATCGGACTCGACGTCCCGACGCCCAGGGGGGCCTTCTACGTGATGCCGGCCGTCCCCGACGGCTGGTGTGATGCCGTGATCGACAGCGGTGTCGTTGTCGTTCCGGGCGGGGCATTCGGGTCGAACGGTGACGGCTACGCCCGACTCTCATATGCAACCAGCATGGCCGAGCTCGAGGAGGCCATGGATATCATCGAGGCGACGACCAACTCGCTCGCCTAGAACAGATCCGCGATGGCCCGCATCGTCGATTCACCATCGTCGAGGCTCATTCCGGAGACAAAGCCCACCCGGAGGGCATCGACCCCCTCGATGGCGGCATACGACTCGAGCCACGACCGCACCTCCTCAGGGGTGCCCGCGGCGACGAGAGCGTCCAGCAATTCATCGGAGACAGCCGCGGTCATGGCCTGGTTATCTCGATCGGCCCAGCTGATCTCTGATTTCAGCCACCGTCTCGGCGTAGCCCTGGTCGGCAACTGAATCCCCGTAGTAGGGACCATAGGCGCCGAGCATGAACGCTACCTGCCAGCGGGCTGTATCCCGCGCTCGCTCGCGGTCCTCGTCGGCGAAACATCGAACGATGGGACTGACCCGTATGTCATCGAGTGACCGATCGCCAAGGTCGGCCCCACGGGCGAGGTCCTCGAGTCGCCCCTCGAGGCCCTCGGGAGTGAACATTTGGGGAATCCAGCCGTCACCGAATCGACCGGCCAGTTCGGTTGCCGTCGGTCCCAGTGTGGAAAGATCGATCGGCGGTGGATCGTCCGGTACCGTTCGCTCGTAGGACAGGCCTTCAATCTCGAATATCTCGCCCTCGTATGCGGGTGTGCCCTGTTCGTAGAGCGCCCTGATGATATCGACCGTCTCGCGAAGCCGCCGAAGGGGCCGATCGAACGGCACCCCATGCCACCGTTCCGTGATCGCCGGAGAGCTCGGGCCCATGCCAAGACGGAATCGCCCGCCGGAGACCTCGTGGAGGGCCAGCGCCGTCTGCCCGAGGAGTGCTGGCGAACGACCGTACGGGGACATGACGTCACAGGAAATCCCAAGGTCAGTCGTCCGGTCGGCGGTGAGTGTCATGGTTGGAACGATATTCCAGCCCGTGGTCTCGCCCATCGAGACGCGGGCGAAACCGAGCGCATTCGGCGAGCCGGGCGCGTTCGGCGATGCTGTCGTGTGACTCGGTGATCGTTGATGCCGATCAGGAGATCGAGGTCGGTCACTGGTGGCTCACCCGGAACATTGGTCATGGCTCATCCGACGTCGTCCTAAAAGTGTCCCTCTCGAGGAGTCGACGCCGGGAGCGACGGATGCATTCGCCGTCGTAATCGAGTCTTCACTCGGCAAAGCAGCGGCATCAGCAGCTGATTTCGACTCCTACTGTGCATATTTTGAGCCTAACTAATCCGCTGGCTCGTCACATGTGTAGGATGATGCCCAGCCTGTACGCCGCTAGTTGGATGGGGGCGATGCTGTTACAAACCGGGCTGGCAGACCGTGAGCTATTCGAATACGTGTTTGGCGGTGATAACACGCTGCTTGCGTCGTCCTTCGTCCTCAATATCGCCCTCGCGGGGGTGACGATTCTGGCAATCGTCTATCTTGGGCGGAATCTGACGGACCCCCGGGCAAAACTGATCACCATCGCGTTGCTACTCATTTCTGTCGTCTCAATATCCAGTTACTCGGCCCTCACGGCCGGGCTGACGCTCAGCGTCATCGAGATGCCACCGGGGCACCCGGCTGCGGGTGTGACGACGGCGGGAGAACCTGGCGTGCTGACAATGTGGGGACGCTACCTCACCTGGACGTTTTCCACGCCGTTCATTCTTATCGCCCTCGGACTGATTGCGGGATCGAATTACACGAAAATTCTGACCGCCTGTGCGTTCACGGTTGGGATGTGCGTGACGGGACTTGCTGCCGCGTTGACGACGTCTTCGCTGGTGCTTCGCTGGTGGTGGTTCGCGTTGGGGACGGTGTTTTTCCTGGTTATCGTCTACATCATCCTGGTGGACTGGACAGCCGAAGCCAATGCAATCGGGACAGGTGACCTATACCGAACACGAAACTCCTCACCGTTGTCGGATGGTTCGGTACCGATATTCTGGGCCCTCGGTGTCGAGGGGTTCGCCCTTCTCGATGTCGCCATAACGTCCTGGGGGTACAGTATCCTCGATATCATCACGAAGTACGTTGTGACGTTCATCGCGATGCTCTACGTTGCCCGAGAACCCGATGCAGTCACTGGTGGCCCAGAGTTCGGATCCAGCCTCCCGGTCATCGACCGAAAACGGCCATAACACGTCCTCGTTTACCAACGTACCCTCGCGAGACGTTGGGAAAACGTTCTTACAGCGGCCGACCGACCCCCTGCGTATGACACACGATTGTTCGTTCCTGGAGGACCTCGACCTCGAGGGGGAGGTTTCCTTTGATGAGGGACGCCGCGACGCCCATGCTGCGGACTGGGGGGCAAATCAGATGGGGATCGGCATCCAGCCGGATGCCGTCGTCTGGCCGGAGAGCACCGAAGACGTGTCGACGATCCTCGAGGCCGCCGACGAGCGGGGCGTGCCGGTGACTCCCTACGCCGCGGGGACGTCGCTCGAGGGCAACGCCATTCCCGTTTTCAAGGGCATCAGCCTCGATCTGATGCGGATGAACGACGTCCACGACTACCGGCCCGACGATTTCCAGATCGACGTTGGGCCGGGTTTGATCGGCACGGCGATCGACGATCACGTCGGACCAGACGGGCTCTTCTTCCCGCCACTTCCCTCCTCGGGGAACATCTCGACCATCGGCGGCATGATTGCAACCGATGCGAGCGGTATGCAGACAGTCAAGTACGGTGAGGTGGCCGACTGGGTGCTGGCCCTCGAGGCAGTGCTGGCCGACGGCACGGTGATCCGGACCGGCTCACGCGCCAAGAAGACCTCGAAGTGGCGACAACTCACCGAACTGCTGATTGGGAGCGAGGGGACACTGGCCGTGGTAACCGAGGCCACCCTCGAGCTGGCCGGCCGTCCCGAGCAGATCAAAGGGGGCCGAGCGGTCTTCGAGACTCTCGAGGATGCGACAGAGGCCATCCTCGATGCTCTACGAGCGGGTCTCGATGTCGCCCGAATCGAGCTCGTCGACGAACTTAGTGCAACGATGGCCAACGAGTACCAGGGTACCGACCTCCCCGACGCACCGATGGTCTTTCTCGAGTTCCACGCCAATCACGGGGTCGACGAGGAAATCGCGTTCTGTCGAACCATCTTCGAAGACCACGACGTCGTCCAACTCGAGATGGCCGGCGAGGAAGACATGGACGAACTCTGGGAGGCCCGACGGGAGATGGCCTATGCGGTTGCGACCTACGATCCGGACCTCGAGCCGATCCGTCCAGGGGACGCGACGGTCCCCATCAGCGTCTATCCGGACATCGTACGAGAGGCAAAGCGCCTGGGCGAGGAGAACGATTTGCTGATTCCCTGTTTCGGCCATGCCGGCGACGGGAACCTTCACTACACCATCCTCGTGGATCCAGCCGATGGCGACACGGTCGAGCGAGGCCGAGCCGTCTACGACGAGCTC
The DNA here is from genome assembly GCA_034521555.1 of Natrialbaceae archaeon. Classification (GTDB taxonomy): domain Archaea; phylum Halobacteriota; class Halobacteria; order Halobacteriales; family Natrialbaceae; genus JAXHMI01. The sequence goes on from JAXHMI010000003.1 coordinate 82,182, forward strand.
GTCGAGCAGTCGATCGAACTGGGTGGAACCGCCACGGGTGAACACGGGATCGGCGGTGGCAAGCGCAAATACATGGAGGCCGAACACGGCACCGGTGCCGTCGAGGCGATGCGGCGGGTCAAGCACGGGCTCGATCCCAACGGGACGCTCAATCCCGGGAAAATATTTCCGGAGACCATCGAGGAGACCGGGGCGCTCGAGGACCTCGTCGACTAGCGAGGGAGTGACGTCATCGCTGCCTGTTTGCGTGACTGTGGTAAATATTCCCGCCGATACGTTGGACAAAGGTCATGGTGGGAGGCTTCGAACGCAGGACCACGAGTGTGACGCACTAGCGTGACACGAGGATTCCAACCATGATCGCACGCAATGGAGGTACACGACGATGTTTCTGAACGACGAACAGGAGATGATCCGGGACACGCTCCGGGAATTTATGGAGAACGAAATTGCCCCGGATCTGCCGGAGGCCGACGAAGACGCCCTGACGAAGGAGGAAGTCATCGATTACCAGCAAAAACTCGGTGATCTCGGCTTCGGTTCCCGGGGCAATCGCCGATAATGCCGGATTTGCAGATCCGATCGAGTACGTCATCGCCTCGGAAGAAATTGGTCGCGTCTGGGCCAGTCTTGTCCCGGCAATCAACATGTCCTATCCGGTCTCGTTCGCCCCCTATGCGGGCCAGCGAACCCGTGATGCCGTCGGTGATCTCGTCGAATCGGGCGAGGCCATCGGCTGTATGGCGGTTACGGAGCCTGCTGGGGGCAGTGACACTCGCAACATCGCCACAACGGCCACCAAGGACGGAGACGAGTGGGTTATCAACGGCGAGAAGACGTGGGTCTCGAATGCACCCATCGCGGACGTTGCACTCGTCGTTGCGCACAATGAGGAAACCGACCAGCGCGGTTACTTCTTGGTGGATCGGGAGACAGCCCCCTTCGAGAGTCGCGAGCTCCACAAGCTGGGCTGGAAGGGCTCCCCGACAGGCCAGCTGTTCTTCGACGACTGTCGCATTCCGGCAGAGAACGAACTCATGACGCTGGTCGGCAACATGGTATCGGAGGGTGGCGCCAACATGACTGAGAACCCGATGTTCCAGAACCAGAACCCCCTCAACGCACTGTTTGCCTACATGCGGACCGGTATGTCGGCGATGGCCGTCGGCATCATGCAGGGTGCCCTCGAGGCCGCCCAGGACTACGCCCTCGAGCGAGAGGTCTTCGGCGGTCCAATCGGCGGACATCAACTCATCCAGGACAAGCTTTACAATATCAAGGCCTGGACAGAGTCGTCTCGTCAGCTGACCTACCACGCAGCAGAGGCTGTCGCCCAGGGCCATGACGACGCCCGTCTTCTCTCGTCCCTGGCGAAGGGGTGGGTCTGCGAGCGCTCCGTCGACGCGACGAAGGAGGCCCTGCAGGTGTACGGCGGCAACGGCCTCTCGACGGACTACCCGCTCGAGCGCTACTACCGGGATGCCATCACGATGACCATTCCGGACGGGACCACCGAGCATCCAGAAGATGGTCGTCGGCTACGAGATGACCGGCATCGGCGCTTATAATTGACATCCTCCCCGCCCTGAAGGGCGAGGATTCCCGACCGCGTTGGGATATTAGGGTTCGCGGTTCACGACCTGTTCTCGTGGGGCGAAACGGCCCTCACTACGGTCGAACAGGTGAACCGCTGGCTGTGCCAACCAGCCGTTATCCCTATCACCGCCATCCGTGGCGAGACTCGGGAGTACCTTTTGTCGAATATTCTCCGCACCGTTCACGTCCGCGTTCGCAACCGTATCGCACTCCTCACACACGTACAGTCCACGTTCGACACGCTGGTCGTCGTCCGTGTGACCGCACGCCGAACACGACTTCGACGTATCGCGTTCCGACACCAACTCCACGTCGATGCCTTCGGCTTCCGCCTTGTAGTCGAGAAGCGTCGTGAAGCGGTCGAACGCCCACCCGTGCAAGTCGAGATTGCCGTGGTCGCCCCAGTTACGGGCGTCGCCCGTCTCGTCGTCCTCTCGGATGCCCCCGAGGTCGCCAACGACAAGCGTTCCGACATCTCGTTCGACACACTCCTCCACGATTGCTTTCGAGAGTGCGTGCAAGAAGTGCGTCCGGCGTTCCGTTCGCTTGCGGTCGAGACGAGTAGCCTCTCTGGACGAGGAATCGTCGCACTTGGCTTTCTTCTTCGTGAAGTAGTATTCGTCCTCTTTGAGTGCGCCACCGGGATACAACACCGACTCACCGCCGAAGGAGACGGCGGCGAAGTTGCAAATCCCGAGGTCAACACCAGCCACCTCGTCACCCGGCGGTTCCGGGTCGATGGTGGTGCGACAGACGAATTGAAGCCGCCACTCGTCGCGTTTGTAGACGGCGCGAACCTGTTGGATGTCCCACTCGGTCAGGTCAACGTCCGGGCGAGTCTGGTACTCACACAGGATGAAGTCCGACCGGTGTTCTTTGAGGTTGCGGCCTTTCGAGAGGCGAACGCGGGTGAACTGTGCGTCGTGCTTGAAGCCAGCCGCTTTGAACGACACGGTTGAACGCGGGTGAGAGTCTCCGTGTTTGCGGTAGCCGGGCGGTCGGGCACGGTCGTCGCCGTTCCGACGCTTGCCGAACCAGCCGTTGAACGCTTCAGCGAGTTCTTCGAGAACGCGCTGACTGGATTGAGAATGCAAGTCCGTGTAGCGTTCGTGGCTTTTGAGTTCGGCTTTGAGTTCCCCGTCATCGGGAATCTCGCCCGTTTCGTCCCACTGTTCTTGTGCGTAGTAGCGACCGACGTTCCAGAGTTTTGAGGCGGCCCATCCGAGTTGGTCGAGGTCGTCACGAACCTGTTGCTGGTTCGTAATCGTCGCCTCGAACGTTCGGATGGTCCGACTCATTTTCTGGCTTCATAACCGGTTATGAACGCTATTTTCTTAATAGGATCGTTTATCGTGGACTATCCGGCAATGCTACTGTCGGTGGTATATGTCAGCCAGTGGCGCCGCGTATCCCCGCGCTAAAGCGCGAGATTTTGCGCCTGCTCATCTCGATAAACCGCAGCGTTCTCCCGTTTTTTCCCGACCGCCCCTAGTCGTGAATGAGTACGTCGAGGACGTCCGGACCCTCTCCGGCGAGGGCCTCCTCGAGAGCGCCAGCGATCTGGTCGGGGGTCTCCACAAGCGCACTTCTGGCTCCGTGGCTCTCGGCGTTGGCGACCAGATCGACCGGCGGCTCCATGTCCATGGCGACGAAGTCATAGTCGGCTTCCTCACCGCCCAGCAGGTCGATCGTGTTGTCCTTCAGGATCCGGTAGTTGCGATTGTCCGGGATGACCACCGTGAGATCGACGTCGTGTCTGGCGGCACTGTAGAGGGTGTGCGGATAGTAGAGGTAGGATCCGTCGCCGACGAAGCCGATGACGGTCCGGGGATCGTCTTGTTGACTCTCGGCGATTCCGGCACCCACTGAAGCCGGGAGCCCGTAGCCCAAACCACCGCCTTGTTGGAGATGTACTGTTCGGCCTCGAAGGGACCAGCGGGTGAGCATGGCGTACTTCGAGGTCACCCCTTCGTCGACGATGTAGGCATCCCCGGCAACCTTCTCCATGGTATCGACGAGATCGGCCTTCGAGGACCGTGGATCATCGGGTGCTTCGTCCTCGCCCATCTGTCGCATCTGGGCGTCGACCATCTGTTTCATCGAGGAGACGGTCTCGAGGCGCTCGTCTCGCACCTCGTTCGAGAGCCCGGAGGTGACGGCATCAGTCAGTTGCTCGAGGACGAGTTTGGGGTCACCGAGGATCGCGGTGTCGGCGGTCTCGTTTTTCCCCAGCTCCCAGGCGCTGGGACCGATGTGGATCGTGGTGGTGTCGCTGTCGACGAGCGGATTCTCGTGGCGGGTCAGCGTGGTGTTGGTGGAACAGCCCACGAAGACGACCGTATCGGTTCCCATGAGCATCGAGGCCAGATCCTCATCTGGTGGAATGAACGAGACCCACTGATCGTGGTCGGTCGGGAAGTTGATCTCACAGGCTAGAATCTCACCCTGGACCCGGGCGCCGGTGGCTTCGGCGAAGTCGATCGCCGCATCGACGGCGTCGTGGCCGGCCCGGGCGATGTGATCCCCGACGACGAGGACCGGTGAATCGGCCTCGAGCAATGTGTCGGTCGCCTGGTCGATGGCGGCTGGATCCCCGCGCCCGGCATTGGGAATCGAACCGAGTCGCTGCGGAGAGGCGTCCGTTTCGGCCATCGTCACGTCGAGGGGGAGCCCCAGGAACACTGGCCCGGTCGGCGGGGTTTGCGCGATGCGGAACGCTCGCCTGAGCATGGTTGGCAGTGCAGAGACGTCGAGCACTTCGTCGGACCACTTGCAGAATTGCTGGGTCATCTCAACGAGATCACCGCTGAGGATGGGTTCCTCGTGCCGGAAGTCGGTACTGTGGTTACCTGCTGTGACGACAATTGGTGCTCCCGGCGATCTGGCTGCATAGAGGTTGCCCAGGCCGTGGGCGAGTCCGGGGGCGATGTGAAGATTGACAACACCGACCGGATTGATCGATGGATCGTGGTGAGCGTGATAGCGTCGGGTACTTGCATATCCCCCGGCCATCCCGACCGCGATGTCCTCGTGGAGTGCCAGGATATATTCCAGGTCGCTCCGACTGATGGCATCCATGACGGGTAGTTCGGTCGTTCCGGGGTTTCCGAATATGTGGGTGACACCGTATTGCTCACAGGCATCGACGAAAAGATCGGCGCCGGTGTACTCCTCGGCCATGCCGGCAGTCGAACCGCCCGGATAATGAATCTGTCCTATCAGCGACTTCTACGAGGCCGTCGAGACGATTCGGATAACGTCACCCTCGTCGAGTTCTCGGTCCTCGGCGATATCCCGACCGGTGCGGGCATCGACGGCATGGAGGTAGCCATCACCGATGTCCGAGTGGACGGCATACGCCAGATCGACCGGAGTCGATCCACGCGGGAGCAAGAAAGCATCCGGCAGAATCGCGCCGCTACCGTCGGACCATTTGGCGGCGTCCTCGACCGGATACACGGTGATGTGATCGAGGAGATCGTAGACGGCGTGGTTCAGCGCCTGCTGGACGCCGGTTCCGTCCCACTGCTGCATGAACCCCTCGAGTTCCTCGAGGGCCGATCGCTGTGCATCGTTGACCTCCTCGGATATCTCGACGTCGGGGTCACCGGGCTCGTACTCGACGAGATTGGAGTCGGCGGCACGCCGGAGCGCGAGTTCGCCCTCTGCCGTCGTCGGGATAACTGGAACGTCGAGGGAACGGAGGCGCTCGAGGGTCTCTTCATCCGTCTGTTCGGCCTTGTTCGCGGCCACGACGATCGGTTTGGTTCGCTCTCGTAGTCGACGGGCCAGGCCTTCTCGAAGTGCGTCGTCCCACTGGAGCGGGTCACTTGGATACTCGATCTCGCGGAGGACAGCAGCGATGTCAGCGGGACTGGCCCCGACACCGGTGAGCATGTCCGCGAGGGCCTCGTCCATGTCGAACCCGGGGGAGCGCGACTGTCGCTCGACGGTCTCCCAGTTGTGCTCGATAATGCCCGCCAGCCAGAGGTCCATCTCGTGTTCGATGAAGCGGACGTCCTCGAGCGGATCACGGGTGCCAGGTTCAACTGGCTCCCCCTCGGCTGTGGTGCCGCCGGAGGCGTCAACGACGTTGATGATCGCGTCGGCGTTAGTCAGTTCGTCGAGGAACTGGTTGCCGAGTCCCCGACCCTCGTGGGCCCCGGGAACCAGCCCAGCGACGTCGAGCAGCTCGATCGGGACGAAGCGAATTCCACCGTGACACAGTTCGGCGTTGCAGCGCTCATCACGATCGAGACACGGACACATGGTTCGGACGTGGCTCACGCCACGGTTGGCGTCGATGGTCGTGAATGGGTAGTTCGCGACGTCGACGGATGCCCTCGTTGCCGCCGAGTAGAAGGTTGATTTGCCGGCGTTTGGCTTTCCGGCGAGGGCGATTGACAGCATGGCCAGCCATTTCCCTCGTCGGGGGAACTGTCTTTCGATTCGGGAGACGGCGCTACAGGGTCAGAGCCAGCATGACCTCGTCGATGTACGCGCCATCGAGTTTGTAGTGGTTCTCCCGAACTGCCTCCACCGTCCAGCCGTGGTGTTCCAGGAAGGCGATCGCGTCCTCGTTCGAGGCCGGAACGCTGTTGTAGACCTTCTCATAGCCGTTCGAGGCAGCCCACTCGAGGCCCCGGGCGAGCAAATGGGAGCCGATCCCGTGGCGTCGATACTCCTCGAGGACACCCACGGTCAGCTCGGCCGTGTGGCTGAGCTTTGCGAGTTCTGGGGCATGGATGTGGACCCAGCCAACGACCTCGTCCTCGACGGTAGCGACGAAGAACATCCGTGACTCGAGCTCGTTGTGTCGGAGCAACGTCTCCTGGTGGTCGACTTCATCCGCGACGGTTTCGGCCTCGATGTAGGTCTTCTCCTCGGCCACCTGCCGGATGGCCCCGACGATTCCCGAGAGGTCCTCCTGCATTGCCGGCCTGATGTGGAACTCCACGTCCCCGCTGACGTACTCCTCCTCGGTTCCGGCGACGACTGCCACTCGGAGGGTACCGTTCTCGACCTCGAGCCGTCCATCCCGTTTCAGGATGGCGATGTGATGGCGGAAGCCGCCTGGATCGATGTGGAGTTCATCCTGAGTGTTTCGGCGTCCACGGCACCGTTGCGCTCGACGTACTCGTAGATACGCCGTCGGTCGTCGTGGCCGAAGTTGAGTGACTGGCTTTCCATGGTATGTGATACCGATGCATAGTACTTAATGCTAGTTGCCGGGACCCGTCGGTAAAAAGGACGGACAGGCACAGGCGAATGATCATGGTCCTGTCGCACCCAGCGCGAGTATGGGCCCGTCCACGGTATGGCTCGGTTTCGCCCTTGGGGGTGGGATTCTGACGGGGCTACTGGCCCATGAAGGCCTCCATCTCGGCGTGTTGCGGCTGGGCGGCATCGAGGCCAACCTCGAGTTCGGTCACTTGATGACACCGCGTGTTCGCCCCGTCGTTACTGGTCAGAGCTCCTTGACAGTCCTCAGACTGGCGGCGCTCGCCCCGCTCGGATTGCTCCCCGTCATCGTCGTCGGCACACTCGTATTCCCGGCAGTTGGTAACGGCGGTCTCACAATGCTCACGATTGGATGGCTTGCCTGTGCTCTGCCGAGCCCGCAGGATTTCTCGGTTGCTGTCCACACCGAGACGGCTCGAAGCCAGGCTATGGATCGATCACGGAGCGCGGACCCGGGGTCGCGAGCTGGGACCTGAGTAACGCATCGTGGCTTCGACGAAGCCGCTCTGATAAGGCCTGGTGGGTGACGTCAAGCTTCTCGGCTAGTTCCTCGAGGGTGACCTGGCGTGGTACCTCGAAGTAGCCGTGTTCGTGGGCCATCTCGAGCGTCTCGGCCTGGGTCTGGTCAGCCAGGCGATACTCGGGTTGTCGATCGACTCCAGCGAGGTGATCCGGGTGACCTGTGGGTCATAGCCATACTCATCGAGGCGGCCATAGGCCTCGGCCAGGGCAGTCCGATCGGGAAAGAGGAGTCGAGCAAGCCAGCTCCCTTCCCGCAGTGAGAGCTCAAGCAGCGTGCCGCTGTTCGACGTGATGGCATGGATCAGCAGCGACAGTGACGTGCCGAATTCGAGCTGATAGAGGTGGGCGCCTCGGTCACCGCTCAATGTGGCGGTGACCGTAACCGATGAGTCATCCTCGAGGGCTGCAGTAATCGACCCGCCATCGCGACCGTGGAGCCGTATCAGGGGTGTGTGGGGCTCACTGTGGCCGATAATCGTTCCCGCAAGGGTCGGTGCCACCTCGAGTGCGGATCCCAGCCCGATGGAGGATGCTGGCATTTCCAGGTCGACGACACTTGCCATTGGCCGGGGGCACCACACCCCATCGTAGGCCCGTTGTGGTACCGGTCAGTGTCCCCGCAACCGTCAGTCGATGAGTATCACAGGTACCGACGGGTCATGTGGTGACTATCTGGGCTGGATCGCTGTCAGGCTCTGGGACTGCATCCCTGTCGATAGCTTCGGTCCCCTCCTGATATCGGCCTGCGAGTTCAACGTAGTGGTCGCCTGCCAGCGTCCACGGTGACTGATCGACCTCCTTGACGATCTCTGCTGGGGCGCCGAGGGCAAGCACCGAGTCCGGAATCTCGGTTCCTTCCGTCACCACGCTGTTTGCGCCGACGAGACTCTCAGACCCCACGTGCGACCGATCGAGAACGATGGCGCCCATTCCGACCATGGCCCGTTCCCCGACCTCGGCACTGTGGACGATTGCATTGTGGCCGACCGTGGCGTAGGGCCGATTTCGGCCCCCTCGTGTAGCGTCGCGTTATCTTGTACGTTTGCCCCCTCTCGCAGGACGATGGTTCCGTGGTCCCCGCGCAGGACGGTACCCGGCCAGACACTCGAGTTCGCTTCCAGTCTGACGTCGCCAATCACCACTGCCGCAGGATCGACGTAAGCAGACTTGGCGATGCGTGGGGTCGTGCCCTCGATGAGCGAATCATGCCGGTGGTCCAACGAGTGAGCCCTTCAACCTTCCCGAATACCGCTGAGGGCTGGATATGGTCGCTTGAAGTAGCTGGACCGCTCGAAAACAGTTGATGGACGGCAACGTTGCCGATCGGTCGGCGCGGTCCGACGAAGCGGCCGCGACGATTCACCGATTTGAATTTGACGTGCCCTGGCCCCCCGGACACGTGGCGGCGTATCTGATCGAGGACGACGAACCAATCCTCGTCGACGCAGCAATCCACGGCGATAGTGCCGCAGAGCATCTCGAGGACCTCCTCGCGGATATCGATTTTTCGCTCGAGGATATCGCCCATGTCCTGGTGACACATCCCCACACCGACCACATCGGACTCGTTTCGAACGTACACAGCGCTGGCGCGACAATTCACGCCCCGGAACCGGTACTCGATCAGCTAGATCGAGACGAGGATAGCCTCGTTGAAGGCGTCGGTACCGTCGCCAAGGAGGTCGGCTACGAGGGCGATGACGTCGAGAAGGCAGTCGAACAATCGCGATACTCTCTCCAGCGGAACCGGATGCTGCTGGATCCAGCTGTTGCCGAGGCAGTGGATGTCTTCGGAGAGTTCACTGTGGGCGATCGAACGTTCGAGCCAATACATACCCCGGACATCAGGTCAATCACTACGCCTTCGAGACGACGAGGGGGACGGCCGGATCTTTTCTCGGGCGATGCGCTGATCGAACCGTTCCGGGCAGGGATCATTCACGTCGGGATCGACCACGGCGCCTTCGAGGCACTCGAGGCTTTCCACCTGGCCATGGATCGGCTCGAGGGCCGAGAGATTGCTCGAGTCTATCCGGGACATGGGCCGATCTTCGACAACTACGACGAGATCATCGACACGACCCGTGGCAAACTCGATAAGCTTGCCAACAAGACGGAAGCGGCTGTCGAGGCCGTCGAACCAGCGACCCCGATCGAGATCACCGAAGAGCGCTTCGGCGAGATTCTCTACCCTGGCAACCCTATTAGATACCGTGGGGGCTCTCGGCTGGCTCGAGATGAGGGCCGGGTCACCCACGAGAAGCGCGACGGCGTGAGGAACTACCGGATCGACTGAGGCTCACTCGAGGACCGCTCCAACGAGCTCGCGTTCGGCCCGACGGAGGTGCTGGTGAAACGTCGGAGCAGCGATATCGAGGGTCTTCGCGATCTCCTCACCCGTTGTTTCGCGAGGCCATTCGAAGAAACCAGAGTGAAAGGCCGTCTCGAGAGCAGTTCGCTGTCGATCGGTCAGCGTCTGTAGCATTTCGTGAACGGCACCTGTACCATGTTGTTCGCGGCTGACCTGGCGGCGGACCAGCAGTTCAATCGGATAGTGCTGCTTGATCTTGTCGATAATTTCTCGGGTTTCCACGGCCGGTGGAAGATGGATGGTGAACTGGTACTCGTCATTCTCAAACTTCGCGTGCCTAATTTCCCCTCCTCGAGCTGCGATCATCGAAAAGACGGGTGGGTCGGTTAGCAGCAACTCGAATCTGGTTCCTTCACCGACAAATCGTATTGATTCCCAGCCGGGAACCGTATCGATTACACTTTTGAATTGATCCCTGTCAATGTTACTCTGACCAAAAATCACGTAACGGTCGTCACCCACATCAATGACCTCGTCGAAGTGGACTGTCCCAGAGCCAGGCGCAATTCCGATAACCTCGGATATCTGGGGGATGGAAAACTGGAGCTCAGTAACTCTGTCACTCATAAGTGCCTGTTTGCGTTCGACAGCGGATATTGCGTGACCGATCGTCCGACCGAGCTGGGAAATGACTCTCAGCTCCTCATCAGCGAAGGCGTTCTGTCGTTGAGTGTAGATAGCCAGAATACCGTACAGGGAGTTCTCTGTCTCGATCGGGATGGCAGCAACTCCCCGAAAGCCGTGTTCATTTGCCTGCTCTCGCCATGGTTCGAATGACTCGTCCCTGTAGACATCCCTGATTACGTGCGGTTCGCCCGTTCGGGCCGCTTCACCAGCTGGTCCCAGTCCCGATGTTTGCGTCGAATCGGTACCGAGTGTGAGCTGATCGAGGTAGCCGTTAGTGTTTGCCTCTGTGCGTGGAACGATGTCGTTCTCATGTGGTTTCACATCCCCCGTCCATGCAAATGTGTAAGAATCCGAGGTAGCAATATGGTCACACACCGTCTGTTCGATCTCGGTTCGGGTCGATTGCTCGATGACACCGGCAGTGATGTCCTGGACGACGGTATTCAAATTGTTCAGGGTAGCGAGTTGTCGCTGGTTCTGTTTCAGTTCCTGTTCTCTGCTATGGCGGTTGATCGCACTTGCCAGAATGTTCGCGACTGCCTGAACGAAGTTTGCATCGTAGGTTGAGAACGAGCGCGTGACTTGATCGAACGTTCCGAGGATACCCCATGGATCCTCTTTCGATCCAATGAGTGCCGTTATCCCACTCGATACATCATGATTGGTGAGCATCGCTTCCTGATCGAATCTGGTTTCAGAACCCAACTGCTCCACAATAACCGGACTCTCCGCGAAGAGCGTATATGCAGTCTGCGACCTGTTCTCGATCGCGGGAACCGGCGGTATCTCATCGTTCCACCCCACACCTTTCCGGAGGAAGAGCACGTTCTCGTGGTGGTCCAACTCGAGGACCGTGCCATAGTCGGTCCCCAGTACATCGGAAAGGTGCTCGACCGCCATTTCGAGCAGACTTTCGATGTCCTCTCGCTCTAGTGCCTTCCGACCGAGGTCAGCAATGACCTCCTCTTGCTCGATGCGGTGTTTCAACTCCCGTTCGTTGGCGATCCGATCGCTGACGTCTCTGACGACGCCGACCTTCCGGGTCGATCCATTCTTGTCGGCGATCACACCGAACCGGTTCTCCGCCCGGAGCGTCGTGCCATCGGCACGGTGAATATCGGCCTCGAGTGTATCGCTCGCGCCATCCTCGCCCGTCATCTCGAGTGACCGTCGAAGTGTTTCCTGGCTGACCTCCTGGGAGACGACGAGTGTCGCGTGTGACCCGAGTAATTCCTCTCGCTCGTAGCCCGTCATCTCGACATACGCATCATTCACGTGGGTGAATTTGAAATCCTCATCGAGAACATAGACCCCTTCACCCACTTGGTCGATGATTGTCTCGTACAATTCGAGCTCCTGTTCGCGCTCGTAGCGATCAGAGATGTCACGGGCGAATATCCCCACGCCCTGGACTACTGGGTCGTCGAGGAGGTTCTTCGCATCGATCGCCAAGTAAACCCAGGAATTATCAGGATGACGAAACCGAATCTTCAGGTGTTTCTCCTCAGTAGATCCGGAGCCGGTGAGCTCGTTAAATTTGTCTCGAGCTTCCTCTCGATCCTCCGGATGCACGAACTCGAATGCATCACGACCCTTAATCACGTCAGTCTGGTACCCAAATATCGACTCGACGCTAATATACTGGAATCGACCATCCTCGTCGAGCGTCACGTAGACGTCCTCTGAGGACTCGTGAAGCCGTAGATTTTTGCGACTCCGGTGATCCGTTGGGCCAGTCACAGATGGTCGCCACCAGATTCTGCCCGCCCCACCGACCTTCTTGGACCGTAACTCCCCTTTCTCAACGAGTTTGCCCAGCCGATCGTACGTACTGCGTCTCGAGATGTCCAGATGATCCGTGACCTCGGCGGTGGTCAGGGGGTCGTTCGAATTGCCCTCGCGTTCGAATATGGCGAGTGTCTCACGAAGGCTTGCGGATAACGCCTGTCCCATGTGTGGTGAACGACGCGGAATCGTATGAAACCTCCGTAGGCGGAGGTATATGTCCTATCGACGGAGATATTCATTCAATTCAAACATTAGACAATCTGTCAGGAAAGATATTCGGCCTATTTGTTTATGGTGAAGGGTTACTGGTTCCCCGAATAATAGAATAGTAGACGATGGCCGTAATAGACACTCAATACGCTACGGGGAAGAATGGGGCTGATGGGCCGAGTGCAACCGACTGGTATCGAATCCTACAGAACGAGCTGCGGTGCACCACGCTTGCGGTGTTGACCACCAGTGAGTATCCGATATCGCTCGAGAAATCTCGCTGAGCGCATCCTCGAGCGAGAGGAGATTCAGATGGCAACAGAAGGTGGTGATGGCAAAGATCGACTTATGATCATGCTGCAACACGTCCATCTCCCACTATTGGCCGATACGGGTCTTCTCCAATACGAGCCGACTACGAAGGAACTTCAGGGTGCGAAAACTGATCTCATCGAGTCGAGATTCGATATCGATTGTCCATAACTCTGTTTGGAGGAACGACCGTTCCCTTGTGCCAGCCCAGGCAGTGAACCTATAATCAAGTAAACAAAGGTACCGACGCATGCGCGTCCGGTACCGCCACTGGCCATTTGTCGGCCTGGGATGAAGCGGGATATTTTTCACTTCTGTTCTATGTATATCGGGAGTGGTTCTTCGCCAGCTCAGACTGGGTCTTCTGGGTGCACGTACCCGTGGTGATGGTCCATCAGTTTGAGGAGTATGGGTTTCCTGGCGGGTTCAAAACGTGGTGGAACCGGCAGGTCTGGAACTCTGATGATGACGATTTCCCATTGGACTGGCCAACGTCGGCAAAGGTCAACATTCTGGGCGCCTGGATTCCGTTCGTGATTATGGCGATGATTGGAAGTAACTGGAATGGGGTGTTCATCATTGTGCCATTTCTGGGGATTATGGCCACACTTCACAATGCCTGGTTCCACATCACTTACACCGTCTCCGATTCATATTCACCGGGCATTTTCTCAGTCTGGTGCTGTACATTCCGCTGACAGCCTACGCCTGTTTCCACTTCTACATAGCCGGGCACATCAGCGCCTGGGAACTCGTGGTTGCATTCGTGGGAGGTGGCCTGGTCCACGCGAACGTGTTTCGGTTGATGCGCCGCCGGATGATGTGGCAGAATTAAGTACTCGAGTTCGGTCGGATACGGCTGATAGAACAGCACAAGTATCGTACCATCGGTAGCTCGTTGCTCCCATAACTGACAGGCTACCTGATCATGCGACACGTTTCGGGGAGTGGTACGACCAGCTCTTTATCTGATACTGACTGTAGGATCAACTGCGGGATGCTCCGACGGGGATTTGAACCCCGGTCATCGCCTCGAGAGGGCAATATGATTGGCCGGACTACACTATCGGAGCGACAATGAGTGGTTGCCCGGAGCGCTGTTTAAGCATATCGCTTCGGGGGACGGCGATCACTCGTCGTGGGGCGACTTGGTCGCTTCGTGGCTCGAACCCCTCAAGACTGATAATGTTCTCGCGGCCGACCCGGAGCTTGCTGATGGTCCCCTCCTCGGCCATCTCCGAGAGCAGCATGCTGACCTTCGACTTCGACCAGCCAGTCTCCTCGACGATGTTGACCTGCTTCATTCGGCCCCCATTGGCCTCGATTAATTGCAGCACACGATCGTCGTCCGTCAGCAACTCATCATCTGTGAGGCCCACGTCCCCATCACCAGTTGGCCCCGGGTCATCACTCGAACCGGCATCTGAACTCAGTCCTCCTGATCGGTACCAGACGATCGCTCCCCCTATCACCAGGGCAGCAGCCAGCCCACCACCGACGAGTAGCCATGGAATCGACTCCTCGGTTGTTGGCGGGGCAAGTTCAACATACGGCTGTCCCGGTGCAAAGCGGCGCTCACCGGACCAGGAGACGGCCTCTGCGCTTTCGATCGACGAACCCGAATACGCGGCCTCGGGCTGGACAGTGACGAAATTAAGGCCTTCGCCGGCTCGGATGACGAGAACCTGGTCACTACCCAGATAGGTGCCAGCGAGAACATCATTGACGATCACATTTGACCCGTCAAGCGGGGCGAATGCCTCCCAGCGAAACGAAATCTCGATGACACCGACGACATTTGTACGCTGTTCGACGCGGGCCGTTCGTTCAAAATTGTTGGCGACCATGTCACGCCCGGTCACATCGCTGCCGGTCTCGACCAGCGAGCGGGCATCTGCTGTCCGTCGCTCGAAAAAGGGTGTGTCTTCGGTTCGAAAGCGCTCTGCGTAGGTTTCGAATTGCTGTATCTCCTCGTCCGACTCGAGCCGCCGCTCGTAGCGAAAGACCCAGGTCGCGTCACCTGAGGCCTCGACAGTAACATCGAAGGTGACCCGATCGAAGGAACTCGCCGTTTCATTGGGCTCTTCCACCTGCATAATCGGGCTACTGGCGGCTGTCGCGGTCCCGAGACTCGAAAGCAGTAGCAAACCGCAGAGGGCAAAGAGCAACCGTCGCGGCCACGACGTCATTCGTCCGCTACTACGTGGCGTCGGTAAAAATCCTTGTGACTTGCCCAATCAGCCGGTCCATGTCGATATACACAACTTCAGGTAGCCCGAACTGCCCCCATGATCTCCAATCTCGCCCAGGGGGTGCAGGCGTTTTCGAGCAACGTTTTTCTCGTCGATGGTACCCGATCAACGCTCGTCGATCCCGGTGCAAACTTCGACGTCGTCGAGCGGATTCGCCGGACGCATAATCACCTCGATGCAGTTGTGTTAACCCATACGCATCGAGATCACGTGGGGAACCTTCCGGCCGTCTGCGATGCGTTCGACGTGACTGTCTGGGGGTTCGATGGGAGCGCCGATGGCGTGGATCACGAGATGGTCGACGGAGACACGATCACGATCGGAGACGCGAGCTACGAGATTCGACACACTCCCGGACACAAGGACGATCACGTCTGTCTTTGTGCCCCGTCCGAGGGCATCCTCTTTGCCGGCGATCTGATCTTCGCGAACGGTGGATTCGGCCGAACCGATCTACCAGGAGGGGGATCGAGAGACCCTCATCGAGAGCATCGATCGAGTCCTCGAGTGGGTCGATCCCGATCTCGAGGAGATGCACTGTGGCCACGGCCAGAGCGTCAACCAGCCTTACGAGCACATCGAACTCGCGGCTCGGATGGCCCGGCAGCTCTAGGCGAGACCGTAGTAACCGGGCTCGTCACGGTCGGTTGGATCGGCGATGACAAGGTCGTCGGCATGGGCCATTACCCACGGAATCGCCCACTCCCTGAGGATAGCCTCTGTCTCGGGTTGGATCGTCGCATCCGGCTCGAGCCCCTGCAGGAGTCGGGCAATCTCGTCGATCGTGTACATGGGTTCCGCATCGAGCAGTTCCGCCGGTGTGTAGAACTCACAGGGCAAAATCGACTCGAAGGTTTCTTTCGGTCGTGGCATAGCTCCCCCAACGAATCGACGGCCCACAATGCTTACGCAAAAAAGTATCCAGATTGCTCGAGCTACTCGAAGTGCTCGGTCGACTTCTGGTACTCCTCGGCGACTTTGTCCCAGTTCACGACGTCGAAGAAGTTATCGACGAAGCTGCCGCGATCCGGGCCATAGTCGTAGTAGTAGGAGTGCTCCCAGACGTCGAGTGCCAGAATGGGATGGGCGCCCCATAGTGCACCGCCATCGTGGTTGTCGACGGCGAGATTGCGTAGCTGCTTGGCGACGGGGTCGTAGACGAGAAGGGCCCATCCGCCGGCCGCGGAGGCGGCCGCCGTGAACTCGTCTTTCCAGGCGCCGTAGGAGCCGAAATCCTGCTCGATGCGACTGGCGAGCTCGCCACTCGGTTCGCCGCCCCCGTTCGGGGCCATGTTCTCCCAGAAGAGGGTATGCAGGTAGTGCCCACACCCGTTGTGGGTGACGTTGCCGAGTGCCCCACCCGTGGTGCTGTGATCGCCCGATTCACGGTTCTGTGCGAGCGTCTCCTCGGCCGCGTTCAGGCCATTGACGTACCCCTGGTGGTGGGTATCGTGGTGCCAACGGAGCACCTGTTCGGAGATGGATGGTTCGAGCGCGTCGTAATCATACGGCAGTGGTGGAAGTTCGTGGTCGGTCATTTGCTACTCACCCGTCGCAGTACACGATTGCGCGTGTGTTAAAATTTGAGATATCGGCCGGGTCTAGCAGCACTGATTGTGTTCGATGTGATTCGCGTGCTCGAGCCACTCCTCGATGCTGGGATGGGACCAGTATCGGATGGTATCGCTCCGCGGATCGAATTCGACGATACCGGCTGCAACGAGTTTTGGGAGGTGGGTGTGCTCGAGTGCGAGCTGAATCGATTCGAGGGAACTCTCGTTCTCGTAGACGCTAATGTACCGGGCCAGGTCCTCGAGCTTTGCTGTTCCATCCCGTGCCTCGTTGAGCCGGTAGAGAACCAGCCGCCTTCGCGAACTAGCGAGCAGCTCGAAAACGAAATCGAGCGACAGCGATTCTCCCTGGACGACCACTTCACTATCCGTCTCACTCACTCTTGACCCCCGGTTCTGTATTACCATCCATAACCACCAGCGATGGCTTCATATTCCGCATATGTAGCTGTTTCGTCCGCGAAGTCACCGACTGCGTAATATTAACTCCGTTCCGGAGGGATGAAAACTCGCCTCGAAAATTCTGTTACTCGTAGAGCCACTGGGCGTCGTGTTGCTCGTACGAAATAATCTCTGTCTCGTCAAAATGAATCGCAATTTCTCGCTCGTTTGCGCCTTCGTCTTCGTGGTCGGCAGCGTGGATAACGTTTCGACCGAGATCAAGAGCGAAATCACCCCGATCGTGCCTGGGGCAGCATCCTGCGGATCAGTTTCGCCGATCATCTGTCTGACCTGCCGGGTGGCGTTTTGCCCCGCCCAGACCATCGGGACGACCGGGCCCGAGGTGACGAAATCGACGAGGTCATCGTAAAACGGCTTGTCGACGTGTTCGGCGTAATGCTCCTCGGCCCGCTCGCGGGGCATTGTGATGACCTTGATAGCCAGCAGTTTCAGGCCGCGGCCCTCGAGGCGCGAGACGATCTCACCGACCAGTCCACGAGCAAACGCGTCTGGCTTGACCATCACGAATGTTCGCTCGTGGTCGGTCATTCCTCGTTGTCCTCCGTCTCGTCAGCCTCACTCCCATCATCCGCCTCGGACTGCTGGGGCTCCTCGGATTCGGTTGTTGGCTCCTCATCCAGGTCGGATTGTTCGGCCTCAGCATCTGGTGCAGCCTCGGCGTCAGATTCTGCGGCATCGGCGGCCGTTTCATCGTCCGGTTCGGGCTGTTCATCCTCATTCTCTGCTTCGTCTGTATCGCCCGGTTCACCTTTGGACGGGGCATCGCCGGTCGAATTGGCTGGTTCCTCGGGTTCTGTCTCGGACTCCTCCGGCTCTTCATCGGTGGGTTCAGGACCGGGGCCTCTCGTCCCCCGGCCGGCAGCCGTCCACTCGAGATCGCGGGGTTCGCGACCGAGGAAGTAGTTCTTCTCGGCCTTCGAGTCCACGAAGTGCAGGATGGTGCCGTCCTTCTGGACGTACATGATGCCCGTCCCGGGTTCGATCGATTCGCCCGTATAGTCACAGGTACGGTGCTCGACCATGCTCACTGCCCCCCGATGGAGTCGGCCTCTCGGGCAGTTTCTCGGAGCTGGAGGATATCGCCCTCCCGCACTGGCCCGAGACAGTTGCGAGTGATGATCCGTCCCTGGTTCTCGCCTTCCTTGATCCGGCACTTGACCTGCATGGCCTCGCCGTGCATTCCCGTCTTGCCGACGATCTCGATGACCTCTGCGGGCGTCGAACCGGCCTCGCCTTCATCTGCGCTCATTATCGATCACCTCACTCGAGGTCGTCGATCTTGTCGGCGATGGCCCCGACGGCGTCGTCGGCTTCGCCGGTGTCGACGATGGCCGCTGCAGCGGAGCCGACCTCGAGGCCGGCCGCATGGCCGATGTCATCTTGCGTTTCGATGAACACCACTGGAACGGCCTTCTCGTCGGCCAGCTCCGGGAGGTGCATTACGATCTCTTCTGGGGTGACGTCCTCGGCGACGAAGACGAGCTCAGCGGTGCCCCGTTCGATGGCCTTGGTCGTCTCGTTGGTCCCTTTCTTTACGCGTCCGGTGTCTCGGGCGACCTCGAGTGCCTCGAGGGCATCGTCTTGGAGGTCGGCCGGGATGTCGGTAGTGACGTAGACTGACATGGTAGTATGCTCCCCCGTGTACGGGCTCGGACTCCCCTGCCATCGGGGGACGCTTCCCCCGGCCGTCGTCGGCGGGATTCCTGTGAGGCTAGGAGCTTCATCAACCCCACACGGGCTGTAGCCACGAGTAACGCTGGCCCCCTTAAAAGCTCTTTCAAACGCTGGGCGCCGTGGCACGGTTCCGCACCCTGGTACACTCTTGTGTCGCCGGCCCTTCCCCTCCGCCAATGACCGTCGATCTCGTCGCCCACGTTCGCGACCTCCACCGGGAGGCTCGCGCGATGAACGAACGACGGGTGCTTGTCCTCGCGGGAGAGGAGGAATGCCAATACGAGACGGTCCGAACACTCCTTGAGGCACTCCCTGTCGGCATCGCTGACACCCGGCTGGTCGGCCCGGCCGACAGGCTGCGATGCCCACATCTCTCTCCGGGGACGGCCGACTCGCTGCTCGGGACGACCGTCGAGCTCTTGGTCTTTGACGCGAGGATGGACGGGCAACCGAACTTGTTTGGCACGCTGACCGGGGTCATCGATGGTGGCGGGCTGTTGATCCTGCTGACCCCGCCACTGGCGGCGTGGCGGGACCAGGTCGATCACTTCGACGAATCATTGGCGGTGCCACCGCATGGCCTCGAGGACGTCACCCATCATTGCCGCCAGCGGCTGATCGACCTGCTCGGGAGTCATCGCGGCATCTCGATCGTCGATCTGGAAGCCGAGTCGAGCCTTGAGGCCAGTGGACTCACCGACCCTGTGCCGTGGTGTGGCGTCGATCGTGACCAGACACCATCGCTGGTCGAGTTTCCACCTGAAACGATCGAGCACTGTCGGACCGCAGATCAGGCCGCTGCACTCGCTGTGCTCGAGCAGCTCGCCACGGTCGAGGATCCCCGGTGTGTGGTTCTCGAGGCTAACAGGGGACGGGGAAATCGAGTGTGGCGGGCCTCGCTGCCGCCGCCCTTGCAGACCGGGGCGAGTCAGTCACCGTCACAGCGCCGACGCGTGCCGGGGTCGAACCGCTGTTCGAGCGGGCCAGAGTCCTGCTCCGAGACCTCGGACGCGCGGTCCCCGAAGAGGCCGATGTGATCGACCTGGCTGGCGGTGGCCAGATTCGGTATCTCCAGCCGGCGAGGGCTGTCGAGGCTGTCCAGCCCTCCTCGATCGTGATTGCCGATGAAGCGGCCGGGATCGCGGTTCCGATACTCGAGCAGCTGCTCGCGGCGGATCGACTCGTCTGCTCGACCACGGTCCACGGCTACGAGGGGACCGGTCGCGGGTTCGCCATTCGCTTCCGGGACCGGCTGGAGGCGAGCGACCACACGGTTACAGACGTCACCCTCACGGAGCCGATACGATACAGCGGTGGTGATCCCCTCGAAATCTGGGCCTTCCATGCGCTGCTGCTGGATGCCGCCCCGGCGGTCACGCCGGTCGTGGAGTCTGGATCGGTCGAGACCGTCACCTACGAGGTCCTTACACCGACCGAGCTGATCGCTAACGAACCTCGCCTCAG
This sequence comes from Natrialbaceae archaeon, assembly GCA_034521555.1. GTDB lineage: Archaea > Halobacteriota > Halobacteria > Halobacteriales > Natrialbaceae > JAXHMI01. The sequence goes on from JAXHMI010000003.1 coordinate 102,272, forward strand.
AGAGGTGATGGGCCTGCTCACCGAGGCCCACTACCGGACTGAACCGAACGATCTGGCGCGGCTGCTCGACGCACCGAATCTCACCGTCAGGGCATTGCTCCACGGTGGGCATGTGGTCAGTGTCGCGTTGCTGGCCCGAGAGGGTGGCCTCTCCGCGGACCTGCGAGGGGCCATCTACGAGGGTGACCGAGTCCAGGGACACATGATTCCCGATATGCTCACCAGCTACGGGCGGGACGAGGACGCGGGTCGGCCCACCGGCATCCGGATTGTCCGGATCGCGACCCACGAGGCGGTGCGCTCCCGAGGCCTCGGGACCCACCTCCTCGAGCAGATTGCCACCGAGTTCGAGGGAGCGGTCGACTGGCTCGGGGCAGGGTTTGGGGCAACCCCAGATCTGGTCCACTTCTGGGACCAGGCCGGCTACGGAACGATCAGCGTCTCGATGAATCGAAACGATCGGAGTGGGGTGCACTCGGCCATTATGCTCAGGCCGATGAGTTCGGCCGGGCGTCAGCTCCGCGACCGACATGCCCGCTGGCTCCGTCGCCGCCTGCCAGCCGCCTGTACGGACTCCCTCGCGACGATTCACCCGCCCACCTTGCAGGCGATCATCCCGACAATTCCCGGCGAGCCAGCTGTTTCGCTCGAGCCAAACGAGTGGGCCATCGTAATCGCAGCAGCATTCGGCCCGGGGCTTTTGGCTGTCGATCCAGAGCCGGCTCGCCGCCTCTTGCTCGCCTACCTGTCGCTCTCCGATGACGAGCGGCGGCTCGACCAGGCCGACGAGCGACTGCTCATCCGACGAGTGCTGTTCGGGGAGGCCTGTGCCGACCTCGCATCGACGCTCGGGTACCCGTCAACCCGTGAGTGTTGGCGGGCAGTCGGCCGATCGCTGCAGCCAATCGTCGAGCGATTCGTCCCGGACGAGCTGACCGCCGAGATCGCACGATTCGAGTAGCTCAGCGGGAAAATCGGCCGAGGATGGCCTCTGGTGTGAGTTCGAGCAGCCAGGCCACGAGGCGCCACCGTCGCGTGACGTAGACGTGGGAGCGCTTGGCTTCGATTGCCCGGACGATCTGCTCGGCCGCCGTCTCGACCGAGCACTCCCAGAACTCCCCCATCGAGAGCTCGGTATCGACGTACCCAGGCTCGACGGTCGTGATGGCGATGTCCGCCTCTCGTTCCCCGCTGTCTGTAGCGCAGCCCCTCGAGGTACCGCGAGACGAATGCCTTCGAGGCGTGATAGGCCGGCACCTGGCCATTGCCGAGATGGGCCGCAACCGAGGAGAGTCCGACCAGCTGCCCATCACCCTCACGCGCGTAGTCGGGGCTCGTCTCGAAGTACTCGATCGCCGCCGTTGCGATGGCCGCGAACCCGGTGACGTTGACCGCAATCGTCTCGCGCTCCGGGGCCCACTCGAGTTCACGGTTGGCCCGGCCGATCCCGGCACTGATCACGACGACATCCACCGATGGCATGGCCTCCGCGAGCTCGAAAAAGGCCTCACGGGCCGACTCAGTCTCGCTCACGTCCATCGTGGCGACGTACGCCTGGGTCGGTAGCGACTCCCCGATTGCCTCGAGGCGCTCCGTTCGGCGGGCTGTCAGTCCGATCTCGTAGCCGCGATCGGCGAGCGCTCGAGCGACACCCTCTCCGATACCAGCGGAGGCACCCACAATGATAGCCCCTCGTGTCATACCGAAGTCACAGAGTGGCACTCTCCTAAACGTACTGGACCCGGTACGCTGATGCCGTGGCCGGCCATCCAGCCAGGTGTGGCACCCGATCCGGTCACCATCCTGGCCCTTGCTTGCCTCGTCGGTGGCATCCTCGGTTCGCTGCTGCCAGTGATTCCTGGGGGGCTGGTCTCACTCGTCGGCATCTATCTCTACTGGTGGCACTCGGGCTATACAGAACCGGGCCTCCTTGTACTGCTCGTACTGACGGTCCTGGGGGTGCTCGCCATTGCCGTCGACTGGCTGACGCCGTTTGCGAGTCGGGCCAGCGGAGCCTCGTGGGGAACCTCGACGCTCGCGGGAATCGTCGCGACTCGCCCTGCTGGTCCTCACCGGCCCAATCGGGTTTCTCCTGGACTCGTCGTGACGGTGTTTTTCCTCCGAGATCTTCGGAGCGGAGAGGTCGACGCAAGTGCCCAGGCCGCGGTCCTTACGCCGATCGGGGTCCTTGGGGCCGCAGCCATCCAGATACTGCTCACCCTTCTGATGTTACTCGGATTTATTCTCTCGGTCCAGGTCCTGTGATGGGGACGAAAATGCTGTTATAGTGGGCCCCCTCAGCCAGCCTATGCCGTGTTCCGAACCGGACTGTGAACGCCCAGCCGTCGTGGAGTTGCACATCCCCTGGGACGAGAATCGACTCGTCTGTGCAGCCCATGCGCGGGTCCTCGGTCGCCAGGATGGGGTGGTTGCCGACCCCCGGCCCGACAGTAGTGATGACCTGCTCGAGGACAGCGACTAGGGGTGGGCGAAATAGGCCACGATGCCGTCGTCGCCGATTCGATTCAATGCGGGCAAAGCCCAGTCGCTCGAACTGGACGAGGTCATCTACCGTCTGGTCGCGCAGGCCCGGTTCAGCTGCCCCGGTGACATCACCATCCATCGTTCGGAGGGTTGTCTCGACGTGGTCGGCGGCCGGAACCCAGTGCACCACGGGAACACTTTCCTCCCGGACCACGTCGATCGACTCGCCGGTGTACTGGAGGGCATCTCGCGTGTACCGGAAGCAGCCCAGCCCCTTCAGCCAGACCCGAGCTTCGCGATCGGGTCGGTCGTCGGATTCGATCAGGACTGCCTCGCCGACCGGAATCGATCGCGTTCCTCGGTCAGCCTCGGGATGGACTGGTGGCTGTCCCACGTCGGGTGGGTCACCACCGATGGGAACCTCGATTGCATCCCGAACGAGAAATCGGCGGTCGCTCTCGGCGTCGATCCGCTCGCGGTTCGCCGCATAGATCACACTCATCGCGAGATCCACGTCGCTGGTCGAGGTGCCGAGGCCAATCATCGCCTCCGTTATCGCCGCCCCCTGGATGCCCCGTCGACGGAGGCTCTGGAGGGTCGGCGCCCGTGGATCGTCCCAGCCGCCGAGTTCGCCGGCCTCGATCAGTTCACCGATTCTCGTGGTGCTCATCGCGACATCGTAGGCATCGACCTGAACGTGGCCCCAGTGGATCACTTCGGGGTAGGACCACTCGAAGTAGTCGTACAGGAACTGCTGGCGCTTTGCCGAGTCCTGAAGGTCGATCCCGCGGATGATTTGGGTTATCCCGAGGTCATGATCGTCGATCCCGGACTGGAAATCGAGCATCGGCCAGCAGCGGTACCCGGCTGCCTCCTCGCGAGGGTGCGGCCGATCGATCATCCGCAAGGCCACCCAGTCTCGCAGGGCGGGATCGGGATGGGTGATGTCGGTCCGAACCCGCAGGGTGATGTCGCCGGCACTGTAGGTTCCGTCGATCATCGCCTCGAATTCCTCGAGTGACTCTTCGACTGGTTTGTCTCGATTGGGCGACGGCTCACCCGCGTTTTTCAGGGCTGAAAACCGCTCTGCTGAGAGGTCACACGTATACGCGCCACCCAGTTCGATGAGCCGCCGACCGTAGTCGTAGTACTGTTCCATGCGCTCGCTGGCCCGGATGGCCGTATCAGGTTCGAAGCCGAGGTACTCGATATCCTCGAGGATCCAGTCATATGCGGCGGGGTCTGGCCGTTTGGTCTCCGGATCAGTATCGTCGAATCGAACACAGAACCAGCCATCGTAGCGCTCTTTGTAGGTTCCGATGACTGCGGGCATGCGGGCGTGCCCAATGTGCCAGGGTCCGTTCGGATTTGGCGCACACCGCATCTTGACCGTCTCGTAGTTCTCCACATTCGGTAGCGCAGGTAGGTCGTACTCGTCAGTCTCGTCCGGCGCCTCGAGATCGGCCAGTTCTTCCGGAGCAATTGACTCCAGCTGCGCCCGCTGTTCGGCTGGGGCCAACTCGTTGACCTCGGCAACCACGCCGGCAACGATACCACTGATTGCATCGGCATGGGGCCGGAAGTCAGGATTGTCCCCCATGAGCGGCCCCATAATGGCCCCCACCTCGGCTGCCCCATCGTGTTTGACCGCATTGAGCAATGCGTTGACCTCGGCTTCCTCCTCGATGCGCTCCCGAAGCTCGTCGTCCATTGGCACGGGGTTTGGCACCAGCGGTCAAAATAACCGTGATATGGGCTGGTCAGTAGCCGCGTTCGACCAGGTAATCGGCCAGATCGCGAAGGATCTGTCGAGCCTCATTATCCGGGAGGACGTCGAGTCGGTTCTTGCCTTGGGCGATGAGATCGTCGGCCGTCTGTCTCGCGAAGTCGATCGAGCCTGACTCCTCGAGGACTGCAACCGCTTCGTCGATCTCTGCTTCCGAGACTGCATCGACTGTCTTTGCCTCGACAAGGCCGTCAACGTCAACCCCCTGCTGTCGGGCGTGGACCGTCAGAAGTGTCCGCTTATTCTCGACAAGATCACTGCCCCGCTGCTTGCCGAGTTTCTCGCTTGGCACGGTGACATCCAGCAGGTCGTCCTGGATCTGGAATGCCTTGCCGATGTCGAGTCCGAAGCCGTACATTTCATCGACAATCTCGTCGTCTCCCCCCAGCAGGACAGCCGGTAGACAGGACGATGCAGCATAGAGAACGGCCGTCTTCATCTCGACCATCTCGAGGTACTCGTCCGTCGTAACATTGTCGCGTGATTCGAAACTCACGTCGAGGGCCTGTCCCTCACAGATGAGACGACACGTAGAGGCCAGCAGGCGCAATCCCTCGACGGTACGGGCCACGTCGGCACCAGTATCGAGCATGAGTTCGAAGGCCCGTGAATACAGCGTATCGCCGGCGAGAATGGCAGTCTCGAGGTCGTACTCTCGGTGGACGGCAGCAACCCCTCGACGAAGGTCGTCGTCGTCCATGATATCGTCGGTGATGAGCGTGAACGTCGTGGATAACCTCGACGCTGATCGCGGCCGAGAGTATGTTGACGTACTCGACGAGTTCGGGTTCGATCGGGGCGGCGGTCGGTGGTGTGTCCCGGGATGGTCGCCGACCACCGCGGCCAGCCTTGAGCGTCGGAAATTGCGTATAGTCCTCTGACAGCGGTTCCACATCGGTCAGGGCCTCGGCTGCAACGAGGACAATCGTGGGTCTGAGCCGCTTGCCACCGGCGTCGATGAGATGGCGAGCAGCACCGTACAGTGATTCTGGGCGTGTGATCGGAACGGTCTCGGGGAACGCATCGTTGATGATGTCTCGTCGAGACCGAATCACCTCCCTCACTGCCTTCTCCCGGTCGTCTGAGGGAGCCATCTCACTCGACCAGCTGAATGATATTTCCGTTACTGGTGACGTGCAGGTCTCGGTTGAGCTGGTACCCCTCGTTCTGTGCGAGCGAGACGTATCCGGAGAAGCCCTTCATGTCCTGGTGGGCCGGAATGAGGTGTTTCGGCTGGAGCGCCTGGAGCATTTCGTAGTGACCCTCCTGGCACAGGTGACCGGAGACGTGGATATCCGAGTACACGCGGGCTCCTTGCATTCCGAGCAGTTTCTCGGCCTGATATCGCTGCCCCTCGTTTGTGGGTTCCGGAATGACCCGGGCGGAAAAGATCACCTTGTCACCGTCGTCGAGCTCGTATGGCGTCTCACCACGGGCCATCCGCGTCAGCATCGCACGCGGTTCGCCCTGGTGACCGGTGACGACGGGCAGGAAGTTTTCTTTGCCCTCGTTCATGATCCGCTTGAACGTTCTATCGACCGATTTTCGGTGGCCGAACATTCCCAGATCCGATGGGAAATCCACGAAGTCGAGCCGTTCGGCCGTCCCGGAGTACTTCTCCATCGACCGGCCGAGTAAGACCGGCTGGCGGCCGATTTTGTCGGCGAACTCGACCAGACTCGTCACGCGAGCGATGTGACTCGAGAACGTCGTCGTGACAATACCCCCATCGTAATCCTCCATGCTGTAGAGGACGTCACGCAGGTGTTCACGTGCGACTGATTCCGAAGGGGTGCGCCCTTGCTTGTTCGCGTTTGTACAGTCCTCGATGTAACAGAGAACCCCCTCTCGGCCAATCTCACGGAACCGCTTCATGTCGATCGGGTCGCCAATGACCGGGGTGTGATCCATTCGCTTGTCGAGGCCGTAGACGATGGCCCCCTCGGGCGTATGGAGAACGGGGTTGATTGCGTCAATGACCGAGTGGGTGACGTTGACAAATTCGAGTTCGAGTCCTGCATCACCGATGGTCATCGATTCGCCGGGATCCATCTTGACGAGATCATTCTCGACACCGAATTTCTGTTCGGATTCGATCTCCTGCTTGACGAGTTCGATGGTGAATGGTGTGGCGACGACCGGGGCGTTGTACCGGTGGGCCAGCTTCGATATCGCGCCGATGTGGTCCAGGTGGCCGTGGGTGGGAACAATTGCCTGGACGTCCCCTTCGAGGTCGCTCATAATCCGGTCGTCCGGGATTGCTCCCATGTCGATCAGGTCGAGACTGTGCATTCGCTCCGTCTCGACGTTGTCGTGGATCAGAACCTTGGACAGGTTCAGTCCCATGTCAAAAATGACCACGTCGCTCCCGGCCCGAATTGCCGTCATCTGTCGCCCGACTTCCTCGTAACCGCCAATCGTTGCAATTTCAATTTCCATGATGTATCAGTGAGCGTTATCGCTCTCGAAACGTCCGCGGACCCCTGCAATCCGGCCTCAAAGTCCGATGATGGCCATCCCGCTATGCGCCAGTCCGAACCAGCGCACTTGCCCACGGGTTTCGTTACTTGTCGTTTCTCCCCCCTGTGTTAAAAACGTCGCGAATGGCCGTCGTTAGCCAATCGTCGTCCCTGGATCATCACCGATCAAAAACGCCCCCAGCCCATCGAGATCGAAGATACTCGCCTCACTCTCGAGGTTCGCCAGGGCGTCGACTTTCGCGGCCATGCCGCCAGTCACGTCCGTCGTCTCACTTGCCCCGATAACCCGGTCGAGTGCTGACCCATCAGTGACCCGTTCGATGACTGAGCCGGAGTCATCGAGCACACCGGGGACAGTAGTGCACAGCCCCACCCTGCTGGCCTCCAGTGCCCGGGCCAGGGCCACGACGAGTTCGTCGCCACTGAGCACCGTGACTCCTTGACCAGGAGAGACCACCACATCACCATACAACACGGGGACGAAGTCCTCGGCGAGCATGCTCCTGAGCACCTCATCTGGTACGGATATACTGCCGTCGGTCCTGCGGCTGCAACTCGCGAGCGGCGCAACGGGGACCGCCGGGATGCCCTCGGCCTGAAGGGCCTCGATGACGGCACTCGAGAGCCGCCTCATTGCATCGTGAATCGTGCGAATCTCGGTCGGATCACGCGTCCCGGTCGACTGGTCCACACCGTATTGATTTGCGTGGTGGTGCCCGAAGCTGCCACCCCCGTGGACAAGCACGAACTCTCCATGACCGTGCGCCGCGATGATCGATGCAGCCCGCTCGAGGGCAGCCGAATCAAGTGTCTCTATGGCCGCTTTATCGGTGATAACGCTACCGCCAAGTTTGAGGACGATCCGGCTCATTCGAGACGGCGAATCCCCTCCCGGGCGAGGTCTGCCCTGAACGCCTCCTCGCAGGCTGGGGCAAACTCCAGTGCCTGCTCAGCGTTTCCGCTCGAGTCCAGTGCAACGATACAGCCGCCACCGCCGGCTCCAGTCAGTTTCGCCCCACTGGCCCCGGCTCCCCGGGCGGCCCAGACCATCTCGTCCAGTGAGCGTGAGGATACGCCCAGGGCTGCAAGGAGTCCATGATTGACATTCATGAGCCGGCCGAGTTCCGCAAGATCCGCCCTTGCGAGAGCCGTTTCACCCTGCCTCACGATATCGCCAACTGTGGCCACGATGTCGGCCGCGAACTGATACTGTTCCCGGAGCGCTCTGACGCTGGCAACGAGTTCACCCGTCTCGCCGGCACCGCCATCAAACCCGATTACAAAGGGCAGGTCGGGACTCTCGAGCGAGCGACAGTCATCGCCCGCAACACGGACAGCCCCACCCATGGCCGAACAGTACGTATCCGCTCTGGATGCCTGGCCGTCCTGGACGGCATGCTCGGTTTGATACGCCCGATTGGCCAACTCGGCGGGGTCGAGCGTGACCCCCAGTGCACGCGTTGCCGCATCGATGGCAGCGACAACGACCGCGGCCGAGGAGCCGAGTCCAGCACCGAGGGGGATGTCACTCTGGATGGTGACGTCAAATCCCTCGTCGGTCACCCCGGTGATATCCCGGACCTGTTCAATCGCCTCATCGACGTAGCCCATCGCGGCGTCGATGAGCGCCGGCGGCACGTCAACGTCTGGTCTCGAGGTCGCGTCCCCATTGTATTCGACGGTAAATCCATCGAGGGTCAGATCGTTGGCATGGACCCGCAGGGTGTCGGCCTCCCGTCGCTCGACCGTGACGGTGGCTCTCCGTTCGATCGCGCAGGGAACGGCTGGCTCCCCGTAGACGACGGCGTGCTCGCCGAAGAGATAGACCTTCCCCGGGGCACTCGATCGCGCCATTGTCGGTGAATTTCCCTGGCGAGGCTTAATACCTCCCCACTGTCCCGGCCTATTCAGGGCTCGAGATCGGTACTCACCGGGACTCGGTTGTGGGGGCCTGACGATCGTACACAGTCTGATAGTACTCGATAACGGGGTCGACCGTCGCCGCGATGTCCCGTGATCGATCGGTCGGTGTCCACGAATCGTGTCGCTCCACGCCCTCGACGAACAGGTCTGCAAGATGTGCGACCGTTCCGGGGGCTGGATCGGTGAGCATTCGCTCGAGTTTCACTTCTTGGGCATCTCGAGCGGCGTCTCGCCATCCCACCATCTGTTGGCCATGCAACCGCCAGAACTCCGTCTGTTTCGCCCCAAATGCCGGGTCCATGTCGAGTATTCGGCAGGTTCGATCGAGCCGATCACGGACGAGGTCCCAGCGCTCGTCGGTCAGTTGCGACGTTGGTTCGGTAATCGCTGTACAGACCAGTTCGTCCTGGATGGCCAGTCGATTCGCCGAAATCTCCTCCCAGTTTTCGATCTCGTCCTGCAGGAACAGTCCCTCCATGAACGCCTCACCACTGGCTCCTGCATCCGCCTCGGGGAGCTCTGGAAACTCGTGAGAAAAGACCGAGCTCATGTGAGCCAGTGCCTGCGAGGCGGCCGTCCGCGCTCGATCGGGATCGCCCTCGATCAGGAACCACTCCCGCTCGTCTTGGTAGTGATAGGCCGTCAGCAACTCCCGGGCAACTCGCTCTGGAAGCGACGTTACTGAGTCCCCCTCGGCCCGTCCAATGTCATTTTCTGCCCCCATGATTTCACCCGGTGCAGCGACGAACGCCACTCGAGGAGGACGTTCTATCAACCGAAGTAGACAGTAAATAAAATAAAAGTTCCGACTGAGTGACCTTCTCTCAGACGAGACTTTCGAAGTCGTCCAGCGCGTAGGTCGGCTCGGCACCGCGGCGATCGAGAGTCTCGTTCGCCAGCAACCAGTAGACGACCGACAGCGCCTTTCGCCCCTTGTTGTTGGTTGGAACAACCAGGTCGACGTTGCTCGTCTGGTTGTTGGAGTCACACATCGCGATCACGGGAATCCCCACCGTGATCGCCTCCTTGACGGCCTGTGCGTCGCCGATCGGATCGGTAACGACCACGACATCGGGTTCGATGTACCCCTCGTACTTCGGATTGGTCAGCGTCCCTGGAATGAATCGACCCGTTCGGGCCCGAGCCCCTACGACCTCGGCAAACTTCTCTGCGGGGAAGCGCCCGTACTGTCGCGATGACGTGACCAAGACCTGTTCCGGGGTGTAATTCGCGAGGAAGTCCGCTGCGGTCCGGATGCGCTGGTCGGTTCGGGAGACGTCGAGCACATAGAGCCCGTCGGTCCGAACCCGATGGATGAATCGTTCCATGTCGGCCGTCTTCTGCTGGGTCCCGATGTGAACACCGGCTCCCAGGTAATCCTCGACGGGGATCAACAGATCGGCCTCGTCTCCGGCCATCACGTCCTCGTCGAGGTCGGGTCCCGATTCCGGTTCCTCGGGTGATTCATCGACCTCGCTCTCGGTTGGCTCCTCTGCTGGCGGTTCCTCCTCGACGGCCACTTCGGCGGCGTCGAATCCGTCCTCTTGGGTATCGTTTTCCGTCATGTCGCAATGTCTCCGATCCTGATCAGTTCGTTCAGCTTGGCAGTGCGCTCCCCTCCCACAGCCCCGGTTTTGATGTAGGGGACATCTGTGGCCACGGCGATGTGGGCAATGGTTGCGTCTTCGGTCTCCCCCGACCGGTGCGAGACGACCGGCTCGTAGCTGTTGCGTCGAGCCAGCTCGATCGGCGTCGACGGTGTCACTCAGCGTCCCGATCTGATTTGGCTTGATCAGGACACTGTTGGCAGACCCCGCCTCGATCCCGCGCTGGATCCGCTCGGTATTGGTGACGAAGAGATCGTCGCCACAGATGAGCGTCCGGTCGTCGACTCGAGCGGTCAGCTCGGCAAATCCCTCGAAGTCTTCCTCCTCGAGGGGGTCCTCAACGTAGACCAGATCGTACTCGTCAACTGCGGCGACGATTGCGTCGATCTGTGCGGCTGTATCCCGATCGGTCGATCCAACGGCGTACGTCTCGGACTCCTCGTCGTAGAGTTCGGTCGCTGCGACGTCGAGGCCCATCGCGAGTTCGAAGCCGACCTCCGCCTCGACAGCCTCGATGGCCGCATCGAGCACCTCGAAAGCCCGATCATCGGAGATCGGTGGAGCCCACGCTCCCTCATCTCCCTTGCCGCAGGAAACGCCATCGGAGCGCAATTTGTCGGCGACGGCATCGTGCACCGCGGCATTTGCAAACACGGCCTCCTCGATGTTCGGCGCCCCGACCGGTGCGACAAGAAACTCCTGGATCGCCGTCGCATCGTCGGCATGCTCGCCGCCCCCGATCACATTGCCGAGCGGGATGGGAAAGGAATTGCCGCGAAACGTTCCGCCGAGATGCTGGAACAGCGGCGTTCCAAGGACATCAGCCGCAGCCTTGGCAACCGCCATCGAAATTGCCACGGCGCTGTTGGCCCCCAGTTCGGCGAAGTTCTCGGTTCCGTCGGCGGCCCGGAGGATTGCGTCAACCTCGCGCTGATCGCCGACGTAGGCCTCTCCAACCAGCCGAGGGATCGCGTGTTCTCGTGCAGCCGCGATGGCCTCCGGGACCGGCCGTTCGACGGCCTCGTGCTCGCCGGTGCTGGCTCCGGAGGGTGCAGCGGCCCGCCCGAAGCCACCACTTTCCGTGGTCACCTCCGCTTCGACCGTTGGGTTGCCGCGGGAGTCAAGCACTGCGCGGAGATGAACACCGGTGATGAGCGTCATCCGTTCCCTCGCTTTACGGTAAATGGCAAGACACCGGCGTCGAATTCCTCGGCAGCAATCAGAATCGGCTCTGCCTGATCGGTCTCGATCAGCACCGGTGCCCCGTAGGAAATCTGCAGGGCTCGAGCCCCGAGGATGCGCGCCTTCTCGTAGCGATTGTAGCGTTGTCCTTGCATGGTCACTGATAGGGTGCGACGATATCGACGAGGTCGGTGTGGGACACCAGCATCCGTCGGCAACAGTACCGCTCAACACCCAGGTCGTCCAGGACAGCCGCTGGGTCCTCATCTCCGTCACGGGCTCGCTCGGTGAACTCTTTCCAGTGCTCACCGACGACCGCCCCGCACGTGAAACACCGGACTGGAATCATCATAGGTTGGTCACCTCAGCGGTAGGACTTCTGGTAGCGGGCCCGCGCACCGGGACCGCCCCACTTCTTTGGTTCTGACTGGCGGACGTCGTTGACGAGCAGTGACCGGTCGAACTCCATGAAAGCGTCCCGCAGCTCGGCATCGCTGGTGTGTTCGACGAGCCCGCGAGCGAGCGCCGTTCGAACGGCGTCAGCCTGCCCACTGGTACCGCCACCTTCGACACTCACGTCGACATCGACTGCATCGCGCAGGTCATCACTCGCGATTCGGAGGGGCTCGAGCATCTTCAACCGAGCGAGCTCCGGCTCGACGAGTTCGATGGGTTGTGAGTTGATACGCATGCGACCCTCTCCATCCCGCACCGTGGCGCGGGCGACGGCCGTCTTTTTCTTACCGCTGGTGTTCGTTACCATGTTACCTTCGCCCCCAGTTGCTCTGCAATCTCGTGGAGATGAACGAATCGAATGTTCGACAGGCGATCCAGTGTCGTTCCCTCGAGAACCTCCGACGGAACGTCGTCGTCCTCGAAGGGGTTACCCACGTACACGCGGACGTTCTCGAGTGCGTCCCGGCCCCGCTGTCGCTTGTGGGGAAGCATGCCGCGAATCGACTGTTTCAGGATCGTATCCGGCCGCTTTGCTGTAGCCGGACCCTGATCGGAGCCCTGGGATAGAGCTCCCTGGTATTCCTCGAAGACGGCGGTTCGTTCGCCCGTCACGACGGCGTCTTCGGCGTTGACGACGGCCAGTCGCGCGCCCTCGAGCGCTCGAGTGGCGACCATACTTGCCACCCGTCCCAGAATGCAGTTTCCGGCATCGATGACCACATCGGGGTCGTACTGTGTGGCACTCATCGAATCACCCGAACGTTCGAGCCGTCTGGATTTGCTTCGAGCAACTGCTCGAGCGATACTGACTCCCCCACGCGATCGATCTTGGACTCGGCCGTCGAGGAAAAGTCGACGGCAGCGACGGTGACGCTCTTGCGGAGCGCCCCACTGCCGAGGACCTTCCCCGGAACAACCACAGTTTCGTCCTCCCTGGCGTACCGGTCAATTCGGCCGAGATTGACCTCGGCGTGCGTCCGCCGGGGTTTCTCGAGTCGGTCGGCGATATCCTGCCAGACAGCCGCGTCGGTCTGACGCGATGTCGACTTGAGATCGGCGATGAGGGTGGTGAGCCTCGGATTGGTTTTGCTACTCATGGTGAATCGGCTGCGACGCGGGCCCGCATGCTTCTGCCATGGCATCGGCCCGCGAAGGTGATGCCGTGACGCAGGAATGGTGATGCAGGGAGCAGGATTTGAACCTGCGGACTCCTACGAGACAGCGCCCTGAACGCTGCGCCGTTGGCCTGACTTGGCTATCCCTGCACGCACTGTGCTGTACCCAGTGGCTCCACAAACCCCTTTCGGTCGTCCGAATTCCGGTTCTAGCCGGGGCGAACGACCGCGGTGGTGAGTGGTGCCGTCGCATCGTTAGAGCTGAACTGCCTCCTCGAGTTCCGTAGCGCGGTTCTCGATCGTATCGATGGCGCGCTCGACGAGTTCATCGACGGTGAACGAGCCGTCCGTCTCCACGTGGAAGACGAACGCGTCGGGGATGTCCTCGACAGTCACCTCTTTGCCGGGATAGCGTTCGGTGAGATCGTGGTCGAACGATGCGGTGTCGACCACCTCCCCGTCTGCTTCGATGACACCACGGACAATTTGTCGGTCCGACTCCTCGAACTCCGGCAGGTCGTCGCCGACGGAGACTTTCTGGAGATGTCGGTAGCCCACGGCCACCCCGCCCTGGTGCTTGGCGTGTGAGCGGCCACGGTCGAGGACCGCCTCGGCCGTCGCCTCCAGCCGCTGGTCTTCCTTGAGTTCGATAATTGGGACGTTCTCGTCGGCCGGCTCGACGAGCCCTTCCTCGGACCGAGGTCACCGGAGTAGGCAACACCTGGGCCGGAGACGTCGATCGAGAGGGTAACGGAATCGCCGTCGGCAAACTCCCCGGCTGGCGGGGTGGTAAGTGGGACCAGTCCGAGTCGCAGTGCGATCTGCTCGTCGAACATCACGGAGGAGTTCTCGATGAACTCGACCGTGTCGATTGCCATCGTCGGCACGTCGGCAATCATGGCCCGCCGGATGCCGTTCGCGAACGCGGGGGTGACACCGCGAATGACGAATCGGGCGACCCGGTCGTCGCGTTGGACGAACTCGACGTCGTAGTCCTCGGCCATGGTTTAGTACCCGCCCTTGCCTTTCGGAGCCCGTGACCCGTCGTGCGGGATCGGTGTTACGTCTTCGATTCGACCGATCTCGATGCCCGATCGGGCGAGCGCCCGTATCGTTGCCTGGGCTCCAGGGCCTGGTGACTTCTGGAGATTGCCACCCGGCCCGCGAACACGGACGTGAAGTCCCGTAATCCCCGCCGCCTTAACCTCCTCGGCCACCGATTCGGCCATCTGCATGGCCGCATATGGAGATGCCTCGTCACGGTTTTGCTTGACGGCCGTCCCGCCGGAGGACTTTGCAATGGTCTCAGCCCCCGTCAGGTCAGTGACAGTCATGATCGTGTTGTTGAACGACGCGTGAACGTGGGCGATTCCCCACTTGTCTTCGTCACTCATGGCTGATCACTGCTCCTCCGCCCGCTCCGGGTGGAGCTCGTCAGCGAGCGGACTGTGTTGATTGAACGCCACCAGGTTCTCTTCACTCACATCCACGATGTAGGAGGGTCGACGCTGGCCCTGTTCGCCGAGGATGATGTGGCCGTGGGTGATGAATTGTCGAGCCTGCTGGGGCGTGTTCGCCAGTCCCTTCCGGTATACAACCGTCTGGAGCCGCCGTTCGAGCACGTCTTCGATCTCGAGGCTCAGAACGTCGCCGAGCGTGTCCTCGTCGTCGAGGACGCCGGTCCGTCGGAGACTGTTCATGAATTCTCGGCGGCGTCGAACGACAGTGGCCTCCGTCTGTGACTGGGCGAGCAGATCACGGGCCTCGCGACGGAATGAGCGCAGTCGCGACTGGGCCCGCCAGAGCTCCTCTTTGTTCTTGAGGCCGTACCGGTCGAGCAGTGCGTGCTCGTCGGCAATTCGGCCCCCCTGGTAGGGATGGTTCGGTGTCTCGTACTGTTTGGTGTCGGTTCCGAGTGGCATATTACTCCTCGGCCTCCTCGGTCTCAGCGGCCTCCGCGGCCTCCGCGGCCTCCTCTTCGGCTTCCTCGCGGATCCGTTCGACGTTGACCCCGATGGTCCCCTCCGTCCGACCGGTGGACTTGGTTCGCTGGCCCCGGACCTTCTGACCGCGCTTGTGCCGGATGCCCTTGTACGAGTCGATCATCTGCATCCGGTTGATGTCCTGCTGACGGGTCAACTGGAGTTCGTTGCCGATCTCGTGGGTCGTCTCGCCGGTGAAGAAGTCCTTCTGGCGGTTGGTGAGCCAGGTCGGGACCTGGTCAGCGTACTCCTCGACGAGCGTCACGATCTCGTCGATGGTATCGTCCTCGAGCAGGCCCATGGTCTCGCCACGGTCAACTGTAGCCAGATCCGCGATGTGTCTCGCGGTCCGTCGCCGATCCCCGGCATCTCCGCCAGGGACCGTTCGACGGATTTCGTCCCGTCGAGGTCGGTCTGTCCGATGCGGACGAAGTACCGAAGGTCCTCGTCCGCCTCCTGTTCGTCGGGTGTGTCCTCGCTCATATATCGTGTGTTTCCTCTGGAACGATTATGGCACACCGCTGGTCGCTCCAGGGTGTCGCACTGTCGACGTCGTGGCGGGGATTTGAACCCCGGAGGCTTGACGCCACATGGTTAGCAACCATGCGCCTTGGGCCGCTTGGCTACCACGACACCGTGCCTATCGTCGCCCATCTGGACTCGGGGATCGCTCCCCTACAGCAGTTGCAACGATTCGTACTTCTGTCGGGTACTTGAGGCCAACGAAAGACCGGCCCCGGACTCGACCGCAGGAGCAAGCCGCAATCCTGTGATTCGTTGCTCAGAGCAGACCGTTCTGTTTGGCAATCGTGTTGAGCTGAATCTCGTCGGTTCCCTCGACGATACGCAGAATGCGTGCCTGGTGGAGATGATCCATGAACGGGTTCTCCTCAGAGAGGCCATTTGCCCCGTGGATCTGGACGGCTGCATCCGCCATCTGCCAGTACGTCTGGGTGCCGAGCCACTTCAGGATCGATGCCTCTTCGATGACCTGCTGGCCGGCATCCATTTTCCAGGCGGTCCGAAGACCGGCCGTATCTGCAGCATAGGTTCTGGCTCGTGCCTCCGCGACCATCGAGGAAATCTGTTGGAACTTCCCGATGGGCCGGCCGAATGCCTCTCTGTCCTGGGCATATTCGATCGCCTTCTCGAGCAGGAGCTCGGCCCCGCCGATTGCCCGTGCCCCGAGTTCGACCCGGCCGAGGGAGAGGAACTCCATTGCGTTGTAGAAGGCGTTGTCAACTGATCCGAGGACACGGTCTTCGGAAACTCTGACATCGTCGAAGAGTACTTCGGCCTGGGTGCCTTCTGAGCCGACCGCGTTGTTGAACGAGCCGATTTCGAATTCCCCCTCCTCGACGATGAAGCAGGTGATCCCACCGTAGCGTCCTGTCTCCTCCTGGGGCGTCGTCCGGGCGAACACCTGGACGAAGTCGGCGTAGGGGGCATTGGTAATCCACTGCTTTCGGCCATTGATGACCCACTCACCGCCATCTTTCTCTGCCGTGGTCGCCATGTTCGGTGAGTCCGACCCGACACCGGGTTCCGTCTGCGCGAAGGCCGTCGATTTCTCGGCCTGAATGGCCGGCTCGAGGTACTCTTCGACCTGCTCGCCCTCAGCTTGCAACAGCAGCGGTTTCGGTCCCTCTGGTCCCGCGAGAACGTGACTCGCCAGCGGCTGATCCTTCGCCGCGAGATGCCGATTGACGACGTACCAGGTGACCGCTGAGACGTCCTGGCCTCCGTACTCTTCGGGGAGGTTCATCGCGTAGAAGCCGGCATCCGCACTGCGCTGTCGAACAGTCTGGAGGGCCTCGAGCATCTCGTCAGTCAGTCGGCCATCGTCGTGGTGGCCAAGCCGAGGATTGTCCAGAATCTCGGCGATGTCCTCGGCAACCGGCGCGACCTCTTGCTCGATGAACTCATCGAGGCTGGTCAGAATCAGTTCGGTCTCATCATCGAGGTCGAAGCTGATACCGCCCGTTCGTGCGGTGGTTTCACTTGCCATTGTCACGCATCGAACGGTGACCAGTATAAACGTTGGCAGTTCACCGCCACCGAATCGGGGGGACTTATGCGATGGCGGGCAGCACGCAGACGGTATGCGACTTGACGGCATTCGTGTACTCGATTTGACTCGATTGCTCCCCGGTCCGTTCGCCACGCAGCTGCTGGTGGATGCCGGTGCCGAGGTAATCAAGGTCGAAGATACCGGCATGGGGGATTACGCGCGCTTTGCCCCACCCTACACCGAGGATGGCATTGGGGGGATGTTCGACTCGATCAATCGGGGCAAACAAAGCGTCGCGATCAACCTCAAAGACGATGACGGGCGGAGCGCCTTCTTCGATCTCGTCGAGACGGCCGATGTCGTCTTTGAGCAGTTTCGGCCCGGGGTGGCCGACCGGCTCGGGATCGACTACGAGTCTGTCTGTGAGCGAAACGAGGACATCGTCTACTGTTCGCTGTCCGGGTACGGCCAGACCGGCCCGGATGCTGGTCGGGTCGGACACGATTCAACTACGTCGCGACGGCTGGCCTGCTGGATGTGACCCGGGAAGGTGACGGTGAGGATCCCCAGATGCCTGGCTATCAGATCGGCGACATGTCTGGAGGGCTCTTTGCCGCCTACTCGATCCTGGGAGGTCTGCTCTCGCGCTCGCTCGGGAACGGGGGCGAGTACATCGATGTCTCGATGACCGATACCGCCCTCTCCTTTTCCCAGTCGATCGCCCACGAGGCGTTCAGTGGCGACAATCCCCGGCCAGGCGAGACACCGCTGACGGGCCAGTTCCCGTGGTATGACATCTACGAGTGTGCCGACGGCCGCCACGTAACTCTCGCTGCCCTCGAGCCGGAGTTCTGGGAGACGTTCTGTCGGGCGGTCGATCGCGAGGACCTGATCGACCAGCACGGCACAGACGACGAGGCGGCCCACGAAGCTGTCCGGGAGGAACTCACCGAGCTGTTTGCCGAGAAGACCATGGCGGAGTGGGAGGACCAGCTTGGCACGACCGAGTCGATGTTTGCGCCAGTCCTCCGGCTCGAGGAGAGCCTCGAGCACCCCCAGATACAGTCCCGGGAGATCGTCCGAGACTCGGAGAATGCCCCTCCGCGGGTCGGGTCGCCGGTATCCTCGGCCCCCGTCGAGGAGGTCTCACCAGACCACGGGGCCGACACCGAGGCGGTCCTCAGCGATATCGGGCTATGACGACGAGGAGCTCGAGGCCCTTCGCGAGCGCGGCGCCATCGCGTAACACTAGCCTTTGATATTACAGACTGGGAAGGTTCGGGCCACCTTATCACCGATTCCGAGCGCATCGGAGACCCTGACGACCTCGTCGATGTCCTTGTAGACCCCCGGCGCCTCCTCAGCGACCGTTGCCCCGGACTGTGCTTTGACGAAGATCTGCTGACCCTCGCGCAGCTCCTCCTGCACCGTCTCACCCCAGTAGTCCTGCTTTGCCTGCGTGCGGCTCATCAGTCGGCCCGCGCCGTGGGCCGTCGACCCGAACGTGAGCTCGAGGGACGCCTCCCCGCCCCGGAGGACGTAGCTCCCGGCACCCATACTTCCCGGAATGATCACCGGTTGACCGACCGACCGGTAGGCACTGGGCACTGCAGGGTGGCCTGAAGGAAACGCTCGGGTTGCCCCTTTCCGGTGGACGAACAGCTCTCGCTCGCTCCCGTCCTCGACGGTGTGGACCTCTCGCTTGGCAATGTTGTGTGCCACGTCGTAGAGGAGCTGCATCTCGAGTGCCTCCCAGGATGTCTCGAAAACTCGCTCGAAGACGCGTCGCGTCTCGTGCATGATGAGCTGTCGGTTCACCCAGGCGAAGTTGATTGCCGCACACATCGCCCGGTAGTATTCCGAGGCGAGCTCGGAGCCCGCGGGGGCCGCGGCCAGTTCTCGATCGGGGAGGCGCTCAAGCAGGCTTGCGTGGGCCTGTTCGATCTCCCTGAGGTAGTCCGTACAGACCTGGTGGCCGAGGCCGCGGGAGCCACAGTGAATGAGCACGACGATCTGGTCTTCGGCCAGTCCGTAGGCCGCCGCCACGTCCTCGAGGAAGAGATCCGTCACCCGCTGGACCTCGAGGAAGTGATTACCCGACCCGAGCGAGCCGACCTGGGCCTTACCCCGGTCCTTGGCCTTCATCGAGACACAGCTGGCGTCTGCCTCCGGGCGAACCCCTTCGTCCTCACAGTGGGTCAGGTCGGCCTCGACGGCCCAGCCCTCCTCGAGTGCCCAGTCCATCCCGCGCTCGAGAATGGCATCAACGTCTGCCCGCGAGCCCTCGAGTACGCCCCCGCCACCCAGGCCAGATGGGATCGAGGCGAACAGCTCGTCGACGAGATCGGCCTCGCGGCCAACGATGTCCTCGTAGGTGAGATTTGTCCGGAGCATCCGGACCCCACAGTTGATATCGTACCCCACCGCACCCGGCGAGATGCAGCCAGTCTCGGCGTCCATGGCCCCCACGCCACCGACCGGAAACCCGTACCCCTGATGCCCGTCGGGGAGACAGATGGCATACTTCTGAATGCCCGGCAAGTGCGTCGTGTTCCGAAGTTGCTCGAGGGTCTTGTCCTCGCTGATCTCTTCGAGGAGACTCCGGCTGGCAAAGACGCGTCCCGGGACCCGCATATCTCCTGTCTGCGGGAGTTCCCAGACGTGCTTGCGAACGCGCTCGAGGGTGACGCCGTTCGCCTCAAAGGTGTCCATGTGACGGTCTGGGACGGGACGGGCCAAAGACCTTGTACATTACTCGACCGAGGAGCCCCACCGGCGGGTAGTGACGAGACGGTCGACACTGTAGGGACCAGCCCCGGTAATGAGCAAGACCGAGGCCAACCCGAACAGCGAAACGTGGGCCAGCACCGGATCGTCGGGAAGGGCGAACATGGTGAGAGTAAACATGACCAGCGAGACACTCGCGCTGGCTCGAGTGAAGACGCCGACGACGAGTAACGCCCCAAGGGCGGCTTCGGTGAGTCCGGCCCCAAGCACCCAGAGTTCGGGTGCAACAGGCAGGACGCTCGTCAGGTGGTACTGCTCGACGACCGCCAGGGCCAGCCCGGGCTGGAGTAGCTTCTGGGTCACCCCGAGATAGATGAACGTGAGTCCGAGGCTGATTCGAACGCTGGTCGCGGCAAGCGGGACATACGGCTCGATCCAGCG
The DNA here is from genome assembly GCA_034521555.1 of Natrialbaceae archaeon. GTDB lineage: Archaea > Halobacteriota > Halobacteria > Halobacteriales > Natrialbaceae > JAXHMI01. Next base: position 122,466 of record JAXHMI010000003.1, read on the forward strand.
CTGGAACTGATCGGCGTAGGTGTTGATCACGTCGATCCGGTGATACCAGGTCCCCGGGGTACTCGCCAGCGACTGGAAGGTGTGGTCGGCACTGGGCGACCGCTGCCGAGCAGGGCAATCGCCAGCAGTCCCCCACAAACTCGAACTGCAGGAGAACGATCTGGTGGACGAGCAGGGTGCCGGCATAGACACCGAGGGCAAGCATCGCCACCGCACGGGTTCCGAGCCCGAAGAGAATCAGGGACCCGAGGCCCACTTGCAGGAGGCGGACTTGAACCTCGAGTGCCGGGGTGAACAGATAGCCGCCGAACCCGGCACCGATTAGCGGGATTCCGATGGATATCCGGAGCAGCCAGGGGAGAAATACCCGGTACTCGTCCATGACGGTCCTGAATGCCCGCAGATCTGCGCCGACTGGTTGAACCACCAGATATCCGATACAGACGACTGCAATCCCGATCCCGCCAAAGATGAGTGGGCCGATGACCATCGGATCGACGAGAGATTCACGGAGGAGTTCCCAGGGGCCAACCGGCTGAGAGTCATCGACAACGTACTCCTCGTGAGCGACAGCCACATCTGCCATCACGGTGAGGCAGGCTGCCAAGACCACCCCCAGACACCCCGTCCGACCGGTTGGCAATTCCCTCATTAGACATCAACGACGACGTACGTCCGCCAGCCCGCGTCTGTTTCGACTATTCTCATGTCCGAGTACGTGATCGCTTTGATTTCTCGAGCACTGAGTTCCTCGAGAGGCACCCCCCTCGTTGACCCCTCCAGATGCCACGAAGCGTCGTCTTCATCGAGCTCCTCGACTCGATTATCGACCGGGAGCACGGCCTCAACATCGCGGATGTAGATCAGTTCGTCAAGATAATCGAACAGCAGCGCCTCGAGGCCTTCCGCTTCAATGGTGAGATCGATCCGTTCACCCGTATCCGGCCACGACTCGCAGGCTGCAGCTGCAAGCCCATTCGCGGTTGCGGCGAATGCAGCACGCAGCGTCGGCCCCTCCGCTGCGATGGCGACGTCGGCCGTGTGCGCCCGGAGTTCGTAGCCCATTCGGCTGGCGCTACACGGGCGGGGGTCGTAGCTCCTCGGGTCTCAGTCTGCCGTTGGAGTTATGGTTTCGTCGCTGGTACGGAAGAGCAGTGAGCGTCAACCTCGATGTTCGGGTCGTCTCCCAGGGTCGACTGATTACGTCGACCGTGCCTGGGAGTTGAAGGAACATATCAACCGACGCGAGGGGGTGCTCAAGCAACGGCGGGATTTCTTCGAGAACGCGTTTCGCCGCTCGACCGTCTACTGTCTGTTCGACGATGAGGCATCACTCGTTGGGTTTGCCGCAGTCAGGCGGGACGGTTACATTCTGTTTCTGGCGGTCGATCCGGCCTACCGGGGTGAAGGCATCGGTCGGCAGCTCATTGCCCGCGTCGCCGAAGATCATCAGCCGTTGACCTGCCACGCGCGAACGACGAACGAGAACGCCCTCCAGTTCTACGAGCACCTCGGGTTCGAAATCAAGCGACGGATCGATTCCTACTACGAAGACGGTGGTGACGCGTACTATCTCAAACTCGGCGACGATACGGGATTCACCGAGCGCCTCTCCGAGTTCATCAGACGCTGAATCCCGGCAAGGTTATTGCGACCCCTCTCGACTAGCGAGGGCGAATGAGGGAGCGAACGATGGCCTACCTGCAGGGGCGCTTTCGTGACCACTATCGACGGACAGCGATTTCGCCGCCGCCAGATGCCGAGCGTCGCGAGTGGGGGTTCATTCCCTGGACTGCGGGCCCGGATACCACGATGGTTCGCCACCGGTCGCTTCACGATCCGGCGATATCGATGGCTTTCTGCAGCGTCGTGGACCCCAGCACGTCTACTATTCTGCGGGGCGCTACCAGCACCCCGACGCCGACAGTATGGAGGCAAAGGAATGGGAGTCGGCCGATCTGGTCTTTGACCTCGATGCGGATCATCTGCCGGGGGTCACCCCCGGAGAGACGACCTACGCTGAGATGCTCGAGTCGTGCAAAGAGGCCCTCTTTCGGCTCCTTGATTTTCTGGTAGATGATTTCGCCTTCGAGGACATTCAGATCGCATTCTCGGGCGGGCGAGGCTATCACGTCCACGTCCGTGACGAGTCAGTTGTGGGCCTCGATCGCGAACACCGGCGAGAAATCGTCGATTACGTCCGCGGCATCGGGCTGGACTTCGACGAACTGGTAGCCACCGAGACCGTCGCCGGGCTCGGCAGATCAACCCCAACGGAACGGCGCACGCTCCAGACGAGTGGGGGATGGGGCAAGCGGATACACGAGTCGTTCATCGGCTATATCGACGAGTTGCTCGAGCTCGAGCAGGCTGAGGCGATCGAGCGCCTTATGACCTACGAGGGAATCGGCGAGGGGCGAGCCGAGGCGATACTGACGGCCGCTCGAAACAATCGATCTGAACTGGTCGCCGGAAACCTGACCGTCCACACGGCCGTCTATCAGTTCGCCAAGCGCTACGCGACGGAGGTCCGTCGCCGGCAAAACGCCCCGATCGACGAGCCGGTCACGACAGATACCAATCGACTGATTCGGCTCCCGGGTACTCTTCACGGCGGGAGTGCTCCAGTACTCGTCGGATCGATCGGACGGCCCTCGAGGCGTTCGACCCACTCGTCGATGCCGTACCAGAAACGTTCGTTGGCCACGAGATATCGATCGATGTCACCCGCGGCGGTGAGGTCGATTTGGGCGGCGACATCTTTACAGTCGACGAGGGAGAGCATCATCTACCCGAGTACCTCGCCATGTTTCTGATGGCACGCGGCCGGGCCGAAAAGGAAAAAGAATGAACCTCGACCAGCTGCGCGCGGTCCAGGCGCGTGAGCGAAAGAAGGATGGCCTCCAGGAGTTACGGCCAACGTTCTATCGAAACGTGGCCGAGTACCTCTCCGATCTCGAGGCCGAACGGACCGAGCGAGCGGCGACAGCAAAAGACCCCTTCTCATCGCCGGAGGTGAGTCAGCTCACCGATGAAATCGAGACGGCCAGAGAGATCGTTGAGGCGATCTACGAGCGGCGGATGGGCAAGATTGTCAAACAGGCGAGCCTCGCCGCAGCCGGCCTCGACGCCGACGACGATGGGCTGAGCCAGGAAGAAGCCGAACTCTTCGCGGATCTCGTCGATCGGATCGAGGCGAACAAGGATCGGGTGATCGGTGTGCTGGAGGGTGCCGAGGGTGATGTCGAGGTAGCCAGTGCGCCCTCCGTGGACTCGAATGGGTCGGAGACGGAATCAGAGCCACCACCGCCAACACCGGCAGACACCGACGAAACGCCGAATCAGGTGCCGACCAATTCGGAGTCGGAACCTCTCGATCGCCTCAGAATCCGCATCACCCAGTCAGTTGGGGCAATCATCGGTATCGACGAGCGGGAGTACGACCTCCAGCCAGACGACATCGTAAGGTTACCCGAGGCGAATGCGCAACCCCTGCTCGATCGCTCCGCTGCCGAATTGCTCGAGTGAGCGTGGACCGACAGAGATACAATATCTCGATGGTAGCTTCTCCCCAATGCTCGACGTGGGCGAGTCCGCACCTGAATTCGAACTGCCAAATCAAACAGACGAAACCGTCTCCCGGTCAGCCTTCGAGGGCGATCCCCTCGTCGTGTTCTTCTTCCCTCGCGCCGGAACAGAAGGGTGTACGGCCGAGGCGATCGGGTTCAATGATCGGTTGGCTGATTTCGAAGCCCAGTCGATCTCCGTCGTCGGTATCAGCGACGATCCGGTGACCGATCTCGAGCAATTCTCGGACGATCACGCCCTCCAGTTCGATCTCCTCTCAGACGAGAACGGAGAAGTCGCGACCCTCTATGAATCGTATGGCGAAAAGCTGCTGTACGGTAATACGTTCAAGGGCGTGTTTCGCAACACGTACGTGATCGACAGCTCGGGGGACGTCAGCGGGACGTTCGAGGATATCACCCCGGCTGCATCATGCCGGGGAGGTCCTCGAGTGGTTCACCGACCGTCAGTCGACAGTGACGGCGGACGACTGATATCTACTGGAAGGTTCGCCCGGTCTCTGTCTTCGCAACCTCGGGTTCCGTTGGGGTAAACTCATCCTCGAGTTCCTCGTAGCGCTCGCGGACATCGGCCGTGACACTGGGGCCGACTTCTTCGAGGGCCAGTTCGAAGTGCTCTCTGGAGATCCGGACGTTTCCGACGGACTCGCTCATCTCGCTCGGATCGACCGAGTGGATGAACTCACGGGATGCGGCCATCGAGGCTTCCCGACAGACCGCCTCGATATCGGCACCGACGAAGCCATCGGTCTCGCTGGCGAGCCAGCCGAGATCCACATTGTCCGCGAGGGGCTTGTCCCTGGTGTGAACCTCGAAGATCTTGCGGCGCCCATCTTCGTCGGGAACGGGAACGTGGACGTGTCGGTCGAGGCGCCCCGGCCGCAGGAGCGCCGCGTCGATCAGATCCGGCCGGTTCGTGGTTGCGACGACTACCACGTCCTCGAGTTCCTCGAGGCCATCCAGCTCGGTGAGCAGCTGGGACACCATCCGCTCGCTGACGCCAGAGTCACCGGTTCGCTGGCCACGCTCGCTGGCGATCGAGTCGATCTCGTCGAAGAGATCGACGGTCGGTGCGTTCGACCGTGCCTTCTCGAAGACCTCTCTGACGCCCTTTTCGGACTCCCCGACGAACTTGTTGAGGAGCTCCGGGCCCTTGATCGAGATGAAGTTCGACTGGGCCTCGTTGGCGACGGCCTTGGCGAGCAGGGTCTTCCCGGTCCCCGGTGGTCCGTACAGGAGGACCCCTTTGGCCGCATCCAGGTCCATTTCCTCGAAGACTACGGGGTACTCGAGGGGCCACTGGATGGTCTCACGGAGCCGCTCTTTCGTGTCCTCGAGCCCACCGACGTCCTCCCAGGTGGTGTCTGGAATCTCCACGAACACCTCCCGGAGAGCCGATGGCTGGATGCCCTTGAGGGCCTCTTTGACGTCCCGTTCGGTCACCCGGAGGGTGTCGAGGACGGTGGCGTCGATCTCTTCGGACTCGAGGTCGAGATCGGGTCGGATGCGGCGGAGTGCATTCATGGCACTCTCCCGTGCTAGTGACTCGAGATCGGCACCCACGAAGCCGTGGGTGTTCTCGGCATATCGATCGAGGTCGATCGAGTCAGAGAGTGGCATCCCCCGGGTATGGACCTGCAGGATCTCCTTTCGGCCCTCCTTGTCGGGCACGCCGATCTCGATCTCGCGGTCGAATCGGCCGCCACGGCGAAGTGCAGGATCGATGGCATCGACCCGGTTCGTCGCGGCGATGACGGTCACACGACCACGCTCCTCCAGCCCGTCCATGAGGGACAGTAGCTGGGCGACGACGCGGCGTTCGACGTCGCCGCCGGCCTCCTCGCGTTTGGCTGCAATCGAGTCCAGCTCGTCGATGAAGATGATCGAGGGAGCGTTGGCTTCGGCCTCCTCGAAGACCTCCCGGAGTTTTTCCTCGCTTTCTCCGTAGTACTTCGACATGATCTCCGGGCCGGAAATCGTATCGAAGTGGGCGTCTATCTCGTTGGCGACAGCCTTTGCCATCAGCGTCTTCCCGGTCCCGGGCGGCCCGTGGAGGAGCACCCCCTTGGGCGGCTCGATGCCCAGCTGCTGGAACAGTTCGGGATGCCGCATTGGGAGTTCGATCATCTCCCGGACCTGCTCGAGCTCGCCGTCCAGACCCCCAATGTCCTCGTACGTGACATTCGGCAGCCCGCCAGCGGCACTATCCTCTGAGGTAATCTGTTCAGCCGGGGTCTCGGAGACCTCAATCGTCGTCGAGTCGGTGATGATCACCGTCCCGGATGGCGAAGTTTCGGCGATCTTGAGCGGGACGGCTTTGCCGGTACTGGCCATTGGGCCGAACGAGAGCGAGAATGGAACAACCTGGCCAGCAGTGACAGCGTGGCCACTCAGCTTGTCGCGGACGAGCGGGGCGATGTTGCCCCTTATTCGGAGGTTCTGAGGGAGCGCGACCGTGACAGAGGTCGCAGCCGAGACATCTGCCGCCTCGACGGCGACCCGGTCGTCGATACCGACATCAGCTTCCTGCCGGAGCCGACCGTCGATCCGGATGATGCCACGCCCTTCGTCTTCCGGATAGCCGGGCCAGACCCGGGCGACCGCTCGGGTATCGCCGGCGCCATCGATGACGATGTAGTCACCGTTCTCGAGGTCGAGTTCCTGCATCGAGGCGCGATCGATCGCGGCAAGCCCACGCCCGGCGTCCTTCTGTTTAAGTGGTTTGACCGTCAGTTTCATAGGTTCTCCTCCAGTTCGATGGTGAGTACGCCGTTTTTCATAAAGGCTTCAGCACCCGCTGACGGGGCAGGGAGCTCAAGTTCGTACTGGTCGTCCTCGAGCACGACGATTACGGTCTCGTCGACGATATCGATCGAGCCGTCGACAGCACTGCCGAAGTCAACGGCAAGCACTGTCTCATCGTCGTACTCGAAGCGACTCGCGGTCTGGTCGCTGTCGTGGGTAAGTTCTTCGAATTGCATGTTACGACTAACGTCAAGTTAGGGCCAAAGATATATAAAGTTATCGTGTGGTAGTACGGTGACGGAAACGGGATTCAACCCTATAGCTTTGTCAGCGGTTCGGGGTCAACCAATGTATGTCTTTCTGTACTATCAGGGCCGGGTGATTTATAGAGCGGCCAATACCTCCGTCAAACGTGACAGACAGCGATTCATCGTGGAAAATCCTTCCGCCGGAGGTAGAGGTCACGAAAGGGTTGGCGGGACTGGTTGATGGATTACTCCTGTGGACCGTCCTCTCGGTCATTGGTTCACTCGAGTTGATGCTCGGTGCGGATACCATCGTCTGGGAGGTGCTGGTCCTTGCGGGCTTTACGATCGATGCTTGTCCTGCCGTTCTGGCACTGGATCTGCAAGCCGCTCTGGGTTCGCTGGCGGGCCAGCGACGAGAAAGGGAAGCAGCGCGTCGCCAACATCCTCCGCGCCGGTCCCGTCGTCGCAGGCGTCGTCATCGTCATCGGGGCCCTCATCACTGGCGTGCCGTTTGCGATTCGTCTCCACTGACGATGCAGGAGCCACAAGCATCTGACGGGGTGATTGGGTGTCGCTGAGTCGCCGACGACTCCTTGGTAAAGCAGCTGTCGCTGGTGGGATTATCGGTGCCGGATCGCTGCCCTCACGGTTTCAGAGTGGCCTGGCGTGTTTTGATCCATCAGCCCGCGAGATCTACGGCCCAACCGATATTAACGCAATGACCGGGAATGGCGGGCTCTCGGTGGGGATCAATCAGGCTGGGACGTTGTCGGTGGCCAGATGGCCATATCCATCCGAACCGAACCAACTTACGTACATGACGACGGGTCGATCCTCGACGAACGAGATCCAGGTCCCAAGCAACCATGGATCGTTTCTGGGGGTCGCGCTCGATGGCGAAACGACCTGGCTTCGGGATCTCACCGTCGTCGAACAGTACTACGCATCAGATTCTGATGACACGGACGCCACGTTCTCCGATGAAGTGGTTACCGTATACGAGGGGGAGCGCCTCTCGGTAACTGTCCGCGATGTCGTCGTCAGGGACGTCGACGCCCTCGTGCGATCGGTGTCGGTGTCGTCCCCGGCCGATTCGGCGACACTCGTGGGATTCGAGAACATTAACTGTCTGGTCTCGAGGCTCCCCCAGATGCCAGTCCATGACTGGTGCAATCACTCGGAGACGACTGATTCGGCCGCCTATGATGCATCGGTCGATTGCATCGTTCACGAGACTACAAATACAGATGTGGCGACTGACACGGAGGAACGTGCGGCGATGGCCTTTGGCTTTGCTGGTCAGTCCAGTGGCCACCAGGTGGGAGCCGACCGGAATGAATCCGGCACGGAAACCCCTGCTGACGCCTACGAGGACGCAGCCTCGCTCCCGCTTGAGGGGTCAGCAGAGTACACAGGCCACACCACTGGTGTGGTTACAACCGACCTCGACCTCAGTGACGGACAGGCGACCGAGTCCGTGATCTTGGCCGGCGCCCGGACCCCGTCGGAAGCCACCGCCGTCCTCGAGGCGGTCCGCGACCGGGACTTCGAGTCGGACATTCGGCCGGAAAAGGAATCCTGGTTTGAGTCGTTGCTCGGAGAGGCCCCCATGCCGGCGACAGACGACGAACGCATTCGTCGCGTCTGTCAGCGGGCGCTCGTCTGTCTCGTGACCGCTACGGAGGCCACAGAGGACCGGGCCATCGTCGCCTCAATCGCCACGCAGGCGCCGTATGCCCTGGACTGGATCCGCGATGGGGCGTACTTCAACTACGCTCTCGAGATTGCCGGACTCGGTGACTGGGTGGCGGATCGGAACCGCTGGTACGCCGAGATTCAGCAGACGGATGACCTGCGCAATAGCCAAAAACTCACACCCCCGGGCAACTGGGCCATGAACTACTATGGAGACGGCATTGCCGGGGGACCGATTCCGTACGAACTCGACGAGACCGGATACGGGATCTGGACGCTGTGGGAGCACTACGAACTCACCGGTGACGAGGCGTACCTCCAGGACGTCTATCCGGCAATCGAGCGGGCGGCCGAGTACCTCCTGCGATGTCGTGATGACGATACCGGCCTGCACTGTCGAACCTGGGAGGACGATCGGTTCGTTCCTGGTCAGTCGATCATCGGAGCAGCCCCTGCCTGGCTCGGACTACGATCGGCCGTCGCGGCTGCCCGATCGCCAGCCAGTCCTGGCACCGAGTCCGATGCCAACCGGTATGAGGATCGACTCCACGAGCTCGGTCGGGCGATCGATCGACACCTGTACGCTGAGCTCGAGGGTGGCATGGGCTATGGCTCGCGGGCCTGGGCCATGTCGGAAGTGGCCTGGCCGGTCTGTTTCACCCCCTATGCTGATCCATCGAGTGGAACGATTGAATCGGAACCAACCGTCGATGCAGCCTTCGAGCACCCGCGCATCCAGTCACATCTCGAGCGGAAGGTCGACCGAATGGGCTACCTCAACACGCCGGAGGACCCCGCGGTCACCACCGGGCAGTACGAGACGAAAACCATCATCGCCCTGGCGAAAATGCGCCAGCCCGAGATGCTGACGGCCGCCGAACGCGGACTCGACTGGGTCGTCACCCATCATGCCACGGACGACACCTACGTCATGGGTGAGGCCTGGAAGGTCTTTGAAAACGAGACCGGGGAGCCGGAGGTCCGATCGATCGTCTCACAGCCCCACGTCTGGTCACAGGTACTCGCGTATCTTGCGGCCCTCGAAATTCACCCACCGGCCGATCTCTCCTTCGAAGCGGGAACCTGTGGCAGTGTCCTCGACGCCCTCCGGGAGCGTCAAGCCTGATCAATCCCCCGGGAGTGGCGGCTCCTCTGCGGTCTGCTCGATCGATGAGCGGAGTTCCACTTCGGGGTCCGTGCTGATCGTCACCACGACCTGCTCCACGCGTCGTTGATACTCTCTGACGTGTTTGCCAGCGTGGCGGATCCGGGTTCGCTCCTCGAGAAGGGCTGCCTCGGTGAGTAAATCGAGCTTGCGATAGAGGGTTGAGCGTGGAAGGCCACATCTCTCAATCAGTTCCTTAGCTGTCTTGGCCCGCTTGCTCGTGGCTGTCAATATGGCACGACAGTCGTCGTCTTCGAGGGCCTCAAGGACGGCTCTCGAATCGTGTTCCCCTGCACCCGACGAGCCGGCAAACCTCCCCCGTGTCATCACCTGACTGTACCGACTGTGATGACACAACGAACACCCATCATATCGTGGGTCATATATACCAACCACTGCACAGCAGTATGCTTACAGTCTCTCGATCCTTCAGGAATTCTATGGGCGATGGCATTCGGGCGGAGGTGAGCGTTGATGCGGCCGGCCGGTGTCCCATCAGCCAGACTGCCTCGACCGTTGACGGTGAGCCGATCGCGATCTCCCGAACGAGCGGACTCCCCGGCGATGATACGGTGACCGAGGAGTTCATGGTTGACGACCCAGCGGCGGCCATCGGCGAGACGGTGGAGGCCGATGTCGAGGATGTGTTCAGCTACGGCACACAGACGGTCTATCGCCTGACTCGCGATCGGGGGACCGGGTGTCCCTGTGAGCAAATCGAATCGCTCGACTGCCCGATCGTCGACATCCACACGCAAAATGACCGGCTGCAGCTCGTCTTTCATGCACCCGACATGGATACACTCCAGTCGGCAATCGAGCGCCTCCAGCAGGAGTTTCCAGTCGTCGATATCCGGCGACTGCTTCGGTCGGACGGGGACCCCCGTGACCACGATTTGGTCTTCGTCGACCGTGGCTCACTGACGAGTCGCCAGCGGGAGGTACTCGAAACCGCTCACGAGATGGGGTACTTCGAGCATCCAAAGGGGGCAAACGCGAGCGAGGTCGCCGAGGCACTTGCGATCGCTCCCGCAACCTTCGCCGAACACCTGGCAGCCGCCCAAGGGAAGTTGCTGCAGGATATTCTCCAGAACTGATCAGTAGAGGTCCTCGAGGTCCCGTTGCTCGTGGGAGTGTTCTGGCCCGGGAAACGCATCTGTTTTCACCGCCTCAATATACGCGTCGACGGCTTGCTCCATTTCCCCGCGGACATCACCGAATTGCTTCGAGAAGGACGGCGTCCATTCGGCGAATCCAACTGCATCGTGGAACACGAGGACCTGCCCATCACACGCGGGGCCCGCGCCGATGCCGATCGTGGGAATCTCGAGTTCCTCGGTGACCGCCGCGGCGACATTCGCGTCGATATGTTCGAGGACGAGCGCAAATGCCCCTGCAGCTTCGTGTTCTCGGGCCAGCTCGAGTATCTCGTTGGCCCCCTCCTCGTCGGTTCCCTGGCGAGGATATCCCCCGTAGCTGTTGACTCGCTGCGGTGTCATCCCCAGGTGAGCCATGACCGGAATGCCCAGCTGGTCCAGCTCCCGGGTCAGCTCGACGGTGTGCGGGCCACTCTCAATTTTCACCGCCTCAGCACCGGAGTCCTTGAGTAAGCTGCCGGCATTCTCGATCGATTCGGCGCGATCGACTCCCACCGAGAGAAACGGCATATCAGCGACGATGAGTGCCTCATCGGTGCCCCGCGCGACGGCCCTGACATGCCGGTCGATATCCCCCAGCGTCACCGGAATTGTCGTGTCATACCCGAGGACCGTGTTCCCGAGACTGTCACCAACCAGAATACAGTCGATTCCTGCCTCGTCAACAAGTTCCGCTGTCGGAGTATCGTACGCGGTCAGCATCGTGATGGGCTCATCGCCGGCCTGTTCGGAGAGATCCCTGACCGTTGGCATACCGGGGTATTCGGCCGGGAGGGTTTAACCTGCATTGGTGTCTGTCCGGACGTTTATTTAGGGGGGCCAGCCGAGTCACGCCCGTGCCGACACGGGTCGAGACAACCGATCCCGAGGGGATCGATTATGCCTGGATCATGCAGACGACCTTCGTGGTAACCATCGTGGTTGGGGCCCCACTAGTCGCCTTACTGTCAATTCCAGCCGAACTGCCAACCTGGGGGGACAGAGCGGCGTTTGCCATTCAGGTCGGCGCGGTTATCTGGATCGTGACAGCCCTCGGTGTCTACCTATTCGCATCTAGAAGAGCTCGCGAGCGATGACAGTCTTTTGAATCTCGGTAGTCCCCTCATAGATTTCGGTCACCTTCGCATCCCGATACAGCCGCTCGACGGTCCCATCGGTGACATAGCCATAGCCACCGTGGAGCTGAACCGCGCTGTTCGTGACCGCCATGGCCGTCTCACTTGCGAAGTACTTCGCCATACTCGCGGCCATGCGGCCATCGCCAGTACGGCGCTGGCGTGCCGCCTCTCGAGCCAGAAGCCTGGCAGCGTCGGTCTTGGTGGCCATCTCGGCGACCGTGTGCTGGACTGATTGGATATCGGCAATTGGTCCACCGAATTGCTCGCGCTGTGTACAGTACTCGATCGTTCGCTCGAGGGCCGCCTGGGCAACGCCTACGGCCTGCGAGGCAATAGCGACGCGGCCCCCCGTCAGGATATGGAGGGCTGCAGAGAGGCCATCGCCGACCGGTGTCAGCCGGTTCTCGGCAGGAATTCGGGCGTTCTCGAACGTCAGTGTCGTTGTATCGCTGGCCCGCAACCCGAGCTTGTCTTCGGGCTCGCCGACTTGTAGCCCATCGACGTCCCCTGGCACCACGAACTGCGTTATCGTGGCGGGATCTGATCGGTCGGTTCGGGCGAAGAGGATGTAGACGCCGGCCCGTTTTCCGTTCGTGATCCACTGTTTCTCCCCGTTGAGCACGTACTGGTCGCCATCCGGCCGGGCTTCCGTCTGCAGATCGGCGGGATTGGATCCAGCTTGGGGTTCCGAAAGTGCGAACGCACCCACAGGGCGCCCCTCGGCCATGGCCGGGAGCCATCGCTCGTGCTGGGCGTCGCTACCGAACTCGGCGATGCAGGCCGTGGCCAGGTGGTGGACCGACAGCGAAGTCGCGATCGCGAGCGCACCACGGGCCACCTCCTCATTGACGAGGGAAGCCGTGACCGGATCGGCCTCGATTCCTCCCACCTGCTCCGGAACCGTCAGAGCTGTAAGATCGAGGGCTGCAAGTTCGTCCCAGACGGATTCAGGAAACGATGCTGTCTGATCAATGTCTGCCGCAATCGGTTCAATCGAGTCCGATACGAGCGATTGGATGGATTGTTTGATTGCTTGTTGTTCTGGCGTCAATCGACCGTCCATGGCTGGATTGCTGTCCGGGTGAAGAAAAACGTCCCGAGTGAGTCCGGGGCCCACCGCCGACGACACGACTATTAGACCGGCGAGAGAACCGACTGCGCATGAAAAACATTGACGATCTGCTCGAGAGTGCGGCCGAGCTTGCCGAGCGGGGGCTGGCAAAGGGTGAAATCGCCGACGAACTAAACGTCTCCCGGGAAACCGCGAGCTGGCTGGTGGAACGAAGCGGTGTGTCCCCGGCAGCAGACGAGACCGTTTCGACGAGTTCACTCCGTGATATCCACGTCGACTGGTCGGCCATTGGCCGGGACAGCAAACGCATGAGTGCGATCGCCTCGGCCATGGCCGATATGCTGGCAAAGCACGGGGAGTCGGTCGATCTGACGATCGGTATCGAAAAAGCCGGAGCCCCTATCGCGACGTTGATCGCCCACGAGCTCGAGACCGACCTCGGCACCTACACGCCCGCCAAGCACCCATGGGACGACGACGGTTCGGAGGAACTCGGCGGGACATTCTCGCGGAACTTCGCCGGGATTCGGGATCGAGACTGCTACGTCGTGGACGACATCATCACTAGCGGAACCACCATGTCGGAAGCAATCAGTGCGATTCGTCGCAAGGGTGGAAATCCGCTCGCCTGTGTCGTGCTCGCCGACAAGCAGGGAGTCGATACCGTAGAGGAGGTCCCCGTCTACTCACTCGTGCAGGTCCTCAGCGTGGCTCGTGAGTAGTCCCTCCTAGTGCAAGGTAACTGCTTTTCCAGCCTTTCGGTGTGAGTCTGTTCGCAATGCCAGTCCAACAGATCGCCGTTCCGGATGTGGTAACGTGTTCTCCAAGCGATTCTCTCAGTGACATTGTATCGACCATGGAGAGCCATGATATCGGTTCGATCATCGTCACCGAGAACGACAAGCCGGTCGGCATTCTAACCGACAGGAAGATCGCCCTGGCCTGCAAGGATCACGAATCACTGGGAAGTATTCACGCAGAAGAACTCATGACCACTTCCGTCGAAACGGTCTCGGCGGATACGGGCATCTTCGATGTCATTCGCACCCTCAAGGAGAACGGGGTTCGACGAATGCCGGTTGTGGCCGAGGACGGGACACTCGACGGTATCGTGACCTTCGACGATTTAGTCGTACTCCTCGCTGACGAGTTCACCGATCTCAGCGAAATCGTCAGACAACAGTCCCAGCGGTTCTAGCCGTGGATACCCATGGCCTCGATCTGCTCTTGATACCGGTTGCGGATCGTGACCTCTGTGACCTGTGCGACGTCGGCGACCTCACGCTGGGTCTTCTTTTCGTTACACAGGAGTGAGGCCGCGTAGATGGCGGCTGCTGCGTAGCCAGTGGGGGACTTCCCGGACAGCAACCCCTCCTCGGCGGTCTTCTCGATGATCTCGTTGGCCTTGGTCTGGACCTCCTCGGACAGTTCGAGTTCTGAGCAAAAGCGCGGGACGTACTTCTTTGGATCGACCGGCCGCATCTCGAGGCCCAGTTCCTGGGAGATATAGCGATAGGTGCGCCCGATCTCTTTCCGTTCGACCCTGGAGACCTCGGAGATTCCTCGAGACTCCGTGGAATTCCTTCCTTCCGGCAGGCCGCATAGAGTGCGGATGTCGCAACCCCCTCGATCGATCGTCCCCGAATCAGGTCTTCCTTCAGCGCGCGACGGTAGATGACTGACGCGACCTCCCGGACAGACCGCGGCACCCCCAGTGCCGACGCCATCCGGTCGATCTCGCTGAGTGCAAACTGAAGATTCCGTTCACCGGCATCCTTCGTTCGTATTCGCTCTTGCCATTTCCGAAGCCGGTGCATCTGGCTTCGTTTCTTCGAGGAAATCGAGCGTCCGTAGGCGTCCTTGTCTTTCCAGTCGATGGTTGTCGTCAGCCCCTTGTCGTGCATCGTCTGGGTTGTCGGAGCACCGACCCGGGACTTCTGTTGTCGTTCCTGATGATTGAACGCCCGCCATTCGGGCCCAGGGTCTATTTTTTCTTCCTCGACGACGAGCCCACAGTCCTCACAGATGAGCTCCCCTCGGTCAGAATCCTTGACAAGATTATCAGACTCACACTCCGGACAGGTCCGGGCTGTCTCTGAGTCTTCAACCTCGTCCGTCTCACGCAAACGCTCCCGCTGGCGGGTTGACCGTGTCATCGCACTTTTATAGTAGTAGCATCGGGATATATAAATCCTCGGGATACGGTCCCCCAGATTGATGAACGGCTGTCAGCACACCAGTACCCTCCGTGAGCGTACAATTAAGACATTCGGGTCGGAGTGGCGTTGCTCGTCTGGAGTGGGGACGATCAAGTCGGTTAGTCTTGTCACGATAAAGTAATAAAGTACTTCAATGCGTTGTACCCAGGGCTACGTATGTGGCTCTCCGCCAGTCGCATCTCAGAACGACTCGCCTCCATTGTCGGCGTTGGGGTGTTGCTCGCGACGGGCCTGTATACTGGCATCGACCGATGGCTGATCAGTATCGATTGGTTAGCCCTGCAAGTGGATTTCTTCGCAGGAAGCCTCTCGACAGGACTGTTTAGTCTCGTTATCGTCATCACGGGCCTGTTGACTCTCCGTGGTGTTTGGCTCGACAACGGATCTGAACAGGTGACCGAGGGTCCGCCCGTCCTGGCCATTGTTCCCGCCTATCGAGACGCGAATGTCTTGCCAATCAGTGTCGAGAGTCTGCTATCGAGTGCCTGACGAGTCGGTTGAGATCGCAATAGTCGTCGAACCCGACGATTCCGAAACGAGAGCGGTTGCCCAACGCTTGGCAGCCGACAATGCGACAGTTTCGTGTCTAATCAACGGAGAGCCTGGATCGAAAGCGACGGCCATCAATCATGCTGTACGCCAGAGTGACGCGGGTATTTCGCTGTCTTCGATGCTGATGTCAACGTCTCACCGGAATTCCTCCCGGTTGCCATGGGAGCACTGCTCGAGGGAGCCGATGTCTTCCAGGGACGGCGGGTCCCCCGTCCGACAGGCCCGGTTGAAACGCTGGCCTACTGCGAGCGGATCATCGTCCAGGGTGGGTACGCCTTCGGCGATCTTTTCGGCTTCACGCACTGCCAGAGCTCATCGACAGCCTTCACCAGAGCTGCGTTCGAGGCTACCGGGGGCTACGAGGACACACTGACAGAGGATATCCAGTTTTCTCACGAGTGCCAGCGAGCTGGCCTGGACGTCTGTGCGAACCGTCGTGTCGCGAATACGATGGAGGCGCCCAGCACGGTACGCGATCTCTGGGGCCAGCGAAAGCGCTGGCGAATCGGCCACATCCAGGTGTTTCACCAGCAATTCAAGGAGGCCTTCTCCGGTGGAATCGGCGTCACAGATATCCTCTCAATTGGCCGCGCGACCGGGGGGTTCGTCGGTGGGGCCTTCCTCCTGGTCATTGCAGCGCATATCCTGATCCTGTTCGTCAAGGATGTCGAGTCGGCATTCATTGTCCCGTACCTGCTTGTGCTGGGGATGATTGCCGGGGTCTGGACGCGAGACGCGCTGGATGGCCGTGTCGGCTTGCCATCGTGGAGCGTGGCACTCGTGCCGGTGATTTACTTCGGTCATGGGGCCCTCTCGGTGAAAGCGGCCTTCGAGTACTACCTCACGTGGGATGGAGAGTGGTATACAGTCACGAAGACCGGAATGTGACCTTGAGTCCGGGGAGTGAGGGTCCCGTCCTCAGTCCGAGACGATTGTTTCTTGGTCCCTCCCCACTCCCTTCCAGCGTAGCGTGTCTGATCCGGAAAAGGCGAGTGACGTCGGCGTCAATACCCGTTCGGCTCTCAAGATAGGGCTGGGGTTTGCCGTTGGGGTGGTGCTTGTCTACCTGCTTGGGGTGGTTGTCGGGTGGGAACGCACCCTCGAGCGACTCCGAATGGCCCAGTGGCGCTGGGTCGTAGTCGGGTGTCTTTCGACGGTCCTGTGTCTGGTGGCCTGGGGGAAAACCTGGCAGATAATCCTCCGGACGATCGGGGTCGACGTGCCCTTTCGGAAACTCATCGTCACCTTCTTTGCCGCGACGTTTGCCAACTATGTGACGCCGATGGGGCAGGCTGGGGGAGAACCCTTTATTGCCTATATCCTCTCACAGGATACGTCCGCGAGCTATGAGGAAAGCCTCGCCAGTGTCGTAACGACAGACATTATCAGGCTTCTGCCCTTTTTCACCTTCGGTGGTGTCGGTGTCGCGTATCTGATTTTGGACTCGCAACTGCCAGCCCGAATCGAACGATACGTCATCCTGTTCGGTGTCCGTAGCGGTCGTGATACCGGGCAGTATCATCGTGAGTTGGCGGTTTCGGTACGGCATGAAAGACGCGGTACTCGCGCTGGTTGGACCAATCGCTCGCCGGACCAGTCGAATCGACATCGACGGACTGCGCCAGCGATTTGACGAGTTGCTCGAATCGATTGAGGTCATTGCGACCTCACCCCGATCGGCTGTTTCAGGCAATTCTGTTGGCCTACGTCGGCTGGGTGTTGTTCTGCGCTTCCGCTATTTTTCGCCGGACTGGCGGTCTGGTCTCTCGGTCCCGCTCCTGCTCGTTGCGTTTTTGGTGCCCGTTACCGTCATCGCCGGTTCGACACCGCTTCCAGGGGGTGTCGCCGCGATGAAGGCACCCTGGTTGTCCTCTTGAGTGCCCTGCTGGCCATCTCGAGATGCCGATGCTTTCGCCATTGCCACGGTCTATCGACTCGCGAACTACTGGTTCGTGATCGCCGTTGGGGGGTTGCTACCTTCTGGGTTCTCAGACGTGTGTGACACCCGGCACGGCGCCTTCGACCAGTAAGGCTTTACTGCCGATCACGTGTTTCCATCGCTGATGCCGGTCATCGAGTGTGATGTCGCGGAGGCCAGAAGGCGCCTCGAGGCTGCCGGAATCCCGATCACGTCCGGCAACACCGACCACGAGCGCTGGCGAGCTGACCACGAATCAGCCGTCGCTGTCGCCTACGACGATAAGGTGGTGATCCAGGGGGAAACACCGCGGCATCTCGAGGCCATTCTGCACGAGGGAGCCGACAGGGCCTATGCCCTACTTCGATGGGGCATCACGGGGTAATCCGGGGCCAGCTGCCATCGGCTGGGTCATCGTCTCGGGCGAGGGAATTGTCGCTGAGGGGGCGACCGAATCGGTGAGGCGACCAACAACCAGGCCGAGTACGAGGCCCTGCTTGCGGTACTCAAGGCCGCCGCCACGTATGGGTTCTCGGAACTGCATATCAGGGGCGATTCAGAGCTGATCGTCAAGCAAGTTCGAGGGGAGTACGACACCAACAACCCCGATCTGCGGGAAAAACGCGTCACCGTCCACGAGCGACTCCGCGAGTTTGATGACTGGACGATCGAATACGTCCCCCGGTCGGTCAACGAACGGGCCGATGTAGCTCGCAAACCAGGCCCTGGATGGCAACCAGCCAGGGGCAAGGCCGTCACTATCGTGATTCCAGTATGACCACCGATCGGCTCCCGGATCCGGTGATCGAGACCGTCGAGCGGTTGGCACGGCGTGAGCGGCGAGCTCCGACAGCGGAGACTCGTCGCGAGCACCAGGCGGCAATCGAACGCCGGCTGGACCCGTATGAGTATTCCTGGCGCATCAGAGCAGACGAGGACGGGGAGACACTCGTCCTGTATCCGGCCGAGTGGGTCGATGATGTCGTCCAGTTCGATCGAATCGAGGATACGTCACGGGCCGTGGAACGACCGCTGTCGCCGAGGGAAGGGGACGACTGGGATTCGGTCGACGCGGCCAACCGGCAGATCGTTGAGGCAGTCAGGCGTCGTCACGGCGATAAACACGCTGAAAACGCATCGGCCTTCGCGACATTTCTCGGGAATCACTATCTCTACACGATGGATACGGCAACAGAGGAGATCGTCGCCAAATTCCTCGAGGAGTATTACCCACGAAACGTCTGGCCATCGGAAGATGAACGGGCGTGTGTCGAAGAGTCAATCGAAATCGCGATTGGCGTCGGGAAGGAAGAGGGGCTCGGTACGCTCTCGTCGAGAATCGATCGAATTTCGTCCGCTCGGTCCTCGTTCGTGACGACCCGGGACATCGTCCACCGTACGCCGTCGAGGACAGCCTCGTAGCCGTCGTCGGTCAGTGAGTACTGGTTCGTTCGCTTGTCGAGTTCGCTCTTTTCGACCAGGCCGAGTTCGACGAGATCGTCGAGGTTGGGATAGAGCCGGCCGTGGTTGACGTCAGAGCCGTAGTAGTCTTCGAGTTCTCGCTTGATGGCGAGGCCATACAGGGGCTCGTCTGCGAGGATGATCAGGATGTTGCGTTGGAAGGCAGTAAGTTCCCGGGCGACACTTCCTTCGCCGGTGATCGATTGCGCCTCAGACATAACTATGTACATGTCACCAGCATATTTAAGGCTTGTCAACTATTCGTCCGGTTATGGTTGTAATCCAAAGACGGGTGTACGGTTAACGGTACCTGTAATCGGATATTGCGACCCCAAAACGCGATAGAAAGGACTTTTTGACCGACCCACCCATCCCCGCCTATGGCGAACCTATGGGAGGATATTGAAATCGGGCCGAATCCACCGCATGAACTCTATGCGGTGATCGAGTGTCTCAAAGGTGATCGGAACAAGTACGAGTACGAGAAGGACATTCCCGGAGTCCGTCCTGACCGGGTACTTCATTCGAACGTCCACTACCCATCTGACTACGGGTTCTTCCCCCAATCGTTCTACGACGATGGGGATCCCCTGGACGTCCTCGTCCTCGTCGAGGACGCGACCTTTCCCGGCTGTGTCATCGAGGTCCGACCTGTCGCCCTGATCAAGATGGACGACGATGGTGAACAGGACGACAAGGTCATCGCTGTCCCGATCGAAGATCCACGCTTTGATCACATCGAAGATCTCGAGGATATCCCCGAACAGACACGAGCCGAGATTGACGAAGTTTTTTGCGACCTACAAGAATCTCGAGCCGGGCAAGACGGTGGAAATGCTTGGGTGGGACGATCGAGCGGCTGCGATTGAGGCCGTCGAGCGTGGCCAGGACCTCTACGAGTCCCAGTTCGGGTAGTCCAAAAGCGTCGTCCGATAAACGAACCTTCATGTAGCCAGTCGCAATACCCCCAGCCATGGGTCTGTTCGACCGGCTACGCGGGGATGGCGACCCCCGTGTTGCGTTTATCGGCATCGACGGTGTTCCCCACAGTCTCCTCACGAGTAATCCCGATCGATTCCCGAATTTTGCAGCCATCGCTGAGGACGGGACAGCTGGTGAACTCTCGAGCATCGTCCCGCCCGAATCGAGTGCGTGCTGGCCAGCACTGACGACCGGAAAGAACCCAGGAGAGACGGGTGTCGATGGGTTTCAGGACCGCGAAACCGGGACCTACGAAACCTACGTTCCAATGGGCAGTGACGTCCAGGCCGACCGGCTCTGGGACATACTGGGAGCACGGAACCGCGATTCGACGGTGCTCAATGTCCCAGTCACGTTCCCACCCGACCGCTCGGTCCAGCGAATGGTCTCCGGCTTTCTTTCACCGGACCTCGAGAAAGCTTCGGTGCCCGATTCGTTGACGGACTACCTGGCCTCGATCGACTATCGAATTGACGTCGACCCCAAGCTCGGACACGACGATGACAAGACCGCCTTCATCGAAGATGCTTTCGAGACGCTCGAGGCTCGCCATGAGGCGTTCAAGCACTACATCGAAGCCGATGACTGGGATCTGTTCTTCGGCGTGTTCATGACCACCGATCGCGTGAATCACTTCCTCTTCGAGGACTACGAGCGCGATGGGCAGTACCGCGAGGAGTTTCTCGAGTTCTACGAGCAGGTCGATCACTACATCGGTGACCTCCGGGACCGACTCCCCGACGATGTCACCCTGATCGTTGCATCCGATCGACGGCTTCACCACGCTCGACTGGGAGGTCCACTGCAATGTCTGGCTCGAGGAGGAGGGTCTCCTCTCGTACGCGACGGACGAGCCAACCGAACTCGATGATATCACCGACGACACCGTTGCGTACTCATTTATTCCGGGTCGATTCTACATCAATCTCGAGGGCCGAGAGCCCCGCGGATCGGTTCCCGAGGAGGACTACGAGGAGGTTCGGACGGACTTGGCGGAACGACTCCGCGAGCTCGAGGGTCCAGATGGTGAGCCGGTGGTGGACCGTGTCGTCGAGAAGGAGTCGGCATTTCGGGGCGCCCACGACGACATCGCCCCGGACCTCGTGGCAATTCCGGCACACGGCTTCGACATGAAATCCGGATTCAAGGGAGGCGATACGGTCTTTGGAACCGGCCCACGGAATGGCATGCACAGCTTCGATAATGCGACCCTCTACATCGACAGTCCAGAGGCCACGATCGACGACGTCGACCTGCTGGATATCGCGCCGACGATTCTCGACCTGATGGATGTGGACTTTCAGCGGGGGGCCTTCGACGGCGCCAGCGTCGTCTGAGTGGCATGCAGAACCCTATCAGTGTGATCGCGCGTGGCCACGAGAACGTACAGGCGACCCATACGAGTACATTCGAGGTGACGACCGACGACGATCTGCACGCCGAGCGGGGATTGCATCGTCGGCATCGCTGCGAACACTGCTCCAGCCTCCTTCCATGCCGCATTGAAGCGGCGATGTCAGGATCCGGAGGCAACCATCGCGATCACCTCGAGGCCGGAGACCATACCCAGATGGTGACCGCCCGGGGTTCACGTGACCTTACGTTCGCGAGCGACCGAAGTGCTGTCGTCCGAACGAGTGAGTATGTCGACGATCGCACGATCGCCATCGAGGCTGATACCGCCGCGGCCGATCTCGACCGTGACCTCGTGGCTGCCCTCGCGGCGGGAGATCACCTGACTGTCACCGTCGAGGTCGACTAGGCCGATGGGGGATGAGGAGCCGGAACCGACCGTGAACATCAGCGGTGGACCGGATGGGGGCGGGACAGCTCTCGAAATCGACGATCTCGCAACCGAAACGCGGGCTGCCCGGGTCGTAGAGCGGCTCGGTGAACTGTACTGGAGAAGACGTACGGCGATCAGGGCGCCTTTCGCTGTTGAATCTGGACGATCCTGAGCCAGAACACCTCGGATATTGCCAGCCAGCCAGCCTTCGATGCCCTTCTCGAGACCTACGGGTCCAACGAGGATCTGGTTGTGACACTCGCGGCTGCAGATCCCCATCGACTGGCCGACACAAACCAGCCCGCCGGGCTGTACAACCAGAAAGCGAGTCGAATCATCGACGTCGCAACGCGGGTCAACTCGCAGTTTGGCTCCGCGGATGCGTTCGCGGAGTTCGTAGAATCGCAGGACATCTCCGAGGTCCGCCGAACGCTTCTCGAGCGTCGGGGAGTTGGCCCAGAACGGCCGACTGCGTCTTGCTGTTCGCGGGCGGTCGGGACGGCGCTCTTCCGGTCGACACCCACGTCCATCGCCTCTATCGCCGGCTCGGTGTCGCACCGCCTGATGCGAACAACGAGCTGGTCAGACAGATTCTCGAGGACGAGGTTCCACCTCCTGCGTGTGGCTTCGGCCATACGGCGTCAATCCAGTTCGGCAGAGACTACTGTACTGCCCGGTCACCGGTCTGTCTCGAGGACGAGACGGCCTGTCCGCTTGCGACAGAGTGCGAGATGGTTGGTGTCGATCTCGCTGCAGAGACCGTTGTCGATCCGGCGGAAACGACCGACCGTAGAAATCGGAACGTCTCGAGGTTCTTCGCGATGTTCCGCATGTTGAACTCGTGGTACAGCGCCGAAGAGAGATCCTGCGTTGAGCGCTCGTCGCCGTGAACACAGAGGACTTTCTCGGGCCGGGGATTCATCGTCTTCACGAAGTTCATCAGCCCGCCACGGTCGGCGTGGCCCGAGAACCCATCGACAGTCTGGACGTCCATGTTCAGCGAGAGACTCCCGCGGCTGTCGCCGTTGACCCCCCCGAGGGCCCTGGTGGGAATCTCGTCCCACCCACTCTGGATTCGACGACCAAGCGTACCCTGGGCCTGATAGCCCACGAACACGAGCGTCGATTCTGGGTCCGGTCCGAGGAAGCCGAGCCAGGACATGATCGGCCCGCCGGTGATCATCCCGGAGGTCGAGAGGATAATCGCCGCTTCCCCATCGGTGACTTCCTGGCGTTCATCGTCTCCCTCGTCGATGTGATTGAACTGCTCGGCCAGGAACGGGTTTTCGTCCTCATGGAAGATCCGATCCCGCAGATCATCCCGGAGGTACTCGGGGTAGGTGGTGTGGATGGCCGTCGCCTCCCAGATCATCCCGTCGAGGTGGACTGGTATCTCCGGAATGTCACCGTTGCGCATCGCCTCCTCGAGCACGAGCATGATCTCCTGTGACCGGCCGACGGCGAAGGCGGGAATGAGGATTTTGCCCCCGCGCTCGGCCGTTTCGGTGATGACCTCCTTAAGATTTCGTTCCGAATCGCGCTGATCTGTCCTGGCAGTCATTCCGCCCGCCGTAGGTGGACTCGAAGAACGAGCGTCTCGACTCGGGGGAAATCATTCACGGCACCGTTGAATAGGCGGGTATCCTCGTAGTGGATGTCCCCGGAGAAGGCAACGTTGTACAGACCTTCACCGATATGGAAGTGACTGACTGCCGATCCGAGAATGTGACCCGCATTGTGGAAGGTCAGCTTGACGTCGGGTGCGATGTCGGTCACGTCCCCGTACTCGAGGGGAATGCAGTGTTTGATCGTCTCGCGGACCTGGGCGGACTCGTATGGCGGCGCTCGGCCCTCCTTCGCGGCGACGTCGAGGTAATCGAGGGTCAACAGCCCCATCAGATCCCGGGTCGGCTCCGTGCAGTAGATTGGGCCATCGTAGCCGTACTTGAAGAGCAGCGGGACCAGTGCCGAGTGGTCGAGGTGGGCGTGGGTCAGGACCACCGCATCGACCGTCTGCGCTCCGGCTCCCAGGGCCTCGGGGACATGAAGATAGGGTACCTCCCCCTCGGCGCCGGGTTTGTCGCCACAGTCGATGAGAATGCGAGTCTCTGGTGTGGAAAGAATAAACGCAGCACGACCGACCTCCCGACAGCAGCCGAGGGTCGAGATGCGAACGTACTCGTCATCGGACATCTCCTCGCGGTGGCATCTGCCTCCCAACTCGCTCGAGGATATCACGTCGGTCGTCACGTTCCTGTTTGAGGAAGTTCCGGACGTTGGACACCGTCGAGGAGGCAATAGGTGGCGTGCGAACGACCTCAGGGGTCCACCCGACGGCCTTGGTAATTTCCCGCAGGGTCGAGCCGTGTCGGCCGATGACCAGTCCCGGTTTGGCGGCCTCGATGACGACCTCACCTGTATCGGCATGGAAATCGAGATCAGACACCTCGGCATCGCTCGGGATGACCTCACGAATTGCCTCCTCGGCCTCTGGCGGCGGAGAGAGAACACTCGGGTCCGGCCGCACCGTAATCCGCTTTCGAAGCTTGCTCGCCAGCTTTCGAACCAGGTCACCCTGCTTGGCGAACTTCTTGGGGTCGCGGGTATAGATGACGAGCTCGGGACCCTCGTATTTCACCGACGATACGGAGATATCGGCGGGGAGTTCGTTCGTACTCTCTGCGTGTAAATCGTCAAGTTGCTGCTCTACGGTACTCATAGTCGCGAAGTGGACGGATACTCGATCTCGTACATGTGACGGATCGAGGGCGGGTGTTGAACCTGGCAGCAGAGCGACCGATTGGGGACGAGATCACAGGATACGTCCTCGAATCGGTACAACACGCGGCCAGGATCGATACCCCGCTCGATGCGGGACGTTTGCTGGAAAGAACCCGCTTACCGCGATATTCACCTCCCGTCGTATAAAAGTCTTCGCAACGGGTCGGCCACGAACAATTAGACAACCAGTGACCATGTCTGTAGCATGCGTATTGACACAGACCGGGTTCGAGACGAACGTGACTGGATCTGCGATCGAGCCGACCGAATCGTCGAAATTATCAACGATGTACGTGCCGATCTTGGTGCCATTTTCGACACGGCTGTCGATCCGGTGACAGTCGACGCATTCCGCACAGAGGTCGACGTCGTCTTTGCGGACGGGGACTGTGGCGTGAATATCGCCGCCCTCGTGGCGATGCTCCGGACTGGTCGATGTACCGGATGATTACCCCGGATTCATCGTTGACGAGGTGCTGGGCCGTGAGCTCGCCGCGACGATCGCCGGAACCCAACCGATGCGAATGCTCGGTGAGGCCACCTTTCATTACACCGATATCTACGTTCAGGGCCCGCCTGACGAATCAGCTGGGATCGACGATCTCGAGGCCGCGCTCGCTGCTGGCTTCCAGGAGCGGCTCCCCGGCTGGCCCTGGACCGACACACCGAGTCCTGACGCTCTCGAGCCGCGATCCGATGACTAGGCTTCCTTTGGACGAGCCGTGGTGAGTTCCACGTCGCCGGTGACGACCGTGTTGTCGCGGGCTTCGTCGTACGTGTACCGTCCCACACCGTTGCACAGCGTGCACTGGTACTGCTCTGATATCTCGTGCAACATCGAACCGTCCTCGAAGTAGATGCGGCTTTTCGTAATCTGGAGGAACTGGGGGGTCCCACAGTTCGAACACGTAATCATGGCGGGGCGGTCGCCGAGACCCGGTGTAGTTATCCGGAATGTAATCGACCTCAATGTCGCCGTATATCGACTACCACCTGGGGTCTCAGGTTCTGCTACGGTATGCCTACGGTGACACTCACTAGTCCTTGGGAGTATCCAGTAGCCCCATAACAATTGGGGCATTCTTCGTGGGACAGAGGTGCGGGGTGTTACCGCCCCGTAGGGTGCGCAGCCGTCGCAGGTTACTGACGACTGGCCGCTTGCCGTGTCCGTGCCCGGTTTCCTCGATGTGGACTCGCCCCGCATCGAGTCAGCTCATGTCTCGAATCGGGCGGGTTCCCGCCCCCGTCCGGTTCTTCAGATTCGGTGATGACCGCGGATGCCCATCGTCCCGTAGTCGCCCATCGATGCGAGAGTCTCTGGCAGTTCGTCCAGTGAGAGTGTCTCGCCGACGATTTTCCCGGGGTCGAGCTTGTCGTTGGCAATCAGGTCGAACAGCTCCTCGTACTTGATGAGGGGCATGCCGAACGAGCCGTGGAAGTCGACTTCCTCGAGGGTCATGGAGTCGATTGGGAGGGAGACCTCGCCACCCTCCTCGTGGGTGGTGAGCCCGACCTGCACGTGCGTGCCGCCCTTCCCGATGCTGGCAAGCGAGTTTCGACAGGTCTCCGCGATGCCCAGCGCGTCGATCGAGACGTCGGCCCCGTTGCCGGCCATCGCCTTCACCCGGTTACCAGGGTTGTCCTCCTCGGCCGCATTGACAGTATCGACGGCACCAAGTTCGACGGCTCGCTCGAGCTTCTCCTCTTGCACGTCGACGGCGATTGGGTTCGCTCCGATCGCATTCGCGATGTGGATGGCCGAGAGCCCGACGCCACCACAGCCGTGAATCGCAATGGTGTCACCGGGTCGCAGACCGGCCCGATCCGCGACGGCGTGATAGGCCGTCATGAACCGGCAGCCCAGCCCGGCCATGTCGATGAAGTCGACCTCGTCGGGGATCTTGACACAGTTGAAGTCGGCCTCACGGACGGGGAATGCCTCCGCGAATGCCCCAGGGGCAAAGGGAAGGAAGCCGAGTGGAATCACGGTGTCACAGATGTTTGCCTGGCCGCTGCGACAGTGGGGACAAGTCCCGTCGGCGAGGTGGAACGGAACAGCGACCCGGTCCCCCTCCGAGAGGGTCTCAACGTCCTCTCCGACTTCGGTCACGATACCGGCTGGCTCGTGGCCGAGAATCTGACCCGGTGGCGCCTGAACGCCGACCCAGCCCCAGTCGCCCTGCCAGGCGTGCCAGTCGCTCCGGCAGATGCCACACGCTTCCGTTTCAACGACGACTTGATCCGCCGATGGCTCCGGTAATCGACACTCCTCGATCTCGACGCGGTTCACCGTATTCCTGCAGTACAGCAGCTCGCATAACATGGGCTTGGCGAAGCCACTACAAAAGTGTGGCAGATATGGACGTACCGCCTAGTTGTATTCTCGCCAGCGGTGGCCACACTCGGTACACTTGAAGAATCGGGTTGGGGGCTCATCGGCCGATGCGGTCTGTTTGAGCGTGTACCAGGCCTCGGTGGTGCCACACTCATCACAGATCACATCCGTCGCGATCGGCTTGCCCTCGAAGTTCGCCGACTCGTCGGATTCGATTACATCGTCGTCGATCTGGCGTTCTGTGCTGACGTACTCTTCTTCCTCGGTCCGGTCACGTTCTGTCGTCGTTTCACAGGCCGTACAGACCATCACGTCACCGTCTGGCTTCATCATGGAGCCACACGAATCGCAAAATTGCATAGGTACTATTGCAGGGCCACCGCAAAAAGCGCGTTCCTCAGCCGTGATCGATGGCTGCACCGGTACTCGCGGGGTTGACGACCCGGACGCTTCCATCTACGCCACACTTCGCGAGCGCATGTTGGCCCAATTGCTTTGCTGTCTCGCTATCTCGAGCCCGAATCAGGCCATATACTGCGGGGCCCCAGGATGACTGGCCAATACCATGAATCACCTCAGCGGACTCGAGGGCCCCGATGACGCCATCGGCCGGGCTGCGATACTGGCCGCCCTGCACCGAGCGATACCAGCGGCCGTTAGCCCGACCAATGGCCGTCATGGCTGCCCCAGCCTTCACGATGGCGGCATCGTCGATGGCCGGCAACAGATCCGCAGTCAGGAGCCGATCGATCTCGTCGGCGATCGCCGCGTCGGCCGTCTCGATCACGGTCCGCATACTCGCATCCTCAGTCGCCCCCGACCGGCCGCGTCGCGCCGCTGGGATAACGAGCAGAATCCGCCAGCTGTCGGGGAGAACCACGCGCGTTGTCACGGTGGGAATCTGCCAGGACCCCGGTGTCGGTGGGTCGCTGGTGAACTGCTCGGTTGGGTGGCCCGCGTCCACGACGAGACCCCCCTCCTCGAAAGTGGCGACGCCCACACCACTCCTGCCCCCGCGACCGAGCGCTGGCGCGTGA
Organism: Natrialbaceae archaeon; assembly: GCA_034521555.1. Taxonomy (GTDB): domain Archaea; phylum Halobacteriota; class Halobacteria; order Halobacteriales; family Natrialbaceae; genus JAXHMI01. Next base: position 150,323 of record JAXHMI010000003.1, read on the forward strand.
TCACGAACGCCAGCCGGCTGGCCGTGGGCCTCGGCGATGGCGGTGAAGACGGCAAGTGCCAACTGGGTCCCACTGCCAAGCCCCACGTGGCGTGGGAACCCCTGCTCAGTCTGAACCTGGCTCGTCAACGCCCAGGCACTCACAGGCGCGTTCGGCGTAATCACTCGTGGCGTCGCTCGCCAGCATCGACGTCTCGGCCGGGCGTGCCGTCACGGAGAGTGAGGGTGTCTCGAGCCCCACACCGATACCGCCATACAGGCGCTCTCGATCGAGCGAGAGGTTGCGAAACCCGATGTGGACGCGGGCCCCGACAGAGACCGTGACGGTCGTCATTGTCCGCAGTAGGGCCACCCCCACCAAGGTGATTTCGACGACGAGCCGACGGGGTCACTTATAGCGATCGCGACGAAACGGGCGACCATGAGCAGCGGCGACAGGTTCGACTACCGCAAGGACGAGCGCGCTACGGAGTACCGACGTGACCCAGGGGGCCGACAAGGCCCCCCACCGGGCAATGTTTCGCGCGATGGGATTCGACGACGAGGATTTCGAATCGCCGATGATCGGCGTTCCGAACCCGGCTGCGGACGTGACTCCGTGCAACGTTCACCTCGATCGCGTGGCCGAATCGGCGATCCACGGGACTGAGACTGCCGGCGGCATGCCGATCGAGTTCGGCACGATCACCATCTCTGATGCCATCTCGATGGGAACCGAGGGCATGAAGGCGTCCCTCATCTCCCGAGAAGTCATCGCAGACTCAGTCGAGCTGGTGGCCTTCGGCGAGCGGGTCGATGGGCTGGTGACGATCGGCGGCTGTGACAAGAACCTCCCGGACTACGATGGCCGCCATCAGGACAGATCTCCCTCGGTCTTTCTCTACGGTGGTTCGATCATGCCCGGTCAGCACCAGGGCCGGGACGTGCACGATCGTCCAGGTCTTCGAGGAGTTGGGGCCTACGGGACGGGCGAAATGGACGCCCAGGAACTCGACGATCTCGAGCGCCACGCCTGTCCCGGGGCCGGCTCCTGTGGCGGGATGTTCACGGCCAACACCATGGCCTCGATCTCCGAGGCTATCGGGCTCGCCCCGCTGGGGAGTGCCTCGGCACCGGCTGAGCACGACGAGCGATACGCTGTGGCCCGGCGGGCCGGCGAGCTTGCGACCGAGTGTGTCGAGGCCGACCGGCGGCCCTCAGATATCCTCAGCCGGGAGTCGTTCGAGAACGCAATCGCCGTCCAGACGGCTATCGGCGGTTCGACCAACGGGGTGTTGCACCTGCTGGCGATGGCCCGCGAGGCCGACATCGGTCTCGAGCTCGAGGACTTCGATGCGATCTCCCGGCGGACGCCGAAGATCGCGGACTTCCAGCCCGGCGGCGCCCACGTGATGAACGACCTCCACGAAGTGGGTGGTGTTCCGGTGATTATTCGACGACTCCTCGAGGCCGATCTCATCCACGGCGACGCGATGACGGCGACCGGACGAACAATCGCGGCCGAACTCGAGACGCTTGACCTGCCAGCTGACGCAGGCGATCGAGGCGCCGTTTCTCTATTCGGTGGAGGAACCCAAGGAAGCCGAGGGGGCAATCAAGGTTCTCACCGGGAACCTCGCCCCGGATGGGGCGGTCCTGAAGGTCACCGGGGACGATGCCTTCCACCACGAGGGACCGGCCCGTATCTTCGAGAACGAGGAGGACGCGATGGCCTACGTGCAGGAGGGTCACATCGCCTCTGGGGACGTTATCGCGATCCGCAACGAGGGGCCCCGCGGGGGCCCCGGCATGCGGGAGATGCTCGGTGTCACGGCAGCGGTCGTCGGCGCTGGGCACGAGGAAGACGTCGCACTGATCACCGACGGTCGATTCTCCGGGGGGACCCGGGGGCCGATGATCGGTCACGTCGCTCCTGAGGCCTACGTCGGCGGACCGATCGCGCTGCTCGAGGACGGTGATACGATCCGGGTCGACATCTCCGATAGGATGCTGTCGGTCGATGTCGATGCGGACGAGCTGGCCCGACGGCGTGAGCAGTGGGAGCAACCGGACCCACCCTACGCCGGCGGCGTGCTGGCGAAGTACTGCAGAGATTTCGATTCGGCCGACCACGGCAGCGTGACCAATCCCCGATTGACGCGCGACTAGGCCGGTTAAACCCAATTCAACGGGAGGACCCCAGGGGATGGTCCACCCGGAAACCAGTGGGACAGGGTGTGTCACCGGAGGCTGCCTCCGGCACCCGCTGTGCCCCGGTGATCACTGATAAACCCTTCAGCGCCGCTCGAGAACGCGCTCGATGATAAGCCGGGTCGAGAGCAGTTCGTCCTCGAACCGTGGCCTCCCGTCCCTCGGCCCGCCGAACCGTACAGTCAATTCCGCGGTCTGCGAGGGCCCGCTCGATGGGGTCGATATCGTGATGTCCGATCGAACCCGAGGACGATGAGGTCCGGTTCGATCTCCTCGATTGGGACGAAGATGTCGGATTCATGGCCCAAGATCGCCTCATCGACCATCTCGAGGGCCTCAACGACGTCGCGACGCTGGCGGGCCGGACAGATCGGCGTCTCCTTGTGGTCGACGTTTGGGGCCCGCGAGAACGATCACAATTAGCTCGTCGCCCATGGCAGCCGCCTGTTCCAGGTAGTGAATGTGGCCCGGATGAAGGATATCGAAGGTCCCCTGGGCAATTACTGTCGTCATGGTTCGAGCTGGTCGCCGTCTCCATCGGCGTGACGTGGGTGGTGGATAGACATTGGTCAATCGCTTCCGCGGATATCGGCATCGATATCGGCCTGTGTGAAATGGAAGAAGTCCTCCGAATCCGGAACGGGGACGTCGAGGACTTGCAGATCAGTCGGATGCCCCTCCGCGTTGAATGCCCGCCAGTCCTCCCGCTTGTAGGGTGCCCCGATGATGATGTGGACCGATCCCCGGCTGAAGGTGGCCAGATCGGCCTGACTCGGCCGAAGCACGCCGTTGGGATGGGAGTGGACACTGCCCAGCGCTCGAACGTCGTTGGGAATCAGATTCGTTCTGACGGTGCGGACTCACGCTATTCGTTTTAGTTGCCGGCACGACGATGACGTCTGTTATGACGAGCCCGTCCCGATCGAGCCCGAGATGCGTCGCCTCGGTTCCCCGAAGAAAGGCCATGTACTCGTTTGGATGGGCGTCCTGAGAGGCCTCTAGGGTGAACTGGAGTGTCTCCTCGGCAATTCCGAGGATCTCCGTCGATCGAAAGAACCGCCCGAGCAGCCCCATACCAGTACAAGAGGCAGTCCAACAGCTAAACGTTCCGAAAACTGTGATCGGCTCAGACGCGCTCGAGGATCGTCGCGACGCCCTGGCCGAAGCCGATGCACATCGTCGAGAGGGCGTAGTCCTGGCCGGATCGCTGGAGCTCGTGGGCGAGCTTCGTCAGGAGCATCGAGCCGGTCGCACCGAGTGGATGGCCGTGGGCGATGGCGCCACCGTTGACGTTCGTCTGCTCCCAGGAGGCGCCGGTCTCCTCGAGCCAGGCGGCGACGACCGATGCGAAGGCCTCGTTGACCTCGAAGAGGTCGATGTCTTCGAGCTCGAGGTCGGTCTTCTCGAGGACCTCGTCGGTCGCCGGAATCGGGCCCTTCAGCATCGTGACCGGGTCGACGCCGACGACCTCGGTCTCGACGATGCGGGCCATCGGCTCCCAGCCCTGCTCCTCGGCGTACTCCTCGCTGGCGACGAGGAGCGCCGACGAGCCGTCGACGATACCCGAGGAGTTGCCGGCGTGGTGGACGCCGTTGCCCTCCTCGCGGAACGACAGACGGGAGGCTCCCAGAGCGTCTCGACGATCGGTGCCCGGTCGGGGGTGTTCGTCCTGCTCGACGGTGATCTCCTCGCCGTCGAGTTCCGTCTCGACCGGGACGATCTGATCGTCGTATCGGCCCTCCTCCCAGGCCTCACCCCAGCGCTGCTGGGAATCGACGGCGATCTCGTCGACGTCGGTCCGCGAGAAGCCCCACTCCTCGGCGATGCGCTCGGCGCCCTCGCCCTGGGTCGTCAGTTCGTCGAAGTGCTCGAAGTACGTGTCGTCAGTGATACCGCTCACCGTCACTCCCCATCGGGACGCGAGTCATGTGCTCGACACCGCCACGCGATGACGGCGTCGTGCTGGCCTGCCATGACGGTCGAGGCCGCGAAGTTGACGGCCTGCTGGCCCGACCCACACATCCGGTTGAGCTGGACGCCCGGAACGATGTCGCCCCAGCCGGCGACCATGGGCGCCAGACGGGCGATGTTCATCCCCTGCTCGTCGATCGGCGTCACACAGCCGTAGATAACGTCCTCGATCGTCTCGGGTTCGAACCCGTTGCGCTCCTCGAGTGCCTTGAGAGGCGCAGCCGCAAGATCCTGCGGGTGGGTGTCACTGAATGATCCGTTGCGCTTCCCGAACGGCGTTCGTACGGCGTCCACAATAACGGCGTTTTCCATATCCGTCGTGGCATTATCTCGCAGGGACCAAAGTCCTTCCGAGACTCCCCCGGCTTAACAAGCGTTTTACGGGCACCGACCAAACACCAGTTACCATGGATACGACCCCTGCCGGAGATTCCGGCACTTCCGATTCACGCCCCACTGTTTACGATCTCGATCCAGCGGCACCGGTCGATGCACTCGAGTCGAACACTCCCTATCTTGCGAGGATCAACGGGATTGTCGAGTACGGGATCTTCGTCGACGTCTCGGAGGAGGTCTCCGGGCTCGTACACGAGTCGACACTCGAGGGCACCTTCGCCGTCGGCGACGAACTGGCCGTCGAACTCGAGCAGGTTCGCGAGGACGGAGATGTCGCATTCGTACCGGCCGGCATCGACCTCGAGGAGGCCGAAATCGAATCGGTCGACCGGGACATCGCGCTGACGGGATCAGATGCCCTCGAGTCGAACAGCGACGACCGGGTGCACCTGGAGGGCGAGGTCGTCCAGATCGAACAGACCGCCGGCCCGACCGTGTTCCACATTGCCGACGAGCACGGCATCGTCCCCTGTGCCGCATTCGAGTTGGCCGGTGTCCGCGCCTATCCCGAAATCGAAGTCGGCGACCTCGTCCGAGCGTCGGGCACCGCCGAGGATCACAAGGAGTCGATTCAGCTGGAGGTTAACCGCCTCGAGCCACTCGAGGAAGAGGCCGCAGCGACGGCCCGCGAGCGGCTGAGTGCGGCACTGGACGACCGTGCCGAGCCCCCGGCAGTCGACCCGCTCATCGAGTGGCCCGCCATGGCGCCGTTGCTGGAGGATCTCCAGGCCGTGGCCACGCGGCTCCGCCGTGCGGTACTGACTGGCCGGCCAATCCGAATCCGTCACCACGCCGACGGTGACGGCATGTGTGCCGCCGTTCCGGTCCAGCTGGCCCTCGAACGATTCGCCGAATCCGTCCACCAGGATGCCGAGGCGACCAAGCATCTCGTCCGACGGCTCCCGAGCAAGGCACCGTACTACGAGATGGAGGATGCGACCCGCGACCTGAACCACGCCCTCGAGGACCGGGAGCGACACGGACACCAGCTCCCGCTGCTGGTGATGCTGGATAATGGATCGACGGCCGAGGACGTGCCGGCGTACAAGACCCTGGCCCACTACGACATCCCCATTGTCACGGTCGACCACCATCATCCCGACCCAGAAGCTGTCGATGGGCTGCTCGCCGAACACGTGAACCCTGTACCACCACGGTGAGGACTACCGCATCGATGGCCGGGACGTTGCGTGTCGAACTCGCCCGGACGATCGATCCGGATCTCTCCGATGACCTCCGGCACGTGCCCGCCATCGCGGGGATCTCGGATCGCTCGAAGGCCGATGCCCTCGATGCCTACCTCGACCTGGCGGCCGAGGCTGGCTATGACGCTTCTCGGCTGGCCGACGTGAGCGAGGCACTCGACTTTGCGGCATACTACCTCCGGTACAATGCCGGCAACCGACTGATTCGGGACATTCTGGGCATCGACGACGCAACCGTCGATCATCACCGGGAACTCGTCACCTTCCTCGCCGACCGTTCTCGCACCGCAGTCGACACCCAGCTCTCGGCGGCCGAACCCCACGTCGAACAGGAGGAACTCGCCAACGAAGCAACCCTGTATCGACTTGATGTCGAGAACAACGCCTACCGGTTTACCTATCCGGCACCGGGCAAGACCACTGGCGAACTCCACGACCGAAAGATCGCCGAAACGGGCGGGCCGGTGATCACGGTCGGGATTGGCCCGGATTTCGCCGTCCTCCGCAGTGACGGCGTCCGTCTCGACATTCCGGAGATGGTCTCGGAGCTCAAGGACGAGCATCCCGGTGCTGGTGTCTCCGGTGGGGACACCTCGTCGTCGGCTCGATTCGATTCGTCAAAGGGAAACGAGAGGTCGTCCTCGATGCCCTCGTCGATAAGATGGCCGATGCGGCAATCGATGAAGCGCTCAGTGCAGCAACGCCGATAGAGAAGGCCTAAAACCGGTAATCGCCGGTCCTCGTCCGGAGCAGGGAACTGGTCGGCCCCCGTCATCTCCTCGAAGTCGATTCCCGAAAGGTACTCGTCGTACGTGACGTCGTAGCCGGATCGCAGGTGAAAGTCCATTCGACCCGTCTCAACCGTGGTTTGAAAGAGCAGATGAATCGCTCGCCGTGTCAGGTCGCCGATCGACTCCGGCCCGAGAGCTGTCTCGAGCAGGGCGAGCTCAGTCCGTGTCTCGCGATCCAGCGAAACTTGGTGTGTTTCGTCGATACGGCCGTACGCATCTTCCATCTCGGTTTCGAGTTGCTCGAGGCCCATGCGGTCAGGCATCCAGTCGGTGGGCAAAGGGCTTTCGCGACCGCTCGATGCCGAAGGCTTATCCAGATGCATTCGAACCCCTCCAACAATGGCCGAGCGGGGAATCGATGCCGTCGACGACGTTCGTGAGGCACTCTGAGTGGGACGAGACTGTCACATCGCCCGTTTCCATGGCGTGAGACAACCGACCCGTATGCCATTCTCGTCTGTGAGATCATGAGCCAGCAGACGCAACTCGAGCGGGTTCGCGAGCCCTGGGCAGCGTTCCTGGAACGATGGCCGACATCGAAGGCGCTGGCTGACGCCGATCGGGCCTCAGTTGTTGAATTCTGGAGCGACCAGCGGCTCGGGTACAACAATCGGGCGGTCTACCTCCACGATGCCGCAGCGATGATCGAATCGGAATTCGATGGGACGATTCCATCGGACCCGGACACCCTCGAGCAGCTGCCCGGAGTTGGTCCCTACACCGCGAACGCGGTCGCCAGTTTCGCGTTTAACACGGGCGGCGCGGTGGTCGATACGAACGTCAGGCGCGTGTACTACCGGCTGCTTGAGGAGGGTTTCGAGGAGCCGGACTACGACGCAGTTGCATCGGCATTCATGCCAGCCGACAGCTCCCGGCAGTGGGAACAATGCGATCATGGAACTCGGCGGCATGGTCTGTCAGAAGTCCCCGCGGTGTGACGAGGCAGACCGTCCATTGCGACGGTGGTGTGACGCCTACGCGCGGGGTGACTTCGTTGCCCCCGACGTTCCGACCCAGCCAGCATTCGACGGCAGCCGCCGACAGTATCGAGGCCGGGATCATCGGACCCTCGGGGCGGATGGCCCTCTCGAGGTGGATGCCCTCGGCCATCGCATCCGGGACGACTATACGCCGGACGGTGAACACGGGCGGTCCTGGTGCGGGAGCTACTCCAGGATCTCAGCGATGACGGTCTGGTCGTCCTCGAGGACGGGGCGGCCACACTGCGGGAGTGAGTCGCAAGCTATTTGGCCCGCGGCTGAGCCGTCAAGCCCATGACAGAATTGGCGGCCGAACCCTCGAATCGCTCGGGAGAACTGACTTCCCTCGAGCGGCTTAGCGCTGTCACCGGAATCCTTGCGACGGTTGTTGCCCTCGGTGGGGTGTTACTTGCGACGGTCATCTCACCCGAGTTCCAGTGGACGGTCCAGCCGCTGTCGGCACTCGGTGATACGACCACGGGTGCGGGCACTGACCAGACAGCCCTCATATTCAATGGTGGTCTGATCGCTGGTGGAATCATTGGGGTTGGGCTGGGCTATCGTCTGCGGCAGGAGATCTCGAACGGAATCGAAGCGCTCGGCCTCCTGCTGCTCGGACTTGTTGCCCTTTCGATGGTACTGGTTGGTGTGTTCTCGGGGCCCCGACGAGTACCATATGACGGTCTCGATGATGCTCTATACCTCGATAACGCTGGCTTTTATCGTGTACGGAACAGGGGTGACCTGGCGGGGCATTCATGGTTACGGCCTCGGCACGATCTGGCTTGGCATCGTGAACACGATAACCTGGCTCGTGTGGCTCGCTGGCGGCGATATGGGGCGAAATGGACTCGCCATTCCAGAATTTATTGGTGCGCTGGCCCTTGCGATCTGGACGCTGTGGACGGCGTCGCGGTTGCTCGCGACACCTCCCCGGTAATTTTCACGTCGGCCGTACGAGTCACCGCCAATGACTGTACACGTCGCGGGTATCACCGGAAGTCTTCGCGTAGAGAGTTACTCCAAGGTAGCACTCGAGACCGCGCTCGAGTCGGCAGCAGACCGGGGCGCAACGACCGACCTCATTGATCTGGGCGCTGGAGATACCGGTGTTTAATCCAGATATCGAGCTATCCGACGCCGGCGACGCGCCGAGCTCACTGACCGAGTCAGTGCGGCCGATTCGATCGTTCTCGCGACACCGATGTATCACGGTTCGTTCTCGTCACCACTCAAGACCGCACTGGATTACTGCGGCTTCGATGAGTTCGAGGACAAAACTGTTGGCCTGCTTGCAGTTTCTGGCGGCTCGTTTCCGATCCACCGCGCTAGATCATCTTCGGGGTCGTCTGTCGGGCACTCGATGCCTGGGTTCTTCCGCTCGAAGCGGCCGTTCCGAACTCCCACTCGGCCTTCGAGGATGGCGAGTTCGTCGACGATGATATGGAAGACCGAGTCCGGGTGCTGGGAGATCGAGTTGTCCAGTACGCCTCGCATCCAGCCCGACCCGGATTCCTTCGAGAGCAGTCAAAATATTGGCGCAAGATAGTCGGCATCAATACGAATGAGGAGGGTCACGTATAGGTCAGCCATGGTCGAATCAGACCGAGAATCCGAGGTGGGACTGTTGGCGACCCGGGCGGTAAAGGAGGTCGTCGATAGAGGACTCGAGACGTCACTTCGCGAGCCGATCGTCGAGGCCGTCGAGGAGTCGGACGCCGGATCGTCGTCGCGTGGAATCGGACTGCCGCTGAGCTGGGCGCTTCTCGCCGGCGCAGGGGCTATCGGCTTTGCCGCCGGGCGGCGATCGGCCGAGTTCCTCGAGGGCGTTGTTCCAGAGGAAGTAGAGATTGAGCCGGAGCTCGAAGTCGAGATAGAGAGAGGAGGAGACAGCGGGTGGAAGCTGGCTGCGACGGGGACTCGTCCTGCTGGGTGTCGTCGGCGCACTTGCACTGATCCGACGGCGATTCTCGAGCAGCGAGGAGCCGGAGTGGGAGCCAATCGAGGAATTCCAGCCAGCACCGGGCACCGCGGGCAGTGACGAGGATTCGACGACGGAAGCTGGTGACCTGACCGAATCGATCGACTCCGAAGACGAGGAGTAGCCGCATCCGCGCCTTTTGACGAAGGAGCTAAGTCCCCAACGTGGGGAGTCCAGCCCGATGGAGACCAGCCATCGGCTCATCTGCGGGGACGCCCGATCACTCGAGACCGTTCCGGACGAGTCGGTGGAACTCGTGGTCACCTCGCCCCCGTATCCGATGATCGAGATGTGGGACGGTCTGTTCGAGCGACTCGATGAGTCAATTGGGTCGCTCTCGAGGCCGGCCAGGGTGAGGCAGCATTCAGCGCGATGCACGCCCAGCTCGACAGTGTCTGGGACGAGGTGGCCCGGGTCCTAGTCGACGGCGGCATCGCCTGTGTCAATGTCGGGGATGCAACGCGGTCAGTCGATGACTCGTTCCGTGTCTATCCAAACCACGCCAGGGTTCTCGAAGCATTTCACGAGCGAGGCTTCGACCCGCTGCCGGACATTCTCTGGCGAAAGCCGACGAATAGCGCCGCGAAGTTCATGGGGAGTGGCACGCTCCCACCAAACGCCTATGTTACCCTCGAGCACGAGTTCGTGCTTGTTCTCCGGAAGGGGTGTACAAGCCGATCATTTCCCGCAGGTGACGACCAGCGATACGAATCAGCATTCTTCTGGGAGGAGCGAAATCGGTGGTTCTCGGATGTCTGGACCAACATTCGAGGTGATCTGCAGGCACTGCCAGATGATGGGGACGCGAGCCGAGATCGGTCAGGGGCGTTTCCGTTCGAGATCCCGTATCGACTGATCTGCATGTACTCGACGTACGGGGACACCGTCCTCGATCCATTCCTCGGGACGGGCACGACCACCCAGGCAGCGATGGTTGCGGCCCGAAACTCCGTGGGCTACGAACTCGACGAAGACCTGCTGGCGGGATTCAGTGAGGCGATCGAAACACTCCCCCACCTGACGAAGACGGTCCTTGAACGGCGCCTCGCGAACCACGAGCAGTTCGTCGAGCGCCACCGGGAAGCAGGCAAGTCACTCGGCTATGCAGCCACGCACTACGACACACCAGTCGTGACGAGTATGGAGACAGACCTGCGGTTGTACGACATCGAGTCAATGAACCGCACGGCGGGCGGCTGGTCAATTAATCATATACCCTTTACATACTGAATAAGTGACTGTCCAAATTTTCATTGTTTTAGAGTAGTGAGGATAATTCCAACAATATCAACCAAAATCGCGGCGAGAAAGCTTATGTTAGCACACTTTTGTTATCCGGTCGTATGCCTCGCGATTCCCCGCGGACGAATCGAACTGCCCCCGCAACCGATCAGACGAACCTTGTCACCATCATTGGCCAAGGTATCCCCTCGAGCTACGAGATCACTGTAGACGGCGAAATCGAGCCGCTCTCGGAGGGCCACGAACTGGATCGTGTGACCGTTTCCGGCGCCGCAGCGGAAGGATCGATCGACGTCGGCGTGCAGCGCTTTCGATTCTCCGGTGAGTTAACCGCCGTGACCTTCGTTGGTCGCGGTTCCCGCGACAGTCCCGGATCACCGTACGTTCCACGCATCTCGATCGACTACAACGTCGTCGAGTAACGTCGATCCAGACCGAATCACCCAAGGCCGTACCCACCAGCCAGTGGCCATGCACACCGACGCACCTGCAGCCACGCTCCGGGCACAACTGGCAGCCGACGACATCGCGGTCATGCCGGGGTCGTACGATGCCCTCTCGGCCACGCTCGCGGAGGCGGCTGGATTTGAGACCGTCTTCACCTCTGGATTTTCGCTTTCGGCGTCGCTGCTCGGGCAACCCGATCTCGGGCTGTTGACCATGTCCGAGAATATCGATCGAACGCAGGCGATTACCCGAGCGATCGATGTGCCTCTGGTCGCCGACATGGACACTGGCTACGGGAACGCCCTGAACGTCCGTCGAACCGTCGACGAGGCACTCGATGCCGGTGTCGCAGGCGTCATTCTCGAGGACCAGGAGTGGCCAAAGCGATGCGGCCACATGCAGGACAAGGAGGTGGTTCCGGCAGCCGAACACGCCCGTCGCATCAGTGCCGCTGCTGACGTTCGCGACGAGCGAGAACAGGATCTGGTGATCATCGGCCGCACCGATGCGCGGGAATCACACGATATGGAGGAGGCACTCCGACGAGGGCACCTGTATGCCGAAGCCGGGCAGATGTGGTATCGCGGTGCAGGCCCCACAGTCACGTCGTGAACTCGAGCGCGTGGCCACCGCGTTCGACAAGCCCACGTTCGCGAACATGATCGAAGGCGGGCAGACGCCGTATCTCGAGCCCCAGGAACTCCAGGCGATTGGGTTCGATATTGTCGTCTATCCGCTCTCGGCGCTCTTTGCGGCGACACATGCGCTCCAGGAAGCCTACCAGGCCCTGGCAGCCAACGGCTCGACGGCGGCTGTCGATACCGTCAGCTTCGATGAGTTCGAGTCGGTCATCGACGCACCAGCCGTTCGTGCGGTCGAACAGGAGTATGCGACCCGCTTTGCCAGTGACGACGAACTGCACCAGATGGCGATACGAATAGCCCGTCGACTATCTCTCGATTGGCCGGCACTCATCTTTTCTTACAGACATCATTATTAGTCGCATTGGCATAGCCCTGCCCGCCCATGCCGTACAATCGCGGAGCTGCGAATATCGGCTACCGACGGTGTTTTGAGTGCCACCATGATCTCGGCGGCCGGCCCTCAGATGTGAACTGGAGCAGGTGATCCTCGGAGATCGATTTGGCATGTGGTTCTCTGATGTCGGCCGGGCGAGCCTGGAGCAGGCCCTCGAGCGCGACGCGACGATCGACCGATACGAGTACCTGAGTGCAGTCGAGGATCAACTGCTGTACTCGGTCGGGTTCTCGGGAAATGACCACATCTTCGCCATCGTGGTTGCAACGGGCGGGACTGTCCTGACAGCCACTGCAGGCGATGGCCGGTGGACACTTCAGGTGCGCGCACCGCAACGCGACGCGATGAGTCAGATCTACGATCGACTGGACGCCCGCGATATGACTGTCGACATCGTCCGTCTGTGCAATCTGGCAGACGAGTCAGCCGACGCCCTCGGGTTGACCGAACAGCAGTACACGGCGATCGTGAAGGCAATCGAACACGGGTACTTCGAGATTCCTCGCGAGACGTCCCTCGAGGATTTGGCCGAGGAGCTCGGTATCTCCCATCAGGCCCTCTCCGAGCGGCTGCGACGCGCCTACCAGACGCTGGCGACCAAGGAACTCCATTCGATCGATCAGGAATCCACGAGTGCCCTACAGGCGAGTCTTCGCTGACGACTCACTGAGCGAGGTTGACCGTATCGGTAGGCGTTGCAGTTGCCCCCCGAGCAGCGGTCTCGACGCGATCGAACCAGTCTCCAATCGAGAGGGAATCAACCAGTGCTCGAAGGCGATGCATGCGAGCTCGACGTTCTGCGGGGTCCATCCGAATGGCCCGTGCGATGACACTGGCGAGCCCGTCTCGATCGAAGGGGTTGGCCGAGAGCGCATGCGGACCGATGTGCTCGTGAACGCCGGCGAACTCGCTGAGCACCAGAATACCGGCCTCCTCGACCTGACTCGCGACGTACTCCTGGGCAACGAGGTTCATTCCGTCACGTCGAGGGGTAACGAGGGCAACGTCGGCATCCCGGTATAGCCCACATAGTGTCTCGAACGCGAGATGGTCCGTTACCAGTGTGACCGGCTGCCAGTCTTGCGATTCAAATCGATTGTTGATCCGGGCAACGGCCTCAGCCACGCGATCCTGCAGCCGCTGGTAGGCCGGGATCGACTCGCGACTCGGTTCGGCCTTCTGAACGTAGGTGACTGATTCTCGCAGTGATGGCTGTGCTGCCCAGAGTCGCTCGAGGGCGTCCAGTCGCTCGAGGATGCCCTTGGTGTAATCCAGCCGGTCGACCCCAACGAGGAGGGTCTGATCCGGGTCTGTCTGTGTGATCGCCCGTACCGTACGTGGATCGGTCTCACGTGCATTCGATTCGATCTGCTCGACGTCGACTCCGAGCGGAAGTGCGGCAATCGTCGTTTCCTCACCATCGTATCGGACGGTAGTCCTGTCACGATCGATCTGTGCCTCCGGAAGAAACTCGGCCACACAGTCTGAGGAATTTCGATCCGTAGGACTCGAGATGGAATCCGAGGAGATCGGTCGCCAAGGAGGCCCTCGAGGAGCGCGCGTCGGTGGCCGGACAGGTCCGAAACACATGCACCGATGGCCAGGGGATGTGCCAGAACTGCATGATGAACGCCTCGGTCTCTCGGCGCAATCGAGCGGGCGCCAGTGCGAGGTGGTAATCCTGGAGCCATACCGCACTCTCGGGAACGGCATACGAGGCGGCGGTCCGAGCAAACTGTTCGTTCGCTTTTCGATAGGCAGTCCACTCCGAGTCCACGTATCGAAGCTCGCCGAGCTCGGCGTGACACAATGGCCACAGTGACTGGTTCGCGTAGCCCCGATAGTACCCCTCGACGAGTGACTCGTCGAGTGACAGTCGGTGGAGCGTGTAGGCCGGATCGGGTTGGCGGTACCTCAACGGTTCCATCGTCGTCTGTCACGGCAGAATCTGCCTCGCCATCCCCCCAGGCAATCCAGGTTCCGCCGAGTCCCCGAAGAACCGGATCGAGTCCAGCAACGAGGCCCCCGGTTGGTCGATCGACGGTGATCGACCGGCCGTCGTACTCGTGTCGGTACGGTTGTCGATTGGAGACCACGATCAGGTCTCTCTCGGTTGTTGCTCGATCACCTGTCCCAGTCCCCACGTCTGCGGGTTCGGACATTATCCGGTGAATCAGGCCCGCCGTGGTAAGCGAATCCCTGCATTCGCATGGGGAGGATGAGCCTGGCAGGCGCAGGCCCTAGGGGGAATACCGCCGATGGATTCTGTGGGTGTGGTCCTCATGCAATCGTGTGAGAACGTCGTGGTGATTGTCGTCGATACCGCCCGCGCAAGCGATGCGTTCGATTCGTCTGTCATGCCATCGCTGTCCAGACTCGCCAGGCAAGGGACGCGGTATACATCAGCGTATTCGAGTGCTCCGTGGACCCTGCCGGCCCATGCCTCGCTGTTCACGGGCACCTATCCAACCAGACATGGGGCCCATGGGGAAACCCTGGCACTCGACCCCGGGCTCGAAACAATCGCCAGTACCCTTCAGCGAGCGGGCTACAGCACCTGCGGTATTCCGAACAACACGTGGGTCAGTGCTGAATTCGGGCTCGCTCGAGGATTCGAGACGTTCCGGCGGGGCTGGCAACTCGTCCAGTCCGAGACCGACCTCGGCGCTGTGGCCCACGAGGTTGGGCTATCGGGGAAGCTGAGGACCGCACTCCCGAACATGATCGATACGAACGGAGTGGTGTCCCTCGTGAACCTGCTCTATCGGTGTCTCGGTCGGCCCTGGTCGGACAAAGGGGCCCAGCGGACCACGGCGTTCGCTGAGTCGTGGATCGAGCAGACCCCGAGTCCATTTTTCTTCTTTATCAATTATCTCGAGCCTCATATCCCGTACGAACCGCCAACTGAACTGGCTCGAGCACATCTCCCGGCAAGTGTATCGATGGGCGAAGCCCGGGCAATTCGGCAGGACCCTCGGGCATATGATGTGGAGGACTACAGGCTGAGCGAGACGGAATTGGCTGCGCTTCACGGACTGTATCGCGGTGAACTTGCCTACGTCGACGCCCAGATCAGCAAGATCGTCTCGGCCCTGAAGCGATCAGGTGCCTGGGAGGAGACCATCGTCGTAATCGTGGGTGACCACGGCGAAAACATCGGGAATCACGGCTTTCTCGGACACCAGTTCAATGTCTACGACTCGCTGTTGCACGTCCCACTGGTCTTCCATGGTGGCCCATTCGACGGCGGCACAGTCTCGGAATTGGTTCAGGTGCTGGATATTGGACCGACGCTGCTTGACGCGCTCGGGATCGAGGCCCCCGCATTCCGGTCCCAGCAGCAAGGCCTGTCAGTCCATCCGACTGTGACTCGGACTCGAACCCATGCCTTCGCGGAGTACATCGCCTCACAGCCGAGCGTGGAGACCCTCGAGGACCGGTATGGCTCGGTGCCCGATCGACTCAGGTCCGGGGCCGGCCCACTCAGTGCAATCAGAACCCCCTCCTGGAAATTGATCGACGGTCCGGAACCGGAGCTCTATCATGTCGAAACGGATCCAGCAGAAACCCACAATCGGGCGGGGGAAGAACCCGCCGTTCAGGAACGGTTGACCGATCACCTGGCAGCCTGGCGGCGCTCATTCCAATCGGCGTCCATCGATCAGCCGACAGAACCATCGGCGGCCACAACCGAACGGCTGGTACAGCTAGGGTATCGATAGCCCTTGGGGCGGTCTAGTTTGTGGGCAGCTCGCCACTGACCTGCAGGGCCACAAGTAGTTCATCGGCAATTGCTTCGGCGCTGTCGTATGGAAACCGGTCGTTGAGATCCATATCCTGCGCTTCCTCGCCATCAATGCCGAATTCTTCCAGTGTTTCTTCGTCGATATCGATTGTCTGTAAGTCCATGACGGTCATCGACCAGTCGCCAGACTCGAAGGTCGTCGCCGGGCCCTCGGGAAGGGCCGGAAGGACATCCATCGGTGTCTGGACTGGATAGTCAGCGCCTTCGAATGCCTCGATCAACTGATCGCGAACCTCGATCGGGTCGGGAGCCGTCATAGCCCCCACTTCGGGTGAACTGACAAAAAAGATGTGCCGCTGATTACTGGTAGGTAGTATCGTATACTTCGATGGCTTCCCTGAGGGCGCCAACGATAATCGGGCCGACGAACAGCCCCATGAACCCGAAGACCGACAGCCCACCGATGACCCCGATGATGATCACGGCGGGATTGATCGAGGCATACCGATCCACGATCACCGGACGGAGATACTCATCAGAGACGCCAACGACGATGAACCCGTAGACGAACAGTCCGGCCCCAAGCACCGGCTCACCGGTCAGCGCGAGATAGCCACTTGCGGGGGCCCAGACCACGAAGGAACCAATAATCGGAATGAGCGCGAGGATGACCATGATCACCGTCCAGAAGACGGTATTAGGAATCCCAAAGATGGCAAGTCCTATGCCCGCTATCACCCCTTGGATGATGGCAACGAGGACGTGACCGGCCAGCACCGCAGCGGTGATCGAATCGATCCGCTCGATCAACGTTTCGGTGACGGACGCAGAGAGCGGCGACACCCGTCGAAGCCACTGAATCAGGGCCGCTCCGTCTCGCAGTAGGTAATAGAGAAGGAAGATCGCCAGCCCGATACCGATAAGAAACGAACTCACGAATTCGACTGCCGATACGGCGCTCCCGGCCAGTCCCTGGCCTGCTTGCTCGAGGCCGCTCGTGAGCATCGACTCGAGATCGATGTCCTGCCCGGTCAGCTGCTCGATCGGTGCCTCCACTGACTCGAGGGCCACCGATTCTCGATCGAACGACTGGGCGATCCGGACGGCCTCATCGGCGACCACCGCGAGCAGCACGATCACCGGGAGAATAATGGCCACGACGCTGGCGAGGACCAGCATCGATGCCGATATCGTCGCCCCCACCCGGGGCTCGAGGCGACGGTGCAGTGGGTGGAGCAGGTACGCGAGGGTCGCGGCACCGAGGACGTACTGTGCGTACGGGAGGACGAGCAGTGTCGAGAGTACGAGGAGCAGTCCGACCAGGCCCAGGAGCAGCCCGCGCTCGATTCTCATGGGGACACACCTCGAGTGCGTTCGACATCCCTGTGCAGCCGAATCACACGGCCATCAAACCGGGGACTGGGATTTAGTAAAGCGCCGTCAGGACAGGTGCTCCGCGATCGGATCGAGGTGGTCGTGGCCCACGATGGCCACAACCGGCCCCGAGGTGCGAAGACGCTCGAGCCGCCTGGCCATGTATCGCTCCCTGGTTTCGTCTCTGCAGGCGACGGCGGCAGACGGATCGAATGCGTTGCTGATTGCCGTGGCGGTTTTCACCTGTTGCCGCTCGTCGCTTGCCTGCCTGGCGGGAGTATCGGCCAGGGAGACGTCGTGAGTCACTTCAGTGGCGTCGCACTCGCGACCGAGCCGGTACGACACCCCCTGCACGGTGGCACGACAGACTTCACGGAGTGTTGTGAGCCCGGTGCGGACCGTGTGATCATCTATGTGAATGGTGCTGATCAGGGTCGCGAGAAAGCCAAGCGTCGGTCCATCAATGCCGACGACTCGAGGCGATTCGCTGGCGGCGATGGCTGCTTGGAACTCACGGCCGGGACCAGTTGTGGCGCTCTCGGCCCGGGTTTCGAACACTGGCACGAGAAGTGGCGAGAGCTCGAGGGCCAGAATCGGCGCTTGCAGATGCTCGATTAGTGCCTCGACTCGATGGATGCTTGCTGGATGGTCGTGAACCACGCCGATGAGCGTGACTGGATGGGCCCCGTCGGCCCCACTGGTCTGGCGCACGAACGACATCGTGACTCGGGGATCGTCGAACACGGCAGACATCGCCAATGGAGGGCGGATGCAACGATTCGGGACCAGGTAATCGTAAATTTTCTGGCGCGGCCCATACAGAGCTGCTCCCTCAAGCAGGCCGAATCGTTGTTACTGCAGATCAGTTCTAGGTCCAGTCCAACCGACGTTCGTACCAACCCACAGTTTCCGAAGTAGACAATCATTAATAGCGCAACCAGCCATTTCTTATTAATGCAACCTGACCACGACTGGTGGCCGGATCAGTTGCGGCTGGATATTCTCGACCAGAACGCTCGCGAGGTCGGCCCGACGGACGAGGACTTCGATTACGCCGAGGCGTTCGAGCAACTCGACTCGAGGCAGTCAAGGCGGATATCGAGACCGTCATGACGAGCTCCCAGGAGTGGTGGCCCGCTGATTACGGTCACTACGGTCCGCTGTTCATCCGGATGGCCTGGCACAGTGCCGGAACCTACCGGACGAGTGATGGCCGCGGCGGCGCCTCCGGTGGAACCCAGCGCTTCGCCCCGCTGAACAGCTGGCCGGACAACGTGAACCTCGACAAGGCCCGGCGGCTGCTCTGGCCGGTCAAGCAGAAGTACGGCCGACAGCTCTCCTGGGCCGACCTGTTGATCCTGGCCGGCAACTGTGCCCTCGAGTCGATGGGCTTCGAGACGTACGGCTTCGCTGGCGGTCGGCGAGGACGAATACGCGCCCGATGCCGCCGTCGACTGGGGGCCGGAACAGGAGTGGCTTGACGACGAGCGCCATACCGAGGACGGGGATCTCGAGGGCCCACTCGCCGCCGACCACATGGGCCTAATCTACGTGAACCCGGAGGGACCGAACGGGGAGCCCGACCCCCAGGAGGCAGCGGACTACATCCGCCAGTCCTTCGACCGCATGGCCATGGACGACGAGGAGACGGTCGCCCTGATCGCCGGTGGGCATACGTTCGGGAAGATCCACGGGGCAGCACCCGACGACCACCTCGGCCCGGAGCCCGAGGCGGCACCGATGGAACAGCAGGGCCTGGGCTGGGAGAGCGACTACGGGACTGGCATGGGCAACGACACGATCACCAGCGGGCTCGAGGGCGCCTGGACGGACGCGCCAATCACGTGGGACAGCGGCTTCCTGGATAACCTCTTCGAGTACGAGTGGGAACTCGAGAAGAGTCCCGCCGGGGCCTGGCAGTGGCGACCCGCGGACGAGGCGGCCCACGATACCGTCCCGAACGCCCACAATCCGGACCAGCGAGAAGCACCCATGATGCTCACCACGGACCTCGCCCTGAAGGAGGATCCCGACTACCGGGAGATCGCAGAGCGCTTCCATGAAGATCCGGGTGCTTTCAGGGAGGCGTTCGCCCGGGCCTGGTACAAACTGACCCATCGGGACATGGGCCCGCCCGCACGCTTTCACGGGCCGGAGGTGCCTGACGAGGAGATGCTGTGGCAGGATCCACTTCCCGATGCCGACTACGAGGTGGTCGGACCCGAGGAAATCGCCGACCTCAAATCGCGAGTGCGCGAGTCCGAGCTCACAATTTCGCAGCTCGTAACGACCGCCTGGGCGTCGGCAGCAACGTACCGCGACAGCGACAAGCGGGGCGGGGCCAACGGGGCCCGCATCCGGCTCGAGCCACAGCGGAACTGGGCGGTCAACGAACCCGAGGAGCTGGCCACTGTACTGGAGACACTCGAGGACATCCAGGCTGCGTTCAACAGCGCCCAGTCGGACGAGACGGCCGTCTCCCTGGCGGATCTGATCGGTCATCGGTGGTGCTGCTGCAATCGAAGCAGCCGCCGCAGCGGCCGGACACGACATCGAAGTGCCGGTCGAGCCAGGACGGACTGATGCCACGCAGGACCAGACCGACGTGGGATCGTTCGAAGCACTCGAGCCAGCCGCCGACGGCTTCCGGAACTATCTGCCAGATGACGCAGATCGGCGGCCGTCGGACCTGCTGGTGGACCGGGCGGATCTTCTCAATCTGACGGCTGCCGAGATGACCGTGCTGGTCGGTGGCCTGCGCGTGCTTGGAGCGACCCACGGAGAATCCTACCTCGGTGTGTTCACCGATCGACCAGGCACGCTGACCACGGACTTCTTCGTGAACCTGCTCGATATGGACACGGAGTGGGAGGAATCGCCGGATGCCGAGCACGTGTATATTGGTCGTGACCGCGATACCGGTGAGGAGCTGTGGCGCGCCAGTCAGGTGGATCTGCTCTTCGGCTCACACGCTCGCCTTCGGGCGATCGCCGAGACGTACGCCGGCGAGGACGCCGAGGCGATGTTCGTCGAGGACTTCGTCGATGCCTGGACCACAGTCATGCGACTCGATCGGTTCGACCTCGAGTGAGTATCGGACCTGCGATACATCGAGCCTGCTGCTGCAATCGGGTAGCCCCGGAACGGATCGCTCATTCCTCCTATTAGTAGATAGATAAAATAGTGAACGAATATGATTTGATTCAATAATATTTTTATCAATCCTTTCTCGTTATAGCCCATGCGCCGGCCAGCCCGTCGTATTGGAAACTGTCCGGCAGGATTCTCATCAACACAATGAGCACGAATAAACAATCGATTGTGGTGCTATGTGGAATCATACTCGTGCTGGGAAGTGTCCTCCTTGCCGGTGTTGTAGGTGGCGTCGTTGGCCCAGGCCAGATTACACCCGATGTCTCGGACGAGTCCTCACTCGATCAAAGCTGCCAACCCGTGTCAGATGATCCACTCGTGGTGGTCGGGGCCCGACACAATGCCTTCGAAGGCGCCGTGCACGCGATCAACCTCACGACCGGCCAGACTGAGTGGCGCTGGACCACGGGTGACTGGGTCGATACCTCCCCAACAGCGGTAAATGGGACCATCTACATCGGAG
This sequence comes from Natrialbaceae archaeon, assembly GCA_034521555.1. Taxonomy (GTDB): domain Archaea; phylum Halobacteriota; class Halobacteria; order Halobacteriales; family Natrialbaceae; genus JAXHMI01. The sequence goes on from JAXHMI010000003.1 coordinate 171,298, forward strand.
TTACTCAACCGAAATTCTCGAGCGGAGTTGGGGCAGTGTTTGCCCTCAATGCCAGCAGCGGCGATCAGCAATGGAAGTACGATACCAATGCGGTCAGGTCCTCACCAACGGTAGTTAACGAGACAGTGTACGCGGGAACCCGAAACAGTCGACTGCATGCGATCCAACGCGACGAATGGTACAGCACGGTGGGTGTCGACGGCTCCCAGCGGGGGCGTTCCGTCTTCAGCGCAAGTCATCAACGAGACTGTCTATACCAGTGCGGCCGATGGTACCCTCCATGCACTGGAAGCGTCCTCTGGGAACCCACTCTGGAATCGATCGGTTTCGAGTGATGGGGGCCTCACTGCTCCGACTGCCCGGGGCGACGCTATTATCGTTGGGACCCAGAACTGGCACGCTCCACGCGGTCAACGAGACGTCGGGTGAGTATACGTGGAATACCTCCCTCGACGTAGAAATCCACGAGTCGCCGATTGTACTTAACGACACGGTGTACGTTGGCACCGTCAATGCGACCGTCCATGCAGTAAATGCCACCACTGGAGAATCGAAGTGGAACTCAAGTACTCCAGATGATTCGGTGCTCGCGCCACCAACGCTCGTCGATGGGACCATCTACGTCGGCACGGCTGCGGGCACGCTGGTTGCGATGGACGCTGGAACCGGCGAAGAACGCTGGAACACTTCCGTAGCAGGGTCAGGGATACGGTCTTCCCCGACCGTGTTCGCTGATACGGTTTTCGTGGGCTCAGACGACGATAAGGTGCATGCGGTCAATGCAACAACTGGTAGTGGTGTGTGGACATTTGCAGACGCGAATAATCTGATTCGCTCTTCACCGACTGTCATCGCTTCCCCAGAGACAGGAAGCAGTGTTGGGTCGCGCGTTAATCTCGGGGCCCTGAAGGTCATCACCACGTGTGGTCCCAACTGCGTCTGTCACCCGGAATTTCCCACCATCCCGCCCCGCCGGCAGAAAACGACACTGTCCAGTTTAACACCAGCGGAACGGTCGGTTGGCCAGCGTCCTGTGAGTGGGAGTTCACCGGCGACGGTAGTCCCGATGGCACTGGCACTGAGGCAACTCACTCGTTTGACTCGCCAGGGAACCATCAGGTCCAGCTAACGATTGAGGACCACTATGGGCAGCAGCGTACTGGTGAACCAAACCGTTCAGGTAAAGAGTGTCCGGTCTGACTTTTTGACATCTCCGGCACTCCCGGTCGTAAACCAGACTATTACCTTCAACGGCAGCGTTGCTGTCGGGTCGATCCATCGTACGGGTGGGACTTCGATGCTGATGGCACGCACGAGGGGTCGAATCAGACGGCGACGTATGCCTTCTCGAGTCCGGGCACATTCCCAGTGAACCTAACAGTCAGTGATGGGTCATACACAGATAGTCATACAAAGACAGTCACAGTCACTGAGCCGAACCTATCACCTGCGTTCGCGCACTCGCCTCCTGAACCGATCACCGATGAGGTAGTGACATTTAACGCGTCCGATTCTACGGGGAACATTTCCACCTTCGCATGGGATCTGTACGGGAACGGCACTGTCGATGCAAGTGGGGAGACCATTAGCCACCAGTACAATTCGACAGGTGACTATCAGGTGACACTGACCGTAGGCGACGCGTTCAACAACACGAACAGTACAACCTCGACCGTTCCGGTGACGTTGGTGGAAGCGAATTACACACACAGTCCAGTTTCTCCAATCGTTAACCAGTCAATCAGTTTTAATGCAAGTTCGTCACGTCCGAATATTTCCAGCTATGAGTGGGATCTCACGAACGATGGAACGACTCATGCGACGGGTGCCGAAGTCAATCACACATTCAACACCGTTGGAACCAAATCAGTCACCGTCACAGTCACTGATAGCGACGGAAATCAGGACAACCAGACCCGCACAGTAACGGTTCAATCTGCCAATATTCAGCCTCTATTTAGCGTTGAGCAGACGCATCCCGTGACGAATCGGACGATTACATTCAACGCACAGAATTCACTCGCAGCCGGGAATATCTCCAGTTTCGAGTGGAATGTTACCGGGAACGGAAGCGTGGATCTCGTTGGCGATCGCGTCAATCACACATACTTCAAACCGAATACCTACACGGTGACACTCACGGTCACAGACGAGTTTGACAACAGCGACTCTCTGTCCCGAACACTCTCCGTTCCGGCGGTCCATGCCGAGTACTCTTACGAGCCGACAAAGCAGTTAGTGGACAAACCAGTACGATTCAATGCAAGTTCCGCTCGCGGGGAAATTAGCGAGTACGCTTGGGATCTTTGATGGTGATACCATCACTGACGAAACCGGTCCCGTCCTGAATCACTCATTCGCCTCGTCCGGGACAAAAACGTGACGCTCACTGTCCGAGACAGCCGAAATTATTCCGCGAATACTACGCAAACACTGATCATTCAGGGTGAGGCATCAGGTACGACCATCTATGCCACGACAGAAAATGGATTCTTGCATGCCGTCGACGCTCAGAATGGAGGCGGTACGTACAAAAATCGCGATGCAATCTGGCGATTCGAGGGACAATCATTGAGCTATTCAGCACCGACGGTGGCCGACGGTACGGTGTACTTCGCGACGGACAAACTCTACGCTCTCGATGCCGTTCGGGGAAAAATCGTCTGGCAACGTGATTTGAGTGGTGACGTTGGGGGCTCCCCCACAATCGTCGATGGCAATGTATTTGCTGTCGATGAAAACGCGAGAGTCTTCGCTTTCAATGCCGATTCGGGGACAAAACAGTGGAACCGAAGTATCGGTTCGGATAGCTGGGCATCTTCCCCACACGTAGTAGACGGGACACTGTACGTTGGCGTTGATTCTAATGTCACCGCCGTCGACACCGCAACAGGTGCCATTCAATGGAACTACACAACCGGCGATGACGTGTACAGCTCACCGACCGTCTTCGATGGAACCGTCTATGCCGCCTCGTTTGACGGAAATTTGTCAGCCATTGATGCGGAAAATGGCACTGAGCAATGGCGGGTCAAGCTCCACGGTCCCGCTGGATTCAGCAACAGTACCTACGGGACGTCCCCAACGGTTCACGAGGATGCAGTGTATATTGGATCGGACTCGAACCGGCTATTTGCTATAGACCGAGCTGATGGTAGTAAGATTTGGAACGTCAGCACGGCAGATTCCATCGAATCCTCACCAACTGTCGCTGATGGGACCGTCTATGTGGGGACTGGTAACGGATCAGTGATTGCAGTGGATGCAGCGTCTGGTTCGATCAGCTGGACGCAGTCTATCGGCAATGAAATTGGCCGATCCTCGCCTACTGTCCATTCAAATCGCGTGTATATCGAGACAGATAACGGATCGGAGGGAGAACTCGTTGCTCTCGATGCCGACAGCGGCGATGTCGAATGGAGATTTACAACGCACTCGGCCAACTGGTTCAATAGTCCCACGGTTGTCAGTTCCCCATCGGCTGGGGAGAGCGATGGGACACGAGTAGACCTCGGAACACTGGGACACGACGGCACGTGGCCCAATACCGTCCAGGGAGGAGGTGGAACACTCGCCGCCACCGCCGCCTCCGCCACCGGCGTAACTCTTCACCAACGACACCGGCACAGCCGATCGTTTCCTTGAAGAGACAAGTGTCAACGCGACAGAGGCGACCGTCGGCCAGTCGATAGCGGTCACGGCGCGGTATGAAAATATTGGGAGCGTGGATGGGTACGATTTCCGTTCAGCTCATGGTTGATGGCACAATCGTCCAGGAACAGACTCTCACAGTTCCTGCCGGCAATTCGACCGTTGCCAGATTCACCCGGACATTTACAACACCTGGATTCGTATTTGATCGAAATCAACAACACGGAGATCGATACTGTCACCGTATCACAAGCGGGTACGCTCTCGATTTCAGTCGGGTCTACGACGTTGGCACCGTCGGAGGAAACATCGATCGCAGCCATGTTCGTCGAGTCCAGTGGCACGGAACGCGACGTGACGGATGCTGTGTCGGTGAGGATTGACGACGAGTCGGTCCTTCAGTACGATGATGGGACTCTGCGGGCCATGGAGTCCGGTACGACTACCGTGACTATCAGGTACAATGACCAGCGGGCGACAGAGACAGTAACCGTCGCTCCACCGAGCAGTGATGGTCAAAACTGGCTGGTGTGGGGGTCGGGTTCGGTGTCATCACCGTGCTGGCAGGTCTCGGTGCGGCTGCATACCTATTCGATCCAGCAGGATCCAATCAACGAGTATCCGAACTGAGGAGCGCTGACTCGATCATCTTCGCTCCGCTGCCGATTGATCTCCTGTTTCGCGAGGAGTCCCGAAGGACATGGGTTGGGGCAGATTTGAACTGCCGACTTCCTCCGTGTGAAGGAGGTATCATAACCTGACTAGATCACCAACCCGCAGCACAGCGTATCCCCGCGCGGGGCTTAAGCGTTACTCGATTTTTGTTATCGATTTCGGCAACGCGCTCGAGCCGATCGCGTGCCTCGAGAAATTCGCCTCGAAGGTTTTCGACCTCTTCGGCAAAGGCCTCGATCGGTGACGGGTCGGGTTCGGGCTCGCGACCCACTAGCCGACCGATTCGCTCAGAGACGCTGTCGCTTGTTTGCTCGAGTCCCTTGCGTGCGTTTCGACCGGCCTGGTACAGGTGGTACCCCGTATCCTCGAAGTATCGGTTCATGATTCAGTCCTACATACGAGGTCATATTAAAAAGTCCTTTCGATAAGGACAGAACTCAGTTCAGTACGATGGTGATTCCTCGCTGACCCCATCACGGGCATTGGCGACCCTCGCGAGGATGAACAGTGCATCCGAGAGTCGATTCAGATACTGGATCGCGACCGCGCTCACACCGTCGCCGGTGTTACCGAACTCCACGGCCCGCCGTTCTGCCCGGCGACACACGGCCCGGGCGTGGTGAAGCGCTGCCCCGGACTCACTCCCCTGTCGGGAGGATAAACGATTGGAGTGGCTCGAGTTCGGCTTCATACGAGCTCATCCAGTCCTCGAGGGCCGTGACCCGGTCCTCACTCATCTGTGGGTCATCCGCCCCGGGATCGGGATTGGCAAACTCAGCCTGGATGACGTGGAGGTGGTTCTGGATGCGGGCGAGGTGCTCATCGACGTCCGCGTTGCCGGTCGGTCGAATCGTCCCAACGAGAGCGTTGAGCTCGTCGACTGTCCCATACGCCTCGATACGTGGATCTGTCTTCGAAACCCGGCTCATGTCCATGAGGTCAGTCTCGCCCTCATCACCCCGGCCAGTATAGATCGACATGGCCCGGTATTCGGGTGAGAGCTACTTAATTCCGCGTCGTTACTCGCGCGGGTGAACGGTCATCACCGGGACCGGGGCCTCACGGACCACCTCCTCTGTCACGCTCCCGATGAGCATTCGGTCGACCCCCGTTCGTCCGTGTGTCCCCATGACCACGCAATCGATATCGTGATCGTCGATGTACTGAAGAATTGCCTCGTGGGCCAGCCCATGTTTCGTGTGACCGGTCGCCTCGAAGCCATCGCGCTCGAGGCGCTCGAGCAGCGCCGACACCCTGTTATCGGCCTGGTCCTCGGGATCGGTTCGCAGCTGGTCACGCGTTGCTCCCTCGTTGACGACTGACAGGATGTTCACCGAGGCACCGAAGGCCTCCGCCATCGCCCTGCCGTGATCGACGGCCGCCGCACTGGCGTCACTGCCATCGGTCGGGATGAGGATGCGGTCGTACATCCTAACTCTCCACGACCGCGACCGGCAAATAGGCAGGGCCCGATCGATCATCAGCGCGGCCGGTGGAGCACCCAGCCCATGCTCGCCCCCGCGCTCGAGACACCCAACACCGGGACCTGGTTGATCTTCGGTGTGGTGTTGCTCCCCTCTATACGATGTTCCTCGGCTGGGCCCTCGGCCGTCCACGCGACGGACAATCCCTGACGATGGGTGTCGTCTATCTCGTCGGATTGACGACGGCCCTCTGGCTGAGCCTGACCGTTCTGACCCTGCTGATCGGGGTGGTCTTTTACTGATTCGACAGGTAAGTTTTTACTCCGCCCCAAACAACCGACCAGTATGACGATGGAACGGGAGGCGACGTGTCCGACCTGCGGAACCACGACGTTTGATCGCGCGGCGAGTACCCGGCTCCATCTCGGAACCAAGGTCAAATGGACCTGTGGGGACTGTGGGCACACCATCGTCGAGATTGACGGCGTGCTCCCATCCGCAGACTGACAGGCAATGGATACTGATTCCGTGCAGGTCTGGCTGGTCGAACGGACCTACTCAGATGACGAACAGAATCTGATCATTCTCACCTATGCGACGACGGATGGAACGCAGTACTTCCGCAAGGAGCGAGCGCTCCCCTCATTTTCGGGCCCGGACCGGGTCACGACGGCTGCCGTCGAGACGACACCGGACAATCTCGGGCCTGTCCAGGATCCGGAGCAGCGAGACTTCTATGCAACTGAGGCGACGCGCATGGCCAGTACGCACGACCCCGACGATCCGATCTGATCACTCCTCGTCCGTCCAGTACTCAACGTCGTCTTCGATATTGTAATAGCCCTCGAGTGATCGGCCATCCCGGCCGCCCGGCGGCGAGCCGACGTACACGCCGAACTTCGATGAATCCGGATAGACCGTGATGTCGGGTTCCGCCATTGTCGAGACGGCCAGGTAGACCAGTGGCCTCTCGCCATCGTTGATGAGTCGATGGGCGCCGTCCTCACTCGGTGGAAACGAGATGAAATCCCCGGCGGCTATCTCCGTTTCCCCCTCGGGATGGCGACAGCGCCCGCTGCCCTCGAGCACGTACATCGCCTCGGCGTTTCGGGTGTGAAAGTGGTACGGCCACGATCGATCACCGGGTGCCAGTTGGTAGAGGCTACACCCGATATCCGCATCCGCCAGCTCCCCGCTGAGATGCTTGCGCTTGTACGGCGGTAGTCCATCATCGGTGCTCGACCAGTCGATGTCGGCTTTGTTCACCTGGTCCATGGCAGTCGCTGTGAACGGAGTACCAAAAAATCCAAGCTTTAATCGTACACTTCGGTCGCGAGCTGTTCGTAGGCCGGTGAGACAGCTCGAATGGTGTTTGCGACCTGCTGGAGTTCCATTCCGAGCAGGACGATGACGTCACTGAGCGAAAGGATCCCGCGAGCTCACCATCATCAACCACGACGAGGCGCCGCACGCCCCGTTCGGACATGACCTCGATGGCGTCGTAGACGCCTGCACTCGCCTCGATGGTGATGACATCCTCCGGCAGCAACTCAGTCACGGGAATTGTGTCAGGGTCGACGTCACGGCCCAGGACGGCGACGGCCAAATCACGATCGGACATCAGTCCGATCGGGCTTCCGTCCTCGACGACAACGACACTCCCGACAGCCTCCTCCCGCATGAGCTCGACAACGTCCGTCAGTGACGCATCTGCCGTGACACTCACGGCCGTCTCCCGCGCGATATCGGTAACAGGCATGAACAGGTCGTGATTCCCTGTCGACGTTTACAACTGTTTCTATCGCGTGGCCAATTTATTCGTTTCACGGCCTGTGACCGTCACCGCGCCAAACGTGTGGGAAGGTGTTATATGGCCGGAGGTCGACCCGAAAGGCAGACCAAACACATGCAGGGCCGGAGACTCGCGACGACTGACGAAATCATCGCAATCGTTAGCCCCAACAGTGACGATGCGGTGGCAAATCTCACGGACTGGGCAAACTCACGAGACATCGATCTCGCGACCGTCGACGTCGGGAACGACATCGACGATGTCTATACCCCAAACCGAGCGACACTGGGGGTCACACTCGGTGGCGACGGCACGTTCCTGGAGGGGATCAAGACCTTCGCGCCGCGGTCGGTTCCCGTGCTCGGCCTCAACACTGGTACGCTGGCCTTCCTGGCCCGTGTCGAACCAGATGACCTCGAGCCCGCCCTCGACGAGGTCCTCCGGGGTCGATCGACGATCGACAGCCGGCAGCAGGTCTACGTGAATGCCCCCGGTGTCGAGGCGACCGGGATCAACGACGTCATGATCCAGACGGTCCCCCCGGAGAATCCCATCGATCGCAAGATCACCCGCCTCGACGTCTGGGCGGACGAAGAGTACGTCGGGGAGTTCGAAGGAACCGGGCTTGCAGTTTCGACGCCGACTGGTTCGACGGGCATCTCGCTTTCCGCCGATGGACCAGTCCACTATCCGGCGAACAACCACGCCATCCAGCTCGTCCCGCTACACACCCATCAGTTGGGCGTTCGGCCCATCGTGTTCTCGCCCGAGACGGACCTTCGAATCATCACGCGGTGGCCAGGCCAGCCTGCTCGTTGACGGTGGCCGGGCACACACGATTCTCCGGGAGGGCGATGAGATCCACGTTCGCGGAGCCGACCAGTACGCTCACGTCGTCCGAACCAGCTTCGACGATCACTTCTTCACCGCACTCTCGAAGAAACTCGGCTGGGATGTCAGGGAGGTGGAGCCGACACCACCGTCGGAACCGAGTGCCATCACCCAGGCCGCCCAGGAAACCGAGGACGTCATCGAGCGAGCGCGACGAGTCGCCACCGAAGCTGCGATCGCCGCCGGCGAACCTCTGCGTGAACTCCACGGCCAGGTCGAATCGGTCCAGATCAAGACCGACAAGTCCGATATCGTGACCGAGGCCGACCACCAGGCCGACCGCATCATCACGACCGTCATCAGAAACGAGTTCCCAGATCACGCCATCTTCTCCGAGGAAAGTCTTCGGCAAACGGGCGCCGATCGACTACACCTGGGTGATCGACCCCCTCGATGGGACGGGTAACTTCGCCCATGGCAATCCAAACTATGCGATCTCGATCGCTCTGGTCGAGGACAATACCCCGGTCATGGGGGTCGTCTACGTCCCGGAGACGGACGAGGTCTTCAGTGCCGTCGCCGGTGGGGAGGCGTACAAGGACGATATCAAACTCAGTACGACAGAGAGAGACCGGCTCGACGAGAGCATGCTCATCTCTGGCTATGACCCCGATGGCTCGTTCCTGGCGCACTTCTACCAGGCAGCTCGTGGAGTGCGCCGCCTCGGCTCCGTTGCTCTCAATCTCTGTTTCCTCGCAAGTGGCAGTGCGGACGCGACCTGGGAGTACGACACCTACCCCTGGGACGTCGCCGCCGGGATCGTGATCGCCGAAGCTGCCGGGGCTACGATCTCCGACCAACACGGCAATCCCTACAAGTTCGAACTCGATTTCGACGAGGACGAGCGGATTGCACTCCTCGGCTCGAACGGCCCACTACACGAGACCCTGCTCGAGCAACTGGACGTCAGCACCGGTCAGATTCAGTAACTCATTCGGCCTCGAGATCCTGCCAGGCCAGTCGCGGCGTTCGGGCGGCCTGGGTCTGATCGATCCGGCGAGCCGCCGTTCGGTTCGGGCCGCCTCGAGCACCTCGTCCGATTCGGCCGCCACCGCGTTGAACGCGGCCGCGAGTGACTCGAGCGTCTCGGCATCCTCGATCTCGGTCGGCTCGGTCATCAGCGCCTCCGAGACGATCGCCGGCCACTTCGTTGTCGGTGGATGGACGCCGTAGTCGAGCATCCGTTTGGCCACGTCGGCGGCGTCCTGCTCGCCTGCACTGGCGACGAACTCGTGATGGAAGGGGCCATACGGAACGTCGTAGTCGATCAGCGAGGCGAGATAGTTCGCGTTGAGGACGGCCTTCTCACTGGCATCCCGGAGGCCCGAATCACCGAGTCGCTTGATATACGCGAATGCCTTCACCAGAACAAGCCAGTTGCCCTGGAAGCCGTGGACGTGGCCGATCGAGTGGGCTGGCTCGACAAGCTCGTAGCCGTCAGTTCCCGATTCGACAACGGGTGAGGGCAGGAATGGCTCAAGCTCTGCGACGACCCCGACAGGGCCAGCGCCAGGTCCCCCGCCGCCGTGGGGGGTGGCGAAGGTCTTGTGGACGTTGTAGTGCATGACGTCAAAGCCCATGTCGCCCGGCCTGGCCCGGCCGAGCAAGGCGTTCAGGTTCGCCCCATCATAGTAGAGCAGACCGCCGGCATCATGAACTCGCTCGGCGATTGCCGTGATATCTCGTTCGAACAGGCCCAGCGTGTTCGGGTTGGTGAGCATCAGCGCAGCCGTCCGATCACCAAGGGCTGCCTCGAGGGCCTCGAGGTCGACCCGCCCGTCGTCATCACTGGGCAGTGAGACGACATCGTACCCAGCCAGCGCTGCGGTTGCGAAGTTCGTCCCGGTGGGCACTCTCCAGGTGACGAGACCTGGTCTCGATGGCCCTCGCCATTGTGCTCGTGGTAGGCACTCGCGATTCGGATGCCGGTGAACTCCCCCGCCGCTCCGGCAGGGGGCTGTAGCGTGACTGCATCCATGCCGCCGATCCGGGCGAGGGCGTCCTGGAGGTCATAGCACAGCTCGAGGGTTCCCTGTATCGTGTCCGGATTTCGGTCGGGATGGACGGCGGCCGCAGGAAGCGCCGCAATGTCCTCGGTGAACGGCGGGTTGTACTTCATCGTACAGGACCCGAGAGGGTAGGGCCCGGTGTCGATTCCGTAGGTCATCTGGGAGAGGCGCGTGTAGTGGCGGGCGGCAGTCGGCTCGGCCAGCCGGGGGAGCGTGAGCTCGTCGCGCGTGAGGTCGTCCGGGAGCGACGATCGCTCGGTAACCGCAACGGTGCTCTGGTCCTTCTCGACGAGCAGTGGCTTCGTACCGGCCGTCCTCGACGTATCGGGCCTGCTCGTGACAGTCGGTCATGCCAGCACCTCCTGGAATGCCTCGGTGAAGCCCTCGAGCTCCTCGTCGGAGACCCCCGACACACAGATCTGCAGTTCCTGCTGGCCTAGTACGTGAACCGCATAGCCCCTGGCCGCAAGCTCCTCGGCAACAGCAGGGGCCGATCGATCAACCTGAGCAACGAACTCCCGGAGGTGGTGTCGGTCGTGGACGGGAGCCTGGACACCAGGAAGGTCGTCCAGCGCTGTCGCTGAGCTGACGAGCGGCGGACGTCCCGCTCGGCGAGGTCGACGAGCCCATCGGGGCCGAGCAGGGCGGCGTGCATGGCCGCCCGGCAGAGCCACCCAGGCCTGGTTCGTACAGATGTTGCTCGTGGCCCGCTCGCGACGGATGTGCTGCTCGCGGGTCTGTAGGGTCAGCGTATAGGCACGCCGGCCGGTCGAATCATCGCTGACACCAACCAGCCGGCCCGGGACGTCTCGCAGGTAGCTGTCTTTCGTCGCGAAGAGTCCCAGGCCCCATCCGTAACTCGTCCCGAGTCCCAGCACGCTTGCATCACCCGCATGACGACATCCGCCCCTACGTCCACCGGGCGCTCGAGGCACGGAGAGTGCCACGGGATCAGAGCCGAGCACGAAGCACGCGTCGACATCGGCTGCCTGCTCACCGAGGGCCCCGAGTCCGGGATCGATTGGGCCCCTGAGGGTCGGCGTCTCGGCGTAGACCATTACGACATCGTCGTCGATGCGCTCGGTCACGGCGGCCGTATCCGCCACCCCGTCGTCAGCCGAGTAGTCCTCGAGCTGTCAGGTCACTGCCTGCGACGTAGTTCTCGAGCGTCTCTCGGCGGCCCGGAAGTAGCGAGTTCCGGGACCAGAGTGCAGGTTCCTGAGGTGTCGCGAACCCGTGCGGCAAGCGTCGCCGCCTCTCCGAGGGCCGTGGCCGCATCGTACATCGAGCAGTTGGCCACGTCGAGGCCGGTCAGTTCGACGATCAACGACTGGTACTCGAAAAGTGCCTGGAGAAAACCCTGGGAGACCTCCGGCTGGTACTGGGTATACGAGAAACTCGGAACGGTCAGCCAGGTGATCGACGATCGACGGAACGTAGTAGCCGTAGTGACCACGGCCCAGTAGCTCCGTGAGATGGTCATTCCGCTCGAGTGTCTCGCGGACGGTTATCACCGTTTCGCGCTCCCGGTCGCCTGGAGCCCGAAGCTGTCCTCGAAGCGAACATCGGTGGGGATGTCGAAGAGCTCGTCCACGGACTCGACGCCGATGGTCTCGAGCATTGCCGCCGTTTCCTCGGCCGTATGGGGGAGCGTAGGACTCCCCGACGCGTTGCCAGACATGGATTAAGCGTGGGCCGAAATATCCGTGCCCTGAACGGCCCGATTCGGATCACAGCACGCCCATATGCGGGTGGGGGGCTGATGGACGCACCCATTCGGCAGACCGCTCACTCGACGAAGCGGTACTTACGCTCGCCCATCCGGCCCCAGCCATCGAAGACGAACTCCTCGCTGGGCGTGGTGTAGGCCTCGATGTCCGTGTCCATATCGTGGTTGTGTGCGTCGTGGATCTCCTCGTACTCCTCGAAGGAGAGGTCGTATCGGCTCGGCGAGCTGCTCGTCGACGTCGAGGGCATCGATCTCGGCGGCCCAGCCGGGCTGGATCGTCTCGGCGTGGATCTCCGCCTGGGCGCCGCTGCCGTAGGAGGCGACGAGCAGCTTCTGCCGGCGAGATCGGCGGCCGTTCTCGAGGCCGTGTTTGAGCGCACTCACTCGGGCGACGTGGACCGAGCCGGTGTACCAGTTGCCCGACCTGCACGGGAGATCGTCAGGGTCGGCTCGATGGTCGTCTCGTACCACGTCTGCGTAGTGATCGGTCTCGGTCAGATCGTCGGTGTAGGTCCGTGAGCGCATCGTCGATAGGACGGCCTCGTCATCGAACGGCCTCGGCCCGCGGCTGGCGGCCGATAGCTCGTTGCGAGTGTCGTCCTCGATCGTCGTGTGCCTCGTGATGGATGCCGGTAGGCCAGCAACGCGGCCTTGCGGACCATCCCCGGAAACGGCGTGTGAAACGGGGCATACGCGACATCGTCGGGGTGGACGGCGCCGGCGACCCGCTCGTAGTCCTCCAGGGCCTCGCGCATCCGCGCGAGATACACCTGCACCGAGCGCTTGCCGTCGACGGAGGGGAACTGCTGGTTCGGCTTGAGGAAGTCCGTCTCGTCGGCGCTCCCGTAGCCCCTGGTGCGTCGAGAGCTCGACGACGATCGGGATCCTCGGCGATCGAGCATCGCGACTGCGCCGGCGCCCTGCGTCGCCTCGCCGGGGTCGTCCGCGGGCATACAGTGCCGTGTCCGTTGCGATCACGAGGGCCGCACGGCCCCGATGGCGGCCCGCCCTGATCCAGTTGTAGGCGTCGTCGATGCACTGGGTTCCGGCGACGCAGGCGAACTTCCGCTCGCCCTTGTTCGCGTGGTGGAAGTCCTCCTCGTAGACCTGCTCGAGACAGCCCGCGACGTACGTCGAGACGGGCTTGGAGTGGTCGAAGGAGCTCTCGGTCGCGACGTCGATGCGCCCGATATCCTCGGGATCGAGGCCCTTTCGCTCCATCAGTCGCCGGGCCGCATTCGAGGCCATCGTGACGATGTCCTCGTAGCTGTCCGGGAATGAACTGGCTGTGAGGCCGAGCCCCTTCGTGTACTTCTCCGGGTCTTCCCCCTGTGCCGGGGCGAACGTGCCCGGTAGATCGAGCTTGCAGTTGCCCGTCCAGATCTCGATCGCGTCGATACCTACGGCTGTCATGGCGGCAACCTCTCGTGGAGAACGTAAGTCATTGTCGTTCAAGACACCGACGATCGTCGAAAATTCACTCGTCTTCTTCGACGACTTCCGGATCACTCATGGCACTTTGCAGACTGTCCAGGCCGTTGATCCACTCGGTGACGAGCCCGTACTCGATGTCTTCGGCCAGCGAGATGTCCAGATCCTCCCCGTCGATGATCAGCGTTCCCGCGGTCGCCGCATACCCCAGCGCTTCATCGAGGTTCTCCTCCGTTTCCGCATCGGCGGCCGCTCCGAGATAATCGTGAACGCTCCCATCCTCCGGTGGGCCGGAGGCGATGTACTCCTCGGCTGCAACGAAGACACAGACGAGACTCGTCTGAACACCCGTCGACGAGCATCGCCTTCTCCTCGTCCTCGATGTCCGTGTCGGCGAGGACGATGTCCCTGACGGTGGCAATTTCCTCCATCGCGGCTTCGTCATCGAGATCACCGCCATCGTCGTAGGCAGCGACGATCTTGGCGACAGCGATGGACGTGTCGTCCTGGAGATTCAGGAGAAGCCGGGCCGAGGACTCGTCCTCTGGATCGAGATCTTCGGCTTCGATCCGCTCGATCCAATTTTGCCACCGGTCTTCCGAGTAGAACTCGGTTGGAGGGTTGCTCATACGCACCCCTACACGCACCGGGTGAAAGGCCTTTCTCTACCTGTAGGATCGGGAACCGTGAGCCGATTCCGCCACTCGAGTCAGTCACCGCCCTCGAGCGTGCCGACAGTGTCGATCCCATAGACCAGTCGCGGTGTTTCGACGTGGGCCATGTTGATCGCGTCCTCGTACCCTTCCTCCTGGAGCCAGGACACCCGTCGTGGCACCGTCTTCGGCCCCAGGACGGCTCCCGGCCGATCCGGATCATCGAGAAAGTCCGTCTCCATGAGAAAGGGCGCACCCACCTCGGCAGCCCGCTCGAGCCGCTCTCGCTCGGCCATGACGCTGGGAATCGGACCCTCGAGATGGCCAGCTGCATAGTGCTTGACGACCTGTTCTCGAGCCAGACCAGCATCTACAGCCCACTCGGCCAGCTCGCGGTGGTCCTCCGTGGCCTCGGTGTGTAGCTGAACCGCACAGCCTCGATCGGCCGCAAGCGAGAATGCAGCTGCTGCATCACCTTGTTCGAGACTGACCAGACTGGACTCCGGAACCGGATAATGCGGGCCGACCTGAGCTTGAGTGGCCAGTGCCACCCCGCTGTCGACGTACTCGGCGGCGACCTCGAGGCCGGCTGTCATCACTCGCCCGGGCCTCCGCGGGGCTGAAGTCTCGCTCGTCGGTGAGTTTGCTCACCAGGCCTGGATGAACCCCGAGGACGGCCCAGGCCCGCCCTGGGAGTCGCTCGGTTGCCGCCTCGGCGATCTCGACGGTCCGATCGAAACCCACCCGGAAATCCTCGCCTGTCTCGACCTCGACGCCGTGGTACCAGGACGGGAGGTTGAGCACGAGCAGGTGGGTTCCCCCCGCCCGAGCGAAGTCCTCGACGGCGCTCATCCCCTGCCCACTGTCCGGATTGAGGTGCAGGTGATTGTCGAGGACTGGGCCGTCGTAGTCTGTCATGCTGAGCAGGAGGACCTCGGGGCTCGAAAAGACACCGCTACTCGCCGAGGGTGAGGGCCCGATCGGCCGCCCGCTGGAGGGCATCCGAGCGGCCGTGAGCGCCGGGCGCGATGGCGACCGTCTCGATGCCGATCCGGCCGGCATACTCGAGGACTGGTTTGAAGTCCGTATCCCGCGATGCGATCACGAGGCGGTCGAGTGTGCCCTCGGCGACGAGGCCCGTCGCATCGACCGCGAGTTTTACATCGACGTCGCCGCTCGTGACGACGACCTCGAACCCCTGGGCCTCGGCGGCTCGAATCAGCCCTGGCGTGGCGTGCTCGTCAACATATAATCGCGAGACAGCCAGTCGCCCCTCCGGAGCGGCTGCCCGTCGGACCGCCGCGAGGTCCACATCGAATTCCTCCCGCAACACGTTCGGCCCGTCGACGAAGAGACCGACGGTCTCCCCACCACGACCCAGGACCAGCCGGCGGAGCCTCTCGATCATTGTACACAGATCCGCAGGTCCGGGAAAAAGAGCTACCGACTAGAAGATGAAGTAATCGCGGTCCCCAGACTGCACCGAGATCCACTTGGGCTCGGTCAGCTCACGGGCGATCCACTCGCCGTGGTAGCGACCCAGGCCGGACTGCTTGACCCCACCGAACGGGGCGTTGGATTCCTCGTTAATCGGCTGATCGTTGATGTGGACCATGCCGGCCTCGACCTGATCAGCGATCCCGCGGGCTCGATCGACGTCGCGACAGAAGACGGCCGATGAGAGGCCGTACTCGGTGTCGTTGGCCATCTCGATGGCCTCATCGTCGTCGGAGAACGGAATGATCGGCGCGACGGGTCCGAAGTGCTCGTTGCACGCCGTCGGCATGTCGTTCGTGGCGTCCGAGAGGACCGTCGGCTCGACGAACAGGCCATCGGCCGAGCCGCCGGTCTCGACGGTCGCTCCAGCGTCGACCGATGCCTCGATGAACTCGATGAGATCGTCACGTTGGGTCTCGTTTTGAACCGGGCCGAACGTCACGCTCTGGTCCTCCGATGGGTCGCCCATGATGAGGCTCTCGGCGTGACTGACCAGCTCCTCGACGTACTCGTCGTACACGTCTTCGTGGACGAGATGGCGGTTTATCGAGATGCAGACCTGTCCCTGGTGGAAGAACGACCCGAATGCGCCGGCCGTTGCGGCCCGCTCGACGTCGACATCGTCGGTGACGATAAACGGCGCGTTCCCCCCCAGCTCGAGCGTGGGAAGCGCGACACTTTCGCCGGCGAGTTTGCCCACGTGGCGGCCGACTGCTGTCGAACCGGTAAAGGAGATTACGCGCGGGGTCGGATGGCCGGCCATGCGGTCACCGATGTCGGATCCGCGGCCCGTGACCACGTTGACGACGCCCCGGCGGGACGCCAGCGTCCTCACAGATTCGGGCCAGCAGCAGGCCGCCCGAAATCGGGGTATCCGTCGCCGGTTTGATGACGACCGTGTTACCGAGGGCGATCGCCGGTGCCATCGCCCGGAGTGTCAGGTGGAACGGGAAGTTCCACGGCGTGATGATCCCCACGACACCGACGGGCTCGTGGACCACGTGGTGTTCCTTCCGGGATGGCGCCGGAACTCCCGGACTTCGTCTTCCGGGGCCTCGAGATCGAGCGCCATGGACACGTCGGCAGTCGCGGTTGCGAACTCGCCCATCACGCGGTAGCTGGCCGCACCGGCCTCCTTCGCGAGGAAGTCGTTGATGTCCGGGAACCGGGCGTTGAGCTGGTCTTTCAACGCCTGGAGAATCTCGTTTCGCTCCTCTCGCGGTGTTGCCGCCCAGTCTGGCTGGGCAGCTTCGGCCGCGTCGTAGGCCGCATCGACGTCCTCGACGGTTCCGGCCGGTACCTCGGTGAACGGTTCCTGGGTCGAGGGGTTCGTCACCGGGATCGTCTCGCCGCTCGAGGCGGGTCGCCACTCGCCGTCAATGTACATCGTATTCCAATCTGCGTCGGGCTCAAGTTCTGGGGTTGCCATGCCAACTCGTACCGTCCACGGGAACAACGAAAGAACCTACGGTTTTGCATTCGCCGACAGGACGAAACACCAATACTTCACCACAGCCACCGTCTTCCTATGACGCGACGGTCACCGCTCCAGGCGAGCCACGAGGCCGCCGGGGCCCGTCTGACCGAGTTTGGCGGGTGGGACATGCCGGTCTCGTTCGATTCGATCACGGACGAACACGAGGCCGTCCGGACTGCAGCCGGTCGATTCGACGTCTCCCACATGGGGCAACTCGAGGTCGGTGGCGCCGATGCCACGACACTCGTGCAGCGACTCGTGACGAACGACATCACCGCCCTCGACGTCGGCGAGGCGGTCTATGCGGCCGTCACGACCGAGTCGGGCGTGATGCTCGATGACATCCTCGTCTACCGGCGACCTGCCGAGACAGAGGCGACCTACCTCCTCATTCCAAACGCTGGCCACGACGAGATGATGACCGCAGCGGTGTCTCGAGTTCGCCGATCGCTGGTCCCTCGAGGTCACAGGTCAAGAATCGCACCACGGAGTATGGAATGCTGGCGATACAGGGTCCCAAGGCGATACCAGACCCTCGGTGAGGTCCTGGACATCGGGATCGGGTCACTCGGTCGATTCGAGGCCGTCGATCGATCGACCGACGCCGGGTCTATTCTCGTCGCACGCACCGGCTACACCGGTGAGGATGGGGTCGAGCTCATCGTTCCGTGGGAGGCCACGGATCCGATCTGGACGGCCTTCGACGGGTCCAGCCCTGCGGGCTCGGTGCCAGGGACACGCTTCGGCTCGAGGCCGGCTACCTGCTCTCCGGGCAGGACTTCCATCCTGACGACAACCCCCGGACCCCCTACGAGGCGGGCATTGGGTTTGCCGTCAAACTCGACACGGAGTTCGTGGGACGGGACGAACTCGAGCGGGTGGCCGAAGAGGGACCGGACGAGGAGCTGGTCGGGCTCAGGCTCATCGATCGAGGCGTGCCACGGGCCGGCTACCCGATCACCGACCTCGACGGGACGCCGATCGGCTCGGTAACCAGCGGGACGATGAGCCCCACCCTCTCGGTCCCGATCTGCCCTCGGCTATGTTCCGGTATCGTACGCAGACCCGGGAACGAAACTCAGGATCGAAGTCCGGGGCGAGGCGAAAAAAGCAAAGGTTGAACCCACACCCTTCGTGGAGACAATCTAATGAGCTTCGAGATTCCCGCGGACCGGCGCTACAGCGACTCCCACGAGTGGGCCCACCTCGAGGACGGGACCGTAACGGTCGGTATCAGTGACTTCGCCCAGGACGAACTGGGTGATGTTGTCTTCGTTGAGCTGCCCCGGTCGACGAGACGATCGAGCAGGGCGAACCGTTCGGGGTGATCGAATTCCATCAAGGCTGTCTCCGATTTGTACGCGCCGATCTCTGGCGAGGTGCTGGCGCGACGAATGACGACCTCACGGATGCGCCAGAGCTCGTCAACGAGGACCCATTCGGCGACGGGTGGATGCTCGAGGTCGACCCGGCCGACCCTGATGAACTCGAGGACCTGCTCTCGCCCGAAGCGTACGCGGACCAGATCGAGTAGCTCACTCCAGGTCGGCCAGGGACTCAAGGAGTGACTCGATCGGCGTGGTGGTCACCGCGAGCGAGTAGCTATCGATCCGCGCGAGGTCGGCGGCGTGCTCCCAGAGATCGTCGGCCTCGAGGCCATGGAGGATGACGGCATTGGGTGTCGGATTTACCACGCGCAGTGCGACGAGCGGGCGATTCTCCACGCGTGACGCCGGTGAAGACGAGAACGCGACTCGTGCTCTGGCCATAGAGCCGGTAGAACTCCTCGCTCGAGAGCCGGGTGATGGCCTCGATGCTGTTGATCACCGTGTGGCCGCTGATCCGGTCGGTGCTGCCAGGAGCCACCTCCTCGGCGTCAACCAGTTCGTAGACCCGCGAGAGCAACACCGACGTCGAGTACTCGCGCAGGTCGTAGACGACGTCGCTATCGAAGCCGGCGGACAGCACCCGCCCGTACTGTCGGATTCGGTCGGCACCCCGGGATTCGTCGATATCGAGGAGACCGGTGACCAGCCGACAGACGACGCCAATACCGGGGTTCTCCCGGCGACCGCTCTCGTAATCGGAGATGACCGAGGACGAGACCTCGAGTTGTGCCGCCAGGTCCGTCTGGGAAATATCGAAGTCGGTTCGCCACTTGCGCAGGGTGGCCCCGGGCTCGTCGCTCAGCGCGATCTCACCGGCCATCTTCTCGGCTAGTTCTCGCCGAGCCCCACCACCATCCATTGGTGCGAGGTCGAAGCGAGTGGCCAAAGTAGCTATTGGCTGGCAACAATGTTCAAGCGACTCGACGCGAAAGGCAGACTCAATGCCTTCAACCGTCGTGCATGCCGCCCTTGTGGGGGTGATGGCCACGGCTTTGCTCAGCGATGATTTCGACACCCGGACGATTCTGCTGATCATGGGACTGGCGGCACTCATCGATCTCGACACCCTGGTTGGTATCTACGTGCCCGGAACCCATCGTGCGGCCTTTCACAACCTCTGGATCATCCTCATCCCTGGTGCTGTCCTGCTGTGGGATGTCCACCTGCGTGACGAGTCGATGGGTCCTCGCGCAGTGGGGCGAGTCGGGGTATCACGTCGCCTGGGTCGGCCTGGTCTCGATCCTGTTCGGGGCCATCCTTCTCGATGCCTTCTTCAACGGGATCAACCTGTTCTGGCCGCTGAACGACCGCTTCTACGACCTCTCCGGGCGCCTGTTCGTGAGCAACAAGCAGGGGCTGGTCCAGACATTCATCGAGATCGATCGCACGCCGACGGGCAGTGTGGGTGTGGGGGAGTCGAACGGCGCAGGGACCACCAACAACACCCACTACACCACCGGATTTCGACCCGACGCGAGAAGCTGACCCACTGGATACCGAACGACTGCTTCCCGATTGCCTACTCCGGCGAGCGCTTCGTCGTCGCCGTCGCCGGGTATCATCGCAGTTGGCTATCGTATTTTCGAGGATCAACGGTCTGCCTGAGGCTCACTCGGGGGGATCGACCGTCTGGACCGCCTCCTCCAGCCAGTGGCGGGCCGCGGAGACCGCATCGGGATCCGTTCCGCTGATACGGATCCGCCCCGGATACTCGTCGGTTCGGGGATAGCTTCCCACGGCAACGTCGAAGCGATCGGTCGCCGTCTCGAGCCGGTCGTGGAGGGCCCCCTCCGGTTCGGGGGTGAACAGCATGGTCTCGGCAACCCGGTCACCAGCGAACTCGTCGGCTCACGGCCTCGAACATCGCCGTCATCTCGTCGGGGATGCCGGCAAACACGTAGATACCGTCGATGACACAGCCCGGCGCCCACGCCTCGTCGACGACGATCGGGCGAGCCCCAGCCGGTAGCGATGCCGCTGCCTCGATGTCGAACTCGAGATCGTACTCCTCGAGCAGGTCCGGTTCGCTGGCCTGGAATGCCTCGAGTTTCTCGGTCAGTCGGTCGAGCGCCTCCTCGTGGACGGTGAGCTCCCGCTCGAGGGCGTAAGCGACGGCATCCATGGTGATATCGTCGTGGGTCCCGCCGATCCCGCCGGTCACTATCACGGCATCGTAGCGAGCGTGGTACTCCCGGACTGCCGCCGCAATTGCCGCACGCTGATCGGGGACAGTGATGATTCGCTCGACGGCCACCCCACGATCGTCGAGGGCCGCGGCGATGTGTGAGGCGTTCGTGTTTACGGTCTCGCCGGCGAGAATCTCATCGCCCACCGTCACGAGCGCTACCTGCATGCCGACCGGTTCGACGGCCGTAGTGCCTTGAGCTATCTGACCCGACAATCCAATCGCTTTTTGGCCCGACGCACGCTCTACAGCATGATCGAGTACGGGGAGGACTCCGGGAGAATGAGTGACTGGACTGAGCAATACCGGCCGACCACGCGGGCCGAGGTCAGGGGCAACGACAGTGCCCGTGACGACCTCTGGGAGTGGGCCGAGACGTGGGACGACCATCGTGAGGCCGTCATCGTTCACGGCACGCCGGGTGTGGGGAAGACGTCAGCGGCCCACGCACTCGCCAACGACTTGGGCTGGAGTGTCATGGAGCTCAACGCCAGTGACGATCGGCAGGCAGCCGTCATCCAGCGGGTGGCGGGCGAGGCCGCAAAGAGCGGGACGCTGACCGCCGGTGGATCTGGCCGTCGATTGGTCATCCTCGACGAGGCCGATAACTTCCACGGGACCGTCGACTACGGCGGGACTCGCGAGGTAACGAGCGTCGTCAAGGAGGCAAATCAGCCGATGATCCTCCTCGCCAACGAGTTCTACGAGATGAGTTCGACCCTCCGGAGTGCGTGCCGGTCCATCGAGTTCCACGACGTCTCCGCGCGGTCGATTGTGCCCGTTCTCCGGGACATCTGCCGTCGGGAGGATGTCGACTTCGAGGACGGACGCGCTCGAGCAGATTGCCGAGTCAGCCGATGGCGATCTGCCGCTCGGCCGTCAACGACCTCCAGGCCGTGGCCGAAGACACGGATACGCTGACGGCGGACGACGTCATCACGGGCTCGCGGGACCGCTCGGCCGGCATCTTCGACTTTCTTGATGCTCTGATCAAGGAGGAGGATGCCCATGGGGCATTGCAGGCGTCCTACGATGTCGAGGAGACGCCCGACGACCTGATCGGCTGGATCGACGAGAACGTGCCGAAGGACTACGCCGGTGCGGAACTCGCGGATGCCTATGACCATCTCGCCCGGGCTGACCGATGGCTCGGACGCGTCCGCTCGAGCCAGCAGTACTCCTACTGGCGGTATGCGACAGATGCCATGACCGCCGGGGTCGCAGCCGCACGGCACGAACCGAAGGCTGGCTGGACGCGATATGGTCCGCCAAGCTACTGGTCGAAACTCGGCCGAAGCCGAGGGACACGGAGTACGCGCAGATGCGATCGCCGCCCGCATCGCAGACCGAGAGGGGACGAGCATCGCGAATCGCCCGCCGAGAGATCATGCCCTTCTTGGAGGCGATGACCCACCACTGCTCGAACCGAGAGCTCACCGTGGCGATGACGGCGGCCTACGATCTGGACGCCGAGGAGGTATCGTTCGTGACCGGGAGTGGGACAGAGACGCGAACAAGGTCGGCCGATGTCGTTGCCGACGCCGAGACCCTCGTGGCCGAGCGTGCCGTCGACGGCGCCGGCGCGGCCTTCGAGAAGCGCGATGGCGGCATCGACGGACGATGAGGACGACGGCACCAGCCGAGCCGCCCCGAGGACTAGTACCCTCGAGGACGACCGTCGATACCGAGCCCGATGCCGACGACCAGCGAGACGAGGGAGGAGCCGACGACCAATCAGGTCTCAGTGACTTTCTGTGACTCCCAACGTCACCGTGAGTATTACGGGGGTTGCCGTTGTATGCAGCGACCGGTGAGGGGAATGGCCAATCTGCAATGCCCACTGTGTCCAGACACGTTTGAGAGCGATGCAGACCTCCGAATTCACCTCGAGGTCGAGCATCGAAAATCCGAGATCGTCGAGGTCTGGAGTCGACGACATTCGTCCGTCCGAACCGACCCGGTCATCGAGTCAGACGGCCAGGGCGACATCGAGGAAGCGTCCTCGCAGGTCTAAGCCGATTCTATTCTGCCCCTGTCGGATCGACCGGCACGTCATCGGGTGTATCGAAGTCGTGGAAGTGTTCACCGCGTTCACGTCCCAGTATGGCGAGTGCGGCGACCGCGCACCGTCACCGGCAGAGATCACGGCCTGCCACTCCTGATCACGAATGAGTGCACCAGTCGCGAAGGCATTGGTCACACTGGTCTCCATCGAGAGGGAGACGTCGACAGTCTCGTCCTCGTTCAGCAGACAGCCTGTCTGCCTCGGGCAGGGTCGTGTCGGTTCCGGTCGCGAAGACGACGTAGGTGGCCTCGGCCGTGTCGTCATCGTATTCGACGGTGAAGCCGTCCTCCTGGGCCGTCGACACCCGATAACTTCGGTTTCGTGAATCGTCGCCCCACGGTCCCGAACTTGCCCCCGTGTCACTGTCAGAAACTCGTCTCCCGAGATACTTCGGATACCCGGATAGTTGAAGAGATGCGCCTTGTGAACCCAGGTTTCGTTGGTATCGAAGCAGTGTGTCTCGAGGCCGTTCTTTCGCGGTGAAGAGCGCGGCACTCAATCCTGCTGGTCCACCGCCAATGATGGCTACAGTACTCATTCACTCGATCGTGACGACCAGTGTAGCTCCGGCTTAAACCGATTCGCGACGCCAGCAAGTTGAGTCGATCTAGATCGCTCAATCGAGAGAATCTCACAGCGGACATCATCGAGGAGCAGACAACGCGACCGAGCATCAAGTATAGAGAACCAAGGCTGCTGGCGAAATTCCCGCGTATATGATGGTATTCTAATAGCAAATCTTATCTGTATTGACGGAGAATTACACTCGCAGTCTGACCTATGACGGATAGCTCTATCGATGACTCGGGGGAGGGGGACTTTGAATTTGGCCCGAGCATCGACGACCTCTTCGGCGACATCGAGGACGAAGGAGAGGTCGACGAGTCGCTCGCTGCGGCCATGGAGAGCCCGTCGAGCGACTCGGCTACGGTTGATCAGACGGCCAGCGACATCATGCACCGAGCTGCAATCAGCGGCCGAATTTGAGGACACGACAACCGAGGATGTTCTCGAGCAGGACTCACCGGACGATATCATCGCCTGTGCAGCCGAACCAGAGGTGGAGGAATCCATCGATGCGGATCTGACACCCGACGACGATACCGTCGAGGAGTTGCTGATCGACCGGACTGAGGAGGAGGGGTTTCTCTGGATCGACGAATGAGGATGATGGCGATCCGCCGATGCAGCGCGACTGAGACAGCCGATGCCTCTATGGGGGATGATTCGGAATCGCCGAACAGTGCCGACATGGCCAACGTTGTAGACGAAGACACTCGATAGTAGACCGAATCGTCAACCGGAGAGGCCGAGAGCGGGCTTCGAATTCTCTGAGCGACACTGTCGAGACCGAAGACACGATGAGTCAGTCGAGAATCATGAGGCCGATATCGAGCGGTCGAGGACGTCGCAGACGCGAAGCACCGACCGACGGTGCTAGCCCAGAGGAGCAGAGCGATCGCCAGCACTGAAGACGGAGGCACGGTGACCTCGAGGAGGCCGTGGCTGTCGAACCGGACCTGACGACGGAGCCGTACCGAGCCAGACGAGTCCGCCGGCGACTCGGAGGTACTGGACCACTGTCGATCGGAGTCGACCGAGGCAGATGTGCCGAGACTGCTGAGAGCGATTCCGCGGACGACGAGCCGACTACCCGTCGGAGGCCGAGGCCTGATATGGACTGCCGAAGATGACGAGGAACTCGAGGCAAAGCCCCCGGCTCCACAGCTCGAGATTCAGACTGTCGAGAAGCCGGATGGCCCCCATCTTGCGGACGTGATCGACGGCGTGCTCAGCAAGCAGGAGCGACAGGCCGCCCGTGAAACGGCCTCGAATAGATACGTCCCCGGAGACACCAGACCCTGAGCCGGATACGGAGGAACCGGAGGTCGAACCTCGATGACGACGTGCCCGTGGAGGACGAATGATGGCAGGATGCTGAAAATCTCGATGCGAGCAGCCGAGTGACACACCCGCCGAGCCGGTCTTCGACGTGGAGGTCGACCCGGATGAGTCGAGCGAGCAGACTCGATACAGCAACGAACCCACCGACGAGGCAACCACTCGCGAGGCCGCGTCAGCGACTGACTCGTCTGGCGGACTGCTTCGAAGCTGCGGTCGCTGCTCCCGTTCTGACCGACACAACCGTTTCCCTGTCGAGCGGACCTAGCCCTGTTCATGGCAGACGAAGTCGACCGCATCCGCGCGCGGCAAGCTCGAGGAGCTGCCAGGACATGGCCGACATCCCGGCGCTGTCCCGATACCAGGGACAGACGACACCCAATCCACGTCGAGGGGCCGGACCACTTCTGCCGCACCTGCTCGAGGCCCATGATCTGGTTCTCGTCGATTTTTACGCGGACTGGTGTGGGCCCTGTCAGATGATCGCGCCCGTTCTGGACCGGCTCGCCGCTGACCTGCCTGTCACGGTGCTGAAGGTCGATACCGATGTTCATCAGAATCTCGCAGCTAACCACGGGGTTCGGAGTTTGCCCACGCTGATGCTCGTCGAACACGGTGAGCCCTGTAGAGCGGGTGATCGGCGCCCAGGACGAAGCGTCGACTCCGTCAGTTGATCCGGACGCTACGCCTGACTAATCGAGGATTCGACTCGACGTCGGTCGGCGACCTCCTCCGGGGTGTCGCCGACGGGAACACCGGCCGCCTCCAGAGCCTCAATCTTGCTTTGAGCTGTCCCGGTCCCGGAGCCAGACACGATGGCCCCGGCGTGGCCCATCCGCTTGCCCGGTGGGGCCGTCCGACCGGCGATGAAGCCGGCGACCAGGGGTATCGACGTTGGCCTCGATGTAGGCCGCCGCCTCCTCCTCGTCTTCACCGCCGATCTCTACCACACGTCGACCGATGGCCTCGTGTGGCGGGGTCGGCCTCGAACGAGCTGGATGG
Source organism: Natrialbaceae archaeon (assembly GCA_034521555.1). Lineage (GTDB taxonomy): Archaea > Halobacteriota > Halobacteria > Halobacteriales > Natrialbaceae > JAXHMI01. The sequence goes on from JAXHMI010000003.1 coordinate 197,069, forward strand.
CGTCCACGAAGTCGGTCCCAATGATCGGGTCGCCGCCGATGCCAATAGCCGTCGTCTGGCCGAGTCCCCGGTTCGAGAGGTTATCCACGACCTGATAGGTGAGCGTCCCCGACCGTGAGACGTAGTCCAACCCGACCGGCCGAGAAAATCGATCCAGGCAGGATGCCGAGTTTTGCCTCGCCCGGCGTGATGATGCCCGGACAGTTCGGGCCGATGAGACGGGTGTCGGTCTCGCCGAGGCGACGATAGACTCGAGCCATATCCTGTGTCGGAATGCCTTCGGTAATGGCGACGACGAGATCGACATCGGTGTCGAGCGCCTCGAAGAGTCGCGTCACCTGCGAACGCCGGTGGCACGAACACGACAGCGGCGGTCGCATTCTCCTGTTCGACGGCCGCATGGACGGTATCGTAGACGGGAATGCCGGCGACTTCCTGACCACCGCGACCGGGAACGGCACCAGCGACGACGGTCGTGCCGTACTCGAGCATGCTCTCCGTGTGGAATCGGCCTTCGTCGCCGGTGATCCCCTGGACGACGACGCGGGTGTCCGCATCGACGAGGACGCTCATGCGGCCACCTCCTCGGCCGCTTCGACGGCCCGTTCGACGGCTGCCTCGAGTGTTTCCTCGACCGTGACAAGGTCATCGTTCAGGATCTCGAGGCCCTCCTCCCAGTTGGTGCCGGCCAAGCGGACCACGACGGGCTTGGGAATCTCGTCGAACGCGGCAAGTGCCTCGTTGATGCCACGGGCGACCTCGTCACAGCGGGTGATCCCACCGAAAGATGTTGAAGACCACGCTGTCGACACTCTCGTCGGTGAAGACCATGTCGAGGGCGTTGGCGATCCGGTCGGCCTTCGCGCCGCCGCCGACATCGAGGAAGTTGGCGGGCGACCCGCCGAAGTGATCGACGAGGTCGAGCGTTGTCATGACGAGGCCGGCACCGTTGCCGATGATGCCGACTGTTCCGTCGAGTCGAACGTAGTCAAAGCCATAGCGGTCGGCCTTGGCCTCGAGTTCGTCGCCGGCCGCAACTGCCTCCCCGAGTTCCGCGAGATCGGGCTGCCGGAACAGGGCATCCTCGTCGATGTTGAACACCGCATCCGCTGCCACGACGTCGATCGTCGGCGGTGACCATGAGGGGATTGATCTCGGCATCGGCCCCGTCACGCTCGTCCCAGAGGTCATAGAGGGTGCTGAGGACTCCGGCCACCGAGCGGGCAACCTCCTTGTCCACCCCAGCATCGTAGACGGCCTTCCGAGCCTGGAATGGATGTAATCCGTACGCGGGATCGACGTGGACCTGAGCAATCGCCTCCGGCGTTTCGGCGGCCACCTCTTCGATATTCACGCCGCCGCGGTCGATACCATCGCGGCCGGCCGTCCGACGCCGCGGTCCATAGTAATGCCGACGTAGAGTTCGTCCACGAAATCGACAGCCGATTCGACGAGCACCTGCTCGACAGGCAGCCCCTTCAGATCCATCCCGATGATGCGTTCGGCGGCGGCCCGGGCCTCTGATTCGGAATCGACGAGTTCGATGCCGCCGGCCTTGCCGCGGCCACCGACCCGGACCTGTGCCTTGATTGCGACTGGATAGCCGATCGCCTCGGCCGCCTCGACCGTCTCCTCGACACTCGAGGCCAGCTGTGCGTCCGGCGTCGGAATGCCGGCATCGGCGAAGAGCTCCTTCGCCTGGTACTCGTGGAGTTTCATTGGCTACGTCCGGCTTTTCCAGACACCGGGTTAGACCTGTCGGATGACAGCGAAGGGAATCTTAATGGGGCCGCGCTCGGGTGGTCCACCCGATACCCGTGGTCGAGATAACGCCCGTTGCCGCTGACGCGACGGCGGATCGCGAGAGAGTGAAATCGATCGCACAAGGGGCCTTTCCGACCCTTCAGGCCCAGCTGGTCCATATGACCGATCACGTTCTCGCTGCCCGCCACGAGGGCGAGATCGTTGGAGGAACGATCAACGAGGTGTTCGAACCCGACGCCGAATCGGACACGTCGGTCTCGTCGACCTGGATCTTCACGAAGACCCCGCCGTTCGTGGGCTTCATGCGGGCGAGGCCCTCCTCGAAGTCGACACTCGAGTACCTCGAAGACCGAGGGCTGTGATGCCGGTCATCGCCATCGTCCGGTGGAACAACACCAGCTCGAGCAAGCTCTTCGCCTCGCATGACTTCTCGCGAACGACCACCCGTGATGTCGTGAGCAGTCTCGGGATGGCAGGAACCGCCCGAACGTGGTGGACGGCGATGTACTGGCCGGCGCTCGGATTCGACCTCTGGACGACCGGCATCGTTGAGAAGCCCCGAACGAGTGCTGGGTCGTCTCCGCTCCGGACCCTCGAGTCGCTCGTCGCGACGACCGTGCTCTCTCTCATTGCCGCAACCTCGCTATTTGGCTTCGAGGCCGTCCAGTCCCATCCTCTCGCCGTGGCCTCAGTACCAGTCGGTTTCTTCACCGTCCGCTGGCTGCCACGCTGGATGAGCGACCGCTGGCTGACGACAAGACCTGGACCCACTGGCCATGGGGTCAGGTGTATCCATTCACCCTTGTGCTGGCAGCCCTCGGGCTGTTCGTGCAGGACCCAGGAACCGAACACCACGTAAACGACTGTGGACCTACCGCGAGCACCTGGGGCGACTCGGACCAGCAGCCGCCGTTTCCGGCGTCCTGCTCGTGGCCGGGTACGCCCTTGGGCTGTTTCGCGGGCGATCCGGCAGTATCACTTGCGCCGATGCGGTGGCCGCGGCGATCGTGTACACTGGCTGGTTTTTCCTCGCGACGGATGTCCTGCTGATCGGATTTCCGTTCAACACCTTCACGGGGCCCGTACGCTCTTTGACTGGAATCGGGCCGTGTGGGTGGTCCTCGCACTGACCACGGTGGGGCTCTTCATCGTGGCTATCGCCCGAATTGTCCCGCTGCCCTAAATCATCCTCTCGGCGACCCAGAGTGAGGGGTGATTACTCAGTTTGAGGCGGCCGGATTGAATCACTTGAATCGGTTACTCCTCGTCGCACACGGACAGGAGCGACGTCGAGGCAAATCCATGACCGAGGTGTTGGCCAGTCCATCACCGTTTTCGACTGGTTGGCGCGAGATTCTCGGTTGTGCTGTCGCCACCGTCGGTGCCGGTGTCGTTATTGCCATTCGGTGAGCCGTTCACGCCGTCACTTACGTTGTCACCATCCGGCGGCCCGTTCACGCCGTCAGTCACGTTGTCACCATCCGGTGGTCCGTTCACGCCGTCACTTACGTTGTCGCCATCGGCGGCCCGTTCACCCCGTCAGTCACGTTGTCCGCCATCCGTTCGTCCATTCACGCCGTCACTTACGTTGTCGCCATCCGGCAGGCCGTTCATGCCATCTGTGGCGTTTTCAACCGTGAAATTCGCTGAGTCACTGTCGTTGTCACTCGAGACTGTGGCCGTGTACATGCCTGGGGCATCCGCATCCCACCTGAGTGTTACCGACTCACTGTCACCTGGTTCGAGGGAGAGTCGAGACTCGGTATCGACGGTCTCGTCGTCGACGGCGAGATCGATGTCCTGTGTTCCGTTCGACTCGCCGGTGTTCATCACCGTTTTCCAGTCACCTCGAGGGTGTCTCCTTCCGGTACGGTCTCGTTGATATCCGTGATCGCGACGTCGAAGAATGCGGGCTCGAGAGGCAAGACCTCAAACTCCCGGGTATCGCTGTCGTTCTCGCTCGAGACGTTTGCCTCGTAGGTGCCGGCCTCCTCGGCCGTCCAGGAGAGGTTGATCGACTCGTTCTCGTCAGGCTCGAGGGAAAGGTCGATCTCGGTATCGACGGTTTCGTTTTCGATGGCGAGAGTGATGTTCTGGGTTCCCGCAGCCGCCCCGACGTTGGTCACGTTCGCGGTGACGTTGACCGTCTCGTTCACCGAGACTGGCTCGGTGATATTCACGATCTCAACGGAGAAATTCTCCCGTTCCGGTGGCTGCTCTGGTGTTGGGGCTGGCTCGGCCGGGGCTGGAGTGGCCGGAGGCTGTGGCTCCTTGACTTCGCCCGGTTGCTTGAGGTTACCTTCGACCAGGTGTGCAGGGCCGCATCCTCGTTGCCGACCGCGACGAGCAGATCGCTGGCGCTGCTGTCCGTGAGGTCGACACCCCCGCCGACGGCACTCCCGGCACTGTCGTTTTCGGCGTCGCCGACGAGGACGGTGTGGGCACTCGAGAGACCCATCTCATCGATATCACCGATCGTCGGACCCGCCACGATGGCCACGCTGCCGGTCTGCCGCGTCGGAGCCCGGAGCGCCGATGGTCAGGTCAGGTGCCTCCCCGCAGGTGACGACGCAGGGTGTCGCCGCAACCGACCAGCCGGCATGCTCTCCGGCTGCCTCGCCACGAATGGTCGTATCTGCATCCGAGAGCTCGACCGGCCCGTTCGCCAGATGCTCACCAGCAACCACGTGGACCGAGCCAGCGTGCAAGTCGGTCGCATTGCTGTAGGGAGCACCGACAACGAGTGACCCATCCTCGCTCAGGGTCGCCGAGTGCATCCACGGCCCAGCCCGCTCGATCGTTTTTCGATTCACCGATCAGTCGCGTCTCGATTCCCTCGAGTGACTGCTCCTTCACCCTCGAGCGATCGCACGAGATAGGCGGCGCCCGCATCATCGGCACTGCTGTCGTTGTCGGGGGCACCAACGAGCAGTCCATCGGCGCTCTGACCGTCCGTTTCGTTCGGCACGCCCGCGAGCGCCCAGCCGGCCCGGTCGCTCGCGTTCGCCCCGGTGAGTGTGGCGGCTGGCTCCGGACTGTCCTCAGCGTCTGTCAGCGTCGACCCATCGTAGACGGCAACGCCACCGGCCTGTCCGTCAACCCCGGGCTGGCCAACGGCGAGTGCAGGCTCACCGTCCCGAGTATCCCGGTCGCGGTGGCGAGTGCATGACCAAACCGGGCGGCTGACTCCTCGCCCTCCAGCGTGACGTTCGCGTCAGCCATGGTCACCTCCATGCCAGGCTCGAGGGCTGCTCCGTGGAAGATGGCGACCTGGCCCGTATGATCAGCCCCGGCCGCCGGCGCACCGACCACCACGTCCTGATGGCCATCACCCGTGAGATCGGCGGCCGCCACCGCGATCCCGGTCTGCGAATCCTCCTCGCCCATGATCACCACGTCCGCGTCATCGGTCTCGACTGTCCCCGCCTCGGCCGGGCCGAAAAACAGGGAGACGGACCCCGGCTCCTGCTGGGTGGTCTGATTGGCGACACCCGGGGCGCCGACAGCCATGTCCGGTGTCCCGTCATCGTTGACGTCGCCCACCTCGGTAACCGCCGTTCCGACCGACTGGTTCGGTCCCGTTCCCCGAACCGTCGTGTGGGCAACATCCTCGAGTGCGTTGGACTCCCCGTCGATGATCCCCGCCTGTGGTGGGGCGGTCGTGTCACCACCCTGGATTCCACCCACCGGGACAGCCACTGCCACGGTGAGTCCGACGATGAGTGCGAGGATCAAGCCCAGGAGGCCTGCTGTCAATGTGCTACCCGCTACTAGTGCCCGCCATGTCTCTCGAGGCATGGCCTATGTGGCCGGAGTTTGGGGCTTTGTTAATGATCGCTATCAGTAGCTGGATGACCGGCTGGCGAGCACGATGACCGATCACCACGGGGGATAGACCGAGTCGATGAACTGTTGTGGGCGTTCGCCCCCACCGTATTGTCGGCCTTCGTGGGTCGGAACAATCCGATCTCATCCAGCGCCGCTCCGGAACTGCTCGACAGCTACGGACGTGAAGGACTCATAGTCATCATCAGCACCGATGAGTAGCGTCCCATCGACGGCACTGGCTGCAGCCAACGCGAATGCATCACCCAGTGCCGGATTGGCCTCGAGAATGAACTCGGGTGCCTCAGTCCAGGGGCTGGACACCGATTGCCTCGAGCCACTCGAGATACTCGTCGGCGACGGCTGCGGATCGCTGTCGGGCCAGAATGTACCTGATTTCGGTCAGAGTGACACCGAGACGACGAGTGGGACTTCTCTCGGGGTACTATCCGTCCGTTACCGCTGGTCAACTCGCACCGGCAGTGACTGGACCCGTAGATGAACGCACTCGAGACGGGCTGGTATTCGGTCTCGACAAGGTCGATGGTCTCCACCCGCTCGAGCAGTGCCTCGATGACGATGCGGGCCTCGAGGCGGGCCAGGCTCGCGCCGAGACAGAAGTGAATGCCACGGCCGAACGACAGGTGGGGATTCGGCGAGCGGTCGGGAATGAAACGACCCGGATCGTCGAAGACCGCCGGATCTCGGTTGGCCGCACCGAGCCAGCAGACGACCCAGTCTCCGGGCTCGAAGTTCTGGCCAGCCACCTCGACCGGTTCACTCACGATGCGTCGAGTCCGCTGGACTGGAGACCGGTAGCGAAGCGTCTCCTCGATCGCCTGCGGGATAATCTCCCGGTCGCGAACCGAATCGACGAGCCCCCAGTTGGCCAGACACCACACCGTGTTCGTGATCAGATTTGTCGTCGTAATGTTCCCCGCGATCAACAGGAGGAGATACAGTCCCATCTGCTCGCTGTCACTGAGGTCGTGGCCTTCTGCGGTTGCGACATCCGAAATCAAATCGTCCTGCGGTGCCGACCGACGCTCTTCCATGATTTCGAGGATGTAGGACCCGATCTCCATGATCCGCCGGCGTCTCGTCTGTGGGTCACTGTCGCCTGTCAGTTGGGCCGACGCCACTGCCCTGTCGGACCACTCCTTGAACTGCTCCCGGTCTTCCGGCGGTACCCCAAGCAGGGTTGCAATCGTCTCGATGGGGAGCCGGTACGCGAATGCGTCGACGACGTCGAATCGACCCTCTTCCACCGCCGCATCGATCAGTGGGACGGCCGTCTCGCGGATGTCGTCCTCGAGCGCAGCCACGGCGCCTGGTTCGAAGAATTCATCCACTGCCTCTCGGTGCCGCGTGTGCTTTGGCGGATCGGCTGTCAGCATCGACGGCGGCGCACCAGGGTCATCACTCTCCGAAGAAAACCGCTCGTGGTCCATCAGAATGGCCGTGTTCGCCTCGTGGGTGAACACGTCGTACGCATCGCGCTCCGGATCGTAGTGTATCGGGCCCTGCTCGCGGTTTGCACGATACCAGTCGAAGGGCTCGACCCGCTGTGGGGCTGGCTCGAGTTCGGTCGGCCAGACCATTCCATCCCGATCCGTGGTACTAATTCACTCACACGTATAGGGTTGGGAGCGAATACGTTTGGCCGCCCATGAATGGGAGACCGCCTCGGCTGTCGGAACATTGCACCTCGGATAGGATGCTCCGTCTGGGATTTGAACCCAGGTCATCGGCTCGAAAGGCCGAAATGATTGGCCGGGCTACACCAACGGAGCCTGCATCTGCATCTTCCCGAGGGCGATAAAAAGAATTCCGTTCGTCGCCAGACGGGAGTGTCCTAGACTTTTCGTGCTGGGGAGTAAGAGGCCGGCATGAAACTCATTCGATTTCGGGATCCGGCCGGAGCAATTCGACAGGGGACCCTCGAGGGTCAGACCGTCTCGTTTGGCGATGCCAGCTACGCGATGGATGAGATCGACGTCCTCGCTCCTTGTGTCCCGACGAAGATTGTCTGCATCGGGAAGAACTACGCCGATCACGCCGACGAGATGGGGGGAGACGTGCCGGATCGGCCGATGCTCTTTTTGAAACCACCGAACACGGTCGCGGGTCACGGCGACACCGTTACTGTTCCAGCCGGGAAGGCCCGGATCGACCACGAGGCCGAACTGGGTGTCGTCATCGACGAACAGTGCCGTCACGTCGACGAGACCGAGGCGATGGACGTGGTTCGCGGATACACGTGCATGAACGACCTCTCGAACCGTGACGACCAGTTCCAGGAGCAAAACTGGGTCCGCGGGAAGGCCTTCGACGGTGCCGCCCCCATCGGCCCGGTGATTGCAACGCCGGAGGAGGTGCCACCCGATGCATTCGTCCGGTCGGCCGTCAACGGCGAGCGCCGTCAGGATGGGTCGCGTGAACAGCTCATCTTCGACGTTCCCGCGCTGATCGCCGAGATTACCCAGTATCTGACCCTCGAGCCCGGCGATGTCATCGCGACAGGCACGCCGGCTGGTGTCGGACCACTCGAGGACGGTGATTCCGTATCGATTGAGGTCGAAGGGATCGGGACGCTCGAGCACACCGTGCACGTCCCGTAGGCCACTCTGCGTAAGGACGGGTATGACCATCTGACCTGGCCCGCGCATATCTGGTACCGAATGGAGCCGAGATGGACCACGCAACCCACTGATTTGATTACCGCCGCCTACGCCTGGTCTGGCCGGGGTATTCGCTCGAGGTCCCTGATGCGTGCTGTCTTTTCGACCCGGTCGTACTGTCGCGTCCAGGCTGTCTCCGGAAAGAGTCCATTCTGGTCGAAGAGCTCGCGTGCGTCATCAGTCACCGTGTAGAATTTGTAGGGATACTCCCTGAGTCTGGAACCCTCCTCGATGTCCGGACCTGGATCACCCCGACAGATTGGAGTCGCCCGAGATGCCGGCGGATCGCGTCTGCACTCAGGGTGGGGATCATGTAGGCGAGTTCCTCGACGCTCGGAGCACCATTGGGATGACCCACCACGTTCGCAAGTATCTTCGCTCGCTTGGTGTCAGTCGCCAGCGTGAGGGCTCGCCACGTGTCGAAGGATTCGACATCGCCTGCGGATAGCTCCGTCTCCGGACGCATGACTCTTCTAGAGGGATCCAACGACATAAACACTTGTAATTGGTTGCAATTGATCCGACGGTGATTCAACGTTGAAGAGGGAAGCCGCAGCAGACCAGGCATGGGTGAACACAATTGTTCCACTGAAAATGGAGACGAATCGAGTCCGATGGAATTCGACCGATTCGAGTCGATATCCCTGTCCCCGACAGAACACGAGCGGCTGATGACACTGGTTCATGGGGCACACCTCAAGCATCTCTGTGGCCACGAGCGTCGATATCTCATTGCGGGAGCGGGTAGCGGAGATGAATTCGATCGTCGGGTACTCGTCTACCGCCAATTGAGACGAGCGAACGAATCCCTCTGCAGTCGCGTTCAGACTCGATGAGTTCGGTTTCACCGCGAGCGAGATCCGAATCTGGCATTGTGCCTTCGACATCCTCTGTGGACGGGCAACACATATCGTCGGAGTCATTGAGAACCTCAACGGCGGGTATGTCAGGGAACTTGGCCTGCTGTTCGCACCTACCTATCGCGATGCCGTCTGGATACTCAAGCGTCGGTACTCCGATCAAGACCGTGAGCGCGAGGCGTTCGACAACGGAATGGCGATATCCCATGTGAAGATGTTGCTCACGAGCAATCGATGCCACGAATGGAGGGATGTCGAGGAACTCCTGGCGGCTGTCTCATATATCCCATAAGTGGGTTGCCCACCCAATGTAGCAGTGATCGTGGTAGTCCAGTCTCGGTGATCTCTAGATCACGTCCATCTGCTCGAGGCGCTCGGGCAGGTACGAGTCGGTCACGAAATCGAGCCCGCGGGCCGCCAGGGCCTGCTGTTCGGACTTCTTCCCGATATCCAGTTGCAGTTCGATCTGTTCTTCCCAGTAGTCGGTCTGGAAGCGCGGGATCCTCGAGTTCGCTCTCGAGGGCGTTGACGTCCGAATCCGAGAGCGGATCGGTCGGCAGGTCGTACTCGACGATGTCGGCGGGCTGGATGCCGATGAACTCGGCGCCGGGCGTCGCGAGGTACTCCGAGAGGTGGGCGGACTTGATCGACCCGTAGGCCACGGAGCCGTAGATCCGATACGACCACGGGTCACCGTCGGTGAAGACCGTGACCGGCAGGTCCAGTTCCTCGTGGAGCCGACGCGTGATCCGTCGGGTCGCCCGGGCAGGCTGGCCCTTGAGGTGGACAACGAGGGCGCCGTATTCCTCGTCGAAGCCGTTCTCGATCGAGCCGGTCCCGCATTCCGCCGGTCTCCACGCACAGGACGAACTCGGCCTCGCTGTCCGAGGAACTCGATCGTGTCGGGGTTGTTGGGAATCTGGTAGCCGCCCTCTCCGACGTCCTCCTGACAGTGAATCTCCCGGTCGCCGCGGCGGGTCTGCTCGCGAAGGAATAGCGGCCCCATGATCGTGGCACCGGACTCCTCCGGGCGCATGTGGAAGTCCTCGCGCTTGACCTTCGAGACGATCTCGAGATCCTCAATAAGCTGGTTGGACTCGTCCTGATCGCCGAACTGAGCCTCGTCGTTGTCCCAGGCTCTCCGAGAGGTAATACAGCTCCCTGAGCGTCGAGGAGCGGTCCTGCTCGAGCTGGTTTGGCGAGGAATTCGATGGTGTAGACGGCCTTGAGCAGCTTGCGTGCGCCCCGCACGGAGTTGGCCGAGCGCGTCGAGGTCCGATCGCCGTAGACCCAGACGTTTGACTCCTCGTCGAAGACGATGTTGGCCTTCGTTCGCGTGGGCAGACTCATCGAGGGAATATCCCCGAGTTCGAACTGGTCATAGAACTGTGCCGCGAGGTCGATCAGGCGCTCTCGGGCCTGGGCATCCGTGTCTGTGCTCATGCGCTCACCGTTAGTTTCTCATCCTCGACACCCTCGACGCTGATATCGAAGTCGGCGCTGTCGGCCACGGTGTACTCCAGGGTGGCCTCCTCACCGCCCGAGACCGCTGGCTCCCAGGAGACGAACCACTCGCCGTCGACCTCGACGACACTCGCTCCATCGCTGAGCGCGTCGGGTTCGCTGGTGACGATATCCGTGATCTCGAGGGCGGCCGAACGATTCGAGAGGTTCTCGACCTGCAGCCGAACCGTCTGGGTCCCGTTCTCGGCCGGCTCAAGCTCGCGTTCAACGAGGACGTTGTTCATGATCCGGCCGAGGGCATCGCCGATCTCGGGCTCCTCCCGACCGGTCACCTCCGCGACCTTGGTAGCCATCTCTGGGAGAATCTTCGCGAGGACGTTCTGTTTGCGTCGGCGCTGTTGCATCGACTGGCGCTTGTTGAGGTAGCTCTTGAGCTCGCGGGCGGCCTCGCGGATGGCCAGTTCGATCTCGTCTTCGATCTCCGGGACGTTCGCCAGGGCGTCTTTCGACTCGCTCGTGAAGGGGACGTTCGTCGAGGCCACGTGGACCATGATCACGGCCGGCCCCTTCGGAATCCCGCTGCCGCCGGGCTGGTCGAGATTGTAGTTGCGCCAGCCGATCGATTTGACCACGTCGGTGATCGCACAGGCCCCGCGCTGGTAGACCAGGGGAACCCGATTGGCATACCGCAGGACATCGGCACTGCCCTCCTGGTCGAGTTCGCCGCCGTAGGCGATGCCGGCCTCGACAATGAACGGGTCCCCGTGCGAGACCTCCGCGTCTCTCGTGGCCGAGGCATAGAAGTCCGCATCGTACTCCTTCTCGAGGCCCGCCTGGATGAGATCGGCCGTGATTGGCGAGAGACAGTGGGTCGGAGGCGCCATGATGTCGGCACTCCGCATGGCCTCAAGCAGGGCACTCGAGCCGTCCCGATCGGCGGCGATTTCTCGGATCTTTGGAGGGTCGTCAGGAACGGTGACCATGGTGCTCCAGAGGGCCTCGATGACGTTCTCGCGAGCCGTCTCGCCGAAGGCAACGTCCTCGCGCTCCTCGGTGACGTCTGCCGCCCGGTCGACCTGCTGGCGAAGATCGCTCTGGGTCAACCGATGCCGCCCATCCTCAAGGTCATCGAACTTCCCGACCAACCGCTCCGTAAATCCGGTGACGATGGCGTCGTCCTTCCGGTTGCTCGTTGCATCGCGAACGAGCCCGTGGAGATCGTCGAAGATCCGGGGCTGGTCGTCCTCGATATCTGCCGCGGTTTCGGCGATGACCGCCCATGCGGCCTCGACAGCGTTATCTCGGACGGTGGCTCCGAAGGGGGTATCATGTGCATCTTCGACTTCGTCAGCGACCTCATCGACGATGGCCGCCAGTTCGTGGTGAGCGGTCCGGTCGAGATCAGTGACTTCGGCTGCGATGTCGCCGGCGAAGGCCGCAGTCGCAGCCGTGCCCTTGTTCGCGGTGGCATCGGTCACTGCTGTCTCGATCGTCCTTGCTGCGGGCGGCGCCCAGGTCATCTCCCGGCCAAAGTGCCCGTCGCGGAAGCCGTCGATGATCGAGCCGGCAGTCTTCTTCCCCACCCGGGTGAACTCCTCCTGCAGGAAGCCCGAGACGGAATGTGAATCGGTGGCCTCGAGCATCTTCATCAGCGTGCCGAGTTCGACGCCGTGCGGGTGAGGCCGGATCTCCTCCGTCTCCTCTGGTAACTGGTCGGTCGCGCGCTCGAACTTGAAGTGGTGATTCGGCTCTTTGAACTCGATGCGGGCGTGGGGGTTGACGACGGCGGTATGTTTGATGTAGTCGTGCAGCGTCGACCGGCCCCGCATGTTGGCCTCCATCTCGAGTTCGATGCGCGTCCCGTGAGGGCGGTCCCAGGATGTGGTCTCGTCGACCTTGATCTCCGGTTCGTTCGACTCGGTATCGATGATCAACTCGAAGTACTGGGCCTCGTTCGAGCCCTGTGTTCGGCTGGTGATCTTCGCCGGCTTGCCGCTCGTGAGCTGAGAGTAGAGGACGGCGGCGGAGATTCCAATCCCCTGCTGGCCACGGCTATTTTTCACAAAAAGGGCTCCATCATTGCACACAACAAAGTTCTCGTCTACACCGGTTTGCCCCGGGACGGAAAGATCGTATACGTATTCGGGAGCTACAGTTTGCTCCACGTCTCTCACCTGGAGGAGGCATAGCCCAGACTCGGCAAACCCTTGGATAGCGTTTACAGTCTCCCAGAGTTGGGTGAGAGAGTCGGTTGGGTTATAATCTTCATCAAGCAATCCTTTTTGTACAAGATTGTGAGTGAATCGCGGAGTTCCGGCCGGGTCACCATGAAGTGTACGGTGAATAATGTTTGCATAGCTTCGGGCACTTTCACGAGATGACCCCAGCCCAGCGCCCATCAATAAGTCGGGAATGGTATCCCGAACTGTCTCATAGTTTGATTCCCCGACCCGGACGGGATCGAGTACCGAGACAGGTATTCGTTCATATTGGGACTCCCTGGTTGGCTTCTCACAATGGAACACATCGGCGAGATCGGTATCCTCTCCATACACTTTCGTTTGATACTGCGTTGAAGGGGTGTCAGCGTAGCCCCCACTTTGTCTGCTCTCAGTGGATGCAACAACCCCATTCATGTTCCACAATACGGAAAGTTGTCGAGCGAGCGTTTCGCTCACAGTGCAGTGATCGAGCTCGTTTGATGGATGTGCATCACTCCCGTCGCCCTGATATAGGGCAGCGATAAACTGCCGCTGAAGGCCAGGAGATATGTTGAAGATGAATTGCGGAATCCGTTTGGTGGCTGCCGATGTCCGGCAGACGGCTTCGAGGAACAGCGGTAGAGGACTACCGAATCCCTTGACACGTGTGGAGTTTCTTTCCCAGGTGACTGTAGTTACAGAACTGGACATTCCCGCTACCGCCTGCTCAGCGGATTCGATTAATTCAGTTTCATGGGATCCAAATGTGAGACCGATTTGACGGTTCGGTCAGCATGCCCTTCGGATATATAGTATCCGATAAGTTTCACTAGATTCTCATCAACAGGAATGGTCACCGGCACCTCAAATTGTTCACCACCAACCTGGTAGGTTACGAGAGAACAGTCTGAGGCCTTCTCTTCCCATCCGAGCTCGAGGACAAGTTCTGCGGGGAGATACCCTTTCTGTAGGTAATTTTGCTCGAGGTTATCTCGGAGAATCAGGGTATTATTGTACCGGTAGTAATATCGTTTCCGAGGACTTTCGGATTCGGCCTTTTTCGAACCACATCTGCCGTTCTTAGTTCTTCGAGTGTCTCTCGGTCGAACCCATAGACATAGAGTCGTCGGTCTTCGAGCTGATTGCTCGAAAGATAATTCAACAGATTGATCTCGTCAACTGTGTGGTTAGATGGAATCGTTTTTGGCGCGAGAATTGCGTCTCCCTCAGTCAGTTCCGATGCCTGTACCTCAGCTGCGCGGCCATCGGGTCTCCAGGGTGAAGAGACTGTGATTTCCAGTCACTTCGACCGATCTCCTCGCTCGGTTCGAACTCTGAAGGTTTGCTCTTCTGTCTCGTGTCGAATAGCATGTGTTACGCGTTGCCAGGTGACCTCGTTCGTATCTCGGTTGAACGTTGGAACCTCGATGGCGTCATGGATCCGGCGCATATCTTCTCCATTGCGAGAAAGATATGCATCACAGAGCTTGCCAATCGGCAATGTCTCGACGGTCTCTCCTCGACGGATCAGGACTTCTTGATCCGGGACGAGAGACTGTGCCCTTACCTGGAACCGGGAGCCGTACAGCAGTTTGCCGAAGACCTTTGGCAGGGACTCCTTCGTGATCCCCGGGCCGTTGTCCTCGACGATCAATCGGTAGTAATCACCGTCATCAATGATCTCGACGTAGATATCGGGCAGTAACTCGGCCTCCTCGGTGGCGTCCAGTGCGTTATCGACCGCCTCCTTGACGGCTGTAACCAGGCCTCGAGCGCCGCTGTCGAAGCCCAGCATGTGCTTGTTCTTCTCGAAGAACTCGGCGATCGAGATTGCGCGCTGGCCTTCGGCCAGCTCCTCGGCGATCCCCCCATCCTCGCCGAGGGTCGTCTGATGCTCACTCATCGATCAGTGGTTCGCCGGGACAGGTGAAAAACTGTGCGACACCGGGGTGAAAGTGGATGCAGGCAGTTACCACCACTGGAGGAGGGCTCCGGTCAGGAGAACCACCCAGAGCAACAGCCCACCTACGAGGAGGAGAGAGCGACCTCGCTCCTCGCGGCTGCCCTCGGCCGATCCGGCCGCAATCAGCCCCAAAGCCAGGATGACGCCGATGCGGTGCATAACCACCTGGATCGGGAGTGAAGTGACACCGATCGCGCCGTAATCGATGAAGAAGGCGACCGCCAGCGCCGTGGCGGCGGTGACCCCGGCATCGAACCGTCGTCGGACGTGGCTGGCGATCAGGTACGTGGCGACTGGAATGCCAAGGCCAATGACGGGGTACAACAGCGCGGCGATACCGTGCATGGAAAGAGCGGGCACGTACCGCTCGAGGACGATGCCACTGACCCGAACCCCGAGGAACATCCCGGTGATGACCAGCCCGAGGACCATCGGCTCGAGAGTAATGCGGTCTCGGATCGCCCGGACCCGCTGTCGATCCAGCGGATCAAGTCGATCCTCCCAGATTCGCCGGGCCCGGATCGAGCCGAGAACCGTCACAAGCATGGCGGCCGTGGCGAGTTCGACCACCGTTGCCCACCCATCGGAATCCGATGGCCCATCGTTCCCGAGGTACTCCCGCCAGAGGCCGTCGACGTAGGGCTGGCCCAAAAACTCGAGTTCGACCTGGCGTTGGCCGGATTGGACCCCATCGACGGCGTGTCGCAGAGTGAACCAGTCGAAGTGCTCGGTGTGGACCTGCATCGCGACCCACTCTTCCTCGGGATGTGGGGAGTTATAGAGGCGAATATGGATGCGATAGCCGTAGTAATCGCCGTGGTGAAGCTGCGTGGTCTCTCTGATCCACTGGCCCTCTTCGCCGTCGTGGACGTATGCATAGCGGGCGGCGCCGCCGGTCTCGCCCCATTCGACCCGGGTGCCAGTGAGGTTGATCTGATCGATCGAGAAGGACTCGACCTCCTGGGTGGTCTGGTTGACCGTTGTCACGTTCCACTCCGTGTCTGTCCGTTCCTGCAGGAGCTGGACGACCGTCGAGGTGTTTCCGCGAACAATAACGTTAATCGGACTACGCTTGCGAAACTCGGTGCTCGGGCTATTATACGGCCAGATACCGCTCTCGTAGCCCTCGAGCCGGAATATGTCCGAGTCGTTGACGTCAGCCGTCGAGGGCCGCTCGGTTGTCGGTGGTGAGACGAACAAGGAGAGGCCTGCAAAGACGAGGATGATCAAGCAGAACATCAGGACGATGACCGCGAGCCGACGCATTGCCGCCCATCACTCCCCTGATGCTATAAGCTCTCTGGCACGTCAATCCGTCGGATGCGATGAGAGACATGTCCTCTGACTGCTCGTTCTCTCGCTATCGAAATTGAGAATCGCGCTCGCGCGCGTGCGGGGGTTTTATTACCCCCCGACCGCTATGCCGTGACAAGGTTTTGCATGGATAACGACACCGAGTACGGCGCGAGACAAATCCAGGTTCTGGAGGGCCTCGAGGCCGTTCGCAAACGGCCAGCCATGTACATCGGGTCGACCGATACACGTGGCCTGCACCACCTGGTCTACGAGGTCGTCGATAATGCCATCGACGAGCACATGGCCGGCTACTGCGACGCGATCGAAGTCCGGCTTCGCGAGGATGGTGGAGTGACCGTCACCGACGACGGCCGGGGCATCCCCGTCGACACCCACGCCGAGTACGACAGGCCGGCTCTCGAGGTGATCCTTACCGTCCTCCACGCTGGCGGGAAGTTCGACAGCAAGTCCTACCAGGTCTCTGGCGGCCTTCACGGGGTTGGTGTTTCCGTGACGAATGCGTTGTCGGCGAGACTCGAGGCCGAGGTCCGCCGTGATGGTGGGGTCTTTCGGCATTCCTTCGAGCGGGGCGAGCCCCAGGGCGACATGGAGCAGGTCAGAGACCTGGAGCCCGACGAATCGAACGGGACGACGATCACGTTCTGGCCCGACGAGTCGATCTTCGAGACGACCACCTTCAGCGCCTCGACGCTCGAGAACCGCCTTCGAGAGCTTGCGTTCCTGAACTCCGGTGTCCAGATCACCCTCGTCGATGAACAGAGCGACGACGAGCCAGTGGTCTTCGAGTACGATGGTGGCATTCGGGAGTTCGTCCAGTACCTGAACGAGACCCGTTCGCCGATGCACGAGGAGGTGATCTACTTCTTCGACGAAGCAGATGACATTCAGGTCGAGGTCGCACTGCAGGCCACCCAGGAACTGCAGGGGTCGATCCACTCCTTTGCGAACAACATCGATACACGCGAGGGTGGGAGCCACCTCACCGGCTTCAAGACGGCCCTCACGCGGGTGGTCAACGACTATGCAAACGAGAACGGCCTCCTCTGGCATCTGGATGAGAATCTCAAGGGCGAGGACATCCGCGAAGGACTGACGGCGATCATCTCGGTCAAACATCCCGACCCCCAGTTCGAGGGCCAGACGAAGACGAAACTCGGCAACAGCGAAGTCCGCGGCGTGACCGAGAGTGCCGTCCACGAAGGACTGGGAACGTACTTCGAGGAACATCCCGACACCGCCCAGGCGATTATCCGGAAGGCCGTCGAGGCCGCGAAAGCTCGCAAAGCTGCGAAGAAGGCCGAGGAATTGACCCGCCGAAAGTCGGCGCTCGAGACGACATCGCTGCCGGGGAAGCTGGCAGACTGCCAGACGCGCGATCCGGACGAGGCCGAACTGTTCATCGTGGAGGGCGACAGCGCGGGCGGGTGCTTTACCGGGGATACCGAAATCCCACTCGCATCTGGCCGGTCAATCACCTTTGAATCCCTTGTGGAAGAACACGAGGCAGGTGAGGACCACTACTGCTACACAATCATGAATGACGGGTTCATCGGCCTCGAGAAAATTCAACATCCCCGAGTGACTCGTGAAGACGCACCATTAGTCGAGGTGACACTTGACAATGGCGAGTCTATTCGCTGCACTCCGGATCACGAGTTTATGCTCCGAGACGGGACGTACTGTGAGGCTCGAGATCTCACGGAGGGGCAGTCCCTTATGCCACTCTATCGGAAGTATTCAGATACTGATGAGCCAAATATCACTATCGACGGCTACGAGATGGTAAAACAACCCAATCGTAGCGACTTTTGGGAATTTACCCATCTGCTGGCCGATCGGTACAATGTGGCACATGGCCGATACGAATCGGCTGAGGAGATGCATAAGCACCATATCGATTTTGACAAACACAACAATCGGCCTGATAACATTGAACTTCTCTCCAGGGACGATCACATGGAACTCCATGCGAAACGAGCGAGGGAGAACCTCCATGACGACGAAGTCCAAGAGAAATTGAGACAGCTGCGTCAAACCGAGGAATTTCGGTCGATGATGAGCGAGCGAATGCAGCAAGAGGAGACTGTCAAAATTCTTCGGGAGCAGGCTCAGGCCCAGTGGGACGACGACGAGTACAAGGAGTTCATGAATAATGCCTGGAGAGAATTCTATAATTCAAATCCGGAATACCGGGAACGGGTCCATCAACGTCTGGCGGAAGAAGCGCGGAAATACTGGAGCGATGAGGACCACCGACAGGAGCAGTCAGAGCGTGTGACCGAGTACTTCGAAAACAACCCCGAAGCAATTGAAAAACGTCGCGAAGATGCCCTGGATCAATGGGATGACGAGGAACTCTTGGAATGGCGGAGTGAGAAAACAGAAGAGCAATGGACGGAGGACTTCCGCGAGCAACGGATGGAGGCGTACAATGAGACGTATTATGAAAATACCATTCCGTTTATGAAAGAGGTTCTCGAGTCAGATGGTGACCTGAATGACTATCAGGAACGACGGCAGGAACTCAATGACCCCAATGTACTCACAATTGAGACGACCATCGAGAAGTTCTTCGACGATAAATCTGAACTCCTTGCGGCAGTAGCTCAGCACAACCACGCTGTGGAATCCGTTACAACCCTTGATGAGACTGCTTCTGTCTATGATCTGGAGGTGCCGGGAACTCACAATTTTGCCCTCGAGGCAGGGGTGTTCGTCCACAACAGCGCCAAACAGGCGAGAGCTCCAGAATACCAGGCAGTGCTGCCAATCAGGGGGAAAGTGTTGAATGTCGAGAAGCATCGACTGGACCGAATCCTCGAGAACGACCAGATCCGGAATATGATCACGGCGATAGGCGCCGGCGTCGGCGATGAATTCGACATCGAGGATGTCCGGTACAACAAGGTCATTCAGGCCACCGACGCCGACGTCGACGGGGCCCACATCAGGACTCTGCTCCTGACCTTCTTCTACCGGCACATGCGGCCACTGCTCGAGGCCGGCTACGTCTATGCGACCGTTCCACCCCTGTATCGCATCCGCTACCGCGGGGAGACCTACGACGCGATGACCGAGGCCGAGCGCGACGAGATTATCGCCGAGAAGTGTGACGGCAATCCAACGCAGGTCCAGCGGTTCAAGGGCCTCGGCGAGATGAATCCCGAGCAGCTCTGGGAGACGACGATGAACCCCGAAAATCGGATCCTCAAGCAGATTACTATCGAGGACGCGGCGGCGGCCGACCGAATGTTCTCGGTATTGATGGGCGATGCCGTCGAGCCGCGCAAGCAGTTTATCAAGGATCACGCGCCGGAAGCGGAGTGGATCGACATATGAGCCGAGGTGAAATACAATGAGTTCCGAAGCTCCGGACCCACACGATATCGAGGCCCGAACGGTCGAGACCGTCCGCATCGAGGACGAGATGGAGCAGTCCTACATCGACTATGCGATGTCAGTCATCGCTGGCCGGGCACTCCCGGACGTCCGGGACGGCCTCAAGCCCGTCCACCGGCGGATCCTCTATGCGATGCACGAGCTGGGCATCTCGAGCGGTGCGGCCCACCGCAAGTCCTCCTCGATCGTCGGGGAGACGATGGGGGATTACCACCCCCACGGCGATAGTGCCATCTACGATACCCTCGTGCGGATGGCCCAGGACTTCTCGATGCGATACCCGCTCATCGACGGGCAGGGCAACTTCGGATCGATGGACGGGGATCCGGCAGCAGCCCCCCGCTATACAGAGGCCCGCATGGCTTCTATCGCCGAGGAACTGCTCGAGGACATCGAGAAGGACACGGTCGACTTCCAGTCGAACTACGATGGTCGCACGGAGGAGCCGGTGGTCCTGCCGGCGGCGATTCCAAACCTACTCGTCAACGGCTCCTCGGGCATCGCCGTCGGGATGTCGACGAACATCCCGCCGCACAACCTCGGTGAGGTCATCGACGCGACGGTCGCGTTGATCGACGACCCCGACATCGGCATCGACGGGCTCATGGAGCACGTGAAGGGGCCGGACTTCCCCACCGGGGCGAACATCGTTGGGCGGGACGCCATCTACTCGGCCTACGCGACCGGGCGGGGCCGGCTGCGCGTCCGCGCGGAGTTCGAGGTCGAGGAGTGGCAGACCAATCGCGAGCGGATCGTAATCACCGAGCTCCCCTACCAGGAGAACAAGGCCCGGATGGTCGAGCGGATCGCCGACGACGTCAACGAGGGGACGATCGAGGGGATCAGCGACCTCCGTGACGAGTCCGACCGGGAGGGCGTCCGCGTCGTCATCGAACTCAAGCGCGGTGCCAACAGTGATGTCGTCCGCAACCAGCTCCTCGAGCACCATCTCGAGAAAACCTTCGGCGTGATCAACCTCTCGCTGGTCGACGGCCAGCCCCGGGTTCTCTCGCTCAAGGAGACGCTCGCGGAGTACGTCGACCACCGCGTCACCGTCGTCCGGCGACGCTCCGAGTTCGACCTCGGCGAGGCCGAGGACCGGGCCCACATTCTCGAGGGCCGGCTCGTCGCACTCGACAACATCGACGACGTGGTCGAGCTGATCCAGAACTCCGCGGACCGAGACGAGGCCCGCGCCGGCCTTCGCGAGGAATTCGACTTCTCTGAGCCCCAGGCCGAACACATCGTCCGCATGCAACTCGGGAGTCTTACCTCGATGGAGGCCGCCGAGGTCGAGGAGGAGTACGAGGACGTCCAGGCCGAGATCGAGTACCTCGAGTCGATTCTTTCGAGCGAGGAGGCCCTGCGCGGCGTCGTCCGGGACGAGCTGCTCGAGATGCGGGAGGCCTACGCCGACGAGCGCCGCACCTCGATCCTCGAGGACGAGGGAACGGTCACCCACGAGGATCTCATCCCCGAGGAGGAGGTCGTGGTCGTGATGACCGAGGACGATTACGTCAAGCGGATGCCGGTGACGGCCTTCGACGCCCAGCGCCGCGGTGGCAAGGGGATCATCGGTGCCGACGTCAAAGACGCCGACCGGGTGACGACGGTCTTCCGGGCGAACACCCACGACTACCTGCTGTGCTTTACGAACCACGGGCAGGTCTACCGGCTCAAGACCTACGAGATACCGGAGATGGGCCGCACCGCCCGCGGGAAATCCGCCGTCAACATTCTCGACCTCGACGATGGGGAGGACATCACCGCGATCGTCGACACGGACGCCTTCGGCGAGGACGAGTACGTCACGATGGCCACCCGAAACGGCTACGTCAAGCGGACCGTCGGGGCGGACTTCGAGAACATCCTGACGACGGGGATCATCGCCGCCTCGCTCGAGGCAGGCGACGAGCTGATCGACGTCGCCGTCACCGACGGGACGAAGGACCTCGTCATCGCGACCGAGCAGGGCATGACGATCCGCTTCGACGAGACGGAGGCCCGGGCGATGGGCCGAACCGCCCGCGGGGTCAACGGCATCAGACTCGAGGACGGTGACCGCGTGGCCGGGCTGGTCGCGACCGACGAGGGTGACGAAAGCGCGCTGCTGACGGTGACACAGAACGGCTACGGCAAGCGAACGCCGCTGTCGGCTTACCGGACCCAGTCCCGGTACGGCAAGGGACTGATCGACATCAAGACGAACGAGCGCAACGGCCCCGTCGTCGGCGTGAAAGCCGTCGATCCATCAGACCAGCTCGTCCTGATGACCGAGCGAGGACAGATCATGCGGACCCGCGCCGACGAGATCTCGGAGGTCAACCGCAACACAATGGGTGTGACCGTGATGGATGTGGTCGAGGGTGATGCCGTCGCCAGTATGGACGTCATTCCTGCGACGGAGACACCCCCAGACTCGAGTGAGGAGTAGCCCACCGATCACTATTCTGTGTATTTCGGACGATTAGTAAGGGGCCACGAATGCGGGCCACGATGGAGCAGACCGCCACGGTGGAATCAATTTCATCGTTACACTCGACAGGGCCATGGTCCGGAATGACTGGACATTCGACGCGGTGCCGCAAGAGAGGCACTGTCCGGGCTGGATTTCAGAACGGCAATGGACCCGCCAGACGAGTGGTCAGTGCTCGGGCTCTTCGGCTGGGGCGACCATCTCGTCGATCCCGAGCACCACGACGTTTTTCGTGTCGTCCTTGCCGTCGACGGTGCCCTCGACGACGAGTTTCGAGAGTGGCGTCGGGCCGACGGTCACCGAATCACCATCGTGAAAGTCGTCAATCGAGCCCTGGAGGTGAATCTCGGCCCGACAGAGCTCGGGATGGTGGACACTCGAGAGGTCGATCTCCTCGACGTTCAGATCATCACGGGGCTCGCCATCGTGAAAGATGGGGACAGCGGCGGGCTCGTCCATCTGCTGGATCTCGAGGGCCTCGTAGGCGGCGGTCGTCGGCTTGTAGCCGCCCTTGGGGCCGGGTACACCCTCGACCAGCTGCAGGGCTTTGAGACTCTGCATCTGGTTGCGGATGGTGCCCGGGTTACGGTCGATCTGGTTGGCGATATCCTCACCCTTGACGGCCGAATCCGTGTCGGTGTACAGATTCGTCAGGGCCCGCAAAATCATCTTCTGACTAGACGTAAGCTCGATCGATGACATGCCTAAGCGTTCGAAACTGATTTCCTTAAATCCGCGGGTGGCCCGGCAATAATCGCAAAATTCGCCAGATCACTCAGCTGTCGACGGTCGCGGGGTGTGTCACCCTGATGTGGGTGGCGACCTCCTCGGGCAGCGAGACGCTGCGGCCGTCCGTCGTGGCGACGGTGAGCATCCCGAAGGGCGCGATTTCCTCAATCTCGAGGGTTTCGCCCGGGGCGACGCCGTGCTCGGCCAGATAGCCGAGGACCTCCGGATCCCGGTCCGACACCTGCTGGACGACGACGCTATCACCCGGCTCGAAACTGGAGATGGCGTCGCCCTGGTCGGTCTCGATGGGCTCAAGGTCGGCCCCCGGAATGGGCGAGCCGTGCGGGTCGACGGCGGGGTCGTCAAGGGCAGCCGCGACGCGGCGCTCGAATGCCTCGCTGATGTGATGTTCCAGGCGGTCGGCCTCCTCGTGAACCTCGTCCCACTCGTAATCGAGATGCTCCGTGAGGTAGGCCTCGAGCAGGCGGTGATGGCGGACGACCTCGAGGGCGACGGTCTCGCCCTCGGGCGTGAGCGAGACACCCTTGTACTCCTCGCGGTCAACGAGGCCGCGCTCCTCGAGCTTGCCGACCATACTGGTGACCGTGGGGGCGGTGACCTCGAGCGCATCGGCGATGGTGGACGTGCGAACGCGCTCGTCGTCCTGCTGGAGGTGGTAGATAGTCTTGAGATAGTCCTCCA
Organism: Natrialbaceae archaeon; assembly: GCA_034521555.1. GTDB lineage: Archaea > Halobacteriota > Halobacteria > Halobacteriales > Natrialbaceae > JAXHMI01. The sequence continues at coordinate 220,450 of JAXHMI010000003.1, forward strand.
TCACGTCCGAGAGCATCATCGTGTTATTTGATTGGTTCTACAGCCCCTAAATCTGTCGTACATCGGCCCTCGAATCTATAACTGTCATTTGTGAGTGCCTCAGCGAATCTGTCTCCTCGAAAGTCATATGGTCTGTCAATTCAAAGAGTTGCAGACGCAGACTCCGCCTTCTCTGATCTGGTCCGTTACGTACTCATGGACAGTGCGAGCAAGTTGCTGCATTGTATCCGATTGGCGTTCTGTGGGCGCCGGCCGCCGTAGTAACTATCGGTGCGGTTGGTGTCGTATAGCTGCCGGAGGTTACCTGTCGTTGTATCGGAAAGTAGGCCGAGGGCGGTTGCGCGATCGTAGCAGGTAGTGTGATCGTGGAAGTCGTCGATATCGTCGCCGCCTTCAGCTATTGCGAAGGCTTGGACTGAGCGTTCGGTTGCACCGAAGCACAATTCGATTCTCGCGGTGTGGAAATCGTGGTCGGAGAGCGTATCGACCGCAGCGAGCAGTCGGCACGCTTTCGTCAGCTGGGTTTTCCAGTCGGCGTCGGAATTGATTGCTTCTTCGCGTCTTGGTACGCCATAGCCTTCTTCGTTGAATGCGTCGATGGCTGCGGCGAGTGCATTTGTGATGGCTTTTGGGTCGGAGTGCTCACTCATCAAGATCACCGTGGAAGACCATCTCCCGAACAGTCTCGAATTTCTCTGAGTCGTAGACAACAAGACCATCGCCGAGTACGTCGCGGAGCTCGTCCGTGTAGTTCGGGATCGCCGGCAATGATTCGACGTCAATCTCGTATACATACCGGCCGGTATCGAATTCCTGATCTTCGAGGTCCTGTCGAATGCGGTTTGCGGTTCGCTGATTCGCCATTCGGCCGTCTTCGACGAGGACCCACAGGTCGATGTCACTCCGGCGGTCAGCGTCGCCGCTCGCAACACTTCCATACAAAACGATTCCGATAACGGTGTCGAGTTGTTCAACTAACTCATCGATGGCGGTGCGAACTGGTGTGTGGAATTCAGCCTGCGGGATGCGAAGCAACGGATCGTCAGGACGAGATAATCGCTCGGGATTGATTTGTACCAACCGCGAGTTCCCGTCGCGCCAGTCGCTAACGAGATCGTTGGCAGCTAAGATATCAACGGCCTTAGTGATAGTCGGCTGCGAGTAGTCTACCGCAGAAGTCAATTCGCTAATAGAGAACTCGGCAGTATGATATCGACTTAAAAAGGAAAGTAGATCGTGGACAGCCTGGCTTTTGAATATACCTGCATCCCTGGCAGGAATATCGAATAATATCGTCGCCCCGGTTTCGTTGATAGTATTCGAATTACTTTCCATAGAAAACCGATTTGACGGCTTATTACTTAAAGTTTATATAGATATCTACATTCCACTTATATAATGGACAGTGTGACTAGGCACTCGGGCCCGTGTCCTAAGCGGTGACTGTACCAACGTGCAATAGCGGTGTGGCGTCCCTGGGCCCTCCTCGGCTGTCCGAAATGAGGTATTCCAAGAACTAAACTGCGTTAGGCTGACAATCGAGCGGCTCATAGCGCATCCATCGTAGGCGAGGAGATTGCCGACTGTCAACTCGCCGCATGGTGGTTTGGGTTTCAACACCTTTGTATTCACCCCTACCTGACCGATTGACATGGCAGAGACGGTCGTCGTCCTCGGGGCCGGGTACGCCGGCGCGCGGGCGATTACATCGCTGGAATCGTCGCTCTCGTCCGATGTCGATCTCGTCTGGATCTCTCGAACCGACTACCACCTCGTCCTCCACGAGTCCCACCGGGCGATCCGGGATCCCTCCGTCGAGGAACACATCACCATTCCAATCGAGGATATCGCTGCCGACTCCACGACCTTCATTCAGGGAGAGGTCGTCGGCCTCGACGTGACCGATCGGGCGATCGAACTGGCCGACGGCGAATCCGTCGAGTATGATTACGTCCTTGTCGCCCTGGGAAGCGGCACGGCGTTCTACGGTATCCCCGGCCTGGCCGAGCATGCCCACACGCTCAAGAGCCTCAAGGAAGCCCACGGCATCCACGATGCGGTTGTCGAGGCGACAGAGAGTGCGACCGAGGATGACCCGGCCCAGATCGTGGTCGGTGGCGCGGGTCTGTCGGGCATCCAGACGGCTGGCGAGGTAGCTGGCTACCGTGACGACCACGACGTCCCGCTCGAGGTCCATCTCGTGGAGGCCCTCGACGAGATCTTCCCCGGGCAAGATTCTGCGATCCAGTCGGCCCTGCGATCGCGACTCGAGGACGCCGGCGTGCAAATCCACACGAGCGATCCGATCACCGAGGCCGAATCCGATGTGATCCACTTCGACGAGGGAGACTCACTTCCCTATGACGTCCTCGTCTGGACTGGCGGCATCACCGGCCAGGATGCCCTGACAGGGGTGGAGGTGCGCGAGGAGCACAACCGCCTCGTGACCGACGCGACGTTCGAAACGAGTGACGAGCGCGTATTCGCCATCGGCGATACAGCGCTCATCGATCAGGGCGAGACGGTTGCCCCGCCAACCGCCCAGGCTGCGTGGCAGGCGGCCGACCTCGTCGGGACGAACATCCAGCACGCCATGGAGGACCGCGAGCTGGCCGAGTGGACGTTCAAAGACAAGGGCACGGTCATCTCCATCGGAGAGCGCGCCGTCGCCCACGACGTGATGCTCATGCCCATCTCGACGTTCGGCGGGTTCCCTGCTCGGACACTGAAGAAGATCATCGCCGCCCGCTGGATCGCCTCGATCACCTCCTGGGGCCGAGCGCTACGGGCCTGGTCGGTCCTCTAGAAGGTCAGCTCGAGACTCGAGTCTGCATCGACGGGGGGCAAGAGGCCTACGTTTGCTGCATCTCGAGCGATCGCCCCCCAGATAGTCCAGCTGACCGGGATCACGTAGGCAGCGATAGCCAGGGTCAACGCGAACAGTATCGGGAGTCCGACCAGCGAACCGGCCAGCACGGCCGTGAGTCCGAGTATCAGGCCGAGCGCCACAACACTGCAGACCATCTGGGTGATAAAGCCCTTGAGATAGGTCATGGTCTGGGCGACGGTGAGAAACTGTCGGTCCTTGTAGGTCGCGACCACACTCCCCGTGGCGATGATCGTCGGCACGACGGCCCCACCGAGGTAACTGAAACCGAAGGCGACGATCCCGACAATGCCGAGTACGACGGGGTTCTCGCCGCCCAACAGGAGAACGATCAGCGAGACGAGTGTCACGAGCCCGCCGATGATGAACAGGGGAACCATCGCGACCAGGAACAGCCCCCCATCGGTGAGCGTCTGTCCCCATGGATGTGGTGATGGCAGACCGGCCTCTCCGCGGGCCGCGGTGCGGGCGATACGCATCCCGTAGCCAACGAGCATGACGACCGGCAGCACCAGCGGGCTGAGCAGCACGAGGGCAGCCGTGATCACGAGTGGCTGGAGGCCATCGGTCAGCGGAAATTGCAGGGCGAATGGGACGAGCAGTCGGTCGTCACGACCACCCCGCTCGCCCCGGGCCATCGTTGGCGTAGTTTCATCGGTTGGCCTCACCGAGAGCTCGAGGACCTCGGTGCCACAGTCCGGACAGGTGCTCCACTCGGGTGCGACGACCGTCTCACACTCCGGACAGTAGCCCATGGAAGCACTCGGGAGCAGCGCCAGCAAAAGGATTGGGACTGCCTAGAGGGTTGCCGACAGACTGTCCTCCTCCTCGACGGCGGGGAGCGCTCCATCTTCGGCCGCTTCGCGACAGACGTAGCCCCAGAGAGCATCGGACACGAAGAGCGTGTACGGCAGGGCCAGCAGGTAAGTCACGATGAACAGCGGGAGCAGCAGGATGATCCCGATAAACGTGAGGATCAGGACGACCGAGACCATCGAGACGATCGTCATAATCACTGTCCAGATGAGCAACTGGACGAGCAGCAACACGACGAAGCCGACAAGGTACTGCTTGCTCAGGGCAAATCGGAGGACGAGCAGATCACGATAGCAGGCCGTCACGCTCCCGGTGGCGATGAGAACCGGGAGAATAGCGCCCGCTATGTAGGCCACGACGAGATACAGCAGAACGATCACGCCCGTGACGAGGGCGACGACGAGGGTATCCCCCGCCGCCATCGCGACGAGCCAGAGGGCGCCCATCACGGCGAACCCGAGGATGGCGATGGGCAGTGGTGCGAGAACCACGAGCACGCCGTCGCGCAGCATGGCCGTCCAGTCGCCCGCTCCCGGTGGTTCGGCATCCCCGCGGGCACTCGCTCGCCCCAGCTGGAAGCCGTACCCGAGCAGCATAAAATACGGCAGGATGAGAATCGACAGGAGCGTGAGCCCCGCCCCGAGAACGGTTGGTCCGAGTCCCGAGGCGAACGGGTACCGAAGCGAGAACTCGAACAGGCCGTAGGCCTCGTGGGGGTCAGGATCCGACGGGGCCGACTCATCGGGCTGGATCAGCTCCGTACCGCACTCGGCGCAGAACTGTCCCTCGTCCCGGGTGACGTCACAGCTCGGACAGTACGCCATTGGGTATATCGGGTAAGACCATCCTCAAAGGTGTTACGTCACAGGCTGAGCCGGGACCCCCGCTACGGTCGTGTCTGGGGGAACGTCGTCGGTCACGAGCGAGTTCGCGGCGACGCGAGCGCCGGCCCCGATGTGGACGCCCGGGAGCACGATGGCGCCAGCGCCGAGCATGGCCCGTTCGCCAACGACGACCGGACCGGTCCGGTACTCCTCCTGGAGAAACTCGTGACAGAGGATCGTGACGTCGTAGCCGACGATGGCGTGAGCCTCGAGTGTAATCAGCTCGGGCCAGAAGACATCAGGCGTGGCCTCTAACCCCCAGGAGACGCCCGGTCCAACGGTCATCCCGAGTCGGCGCAGACACCAGCGGCGACCGCGGAGGCTGGGGGCGATTCGTGCCAGCCAGACGAGGACGTAGTTGAGACAGATCCGCACGGGATTCCGGGCGTTCGTCCAGTGGGCGAGCGAGTTCCCCGGCCCGGGCGTGGGAACACTCGTGAGCCGGTCGTGGCGATCGTCGGACACACACGTGGGTTCGATATGGTCCGTCAAGAAACCGACCGGGCTCAGCGAACGACCCACGAGGTCGATACCAGCGTGCCAAGTGAGTCGACATCAGTGGTGGGGGTGGCCGGTTGTGGGAGGTGTATCTCGGCCGTGGTGCCCCCGCGGTCATTCTGGTCGACGACGAACTCACCGGTCGATTCAGTGGCGATGATCTTCGCGAGCCAGAGCCCCAGCCCCTCCGAGTGTGTGAGCGGTGTCTCGATGTCATCGGTGATCGCCTGTCGCTCGATATCGGGGATGCCCGGTCCCGCATCGCTGACGCTGATCACGACCTCGTCCTCATCTTGGTCGTCGACCGCGACGTGAATCGGCCCCGCGTCGAGGTCGGCGTGTTCGATCGCATTCTGCAGCAGTTCCTGGACCGCTATCTCGAGTCGTGGATCGGCGAGTGCCCGCAGGTCTGCCGGTGCGTTCGTCTCGATGGCGTCTGTCTCGACCGATTCGTGGGTTGCGACGGTTGTCACCGTCGATTCAACGATGGCCGGCACGTCGAGAGGGGCTGGCTCGTCGGGATCGTCGACGACATCCGCGATCATCCCCGCCTTCTGGCTCATCACCGAGAGCCGTTCGGTCTCATCCTTGATGATCGACAGGGAGTTCAGTCCCTCCTCATCGACTTGCTCTTCAAGTAATGACGCATGCCCGTGGATGATATTGGTCTGGTTGCGGAGATTGTGCCGGAGAATGCGATGGAAGATGCTCGTCTGGCGAACAGCCCGATCGAGTTGCCGGTTGGTCGACTCGAGATGGGCCCGCCCGTAGTAGCTGAGCCCGTAGACCAGTAGCCCCGACCCGAGGACAAAGCCCCAGCCCTTGAGCGATTGGGCAAGCACCAGGGTTTCGGTATCGTCGATTAGGATCAGAACCAGCCCATCGGAGACGGCGATCCACAGCAGGCCAACGAGCAGGTAGGTGAGGGCCAGCCTGAATGGCGTTTTGGTGATTGCCGATCGTATCCGATCGGGGCTCATGGCCCTGAAAGACTCAGTTCACCGTAATATCCGTTCTGGTAGTTCGAATCGGTACTCGAACCGTTCACCCCGCCCTAGTCCATCGATCCAAACCCGAATAGCTGCCAGGCAATGAACAGAACGATGATGAGTGCGACCCCGATGAGAATCGATGTCATCGGGAGCCCGGCGACAGTGTCTGTGAGTCGGCCCTGGATGATCTCGAGGAACCGATCGGGGGTGACGTCAAGTCGCGTGTAGTAAAACAGCAGGAGGAATCCCGCGAGGGTCCCGAGCATGATCAGCATGCCGAGGGTGTACTTGATGGTCGACAGCCGGAAGAGTCGCATGGCGAGTTGTGGTAACGGTGCTCCAGTAAAGGCGTGGGTTGGTTCACCTCGTCGGACGGGGTTCTGTGCTTCTCGAGAGGACGTGGATGTGGCTCGGTAAGGAATTCGAGACCGATGAGTGGAGTACGCGAGAACTCGAATTGCGATCGGCCATCGTCGATCCGAATCGGTAAGTAGGCACAAAAACCGCCAGACTGCGGTATCTCAAGGACCCGCTGTAGGGGTTCTACCGGTGGCTGTGCAACCTTCCAGCAGTGACTAATTATCAGATGTGAATACGATATTGAAAAACCGACGGACACCATCGGTATACAGTCACAAGGCTTTATAGGATGTCCTTGCCTTCGTCTGGGTAACCCGGAACAGCGTGAGAAGTGACGGGGCGAGGTTGGTCGGAATCATCCCCCCAACTTTCCCTCGTCCGTCAGTGCGGTCGTCACCGCCCTGACGTATAAAGACCCACGACTGTTTACCGGGCGTGACGAACCATGCATCCAGCAAAGAAACTGATCGGAAGCGAGGAGGAACGGGCGGTATCACCAGTCATCGGAGTCATCCTGATGGTCGCAATTACGGTCATTCTGGCGGCCGTGATTGCAGCGTTCGTAATGGACATCGGGCCGGGTGGTTCAGCTGTGACAGGCGGTGTTGACGTTAGCGGTGGCGGGACTGATAGCGTATCACTTTCAATTTCAGACAGTGGGAATGCAGATTCCGTTGTCTTAGTTGATGGTGACGGTAACATTCAGTACCAAAACGGCCAGCTTAGCACAGGCCAGACAGTAACTGTAGACGTTGGCGACGGCGGAATTCCCGCCGCTGGCTCAGGCAGCGCGACGGAGTACACCATTTACTTTGTCCAAAATACAAGTGCTCTGTCGCCTGGTGATCCGTTGGACTCGGTAGACGGGCAGACGAACATGGGAAGTGTGGTTGTCGACTCGTCCTAATCTAACCACTTCTTTCGTTTATTTAACAACCAACGAATCTAAGCGGTAGCTAAACTTTACTTTCATAATTTCAATACATTTTTTGTCGATTAGCAGGCCGTTGCAATGGCGACACTAATCGGCAGATTCGAACGAAACCGACGTCATAGACATCACACTACTCATTCAATCCCATTTCGCGTCCGCGATTCGTGACCGCCTTCGGCATCCACTGGGGAATGGAGGCTTTGAACGCGGTCACAAGGGTTAATAATTCAATCGCTCTGCTCTGCGATGTCGAATCAGCCAACTCGATTGGACGTAGTATCAAGAATCCAAAAACTGAATTACGGGATGTTCGCCAAGTCTCGCGGGTACGTTGATGGGAATGGTGAATGAAAAGATGGGACCGCCGAGAATCGAACTCGAGTCCTACCGCCCCCAGCGGTAGAGGATACCACTACCCCACGGTCCCGCATTCGTCCGAACGAAAGTTCGGCGGTTAAGCGTGTCGTTCCACCCCTACACGAGCACCCGCTCTAAGTCCACCACCGTCCCTGATTCAGCGGCAGGATCACCAACGAGTCGACCCAAACACACGGCTGCCCCGTTCGGCTCGAAGCAGGCCACGAGCTCCCCCTGTTCTGCCGACACCGAGAGCACCCGGGTGCATACACGGGCGCCCCCTCGGCGACCTCAGTTGCCGCACTTTCGGCGATCGCTCACCGAGCCCAGGCCTGCCAGAACCCGCTCTCCCGGCAACACGGCCTCGCGCAGCCACGACTCCTCGCCATCCTCGAACCAGAGCGCCAGCCCGTCCTGCAGATCCGTCGCCGATACAAGAGATCTATCGTCGAATGGTCCGGTTGCCACCCGCCGCAGATCACCCATGTGGGCACCAGTCCCGAGCGCCAGTCCAATATCGTGACACAGCTTCCGAATGTAGGTGCCACTCTCGCAGCTAACCTCCAGTAACACCCGACGATCGGTCTGCTCGAGCACCGTCAGTTCATACACCTCGCGCACGCGACGCTTGCGCACCACAGCGCTTTTCCGAGGTGGTCGCTGGTAGATCTCGCCGACGAACTCCGCACACACTGCCCCAACATCCGCCGGAACAGGTCCGTGACACTCCAACACCGCCACGTAGGTCTTCGGATGCTCGAGGAACACCGGTGCCAGTCGTGTGGCATCCCCCAGCATCACCGGCAGACAGCCGGTGACCTTCGGATCCAGCGTCCCGGCATGCGCAGCTCGCTCCACGCCGGCAGCATCCCGAATCCAGCCGCTGAGCTGATGGGCCGTCGGCCCCATTGGCTTGTCGAGGTTCACCACACCGAACGACAGCAATTCCTCGATTGAGCGTTCACCCGGAGGATCACGCTGTGCCATCGTCAGAAACTATGTGCCAGCTCGACCGGCCTGGCGCCCTCGTCAGCTCCATCGTCGTATTCCTCGACAGCCGTCACGAGCATATCGAGTACCGCCTCTGGCGACCACCGGGCCGTATTCACTGCCAGATCGTAGATGCTCAAATCAGTAATGTCGATGCCGTAATAGGCCTCGTAGCGGCTCGCCTCGCTGGCCTCGCGGGCATGCGTCTCCTCGGTCGCTCGCTCGGGATCCTGGCCCTCGCGTTCGGCGATACGACGCCCCCGCACCGGCTCCGGGGCATCGAGCCAGAAGCGAAACGCCGCCTCCTCGCCGGCCAGCCACCCGCTCAACCGTGACTCGAGGACGATGTCGTCACGCTCCACCGCAATCTCGCGAAGCCGGTGATCCAGATCCCGGTCGATCTGGTCGTTCTCCTCGGCGAGTTTGTTGAACTCAAGTGGCGTGTAGCCCCGCTCGTCTGCCAGCTCCCGAAAGATGTCCCCACCACTCACATGCTCGAGCCCAAATTCTGCGGCCAGCGCCGCTGCTGTCGTGCTCTTGCCGCTGCCGGGCGGCCCAGAGACGGTCAGTAACATATCCTCTATCCCTCGTGTGGGCTCAAATGAATTGTGTTGCCGGCTAGCCTGACGGGGTCATGTCGATATCGAGTGCCTTGCGGATTAGCTGCGTGAAGCCAAGCGAGCACAGGAAGTACCAGAGGATCCAGACCGGCATCGGGCCGAGGAATCCGCTATTCCACTCGACGGCCCCCAGCAGTGGCATCACCATCATTTCACTCCCGACGCCCCCGTCCTGAATCCGCCAGTACATCCAGAGGAACAGCGGTATCGTCAAGAGCATGATCCAGACCATCGGGCGCAGCTGCTCTTTGAACATGCCCAGATTCTCCGCGAAGGCCTCCATTTGCTTTTCCTGAATCTCGTCCATCTCCTGATCGATCCGATCGAGTTCGGCCTCGCTGGCGCCGCGTTCTTCGGCCTCCTTCTTGCGCTCCTTGATGGCCTTGCGCTCGTCCTGGACGGCCTGCATCTTCTCCTGGTACATGGCCATGACCTCCGGATTCGAGAGGTTCGCCTGCAGGAGCGTCGAGTACAGGCCGGTGATGAGCGCGACCGAGAGGATCACTGCATAGAAGGGGAGGGTCGCCTCGAGAGGCTCGAGGACCACGTCGAGGGTGGTCCCGACCGTCTCGCGAACCGGTCCGACCCGGTAGCCGATCATCATCACGACCGCCCCCGCGGCCGCCATCTTGTCGAGACCAGACCACTCGGTGCCCTCCGGGGTCTCGCCGCTTGTCGTCTCCCCATCGCCATCGAGTACTGTATCAACGGCCTCGGGCTCGGCAAACGTGAAGCCATCCTCTGAATCAACCAATACGCCTGTTTCGATTAGGCGACCCCATTGGCCGCTCGAGATCTCTCCGCGGACGTCCGCCCAGTCAACAGCTCCCCCGTTCTCGTCGATCTCCTGGCGGATTGTCTCGAGAGCATCCCCAATGGACGCGTCTTCGGCGATGAGGCCATCGAGTTTCTCCGCCGTTCGACTCATTCGCCAGAGACTAGAACGGGTGCGGTATACAAGGCTTTTCGTCGGCCAGGCTCACTCGGCGCCCGACTGGCCGGTGGCAGGATCAGCGGGATCCTCGGCCGAGTTCGGTACACACAAATCGCCCCATCACCGCACTCGATCTCATGGCCGGCGTAGGAAAATGACACCCGGACGCCTTCCGTGCCCTCCAGCAGGAGGTCGAGGGCATCCGTATCGATGGTGTGATAGAGAGAGGGGAGCTCAAGGGCGTCCTCGCCCGTGTAGTCGGCGATCAGAGAGATGACGGCATCAGAGGGGCGATCACTAGCAAAGTCCTCGAACGACGCTTCGGCAAGGGGGGGACCCATCGGGATTCGGCGGTTGCATATTCACCCTGCTAATCGTGACTTCCTTAGTGTTAGCGTTCTGGGCCGCACGGCGCAATCGAGTCATGTGACTGTGCGTCGTTTCCAATGTGCACACAGCGGCCGAAAGAAATTCCAACACCACTGCCAGTTATTTAAACAACCCAGCTCACTGGATTGATTGACTGCCGTAAAATCTGTTCTTACTATATCTTAATATCTAATATGAATGTCCTACAATACCTGCTTGATTGCCAGACGAAGGATATGGTCAGACGGAATTTGTTATATTAATAGACCGATATATAATAAGCACTTGAACCCAACGGTCACGCCGAGGTGAATAAATCAAAGTAAGTCTTAAATAGTTCACGATTCGTTCTAGAACAATCAGAGGGGCCAGTATGTTAGGAAAGTCGAACACTCCGTCCGGCGATGATGCATCACGCTCCCAATCGGAGATTCTCGGGGTCGTCCTCCTCCTCGGGATGGTGATCATGATCGGGATTGCCCTGATGATCTTCGGCATGGCCCTCCTCGATGAACTCGAGTCCTCCTCGACGCAAGAAAACGTCCACTCGAGTCTCGATCAGACCCTTCATACGCTATCTACGGTATCTGCAGATTCGGATCAGGTTCGTGAGCTTCCATTAGCAAAGCAGGGCGACATTGATATTTTAGAAAAGGGCCGCATCGAGGCGGGCTGGTACGGAGCCTCGGATATGGTGAGCGGGAATCCTCCTCCTGTTTCCAGTCTCTCATCGAATGACTGTTATTGGAAAGAAGAACCCATCGGTGCGATGGAATACTCATACCAAGATCGAACAGCGGTCATTCAGGGCGGCGGCATCTGGGAAAAACGCGGCGATGCCTGGGTGATGTATCGGGCACCCAACATCAATTTCGTCGGCGAGAATGTGAGCACCATGCGGATTTCTATGAACGTCATGGCGGATCGACCAAAGCGACGATATCGACCTGGACAGTATCACAGCGAGAGCGGGGGAGACCGAGTAGTTCGCTACCGGAACCATCCACCTGTAATCAGTACCGACCGAATCTCCTCATCGAACTGGAAACCGACTATCCAGACGCCTGGTACGATTACCTCAACGAGGAAACCGACCTGGGAACCGCAGATGGAGTTAGCCTTTCCCGAAGTGGTGATGTAATTACCATCGATATTCCCGGCTTTGCGACGAACTGACTACGACTCCCTCAAGGTCATGGAGGACCACGGAGTCAACGGTGGCAATCATCGGGTGAGCGAGGATGATGACCTCACGGTGGAAGCAATTGTTAAAAACCCGACTGATAAGAACTTCACAGACTGTGACGTCAAACTCGAAGTCCTTGGAACAGGGATCACGCCTGTAGATGCAAGCGGTGCGGCGTCCTGTTCAAACATTGCCCCTGGGTCAAAAGGACCGCACGATTTCGAGGTCCCCAGCGCAACACTGTCATCGAACCTCGCGTTCGGTAGTGTGTATGATTATACGGTCTACCCAATTGACGTCGTTGGTAATCCAGTTCCGGATCAGGGACTTGATTCCCCCGGATCATTCTACTATGGCAAGAATGGCGTCTATCTGAACGTGAGTGATGCCCGTGTTGATGGCCAACCAGCGGGGAGTCCGGTGGAGGTTGAAAATGAGACTATAAATGTATCAGCAAATATTCACAATATCGGGGTGCAAAATGCGACCAATGAACCGATCCAGTTTGATCTCGAATCGAATGATACGACAGGAATAGACTGGTATGCTATCGACACGCAACATGTCAATCGGACGTATGGCCAAGATGGAAGAGTCACCTGGTCCCTCAATACCAGTCACTTGTTACGAGGTGAACACAAGTTCACGATTTCTTCGAATGATGACCAGGTGACGGGGTACTTCACGCTGGAACATGGTGTCGACGCCAATGATACCGAGATTTTCCTCGAGACTAACACCAAAGTGGATGTGACGGTGTTAGGATCTGAGTTGGGTAGTTCAGGACCGAATCCAACATGGAGCCCAGTGCTTGTTGACGTCTTCACGCAGCCGGTTGATGAAGACGGTAATCCAGAGGGAACTGCAGATGAGATTGCTACGAGTTTCAACGATGAAAACGTTGGTGTGGTCAGTGGAGGTCGCCGAGTCGCCGGATTCCAAGATGAGTTCACGGTGGATGAACGAGTGAGCCTGATGATCCGCGGGACGTCGTATTCAGATTGTAGTAGTTACCAGGCTGTAGGATATGATGGGGCAACCCACTACGAATGTCCAACTGGAAATGAATATAATGAACGGATATCGGAAGATGCGAATACATCGACGCAGCAATATCAGACTCGGGTGATTAGTAAGAATCAGAGTCAATTACCGGGTATCGATCCAGTATACGATGTGCAGATGTCACCCACGGAGATGCTTGATGACGTTGGCATTGAAACTACACAGATCAATGAGGATGTTGCCGACGTTCACCTGGATGAAAATGAGTTCCTGTTTGTGTTCGAATTGTCTGAAGAGCCGAACGAAGTCTGTATCTGACTCCGGACCCTGGGAATTGGGTGTGACGAATACGCATATACAGAGACACCGGATGAATTCTGGAACCGGGCGGCTGACGATTCGTCTGATCCGGACTTTAACGATGCCCTCGTCCACGTAGAGATTTTACCAGGCGGTGACCCCTCTGAGACAGGCATCGAAGGCGAGTGGTTCGACGAACAGAACCCAGCCAATTCGACGAGTGCCGGATCCGTCGACGAAGAAGACCCAGATTCGCAATCCGATACAGATATTGAAGTCGGCAACGACCAAATTATCATTGGATAATGTCACAGACACGTCGATTCGTTGTCATCGGAATTGTGACTGCATTGGCCGGGTGCCTCCAGCGATTCCAAGACGAACCTGTGGAAAGTTCAGCGGAGGAAACCTTACAAATGATGGAAGATGGACAACTCGATACTGATTCGATCCACAGTAATTCCCCTACCTCAGCTGAAGAGATATCCACGTTATCGGGTAGCCTTGAGAGTGACTCAATCTCTGTAATTGAAGAAGATGATTCACGGGCTGTGGTTGCAGTAAATGCATCTATTAGAAATAAATCTCGAAGATTTCATGTTGAGTATCGAAAAGAAGAGGGCGAGTGGAAACTGTATGAAATCCGACGGGCGAACCCACCAACAGGGCCACAATCAAACACCTCCCAGGAGAACGAATCTGAATTCCAGTAAACCCACTACTTGGTAATCTCCACCACGAACGACTGTTACCTCTCCTCTATTGCACTGCGGACAGCGTTCCACACCTCCGCCGGGGCCCCACCACCATCGATGCGCTCGAGCACCCCCTTCTCGTCGAATAAGTCCACAACCGGCTCGGTACTCTCCCGATAGACTCGCAAGCGCTCACGCACAGTTTCCTCCGTATCATCGTCGCGCTGGACGAGTCGGTCCTCAACGGCCGGATCCTCCGGTGGATTGTACTCCACGTGATAGATGTCACCCGTCTCGGGGTCCATGCGTCGACCCGTGAGCCGATGGACGAGCTCGTCTTCACTCACCTCGAGAAAGAGGACGGTATCGAGGTCCGTCATGTCCTCGAGTGCCTCGGCCTGCGACAGGTTGCGCGGATAGCCATCGAGGACAAACCCATCCGCTTCGCCAAGGGCCTCATCGACGATGGCCGTAACCACCGCGTCTGGCACGAGTTCGCCAGCATCCATGTAGCCTCGCGGCGTGTCGTACTCCGCGTCGAGGTGGCTGATGTCCATGTCCTTGTTCGCCCGCAGTGCATCACCGGTCGTGATGTGATCGATGTCGAAATGCTCGGCGATCCGGGCACTCTGTGTTCCTTTTCCGGCCCCCGGCGGTCCAAGCAACAGCACCTTCGGTTGTTCCATACGGGCAGGTCACGGTCGCCCCTCTTAACCCTACAGAAATGAACCGAGTGTGTACTCAGGAACTGCCAGGCGACCAAGGCCAATCATAAACAGAAATCATTTCGCAATGTCTAGCGAAAAGACAGCCATGAGCACCAATTCCATCGAAGATAACCTCATCACGCGATTCATTCTTGGCTTTGCCGTGATCCTCGCAATGACGGTTGGTGGTGGAGCCGTCGGCGGGGCTCTCAGTGCCCTGCAGGTCCCATACGGAGCATGGGTCGGCGTGGCCTTCGGTGCCCTGGTGGTCTTTGCCGGATTCGTGGGACTCTATCGTCGATACGATGCAACCGGCACGACCGAGTGATCGAACTACTCGATCTCTAGCGAGCCATCCCCGTCGGCATTCTCGTCCCACTCGAGCTCGAACTCGACGCTGAGCTCCGGATGACCTCCCGAGGAATCCGTCTCGCGTTCGGCCTTGATATCGAAGGTCGGCCGATCCGGAACGGCCATCGTCACTGACTCGTTACCGGACTCGAGCGTGAGCGGATCTGTTCCCTCGAGGGCCGTAGCCACCGTTCGAAGGTATTCGGCAATTTCGTTAACAGGCATTGACTGCTCGAACTTGAACAGAACCTCTTCGGGCATACACCCCGTACGGGTCCACGATATACATCGGTTGCGGGACCGGACTGTCAGTCGCAATCGGTTCGTAGCAGATAAGTGGCCCGGGGGCCGACCTCTCACCAAGGTTTCACTGTCCAGAAGGTGACCATGAACGTCAACATACTCACCGCGCCGCTCCAGTCCCGCGTTGCCCTCTTTGAGGAGATTTACTATCTCTTTCTCATTTTGGGCACGCTCGTCGGCATCGTCGTCATCAGCTACACCATCTACAACGCCTACAAGTACCGCGATGACGGGGACGAGGCAGACGGCGAGGACCGACCATCGCTCGGCGAACTTCCCATCGGCGGAGAGGGCGGTCGGAAACTCTTTCTCTCCTTTGGGATCAGTGCGATCATCGTCATCAGCCTCGTGGTATGGAGCTACACCGTATTGCTCGACGTCGAGGAAGGGCCCGACGAGGAGTCGATCGAGGTGGATGTCGTCGGCGAGGGCTTTGCCTGGCAGTTCACCTACGAGAACGGCCATCGATCGTTCGGGACGCTCACGGTTCCGGCCGACACCACGGTCTGGGTCAACGCGACAAGTGGCGACGTCTGGCACACCTTTGGCATACCGGACTTACGGGTGAAAGTCGACGCCATCCCCGGCGAGACGGATCGGACCTGGTTCGTCGCCGAGGAGCCCGGCGAGACGCACACAATTCGCTGTTTCGAACTCTGTGGTGATGGTCACTCCCAGATGCGCGGGACAGTCGAGGTCGTGACCCAGGAGGAGTACGAGCAGTTCCTCGAAGAGAACGCACCAACCGAAGACACCAATGCACAAAATGACGGCGGGAATGCGACAGCCGAACAGACATCCGGTAACGCGAGCGCGGAGGTGACCCCATAATGAGTGACCTGCCCCCCAAGCGATCGATCAAGCGCTGGCTCGTCACGACCAACCACAAGGACGTCGGTGTCCTCTATCTCTCCACTGCGATCCTCTTTCTCCTCTTCGGTGGCATCCTCGCACTGATCTTTCGGGCCCACCTCTTCGAGGCTGGCGGAACCGGCCTTGTCTCGGCGAACATGTTCAACCAGACCGTGAGCATCCACGGGCTCACCATGGTCTTCTGGTTCCTCTCGCCGTTCGCGTTCGGCTTTGCAAACTACGTCGTCCCGCTGCAGATCGGTGCGAAGGACCTTGCCTTCCCGCGATTGAATGCGCATGAGTTACTGGTTCTACCTCCTCTCGGGCTGTCCTCCTGTTCATCTCGTTCTTCCAGGGTGGCTCGTTCGCCGGCGGCTGGACGATGTATGCACCGCTTAACGTCCCGACCTACTCGCCCGCCCTCGAGGCGACGACCGGCAGCAACACGACCATCCTCGCGTTGATGCTGTTTACCATGTCGGTCACCATGGGAACGGTCAACTTCCTGTCGACGATCCACCGCCAGCGGGCCGAAGGGCTTGGCCTCTGGAACATGCCCCTGTTCACCTGGTCGATCCTCCTGACCGTCTGGATGATGCTGTTTGCCTTCGCGGCACTGCTGGCAGCCCTGCTCATGCTCTCGGCAGACCGCATCCTCTTCACGCAGTACTTTGCAACCGATCAGGGCTCGAGCCTGCTGTGGTCGCACCTGTTCTGGTTCTTCGGCCATCCGGAGGTCTACATCGTCTTCTTCCCCGCGTTGGGGGTCATGTTCGAGATCTTCCAGACCTTCACCGGCCGGCGGCTGGTCGGCCGCAAGTGGGTGATCATCGCGATGATCCTCGTGGCCGTCCAGTCGTTCCTCGTCTGGATGCATCACATGTTCCTGACGGGCATCAACCTCGAGGTCAAGACGCTGTTCATGGCGACGACGATCGGCATCTCGCTGCCATTCGACCTGATGGTCTTCTCGATGATCTACACCATGGTCAAGGGCCGGATCCGCTTCACGACGCCGTTCCTGTTCTCGCTCGGGGCGCTCGTGTTGTTCATCATCGGCGGCATCACCGGCGTGTTCCTCGGTGCGGTCGTTCTCGACTACGAGTTCCGTGGCACCTACTGGGTCGTCGCCCACTTCCACTACGTGATGGTCGGCGGGGCCACCGCGCTGTTCGGTGGGCTGTACTACTGGTGGCCCAAGATCACGGGCAAGATGTACAGCGAGCGCCTCGGCAAGCTGCACTTTGCCGTCTACTTCATCGGCTTCAACCTCCTGTACTTCCCCCTGTTTCTGGCCTGGGAGACACCGCGGCGGATATTCACCTTCAATCAGGCCGTCGAGCCCTACCACCAGATCGCCACCATCGGCGCGTTCATCCTCGGGGGATCGTTCCTCATCATGTTCATCAACTTCGCCCGCAGCCTTCGGTCGGGGCCAGCGGCCCCGGACAATCCGTGGACCTACTCGCGCACCGCCGAGTGGGCCATCTCCTCACCGCCACCGCTCGAGAACTGGCCCGGCCGACCGAGCTATGCGAGCGGGGAGCTCGAGTTCGTCGACGACGCGGTGGCCGACGGGGGCACGGCTACCATCGAGACGGCTGCCGACGCCGTCACCGCCGACGACGAGGTTGACACCCCAGAACCAACAGCCCACGCCTCCGCCGACAAGGGCCACGCCGACCACGCGAGCATCTGGCCATTTGGCATCGGCATCGGGATGTTCCTCACCTTCCTCGGCCTCTCTGGCCTGACACCGTACATCGAGGAGTTCGCCCTCGCCCGGGGTGCGACGGGCATCGCGTCGGGCAATCCCGAACCGAACATCATCTATCCCGTACTGACCGCCGCCGGGTGGCCGTCCTGCTCGTCACGCTGTTCCAGTTCGGCCGCGAGCGTTTCGAGGCACCCGCGCCGACATCGCCGAACGCTGGCCATTCGAGAACGTCGGAACCACCAAGTTCGGTGTCTGGGCTTTCCTGGCGTCGGACGTCGTCGTCATCGGAGCGTTCATCGGTGCCTACCTGTTCATGCGCATCCACATGGGATGGGGCGAGTGGCACAAGGTGCCGCCAGAGGCCTGGCCCGGCCTGCTCAACACGTACATCCTGCTCACCTCGAGTTTCACCGTCATCCTGGCACTCGTGATGGCCCAGCGGGGCAACAAGCGGGGCACACTCGGGATGATGGGCCTGACCCTGGTGCTTGCGACGTCCTTCATGGGTGTGAAGGCCTGGGAGTGGTCCAGCAAGTTTGCCGATGGCCACTACTGGTTCAGCGGCCTCGAGTACGCCATCTACTACGTCACCACCGGGCTGCACGGCCTGCACGTCCTGCTGGGGATGGCGATTGCCATCTTCATGATGTACCGGATCTACACGCGGGATGCCTACCTCGAGGACAACCGGCCGATCGAGTTCTTCGGTCTCTACTGGCACTTCGTCGACATCGTCTGGGTCTTCCTGTTCCCGCTTTTCTACCTGATGTAGGACGGCGGACACGAATTTTATCTGAGCAACCCGCTGAGTGATTGCTGTCGACATCCCCCGTTCTTCCACTCACCAATCAAAACCGTGCCAGAGATCCTCTACAGCGGGTGATGTCTTGCAGGGGGCTACCCAGACCAGACCAGCGCGTATATCATGGTGAACAGGAAGTAGACCAGAAAGACGCTCACCGCTGCCTTGAGGTGGTAGGTGAAGATGTCGTACTGCTCCTCGTCTGTGGCCTCCTCGAATCTCGCCTGCTCCTCGTCGGTCAGCTCGGCCTCGTGGCGTCGGCCGACGTGGAACGTCTCGAGGCGCTCGCTCGAGAACGGCCGATTGCAGTAGGGACACCGGGCCGCCGGCTCCTCGCCTGGCGGGATGTCGTAGGTCGCCTCGAGGGTCATTGCCCGATCCATTGGTGAGCAGCCACAAGGGCCTGTCGCTCACCCGGGAGCGAACGGGGCCGGGCTGGTTGGCAACGAGACGAGGTACAGACTGAGCATGGTAAAAAGAATCATGATAGCCACGAACGAGTACTGGCTCCGAATCGACTGCAGGGTCCCGGGGAAGAGCTCGAAGGAGACGACGTGGCCAACCCAGACGGCCAGCACATGCCCCAGCAGGATACCGGCGATCTCGATGTAGCCGAACCAGCCGGGCAGGGCCAGCCGCGTCGGGTTCGGTGGTGGGGCCAGCGGTGCGAGGGTCGTATCGACCAGCGACGGTAGCAGGGAGATGGCAAAGCCAGCGTAGTGTGCGATGTGATAGCCGGCGGCAATCGCAATCAGCGGGGCTGCAAACCGTAACGCGATCGTCCGTCGGTCCAGGTAGGTCGCCGTCTGGCGGCGACTCACCTCGGCGGCCACCCAGTAGGCCGCCCAGAAGAGGCCGAATCCGCCGAGCAACAACACCAGATAGACCAGCGGTGCGGGCACGCCGAGGCCCACCAGCGTCTCGATCGTCCAGGTGCCCGGAGGCGTGACGATGAACCCACTGAAGGTCAGCTCCCAGATGATCGCGAGGACGAATCCCAGCTGGGAGGGGTGAGTGATTACGTCAGCATCCGTGAGGCGCGATCCGGGAATCCGCAGCTCGAGGCCCGCTTCCGTCCGTTGGATGGGGGCAACTGACCCGTACAGGCGAAACCAGGTCACGAGCGGATCGGCCCGCTCGAACCAGGTCCGAGGCTGGAAGACGACCGCGCCGGCGATCGTCACCACCAAGTACACGAGGACCACCGCCACGAGGGTGCGCGCCGAGGCACTGAGGGGGGTGACGACCTCGAGCCAGACAAACCCAAGCAGCCCGCCAACGGCCGGCCAGCTGCCAAGCCACTCCGGATAGGGCCGATCCGCAGTGGGCAGGGACGAGGCAACTACTCGCCAGGGCGTCGCTTGCGGCCACGGATTGACCACGAGGTAGGCCAGGCCGGTCGCGATCGAGCGACCTCCAACGAACACGAGGAGGACGGCCGCACTCACGAGCCCGCGATCCGGTCCAAGCAAGCCAACAGCGAGCACGAACGCGATGGCAAGCGAGAGCACGCCCCCCAGGGCGAGCCCACCCGGCCGAATGAACTGCCCCAGCGCCGGACCGAGGGACTTCTGTCGAAAGCCCTCGAGGACGACCCGGTCGGTCACCATCGCCGTCAGCAGGGCCGAGGCCCCAACCACGCCGGCCCCCGTCGCCAGATAGAGCCAGGTCGGAATCGTCACGTCCGTCCCGGAGTCAGAGAGGCCGACGACGACGTTACTCGCGGCCCCCGTGTCCACGAGTAGCGGTGCCGCGAGGACACAGGCAAGGATCAGTCCGCCGAGCCGTCTGAGCCGCATTGGCGACGTGTCAGGGAGGAATCCCCTATTACCTGTCGCTTTGCCCGACCGTGCGGGGCGGACCGCAATCAATCAAGTGCCGGACACGCCCAGATTCTGCCAATGGCGAGCGTTCGCAAGTACGCGCTGATCACGTCGCCCTCATGGCCCTCGCGACCGGAAAGTTCGTCTTCTTCGAACTTGACCAGTACTTCACGTACACGATGGCAGTGGGCGGGACACTCATCCTCGCGGCAACCAAGACGGGACTGATTGCCGGCTACTTCCAGCACTTGGTCGACGAGCCACGCTCGCTCACGTATCTCATGGGCAGTGCCCTCTTTGCGGTACTCCTGTTGACCCTGGCAGCTGGGTACTCGATCCAGTAAGGCGGCCCTGCAGCGTGAGCTGCTGGACTGCTTCTTCCGAAACGTTGCGTTTGAAAAACGAGTGGGTCGTCTAGCGTCGCGAGGGCGGAACGATCAGGACGTTCGTCTCACTGTGAATCGCCACGTGACCGGAGACGCTGCCGAGCAGCAGGCGGCGGAGCCGACCCTGACCACGCGAGCCGACGAGAATGCAGGTCGGATCGAACGCATCAGCGGCAGCGAGTATCTCCTCGGCTGGATCGCCGTGCTCGACTGCGATCGATGTCCCGATGCCGGCCTCGCCCAGTTCGCTGGCCAGTGCCTCGAGTCGATCGGTGGCATCCTCCGATGGGGACTCGTCGGAGCCGGAAACGTGCAGGAGGTGACTGGTATCGACGGCCGGCTCGAGCTCCCGCAGTTCATCGAAGGCCAGGTTTGCGTTGTCCGAGAAGTCCGTCGCATAGAGGATGCGCTCGAAGGGTCGATCGTGGCGCATCGAAACCTCGTCGTCATCCACGGTGAGCCGACAGATGAGCAGTGGCGCCACCGTGCTGCGGGCCATGTTTCTGGCGGTCCGACCGATGGGTCGGGCCTCGAAGGGGCGTTCGGTTTGCGAGCCCATGAGGATGAGATCGACGTCTTCGCTTTCGGCGACGTCGTTGATGCGCTGGTGTGGGGTCCCCCGCAGAGCGTGAACGTCGACATCGAAGCCAGCGTCGATGAGGGCGGCTTCTTGTCGGTCGATGGCGACCCGTCGCTTGTCCTCGACAGCGAGGCCGGGAATGGTGGCCTCGTCGGTGTTAATGACCGTCACAAGATGGATGGTCTCCACGCCGATGGCCTGCAGTGAATCGAGTGTCCGTCGCGAGGACACCATAGTGCGAGTGGCGTGTGAAAGATCAGTTGCGATAAGCGCGCGCATTACAGACACGAGGTGACAGGCCGTGATGTAATTTTTGAAAATCCGGTACGTCACGGCCGGCGGGCGAGCCATCGCAAGCCCGGCACGCCATCGCCAAGCCAGAGGACCAGGATTGCGCCACACACCACGATGACTTCCGGCGCGTACGTCGAGAACCCAGTTTCGAGGAGGGACTCGTGAAAGGGGCTATAGAAGTGCCCAACCATGGCGAGCAGGCCGGGTGGCTCATCGATCGTCGGGGTGCGTGAATCGGCCAGAGCAGGATCGACGGCCTGAGAATCCCGGTTCGGAGGTAGCTTCCAAGAACATCGGCCGGAAGGTGGGCGAGAACGGCTGTCCCCATGGCGAGCCACACACCAGAATGGCGGCGGTACGCAATACCGGTCACGGCGATGATGATCGGTCCGATGAGAAGCAGTGAGTGCGCGGGGCCATAGCCCGAGCCAATCAGTCCCCACTCCCAGGCGAGGGGCTTGTCGATCAGGTCCGGGACAATCGAGCCGACAATGACGGCACCGACCTCACGGTCCGTGGGTGAGCGACCGGCGATGCCGTGGCTCAACAGCGAGACGAGTACGTAGGCAATAGCGATGTGTTCCCAGGGCCACACGGGATCGGCTTGCGGCCGATTGGTGATAGTTACGCCATCCCATCTCGCTGATTTCTGGCCATCTCTTTCAGCAAATGGACGTGAGTAGGGACTCTGTTCAATAGGCGGTCCAGCCACCATCGACCGGGATGTTCGCCCCGGTGATGTAGGAGGCCTGATCCGAGGCGAGAAAGGCCGCCATCGGCGCAATCTCATCCGGGGTCGCGTGGCGATCCATCGGGGTCTGGCGCTTGAGGTAGTTGTAGAAGCGTTCGTCCTCGAGCAGGTCCTCGGTCATCGCCGTCTCGACGAAGCCCGGACAGATGCTGTTGACCCGCACGCCCCTGTCGGCGTAATCGATGGCCACCTGCTGGGTGAAGTTGATGACCCCACCCTTCGCGGCCGAGTAGGAGGCTGCCCCCTTGCCCCCAACCAGCCCGTAGATCGAGCCGAGGTTGATGATGCAGCCACCACCCTCGAGGAGGTGGGGGATGGCCGCTTTCGTGCCGTGCATGACCCCATTCAGGTTGATCGCCACCACCTCATTCCACTCTTCGAGGCTCATGTCCTCCACCGAGGTCTCGCTCCCGACCCCGGCATTGTTGACCATGATATCCAGCCGCCCGTGGTCGGCCACGACAGATTCGACCAGGGCCTGGACGGTGTCGAAATCCCGAACATCGCAGTGGCTGAATTCACCGTCGAGTTCCTCGGCCGTGGCGGCACCGCGGTCCTCGTCGATGTCGGCGATAACCACGGTGGCTCCATCCTCGATGAAGCGGCTCGCGATGGCCCGACCGATCCCGATTGCGCCACCAGTCACGATCGCGACGTCGTTTTCGAGTGTTGCCATGGCCCGCCCTTCATCAACCCGGCACAAAAAGGAGACGTGTCACTCACTGCGGGTAATCCACTCAGCAGGGTCTCATTCGCTCGCGGGTGCTGGTTGCTCCGTAGAAGTGGCCGTGCCCTCCCGGTACGGCCGCTGATTCCGGTCCGCGACACCGAAGAGGCGCTCGCGTAGCGACCGCTCGGCGGGGCGTTCGGCCAGTATCACCGAGCACTCGACATCATTGATGACGTCCAGATGCAGCGAGTCAGAGATCAGCCGCGAGAAGAGCCCCTCTTCGGTCGCCCCGAGCAACAACAGCGTACAATCGTCTGCGGCACTGATGATCTCCCGTTCGACGCCACCCGTCCCTACCGTTATCGTCGCGTCCTCGAGGTCGTGGGCCCCAGCCCAGTCCTCGAGGAAGGCCTTCCCCATCGGAACATCACTTTCATCGTCGACGACGTGCAGCACCTCGATCTCCGCCCCGGCCTGCTGGGCCAGTGCTCGGGCGATTTCGGCGTTCAGATCCGATGCCGGGCCACCTGCGGTCGGGACCAGGATCCGCGAGGGATCCAGCCCCCGATCGTTGACGATCAGAAAGTCACAGGGGAGCCGGTTCGTCAGGTCCGCCAGTGGCCGTTCGGCACGAGCGGAACGCCAGATGCTCTGTTCGTCCCAATCCATCAACACGAGGTCCGGGCTGGTTCGTCGGGCCAAGAATGAACACCTCCTCGAACGAGCGTGGCGTGACTACGGTCGACGTTTCGATCGAGACGCCGACCCGGTCGGCGATCTGGCGGGCGTTCTCGAGTTGCTGTTCGGAAGCCTGACTGATCCGGGCCTGCTGGGCTCGCTGGACGTCGGGAGACCAGCGTCGGGGGGCCTGCACGACGTGGACGACGTGTACTTTCCCCTCCGCATGGCTGCTGGCAATCTGGCAGGCGAGCCGGATCACGGCCGTCTCGGTCCGTGGATTGGCGACGGCGACCATGACCCGATAGGCCTCCGGGTTCCGGACGATATCCTCAACCGTGTCGATCACGGGAACGTACGATCGCCCCGCCAGCGAACCAAGCAGCGACTCGCGAAACGAGAGCCTGCGGACGTTTTTGAAGCGGTCGATCTCGAGGCGATCGTCCGAGGTCTGGTAGTAATTGACCACCGTCACCAGCACGACCCCACCAACTGTATTCCCGAGGAGCACCGGGAGTACGAATCCGACCAGCCCGGGGACGGGGTTGATCCCCGTCGCGAACGTCAGATAGACGACCTCGGTAAAGGAGACCACGACGTGGAACAGGTTGCCCAGCGGAATCGCCAGAAATGCCAGATAGACCACGACGAGGCGGGTGATCGTGTCCCTGGCAGCGAAGTTGATCCAGACGACGCCGGCGACCGATCAACCCGGCGAAGGCCGCCTTGACAAACAGATCCGTGGCCGGGGTCGCAATGCCCTTGGACGCGAAGTCCATCGCCACCGACGCGGTTGCGTCGTCGAACACGCCGCCGTAGGCGAGTGCCATCGCGCCCAGTCCACCGCCGGTGAAATTGCCCGCGAGCACGATCAGCCAGTGACGGAGCAGGGTCGGGACCGATGCCAGCCGCTCGAGGGTGAGTGCAACCGGTGGAAGCGTGTTCTCGGTGTAGAGCTGATAGCCACCGATGATAATGTAGATAAATCCGAGTGGATACAAGAGGACGCCAACGATTGGGCTCTCTGCGGTCGCCGTCATCGACGCGTAGAGCAGGAAGGTGACCGTAATCGCGAACCCAGCTGCCAGTCCGCTGAAAGAGCTCTCGAACCCCAGACGTCACCTCGTGGTCGGCATCGGCGACGACCCGCTGGTAGACCTGATCGGTCGAGAACTGGTCCGTGAGGAGCGTATCCGGCACGGTCTTGGACTCAGGATGGTTATCGGGTGGACCGCCAGCAGACGGTGCGTTTGTCATCCAGTATCGGCCTCTTGCCACGTGAACGGGAAGTAGTTTTGCTACCCCGCTGTCCTCTAGGCCAACTTTAGCATCTCGAACAGGCTCGGCTACCAGCAGAAAATCATTGGGTGTATCGTTTGAAAGTTCTCGGACAACTTCTCACTCCGATGGGGTACCCGAGGAGCTGTCTCCAGCGTGACCGATTCGGTCCGAATCGCAGTATACGAACCAGCCGATCGGGACTAAAACGAACGATGCGAGGACGCTCATGAGGATGCCAAGAATCCAGAGGTCCGTTGCTTCCGCCGCCAGCAGCAATCCGAGGTTGACGAGGAATGTGATAGTTCCAAGCAGGATACCGAGATAGCCCGCCACGCTTCGCCGCCCTGGTTCTTGGATATACAGGTATCCCAACGCGAGAAGTACAAACCCGAAGAGAAGGCCGGTGGTGAATGCGAGCCCGTCGGTAATCGCTTCCATCACATCCAACACGAGTGCCTGCTGTGCGGGCGGGACAGCGACGGTCGTGTCGGTCCGGACGATTGCACGCGAAACGAACCAACCGGCGACGATAGACACGAACGAGAGCGGTATCTGCAGCAGTGGAAGCGTCCCGAGTATCGCCCCAGTTGTTCCCGAGAACCGCTGTCGGAGAACGATGGCTGCTCCCGCGGCGAAGCCGACGAAGCCCGCAGTGAAGGCACTCCAGAAGAGGAGCCAACCGGGACTCGTGACTACATCTACGTCCGACGCTCCATCGAACGGAACTTGGGTCACGGCGGAGACGATACCCGCGATGAAGAACACCGGTGTCAGCATCACCAGTATTCCCGCGAAGCGGTGAAGCTTCGTCTCTGCGGAGTCGATGGCAGACGATTCAATGGCCGAAAATGTCGAATTTTCCGTCATGCGCCTGTACAGGCACGTCACGAGACAATATACTCTCGGAGAAATTTATTTCTCCACGACCAGTTCAGTTAAGCGATAACTGGAACGCGAGTGTAACTGCTGCGCTCCACTACGCCCCCGAACACCCCTCGTCTGCAATCGTTTCCGAGTGACGGACATCCAGTGTCTCATCGACGATGACGCGAAGCGTGTCTTGATCGAGGGTAAACTCATACTTGACGACTGGTGGCGATATTGACTGGACTATCTCCTCGATGTCGGGAATAACTCCAAAATCATCCGTCACGTCGGGCCGAAACGGATTGATGCCGTGCTCGTAGTGGAATCCGAAAACTGGCTCGGTGTATCCAATAACCATGAAAACTGATCCCCATTCGACAGTCTCGCAGACGGTACACTCATAGCGTGCTCGGCTGGCGAATCGGTCACCACACGAGGAACAGACCCCCTCACTCGGATTGTGCTCTTCACAGACCACGAGGTCGGCGTCAACGACGCCCGCACAGACCGGACAGTACCCGTCTGCGAGGGTTGAATAGACGTGAACGCCCCACTGTACCCCAGAATCGTACAGATCACTGGGAGACCGTCCAATGAGCGCGCTTACTGGAATCGACCCAGCCTGTATTGCTCCTGGCGGTGCAACCGGGTCCTCAGGAGCAATCCCCTCGCATGCGGTACAGGAAAACAGGATGTGTCCGTCCTCGTAATCCATCCGGATGTTGTCGTCACCGCATAACGGGCATTCTCGTCCCGGCACCGGGACATCTGCCACCTGTGGATTGTCGGTGACGCTGCCCGCCTTGACTGCGCGGGCGATGTTCTTCCCTGCATACGTGAGGACGTATCCCTCCTCGGTTTTGGCGAAATGGCCCGACGAGGATTCCGAGATGATAATTGAATTGACCCTTATCGGAGAGCGGCGATTCCTCAAATAGGTCGGAGTACTGGACTGGAGTGTCTGTCCCCACTGGCGAGAGTGACCGACGCTCCCACAACGTCTCGATGACCTGCATTCGATGTTCGTTTCCGAGCGCTGCGAACGCCGTTTCAGGAGGGGTTTCCTCGGCCATCGATCTACTATCGTCTCGTTCCATACGAACTACAACCTGAGTAAGGTAATAAGGACTCTCCGTGCAAATTGCGAGTGGTATTTCGACCCACCCTGGGTTCGGTTGTTCAGGTGTCGATCATTGTGGACCACAGTAGAAGACCGGTCGGACGTGCTGTGGCTGTTCACGATTGATTGACCCAGATCCATGGAGAGCCGTCCTTTAGGTCCGTGGACACCGTCATCGGTGATCACCTCCGTCGCCACAGACGCGCTGGTGGCCGGGTGTGAGCGCGAAAAGAGTGTCAGTGGGCAGTTTTCAGATTTTCGGCGACCTCAGCCGAACATCTGTCGCGACTTTAGAAAACTGGGGATACCCGAGTGAGTGCCCCACTTGGGAATTCAAACCTACCAGATTGAGAGATGGCTTGCGATAGCAGCTTCTAATTCATCCATCTTGAGCGAACTAATTTCACCCATTTTCCAGTCGTCTTCATTTGTGATTCGGTCACCTATAGAAACGCTCGCAAGCAAATTTGCCTTTGCAACAGACTTCTCCTCCACCCCGTCAGCTTCTGGGAAGAGTTGAACTTCGTAGTCATGGCCAGAATACTCATTCGTCGTCACCGGAACAACTGTAACGGTATCAAGTCGGGAATTTGCTGTGTTATTCTGAACCACAACCGCCGGATGAGGGCTATCAAATTCGCTGTCTGGAATTTTATTTTGCTCTGGAAAATCGACGCGTACTACATCAAATCGGCTGACGGTCATCTATTGATTTCGGCACCATCCTCGGAACCGCTGTCATTCTTTTGCTGATGCTCCCCTATCGCTTCTGCACTTGCCTGAACCCATGCTTCGACATATTCACTATCAGATGAATTCTTGGCTGGTTTATCAGTGGCTTCTTCATTTTCTGCTTTGCAAATAATATTTAGAGCGATTGCTCTGTCCTCAAAGCCGTTCAAGTCTCCTTCGTAGTCTGAACGAATTTCCTGCTTATCGTTCTCAATAGAGGTGAGGAGTTTATCCTGATTGTCTCCTGGGGAGAGATGAACTGTATCCTCAGATATCATTAGCGCGACATACTTCCAAGCGCTCCCATAATAATAGTCGATAATCCGCTTAACGAAGCGTTGCTGGCTCGGAGAGAGCGTTTCGGAATTGGAAGCGTTCGCAGGATCTTTTCAGGAACCGGACATAGAGTCTGAACGGCATCCGTGCCTTGCGAAGAGAGTCAATCCCCATCAGTTCTCGCATTAATTCACTAGGACGGTGACTGACTTCACGATAATATGTATCTGCATCGTTATGCCAAGAATTATCGTCTGAGATTTCGTCTAATACCTGTTGCAGTTGCGCACTCTTTATATAGAGTTGTTTGTGACGGTTCAGGGGCTTCCCGCTCATAAAAGGAGACAAGAAACTCTTTGGTCGGTGCCTGTAAGATATGCTCAAATTCGTCTAGGCTCTGTGTCGAAGAAGTATGCATATTCCAGTGGGCTATAGTAATCTCTATGGGGAATTCGGGATTCATCCGGGGCCTCACACTCCTCCTGTGTTTTGGAAGAGACTGCAGCTTCAGAATACTGTAAATCGACAGGAGCGGGTCCATACTTGTACCAACCGAACGTGATGGGGACCTCTCAGCCGCTTAACCGCAATATACGCGAGTTTATTGAGTTTAATCAATCGATTCATTCCGCTGACGCTTCCCTCCAACTCAACGCAATTCCGATCCCTTCCTTGATGTCTTCGATTAAATCGCTTTCATCTGCCCGCGTCAGCATGAGTTCTATTGATTTCTTATACCGCCATCTGTTTAGTCTTTCTGTCTCCTGCGGCACTATCAGGGAAACTCATTACATAACCGCATTACAGCACCGATCCGGTCAAAAAGAAGGCCACTGTATGGCCCCCGTCGGGTACCCACTAGCCGAACATCTGGCGCATCATGGGATGCATCTCCATGAGCTGCTCTTCTGCGATCTCCTCGTAGAGCTTGTAGGTGATCGAGACAGCCAGCAGGAGCCCCGTCCCCGAGACAGACCCGATCGTGCCGAGCATGTTGGCCCAGACGGCGAGGATTCCCACCAGTGCCCCACCGATGATCGTCACCTGTGGAATGTATCGCTCCATGACCTTCTCGATCACGCCAACGTTCTGTCGGAAGCCGGAATCTGCATCCCGGAATTCTGAATCTGCTTGGCCGTCGCCTCCGGGCCCATGTCCGTGGTTTCGACCCAAAAGATGGCGAAGATGGCCCCACCAGCGATCATGAATGAGAGGTCAATCCCGACGCGCAACATCACCTGCCACCACTCCTGGGTGACCGCACCTGTCCACCACATCCAGTCACCTGGTGAGTAAATCGGCGAGGTGTAGTAGAAGAAGCCGCCTGTTGGCACCCCCTCGGAGTAGACCCCGAGCCAGCCGGGCATCCCAGACCACTGGCTCGCCATGATCTGGCCCATGAACTGGACGTTCGCCTGGAGTGCCCGCACGAGGATCATCGGCAGCACGCTCGCGTATATGAGTTTGACCGGGAAGCGTCCCCGGGCCCCCTTGACGCGTGAGTGACTAAGTGGGATTTCCACCCGAACTGATTCAGCATAGACAACTATGCCAAAGATCAAGAGGGTGGTTAAGAGCGCCAGTAGCTGCCCCTGTCCGAGAAAGAGGGTGTTGAACCCACTCCCGGCGAGGACCGAACCGACCTCGACCTGGCCGGTCAGAATCTGGTACCAGCTGTAGAAAAAGCCCTCTCCGCTGATCGAGAGGAATCCGGCCACCAGTCGCTGACTCACGCCGGCGATGATGAACAGGCCGACCCCGCTGCCGATCCCCCACTTGCTCACCACCTCGTCCATGTAGAGGATGAGGATGCCGCCAATGAAGATCTGAGCGAACATGATGAGACTCACCCCGGTCTGATCGACGGTGATACCACCCAGTGTCAGCGTCGCTTGAGCTGGAAGGAATCCACCGGTAAAGACCATCGGGAGGGCCGTCAGGGCCGTCATAATGACGACCAGGAGCTTCTGCAGGCCCTGGTAGAGGACCTGGTCACGTGGATCGTCCGTATCGAGGCCGAGCAGATTGGCCCCGCCCAGCAGCTGCAGGACAATGCTGGCCGTGACGATCGGGCCAATCCCCACCTGGAGGACGGACCCGTGGGCCCCGGCGAGAATCGTCCGGAACTCCCCGAAGAGGTCCGTCGCCCCCTGCGGGGCAAGCCCGAAGAGGATGACGTTCGTCAGGAAGAAGTAGACGACCAGGATCCCGGCCGTCCAGCCCAGTTTGCGTTTGAACGCGACGTGACCTTCCGGCCGTCGCACTGTCGGCATCCGCGTGAGAATCGGTTCGGCGGTTTCCTTCCAGCCCATATGTGTATTTATTCGTCGTCTGGTATCTCACCGAGCGCTCGAGCGGAGCGCTCGGCCGATCCGCCGGCTGCTTCGATCTTTTCCTCGGCCGTCTCCGAGAAGTCGTCGGCGACAACCTCGAGGGTGTTGTGAACCTGGCCCGCTCCGAGGACCTTCACCCGGTCGGCCTCGTGCCCGCCATCGACGACGTCGCGGGCATCGACCGTGTACCCATCCCCGGATTCGCTCGCGACCTCCTCGGCGACGAGCAACTCGATGTCCTCGTCGATCGTCCGGAGGTCGACCTCGAGGACCTCGTCCCGGATCCCATCCGGGGCGCTTGAAGCCCTGCTTGCCGCGGGGCCCGTAGTTGTGGAACTCGTGCTTGCTGCGACCGGCCCGGCCGCGACCGCCGCGGTGACCGGCGCCACGGCGATTTTTCTGTGTCCCGCCGCCGTGTGTGCGCGATCCGCGCTGACGTCGTTTCTTGCTCGTCATGGTTGTTACCGCATCGCCTCTAACAGGCGGTTGATTTCGGGCGTTGTATGCTTTCCGAGTTGCCCACCCTCGGCTGTCGGATGTTTGATCCCGTCGTGGCCCCCGCGTGGCGGGTGCAGTCGGAGTGTCGGCGACAGTCCCTGCTCCCGGAGGGTCGTCTCCTCGGCCAGCAGGGCCTCGCCGAGCGCCTCGAAGCTCTCGTAGTCCGTGTTCTCGGCCAGCCAGTCGGCGTCGACGTCCGTCTTGGGCCCCTCGAGGGGCTCGACGCGGCGCTCGAGCGTCGTCGTGAGCACCTCGTCGGTCGGCTCGCCGAAGGCGACGTAGTCGTTGACCTTCGTGATCATCCCGCGGTAGGCGTCCGTCTCCGGAACGACCGTGGCGTGGTTGACCCGATGGAGGTTCAGCATCGAGAGGGTATCCCGGACCGTCTCGCGCTGGTGGACCTCCCCACGCAGCTGGACGATCGCCATCATTATTCGACCACCTCCTGTCGCGGCTGGCGCGACTGGGCGGCGTTCTCGAGTGCATTGAACGTCGCCTTCGCGAGGTTCACCGTCGTCCGGGTGTTCCCGTGACTCTTCGTCCAGGCGTTCTCGATGCCGGCCAGCTCGAGGACGGCTCGCACCGTCGGATTCGCGGCCAGCCCGAGGCCCTCGGGAGCCGGAATCAGCTGGACCTCGACGGAGCCCGCCTTGCCCGTCGTCCGGTGGGTTAGCGAGTGGGGTCGATCGGAGCGGTCCTCCCAGGACCCCGAACCCCGTCGGACGGCGAGCATGTTCAGCTTCGCGATACCGATGGCCTTCTGGATCGCCGATCCGACCTGGTCGTCCCGCCCCTCGGCGTAGCCGACGAAGCCGTCACGATTGCCCACGACGACCACACACCGGAACTTCACCCGGCGGCCGGAGTCGGTCATCCGCTGAACCATGTTGATGTCGAGCACCTCGTCCTCGAGGCCCGGCAGCAACTGGTCGACGATCTCGGGCTCCTTCAGCGGGAGCCCCGAGTTGAGCGCGGCCTCCATCGTCTCGATCTCGCCCGACTGGACGAGCCGCCCAAGTCGCGTGACCGGGGCCCAGCCGTCGTCGTAGCCCTCGGCGTCACTCATCGAGGATCACCTCCCGAATCGCGTCGAAGTGCTCGGGGAGTTCCGTCGCATCGAAGTCGCCACTGTACAGTGGTTCCTCGAGTGAGTTCGCGTACTCGGCGATGTGCTCGCCGCGGGTTCGCTCCCAGTCTGCGAGCACGGAATCGTTGTGGGGAATGTCGACGCCGGCGTCGATTGCCCCCTCCTGAACGGCGAAAACCTTGTTGCCAGGGGTCGCCGTGTTCAGGCCGATATCGAGGACGGCATCGGTGACGCCGTCCGTGTCCGCCCGTCGGCCAGCGAGCAGGCCAGTGAGGTAGGCCGCCGGCAGGTTGCCGGTCGGGGCCTCCCAGCCGTACTCCGCCAGCTCGCTCGAGTGGGCCGCCGTGAGTGTCTCGTCGCCCTGGTTGCCGGGGACGATGAACTGAGCCATCATGTGCCGGTTGCTCTTGCGGGCGACGAGCCGGGGCTTGCCGGATTTCAGCAGCCGAAGCCGCTGACCGTAGTCCGTGCGTACCTCCCGCCGTCGCCGCATTGGTACCTTGTAGCGTGGTCCTGTTGCCATTATTCGTCACCGTATTCGGTCGCGATGTAGTTGTGCATGTACTGGACACTGCGGAACTCGCCCCCGCTTGCCTTCCGGTACAGCTCCCGGTACTGCGTGGGCGAGAGCTCGCCGTCGTCGCGAAGCTCGCGAAGCGTCCGGCGCTGGGCGCGAATCTGGTCGGTCCACGCCTCCTTCTCGTTCTGTCTGGCCCCCTTGGTGCCGCGGCGTGAGCCGGGCCCCGTCTGGTGGCCGTACGCCCGCTTCTCGTTGCGTTCGCGGGCCCGGCCGCGGGCGTTGCTGCGGGCCTCCTTGGACTGGATCACTCCCTGGTCGACGAGTTCGCGGATCTCCTCACGGGTGATCGCATCCGCGATCTCGCCCTGTTCCTGCGGGTCGAACCAGACGCGATTCTTCCCGACGTCGAGGACGTCAGCAGCGAGCCGACGCTGAGCACGGAGGTCAGTCATTCCTCCACCTCCACTTCGACGTAGGTTGGGTTCAGCACCCGGATGCCGGCTTCCTCGGCGGCCTCCTCGATGCGCTCGCGTTTGCGGGCACCGACGGTGCTACCGATGCGGACCGCCTGTCGGTCACCGTCGACACCCTCGAGATCGGTCGGCGTCTCGACGCGGACCTCCTCGAAGCCGCTGGGTGTCGGCCGCGGACGGCGGTGGGAGACCGGAATCCGGCCTCGACGGTGTCACCCTTGCCCTTGATTCCCCGTCGTTGTTTCGACAGGCCACCCCGGGGGCGGCGCCACGAGGTCGGCGTGCGTTTTTCTTGTGGTGATCTTGCCGGTTGAACGCCGGCGTGCCCTCGGCCGCTCGGCGGCCGAGCAGGCGCTCTTCCTCATCGCTGAGCTCGGGGGTCTTCTCGACGAGCCCCCGGGGTCGCAGCTCGGTCTCGACGGCGGTCGGCTCCGCCTCGAGCCCTTCGTCCTCGATCTCTGCGGCCGTCTCGATCGCTGACCTCGAGGTCACCGACGTCGGCCTTGATGCGGGCCGCGAGCGCGTTCCCGATGCCCTCGATATCGGCCAGATCGGTCTGATCGGCTTCCATGAGGTCGGTCACGGTCTCGTATCCGGCCTCCCGGAGGACGTCCGCCTTGGCTGGACCGACGCCGCTGATGTCCTCGAGATCACGGTCGTCCACGTCCTCGGTCGATGGCGTGTCGGCCTCAGCTTCGCTCAGACCTCTGGCTCGTCGGGCGCTGTCGACTCCTCGGATTCGCTGCGACGCTCTCGGTTCGTCGGGCTCTGTCAGCTCTTCGGATTCGCTCGGCCACTGGTTCGTCGGGTTGCTTCGCGACTGCGTTCGGCTTCCTCGGCCTCGTGGTTCGTCCGAGGGTGTCGCCTCGGCGTCCTCGGCCTCGGTCGTCGGTTGCCTGCGGCACGTCCTGGTCGGCGTCTTCCTCCTCGTCGTCGAAGGAGAATGGTGCCTCCTTGGGCGTTCGTCGTCGCATCTCTCAGGCACCTCCGGTACCCGGCTTCGCGGTGATGTGGACGCCATCCTGGAAGATCCGGGTGTCCTTACCCTTGACAGTCGTGAGCTGTTCGATGTCGGCGGCGGTCTGTCCGACGGCCTCCTTGTCGGGGCCGGACAGCACGAGCTGCTCGCCATCGACATTGACCGACCGTGTCGCCGTGGATCGGTCGTCCGTCGTGGGGCCTTCTCGCCCAGGAAGTTCTCGATGACGACCTCGTCGTCCTCGACACTGACCTGCATCGGGAAGTGCGAGTAGAAGACCTCCATCTCGTACTCCCAGCCGTCGGTGACACCGTGGATCGCGTTCTCGATGTGACTCTCGAAGGTGCCGACGGTCGCGGTCGTCTTTGCGTCCTCGGCATCGGTATCGAGGACGATGGTGTCGTCCTCGACCGACACGGTGACGTCGGGGTACCAGAGGCGGCGCGTGACGCTGCCGTCCGGGCCCTCGATGGTCACCTCGAGTGAGTCGACCTCTGCGCTTACGTTCTCGGGTAGTGGTATTTCTCTTCGCATTGGTCTAGTAGACGTAGGCGATCACCTGGCCGCCAACGCCCGCCTGGCGGGCCTCGGCGTGGCTCATGATCCCCTGACTCGTCGTGACGACGAGCGCCCCGAAGTCCCGGGCGGGGAGAAACCGCTTCTCCCAGCGCTCGAAGTCATCGGAGCCAACCGCGTATCGCGGTTTGACGGGACCACACTCGTTGATCGTGCCGTTCAGTTCGACCTCGAAGCGGCCGGCCTTGCTGTCGTCGACAAAGTCGAATCCTGCGATGTATCCCTGGTCGTAGAAGACCTCGAGGACGCTCGCGATCTCGTTCGAGGCGGGTCGAATCTCGTGGCTCAGGTGGCCAACGCGCTCGGCGTTGTCGAGCCCCGAAAGTGCATTGCTGAGTGTATCGTTCCCGGTCATGGTTATCGATACTTCTTGAAGCCCATGTCGCGGGCGATCTCCCGGAAGCACTGCCGGCAGAGGTTGATATCGTACTTGCCGACGAGGCCCTGGTTGCGCCCACAGCGCTGGCAGGACTGGGCCTGTCCCGTTCGAGTGCCGGTCGCGTCGTCGTCCGGCTCGGTCTGTTCGCCCTCACTCATGGCCGCTCACCTCCACGTCGAAGGCCGACTCGAGATAGGCGATCGCGTCGGCCGGTGTGAGCTGGTGGCGCGACGGGATCGACCGCGTGACCTTGTCGCGCTTGGCGACCCGGTAGCCTGGTCGAACGAGATTGACCGTCACGTCGAGCCCGAAGATCCCGATCGTGGGATCGTACTCCTGACTCGGGAAGTCGGTGTGCTCTTCGATCGCCGAAGCTGAAGTTGCCGGTCTCGTCGAACTGCCTGCGCCGTGGAGATTGACCAGCGTAATTGCGGTCTCGAGGAACTCGTGGGCATCGGCCCCACGGAGTGTCACCTTCGTCCCGATCGGCTCGCCGGCGCGGATGCCGAATTCCGGTTCCGTCGCCGTCGCCTGTGTCCGAACGGTGTGCTGGTTGGTGATGTCCTCGAGGATCTCCTCGGCATTGCCGAGCTCGCGACCCCCTTCGCCGACGCCCATGTGGACGACGACCTTCTCGACACGGGGCTCGCGCATTTCGTGGAAGCTTCCCTCAGAGGCCTCGCTCATTCGTCCTCACCTCCCTCGTCGTCGGCCGTCTCCGACGTCGCTTCGTCTTCCTCGGAATCATCGGTGTCGTCCGCGCGCATTCCTCGGTGTTCCTCGCAGCGGCGTCCTCCTCGATCGTCGTCCGAGGCGGGCCGTCTCTGCGGTGTCGGGCTCAGTCCGGCCTCGTCCTCGCTGACGAAGTGCTCGTCGATTACGAAGACGTACTCCTGGATGGTCTCGAAGGCGCCGTCATCTTGCTCGACGGTGACGACGTTCGAGCCACTGCCGAGCGTGATCTCAATCGATTCGAGCGTCCCGATCTTGCCGCCGTGGTTGCCGCTGACGGCCGTCACGAGTGCACCCTCCTCGTAGGGGAAGTGGGCGACGACGAGGCGTCGTCGACGTCGACGACGATCGAGTCGTCCGTGCTGTAGTCGTCGACGTCCTGCAGAGACCGAGCCGTTCCCGTCGTGGAGTGTCAGCTGCGTCTCGCCGCCGGGAGCCTGGTGCTTCCCGACGATCTTGCCGAGTCGGCTGTCGGCAGCCTCCCCGTCGATTGGCGAGAGGGCCAGCCGACCCCCTTCGTCGGGGAACACCCGGTAGTACTCCGAGCGTTCCGGAAACGCGACGATGTCGAACATCCCGATCGGACGGCCGTTCGTCAGTCACAGGCTCGCCGTTGACGAGAATCCCGCCCTGCTCGAGCGCGTAGCGGGCCTCCTTGCGCGAGTCAACGTAGCCGAGGACGTCGCGCAGCAGGATCAGCAGCGGAACCCCGGATCTCGCCGTGTGGGCCCTGCGTCGGGCCTTCACGGTGAAGACCTCCGTCTTGCGCTCGACCGGGCCAGGACTTCGGCACCGAGAGGCGCTTCTGATGGTTACTCATGCGTCATCCTCCTCACCTGCCGCGAGTCGCTCCATTCGCCGATCGTCCGAGCCGATCGAGCGCGGCGACGCGGACGTTCGACGGCTCGAGGGGTCGCGGGACCTCCTCGACCGTCGGCCGTTTCGACCACCACGTCCTCGACGTGGATGACACCTTCTCTGACGTCGGCCTTGAGGACCTCGCCGGTCTCGTCGCGAAAGTCACCGCGCAGTACCTCGACTGTATCGCCCGCGTTCACCCGGATCCGCCGTGTGCCGAACTCCTCGCGGAGGTCGGTCGTGAGCGTCGCGTGGAGCTGCTTCCCCTTCTCGTGGAGTGGGGCGCGCCGCGTGCGATTTCGTTGCTTTCGTGGTTGGTTACTCATAGTTTGGACACCCCATCAGACGATGATCGTCGCCGTGCTCGCGATTGCACCGAATCGCTCGGCGACCTCGCGGGCGATCGGTCCCTTGATCTCGGTTCCCCGGGGCTCTTCGTTCTCGTCGATGATGACCCCCGCATTGTCCTCGAACTTCACGCGGGTGCCATCCGGCCGTCGAATTGCCTTCCGCTGGCGGACGACAACCGCCTCGAGAACCTGGCGGCGCATCTCCGGCGTGCCCTTCGTGACCGACACGGTGAGCTTGTCACCGAGGCCGGCCTTGGGCTGACGGTTCTTCGTGCCGTGATAGCCCGAGACGCTGACGATTCGAAGCTCGCGAGCACCCGAGTTGTCCGCACAGGTGATCAGCGAGCCCTTCTTCAGGCCCTGGGTCACGTCGGCCTTCATCGCCTCCATCAGTCCTCACCTCCGTTCTCCTCGTCGTCGGCCGACTCGCCGGTTACTGCCTCCGTCGACAGCTCCCGGTCAGGTTCGGTCCGACGCGTCAACTCGGCGACGTCCTCGGCGCTTGCCGGCTGGGACACCTCGACGACCACGTGGGACTTCGTCTTCGAGAGTGGTCGCGTCCCGGCGAATCTTCGACAACATCGCCGACCGACAGCGGCTCGAGCACGCCCGGCACGTGGGCCGGAATCCGCGAGCGACGCTTCATCTGCCGGTCGTACTTCGGGACCGTGACGTCGTACTCCCGCTCGACGACGACCGTCCGGTCCATCTCGTTCGAGACGACCCGTCCCTCGATGACCTGCCCGCGAACGGGCAACTCGCCGTAGAACGGACACGTCTCGTAGTCGTACTCCTCCGGATTCTCGGGTTCCGGTGGCTGCGGGACGTCGAGTCCTATCGCCACCGGCGACTCACCTCCACGCTCCGAGCGTCGGGGCCGGGCGGCGGTCGACGAGCCGCTCGCCCTCGACGTGAATCGGTTCGTCCTCCTCGGGGAGGGTAAATGCGAACGTTGCCTCTGCCTTCGGCACCGTCCACGATCGATCGCCATCCGGATCGTCGATTACGAGGGTGTTCGTCGTCTCGCGACCGACGACACCGGCGATGCCGACCCGTCCTGGATCCGCGCGCCGCTCGGCCACGCTCGACGTGGAGGCCGGTCAAGCCCTGGTGACGAAGCAGGGTCTCGGGGCGAGTGCCAGCATCTTATTCGGCCTCACCTCCAATGTCGCCTTCCTCTCGCTGGATCGTCTTGATCCGGGCGATGGTCCGGCTGAGTTCGCCGATTCGGCCCGGGTTCTCCGGGGCCCCACCGGCGGCCAGGATGGATTTCGCGTTCAGCAGTTCCGTCTCGAGCTCGTCGAGTTCGGCCGACCGTTCGGCCGATGTCATATCGCGGATCTCAGCGACGTGTAAAATTGCCATCACTCCTCACCTCCGTCGTTTTCGGCCTCGGCAGCCGCCTCCATCTCCTCGACCAGTTCGGCCGCCTCCGCAGCGACATCATCATCAAGGTCGGCCGTATCAGGTTCCGCATCAGCATCCTCCTTGGCCGATTCCGCTGGTTCGGCCGGTTCCTCGGCCGGCTCCTCCTCGATGACCTCTTCGTCCTCGGCGGTGTCAGCCTCCTCGTCCTCGGCCGTCTCGTCGGCTTCGGCCTCGTCGAGGAGGGCCTCGACGCCCTCGTCGGGGGCGTCGTCGACGGCTGCCTCCGGCTCGGCGGCCTCGGCAACCTGGAAGTCGTCGGGGAGTTCGGCACCGGGTGGTATGATCTTCACCGTGACGCCGATCGTCCCGAGCTTCATGACCGCAACACCCTGGCCTTCGTCGACGATTTCGTCGGCAGGCTCGCCGTTGTGCTTGATGTAGCCGCGGTTGAACTTCTCGACGCGCGATCGCGCGCCGGTGACCTTGCCCGCGAGGACGATCTCGGCGCCCGAGTGCGCCGGCGTCCATGATCCGGTCGATCGTGGTGTGACCGGCCTTCCGGAAGTACCAGCCGCGTTCGAGCGCGTTCGCGAGTCGATCGGCAACGATTCGGGCGTTCAGATCCGGTTCCTCGACCTCCTGGACGTCGATCTGTGGATCCTCGAGGTTGAACCGTTCCTCGAGTTCCGTGGTGACCTTCCGGATGTTCTTCCCGACCCTTGCCGATGACCATGCCCGGGTTTCTCGGCCTTGAGGACGATCTGGGTCCCCATCGGCGTCTTCGCGACGTCCATGCCGCCGTAGCCGGCGCGGCCGAGCTCCTCGGCGAAGAACTCGTCGATCTGGGAGCGCTGGAGTCCGTCCTCGATGAACTGGTGTTCGTCAGCCATTCAGGCCTCACCTCCCTCGGCGTCGGGCTCGAGGACGACGATCTCGACGTCGACCTGTGGCGTGTTCCAGGCTGAGGCCCGGCCCATCGCCCGTGGCTTGCGCCCCATCTGCTCGCCCACCTTGTGGGCGGCGAGGTGGACGATCTCCATCGACGGGCCGTCGAAGCCCTGGTGGTCCGGCGTTGGCCGCGACGTTCTCGAGCAGTTCGAGGAACGCCTCGCTGGCCTTCTCCGGGTACCGCCCGGCGTCCCAGCCGTCGATGTCCTATCGGTGGCCGACGCCGCTGTTGTGCTGCCTGAACGGCACCGAGCGGTCGCCGGCGATGACGGCCTCGAGGTACGACTGTGCGTCCTCGACGGTCATCCCCTTGATCTCGCGGGCGATGGCCTTGCTGTCCTTGTGGCTGATCTGGCGCTCCCGGAGCATCGCTTTGGCAGTCGTGTCCGGGTCGCGCGTCGACAGCAGTAGCTGATTCCCATTGATGATCACTTGAGGGGGACGAATTTCGAGGACCGGGTCGCCCCGATGCCGGCCTGGCCGTGCTCGACCGACCGCCGGGTGAGCTGAAACTCGCCCAGGTAGTGGCCGATCATCTCCGGCTCGACCTCGACCCGCTCGAAGGACTGGCCGTCGTGGACGGCAAAGGTCAGTCCCACGAACTCCGGAAGAATCGGCATGTCCCGGAGGTGGGTCCGGATCGGTGCGTTGGCCGTCTCCTCGGCCTCGGCCGAACGCGCGGACTCGAGCAGCTTCTCGTGTTCCTCGGAGAGACCGCGTACGATGGTTCGCCGCTTGCGGGCGGGCAACAGTTCCGCGACATCCTCGAGCGCCATCTCCTGCAACTCCTCGAGCGTGTGGCCGCGGTAGGTGAACTCACCCTCGACGGCCGGTTCGGTAGTCCGTACTCATTTGTCACCACCTCGGCCGGTCCGGCGCGAGGATATGTCGCCGACCTTCCGTCCCGGCGGGGCATCCCGTGAGACGGATTTCGGTCGGCCCGGGTGCTGTCGGCCACCGCCACCGAACGGGTGGTCGACAGCGTTCATCGCCACACCACGGACCCGGGGCCACTTCGTCCCGCGGGCACGCATCTTGTGGTACTTCGCGCCCGCCTTGACGAACGGCTTCTCCGTCCGACCACCACCGGCGACCACGCCGATCGTGGCGCGACACTCGGGATCGAGGCGGCGTGACCTCCCCACTCGGGAGCTGGACCACGGCGGCCTTGCTCTCGTGGGTGACCAGGCGGGCATTCACACCGGAGGCACGGGCGAACGTGCCGCCGTCGCCCGGGTTGCGACTCGACGTTACAGATCGGGACGCCCTCCGGGATCTCCGCGAGGGGCAGCGTGTTGCCCGGCTCGATGGCTGCAGACACGCCGACCTGAATCTCGTGCGCCGACGGCGATGCCCTCGGGCGCGAGGCACGAGCCGTCGGTCGCCGTCGTCGAACTCGACGGCGGCGATCGGTGCCGATCGAGCAGGGTCGTGCTCGATGTCGACGATGGTGCCCTGAACGACACCATCGCTCGTCCTTGTGCTGCGAGCGTCGCTCTTGTAGCGATGCGATGGGGCCCGGAACGTGGGCGTGCCGCGACCACGGCGCTGGCCAAAGATGCGTCGTCCCATGCTCAGAACACCCCGATTCGTGAGGCAACCTCACCGGCGTCGTCATCGTCGGACAGCCGGAGGATCGCCTTCTTCTCGCCCGTCATCATCACCTGCGTGTTCACGTTCGTCAACGCGAACGTCGAACTGGTCCTCGACGGCATCGACGATGGCCGGTTTCGTCGCGTCCGGATTGACGACGAACTGGAGCTTGTTCTCGAAGTCCAGGTCGTCCATCGCCTTCTCGGTCACGAGGGGGTGTTCGATGATGTCCGTCATCGCTCGGCCACCTCCTCGATCGCGGCCTCCGTCCAGATAGCCAGTCGCCCGGCTGGGTGCCGGGAGCGAGGTCCTCGGCGCTCGACGGTCGATGCCGTCGCAACGGCAACGCCGGCGAGGTTCCGGGCCGCTCGCGAGGGCCGGCCTCACTCGAGGTCACGACGACGAGCGAGGTCGGCGTCTTGTAGCGCCGACCCCGGGTCGTGCCTCGGCCAGCTCGAACCGAACGGCCGTCCTCGGCGCGTTCGATGTCGCCATAGACGCCGAGTGCCTCGAGCGTCTCGACGGCCTCACGGGTCTTCTCGAGATCCTCGAAAGCGTCGTCCACGACGAGTGGGAGGGAAAGATCGTCGTCAAACTCGTGCCCGCGCTCGCGAACGAGATCCGAATCGGCGGTCGCAGCGACCGCACTTCGGACGGCATACTGGCGTTCCTTGTCGTTGATCGATTCGCCTCGGTCGGCCTCCGGCTTCGGCGGGTGGGCTGGACGCC
Organism: Natrialbaceae archaeon; assembly: GCA_034521555.1. Classification (GTDB taxonomy): domain Archaea; phylum Halobacteriota; class Halobacteria; order Halobacteriales; family Natrialbaceae; genus JAXHMI01. The sequence goes on from JAXHMI010000003.1 coordinate 261,890, forward strand.
CCGAGACGGCGTGGGGGACGCGGCGGGCGCGACCGTCCTGTCGGGGGACGTGGGCCAGCCCGCGGCCGCTGCCGAACGATTCGGCCGGCGTTCGAAGGCCGGCGAACTCGTCGGCACCGTAGGCCTGCTGTCGGTTTGCCTGGGCGGCACGGACGGCACGGGCGATCAGGTCGGGCCGGTAGTCTGTCTCGAAAATTGCCGGCAGCTCGATCGTCCCCGCCTCCGCACCGGCCAGGTCGTGTACTGGTGTCGTCATTGTCTATCCCTGGTTCGAAGCGGTGGAGACGTGCCGAACCTCGGGGTCGAGGCGCGGCTGGTCTCCCGGTCTGATCGCCGGGCGGAAGCGCACGAGGCGCTTGTCCGGGCCGGGGACCGAGCCCTTGATGAGCGCGTACGGTCCGTCGACCTCGCCGTAGTTGACGAAGCCGCCGTCGACCGACGGATCGGTGTCGTCACCGATGTCGATCAGTCGCTTGTTGAGTTCCGTCCGCTGGTGGTAGCCCATCTGGCCCTGCTGCGGGACCGTCGAGCGGACCCGCGAGGGGTTCCACGGGCCGAGGTTGCCGATGCGTCGGCGCCAGCCCTGCCGGGCGTGCTTGCCCTTTCGCTTCTGGACGCCCCAGCGCTTGACGGGGCCCTGGGTGCCCTTGCCCTTCGTGACGCCCGCGACGTCGACGTACTCGCCGGCGCGGAAGACGTCGGTCGTCGTCGTGCTCGCCGCCGTCGCTCGAGCAGTTCGAGGCCGTACTCGACGCGCTCGTCGACGGAGCCGCCGCCGACGCGGGTCTCCATGACGTCGGGCTCGTTCTTCGGGACGCCGGCGACAGTCGCCTGGGACGGTGTGCGTGATGAGCCGCACGTCGTCGAGCGTCGCCGGCCTCGAGCGCGCTCGCGGACCTCGTCCGTCTGCGGCGTCGACGTCGTGCTCCTGCCCGGCGGCGTCGAGCGCCCGCTCGAGTTCCGGTCGTGGAACTCGTCGGTCCAGACCTCTGTCAGCGGCCGCTAGTCCGTACGGCGTGTTCCTCGTACCCTCGCAGGGTCACGGCTCGCATGGGCGGCGTCTCGACGATGGTGACGGGGACGGTGCGCTCCATCCCCTCGCGTGGGGGAGTTGGCGACATCGTCGACCATCACCACGTGCGTCATGCCGGCCTTGTAGCCTGCAAATCCCTGAAGCGCTCGGCTGTCCGTCGTCGTCCGGCCAGCTATCGAACCGCGGCGATCTCGCTGGCCGCCCGCCTGCGTGGGCCGAACCCGAGCGAGCCTTTCCGTGGTGCTGTGTGGTTGTGGCATGGTGGATCACGCTCGCAGTGTGAGGGAGGCGAGAGTGGCGAAGATCGCTTCTTCGCGTCCGTATGACCTCGCTTCCCTGGTCCGGAACCGTATTGAGCCAGAGGTCGAACCCGGTGTCGTCGCGCTCGTGATCACCGCGACGACCTCGATGTCGATACCGAGGATCGTCGGCAGGCCGCGCTCCGGTGCGCCGAACGCGACGGTCAGTCCGTCGCGGTGGATGCGCGGCCGACCAGCCCGCTCGAGTCGACCGACGGTGAGTGGTTCACCGTGGCGAGAGGCGGCGATCGCGGAGTCCGGCGTCGTCGCGATCGAGTGCAGCGGCAAGGTTCGTCCGCGTCGACGGCGAACCCCGGTGGGGGTTCGTCGACGAGTTTCGCCCGAACCGGCTGTCGCGAAGAGACCCTGACGGTGACGCGCTCGCCCTCGGCCAGATCCCTGTCCGTGGGTGCTGGGAGGGAGATAGGGTGTTGCAGTCCGCAATTGACCCGAACGCGGTCGTCAGTGCCGACCTCGGTCACGATTCCCTGTCTTAACGACCCCGAACCGTTCGATCCGGAGCCGGTCCGTGTTCGGAGGCGCGGAGCGGCGGCAGGACGCCAGCGTACTCCAGTTCGTCCCGCCTGCCCCACACCTCCTTTCGGAGGTAGGGTGGCGTCGCGGCGTACCGCAGCACGGTGTCGACGAACCCGCCGTCCCATCGCCCCTCGGCTTCCCGGTCGGGGAAGACGACGAGCCGGTCGACCCGGAAGATCGTCGCCGCACGGGCGACGTAACCGAGTTTGCGAGTTGCCTCGCGTTTGTCCTCGGCCTCCCTGGTCAGGGACGACGGCACGAGCACGCTGACGGTCATACCGTCACGCTTCGGCGTCTCGTCACTAGACTGTAGCGATCTGTTGCTGACTCGCTCTTAAAAGGATAGCGGATCAGTCGCCGCCTGCTACCGGTTCACAGGGATCCAGATTGGCTGGCTCGAGTGATCGGGAACCCCGACGGAGTGGGGTGATTCGGAACCCTTATAGGTCCATCGGCGGGTATTCTCAGGTGTCGGGCGCTGGTAGTGTAGTGGTATCACGTGACCTTGCCATGGTCACAACCTGGGTTCAAATCCCAGCCAGCGCATCGGTGACCTTCTCACGCTGACTCGAGGAACGAGAGCATCGCATCCCCGACAGCCTCGGGCCGTTCTTGGTGGAGAAAGTGACCGGCATCCTCTATCTGCTTGCAGTCGGAGTCGGTCGCGAACGCATCGGTGGCTGACGCAAAGTACTCCACCCCGATACAGCCATCATCGACACCACCCAGCACGAGCCCCGGCACCGAGATACCACCGCCATCGGTTGCGACCAGCGGCTGGATCATCTGGCGGTAGTAGGCCAGCGCATTCGATAGCGTATCGCCAGACCGGAACGTCTCCGTGACTGCTGAAAGCCGCTCGTCCGAGTAGTCCCAGCCCGGACTCCAGGTCTGCCAGAGGTACTCGAGGAACTCGAAGTCGTTCATCTGGATGGCGGCCTCGGCAAATCCCTCGAGCTGGATGAACCAGATATACCAGCTCCGGGCGAGCTGGGCCGGATCACCGAGCATCTGTTGGGCGAAGTTCGGCGGGACCGCCATCGTGACGATCCGATCGAGGACCTCGGGGGCCTGTCGGGCGGCTGCATATGAGGCGATGGCGCCCCAGTCGTGACCGACGAGGACCGTTTCTCCATCGCCGAGGCCTTGGGCGAGCGCAATGGCATCGGCGCCAAGCGTGGTCGTCCGGTAGTCACCGTCCGGTGCTGGCCCGGTCGGATCGTAGCCCCGCATGTATGGCGCCACGGCTCGATAGCCGGCATCGGCGAGGCGCTCCATGAGCGGCCGCATCGAGGTGGCGTCGTCCGGAAATCCGTGAAGACACAGCGCCAGCTGGTCCCCGTCGCCGGCCGTCAGGCAGCTGAACTCCATCCCGTTCGCCTCGACCGATAGCGTCTCGACCATGGGCCACACTTCCCCGCCAGCCTGATAAGTTCCCCCTCGTGAGCGAGCCTTTAGGAGCCTGGCCGTGGCACTAATCCACATGTCCGTAGTGGGCTTTCTCAGCACCAGTCCAGTGGTCGAACGGAGCATGGCCCCGGAGGTCGCCCAGGCCGTCGAGGCGCTCGAGGACTTCGACGTCACCTACTCGGTGGGCCCGATGGGAACGACCATCGAGGCACCGGACACCAGTGAGCTGTTCGCGGCTGCCCAGGCAGCCCACGACGCGGTCGACAGCGATCGGGTCAGTACCTTCCTGAAAGTCGATGACAAGCGGACGGTCGACGAGCCCGCCGCCGAGAAGGTCGAGGCCGTCGAGGCAGAACTCGGCCGGTCGCCGCTCTCGCAGTGAAACACGGTAACTGGTTTCACCCCCCGGTTTGAACGCCGCCTATGGACAGTCTCAATCGGCTCGCGATCGAGCTCATCGACGAGGCCCTCGAGTACGCCGAGGAGCTGAATATCGGGGCGACGGACCTCGCGTCGGGGGCGACCGTCCTGGATTGCGGGCTCGAGTTCGACGGCGGCGTGGAAGCCGGACTACTCGTCACGGAGATCCAGACCGCCGGCCTCGCCACGCCACAGTGGCGTCTCGAGGACGTCAACGGTGTCACGCTGCCGGTCGTGGAGGTCTCGACCGACCAGGCCGGGCTCTCGCTCCTGTGTTCCCAGAAGGCCGGCTGGGAGCTCAGCACCGAGGACTTCGAGGGACTGGGCAGTGGCCCGGCCCGGGCCCTCGTGGCCGAGGAACAGGAATTTCAGACCTTAAGCTATGCCGACGCCTTCGATCTGACGGCGCTTGCCCTCGAGACCGACACGATGCCCACCGAAGCGGCCGTCGAGCAGGTCGCCGCCCTGACTGGCGTCGAGCCGTCCGGTGTCTTCCTGCTGGCCTACCCCGCCGCGAGTGTCGTCGGCAGTGTCACCAACGCCGCTCGCGCGGCTGAGTTGACGGCGGTCCGGCTGCTCGAGCTCGGTTACGATCCGCGCGATATCGTCTCCGTGACGGGCCAGGCCCCCGTTCCCCCGGTTGCCGGTGACGAGCCAACTGCCATCGGTCGGGCGGCGGATGCCGTCGCCTACGGCGCGACGGTCCACTGTACGGTCCGAGAACCAGTATCGACCCCGGACGCGGTGGTCTCGTCTGCAGCGAGTGAGCACGCCCGACCGCTCGCCGCGGTGTTCGACGAGCAGGACTGGGATCTCTCGACCGTGCCGGCGTCGCTCTTCGGTCCCGCCGAGCTCACGCTCGATGTCGTCGGTGGTGAGACGACCCGGGTTGGCCAGCGCTCACCGGACATTCTCCTCAATTCGTTCGACCTCACCTAGGGTGTCCTGGAGTCCATCTCCAGTGGCGTGACGTCCGTTACGGTGCCAACCCCCTTGCTGCGGCCCTCCCGGAACACGAAGCGCTGGCCCGGTTCGACGAGATACGGGCGGAACTTGAACCGGACGCGAGCCCGCCCGGTGTCGCCGGGCAGCAGCTGGCCGCCCTCGGGATAGAAGGCCGCCGCTTCGCTGACGGTTTCGAGGTGGACGACCGGCTCGTAGCCCTCGCCGATGCGGGTCGGATGGTTCAGCACCATCACCTCGGCCTCGAACTCCCGGACTGGCGTCGGGGTCGGCGTCGCGGGGCAGCAGCACCATGCCGCGCTCGACGTCGGCCTCGCTGGACGCCCTTCGAGCGCGATGCCGACGATCCGGCCGGCACTGGCCCGGTCGACCCGGTGGTAGTGCATCTCGATCGAGCGGACCTCGACCGTCGCGGAAGCTCGCCGTCGGCCATCGGGCCGAGGCAGGAGTTCGTCGCCGGCCTCGACCGTGCCGGACTTGATCGTCCCGGAGGCGACCGCGCCGACACCGGTGACGCTTGTAGCGTGCGGTCGATGTACATCCGGAACTGGTCGCTCGCTCGTGCCGGCGGTCTTCGGGCAGGCGTTCGAACAGTTCGTCGAGCATCGTCGAGGCCCTCCATCGGTGACGGCGCTCGTCGTGACGATGGGAACGACCGTCGTCGCTGATCTCCTCGATCGCCGCCTCGACGCCGTGGCGCTCGACCGACAGTGGCGATCGATCCACACTCCGGAGCAGCCGTTCGACCTCGCGTTCGACCTCGGCGACGCGCTCGTCGTCGACGAGGTCGACCTTCGTGATGGCGACGATGGTCGGCAGTTCCGTCGCGAGCAGGATACCGAGGTGCTCGCGGGTCGTCTTCGTCGGGCCGTCGTCGGCCGCGACGGTCAGCAGGCCGTAGTCGAGTTTCTGCCCGACCAGCCCGCGGATCGTCGTCCGCAGCCAGGGCTCGTGGCCGACGGTGTCGACGAAGGAGACGAGGCGGTCGGCCTCCTCGACGACCGCGCGCCCGGTCGTCCTTCCGATCGGGGTTGTCCATCCGGACCGGGCCGTCCTCGTCGAAGCCGTAGACGCCGTAGGAGAGGTCCGCCGAGAGGCCACGCTCGATCTCGTGGGGCTGGACGTCGAGGAACGATCGGGTGCCGCCCTCGCCGTCGTCGGCCTGGCCGGTGACCAGCGAGCCGACGAGCGTCGACTTGCCGTGGTCGACGTGGCCGGCCGTTCCGACGACGATGTGCTCGTCGTCGGTCTCCAGGACGCGTCCCATCCCGGATCGTTGGCGACGCCCGACCAGCCTCGCGCCCGTCTCGTCGCATCGCCGACGCCCCACGTCTCGACGTCGTCGATGTGGGCGCCGGCCTCGTCGGCGAGCAGCGAGAGCACGTCCATCGACTCGGAGAACGCCTCGGGATCGATACCGGCGAGCCCGCCATCGTCGGTGACGCCGACGACGTAGGTGGCCTCGCCGTCCCCGGAGAGAAGACGATGCCGCAACTGGGCGGCCAGGCTCTCCAGGCGCCCACCCTCGAGGTGGATGTCCTCGAGCAGTCGTTCCTTGAACTCGATCGGGCCGCCATCCTCCTCACCCTCGTTCGAGGGCGCGCTCGAGGATCGCCCGATCCCGGCTCATTGCCCTCGTTTACGGTCGACGTGGCAAAAACCTTCCCGCTGAGGGGGTGGCGAACCGATTATGGCCGACGCGCCCCAACGTGGCCCATGAGCATCACGGGTCTCTGTCAGATCTGTGAATCCCGGCCGGCCAACCATCAGTGTCAGAACTGTGGCTCGCTGGTCTGTGACGTCCACTTCGAGCGCCAGCGCGGTCTCTGTGTCGAGTGTTCGCGCCAGGCCGGCCCCGGCCCTGGCCGGCAGGTGTGAGTCAGTTCCGATAGTCGTTGAGACGGCCGGCCAGCTGTCTGGCGGCCTGACCGGCTGCCGGGCCGATCGTCTCCACCGCCGGGGCTCCCGCGTTCTCCCACGCGAAGATGATCCCCCGCGAGGAGTTGACGAGGCCGACCCCATCGGCCAGCCCGTGTGTCACTGCGGCCTCGGCGTCTCCACCCTGGCTGCCGACACCGGGCACGAGAAACGGGAGATCCGGAACGGTCGCCCTGAGTGACTCGAGTTCGTCCGGGTGCGTGGCGCCGACGACGAGCCCGACGTTGCCGTGTTCGTTCCAGAGATCCGTCAGCGCGGCCACCCGCTCGTAGACCGGTTCGCCACTCTTGAGCGGCAGGTCCTGAATGTCCGCGCCACCCGGGTTCGACGTCCGACAGAGCACGAACACCCCAGCGTCCTCGGTCGCGAGAAACGGCTGCAGGGAGTCTCGACCCATGTACGGATTGACCGTCACAGCATCAACCTGCTCGAGCACCTGGGCGTACTGTCTCGTCGTGTTCCCGATGTCGGCGCGCTTGCCGTCGAGGACGACGGGGACCCCCTTCCCGTGGGCGTAGGCGATGGTCTCCTCGAGGGCCCGCCAGCCGTCGGAATCCTCGTAGAACGCGGCATTGGGCTTGTAGGCGGCGGCGACCTCGTGGGTCGCATCGATGATCCGGCGATTGAACGCCCAGCGTGGAAGGTCCTTGCCTACGAGCTCCTCGGGGAGCCGGGCCGGATCGGGATCGAGACCCACACAGAGAATGCTGTCGATGGTCTCGATGCGCTCGCCGAGGCTGTCGAAAAACCCCATTGCTGGCGATGTCGAGAGAACGCGGCAAGTACGTTTCGACAGCAGTACTTACCGACCCGGCCATCGTCCACTCGGTATGGCGCAGTACTACGAGGACGTCACAGTCGGGGACACAACCCAGTTCGGCGAGAAGACAGTCACGAAGGCAGCGATCATCGAGTTTGCCGAGCAGTTCGACCCACAGCCGTTCCACGTCGACGAGGAGGCAGCCAAAGCGACGATGTTCGGCGGACTGATCGCGAGCGGGTGGCACACGGCCGCGATGTGCATGCGGATGTACGTCGATCATATGGCCGAGGACGGCTGGCTTGGTGCACGCGGCGTCGACGAACTCCGCTGGATTCAGCCCGTCCGCCCCGAGGATACCCTGACCGCCGAGGTCGAGGTGATCGACAAGTACGTTGACGAGGACAACCCGGCACTCGGTCACGTGGAGTCAGCGACTGACTGGATACGCTGACGGCGACCCGGTTATCACCTGGATCGGCCTCGGCATGATCCAGCGTCGTACCAGCTAACCACCACCTTATTGGTCGCGGTGCCGATGGGTAGCGTATGACCGTCTACGAGAGTGACCTTCCCGGTGTTGGGAAGAAATTCGAGGTGGAGATGGACGGGGATCGGCGACTCGTGATCGTTCACCCACAATACCGGCAAGCGGGAGGTGTTTCTCAAGGAAACCGACGACGCTGACTCCGAGAAACTGTTCGAGGTCTCCGACCGCCTGGCCCGGACCGTTGGGACCATCCTCGAGGGGCGTACTTCCAGCCGGTCGAGTCCGAGCGGATCGAGACGATGCTGACCGAGGGGATCTTCATCGAGTGGTACGGCGTGAACGAGGACGCCCCACTCGTTGGCCAGACCATCGGTGAGGCCAACATTCGCGAGCAGACAGGCGTCTCGGTCGTGGCAATCCAGCGTGGCGATGACATCATCTCTCCGCCGGAGCCGAGCACCGAGATTCTCGCCCACCGATACGCTCGTCGTCATCGGTGGATCGGGAGGACTGCCGGGACTTCGAGGGACTGCTGGGGACACCGACCGACGATGCGTGAGGAGCGGTGAATTCCAGTGGCCGAGACTGCCCTGATCGACCTCGGTGTACTCTTCGTGGGGATCGCCCTCGCCGGTCTCCTCGCCAAGCGCATTAGCCAGTCCGTCATTCCCTTCTACATCCTCACCGGCATGGTGCTTGGGCCGGCCGGCCTCGGCCGCCTCGAGCTGCAGTCACTGCTTGGCTCTTCGATAGTCCCGAACTGGGTCGACGCTGATGCTCACCGAGACGGACTTCATTGCCGTCGGCGCCGAACTCGGGATCGTCTTCCTCCTCTTTTTCCTCGGCCTTGAGTTCAACCTCGAGCGACTGCTAGCGGCCAAACAGCAGATCACGAGAGCGGGCCTGGTCGATCTCGGAATCAACTTCCCGATCGGCTTTGCTCTGGGGTATCTCCTCTTCGGGGCCTGGCTGCCGGCGCTCCTCGTGGCCGGGATCGTCTACATCTCCTCGAGTGCCATCATCACCAAGTCCCTGATCGACCTGGGCTGGATCGCCAACGATGAGGCCGAACCGATGCTCGGCACCCTCGTCTTCGAGGACCTCTTCATCGCGATCTATCTCGCGATCGTCTCGGCGCTCATCCTGGGTGGGGGCTCCGTCGATGCTGCCGTCACGGTGGGCTACGCACTGGGCTTTCTCGGTGATTCTGCTACTCGTCGGCTACTTCGGAACGGCTGTCTTCCAGTGGCTGCTCGAGACCCGGTCGAACGAATGCGATGGTCCTCCAGGCGGTGGGCATCACCCTGCTGATCGCGGGAGCCGCCCTCGCTGTCGGCGTGAGCGAGGCCGTCGCGGCCTTCTTCGTCGGGATGGCCTTCAGCTCGACCACCCACGCCCAGACGCTCGAGCGGCTGCTTGAGCCCCTCCGGGACGTCTTCGCTGCAGTGTTTTTCTTCTGGATCGGGCTGGTGACCGATCCTCTCCTGTTCGGGGCTGTCGCCAGTCTGATCGTGGTTGCCGTCCTGGTCACGACGCCGACGAAGCTCCTCAGTGGGTTCATCGGGGGCCGGATCTACGATCTGGATGCACGGCGCTCGAGCCGTGTTGCCGTCGGGATGACCACGCGCGGGGAGTTCTCGCTGATCATCGCGAGTACTGCTCTGGCCGGGGCTGGGACCGCCTTCTCCGGAGACGTGGGCGCAGAAATCTACGCCTTCGCCGTCGGATACGTGCTCCTCATGAGCGTACTGGGCACGACGCTCATGCAGCACGCCGATCACTTCGAGTCACGGCTCGGGGAGTGGCTCGGTGCGGTAGTGCCAGCCAAGAAGGTATAATATCCCACGACAGTTTTGGGATATATTTTGCACAAAACAGTAAGTATCGTATGTGAGTCTGGTAAATTTATCAGTATTTCGGCGTAAAAGTTTATATTCCCGGACTATCCAGACTCCGATTGCATGGCACGCGATAGCCCGGTACCGAATCAGCCGGACGAGCGGCGTCCGTCTCCGGATTCGGAATCCTCCAGACTCGACCGTCGCTCGTATCTCAGACTGGCCGGCGCAGGGGCACTCGCCCTCGGAAGTCTCGGCGCGAGCGCCAGCACCGCTGCTGGCGCGGAGTACGACGTAATACGCGCGAACGGCCAACTGATTGAGATCGGCGACGGCGAAACGTTCGAGAACAAGCTCATCGATCTCACGACGGGACAGGGCGTGACGATCTACGCCCGCAATTCCACGAACTGGACGATCCGGAACGTTGGCTTCAAAGGGTACAACGAGGGGCCAGGATTTTCCCTGAGTGTCTCTGACACCGGTGGTGGAACCGAGTCGCATCGAGAATCTCTACCTCGGTGACGGCTCGGCGAAGGTCGGCAGCTTCGCCCACGGACCGGGAGCCATCTTCATGGGGCCCGAACACACCGGCCACGTCGCATTCAAGCACTGCAACGTCCAGGGCTTTCCGAACAACGGCTTTTACTGTTCGAACGGCTCCGGAACGGTCACCTTCAAGAACTGCTTTGCGAAGAATAACGGTGTCTCGAACTTCCGGTGCTCGACAAACGGAGATCTCATCGATGGCTGTGTCGCCTACAACGACTCGACGAACTATGGCTGGGACGGTGGCTACGTCGAGGAACACGGCCGACCCCTCTGGGCGTGGTCGACCGGGCCCATCACAGTCCGGAACTCCCACTTCGCCGAGGGACCCTATCCGTATGCCATCGTCGCTGGGGCGAACAACAGCGGCTCGCGGGTGAACTTCGAGAGCGGGGCCTACAGTGGGGCCATTCGACGCGCATACGGAAGCACGGTGTCCATCAGTTCCAGCGTCGGAACGAACCCGGATCTCTCGATGCCGGATGGCTGTCCCGACGACCCCAGAGGCAGCCGCCAGTGGCGAGGCGGGTTCGGGAAACGGCACCGAGCGCCGACTCGTCACCAGCGCACCTCTTCGAGTTCGACGCCAGCGGGACCACGGTCCCCACCGACTACTACTTCGAGATTCAGGAGGGGCCGATCACGCCCTCGGAGGCAAACGGCGCCACGATCGAGGAGGAACTCAGGTGGGTCAGCGAGGACGGAACCCGAGCAGCCGGTCGCGTCAGCGATGGCCGCCACGCCTGGGCGTTCGACACACTGCTCGTCGACGTGACGGTCGATGGCCCGGCCACGGCGATCATCGACGGCAGCGAATCGTACCTCGCCCGCTATCCCCAGCCCGGTGCCACCGGGGACGACTGGAAGCGCGACATGCCGTGGCACCAGCCCGATCACCGGCTCCTCATCGACGGCGTCGGCTCACCCGGCCGGAGCTCCTACGAGATACGAACGAGCGGACGGATCGAGGCCGACGAGTACGACGGCATCACGCTCAACACCAATGACGTGATTGACGACACCATCGCGTATGGCTCTGTCAAGGGCTGGCGGGACGCCTTCAAGTTCGCCGGCCAGCTCGAGGGGCTCGCCGTCGATGGGAGCGCACGGGTCTTCCTCGATGGTGATCGAATCGATCCCGCCGACTACGGCCCCAACTACGAGCACACACTGACAATCGCGGCCATCGATCCGGACACCCGCTATCGGCTCTCGGTCGACGGTCGCGATCTCCCCCGTTGCGTACGATCCCGGGGCGGATGCAGTCAACCGGACCGACGCTGGCGTCATCGAGGGATCGCTCGAGCGCGGGTACCAGCGCTTCAGAGTCGCTGGCTCGGTGACAGAAACATCGACACTCGACGGTCGAGCACGGTATTACCTCGACGGGTCACGACTCTAGATCAGTCGCGTCCGGGGCGATCGCCGCTCTCGCAGCCGGAATGACCGCCGACACGTCGACATCGTGTTCGACGGCATAGAGGACGGCCGCAGCTTCGATGGTGATCTCGAGGTTGGCCTGCAACGAGTTGATCCCCCCGACGGCCGCACGCTTTTCTATCCCATCCGCGACGAGCACGTCGAGTACCTGCTCGAACGGCGACTGGGTCCGCAGGATATCGGGGGCTGGCTCGAACCCATCGGGAACAGCCACGTCGGCCGGATCGACCGTCAGGCGAAGGTCGCCGTCGGCATGCTCGAGCAACCCCGCACCCGTCGCGACCTCGATTAGCTGGCTCACCTGATCCGGAGTGAACCAGCCGCGATCGAGTGACAGCGCGACGGTGAACTCGCTCTCCGGCATCCTCCTCGTCCCAGCTTGCACGAAGGGGGCCGCAACGGCGATCCGGAGGGTCATCGCTGGTGACGTGGCGACGATGTGCTCATAATCTTGGCGATTGGGGCCAGATGGTTAATCGGACGCACTGTGTCGATCGGCCCGCGAGGGTGGCGGGACCCGAGACGAGGAGAGTCCCTCGGGTTCGGGCAGGACACAGCGGTCGGGTTCCTGGGCCAGATGGGGGTACTCGTGGGGGGCATTCGCCAGCGGATGGGCCGGATTCTGATCGCTGTCGATGCGGGCGGCCCGAATATCGTGGAAGCTGGCGAGTGAGCGCACGATCCCCGTCCAGTGACCACCTCCGTCCTCGATGCTGGTCACGCCACTGGGCTACCTGACTGCACAGGAGGCGGCAATGACGGCGGAGTTGACGTTGCTCGCTAGATCGTCGTGGATCGAGCAACAGCCCCACTCGTGTATCGCCAGGGGTCCGGCTGGCCAGGGCCTCGAGACCCGTGGCTAATGCCCGATACTCGGCGACGTTGTCACTGGGCGAGGAATCTGGCTGGGCGATCCGGAGGACCTGCCGACCGTCGGCGTGTTTCGATAACGGCACCGATGCCACCGCCAGTCCGCCGGTAGGACCCATCGGTCGCGAGGTAGTAATCACGATGATGGGTGTGGGGCGGATGGGCGATATGCGGGGTCGGTGACTCGTCGAACAGGTCCCGTAGCGATGACCGGCCGTGCGCGGCCATAAGCGTATCTGGGGCTGGACTGCCTGAATCTACGGCAGCGAACGGATCACTGGTACCCGATCCGACTCGCCTCGGCGACCGGACGGTTCCATTGCCGTCGTGCCACCCTTGAACTCGTCTTCGACCTGCTCGTAGTACTCGAGAATGTCCTCCGTGATCGTCGGTCGAACACTCTCCATGGCCTTCCGGAAGTGACGCATCTCGACGATGTCGGCATCCTCGTCCTCCCGAAGCGCCTCGATTGCCGCTTCGCGGGCGATCGACTCCAGATCGCTCCCCATGTAGCCGTCGGTGATCTCCGCAATCTCCCGGAGACTGACGTCAGCCGCCAACGGCATGTCCTCGGTGTGGATCTCGAGGATGCGCTCGCGGCCGTCCGTGTCGGGCTGGCCGATCAACACGAGCCGGTCGAATCGACCCGAGCGTAGCAGTGCCGGATCGATCATGTCCGGCCGGTTCGTGGCCCCGATTACGACGACATCCTCCATCTCCTCGAGGCCGTCCAAGCTCCGTCAGCAGCTGGTTGACGACTCGCTCGGAGACGTTCGAGCCGATCTCGCCACCACGACCGGGCGCGAGCGCGTCGAGTTCCATCGAAGAAGATCGATCGTCGGCGAGACCTGCCGGGCCTTCCGGAACGTCTGCCTGATGGCCTTCTCGGATTCGCCGACCCATTTCGAGAGCAGCTGAGGCCCGCGGACACGATGAAGTTCGCGTTCGTCTCGTTCGCGACGGCCTTGGCCATGATGTTCCCGGTACCCGGTGGGCCATACAGGAGGACCCCCGCAGGCGGATCGATTCCCATTCGCTCGAACTTGGGCCCGTGGGTCAGGGGCCACTCGACGGACTCCTGAACCTGCTCTTTGGCATCGTGGAGGCCACCGACATCATCCCAGGTGACCTTCGGTAGTTCGACCAGGACTTCACGCATCGCGGAGGGTTCGACCTCGTTTAGTGCCCCACGGCAAGTCCCCGCGCTTGACGATCATGCGATCGATGAGCGATGGTGGAATGTCCTCCTCGTCCAAGTCGATCCGGGGAGATAGCGGCGGAGGGCCTTCATGGCGGCTTCCTTGGTCAGCGACTCGATGTCGGCCCCGACGAAGCCATGAGTTTCGTCAGCCAGATGGGAGAGATCAACGTCATCGGAAAGGGGCATTCCCCGAGTGTGGATCTGAAGAATCTCCTCACGTCCCGTCTCGTCGGGAACACCGATTTCGATTTCCCGGTCGAACCGGCCCGGCCGTCGAAGGGCCGGATCGACACTGTCGACCCGGTTCGTGGCGGCGATGGACTGATCACTTGGCCGCGTGCTCGAGACCGTCCATCATGGCGAGCAGCTGGGCGACCACGCGGCGCTCGACCTCGCCGGTCACGTCCTCACGCTTCGGGCGATCGAGTCGAGTTCGTCGATGAAGATGATCGCCGGCGCCTCCTCACTCGCGTCCTCGAAGATTTCGCGGAGCTGCTGTTCGGACTCTCCATAGTACTTGGAGATGATCTCCGGGCCAGCGATCGAGAAGAAACTGGCAGACGTCTCGTTTGCAACTGCCTTAGCGAGCAGGGTCTTGCCGGTCCCCGGTGGGCCATGGAGCAAGACACCCTGTGGCGGTTCGATCCCCAGCTTCTGGAAGATTTGGGGATGTTTCATCGGGAGTTCGACCATCTCGCGGACCCGCTGAATCTCGTTTTGCAACCCGCCGATGTCCTCGTAGGTGATCCCACCACCGGTCTTTTCGAAGCCCGAAATGGGCTCGTCGCGGAGTTCGACCTCCGTGTCCTCCGTGATGAGGACCACTCCTTCTGGCTCGGTCTCGACGGCGATCAGCGGGATCGCCTGTCCCGGTGATCGCATGAAGGGGTGGTTCGTCGAGCTCATGACGGGCACAATGTCGCGGCCAACGACCGGCCGCTTGAGAATCTGGCGCTTGACCATGCCCGCGGCATCTGAACCGAACTGCACAGAGGCCTCCTCGGGCGGGGCAAGGACCAGCTCTTCGGCCTTCGTCGCCTCCGCCTTGCGGATCGTCACCCGCTCACCGATACCGACATCGGCATTCTGGCGGGTGAATCCGTCGATGCGGACCGTGTCCGTGTTCAGTCTCTGCCGGTCGGCCCGCCAGACCTTCGCGGCTGCTCGTGTCTCGCCCTCCGATCTCGACGATGCTCCGGGGCTCAGCTCGAGATGGAGCAGCGTATCGGGATCGAGTCGGGCGATTCCTCGACCCGAGTCGTTCGGATACGCCTTCGCCACTTCGAGTTGGACTTCGTTCATAGGTCGGTCTCCCGGCGCTGACGGGGAATCCGCTGCCGGAGCGGAAAGGCTTTGCGTTCGGGGAAGTCAGGGGCGGGGAGCGCCATGGTACTTTGTCACATGGATTTCGGCCTGACACCTACAAAGGCCTACCGGCTCGGCCTGGTTTGTCTATTGCGGCGACGAAATCCACTCACTCGCCTGACGACTTCGCCTCGTGCTCGGCGAGAGCTTCCTCGAGCGTCAGGTCGCCCGTTGCGACTCGCCGGGCCAGGGCATCGTCGATGGCGCGATTGATCGCACTCTGCTCTCGCGATCGGTCCTTGATCAGCTGGAGCTCCCCGCTGGTCGGCTCGATCTCTCGAGTCTCGACCGGCTCCCCCGAACGGCGGGCGATGTTCACGGCGGCGAAAACATCACCCATCCCCCGTGCTCCGGCCCCAATGTAGGGGGTAGTCCCCGTCTCATCGACGAGTTCCACATGGTCGGCGTTCAGCTCGTTAATGATACGTGTCCCCGCAAGGCGAGCACCGTCACCGATGCGAACGATGGGGTTTGGGGCCTCGGCGATTTCCTCGTGGATCAGGTCGACAACCTCCTCGAGTGGCACCTGAAAGGCGGCGACGACCGTCTCGCCTGCGAGTATGGCAATAGCGGGCCGCTTCCCCGGGTCGACGCCCACGATTAACCGACCCTCTGCCTCCCGAATGGTACTCAGCGCCCGCTCAACGGCCCGGCGCGCCTCCCCCGCGGTGCCAACGACAACCGGAACGTTCGTAAACCGATCCCGATGGTCGTCGTCAGTGAGTACCACGCTGGTTCGCTCTGGAAGTGCCGCTGCTGGTTCGACCCGTGGTGAAGACGGCCCCACGTTCCCGGAGTTCGGCAACGACCCCGTGGTAGAGTTCGAAGTCCTCGGTGGCGACGACGATCACGACATACTGTTCGAGCCGCGCGGAGTTAACCAGTCGGGAAGGTTTTTCCCACGAACCCGCCAATCTCACCCGTGAACGGAGATCCGGTGCCTACGGGGTGTGCATCCGTCGACGAGCTGCTGGGCGGTGGCTTCGAGCGAGGGACGGTCACGCAGCTGTATGGGCCACCGGCCTCTGGCAAGACGCAACTCGCCCTCGCCAGTGCCGTCGAGGTCGCAGTTGATGGCGGCACTGCCGTCTACATCGACACCGAGGGGGTGTCACCGGATCGATTTCGTCAGCTGCTGTCCTCCCGGACACCAGATGTCGACGGTGCTGCAGCCCGGGTCGTGTTCCGAGATGCACTCGATTTCGAGGAACAGGCAGCGGCGGTTCGAAACGTTGGGGAGTTTGCCGATCGCGCTGATCCCTGATCGTGCTCGACAGTGCGACCGGCTTCTACCGGCTCGAGCGCGGCGAGGACAGCGACGAGGGTGACGCCCTCAGGCAGGTCACGGCCCAGGTCACCCACCTGCTCTCCATCGCCCGCAAGCACGACCTGGCGGTCGTCATCACCAACCAGGTCTTCGCCGATCCCGATTCCGACCGCACCCGGGGCTCGGGGCAACATGCTCGAGCACTGGACGGGTGTTATCGTTCGGATCGATCGATTTAGAGGCGGCAACCGGCGTGCGACACTCGAGAAGCACCGGTCGAAACCGGCCTGGAGAGTCAGTGCAGTTCCGGATCACCGACGATGGCATCGAGGCGGGTGGCTCCGGAGGCGTTTCCTGATCAGCACTCCTGACAGTCGTGGCGACCGGAAGACCCTTGGTGAGTGACTTCATCGCTTCGGTGAATGTGTCGACCCCTCGGTCGCCACCTGCTTGTCCTGGTCCTCCTCGGGGTGGCGCTCCTGCTCGTATCAGCTGGCACCGTCAGTGCGACGAACGAAACTCTCGCGGCAGAGAGAGTGGGGGTAACCGAGACTGGTCCCGTTGAGGTGATCGTCGAGACCTCAGCCGAACGGTCCAGCGAGAACGGTGGCCTGGCGACGATGGAGGCTTCGGACGTGACCGAGGGGCACTAGAGACTCACGCCGAAACCACCCCCGGAGTGACCATTGAACGGCAGTTTTCAGTTGGCAACGCGAGTCTGGTGTCCATCGATCCGGATCGCTACGACGTGCGCACCCTCCATGGTGTCGATGGCGTCGACCGGGTACTCATCGAAACGTGGAACTGCACCTCCAGCGGAATCGAACGACCGCGAGTACTGGATCGAATCGCACTCTAACCTACGGCCTGGATCGGATCAATGTCACCAGTCTCTGGAACCACTCAATCACTGGAGAAAATGCAACCGTCGCCGTCATTGACACCGGTATAGATACCGACCATCCTGATCTATCGCTTCCCCCGAATGGCTGGGCCCACTTCGCAAACAACGGCACGAGGACTGGCAAACCACCCCATGATCCCGATGGCCACGGGACCCACGTGAGTGGCACAATAATCGGGGATCGCCTCCCCAACGGAACGGCCTACGGTGTCGCGCCGAATGCGACACTGTTGCACGCAGGCGTGATGGACAACGAGCACGAATGACGATTGCCGCTGTGATTGGTGCTCTCGAGTGGGTCGATGCAACACGATCGAGACGTTGACGTGATATCGATGAGCATCGGTGGCCCCTCAATTGGGTGGATTGATCCGATTCGATCGGCCCGCGAGTCCGGCATCCTCGTGGTGGCCGCGAGCGGCAACGGCGGGCCAAATACCTCAGTTGCACCGGCAAACCTCTACGAGGCTCTTGCGGTCGGGGCAACGGACCAGACCGGGACGGTCGCAAGGTTCTCAAGCAGTGACCGGGTCTCAGTGCCAGCCGTCTGGGGAATCATCGCACCGCCGGTTTGGCCGCGCGAGTTTACGACGCCAGCGGTGACCGCTCCAGGGGTTGACATCTGCAGCTCTGTCGTCAACGGAGGCTACGAGCGCTCTTGGTCGGGAACGAGTATGGCGGCCCCGCACGCCGCTGGTGTAGCAGCGTTACTGGTTAGCGCAAATCCCTCGCGATCCGCCGACGAACTGGCCCTCGCCCTCAGGGCCTCTGGCCAGCGGCCAGCCGGTGCAGATCCGATCCGTTACGGTACTGGAACGATCGACGCCTGGCGTGCGAACTAGACCAGGGTCACAGCCATCCGCGGAACCGTCTCAACTGGAAGTGGTACCCCCCTTTCGTCGGTCAACATCCGATCCAGTATGGGCCCGGTGAGCACCACCGATCAGAACGGGAGTTTCGGGCTGACTGTACTCCCGGGCAGCCAGTCCCTCACGGCCGACAAGATTGGCTACACAGGGTAATACGGACTGTCAGCCCAACCGTGGCTAATCAGTCCGAAGTATCGGTCACGCTCATGGCCCGGAGCCCGGATGCTGCGATCGTTGGGTCCCTGAACCAATACGTTCACCGCAGGACGCAACACGCGCGTGGGAATTCGCCTCGGAGCTGTCGATGCCATCCGAGTCAGATCCCACGGGAGCACTGTCCCCACGGAAGCCGTTGCTACGCGAGTGGGATGGTGAATCACTCGCGGTTGGTAGACCCATCAGTTCGACGAACGGGTTGAGGCTGATTCGATTCCTCTCGACATCGAAACAGATAGCGATGCATACGGGGTACTGAATCTGAGCCTAGAGGTGGCCGGTGATGGGACAAACCTGAGTTTGCAGATCGATCCGATCACGGTCCACCCGGATCCAATTACGGTCGCCCCGGAGAATGGCGATACGGACTCGATCCAGGGAGCGATCGATCTAGCGAGGCCCGGCGCAACCATCGCGATTGAGCCAGGCACATTCGTGGAGGGTCCAACGCCGAACAACTCGATGCTGGCAGTGCGAACACCAGCGACCCTGACGGCAGTGAGTGGTATGCGACCGACCGTGACAGCCGCTTCGGGACTCAAACGGGCATCGTCGTTCACAAGTCGGCGATCATCGAGGGCCTTGAGGTCGACGCCACAAACCTCGAGTCTGGCGTCGCGGTGTCGGAGACCGCGGCAGCGCAAGTCAGTAACACGACGATCCTTAAGGCAGGAACTGGTGTGTCTGTGAGGAGAAACGCCACTGCAACACTCACGGAAAGTATGGTGGGGGCAGGAACCGGCATTGTCGTGCATGGCTCACTCGAAATTGCCAACACGACCATCGAAATGACCGGCCCGACTGGACTGTCCGTTACCGAAACCGGGACCACCGGATCAATATCGAACGTAAGCGTTCAAGGAGCAAATAAGACCGATCAGGTCGGCATCAGAGCTGACGGCCCAGTCAGTTCGATCAGTTCAACCACCATCGAGAACATCTCGACCGGCATCAACCTCCAGGCCCCGACGACAGGACTGACGGACCTCACGATCACTGGAGAGAGTCTCGAGCGAGGGATCGTGCTTAACGGGACTGCCCTGCTCGGGTTGACAGAGACCTCGATTCGACCAAATGCGAGTCGCGGCATCGGTGTTGTACTGGAATCGGATGCCTGGGCCCCCATCTCCCGACTTTCCGTCTCTCGAGGACAGACTGGCATCGATTCCGCGACCAACAATACGTCCGTCACCCAGAGCGATTTATCCGGCGTCCAGACTGCGATCATTCAGCGACGTGGCGAAATACCAGCACAGGTGAATTTCTATGGTGAGGAACCTCGGGCTGCTAACAGGACCCTCGTTGGGCCAATCAGGTACGGTCCCTTCGTGACCGACGGTGTAGACGCTCTCAAACCCCCAGAGGAGGTGACCAACTTCGCCTATCATCTCGAAATCGACCCGAATGGTCTACGAGCGATTTCGTTCCCAGGTGGGTCAAATAGGACGCTCCGAGAACTGCTGGAACCGATGGCAGGCGTCGTCTGGGAATTGCAGGGGGAGCGGTGGTCGACCGTTACAAATCTCAGTCGCACGCCCAACCCGCTCGACGCGTTTGTCATCAGCGCACCAGAGTCGATAACCGCCACCATCGAGCCGAACACAACGGGGATTGGTACGAGGGAGTTACAGCCGGGGTGGTCGCTCATTGGCAGTCCGATGCAGGGGCCAGCCACTGTGGCGTTGGCGAACAGTACGCGAAGCCGGCTCGTGCTCAACCGATTCGACGGGCCGGGAGAACACCCAGCAGATGACATTAATTGGGACTGGGAGTATCAGGTTCTCGGGCCTCAGACAGGCGTTAATCGAACGGTTAGCCCACATGGTGGGTACCTCCTCTATGTGGATGGGCATGACGACATCGCGGTTTCAGCGGTCGGCACCGACACCCTTTCACGCTATCAGAATGCGATCAACCTCGCTGATCTCGCCTCAATGGCCGAGACTCGTCCACTTGACGGGGAGTGATGTGTGCCAGCAAACCTATTATCGTCGGCCAATTATACTTCAATTATGGAGAGGATTGGTCATGGGAGGGGACGTATCTTGTTCGCGGTTGCCCTGATTGGCCTCCTTGCCATGGTCATTGCCGGAATCGGACCAGTGACGGGGGGTTCGGCCATTTCCCCGACGCAAAACGCTAGCGAACGAATCAGTGGACCTGGTTCTATATGACCTTGAGATTGAGGCCGGTTCGAATACGTCGGCCACAGTTACCGTTGCTGGCCCCGAACGAAACTGTTGACGTAACCGAGAACGCGACGCTAACAAGTTCGAACACCAGCGTCGCAACGGTCGGCGCAAACGGGACAGTTACCGGGATATCAGCCGGGACAGCGACAATTGAGGCGGCGTATCAAAATGACACAAGTACCCGCAATCTATCTGTTATTCCAGCGGTTGAGTCAGTGTCACTGACGATTGCGGATGAGTTGGTCGGACAGACAAGAACAACCTCGGCGGTGGTGAATGCGACATACACGAATGGGACCACGCTCTCAGTTACTAACGGCACCTCATTTGCCAGTGCAGACAGTTCTATCGCATCCGTGACGGACGACGGCATAATCACCGGGCAATCCCGGGGGACAACCGCCATCTCAGCTTCCTTCGAGGGGCAGACAGTTGACGAGTCGGTCACCACCGGTGTTCTCCTTGAAATCCCAAACACCGGTGATTATTATTCCGTTGGCTTTCCACTACCCGTCGTTCAAACACTTGGGGAGACCTTCGTAAACGAAACCGAAGGTATTGGCGCTGTATTCTCCTATGACGGTGGCTGGAAACTCCGAACAGATTTGTCCACCATGAGTCTTGGAACACGTGATGCCGTTGTACTGACGACTACCGGATCGGGTCCCGCAACCATTCCCCTTGTCATGGAATACGAGGACGGCTCGTCGGGGATTGGCCAGCCATCACCAGGATTGCGACGCGTTTCCTCAGGGTGGAATTTTATCTCGGCGGCCAACTGTGAGGATGCCCAATCGAGTTTCCTGCGGAATCCGATAGAGGTTCTACCGGAAAACCAAGAGGTACCGCGCGTTGTGACCGACCAATTCAAAGGACCAACGAGTCCAATGCGCTCACCAGTCAATCGGTTTTCCCACTACATTCTCGGTAGCTACCAGTGGGGGACTGATCCACCTTCCGTTGATCCACTCAAAGGATACTTTGCCCTCTACACCGAGTCCGTTGATATCTTGGCCCTCGAGAATCCCGACAACCTCTGTTCGGGCTAGAGTTCGTTGAGTTTGCGGAGCAACTGCCCGCGGTACTCCTCGTCGCTCGTGACGCCCTTGACCTCGAGGACGTTCCGCTCGAGTTTGTCCAGGGCCACCCGGAAGGCACTCTCGGCGCCATAGCCCTCACCGGAGCCCCCGATCTGGCCCTTGTTGGTCCGCAGCTGGATCCGGCAGGCAATCAGTGACGTTCCCCGGAGTTTCTCCTTGTGCTCGTGAAATCGGACGTGGGCGTGCATGACTTGCATATCCGCGAACTTGCGGGCCACTGACTCGATGCTCTCGACGATGGTCTCTCGGCTGACCGAATCGAGCAGCGAGACGTTCGTGATCTGGACGTCCATGTGACGCTCCTCCGTGAACGTCAAGGCCCGGAGCACGTCCGTCTTCGTCACCACCCCGACGATCTGGCGACCGTTCTCCTCGGGCGTGACAACGAGGCCACCGTAGTCATTGGCTAGCGATCTGTTCGACAGCCGCCCGGACCGAGGCCGTCACTGCCACCGTCTCAACGGGACTGGACATGATGTCATAGACCGGAATGTCGAGCATGCGGTCGCTGTCGCCGGATCGATCCCCGGTGGTCGTCCGGCTATCCTCGCGGATGACGAAATCGGCGATATCGTGGGTGGTCACCACGCCGGTGAGCTGATCGTTCTCGTTGAGGACGGGCAATCGGGAGATGCCGTGTTCTCGGAGGCGATTGATCGCCCGACCGATCCCGTCGGTCTCCTCGAGCGTGATCGGCTCGTCCGTGTAGATATCTGCCACCGTGATGGCATCCAGATTTTCGAAGACAGCCTCGAGAATCGCGTCGTGGGTGATGATTCCACGGAACGCCTCCCCATCGAAGACCGGAGCAACCTTGGTGTTGCCCTCGATCAGCATCCGGGCGGCCTCCCGAATGTCCGTCCGTCGGTCAATGCGAGGCCCCGGTGCCGACCGCGACGGCTTGAGGAGGGTCTTGACCTTGGCATCGTCCTCGACGTGGGACTGCAGCACCTGCCGCTCGGTGATAACGTCCGAGAAGTCCCCATCCTCGGTGACGACCAGTCCCCGACGACCATCGTTTTCGAACTTCGCGCGGACCTTCCCCATCCGCGTGCCGACGTCAACCTCGAGATATTCCGTCTCCACGATATCGGCGATGTTCATACTACACTGAGGGTTGACGGGCGCGCTATAAAAACTGCCGGACACGGCCCAGAGCATGGGATGGTTTATACCCGAACGAGACTTCGAAGATTCGGTGTATGCTCGGCCTTCTATATCGGCTAGCGGGACATACAGCCACAGGAATCATAATCTCGACGGCGAAACGGCCAACAATGGCCTGCCGTGGGGAGTGGAGACGTCAGTCTGGAATCCGGGATCGCGGGGTGTCTTCACTCGGCCGGTATTTCGTACTGGCTCTTGCAATGTCCGCGGTGATCGCTATAGGGATCGTTGGCCCGGGTTTAGTCGGCATCGATGAACCAGGAACGCGATCCCAGACACAACTGTCTCCAACCGACCCAGGCGAGACGGTATTCAATGGGTCCCACGGCCAGCTTACCTCGAGTGACGTCGCCATCGCGATCCATGCCCAGGTCAACCACGTCCGCGAAGCCGCAGGAAAACCCGCACTCTCTTGGAACGCGACACTCGCGACAGTGGCGCGCTCGCACAGCGGTGACATGGCCACCCGTGGGTATGTCGCCCATGAAAGCCCGGACGGCGCCACATTGCTCGATCGCTACGACCCGGTGGCCATAAACTGTGCCAGCTACGGGGAAACGATCGCCCACACCTACGCTGACACCCGGGTCACCAGTCCAAACGGGAGTGGGTCCGTGACGTACCACACGGCCGACGAGCTCGCCATAGGCATCGTCGCCGAGTGGCTGGACTCACCACCCCACCGTGAAACGATTTTGACCCCTGAACAATCGTGGGGACACCGGCGGCGTGGGAGTCTATCTCACCGAGACCGGTCAGGTGTATGTCACCCACAATTTCTGTGCGGCATGAATAGTCCCACACTGATTATCCCAGGCTGCATACACTGACCACATGGATGGCACGGAAGACGGTCGTCTCGCTCTATCGGACGGCGAGTGACCGGGACATCTCCGATCTTGCTGCGGGCTTTGCCTACGATGCGTTCGTCTCGTTGATTCCGCTGGTGTTGCTGGGGATGGTCGTGAGTTCGCTGATCGGGGGCCAAGAACTGGCAGCAGCAGTTGCCGAGCAGTTTGGCGAGGTTCTCCCGGCCTCCGGGCAGCGGCTTCTGGTGGAGTCACTCTCGGGCGAAACGGGACGTATCGAGGCGACTGTCATCGCAATTCTCGTTGCAACCTGGGGGAGTCTCCGGGTCTTTCGGGGGCTAAGTCGCGCATTCAACCGGATATACGGTGAATCCGGCACGGCCCCAATCGCCGAGCAAGTTGTCGGGGGTATCACGGTCATGGGTGGGATTCTCGGCGCCATGATCCTGATGCTCGTCAGCGGCGTCGTCATCGGGTTGTTGCCAGCATTCGTCCCGAGTGCCCGACGGCTCGGCTGGATTATCCTTATTGGTGGCCTGTTCGTCGCCTTCCTGCCGATGTACTACGTGCTTCCCCCGGTTGATGTCTCTGTTCGGGAGATCCTGCCAGGCGCGATTACGACGACCCTCGGCTGGACGGCCCTCCAGTGGGGGTTCCAGTTCTATGCGGCGGTCGCCGGCCAGTACGAAGCATATGGACTGGTTGGGGCGGTGTTGCTGTTCGTTACCTGGCTGTACTTCGCCGGCATGATTTCATCATGCTGGGAGCAGTCGTCAACGTCATCAGTGCCCGGCCTGAACTCGCCCAGTGACAGCCATCCCGCTCAGAAAGCAGGTGCCGCGTCTAACCTGGAAGCGAACCTATTTGGGGCCATCACGACAGGTCGTACTCGATGATCGTCATGCACGCGACGCTGCCCGTCGACGCATCGAAGCTGGATGAGGCGACCACCCTGGTCACCGAGCTGAAGCGTCTGCGTCCCGAGAAGGAAAACGGCGTACTTGAGTATCGCGTCCTCAGCGACCTCGAGAATGTAGTCGACAATCCGGGTCCTCGAGCGCTACGAGGACGAAGCGGCCATGTCGGCACACATGGCCAGCGATCACTTTGCGACCTTTCAGCAGGAGATTACAGGAGTCCTCGCGGGTGCGCCAGAACTCATGCGATACGATGTTGAGGACCACTCGCAGGTGATGTGAGTTAGCCCAGAAGACGCGGTATCCAATCTAAATGTTACTCGATCGAGTAGAGGTGGCCACTTTCACTTCCGACCACAAGTCGTCCGTTGTCGACCGCAGGACTGCTTCCAAAACCCTCGCCCCCACCGTTGAAATCCGCGTCGACGGTCAGTTCCCATACGAGATCGCCTGACGTCGAGAGCGCCACCATCGCTCCAGATTGCGACGCAGTTTCATTCGTCTCAGGCACGAGTGTCCCGACATAGATGCGGTCTTGGACCAGGGCTGGACTGGAGCCCAGAACCACGCCACTAACGCCAGTTGACCAGGTCTCCGTGCCGTCTGCCCGGTCAATGCCGTAAATGACCGAACCATGCCCAAACCCGCCACTACCGATGAAAATCGTGTCGTCCCCGACTGCGGGGGACCCCTCCTTCATACGTGGTGGTAGCTGGAAGTGCCACTCCTCCGTTCCGTCGGAGACATCGATAGCGAATACGACCCCAGCGGTGTCTCCAATATAGAGTGTCTCGCCCTCGAGTGCTGGACTGCTGAATATTGCTTCGTTCGTCTCAAACGTCCATTCCTCCTCACCCGACTCCCGGTCCACGGCATAGACAACTCCGTCGGTCCCACCCACATAGGCCGTCGTTTCATCGATCGCAGGGGTACTGACGACGCCCGCACCGGTTTCAAAGCGCCATCGGACCTCCCCAGTGCCGCCGTCGAGGGCCACCAGATACCCGGGCCCATCAGGATTGATATCATACACGTCCCGGCGACATTCGGCCACCTGACAGTGGGTGCCAATGTAGACCGTTCCATCGCGAATCGTGGGACTACTGCGAACGATACCGTCGGCATCGAATCGCCAGCGTCGATCACCCGTTTCGCGGTCAATTCCATGAATTCGTTTATCGAATCCACCGAGCACGACGAGCTCCTCGGTTATGGCCGGACTGCTATCCGTCACCTCACCCAGTTCGTATCGCCACAGTTCCGAACCGTCGGTGGCGTCGAATGCGTAACAATACCCATCGTAACTCGGGATGTACACTCTTTCTTGAGCGACAGCCGCACTCCCCCAGATGTCACCGCCAGTTTGGACCGACCAACTCACCCGTGGATCGTCAGCGGGTCCGCGTGTATCGTCCAGTCTGCCAGTGTTGTAACTGTTGGCCCGAAACATCGACCAGCCATCGAGTCCCCCGCCGACTGATTCTTGATCAAACTGATCCAGACAACCGGCCAGGCATCCGGCCCCGACAGCGAGTGCTGACCGAATCGCGTCACGTCGTTTCACACTCATTTCGAGGTGGACAGGGTACCTAAGTGTCTTGTCATAGCGGACACCTCAAGCCGATTCGAAAGTCGGGTCATCGTGCGCTCTGCGGACTCCCGACGTGGCACTTGGCGTGATCACAGTGGATCAGGTACCTCACTTGCGTTCCGCCACGCTCCTACAGACACGCATCGCGGGGTGTATCAATCAGCGATCGAATCGAGAACTCGTCCGAAGGCCGTGTCGACCTCTTCAGCAATCTCGTCGAGTGCCTCGTTCTCGACGACAGATAGCATGGTCTTCGGGTCGACCGCGCTGACGACAACCTCGCCGTTCTCGGTTTCATAGACAACGATATTGCAGGGCAGAAACACGCCGAGGTCCTGTTCGGCCTCGAGGCCGGTCTTGGCCAGGGCGGGATTGCAGGCACCGAGGATGCGGTAGTTGGGATAGCTCCTCGAGATCAAGTTTTGCTTCGAATGTAGCGGCGACGTCGATGTCACACAGAACCCCGAAGCCCTCGTCCTGTAACAGCTGTGTGACCTCGTCGACAATATTCTCAAAGGTCCCATCAACACGGCGTGTATGGTGGTATTGCATGGACGCCATCACCTGTTTCGCTTGTGCATCCCAGCTCTGGAAAACGATTTCGAGACCCGTGAGCAAATCAAAAACGTGCATGGGTTGGGGCAGATTTGAACTGCCGATCTCCTCCATGTCAAGGAGGTGTCATAACCTGTCTAGACCACCAACCCGTGGTGCACTCGAGGATTCCCCGGCGGCGAAAATGAAGGTTTCGACTACCCGCGTCGCCACCCGACAGTCTTATAGTGATGTGCTTAGTTGAACATTGTAAGACAGAAACGTACATTGGTGTTCCAACTCATGCAACAGTACATCGAGCGCGTGACCGAGGGTGAGGATCTGAGCCAATCCGATGCCCGCACGCTCTCACGGGCCGTCTTCGAGGACGCAACAGAGGCACAGATTGGTGCGCTGCTCGCCGCACTCCGCGCGAAGGGTGAAACGGAAGCCGAGATCGCCGGTTTCGCTGAGGGCATGCGCGAGGCCGCCCGCACGATCGACCCCGACACGGAACCACTCGTCGACACCTGTGGGACCGGCGGCGACGATCACGATACGATCAACGTCTCCACAACCAGTGCAATCGTCGTCGCCGGTGCAGACGTCCCGGTTGCCAAGCACGGCAATTACTCCGTCTCCTCCTCGTCGGGCAGCGCCGATGTCCTCGAGGAACTCGGCGTCACCATCGACGCCGAACCGCCAATCGTCGAGCAGGCCATCGAGGCCGACGGAATCGGCTTCATGCTCGCCCCCGTCTTCCATCCGGCGATGAAGGCCGTCATCGGCCCAAGACGGGAACTCGAGATGCGGACCATCTTCAACGTCCTCGGCCCACTCACGAACCCGGCCGGTGCTGATGCCCAGGTTGTTGGCGTCTACGATCCCGACCTCGTACCGGTGCTCGCGCGGGCCCTCGCCCGGATGGATGTCGAGCGGGCGCTGGTCGTCCACGGTGGCGGCACCGACGAGATCGCGATCCACGATACGACCACTGTCGCCGAAGTTTCCGGCAGCGACGTCGAGACCTACTCACTCCAGCCGGCCGATATCGGCCTCGAGGCCCACCCGATCACCGCGATCGCCGGCGGCGATCCGACCGAGAATGCGGCCACGCTCGAGGCCATCGTCGACGGCAGCGAGACCGGGGCCCCACGCGCGGTCATCCTGGCCAACGCCGGCGCGGCTCTCTACGTCGCCGGGGCAGCAGGCTCCATCGAGGAGGGTGTCGAGCTCGCGAGCAACGCCATCGACGAGGGCCAGGCGAATGCGACCCTGGAGGCCCTCCGGGCCGGTCCACCCACCGCGGAGGGACAGTGACGTGAGTACGCGGGTGAAAATCTGCGGACTCACCACCCAGGACGACCTTGCAGCGACCGTGGCAACCGGTGCCGACGCCATCGGGGTCGTCGTCGACGTCACGGTCGACACCCCGCGAGAGCTATCGCCAGACGCGGCGCGGTCTCTCGTGGACGCGGCCCCGCCATTCGTCGACGCCGTCCTCGTGACGATGCCAGAGTCAGTCGCCGAGGCCGTCGAACTCTGCGAGGCTGTTGGCCCTGACTGTCTGCAGGTCCACGGTCTGACCGACCCGTCGGCGCTCGCCGAACTCAGCGACACCATCGCGGGTGATCTCCTCGTCGCGGTAGACGCCGACAGCGTCGAGTCTCTCGAGGCAATCACTGCCCATGCAGACGCCATCCTCATCGACTCCCTCGATCCGGACGGCGCCGGCGGCACCGGCGAAACCCACGACTGGGATCGGACCCGTCGACTCACTGCCGATCTCGAAATACCAATAATCCTCGCCGGTGGCCTCAGCCCGGAGACCGTCGGATCGGCCATCGAGTCGGTCCAGCCCTACGCTGTCGACGTCTCAAGTGGCGTGGAGGCCGCCCCGGGCGAGAAGGATCACACAGCGGTACGGGCCTTCGTCGAGACGGCCCACCAGGCACGGACGACGGCCATCGACCAATGACTGCACTATCCATCGATCTCGACGTCGAGATGTTTACCGACCTTGCCGAGAGCGTCGACGGCCCGACCGTGGTCCGCCTGTCGGCCACCCTCCCGGTCGAGACGACTCCACTCGAGGCCTATGCGGCCCTCACCGGGAAAGCGACGGACGACCCAACCCCCGACGCTTTCTTGCTCGAGAGTGCCGAGAAGACGGCCTCGAGTGACCCCGACGGGGCCTTCCGGCCGACCAGTGCGAGCGCCGACCGGCACGCGCGGTACTCCTACGTCGGCTATGACCCCGAGGCCGTCGTCACCGTCGACTCCGAGGAAACGACCATCACGGCCCTGCGAGACCGCGCCCCCGTCGAGGCCATGACGAGCGACGGCGCGGGGGACGTCCTCGACACCTGTCGGGCTGCGCTGCCGGCTGCCACCGTCGCGAACCCGGCCCCGCACGACCGCCAGCGGCTCGAGGGCGGTCTCGTCGGCTTCCTGGCCTACGATGCCGTCTATGACCTCTGGCTCGAGGAGGTCGGCCACGAGCGCCCCAGCTCCCGGTTTCCCGACGCGGAGTTCGTCCTCACCACGCGGACGCTCGCATTCGACGAGTTCGAGGGGACGATCACGCTGCTGTGTACGCCCTTCCTCCAGGAAACCGACGATCCGGGGCGGTCTCACGACGCGCCTCGTGGCCCAGGCCGAGCGAGTCACTGCCATCCTCGAGACAGCGCCGGCCGTCGAGCCGGGGACGTTCGTCAAATCCGATGGTGTCGCCGGACCCCGCCAGGCGTATGAAGCAGCCGTCGAGCGAGCCAAAGAGCACGTTCTCGACGGGGATATCGTACCAGGGTGTCATCTCCCGATCCCGCCAGCTGGCGGGTACGATCGACCCAATCGCGCTCTATGCGGCCCTGCGAGCCGTCAACCCCTCGCCATACATGTACCTCCTCGAGCACGACGATCGGACCGTCGTCGGCGCGAGCCCGGAGACACTCGTCTCCGTCCGCGGGGACACCGTGACCGCCAATCCCATCGCCGGCACGTGTCGACGGGGAAGCAGTCCGGTCGACGATCGACGACTCGCCGGCGAGATGCTCGCGGATCCGAAAGAGCGTGCCGAGCACACCATGCTCGTCGACCTCGCTCGCAACGACGTGCGCCGGGTGGCGACACCGGGGTCGGTGCGCGTCGAGGAGTTCATGAACGTCCTCAAGTACAGCCACGTCCAGCACATCGAGTCGACGGTCACCGGCCAACTCGCCGCGGACGCAGATGCATTCGATGCGACCCGGGCGGCGTTCCCGGCGGGGACGCTCTCTGGGGCCCCAAAGGTGCGGGCCATGGAGATCATCAACGATCTCGAGGCGACGCCTCGAGGGCTCTACGGTGGCGGGGTCGGCTACTTCTCCTGGAGTGGCGACGCCGACATGGCGATCGTCATCCGAACGGCCACTATCGAGTCGGGGGCGGCCGAAGGTCTCCAGACGGATTTGGGCCGCTACGGGGGCCCCGACGTATCCACAGACCAGCAGCTCGTCACCGTCCGGGCCGGCGCCGGCATCGTGGCTGACAGCGATCCGGCGGCCGAGTACGAGGAGACCGAGGCAAAGATGGACGGCGTGCTGACCGCGCTCGAGGAGATCAGTGCCCCGGAGGCCACGCGATGAGTGCCACGCTTACCCCCGGTGCAGCCGGGCAGACCGAGCCGCGAGTCGTCTTCGTGGACAACTACGACTCGTTTACCTACAATCTCGTCGAGTACGTCAGCGAACACGCGGGAACGGCGGTGGTGAAAAACACGGCCACGCTCGAGGAAATCGAGTCCCTCGAACCGGATGCCCTGATCATCAGCCCCGGTCCCGGCCATCCCGCTCACGAGCGTGACGTGGGGGTCACCACCAGGGTTCTCGAGACGCTCAGCCCAACGATTCCAACCCTGGGGTCTGTCTCGGCCTCGAGGCCGCCGTCTACACCTTCGGTGGCGAGGTCGACCGGGCGCCAGCTCCAATCCACGGCAAGGCCTCACCCATCGAGCACGACAGCAAGGGCGTCTTCACCGGACTCGACCAGAACTTCCAGGCCGGTCGCTATCACTCACTGATCGCGACAGCCGTCCCGGACTGTTTCGCGGTCACCGCCAGGACTGCCGATGAGGACAGTCTCGTGATGGGGATTCGCCACCGGGAGTATCCACTCTCGTGCGTGCAGTTCCATCCGGAGAGCGTCCTCACGGCTGTTGGCCACGACCTCCTCGAGAACTTCCTGGCCCAGCTCGACGGCTAGGGACCGATATAGCCGACAGCGTAGAGGGCAACAAGGATCACGGCGGCCACGATACCGACCCTGACGGCGATCTTGATCGCCAACTTCACGGCAACGACAACGACCGCGAAGGCGGCGAGCGCCACGAGTGCAATGAGGAGGATCGACCCCTGGTCGCCAAGCGCTTCTATCATATACCTGATCACGGGGACCGAGAGACCGTAATTGTTCCGGCACCGTGACTGCCGTGGCGAGAGACCGGTCCAGCACGGTGAATTCCGGATCCGAGGGACGGCAGCGGTGTGAAATAGAAAACCCCGTTAATGCGGAACGATGGGGGTGGCGGCCATGATACTTTCACTCTGCTCTACCTGAGCGTTATAGTCGGCCCTGTCATAGCACCGACCCGGAGCTGAGACGTGCCGACGGGCGCACGAACATACCATATTCCCCAGCGGAGCGTGAGACACATCTGCCCGCGGCGAGTATACTCTCCAATCGACCACCACCCCACTCAACCATGACGTACGGACCACCTGCGGCGAAGATCAGGACGCACCGACCCCCGACCAACGTGGCCACGGAGGCCCTCCGATGAGCGGGAGCGAGCTTACCGCGGACGAGCTCACGTTGCCGATCAAGCGGACCACCGGCGAGACCCTCGCCGATCGGATGACCGACAACGCCTACGAGAACATCCTCCCCGCCCGCTACCTGCAGAAAGATTCGGACGGCTCGCTAGTCGAAGATCAGGACGATCTCTTTGCTCGCGTCGGGCGAAACATTGCACTGGCAGAGGCCGTCTACGAGGCCGGCAAGCGTGACGTGGAGGTAACCGTCACGCCACAGCAGCTGAAACCAGGCCATCCTCGCCGCGGTAAACTCGCAGAGGAGGTCTTCGGAGACGGAACGAGTCTCGAGGACGACGTCGAGGTGGCACTCAACGAGGCGAATGTAAACAAGTTCGCCTACGAGACTGTCGTACCACGGCTCCCATGGGAGATCCGCGAGCACGTCGAAACTGTTGCAGAGACGTTTATCGAGGGAATGGAACGTCTGTCATTTATCCCGAACAGTCCGACCTTGATGAACGCCGGTGACGAACTGCAGCAGCTTTCCGCCTGCTTCGTTATGTCACCTGACGATGATCTCTCTGATATTCATGAAACGGCCAAAAAAGCCGCAGAGGTCTTTCAGAGCGGAGGCGGTGTTGGGTATGGATTCTGGAATTTACGGCCATTTGGCGATTCTGTTGGCTCGACTGGTGGCATCGCTTCGGGCCCGATCACGTTCATGCGAACGTATGACCAGCTCTGTGAAACGATTGCCCAGGGTGGCACTCGCCGGGGCGCCCAGATGGGGATCATGCGTGTCTCGCACCCGGACGTCATCGAGTTCATCCACGCGAAGAACAAGGACGTCTCACTCGCCCACAGTCTTCGCCTCAACGATCCCGACGACTACACCTACACCTCCTTCTCGGAGGCCCTCGAGGAGGCCCGGCAGTCTCATGGACGAGGAGGGGCGCGTCCCCAAGCACCTGCGGAACGCGGTCGAGGGCCACCTCTCGAATTTCAACATCTCGGTGGGCGTCACGGATGCGTTCATGGAGGCTGTTCAAAACGACGAGCCGTACACCTTCACGAACCCTCGGACGGGCGAGCCCCACGTGGCGACCGAGGAGACAAAGGAGATGTACAGTCGCTACGATCTCGGCGAGTACGTCACCGTCGGCGAGGAGCTCTCAATCCCGGCGTCGGTCGTCTGGGAACGGATCGTCGAGGGGGCCCACGAGAACGGCGAACCGGGCGTGATCTATCTCGAGCGTGTCAACAAAGAACACTCCTTCGACATCGAGGAACAGCCCGAACATCGCATTTTGGCGACAAATCCATGTGGCGAACAGCCGCTCGAGGAGTACGAGGCCTGTAACCTCGGCCACATCAACCTCTCGACGCTCGCGGCAATGGATGCCCCAGACTGGCGCGTCTGGTCCGAACGCAACGCCCACGCCTACGACAGTCGCGAGGACGCCGTTGCAGCCTTCCTCGAGGAGGCCATCGACTGGACGGAGTTCGACGAGCGCATCCAGTACGGCACGCGATTCCTCGAGAACGTCGTCACGATGTCGGACTTCCCAGTCGAGGAGATCACCGAGACCGTCCGACGGATGCGAAAGATCGGCCTCGGCATCATGGGGCTGGCCCAGCTCTACGTCCAGCTGGGGATCAAGTACGGTAGCGACGAGGGCAACGAGGTGGCGCGTCAGCTCATGACCCATATCAACCACGGAGCGAAGGCCACGAGCCACGAGCTCGCCACCGAGCGTGGCTCCTTTGCCGACTGGGAGGACTCGAAGTACGCCGACCCAGTGCGCTACCGCGAGTGGTTCGAACACCAGACCGGTGAATCCGCCGACAACTGGGCCGATGGCTTCCCCATCCGTAATCACAACGTGACGACGATCGCACCGACAGGAACAACCTCGATGGTAGGCAATACCACCGGCGGGTGTGAGCCGATCTACAACGTTGCTTACTACAAGAACGTCACCGACGACGTCCAGGGCGATGAGATGCTCGTGGAGTTCGACGACTACTTCCTGCGGACCCTCGAGGCCAACGACATCGACGTCGAGACGGTCAAGGCCGAGGCCCAGGAACAGATGGCGGCCAACGAGTTCGACGGCGTCGAGGGGCTCTCGACGGTCCCCGATGCCATCGGAGAACTGTTCGTCATCACGGGCGACCTCTCGGCCCGCCAGCACGCAGGCGTCCAGTGTGCCTGTCAGGCCGGGGTGGACTCGGCAATTTCGAAAACCGTCAATGCCCCGAACGACTCGACCCTCGAGGATGCCAAGGCGGTCTTCGAGTGGGTCTACGAGAACGGCGGGAAGGGCGTGACCTACTACCGTGACGGCACGCGATCGAAGCAGGTGCTGACCACCCGGGCGGACAACGCCGACTTCGCCGACGAGTCCGAGGCGGTCGAGGCCATCCACGAGCAGATCGTCGAGGTCTTCGGTGATCTCGAATCCTTCATCGAAAGTGACGAGCTCCACGAGGTGGCCGCCGCCGAGGTTGAGGCGTTCATCGAGGATCTCGAGCCGGAGTATGCCGAAAAGCGGACCCGACCGGACGCCCTCCATGGGGTGAGCCAGCGGATCGACACGGGCTATGGGAAGGTCTACGTAACCATCAACGAGGATCCCAAGTCGAACCGCCCGTTCGAGCTCTTCGCGAATATCGGTCACTCGGGCGGGTTCACCAACTCATTCACCGAGGCGCTGGCGAAGGTGATCTCAACGGCACTGCGCTCTGGGGTCGATCCATACGAGATCGTCGACGAGCTCTGTGGAACCCGTAGTCCGAAGGTCGCCTGGGACAAGGGCGAGCAGATCCAGTCCATCCCCGATGCCATCGGGACGGCATTGCGGCGGTATCTCGACGACGAGATCGACAAGCCCTACCCGACCCAGGCGACCCTCGAGGAGTCAGCGGAGGCAGAGGCCGACGCAGGCCCCGTTCGAACGGCCGGCCCGAACGCCGACACGCCCGACGACGACGTCCAAGACACCGTCACGCAGGACCTGATCGATGCGGGCGAGTCACCGGAATGTCCCGAGTGTGGATCGCTTGCCCTGTACTTCTCGGAGGGGTGCAAGACCTGCGAGTCCTGTGGCTGGAGTGAGTGTTAAGAGCCCGCTAGTGGGACGTTGACGTATGGCCAATCGACGCGGGCCGCAGTGTCCTCGGTGCGATGCGGACTGCTTCGAGCGGCACTGCAAGTACGTCTGTCCGAACCACGGCGTGGTCTATGACTGTGCGGATCCGTTCTACTAGTTCCGATCCTCGAGGTCCCTAACTCGCTGTTCGAGTTCCTCGATTTGTTCCTCGGCACTGGATTTTCGCCGGGTGACGGCAACGAGGATGAAGATGAGTGCCGCCCCCACCGCCAGGGGAATCGCGAGAATGAACAGGATGATCAGCAACTCGGGGCCGCCAGGAACACCCATCTGGGCGATCGTGGTGTACATACGCAGGAGATGGCGGTCGTGCCTGAAAGTGTCAGTGGTTCGCGTGTGACCGAACGGCTCGATAGGCCGGATCAGCAAGGACGAGTCCGGCAGCGACGAGCCCCACGAGGAGAATGGATGGCCCGATCGCAGTCAGTCCCTCAGCGAGGACGAGGCCAGCCGTCGCGCCCACGATGACCGCGGCGATCGTCCAGGGCAACTCACCAAGTGCCGTCCCGATAATGAACTGCCGGGGTGAGACATCGCTCAGGGCGGCTGCCACCGTCGCGATATCGGAGGGGATCGGGGCAAGCCGCGAGGCCATTACCCCTCGAGTTGGCCCGGCCGTCTGGTAGTACTGCCCGATCACTCGCCGCACCCGGCCGCGGGCCGGATCGTCTGCATCGAGCAGTCGTAACGTGAGATAGACCGGGACCGTCGTCAGGATCACGCCCGCGAGTGCGATCGGAATGCCACTCGTGATCCCCAGCCCCCACCCGACGAGGGCGGCAAGCGGTGTGGTCGGCCAGACGAAGATCGGCCGGATCAGATAGAGGCCAACCATCGCCAGGGCAAAGCGAACCGGATCGTTCGCCAGCTCCTGAACAGGATCGAAGCCGGTACCGGTCTGTCCAAGTACGAAGCCGAGAACCACGAGACCGCAAAGGGCACCACCGATGACGATCCGGTCGCGCCTGGTGACACGCATTGGGATCGGGTACCAAGCCACCTATTGAAACTCTTGTGTCTCGGACGCCACCGTTTTGACAGTCCGCCACACGAGTGCTGGCAATGAGTGCGGACGATCGCGTTTCACTCGGTGTGGCTCTGCTCGAGCACATGGAGGCCGACGAGGTGGCACTCCCGACAGCCATCGATCGGCTCGAGACGGTCTCGTCCGATCCAGCGATCATCCGGGCAATCGTGGACGAGGCCGACCGACAGGGGCTCGTCGATCGGGAGGCGGGCGTCGTTCGTCCAACCGGTGGATCGTTCGTCCGCTTCGAATCACAGGTGATCACCCGGGAGGGCGACTTTGCCTGTCGGCGCTGCGGAACGTCGCTGGAGACGGGCTACTTCATCCAACTCGAGCCGGGCGAGGTGGGACCGTTCGGTTCGTCCTGTATCCGCAAGGTGACCGGCCGGGAGTGATCACTCCTCGATCAGCGACCGCAGCTCCTCGAGATGGGACTCGTACTCCTCGAGGGTCGCCCGCTGTCGATCGATTCCGGCCTCGAGGGCCTCGATTCGCTCGATCAGGGCCCCCGGTCGATGGACTCATCCGGGACGATCGGTTCGGTCGCCGTATCCTGACTTTCGTCGTAGCGATCTGACTCGGGGTTCCGGCAGAGAGGGGATCAACGTCGCTCTCGAAGGCACTCGCAGGATCAACCTGGCTCCCAGCGTCGGCTTCAGCGGCCTGATTCAGCGCCTCGATAGAATCGATGTCGTGGGCGGCACAGAGCGCTTGCTCGAGTTGACGACGGAGGGCTTCGACGGCCTCGTTTGGGGCCTTGATCCGCTGTTGGCGACCGTCGACAGTGAGGACGACCTGGGTGGCGACCTGGCCGGCCTCGAAGGTCAGTCCCTCGACATCTGCATACCGATACTCCTCGTATTCGCCATCCCAGACGGCCTCTCCGACGTGTTTGACGAGACGGTCGCTGGTCACGATCAGGGTGAGTTCGCTGAACCGGAACGTATCGAGGACGGACTCACCGGCCTCGGTCACATTATTCCCGCTGAGGACGCCCGCGAGAACGGGATGGAGGACCTCGGTGGCCTGCTTCGCCGGGACTGTGAAGGACTGGTCACCCTCGAGGGCATAGCTGAGCGTGATGCGGGCCTTTCGCCGACCGGCCGACATCGTCAGCCGATCGGCCTCGTGGGCAAACTCGTCGATGGCCTCCTCGCTCAGGAGTCCGTCCCCTTGATAGACGAGGGTTCGTGTCGCGGTCACATAGAGGGTGTCCTCGCCGCCCAGGCTGACCGCTGTGACGACGTCCTCGTCCCCGAGTGCCTCCTCCACGGCCGCCGGTGCCATTGAATCGTGGTAGGTCGGACCGGCTGATAAATTCGAGGGTGGGAATCGCCGACGGGAACAGGAACCTTTTAGCGAACCAGCCGAGAAATTTCGACTGCGCCCGGGTGGCTTAGCTGGACATAGCGCCGCACTCATAGGGTTCAGAGCTTCGGTGCGGCACCCGCGCACGTCCCATCGAGGACTGCCGAGCCTCGGACCTGGGACATGCGGAGATCGAGGGTTCGGAGCCCTCCCCGGGCATTCTTACAGATGGGTAGTTATAACTCGAGACAGTACCCAATTATCGATGTATTCTCCTATTCTTTTTACGCTCCTGTGAGTTTTCTCACCAGAATCCTCGGAAGAAGGGGAAGAATGGCAGGAAACTCGAGGCCAAGTTGCTCGGCAAACTGCTGCTGATCCAGTAGTCCCGCCACGATGTGATACCGTCGACAGAGACATCGATAACGGTCATCGATGGAACTACGACTGAGTTTCCTGTTGGAGGGATCTCCTCAAGCGGTCCTTCATGGGTTCCGACATACTGGCACTCGAGAGCCGCGGCGCCATCGTTCGATGAAATAACGCGTTTCACCTCGAGCCGAAGATCCGGAAACGCCTCGAATAGCTCGGCAGTATACTCGTGGAGTTCAGCCCAGAGATTCCTTCTTCCAGCGGGTCCGTAAATGTGCTCTCTGGGGCCATCTCGTCCATTAACCGATCGACGTCGGCGATCGTTGAATGCCGCAATCGCTCGCTCGATGACCGGGTCCGTGTCAGAAAGTGGCATAGAGAACTGGTAGTTGGCCATCACCATATGAAATGGGGTGATCTATCACATCGACCTGGAACGAAATGGCTGGCACGGTCAATTCGCTCGGCAGCTCCCTCTACAGACTGATGGACAGCCCGACCGTCAGTGAAATGCAATCTTCACGGAAGCGAACCACCCAAGTACTCACCGGCAAACCCACGGTCATGCTCGAGGACACCGTACAGATCGTCTGCGGAGCAGGGCACGGACTCGGTGAGGAAACCGCGGTCGCAATGGCCGACAACGGTGCGACAGTCGTCGTCAACGACCTCGGCGTGACCGTCGATGGCGAAGGAGAGACAGCGGAGCCGGCCCAGGCAACGGTCGACCGCATCGAGGCCGCCGGCGGGACGGCCATGGCCCACTTCGGTGACGTGACCGACCTCGACTACACCGAATCACTGGTCGCCGATACCGTCGAGGAGTACGGTGCCGTTCACGGGCTCATCAACTTCGCTGGCATCCTGCGGGACTCGATGGTGTTCAACATGAGCGAAGCCGAGTGGGACGCCGTCATCGACGTCCACCTGAAGGGGCATTTCTCCCTCGTTCGGGCGATCTCCCGACACTGGCGGTCTCGGTACAAGGACCAGGACGGATTCGACCGACAGCGATCGCTCACCTGTGTCTCGAGCGGGGTCGCTGCCGGCAACCCCGGCCAGGCGAACTACTCGGCGGCAAAGGCGGGCATACTACGGATTGATGCGAACATCGGCTCGAGAGCTCTACCAGTACGACGTTCGGGTCAACGCCCTCTGGCCCACCGCCCTGACCCGGATGACCGAGGATCTGCCGGCGATGGCCAGTGCCGACGAAGCAAACATGGGCCCGCAGCTCGTGCCAGGCGCACCGGTCTTTCTTGCCAGTGACGGCGCCACGGACGTGACCGGAGTTACACTAGCCCTCGGAGGGGGTAATCTCGCCGTCGTCTCAGATCCCGAACGCGAACAGACACTCTCGAAGAACGTCGCTGAAGCGGGCGCATGGACTGCCAAAGAGATCGATGAGAGCTGGGAGGACCTCACCGAGGGAATCCAGACGATGCGGATGAGTCCTGGGTACTGATCTCGGTCCGTACATTCTTTGGGCGTGACACCCTCAATCCACCAATGGACTCGCGCACCCGGACGGTTCTCGCCGTCGCAATCGGTATCGCGTTCTTGGTGCCTCTCATCGGCTTTGCCGTCCTCCTGTCCCACCGGCGGCTCTCTATGACCATTCCTCGACGTATTCGTATACGACGACCATGTACCACGAATACGACCGTCGAGAACATACCGTTCAGCTTCCATTCCCGAGTGAGGCAACAGGGGGCGGGGCGATCGAAGATATCTGGATATACAGCGACACCGGCGAGGAACTCGACGGATGGGACCCGACCGTCGTCGAGACCGAGCAGGGACCGATGCTCGAGGTGAGCACAGAGAGCCTGCCAGGAACGACCAGGTCGTACCTTTTCCTACACGGAGGATGGGCAATTGATTGACCGCCGCGCCATCGGACCCGACGAAATCCCGGAGAATATGACCAATCGGAAGCTCGTCGCTCAGCCGACAACCTATCGAATCTCGTGGCTGGCATCGGTCGATACAGCAATCGAAACGCGCTGGCCGATTGGCAATGCCACCTTCCTGCAACCGGTTGCTGACGTCCAACCGACCGAATGTCCCGCCCACGGAGCGACACGCTGCGGTGCTCTCGTTCGAGACTGTTGCCAGCGCGAGCTACGAGACGGACCAGCCTGCCTCGGTGATGGTGGGCGATATCGAGTACACCGGGAGCGACGAGTGGGGATTCTGGCTGTCGAATGGCTACAACAGTTTCGGCGCGTCGACGACAGCGCACCGAGGTTACGCCGACAGCCGAATGGCAGATATCTGAGTGGCCGGGCTGCGAGCCGGGGAGGGGCGATACGATGGACCGGCCCGATGATGCGTACAATCACATTGGTAGAGCCGTAACTGGGTGGTAGCATGGGTCGGTCGATTCGAGACTGGATTGGGCGTCACCGAATTGTGAGTTTTCTCGCGATTACGTATTCGTTCACCTGGGTCGTTCAGGGGGCATTGCTCCTGTCGGGAATGGAGGCGTCATGGACGGCCTCGATTCTCATCGGCTTCGGTGGCTTTGGACCCCCCGTGGGGGCAGCCGTGGTCCTGTGGGCAAGTGGGGGCAGTCTCCGCCAGTGGCTCGGACAGGTACTCCACTGGCGGGTCGGTCCCCGGTGGTGGCTCCTCGCAATCGGACTACCGGGTGTGATCCTCGTGGTCGGCAGTGGACTGTTCGTGCTGTTCGGCGGACCAATCGACCTCTCTTCGTTCGAGTCACCGGCCATCTACCTCTTTGCAATGGCCTGGGGAACCGTCTGGGGCGGTGGGCAAGAGGAACTCGGCTGGCGGGGGTTCATGCTGCCGTTGCTCCAGGACCGATACAGTTCGCTTATCTCGAGTCTCATCATCGGACTGGCCTGGGCCGGCTGGCACCTCCCGCTGTTCCTGAACGCGAATACTGTCCACGGCGGGTGGTCGCTCTCCCAGCAGGCGATCTGGATGGTGACGATCACGGCCGGGTCGATCCTCTGGACCTGGATGTACAACAGCACCGGTGGCAGCGTGCTGGTGGTTGCCGTCTTCCACGCCGGCATCAATGCGATGGGGATCTACCACCCGGCAGATATGGAGGCACTCGCCCCAGCCGGCGTGCCGGACCCCTGGTTAACCCTGCTCGCCGAACTGACGGGGGCACTCCCCCTGGTCGCACTCGCACTCGGACTCGTGCTCTACTACGGCCCACGCCGACTCGCCCCACGCGACCCACCGCTGTCAGACCGTCTTCGGTACGATCGATCAAGGGGATAGACCATGGGCAGTGAGGGTCTCCGACGGCTTGGGAGTGCCGTCGATCACGAGTCAGTCATCGTGCGGTTTGTCTCCTTCTGGGTGCTCATCGCGACGGTCTTTACGGTTGCCTGGGTCGGAAGCTATCTCTGGCTGCCACAGGGTCTGCTTCGCGGGGGTCATCCGGTTGCCGGACTGGAGTACGCCGGCAGTATACCACGGGAGTTCCTCACGCTGTTCGCCTGGAACGCCGCCGTCTCCCTCGTGGCCATTGGGGCCAACACCTTTCGGTCGGTCGAAACGCCACTTGGCTACCTGCTCCTGGGTGTGCAGTCGCTTCAATACGGTGTCGTCTGGGGGACCGGTTCCCTGGCTGTCGGCAGTGGCGCCAGGATCGTCCCATCGATTACGGTGATCCTCGACCGAAGCGGGCCGCTCGAGATAACGGCCATCGTCGCAATCGTCG
Organism: Natrialbaceae archaeon; assembly: GCA_034521555.1. GTDB lineage: Archaea > Halobacteriota > Halobacteria > Halobacteriales > Natrialbaceae > JAXHMI01. The sequence continues at coordinate 302,945 of JAXHMI010000003.1, forward strand.
TCGCCACCCGCGAGGTGATGCTCTGGCACCAAGCGAGCGGGCCACGCTGGCGAGAGTCATTCAATCGAGTACGATCACCGCGAGACTGGTCGTTTGGGCGAGCCGACCTCATTTTCCTCGGGATCGGATACCTCCTGCTCGCTGCCGCCGCCTACTGGGAGGCAGTGGCGATCGCGGGTGTGGTCGGATGATCGGCCCATTCACAATCCCCGGGTGGTACGCCTACGTATGACCGAAATCGTCCGTCGCCGGATCGGCACCTTTCTCGGTATTCTCGTGGTCTGTGCCATTGCGGTCCGGTTAGTCGCCTGGCAGCTCGATATCAGCCCAATCACGCTGGCACCAGGGTATATGTTCACTCCCCTGATCGCGGGGATCGCTGTCTGCCTCCACTCCGGTATTGGTGTGCGCACGGTGGGCCTTCAACTCGGTCGACCCAAATGGCTCGTCGTAGCGGCCCTGAGCGCCCTCGCGCTCGTGGTCCTCACACTCCTGCTTGCGGTGATTGTGCCGGGTGTAACCGTCGATTCGGGGGTTGAGCCTCTTCCAGGGCTTGCGGTACCACCGGGTCTCCCCGGACTTGGGCTGGTACTGGGCATCATCCTGGTTGCGGGCACGACAATCAATGCCGTCTTCGCCTTCGGCGAGGAGTTCGGCTGGAGGGGCTACCTGCTCTGGGAACTGGCCCCACTCGGGTTCTGGCGGGCCTCGGCCCTCATCGGGATCATCTGGGGAATCTGGCACAGCCCGATCATTCTCGCGGGGTACAACTTTCCGTCATTTCCCGTTGTCGGCGTCGGGGTAATGACGCTTGCCTGCTGTGCCTTTTCCCCACTCTATACGTATCTGGTGCTTCGGGCGAGGTCGGTGATCGCTGCTGCCCTGGTTCACGGCGTGTTCAACGCATCGGCGGGTCTGGTTCTCGTCTATGCGAGCGGGAGAACGGCAGTCCTCGAGGAACTGGTTGCCAATGCAGTCGGTGCAGCCGGTATCGCGGCATTCCTGCTCGTGAGCATCGGTATTGCCGTAACCGGGGTCCCAACGCTCTCGCGAACAGAACTCACCGCAAGGTGAATTTACTCCCGAATCGCCACCCAGCCACCGACAGCGACTGCACAGAGCGCGATAACCAGCGCACCGAGTGCAAACAGTTCGGGGCCGTTCGGTGAGGAATCGGTTTCTCCATCGGACTGGTCCGATGACTCAGCTGGCTCGGAAGCGTCGAGCTGCAACACGACGACCAGCTGCCCGTGTGATCCGCCCGGCTCCATCGTCCACTGGCCCCCTGTCGAAACGTATGGCTCTGCATCATCGATCGGGTCGACCGTGGTGTTCCAGGCATGGTTGGCCTGAACGATGTAGCCGACGAGTTCGATGTCGTCAGCGTGTCTGCCGGTGATGTTAGCCTCGTCGAACGTGACTCGAGCCGTCTCGGTCAGCCCGTGGAACTCGATGCAGTGACTGTCCAACAGGCCATCTCCCTGCGCGTACTCGGGCGAGGTTCCAAACTGATCGGCGTCGAGCGGGAACTCGTAGTGATCGGTCAGCGGAAACTCGACGGTGAAGGGCGCGCCATTGCTGTGCCAGCGCGTTGCCGTGCCGGTTGGAATCCGGACAGTCGTGTTCGGGACCGACGCGCCGATGATTGGATCGCCGGCCTCGTTCAACAGCGTGACGCACATCTTGCCGAGACCCATCCCGAGATACGGGGATCGATACTCGTCACGTGGATTCTCGTAGCTGACCCAGGATCCATCACTCGCGGCCGCCTCGAATCTGGGATCGCCCGGTTTCGGGACGGGGGCAATGTAGGCCGGTTCAGAGACGGCCGGTGAGATGGCAGCCCGATCTGTTGAATTGGTGGGGGGAAGCTGCGTCTCAGTCTGGCCAACTGGCACGGTGGACCAGCTGAGGAACAGCAGGGCTCCAAGGACTATCACGACCGAACAGACCGCAGTGGAGTGGCGAACGACCATGGGTGGAGGTGTGTCACCGATTCGCGACTGTCAGGCGGATACACCGGTCCACCCCGTCCCCCCACCTTAGTACGTGTTCGGTAAACGAGGCTAGGAGCGTCCGAACCACCGATTACCACTCGAGAAATACCTCCCTACCCGACCGCCCCTGGTTTTTTGCTACGGCCCGTCAATGTGCCAGAAATGACCCTACACAATCGCGAGGTTCGACAGGACGTCCGGGAGCTCGGGACCGTGCTGGGCGATGTCCTCGAGGCCCAGACATCGCGACGATCCTACGATACTGTCGAGCGCTGTCGTCAGGCCGCCATCGGCTACCGTCGGGACGACGCAGAGACTCGAGAAGCGCTGATACGGGAACTGGTCGGACTGTCGCCTGACGAACAGCGAACCGTCGCCCGTGCCTTACCACCTACTTCGAACTCGTCAACCTTGTAGAGGAACGCCAACGGGTGCGAAAGCTCAGAACAGCCGCTGACGCTGACACGTTAACCGATGGGCTCGAGACGGCAGCAGCGGCTCTTGCCGAGGTCGACCAGGAGATAGCCGAGGAGGTTCTCCAGTCCGTCCACATTCAACCAACGTTCACCGCCCATCCCACCGAGGCCCGTCGCAAGACGGTTAAGACGAAACTCAGGGCCGTCGCCACGCACCTCGAGATCCTCGACGAGCGGACCATGACCGCAACGGAGATGGGCCGGGTCTGGCGCGATCTCGAGAGCGAGGTCACCAGCCTCTGGCAGACGCCCCAGGTCCGCAAGCGCCAACCGGCCCCGATCGACGAGGCCCGGAACGTTCGCTGGTACCTCGAGAACACCCTCTTCGACGTGATCCCAGAGGTCTATGACGGCCTCGAGACGGCAATCGATTCGCATTCCGATGGGGACCTCGCGGTCCCTCCGCTGGTTTCTCTCCGATCCTGGGCAGGCAGTGACCGAGATCGGCAATCCGTACGTCACCCCAGAGGTCACCGCCCAGACCCTCGAGGATCAGCGTGACAGCGTTCTCGAGCGGTATCAGGCTGAACTCAAGCGGCTCTCGGGAATACTGAGCCAGGACGGAAGTCGCATTTTAGTCGGTGACGACTTTGCGGAGTTGCATGAAGCCGACCGGGAACGTCTCCCAGGAGTCGCTCGGACCGCTGATGATCGCTACCCGGGCGAGCCCTACCGCCAGCAGCTGAAGCTGATGCGTGAACGGCTCGACCGCGTTGGGGGTGTTCGACCAGGGGGCTACCGCGACGCGGACGACCTCGAGGCAGCCCTGGAGATCATCGCCGACAGCCTTCGAGACAACGATGCGGAGACGGTGGCGGCCGCGCACGTCGACCCCGTGCGTCGGCTGGTCCAGACGTTCGGGTTCACGCTGGCGCCGCTCGACATCCGCGAACACCAGGCGATCCACACGGCCGCGATCGACGAGGCCCTGGACATCCAGGGTATCGACTACGCGTCGATGACCGAGTCCGAGCGGGTCGAGTGGCTGACGGCGGCGATCGAGGAGGAGTCACCGATACTCGATCTCACCGAGCGGGAGGACCTGTCGGCTGACACAGTCAAACTGTTCGATCTGTTCGACCGCCTCGCCGACTGGCAGGCAAGCTACGGTGTCTCCGCCGTTGGGACCTACTGCATCTCGATGACCGACGAGCCGAGTCACGTCCTCGAGGTCCTCTTTCTGGCCGATCAGGCCGGCATCGTCTCGTTGCCCGAACACAGTGGCCTCGACATCGTCCCCCTGCTCGAGACCGAGCGAGCTCTCGACGAGGCCGACCGGATCATGACGACACTCTTCGACAATCGCGTCTACGCGCAGGCGGTCAGGGCACGGTCCTCGACACAGGAAGTGATGCTCGGGTACTCTGACTCGAACAAGGAAAATGGCTTTCTTGCGGCCAACTGGGATCTCCACCGCACCCAGCGAGTTCTGGGTGCGGTCTGTGCTGACCATGACGTCAGACTGCGGCTGTTTCACGGCCGTGGCGGGTCGATCTCCCGTGGCGGTGGCCCGATGTCAGATGCGCTTCTGGCGCTGCCCACGAGTACGATTACTGGACCCGTTAAGTTCACCGAGCAGGGTGAGGCCATCGCCGAAAAGTACGGTAACCCCCGGATCGCCGAGCGCAACCTCGAACAGATGATCAGTGCCCAGCTCAGGGCCCGGCTCCAGGCCGTCCGCGGCGAGTCGAGCGAAGTGAAGGAGTCCTGGCTCGAGGCGATGGACGCAATGGCCGAGGCCAGTCGGACAGCCTACCGCGGGTTGCTCGACACCGAAGGGTTCGTCCGGTACTTCGAACAGGCGACCCCCATCTCGGTCATCGAGGATCTCGACCTGGGCTCCAGACCAGCCTCCCGGACAGGTGAGCGAACTGTCGAGGACCTCCGTTCGATTCCCTGGGTCTTCTCCTGGACCCAGTGTCGGTGCATCCTGCCAGGGTGGTTTGCCCTGGGAACCGGCATCGAGGCCGCACTCGATGAGGGGGCGGTCGACATGGCGACCCTCCAGGAGATGTATGCCGACTGGCCGTTCTTCCGGACGACCCTCGACAATGCCGCGTTGGCCCTCTCACGAACCGACCTCGAGATTGCCGCGGAGTATGCGGCCCTCGCCGACGATGACCTCACTGACTTCTTCGAGCGGCTGGCCGGCGAATACGAGCTTGCGGCCGACCTGGTGACGGAGATCGGCGATCGCGACCAGCTGCACACGAGTGACTGGCTCGGTGAGAACCTCGAGCGTCGGAATCCATACGTCGATCCGCTGAACCTGCTGCAGGCCCACCTCCTCGGACGGACCCATCGGACCGAAATCGAGGAACGCACGCTCCGCCTGACCGTGAAAGGCATCGCTGCAGGCATGAAAAATACCGGATAAACCGAAACGGATAACAGGGAATCCGCGATAGAGTCGGGTGAGCCGAGATAGCCTAGCCCGGCCAAGGCGGCAGATTCGAAATCTGCTGTCCTCACGGACACGGGAGTTCAAATCTCCCTCTCGGCGTTTTCCCGATCCAATCAGTCGTCAGCCGGTGCCGTGATCGATTCCTCGTTTTCCAGCAGGCGATCGAGGGCGTCAACCATCGCTGCGACACTGGCCCGGGTGATGTCAGACTCACTGCGGGCGACGGTGACAGTTCGATCGTCCCGCTGCATTGTCACCTCGACGGTCACGACCGCATCGGTCCCTCCGGTGACGGCGTGGACACGGTAGTCCTCGAGTTCGGCGTCCGCTGCCGGGCCGATCGCCTCGCGGACGGCCGAGACGGCGGCATCGACTGGGCCGGAGCCGGTGCCGGCGGCCACCCGTTCCTCGCCGGCGACCTCGAGTCGCACACTCGCGGTCGGAACGGGACCGCCACTGACGGCGTTCAGTGAGAGCAGTGACACCGTCCGCTCGCGGTCATCGCCCGTGACGTCAGTGGCGATCGCGAGGAGATCCGCATCCGTGACGCGCCGGCCACGGTCACCGAGTTCCGTGACCCGCTGAGCGATGGTTCCCACTTCCTCCTCGGAAGCGCTGACCCCATGCTCTTCCAGGGCCGCCTGAACGCCCGCCCGACCGGCGTGCTTGCCGAGCGCCAGTCTCCGCTCACGGCCCACCGTCGCGGGATCGTACGGTTCGTACATCTGGTCGTCCTTGAGCGTGCCGTCCGTGTGAATGCCGCTCTCGTGGGTGAAAGCATTCTCGCCGACGACGGCCTTGTTCGGTGGCAGGGGAATTCCCGTCGAGCGCGCGACGAGCTGAGCCAGATCGTACAGTTCAGTCAGCTCCAGCGTCTCGACATCGTAGACGTGCCAGAGCGCGATGGCCACCTCCTCGAGAGCGACGTTGCCGGCCCGCTCGCCAAGGCCGTTTACCGTACAGTGGACCATATCCGCGCCAGCGGCGACCGCCGCCAGGGCATCTCGTGACTCCCAAGCCGAGATCGTCGTGAGTGTGGGCACTCACGGGCCCGATGTCGGCCAGACGGGAGACGGCCTCGGCCGTCCGCTCCGGGCCGGTGTGGCCCACGGTATCGGCAAAGCAGATCCGATCCGCGCCGGCACCGATCGCTGCCTCCATGACCGATTCGAGGTAGCCAAAGTCAGACCGGGAGCCGTCCTCGCCAATCACCTCGACCCACAGGTCGTGATCGACGGCGTACTCGACCAGTTCGGCCGTTGTCTTCAGGTTGTCCTCACGGGTGCTCCCGACCTTCCGCTCGACGTGGCGATCGCTCGCCGGCACCACGAGATGGATACCGTCCACGTTACAATCAAGGGCAAGGTCGATATCGGACTGGATGCCACGACAGAAACTGGTCACGCGGGCGTCTAGATCGAGGTCCGTTACCTTCGAGATTGCCCGGCGCTCGCCGGCACCGGTGCAGGCACTACCGGCCTCGATGGTGGCCACGCCGGCCCGATCGAGGGCTCGGGCGATGTCGACCTTCTCGGATGGTGAGAGCGAGACACCTGGCGCCTGCTCGCCATCACGCAGGGTCGTATCGAGCAATTGGACGGATCGATCGGGTGCAATCGTCCGTTCAGGGGTACCTAGCGGCAAGAATTGATCAGAATTTTCGCCGAATTTCACGCCCAGCCGGGTTGCCCCGACTTCCTCTATCCTCGGAAGGTGGCGTCGAGTCGGATTCTCGTGCCATTGTACCTCCTCCTAAAGGACAGTGTCCTCTTAAACCCGCCGGTCGCACACCGAACGCCCTTTGTCCCTCCTGGGAGATGGCTCCGCTATGAACCCGGCCCTCGAGCCCCTCGCCCAGTCGCTCCGCGAGGCCCCCGTTGTGGAGCGCAACGACTACGACTACTTCGTCCACGGCGTGACCGACGGAGTGCCCCTCGTCGAACCCGACGTTCTCCAGGCCGTCGCGGACGGAATGGCCGACGTGATCGACGTCGACGCGGTCGACCTGCTCGTGGCCCCCGAGGCAATGGGGATTCATCACGCCACTGCGCTCTCACTCGAGACGGACCTGCCGTTCGTCGTTGTCCGAAAGCGTGAGTACGGCTTCCCCGACGAGCAAGTACTCGACCAACAGACCAGTTACGGCGAGGATACCCTCTACCTGAACGGCGTCGAGCCGGGTGATCGTGTCGTCCTGGTCGACGACGTCTACTCGAGTGGTGGAACCCTCGAGACGGTCTATGCGGGACTCGAAGCTGCTGGAGCGGAAATCCTCGATGTTATCGTGGTGATTCGACGTGTCGACGTGGCGGATGCAGACCTCTCATTCCCCGTGACGAGCCTGCTCGAGGTTCGAGTGGATAATGGATCGGTAGAGGTCGTATCATCGTAGAATCTGCTGGTCTGGCCGTGACGTTTGGAGCCGGACCCCTGAGTGATCACTCGAGCCAGATCCGATCCCCAATGGCTACCGCATCGGCCGCCCCGGACGGAAGCTCAAGCGATAGATCGCCCCGACCTCGGCCCATCCCGATCCAGGGGTCGAGTTGGGTAACGGTGGTCACCTCCCCGTCGGCGACCCAGATAGCATCAAGCGGGACGAAGACAAACAGCATGTGAACCGACCGGGGGCGGGCCCGGGGAAAGCGGAACGCGAGCGCGTAGTCCTCAGGTAAAGCGCGACGGCCCATGAGCCCGAGCATGCGAGAGAGAACGGTGTCCGCGACGTCTACATCGCTCGCGAGGACGCGGTGCTTGTCCCCGTCGTCGTGGTGTACCTGCACGATGATTACATTCGCCGCGCCGTACTAAACGGTCCCGACGCACCATTCAAGGCGGATGACGCAGAACCGACAGTCATGGTGCGAACGCCTGCCGGCACGGACGTCGGTGTCGACAATCCATATGCGTTCGTCGACCGCTGTGACCACTGCACCGACGATGGGCGATGTCGACTCGCCCTGGAGGGAACGGGTGCCGACCCGACCTTCCGTCGTGAGCGAGCAGCGGAGGACTACCGCTGTCTGTTCGCCGATCGTTCATCGGATGACGGGCGAATTCCATGGGAAGAGTGTCCGCACATGCGGTCTCGGACCCACGATCAGGTCTGTCGCCGGTGTGGCCTCGAGGAGCACCGCGATGCCCACTCGAGCGACCGTCCGCTTCTCGAGGAGCACCACCTGGCCTACGCCGAGGACGACGCGCTCGGTCACGAAGTGACGGTCGTGCTCTGCCGGTGGTGTCACGCGAAAGTTCACACCTCCTGGGCGCGTCTGGCGGACGACGCCACGCCCGATCCCAAGGCCATCGCCGAACGCGAGGCACGACGGAGTCGCGAGCAGGCCGAACTCACCTTCGAGACGGCCGCCGATCGAGAGGACTCGAGGATGTCGCCGATTCGCCTGGGTTCTCCTTGCAGATCGGGCCCCGGTTCGACGAGTTTGCGAACCTCGTGGTCGGTGACATCGACGTAGGATTTCTCCGTGGCCTCCTCAATCAGCGAACGCTCGAGACGAAACGACGTCCCCTCGTAGACCACATCGACACCCTCGTCGTCGAATCGGAGCGAGGTCATAGTCGTCCTATCGCGTCGGATAAGAAAGAGGTGTCGAGGTCCCAGCGAATCGACAGCAATCGAGGGCTCGATCGACGGTCGTCGGCCGGCCGTATGCAAACAATTTCCACACCCTTAATACGCGTAGATGCAAATTCGCTCTCGAGCATGGGTGTGGTACTATCAGACACGAGACGGAGGGAAACATGCGATCTATTGTACTGACGAAAGGTGTCCCCGACTTCTCCGATGGATCGGTCTCCTTCAACGAGGAGGGTCACCTCGAGCGGGGAAGACGCCGACGGTGATGAACCCGAACGACGAATTCGCCGCCCAAGCGGCCCTCCAGACGAAGGTTCGCCATGGTGGCCACGTGACCGGCATGGCAATGGGCCCACCCGGGTACGGCGATGTCCTCAACCAGCAGATGGCCGATGTCTACGCCGACGACAGCTACCTGCTCTCGGATCGAGCGATGGCTGCCGCCGACACGTGGGCGACCGCCATTACGCTCTCTTCCGGGATCGAGAAGTACCAGGAGGCCGTCGGCGATGTCGATCTCGTCTTTGCGGGCTTCAAGACAGCCGACGGGGAGACCGGCCAGACCGGTCCCCAGACGGCCTGGGCACTCGAGTGGCCCATCATCACCCACGTGATTGCCCTCGAGATCGACGAGGAGAACCGACGAGTGGCCGCAAAACGACTCGTCGAAGGGGACATCGACGAAATTGAGACCATCGAGGCCCCGCTACCGTGTGTCATCATCACGGATCCGGAGTTCGAGCCCAGCTACCGGAAAGCCGCCCACCGATTGACCCACAAGCGACTCAGAGCCGAGACCACAGCGCGAGCCGAGAACCACGACGACCACCTGACCGTCTGGGACCACGAGGCCCTTAATCTCGATCCGGACAACATCGGTCTGGACGGTTCGCCGACGATCGTCTCATCAGTGGACCCGATCCCGAAGGCCCCGTCCGAGCGCGAGGCCACGATGGTCGATCCCGCTGACGCCGACGGGATGGAGCAGGTACTGACCGAGCTCGAGCCGTTCGCGGGGGGTGCCTGATCGATGACACTCGATCCATCCGACGTGACGGTCGACGAACTGCGTGAGGCCGTGGCCGATATCGACTCGATCGAGGACCTCGAGACGATCCGGGACGCCGAAGCAGATGGCAAGAACCGCACGACTGCGCTCGAGGCCATCGATGACCGGCTCGAGGATCTCTCCGACGGCGACGAGCCAGCCGGGGACGCACCGGACGAAGAAGACACGGAAGAAGAGACGGAGGCAGACACCGAAGCGGAAGAAGAGGACCCGCTCGATCACCCGACCAGGGACAAGCGCCACATTCGCGCACTCAACGACGGCCACTACGAGGACATGTGGGTCTTCTGTGAGACCCAGCAGGGAGAACTCCTCGAGGTCTCGAAGGAGATGCTGGGCAAGGCTCGCGAACTGATGGACGACTACGCCGAGGACTACGACCGCGAGAACGTCGTGGCGTTCATCATCGGCGACGACTGCGAGGAGCTGGCCAACGAGGCAGTCGCCTACGGCGCCGACGTCGCCGTCTACCACGACGACGATCGACTTGGCCGCTTCCTGCACAAGCCCTACACCGAGATTGCCGCCCACATGGCCCGTGGTGAGGGATCGACCGAGAGCACCGACTGGCGTGACTACGACAAACCGCGCTACATCCTGTTCCCGGCCACCAACAACGGACGAGACCTTTCGGCGCAGGTCCAGGCCGAACTCGACTCGGGGCTGGCCTCGGACTGCTCGGACCTGTTCATCGAGACCGAGAAGATCTCGAATCCCGTCAAGACGGGCGAGCCCGGCGAGAAACTCGATATCGAGAAGGTGCTGCACATGAAGCGGCCCGACTTCTCGGGCTTCGAGTATTCGACCATCCTCTGTATCGACAATCCCGATCGGGACTTTCACCCGCAGGGATGTTCGGTCATCCCAGGCAGTTTCGAGCCGATCGAGCCCGACGAGACCCGCGATGGAATCGTCGTCGAGCACGAGATGGACCTCGAGGATGACTGGTTCCGCGTGGAGATTGCGGACTGGGACCAGCTCGAGGCCGGCATCGATCTGGCTGACTTCGAGGTCGTGGTCTGTCTGGGCCGCGGTATTGCCGACGATCCAACGCTGGGCATGGAACTCGGCCTCGAGCTCACCGACGCATTCGAGGATGCCGCCCTCGGCATCACTCGAGGGATCGTGACCTCGTCCTACCAGTTCGACGGCCACGTCGAGCAGTACGCAGGTGAGCAGCGCCAGATCGGCGAGACCGGGCAGGTCGTCGAACCGGATCTGTACATCGCAGCCGGCGTCTCCGGTGCCGTCCAGCACAAGGTCGGCATGGACGACTCAGAGACGATCATCTCGATCAATACCGATACCGATGCGCGCATCGAGAACTTCAGCGATTACTTCATCGAAGGCGACCTGTTCGAGGTCCTCCCAAACCTGACGGAGGCCGTCAAAACTGGAACACTCGATGTAAAGGCAGTCGCCGACGGAGGTGATACCACATGAGTGACAGCGAGTACGAACACTACGAGGCCCTCGTCGTTGGCTGTGGTCCCGGCGGTGCCGCCGCCGCGGCTCGACTGGCCGACCACGGCGTCGAGACGCTGGTTCTCGAGCGTGGCGTCGAGGCCGGCTCGAAGAACGTCTCCGGTGGCCTCATCTACGCCGAGGAATCGGCACCCTACACCATCGACGATCTCTTCCACGGCTTCCGCGAGGAGGCCGCGGAACGACCGATCACCGACTACCACATCCACAACATCGCCGGTGACAAGGTCAAGTCGATTGACCTGACATCCCTCCACGAGCACGACACCGAGTGGTGTGATGCAGTCCTTCGACGACGGATGGACGGCTGGCTCGAGGACCGGGTCCACGAGAAGACCAGCGAGACCGGCGGTGGGCTGCTCACTGACGTCCGGGTCAACGGGCTTCTCCGTGAGAACGGCGAGATTGTCGGCGTCACCTGTGATGAACTCGATCCCATCACCGCCGACATCATCGTCGCCGCAGATGGCGTCAACAGTGAGCTGGCACGAGACGCCGGCCTGATGGACTGGGAGGAACCCAACGAGTGGTTCCAGGGTGTCAAGGCCGTGGTGGATATGGATCCCGCGTCGATCGACGATCGCTTCGCGATCGAGGAGGACGAGGGGGTCGCTCACCTCTTCTCCGGTGACCTCTTCGAGGGCGTCCGTGGCGGTGGATTCCTCTACACGAACGAGGACTCCCTGTCGATCGGGACGGTCTTCCACCTCGACAGTCTCGTGGCCCAGCAGGCTGAACCCCACGAGCTGCTCGACGCGCTGCTGACCCACCCGCTGCTGGCCCAGTGGATCGGTGAGGACTACACGGAACGCGAGTATGCAGCCAAGCTCGTGCCGGACTCGAAGAAGGTGGCCCACCGGAACCCCTACAAGGAACCGTCTGGTGCTCGTCGGTGACGCCGGTGGCCAGATGCAGGCCCAGGGGCCAATCATCAAGGGAATGAACCACGCCGTCACGGCCGGTGCACTGGCCGCTGATGCGTTCGCGACGACCCAGGAGGCCGCCGATCCGGCCGCAGCCGGCAAGCGCTACACCTCACTGCTCGAGGACTCCGGGGTCATGGGCAAGCTTCGACCCCGGCGCTATCAGTTCGCCCGGGCCGTCGGCGAACGCGGAATCGTGACGAAGATCACCGATGGGCTCCTCAAGTCACCGCTCGGCGGCCTCGCCGTCGGCAATCCACTCTCGATGGGGCTCATCAAGCGCGCGTACAACTCCCCGTTCATGGTCGGGATGCTCCCCGACACGAGCACGGGCTACGTGACCCTGCCAACCGTCATCGCGAAAAAGACGGGCGGACGGTCAACTGGGAATCAGAGGTCGAACCGCCATCGCTCGAGGAGCGCATCGGCGAGTTAACCTACAATACGGACGTGGGCAACCCCCACATCCGGCTGAACGACGAGTCCTACGAGGCCAGCGGTGCGGCCGTGTACGCCTGTCCCGTCAGTGCCGAGGACTTCGGTGGCGGCTGCTACCGCGCCGAGACCGTCCAGACGAACGGTGGCGAAGAGACGCTCGTCAGCCTCGACACGCAGCCCTGTGTCGAGTGTGGGACCTGCGCCGTGGTCGCCGACACGACCTGGGAACACCCACAGGGCGGGAAGGGTGTCGAGTACCGCGACGGCTGAATGAGTCGCTACGGTTCCCGCATCGCCGCCCTGGCCCGCAAGGCCGAGCGGGACCGTCGATCATTCGACCAGGACGCGCGGAAAGCGACCGATATCTATCTTCGAGAGGGGCCGGCCAGGCCATCTGGCTATACGTCGAGGCCCGAACTGGCGGTCGGCTTGTCCCGTTTTCACCAGAGGAATACCGAGCCCTCGAACGATCGATGAACAGCTGGCTCGAGCTGTATGCAGCCAGCAACGGTGTCGAACTCGAGGCCGACTTCACCCTCCGGCAGGCAGCGGAGGCCCTGCTCGATACGCGTAACATCATCGATACCGCCACTGTTCTCACGAAGGTCCAGCCAGCCGAGGCTCAGTAGATCAGTTCATCGTCGTTCTCGACCATATAGAGCGTGCGAGCGGCGATATTGACGGCGTGGTCGCCGACCCGCTCCAGATCCCGAATCGTCAACAGCAGGCGGTAGACGTCCTGGAGAAGCGGTTCGACCTCGTCCGGATCCTCGAGTTCGTGTTCGATGAGGTCCCGTACCACGATCTCACTGGCTTCCTCCCCGAGTGCATCGATCTCGTCATCTCGCCTGGCGATCTCCCGACAGGCATCGATGTCCTGGTCGACATAGGCATCCATGGCATCTTCGACCATCTGGAGGGTGAGTTCACCCATCGCCTGGACGTCGACATCCGGGAAGCGATTTCGCTGGGCATCCTGGGTGTAATCCCCCAGGTTGACCGCGAGATCGGCGATGCGCTCGAGGTCCGTGATGATCTTGAACGAGGCGGCGATAAAGCGCAGATCCCCGGCGACTGGCTGCTGTAACGCGAGCAGGTCGACGCAGTCCTGCTCGAGGGCGAGGTACATCTCGTCGATCTCGTCGTCGCCCTCGATCACCTCACGAGCGAGATCGAGATCTTTCTCCTCGAGTGCATCCAGCCCCGTTCGCACCTGCTCCATTACGACTTCGCCCATGTAGGAGACATCGACGCGGAGGTCCTCCAGTTGTTCCTGATAGGACTGTCTGGCCATGGTTTTACCTGCACCTCCAAGTCTGTTGTAGGTTGTGCATGATGCTTACCCGAATTTCCCGGTGATGTAGTCTTCGACGCGCTGGTTTTCGGGGTTCTCGAAGATCGTGCTCGTATCGTCGAACTCGACGAGTTCGCCACCGGTCAGGAAGACGGCAGTCTTGTTCGAAATTCTGGCAGCCTGTTGCATATTGTGAGTGACGATGACGACGGTGTACTCCTCGGCGAGTACCTCGATCAGGTCCTCAATTTTTGAGGTGGCAACGGGATCGAGCGCTGATGCCGGTTCGTCCATGAGCAACACCTCTGGATCCGTGGCGATGGCGCGGGCAATGCACAGCCGCTGTTGCTGGCCGCCAGAGAGATCAAGGCCGCTCGCGTTGAGTTTGTCCTCGACCTCGTCGAGTAGGGCTGCCCGTTCGAGGGCGCGGTGGACCCGCTCGTCGAGATTGTCGTCCTTTCCCTGGACGCGCAGTCCGTAGGCCACGTTGTCGTAGATGCTCTTCGGGAACGGGTTCGGCTTCTGGAAGACCATGCCGATCCGGCGTCGCAGTGCAACCGGGTCGACATCGTCGTCGTACACGTTCTTGCCTCGGAAATACAGCGACCCGTCGACCCGACAGGAGTCGATCAGGTCGTTCATCCGGTTGATCGATCGGAGGAACGTGGATTTTCCACAGCCCGACGGGCCGATCAGCGCCGTGACCTCTCGTTCCGGGATGGCGATATCGATATTCTGGAGCGCCTGCAGGTCGTCGTAGTAGACGTCCAGATCCCTGGCCTCGAGGATCGGCTCTGATGTCGAGCTCGCCACCTGCCGATCGTCCGACACCAATTCTCCCGTCCCCGCCTCGGTCGCCGTCTCCTGCGAGTCGAAATCAAGGCCGCTTGTTGTGACACGAACCATCCGCTCGAGGAGGCTCGGGGTGGCTGTCTCGCTTTGCATCGCGTCTGTCGTTGGGTTGGTGTTGCCTGACATGGTTAGGCTCGTCGGTCGTACCGGTTTCTGATGAGGATTGCCGTCGCATTCATCACCAGCAGGATCGCCAGTAAGACGACGATTCCCGCGGCGGCGACGTGCTGGAAATCCGCCTCCGGTCGCTGGGCCCACTCGAAGATTTGCATCGGCATCGCGGCGAATGGGTCCAGCGGCTCGGTGAGGCGAGGGGGTGCAAACAGCCAGGCAGCCCCGACCATCAGGATCGGCGCCGTCTCCCCGATGGCCCGAGAGAGCGACAGGATGATCCCGGTCATAATGCCTGGAATCGCCTGGGGCAGAACGACCGATCGAATGGTCTGCCACTGGGTCGCCCCGGTGCCATACGAGGCCCGACGCATGGAATCCGGAACGGCCCGGAGTGATTCCTGGACGGCGACGATCACGATCGGAAGGATCAGCAACGTGAGCGTCAGTGCCCCCGCCAATAGGCTGGCGCCAGTCTGTAACGCCCGGACGAACATCGCGAGCCCGAGCAGCCCGTAGACGATCGAGGGCACACCAGCGAGATTGGCAATGTTGGCCTCGATAAACCGGGTGAGCGGGCCATCATCGGCATATTCCTCGAGATAGATGCCGGCCCCGACACCGAGAAAGAGGGTGAACACGGCCGTCATGACGATGAGGTACACGGACCCCACGAGTGCCGTATAGATCCCCCCAGGACCACCGATGTCGAGTTCCGATCCAGACGGGCGATAGTTCTCGACGAACTGTGAGGGCGGATAGGTCAGGAAGTCGATGGAGAGCCATCCCCATGCCTCGAGGAGGACATCGGAGAGCAGGGCGACGAGGGCAATAATCCCGACGAGAGTGGCCAGAAAACAGAGCACCAGGAATGCGTGACCGATGAATTGCTTTCGGCGATCTGTCGCGAACGTCCCTGGCTCGGTGTCGGTGCTCATTCGTACACCTCACGGTACCGGGATTTGACCCACAGGCTCGCGATGTTCATCGTGAAGGTCATCAAAGAGGGTCAGCCCGACCGCAAACAGACTCTGGTACCCGATGGACCCAACCGAGACGTCACCGGTTCCGATCTCGACCATGAATGCCGTCATGGTCTGGATCTCCTCGAGCGGGTTGAGGGTAATCTGTGCCAATGCGCCCGCGGCCAAGGTCACTGCCATCGTCTCACCGATCGCCCGCGATATGGCGAGAATGTAGGCGGCGATGACGCCCGACAGGGATGCTGGGAGGACGACCTGAGTCGATACCTCGAACTTGGTCGCCCCGAGCCCATAGGCAGCATTTCGCAGTGAGTCGGGAACCGATGCCATGGCATCCTCCGATAGCGACGAAACCATCGGGATGATCATGATCCCAACGACCATCGCACCAGAGGCGGCGTTGAACGTGCCCGTCTCCGGAAAGACACTCTGAATGATCGGCGTGATAAACGAGAGGGCGAAGAACCCGTACACGATGGTCGGGATACCGGCCAGTACCTCGAGCGTCGGCTTGACGGTCTTGCGAATCCGCGAATCAGCATACTCGCTCAAGTAGATCGCCGAGAGCGTTCCGATCGGGATGGCGATCAGCGCCGACCCGACCGTGATGACGAGGGTCCCCCAGACGAGTGGCAAAACACCGTAGGCCGGTTCGCTCGATCGAGGGGCCCACTCCGTGTTGGTGAAATATTCTAACAGCGGAATCTGTCTGAAGAAGGCGATGGCCCCCTCTGTCAGCACCCCGATGATCGCAAGCGTCGTGAGAACCGTGACGAGAGCACACCCAAAAAAGATGTATCGGGAAAGGCGATCAATGGGACTCCCGACGCCGTTTCCGTCCCGTGAGAGATCGATTGGTGTGGAGCTCATGCGTGGGCCTCGATCGCCGCTTCAAGCGTGCTTCTGGACTCCGACAGCGTGTCATCGGAGATGGCATAGTATCCAATGAGTGGGGCGGCTTCTTGGGCGTGGTCGAGATAGAAGCGGAGGAAGCTTCGAATTGCTTCATCCTTGAGTCGATCGGTCCGGACGTACAGGTACAGCGGTCGAGAGAGTGGGGTATACTGCCCTGATTCGATCGTCTCCTTGGTCGGCACAACACAGCCATTGCCGTCGTCAACGGCGATCACGTCCAGATCTGCTTCATTCTCAAAATAGTACCCGGCACCGCCGAAACCAATCGAATAGCGATTTCCGCGGACCCCCCGGATAATGACGTTCGTATTTGGCGTCGCACTGTAGTCTCGACGAATGTTCCCGCTTCCCCGGTCAGCTTCTCTGTGAAGTAATCGAAGGTCCCCGATGCCGAGTTCTCGACCATAGAATGAGATTTCTTCGGCCGGCCAGTCACCGTTGATATCGGCCCAGGTCGTGATCGACGAGTTGCGCTCCCAGATAGCGCCGAGTTGCGATCGGGTGAGACACTCACACCAGTCGTTCTCGAGGTGTTTCATTACGACAATGCCATCCAGTGCAACTGTAAGCTCAATGTACTCGATCCCGTTCGCGCGGCAGTTTTCGCGTTCCGAGGATGTGATCTGCCGGCTTGCGTCCTGCAGGTCGGTTTCGCCGAAGCAGAATCGCTCGAAGCCGGCGCCAGTGCCCGAACCCCGTACCGGAATTCGCACCCGATTGTTTTCCCAGAGGAACTGTTCGACGATGGCCGTCGTCACAGGATAAAGGGTATCGGAGCCATCGATGACGATTTCCCCGCGAAGGCCGCTATCCTGTCCCCGGATGAGACAGCCGGAAACGCCGAGCATTGATCCGCTGGAGAGGGCAAGGAGTGCGCGCCGCCGTGTCACCGGTGACCGCCCTCCGAAGGCCATTGTCGAGTGAATGTTGAGAGGTATCTAAGTATCCCACTATGTGGTCTATATAGATATCCGTATGCAAGGGTATATCACACACCTCGTGACATCAATTGCACCAGCTGTGTCGACGGTAGAAGGCCTATCTACCCAATCAATACCGCCTATAGAAATCCACACAGTTATAATGATTTCACAATTACTCCCGATATGGAGACGCGGAAAGTCCAGGTGACCGGTGGCTCGACATTCACCGTCTCGCTGCCAAAACACTGGGCGACTGCGAACGGCATCGAGGCCGGATCGAGAGTGGCGTTTTACCCGGAATCCGACGCCCTCGTGCTTGCCCCAGTCTCTGACCGAAGCCATACCGAGGGCACACTCGACGTCACGGCCCTGGAGGGCGAACAGCTGACTCGCGCCGTTCTGACAATGTATGTCAGTGGTTTTGACATCATTCGACTCAAGGCCGCCCGGATCACCACGGACCAGCGTCGATCAATCCGCAATGCGACCCAGGGCCTCGTCGGTGTCGAGGTCATCGAAGAAACCACGGACACCGTCGTTATCCAGGACCTGCTCGATTCGGCCGAGCTATCGATCACCAATGCCGTCTCCAGGATGCGACTCATCACCCGGTCGATGCTCGAGGATGCCGTCGTGGCCCTCGTCGAGAACGACGACGACATCGCCAATGACGTCATCCAGCGTGACGACGACGTTGATCGGCTCTGGCTTGTGGTCTCGCGTATCTTTCGTGACACGCTGCGAACACCGGGCGCGAGCGCAGCCCTCGGAATATCCCGCGAGGACTGTTTCGATTATCACTCGAGTGCGAGACAGCTCGAGCGAATTGCCGACCACGCCGTCAAGATCAGCCAGCTCGCGCTCAAACTCGATGAGATCCCACCCGACGTGGCGGAGGGGCTTCAGTCACTTCGTGGGGACGTCCTGGCACTGCTCGAGACGGCCATGGATGCTCTCTTCGCCGATGAGAGCGATGAGGCGACCGACGCTAGGCCACGAGGCTCGCGAATCAGTCCTCGACATTGATCAGCATACGCGCACGATCGACGACCTGCTCCGCGAGTTGGATCCCGTACAGGCGCAATCGATTGGCCTCATTGTCGACTCGCTCTCCCGGAGTGCCGACTACGGAGGTAACATCGCCGAAACGGCACTCCAGAAAGCGGCACCGCGGCCCTAATCGAGCAGCACTGCGTCGACCTGGCCCGTCTGACCGGGGCGTGAGGTGACCCGGGCTTGACCCTCATCCGTCTCGATGACGGCGCCTTTCGTGATGATATTCCGCCGCACGTAGTTCGGGTTGGCCGGATTCTCGATGACGTCTAGAATGTCAGTGTGAGTCGTCTCCCCATCCGCACTGACGTTTGCGACGTCCGTCGCGAGCGCCCGGGTCTTCGAACCGGTCCCCCGGACGTCGATCGTGCGAAATCGTGGCGCACCAACCTGCGTCTCGGCTGGCAGGCGACCGAGCTCGTGCTTGCGGCGGTTTCGAGAGCGCGTCAATCGTCCCCCGGTTCGTTTCCGGGTGGATGATCCTTGGTCTTGCATATCCGTACAAAGCGCCCTCCAGCACTTGAATGCACCCTTTCGCTCCCCTGGTCTGAAGGAACAGGACGAGTGCGGCAAGCAAGAACAGATAGAGCCCACCGAGCAACGCGACCGCAAGTATCGTCGCAATGTGTCGCTGGGCCGAGGACGGCTGATTCCGCTTGCCGTGTGCACGAAAAACGTGCAACACCGGCTCTCGAAACCATCGAACGAGTCGGCGGTGACCGAGCATGACCGAATCATAGAGGTAGACAAGTAAGTGGCCGAGCTCCCAGAGTGGATCCGGGTCCTCGGGGGCATCGAGTGCTCGTCGCCGGCGGCGCCGGGCTCCTGCGGAGGGTAGAGGATCCTCCGGTTCCTCCTTCGTCACACTGGTATCGACATCGGAGAGCGGATCAGTATCGAACGAAGCGGGTTGTGGACTGGAGCTGAGTCTCCGGTGCCGCAGGGTCCCCTCCCCTGTCTGGTCCTCCATCTCGCCCGTCTGGTCACCAACGACGTGATCCTCTCGAGTTGCCCGTGGGCCGTAGGCATCCTCCACTGCGGGCGTCGACCCTGCATCTACGGTCCGCTTGCGTCGGAACTGGATGCGTGCCAGTTGTTCGTCCCAGTCGGTCAACACCAGCGCCTCACCGGCCTCGAGGGTCTGGACCACCTCCTCACTATCCCCGCCGAGAATCCGGCCCGCAACTGCCGTGTCGCTCTCCCAGGTCAGGCGGTGCCAGACCAGCCAGTCACACTGGGTGATGTAGTCCTTATCGACGGCCGCCGGCCGCTGTGACATCGCACAGATGCCGAGCCCACGCTTGCGGCCACGTTTTGCAATCCGAACCAGCATCTTGCTGAGGTCGGTCCCGCCACCCTGCTGGGGGATGAACTCGTGGGCCTCCTCGACAAACAGCAAGAACGGCTTCGTGTAGTCACTCTCGGCGACGAAAAGAGCAGTCACCACGTCCAGGATGACCGTTCTGGCGTGTTCCTCGTCGACGTACCCCGACACGTCGAGGACGATCGGCACGTTGTCGGCGAGGGCAAGATCGGCGATGCGACCGGCATCCTCCGAGTCGACCTGCTGGTCGCAGTCCTCGTCGGCACCAACATGGAGGATTTCGTATCGATCCTGGAGGGCCTGGTACTCACCGTCGGTATCGATGATCAGCAGGCCGAGTCCGCGCTCAAGCAGCTCCTCGGCAACCACACTGGCGGTGTTGGACTTGCCGCTCCCGGACTTGCCGGTGATGAAGCCACGGCCGGTCAAGATTTCGGTAGCGGGGAAGGTGTATCCGTCCTCGGCGACGGGGAGCCGTTCCAGGGATCGCGACATGTCGAACTGAGAATGGCTACGAAGGGGTCATATAAATGCTTCCTGACGAATGTGAGCCCCTCACCCTTTTTGGTGTCCGCCTCAGTGGGGTCAGCTATGAACTGGCGGGATCTCGGCCGGCCGCTTGCGAGCGGGGCATTCATCGGCATTCTCATCGTAACCATCCTGCTCACGGCGGCGTTTGTCGGGTTCGTGGCCCTGACCGGCGGGGCAACCACAGGGGTTGCGGATCGAATCCACTATTACATTCTGGGCCTTGCGGCGGTATTCGTCACTGCCCTCTGGCAACTCGACGACCGGGATCACGACGGCGGAGTGATCCTCGTCGCGGCAACAAGCATCGCGGTTGTCGCGGCAACGATCCTCGGTCTCGCTGCCGAGGGGTTCTACTACGCAATGCGCGATCCTGGTCAGGCCCTCCAGACCGAGCTACTGGTGTATTTCATCGCCGCTGCGCTGATCTGTACCGGTCTTGGAATCTGGGCTGTGCGACACTGGCGGGAGTTTGCCGACGAAAATTCAGCGGAATAGGTCACTCGTCCTGTGCGTCCACCACTGCTACACCGGCCAGGTTGACGATATCCTTGACTTCATCGCCCCGCTGGAGTACGTGCACTGGCTTGTCCATCCCGACGAGCATGGGCCCGATGGCCTCACCACCGCCCAGCCGCTGGAGCAGTTTATAGCCGATGTTCCCGGCCTCGAGATTCGGGAAGATGAGCACGTTGGCGGGTTCCTCGAGTTCGGAGAACTCGTAGGTCCCGGTGAGGATGTCCTCGACGACGGCCGTATCCGCTTGCATCTCACCATCGACCGGGAAGTCCACCGAGGGGTCAGCCTGCAGCTGTCGGGCCGCCCGTCGAGGCTTGCGCGTCCCCTCGTTGTCGACGCTGCCGAAGTTCGAGTACGACAGTAGCGCCGCCCGGGGTTCCACGTTGAACCGCCGTGCGAGTTTGCCGGTCTGTCTCGTAATCTCGGCCAGCACCTCCTCGTCCGGGGACTGGTTGACGGTCGCATCGGCGATGAAGACCACTTTGTTCTTGAATGCGAGCATGTAGACCCCGGCGACGTACTCGACATCCGGAGCCGTCCCGATCACCTGCAGGGGCGGCCGCAAGGCCGAGGGATAGTGATGGGAGAGTCCCACGAGCAAGGCGTCGGCATCCCCCTGTTCGACCATGACGCTCCCGAAGTAATTGGAGTCACGCTCGATGAGATCGGCCGCCTCTGACCGGGTGATCCCCTTGCGCTGTCGAAGGTCGTAGAGCCGATCGGCATAGGCCTCGTGGTCGCCGGCCGTTGGATCCGCGATCTGGGGATCGAACTCGAGGCCCAGATTCGCAGCCTTCTGCGTGATCTCCACTTCATTCCCGATCAGGACGGGCAGGGCAATCCCCTGTTCCTGCAGCTGGTAGGCCGCCCGGATGATCTTCTCGTTTTCCCCATCGGCGAGGGCGACGATCTGAGGGTCGTTCTTTGCCTTGTTGAGGACGACTCGCATCATCTCGCGAGACTTTCCAAGGCGGGCCTCGAGTTGCTCCGGATACGTTGTGTCGTCGAACTCGGCCCGGGCTGCACCTGAATCAACGGCCGCGCGAGCGATAGCTGGAGCCACCGTAAAAAGGACCCGGGGATCGACGGGCTTCGGAATGATGTAATCCGGCCCGAACTGAAGCGGCTCATCGCCGTAGGCCTTGACCACGGCGTCGGGAACGTCCTTTTTCGCGAGGTCTGCAAGCGCTCGAGCCGCGGCGACCTTCATGTCCTCGTTGATCTCGGTTGCTCTCACGTCCAGTGCTCCCCGGAAGATGAAGGGGAAGCCCAGCACATTGTTGACCTGATTCGGGTAGTCCGAGCGGCCTGTTGCCATCACGACCGTGTCGTCCCGGGCCTCTTTGGCTTCGTGATAGCCAATCTCTGGATCCGGGTTCGCCATTGCAAAGATGATCGGATTTGCCGCCATCGAGCGAACCATTTCTTCGCTGACGATACCACCGATTGAGAGTCCAACGAACACATCGGCCCCTTCCATTGCGTCTGCCAGGCCACCCGCTGGCAGATCCCGAGCAAACTGCTGTTTGTACTCGTTGAGTTCCCCGGATTCACCACGATTGGTGGTGATGATCCCGTCCGAGTCGCACATCGTGATGTTCGCTGCGCTGGCGCCAAGAGAGACGTAGAATCGAGCGGTGGCGATTGCACTCGCTCCGGCCCCCGAGAACACGATCTCGAGTTCCTCGATTGCCTTCCCGGTGACCTCGACAGCATTCAGGAGTGCCGCCCCGGAGATGATCGCGGTACCGTGCTGGTCGTCGTGAAAGACTGGGATGGACACCTCCTCGCGGAGCCGTTCCTCGATAGTGAAACACTCGGGGGCCTTGATGTCCTCGAGATTGATGCCACCGAATGTCGGCTCCATCATCTTCACGGCCTGAATGATTGCCTCCGGATCATCCTCGTCGAGTTCGATGTCGAAGACGTCGATGTCGGCAAAGCGCTTGAACAGCACGCCCTTGCCCTCCATGACTGGCTTCGATGCCTGGGCGCCAATATCGCCCAGTCCGAGGACCGCCGTGCCATTCGAAATGACCGCCACGAGATTGCCCTTCGCAGAGTATGTGTAGGCCGCCGTCGGATCCTTGTTGATCTCCATACAGGGGGCTGCGACGCCTGGCGAGTACGCGAGTGAAAGATCTCGCTGCGTGTTCGGTAGGTTTCGTCGTCGAGATCTCGATTTTTCCCGGTGGATCAACGCGATGGTACTCCAACGCGTCTTCGTCCAATCCCATGCCACACCCACGTCCGCCAGCTACTAAAAACGATTCGAACAGTTCAGTCCGGGTGTAGTCAGCGCAGTGTCGCTTGCTGATCCGACCGATTTATACACACCGGTCCAATGGAACGCGTATGGACGTCGCCATCGGGGGGACATTCGATCCCGTTCACGACGGCCATCGTCGCCTGTTTACTCGAGCGTTCAACCTGGGAAATGTGACCGTTGGGCTCACGAGCGACGAGCTTGCGCCACAGACACGACACGTCGATCGAACCATACGGTCCTGGGATGAACGAGCCGAGCGGCTCGAAGCCAACCTTGCGCCGATTGCGAGCGAGTACGATCGCTCGTTCGACATCCGTGAGCTCGAAACACCGACAGGCATTGCGACCGAACCACAGTTCACGTATCTGATCGTTTCACCGGAAACGGTTGATGGTGGCCGTCGAATTAACGACATCAGGCGCGATCGTGGCCACGAGCCGCTCGATATCGTCGTCGTCCCCCATCTCAGAGCCGACGATGGGGATATCATCTCGAGTACGCGCATCGTACGGGGGGAAATTGACGAGCACGGCTCACCGACCCCGGAACGGACCCACTCGAACGTGGATTAAGTCACCAGTCTGGTGGCTTGAGGCCGGCCGCAGCAAGCCGATCCTTCCAGTGTTGTTGAATCGAGAGTCGCGAAACTCCCGCCACATCGCCGACGGCGCCCTGGCTGCAGCCCTCACCTGCCACGAGTGCTCCGGCATAAATACTCGCCGCAACCCCCGTTCGCTTCGACCGATCGGCTTCCGGAACCCCAGCGAGAAACAGGTCAATCGCATGCGTCCGGGCGACACTCGAGAGGCCCAACTCGTCAGCGATCCGCTCGAGTTCCTCGATCCACTGACGGTGTTCAATCCGTTCCCGGGCTCGATACACAGTGGTCGTTCGGCCAGCCGGTCACATAAATGCGACCCCGCAAATGACCAGCTACCTGGAACACTCGATACATACGGACTAGTAGCTGGATCGGCCGTTCTCGGGCGATTTCACTAGGTCATGGCTACTAAAGCGAGGGCCATGCCAAGTCGGAACAGTCGGGTTGGCCGACCACCACCACCACCACGATGACCGACGCAACGTGTAAGCTCGTCTGTACCGGCTGTGGGCTCGAAATGCCGTATCAGGACCGGTCTCTCGCGGAACAAGCAGCGGAACTGCACCAGCTCCGCGACCCCGAACACGTGACGTTCATCGTTCCTCCCGACTGGTCGCCCGAGGAATCGGTGACCCATCACTGAGTATCCGATAGGTTCTTGACTGGCTCCGGGCAAGCGATTCCTGCGCGCGGGTAGCCAAGCTAGGCCAACGGCGCAGCGCTTAGGACGCTGTCTCGTAGGAGTCCGCCGGTTCGAATCCGGTCCCGCGCATCACCACTCCCGTGTTTTTGTTTACCGCCTGGTGGAGGACAATCCCAAAGATCCCATCGAGTGCAGTTGCTGTTCTACTCGGGTCCAGCCCACTCGGCAAACGTCGTCTCGATAGTGACCTCCGTCCGATATAGTTTCAGCCAGCCCACTATCAAGAAATACGGGACTAGATACAGTAGAACCCGGGTCACCGCACCGATGCCATCCGGGAGTGTCTTTGTCACCTGGAAGACGGTCCGGTTTGCCACGGGTTGTGACGCGAATCGTCCCCGCCGCGAAACTCGACCCCCAGTGGATCCCAATTGTCAGCGCCAGGTCTCCGGTATGAATATACAAGAGACCGAACACCGCACCTCCGACCGCGGTACCAACGAAATCCAGAACCGTTGGTGTCCCGTGAATCACCGTGAAAAAGACAATCCCGACAATCCATGCACCGAGGACAGCGCGTGTCGGGTCGATATCTCGGCTCCGGAATCCCTGTGCTGCGGCGGTGATAACGATAGCAAAATACACCACATCCTGGACCCACGTGTTAATGAGAAGGGAAACCAGCACCCCGCCCACTCCGAAAAGCACTGACCCGAGGGGGAGTCGTCATCGCTGACTCAATCTGCATCCACCCCAACGACGATCCGAGTACGTGCCAGCCACTCCAAACCCCAACCACTACGGCGAACCCCACGAGTAAATTCAGTGCCCATGATGGGGTGGCCGATACCCCATAATCCGAGAGTGGTCGACAGTCGATGTATCGCGCCCACACGAAGAGTATACCGAGGAAGATGAGGCCCTGAAGTGGACCTCCTGGTATCATGCCCGATAGCCCGAGTACAGGCATTACCAGAGCGACGAGAGCCCCAACAATGGGAAGCAGGGGCCAGGCCAACAAGATCCGCCACGTCGCTCGGAGTCGCCTATCTTCGTCACCAAAGACCACCGACCGAAGACGGCTTGGTACTGTCATCGCTCGCCCAGTCATAGCAACGACTGATACAACAATTTGATATAAATTTTGGGCCTTGTTTAGACGCCTGAATTCATGCGTTTGAGCGGTCGAGCGCTAGTTCGACGTTTCTGACGGCACACTTCAGGACGAGTTCGCGGAACTGGCCGAACCAGGTTCTCGCTCGAAGCGTGCTCGCCGATATCTGCGCCGAAGCGCGAGAAAACGTCGATTCGACGTTCGATCGCTGATGGTACGTTCGTATCATCGATCAACACGTTGTTCGCGACGCCTGTCCCAGCCGAATTCTCGGTGCTTGAATCACGGGTTTAACGCCCTCTGAACGCAGTTTGTTCCGAAGCAACCACCAGTCGTAGCCCTTGTCTGCCGTGATCATTGATAGATTGTCGAGGTTCCGTTTGAGCACCTGCCAGCCGACCTGTGAATCGTGCGGTTGTGTCATCGAGCAATGTATATCTAGAATCACACCAGTCGAGCAATCGACCAGGATCGTCGTCTTGACCGCTCTGAACGTGTAATTCGTCCGATTCGCGTAGTGCTGGCTGGCCGCGATCCGATCCACGCCGGTGGCGTCGATCGCCTGGATCTCGCCGAGGTCGTGCAGTTCAGCCGACAGCCGCAGCAGGACGTCGCCAGATCGCCATCTTGAGCTGTTGTTTTCGCGCACAGACGGTCGAAAAATCGGGCAGTTCGATACGCCGTAAGGTCGAGTATCTCGACAGATTCGAGGCATCTCGTACAGGATCTCCATCAGTCGTCGGTACGGCTGGTCGAGGTACTCCCGAAGGGCGTGAATCGAGACGATCACCCAGTCAGCGTAGCCAGTTTCTCCTTTGTTGACAGCTGGTGCTGGCTGTCCAGCGACGGCTTTTTGAGCGAGCGACACGACCTGCTGTCGTGAAGCGGGCGAGTTTGCTGGACACAAACTTGCCTTCCCGCTTCATTTCGTAGGACATTCGACAAGAAGCAGTTTTTACTATGAATGCTAGAACCTACTAGGCAGCGGCTCTCGGAGCAGTTCTCGAACGTCTAAACAAGGCCAAATTTTGAACAATCGGGTCGACTCCATTCCCGGACAATAGAGTCACATACGTGACATTGGAGCGAGCCGTTAACGGTCGGCCTGATTCCATTGAATCTGCAACCGACAGCCGGTAGACGCTCCACAACGCTTATTCGATTAGCGACAGGTTGTATGTGCATGACAAAAGTTGACGACATATTTGGGGAATTTGGGTCGGGGGTCGACGTGGTGATGTTGTTCTCGCCGAGTGGTTCATATTTTGAGCGTATCGACAGTATCCCTGATGCGGAAATCGTCGTTGTCAGTACCGAGAATACGGTCGATGCCGAGGAATTTGTCGAGTTGCCACTCGATTTCGAGAACATCGCCGAGCGCATTCGCTTCGGAATCGAGGGGGCTCTCGAGCAGGAGGTCATCGATGACGGTGACATGCTCGCCTGTGCGGCCTCTATTTTTGGCGACGGAATTGATACTGTCTCGCGGGTTCGAGCCGACGCCGACGACCATCAGGGGCTCTACGACCTCTTCTCGAAATCCCGTCCTGAACCGGAAGTGATCAAGTCGGTCCTCGAAGTCGCCATCGGACTCGGGAAGAAAGGCCAGAAGGGGAAGCCGGTCGGGGCCCTGTTCGTCGTCGGGGATGCCGGGAAGGTCATGAACAAATCGCGGCCACTCAGCTACAACCCATTTGAGAAGTCACACGTTCACGTCGGCTGATTCCATTGTCACAGTAATGCTCAAAGAGTTTTCCCGGCTCGATGGCGCATTCGTCATCTCAGATGCAGGAAAGATCGTCTCTGCATACCGATACCTCGAGCCGGCTGCTGAGGGTGTCGAGATTCCGAAGGGCCTTGGCGCCCGTCACATGGCAGCTGGTGCGATTACGCGGGATACAAATGCGGTGGCGATTGTGCTCTCGGAGAGTGACGGCCTCGTCAGAGCATTCAAGGGCGGAGAAATCGTCTTGGAGGTCGATCCGGAGGCGTACTGATATGGAGTGGCAACGGTTCGTCGAGGAACCCGCGTTTCTCGCGGCCGGGGTGCTCATTGCGGGACTCCTCGTTGGATACTTCTTCGGGCGGCTGAACGAGCGATTGCTACGGGCCGCTGGTGTCCCTGGGGCAGTCGAAGGCACGCCTTTTGAGCGCTCCGCTCAATCGATAGGCACGTCGACGGTCAATATTATCGCTCGATTGAGTTCCTGGTTCGTTTATGGTATTGCTCTCCTGGCAGCTGTCCAGCTGGCGCAGCTGCTGGATACTCAGGCGTTCTGGCTCCGGGTAACGGAATTCGTTCCACGGTTGTTCCTGGCAGTTATCGTCTTGATCGTCGGCTTCGTCGTCGCCGACAAGGTCGAACTCATCGTCAGCGAGTACCTGCGAAGCGTGAAACTGCCGGAGGTCAACGTTATCCCACGCATCCTGAAATATTCCGTTCTATATGTCGCCTTTATTCTTGCGCTCGGACAGGTTGGCGTGAACATACTAGCGTTGCTCATTTTGCTAACCGTGTATGCTGCAGGGCTTGTTCTCGTCGGTGGCTATGCGTTCAAGGATTTCCTCGTCTCAGGGGCTGCGGGCATCTACCTGCTACTCAACGAGCCATACAGTATCGGAGACAAGATCACTGTCGACGATCGATCGGGTATCGTCCAGGAAATCGACATATTTGTTACGACGATTGAAACCGATACCAGCGTCCTCGTCATTCCGAACAGAAACATCTTTGAGCGGGGGTAGTGAAGGTCAAGGATTGATCAAAAGTGTGCCAGTAGACTTATTCAGCCTGATTCACTCATTTCAAGTGATGCAAAGACGGGCTGCTCTGGGGTTTCTCGTTGGAGGTCTTGCCAGTACGGCGGACGTTTGGACGCGATATGGCCAGAGGAGGCGGACTCTCAGCCGGAAGAAATCGAATCAAGCGACCCGGGAGCTGGACAACTTGACGAAGGCGCAACCCAAGTTGTGCGGGCATATTTTGATGCGATGTCCTCTGGAGATGCAGAGGAGGTAAACGCTCTTATTCATCCAGAGAAGAACACGACGATTTCACCGGTCCAACTCCGTCCTTTTCAAAATGCGTCAATTTCGATCAATGCGATTAGCGTTCAACAAAGTGACGAGGATTCTGCCATTTTACGGGTCGACACGAGGTTGGAAGATGAAATCCAGTCGAGTACGAGCACGGATACAATTGAAGTTAAAAAATATGACGGGACTTGGTACATCTGGGGACACCGGAAAGTAGCGCACCCTCAGGTCTCTCTCCAGAAGAAGTACTTCGAAACGTTCTGGGAAGCAATTAATCAAGGTGAGTTTGTGTTGGCAAATTCACTCGTTCATCCCGATTCACCTGAGGGGACAATCTCAGTAAATTCAGAATCTGAGTGGAATAAGCGCACTATCGTTGTTAGAGAAGTGGAAGGGGTCGAACACTCGTCCGACTCGGCAATTGTCCGTATCGTTATGGATTGGTCGATGGAAACCGAAAAGGGACCCCAGGAAACGACTCTCGATTTAGAATACGAATTACGCCAGTCAGGCGGGGAGTGGAGGCTCTGGAAACAACATCAGAACTAGTTTGAAGTGGCCTCAACAGAACGTGCGATAATTTCCTGAATTTCGTCAAATCGTTTTAGAATTGTTCCCTCACCATAGAGACGGATGTACGGCTCTGTCCCACTAGGTCGACGAGTACCCAAGATACGTCGCCAAACCATAATTTCATGCCGAATTCGTCCTGTATAACTGCATTCGAAAAGTGTTGTGGGAGGGTTCGTCGAATTCGCTCCATTGCACCAGCTTTTCGCTCGTCAGGACAACTGATTTGCTCCTTTCGGTACTGGTAGGATGGAATATTTGCAAACAGCGCTTCAAGCGAACCAGCTTGTTTTGCCAGACAAGAGATGACCCCCGCGGATACAACCGCATCCATCCAACTGCCAAAGCGTGGATGTACGTGTTTCCAGGGCTCTCCTGCAAATACGACACTCCCCTCAGCTGGACTACTAATTCGGTCTGGGATCCCACCGAGAGGAACATAATCCACTGAGCCGCCTTCGGCCTCTACAACTTGCTCAACCCGAGCTGAGACGTTCGGTGTTGTAATGATAACTGGATCCATTTGATCGGCCCGTAGCACGTATTCGCGTGCAACCGCAGCCAGGATGGTGTCTTCGTGACAAATTTCCCCATACTCATCCACTACAACGAGTCTATCTCCGTCACCATCGTGAGCGATTCCGATATCGACACCCGAGGTCTTAATGAAGCGCAGAAACGACTGAAGGCTCTCTTTCGTTGGCTTGCTCGAGCGGGCTGAAAATGAACTGTCGATCGTCGCGTTTAGCGTGACCGTATCTCCCCCAAGTGAATCGAGAACCTGCGGTGTCACAAGACCACTCATCCCACCGCCGCAGTCAATGGCGATTCGAAAATCTGCGAGTGGTCGATGGCCAAACATCTCCCGTAGATACCCTACTGCACTTTTCCGATACGCCGGGAGAATATCCGCGGCGGCAGCCTGTCCCCAGGCAGACCATGTCTCAGGATCCATCCCCAGTCCGCATCCGCTCCGAGAGGATCCTCGGTAGATTCGTCAATCTCAGCCCCGTCGATAAAGCACTTGAAACCGTTGTCATCGGGAGGGTTGTGACTCGCAGTGACCATGATTCCGCGCTGCCCTTGTGAAGCGTACGCACAGGCTGGCGTAGGTACCTGGCCAATTTGAACGACGTCTGCCCCCGCTGCCTGGAGACCACTCGAAACCGCATTGGCGAGTGCTCGTCCCGTTGCCCGACCGTCCCGACCCACCACAACGGAGTCCGCGCCTTCGCCGAACGCAAGCCCGAGCTCGACGCCAAGTGCTGGGGTTACGACGGACTCAGTCGATCCTCGAATTCCTGCAGTGCCAAAAAGCGACATTGGCGGCCGACGATTCAGGCAGGTATCTCGTCGATGAGGACAACGGCCTCGCCATCGATGACAATTTCGTCCTCACTTACGGACCGGATGATCGTCTCGAGTCGGTACTGATCGTGGCCGAGATCCTCCACGATCTCCACGCAGGCCGAGACGCGATCGCCAATCGAGACGGGGCGTCTGAACTCGAGGTCCTGGGACAAATAGATAGTCAGGCCTGGCAGGCGAGCCAAGGCGGCACTGATGAGACCCGACACTAGACGTTCCATGGACAATCCGTTCACCGAACCGAGACTGTTCAGCGAACGAATCGTCGAGATGCAACCGATTCGTGTCTCCGCTGACGCAGGCGAAGGCCCGAACGTCCTCATCGCTGAGCACTTTTTCGAAGGTTACCTTGTCGCCGACGGACGATGTGATCGGGATCATCAACAGTCCGCTCGAACGTCCAATCCAGCGTCGAATAATCCAGGGAGGGAATTGCCGGTTCCACAGATGGGCTGGAATCCGATACCCCTGCAGATGTTCGAGCGGGTGCGAGCATTGCAGAGAGGGCTGCCCGGTTCGCAGCGGTGGCACCGTGGAGGACGCTCTGGGTGATTGCCGTCCAGGCGTTGGTCATGGCGGTAAAATTATTGCCTGCTGTCATCTCGTGTGACATCTATTGACTCGATATCACCGCAAGGTTAAGACTTCTTTGGCTGGCCAGTGGCCCGAATTTCGGTGTCAATCACTCGTTACAAACTGCAATTTTCAATTTATTGTGAGAGAAATCAATCGAACTATCCTAGTTGGTTCGTGCGCTTGCGTGGGCTTCTGCATTACAGTAACCACACCCGAACGGTGATTGGTGGGGTTTGATGGTAATCAATGGTTTTGAAGGGCAATACTTATGGGCGCCGGGGCAGTACTACGTACTGATGACGGACGACGCCGACCAGACACCCTGGTTCCCCCCTGCATACTGACGAAACAGATGCAGGAGGCGGGCGAGCAAGTCGCCGAATCCCAGCAGGAACTGATGCAACAGTTCATAGAAGCGAGCACATCAACCGCCACCCCGTTTGACGGATCATCCTTCGGCCCCATGAACATGGGAACGGCCACGTTCAAGGCCAGGGTTCAAAGCGGCGGTCGGATCAGCATTCCCGAGCCGGAACGGGACGCCCTCGACATTGAAGAGGGCGACATCGTGCAAACAATCGTCGTCCCAATCAAGCGAAACAGAGAGTGAAAAACCATGGCAGACAACATGTTCACACCGATATTCAACGCACAGCGAACCGCCATCGAACAAGGCCAGGCCCTCAGCCACGATATGATCGAGGCCCAGCGAAGCTCCTTCGGTGCCATCTCCGGCATGATGGAGGCTTCAGAGTCGGTCATCGAGCAGAATGCCGAACTCACAAAGGGGTCGATCCACGCCTATCTCGACGCGGTCGAGAGCACCTTCCCCGATGAGACGACCGACTTCGGACAGCTCCGAGAGATGGTCGACGAGCACATCGACTCCTCGACGGAAGCTCAGATGCAGACCCTCGAGACGATGGTCGAGGCCATCGACGAGACCGGCCGCGCCTATGACGAGGTTGCCGATACCTACGCCGAGATGGTAGACAGTTCCTTCGACGCATACCTCGATGCCCACGAACAGGTCGACCGAACCGTCTCGAGTGCCACTGACATGGCTGAAGAAGCCATGGAAGAGGCGCCGTAATCGGACACCTTTTACTTTTTCCGACCGTTGATACATACAATGTCAGATACACAACTCAGAGAGCAGCAGTGGGATTCCGTTGTCGAGCAGTGGAACGAACAGTTTATGGACGCAATCGAGCAGAACGTCGAGGCCCAGGCCCAGTTCGTCGAGAGCTGGACTGAGGCAATCGACGAGTTCACTGGCGAGGAGGAGCTGTCAGATGGGGTGCGTGGATACGCCCGCGCTTACGAGACCTGGATGGACGCCTCCCAGCAGATGGTCGAGCGCTACAGCGACATCCTCGAGGGAGAGGACGTCGACCTCGATGAGTTCCGGGACGTCTGGCTTAACTCGGCCAACGAGGCATTCAAGGAGGTAATGTCCACGAGCGCGTTCGCCCAGATGACCGGTGAGACGGTCGGTGACGTCCTCGAGATGCAACAGCAGGTCGACGAAGCAGCCGAGACGACACTGAACACCCTGGGATTCGCCACCGAGAGTGACGTCGTGGAGGTCGGTGATCGGATCGTCGAACTCGAGCGACGCCAACACGAGGTCGAACAGAAACTCGACCGTATCCTCGAGCACCTCGAGGAAGAGTGATGTTCACGGAGGCGACCAATGAAAAATCCGTTTACGCTGGCCATGGACGTCCAGCGCCAGGCCCTCGAGACGTGCGACAGCGGCTGCTGATAAAACTGCGGTTAGCCCGGAACGGACCGAGACGATCAACGGCGTCGAGGTCGGGACGACGCCGCACGAAGTCGTCTATCGCGAGAATAAACTCGAACTTCTCCACTACGAACCCCTGACCGAAGAACAACACGACATTCCAATCCTTGTCGTCTATGCCCTGATCAATCGACCGTACATTCTCGATCTCCAGCCCGATCGATCCGTGGTTCGTCGATTGCTCGAGGCAGGCTTCGACGTGTACCTGATCGACTGGGACGAACCGTCCCACCTCGATCGATCGCTGACCATCGACGACTATGTCCGGCGCTACACCGACAACTGTGTCGACGTGGTCCGTGAGCGCTCAGGGCAGGACGCGATCAATATTCTCGGATATTGCATGGGCGGAACGTTCGCAGCGATGTACGCCTCGCTCTTCCCCGAGAAGGTCAAGAATCTGGCGCTGATGGCGGCAGGCCTGTGCTTTGCCGGTGAGGGTGGTGTTCTCGAACTGTGGGGGGCCGACGGAGTACTACGATCCAGAGACCGTCACCGATACCTACGGCAACGTGCCAGCCGAGTTCCTTGATACCGGCTTTGCCCTGATGGACCCGGTCGCGAACGATCTACAGCGAAGTACGTCAGGCTCTATGACAATCTCGAGGATGAGGACTTCGTCGAGAACTTCGCGCGCATGGAACAGTGGCTGTCAGACGGCATTGATGTCGCCGGTGAGACATATGATCAGTTTATCCGGGATATCTACCAGGACAACAAGCTCTACAAGAACGAATTTAGCCTCGGTGGGACCGACGTGGACGTCACCAATATCGACATGCCACTGTTGCAGATCGTCGCGGAATACGATCACCTCATCCCGCCGGGGGCCTCGAAGCCGTTCAACGATGTCGTCTCCTCGGAAGACACCGATGTCATGGAGTTCCCGACTGGGCACATCGGGATGAGCGTCTCGTCGCGCTCGCACGCTGAGCTGTGGCCGAATGTCTGTGCGTGGTTCGAGGACCATTCGGGAACCACTGATGATGAGTCGGTAACCGCCCTCGATGGAATCGGGGAGGCATATGCACAGGATCTGGCCGATGCCGGCGTCAGTACTATTACCGACCTGGCCGACGCAGACGCTGAGGATCTCGCCGCCTCGAGCGGGATCGCCGCCGGCCGTATCCGAGACTGGATCGAGCAGGCAGAGAACGTCTGAGACCCCCTGGCACAGGACGTTATTTAGTGTCGGGGGTCAAATTACTGGGATACGAGTATGTCTCATGGACGGTCGAACCTGCGCTCATCACGGGCTCCGCGCGTGGCATCGGCCGGGGAATTGCGGAGTACCTTGGCTCTGAAGGGGCCAATGTGGTCATCAACTATCGATCCTCTGCGGACGATGCCGAGGAGGTCGTCGACCAGATCGAACGAACTGGCGGCCAGGCCATCGCCTCACAGGCGGATGTGTCTGTCCGAGCTGAAGTCGAGGACATGCATGACCAGTGCCACGAGGCATTTGGTCCGGCAGACGTCCTGGTCAATAATGCCGGCATCACGGCCGACACTCAGTTTGTAGAGATCGAGCCGTGAGGAGTGGGACCGCGTGATGGGCGTCAACCTCGGTGGGGTATTCAACTGCACCCAGACGTTCTACGACGACATCTGGAATGCCGACCACGGTCGGCTGATCAATATCTCGAGTATCGTCGGGAAACAGGGCAACTTCGGTCAGGCCAACTATGCGACCGCAAAGAGCGGCATGTTCGGGTTCACACGAACGATCGCCCTCGAGCTGGCCCAGGGCGCATCCACGGCAAACTGTGTCGCCCCCGGCTTTACCCACACGGACATGCTCGAGAGCGTTCCCGAGAAGGTCCTCGATCGCATCATCTCCGGTATCCCTCTTGGGCGGCTGGGGCATGTCGATGATATCGCCGCAGCCGTGCGCTTTCTCGCCAGTGAGGAGTCCTCGTACATCACCGGCGAAATTATCGACGTCAACGGCGGCATGGATCTCTGAATCCATCTTACTCGTCCTTCCACATCGCGCGTGGGACCTCCTCGAGGAGCTCTGAGGCCAATCCGCCCATTCCCCGCTCGTCTGCTAGCCGCTCACCGGCTCGACCGTTAACGTAGGCCCCGACTGCGGCGGCGTCGAGCGGGCGGGAATCTGCCGATGAGCGCCGCCACGATACCGGCGAGAATGTCACCGGTTCCACCGACGGCCATCGCCGGCGTCCCGGTTCGGTCTGAGTCGCGTCGTCACGCCGTCGCTGAATCACGTCCGTCGCTCCCTTCACGAGAAGGACGTGACCGAGGCGCTCGGCAAAGGACTCGATTGCGTCGACGGCCTCGCCGGGACTGTGAACGTCGGGTCCACCCATTCCGGCCAGTTCGGCCGTGTTTGGCGTGCAAATGAGTGTTGCAGCTGTCGACAGATCGGGAACGACCGACAGGGCATCTGCATCGATCACGGCACGCCCCGAGAAGGTCTCGAGGAAGGCCGTCACGGCCTCAAGTGTGACTGGATCACGGCCGAGACCGGGTCCCAGGATGACCGTGTCCTCGTATTGCTCTGCCTCCTCGACGAGACTGGGGACGTGCGACGGTGTGAGGACGTCACCATCGAAGGAGCGGACGATGAGATCGGGCCCATAACCCTGAATTTCCCGGGCAATCGCCGCCGGGGCCGAGACGAATGTGAGTTCCATCCCGGCAGCAAGGGTGGCCTCGGCCGCGAGGGCCGGTGCGCCCGTATACGGTCCACCGCCGATTACAAGGGCCCTGCCCGTCCGTTCGGTCGGCACAATCGTCTTCCGGTCACCCGGACCGACGAACCGTTCGGCGGCTGCGGGAATGCCGATATCGGCGACGGTGATGGCTGCCTCGAGTGAATCCAGCCCCGGTTTGGTCGCGTGAAAGGTCACCACGTGGTCGGGTAGGACCATCCCGTCGGCGTGTGCGCCCCCATCCGCATCAAAGCCGGTCGGGACATCGATGGAGATGACGGTCGCGTCGTGCTCGTTGATCGACGCAGCTGCCGAGGCGATTGGCTCTCTGAGGGGCCCCGAGACACCGGTTCCGAGCATGCCATCGACGATAACATCGGCATCGGGGAGGGCCAGCTCGGTCGAATCCCCCACCGTTTCACAGCGATAGGCACTGGCCTCGAGGGCCTGCCAGTTCTCGCGGGCGATGGTCGTGCCGATTTCCCGGGGCGGCCAAGGAGAATGACGTCGGTCTCGAACGAATCCAGAAAACGAGTGACGACAAAGGCGTCACCCCCGTTGTTCCCCCGACCGGCGATGATGACGACGCGAGATCCGGGCTCGGCGATCGAGCGAACCACACCAGCAACGGCGTTCCCACTCGATTCCATCAACTGCTTGCGGGACACCCCGAGCGCTGCGGCGTTCTCGTCGACCGCCTGCATGCGGGCACCTGAGATCATACGCGGCGTTCGGCCCCCGCACCGTTGAAGATTCCGGCGCTAGTAGCGGATCTCGAATCCCTCGAGTCCCTCGGGTCCTCATCCTCGACCTCGACGGAATCGACCGTCGCGCGGGGGCTGCCCGTATGGCACCACTCGACCATCGACTCGACGGTCGCGGAGTCGCCCTCGAAAACCGCCTCAACGCGGCCATCGGCCAGGTTTCGGACCCATCCCGCGACCCCCCTCTCCTCGGCACGCTCCCGGGTCGTCGCCCGGTAGTAGACGCCCTGAACGTGCCCGGAGATGTAGACGTGGGCTCTCGTCCGGTCACTCATTGGGATGGAGAACGGGCCCTTATCGGAAAAGCTCACTCAGAACCGACAAGGCAAGGTCGCTCGAGGCGAAAACGGCCTACTATCGTGCGGGTCAAACGACGGGACGGAATCCACATCAATGGTACTCGCCACGTTGTCCTCGATGCCCGGAGCGCGGTGGGTGACATCACCGTGGTTAGCCACGCCCATTCGGATCACGTCCATCGGACCACCGCTGAGCCAGTTATCTGTTCGCCGGAGACGGCTGCGATCATCGATGCCCGGGCGGGGATCACCTATTCGTCGTATGACCCACCGCAGGACATCGAACTGGTCCCGGCCGGTCACGTTGTCGGCTCGAGTGCAGTCGTGATCGAGGATGAGGATACCACCTACTGTTACACCGGCGACTTCTCGACTCGAGACAGGGCGTACCTCGAGGGGTTCGACCCGACGGCTGTCGATGCGGACGTCCTCATCATGGAGACGACATACGGTCGGCCACGCTATCGGTTTCCACCACAGGCCGAACTGGAAAGCGCGATTGCCGACTGGCTGAATGACAACGCCAAGCGACCACTGGTCCTGTGTGGGTACTCGCTTGGTCGGGCCCAGAAACTCCAGTGGCTGGCCCAGCAGTCGACGAATCGCGACATCCTCGTAAGTCCAATCGTGGCCGACGTCAACGAAGCCATCGAGTCAGCCACAGACGGGCGCATTCAGTTCGCGGGTACCCCCACCGATATCGACCAACTGAGTGACCTCAGCGACGAGATTCTCGTCGTGCCGATGACCCAGGCCCGATCCGCCCATCTCGTCGATCTTATCGGTGCTACCGACGGTCTCATCGCCGGCTTTTCTGGCTGGGCGGTCGATGACTCGTATCGATACCGGACGGGCTGTGATGTGACCTTTCCACTGACTGATCACTGTGACTACGACGAACTACTCGAGACGGTCCAGACAATCGATCCAGATCGGGTCTATACCCACCACGGCTCGGCGGCCTCATTTGCGGACGATCTGGCGACAGCATACGACTACGACGCCCAGCCGTTACTCCGCGGGCAGCGACGCCTCGACGAGTTCGCCTAGGTCGTCCGCAGGTGATGGAAGATATAGGTCTGCGCGTACCCGGCATCTCCACCCCCAAATTGTGCTCTGATCGCCCGAGAGGTCTCAGCGTAGGAGCCACGGTCACAGTCAGGGTAGTACTCCTCGATGGCTCGGCGAATCCACACATCGAGCGGGACGGCCTCGTCGAAGCCAAGACTGAACAGACAGACACAGTCGGCGACCTTGTCCCCGACGCCCATGAACTGGGTCAGAAACGATCTGGCGGCCTCGTACTCCAGGTTGCTGGCCTCCTGGGGGATGGCCTCCCCCGGTCGATCATGCGGGCGGTCTCGAGGACGTACGGAGCCGATAGCCCAGCCCACAGTCCCGAAGCGCGGGCTCTGTCGTGTCGGCGAGTTGTGCCGGGGTCGGGAACGCATGATACGTCCGACCTGCAACCGTGCGTTCGGTGCCATAGCGACGGGCAAGGCGCTGGACATTCTGATGAATGCGTTCGACCCGCATCTGCGCAGAGGCGATGAACGAGATGAGTGTCGAGAACAGCGGATCAGCAACGAGTCGCATCCCGGCATGGGCATCATAGGCCTGCTTGAGTAGCGGGTCGGCTGGGGCCCGGTCGACATCGCTGGCAGATCGTCATCGAGCCGGAGCAGTCGTGTCAAGAGGGGGGCCGCATCTGTCGTGGATTCCCACTCGAGGAGACCGTCGTGCTGGCGGACGCGGAGGACCTCGACTCCGCTGTCAGTCGAGAGGGCAGTCTCGTACCAGGGATGTTCAGCGCGTTGTGTCCCGTACATCTGCGCATCATTCCGGCGCCAGATGTAGGTCTGACCGCTCTCGATGGTCAGGCCGAGATCGATCCCTCCGAACAGGGAATCGGTCGGTATCGCACCCGTTTCCATTCGGACGTCAAGGCGAGTCGGTCGCCTTTCTCCCTTTCGATCAGGTGTCAATCCAGGGTGACACCAGGTGGGCGAACCTTCATACTGGAAGCGACCCAAATACTGGCCATGAACTGCAGAGTTGTCGTCGAGGCAGCGGTGCCGGTCTTCGATGTCGAGACGGTGGACGAGGCGATCCGAATTGCCATCTCGAAGACGGGAGAGATGCTCAATCCCGACCTCAACTACGTCGAGATCAACATGGGGTCTCGTACGACCCCATCTGGTAAGGAGCTGCCGCCCGCATTCATCGCGGCCGACGAGGCGCTGGTTGCTCTCGAGCTGGAGATGACCGTCTTCAACGTTGAACGCGAGGAACACGCCTCACGAATTGCCAGAAAAGAGATCGGCCAGCGCCTCGAGAACATTCCGCTCGAGGTGCTCGAGGTGGCGGTCCTCGAAGATGAAGACAACGAGGACTCGACTCGAAGTGAAGATACTGCAGAACCGGCGAGTGGCGACGAGGACGAGGACATCCTCCCAGAGTTCGAAGACCTCGTCGACTAATCGAGAAAATTAGTCAGCAGCGGCGGGGACGGCAGCCTCTTCTTCCGGTTCGGTCATGTGTTTCGTAATACCGCCGACGAGGGCGAATACGGCGGCCTTGTGGTCGGTCTTCGATTTGTGGATGGATGTCGGTCGAATGCCTCGGTCTTCGTACTCGGTGAGATCGATCGTGCAATCGTCCCACTCGGCACACTGGTTCGACACCTCAGCGAGAAGACCGTGGAGGTGAATGAGTTCCTGTTTCTTCATTTCCATCTCGTCCTATCCACTGGAGGGTTATATTATTATCTTGAGTCGCGTTAACATACGTCTCATACGGCCGAATACGGCAGATGACCGCCTCAGAAACCGATCGTCCATTACTATCTGAAACGATACACGATCGGTTACCCAAACTGTTTCAGCGTCCGGAGGTCCCGATCCGTTCGAGTGAACTCCGCGGTTGGCCTGCTCGATCCGCATGCTGGACACTCATAGGCTATCGAGGGACCGGGGAGATCGCGTGGCGAT
Organism: Natrialbaceae archaeon; assembly: GCA_034521555.1. Lineage (GTDB taxonomy): Archaea > Halobacteriota > Halobacteria > Halobacteriales > Natrialbaceae > JAXHMI01. The sequence goes on from JAXHMI010000003.1 coordinate 342,546, forward strand.
CGCTGCCAGTCCTTCTGGCAGTCCGGACACAGCAACTGCACCCTGGTCTCGTCCATGCGAGACGCCAAGACGGCATTGAAGAAAAAGTCGAGGGTTGCCTCAGGCCGCCGCGACCTGCTCGGCGGATTCGAGCAGTTCCTTGTACCGGTTGCGGATGGTGACTTCCGAGATGTTCGCCACTTCGCTGACAGCGTTTTGTGTCACTTTCTCGTTGGTCAGCAGGGCCGACGCGTAGACAGCTGCCGCAGCCAGCCCGACCGGTGACTTCCCGCTGTGGACACCGGCCTCTCGGGCCGCATCGAGCAGTTCCCTGGCGACGCGTTCAGTCTCCTCGGACAGGTCAAGGTCGCTGGCGAAGCGGGGGACATACTGCTTCGGGTCAGCCGGTTTGACCTCGAGCCCGAGTTCCCGGATGACATACCGATACGTTCGGGTGAGTTCCATCTTCTCGACGCGGCTCACCCGGCTGAGCTCGTCGAGACTCCGCGGTGTCCCCGCCTGGCGAGCGGCGGCATAGAGGGCAGCCGTGGCAACACCCTCAATCGAGCGGCCTGGCAGGAGGTCTTCTTCGAGGGCGCGTCGATAGATCACACTTGCCGTTTCCCGAACTGTTTCGGGCAGGCCAAGGGCGGAGGCCATCCGATCGATCTCGCCGAGGGCCTGCTTGAGGTTGCGCTCCTTGCTGTCCCGGGTCCGGAAGCGCTCGTTCCAGGTCCGCAGCCGCTGCATCTTCTTGCGCTGTCGGCTCGAGAGGGCCCGGCCATAGGCGTCCTTGTCCTGCCAGCCGATGTTCGTCGAGAGCCCACGGTCGTGCATCATCGTCGTTGTTGGAGCCCCAACCCGGCTCTTGCGATCTTTCTCGGCGGCGTCGAAAGCCCGCCATTCGGGCCCCCGATCGATCTCGTCTTCCTCGACGACGAGCCCACAATCGACACAGACTGTCTCGGCATGCTCGGTATCGGACTCGAGTCGGCCGCCACACTCGGGGCAGTGCTCCTGCTCGTCGGCGGGTGATTCCCGCGCTCGTTCGGCCTCATCTGTCGCGGTTCGAATGCGTGTATCCGTCATGGTGGTTACTCCCAGCTCCCGGGTCGGAGATCCAGAAGAATCCCGGGTCGCCAGCTAACGTTTTGTTAGGACGAAAATCTATTAAGTGTTTCGCAAAAAGAGTGCACACATTCGGGCAGTAATGTTACTGTGTGAACAGTGTACTGTCAGTCGGTACTGATAGCAGACCGACCCTGGCCGCCGCATCGAGCCATCCATGCCCATATGAAAAGGCCGCGAGGGCGTCGGGTAATGAGTTATCAGAACGAAAATGCCGCCCATCCTCGAGATACGCCGTGGCCATTTCGAGACACGCTTTTGCTGCTGTTTCAAGGGGTGTATCTGGTGGGACCCTGACGGTTGCCTCCTCTAGTGCAGACGCCAGCATGGTCTCGTACTGGTCCGTCTTCTGGGCTGAGTTTGTCCATGACAAGTGCTGACGGCGAGTATCAAAAACGGTTGGGACGAAAGGTGTATTGCACCAATCCACCAATACGCCAGTATGACGGGTTCCGCGAATGGTGAGCATCGCCGCCTTGTGATTGCTGGCACCGGTATCGCCGGGCTGACTGCGGCCATTTACGCCGGACGTGCCAACAACGAACCACTGGTTCTCGAGGGGGATGAACCGGGAGGCCAGTTGACCCTAACCACGGATGTCGCTAACTACCCTGGGTTTCCTGATGGCATATCGGGCCCTGATCTCGTCGAAGCGATGAAGGAGCAGGCTCGCCAATTCGGTGCCGAGTTACGGCATGGTATTCTCGAAGCAGTCGAGGGCGAGCAACCACCGTATACCCTCACGCTTTCGAACAATGAGACGATCAGGACGGATGCACTCATCGCAGCCTCGGGAGCAAGTGCTCGTACGCTCGACATCCCTGGGGAAGATGAACTGATGGGCTTTGGCGTCTCGACCTGTGCGACCTGTGATGGGGCGTTCTTCCGAGACGAAGACATGCTTGTCGTTGGCGGAGGGGACGCCGCCATGGAGGAGGCCGCGTTTCTAACCAAGTTCGCAGATACGGTGACAATCGCCCATCGACGAGAGGAGTTCCGGGCCGAACAGTACTGGATTGACCGCGTTCAGGATCACGTGGAGTCTGGTGATATCGAAATTATGCGCAATACCGAACTCGTAGAGGTTCATGGTACCCCCGAAGACGGAGTCGACCACGTGACCCTGGTCCACAACGAGAAGGGACACCCCACTGATCGTCTTGACGATCCCGATACAGAATCGATCGATAGAGCATTTGGTGCCGTCTTTCTCGCGATCGGCCATACGCCGAACACGACGTACCTGAAAGGAACCGATGTAGACCTTGATGATGACGGTTATATCCGGACGCTTGGGGGGGATGGAGCCGGCCAGACCCAGACAGGAGTTCCGGGCATCTTCGGGGCAGGAGACGTTGTTGACTACTACTATCAGCAGGCAGTGACGGCTGCAAGTATGGGATGCAAGGCGGCCATTGATGCGGACGAATATCTCGAGGAGATGAATCGCTCGTCAGCTGATCGAGCAGCGGCAGACGATTAATAACGAAGCTGGTACTTGTTCAGTCGTACTCAGGAAACACGGCGTGCGAGCAACCCAATGGAGAGCAACGCCACGATGGCGACCGTCACACCAAATCCAGGGGTTCCATCCTCTTCTCCGTCGGACTCTTCGTCCTCATCGGCTTCCGTATCTTCTGGTGGCTCTTCTTGCGCAACCGTGACCGTCCCCGAATCCGAACTATCGTCTGTCTCGACGGTCCAACTAATCTCTCCCTCCTCCGTAGTGTTGAGTTCGAATGATTCACTGGTTGACTCGCCACTGCCGAGAGATAGGATTTCGTCGGTCTGAGTTTCACCATCGATTGTCACGGTGAAGTTCGATTCACCGGCGATATCGCCAGTGTTCTCAACGGTGACATCGAGGGTTGCTTCCTCCCCTGGGGTCACTTCAGTGGGGCTATCGACAGCAATATCGAAGGACGCTGGTGCTTCCTCTTCACCGTCGACCATTGTCGATTCCATCGTTGCCTCGGAATCGTACGGACCAGTAACGCGCAAGTCGAATCCCATCCCCGGCTCACCCTCCGATAGATCCATTGGAACCTGGAAGATTGGGTTGCCGCTGGCATCCTGTGTGACTGTCGTTTCCACTGTCTTGACGAAGTGTCCGCTGGCACTTGCTCGAACGTCTAGTTCTGTACCAGGTGCGAGATTCGTCGTGCCGGTAATAGTCGCATCCTCAGATGCTTCGACTTCGGACGATTCTGGTGAAAAGGCCAACTCTGCCTCTTCAATGTCGATTTCCACCGGGTTGATAAGCAGTTTCTCGAGGTCGATGTTGTCAGGATCAAGCCCGATGTTCTCAGCAATATCGTCTGCGAAGTCTGCGGCGACCGTAGTCGGATCAAGAATGACCTCAATGGAATCCCCTGCTTCAATCCCAGCTCGCTGATAGTCACCCTCGACGTACAGATCACCCTCGTAGTTGTCAAGATTCAGATTGTAAACCCGAAGGGAGTGAGGAAGCTGACTCGGGTCTTCATAGCCACTCGTATTCCATTCGTGGTCAGATGTTGGTGGGAGATCCATGAGTCGAGCAATGACGTAGATATCCCCGAATTCAGCCGTGACTGCCCCGAATTCCACCCCGTCGCGTTCCACTCCAATGAAGTCCTCGTACCCTCTCTGAGATATGGTTGATCCAGCCGGAATGAATCCGAGATCATTATAGTTGATATCCGGATGAGTCCACTCCGATTTGGGTATGCTCGGGAAGAACAAACCGTGGAAGTCTTCAATAATTGCCAGCCGACCCAGGGTATCAATTGCAGATTCTAAACCAGCATTCTCGACGACTCCAATTAGATGCTCGCCCTCAACCATAGTGCTCGCATCGGTGAGATTGGCCTCTTCGAGTGCCTCTTGCCCAATCACATCTTGGGATTCTGGAGCCCGAAGCATCGCCAGTTCAAAATTGGGCGATATCTGCTGGATTTCGACGAAAGCAGTATCATCCTGAGATTTCATAGTTGGTCGATCTTCGAGTGAAATCGATGTTGGTGCACCAGGGAGCGTACTCTGATTCCACTCATCACCGATCATCACTTCATAATTCCCGGTTGCGAGCATATCAGAGAGTGTTTTGGAGTTTGGAACAATTCCATCGGGGTAATAGAGCGGGCTAAGATTGGAATCGGCGGAAATGAGGCGGTACTCAACATCAACTTCAATCGATTTGTCATGGGGGGCAAACACATACAGCGGCGACTGCTGATCGAGCCCAAGGGGCGATGGGATCTCTGAGCCACCAGCGAGATATGTATTCATCTTGATGTGAGCGACATCACCATCGTAGTCTGAGGCATCGATGGAGAGGCCAACTTCGTACCAGTGCGATTCCCAGTCACTGATGCGAACAGCGGCAGTGTCTGTATTTTCTAGATTAATCGAGATGTTTGCATAGCCGACCTGCTCCGTAGTGAATGGCGAATTGACGAACTCCCGGGTGATCTCTTCGTCGGTTACAGAGACTGTGACATTTGCCTCCGCCACCGTATCACTGACAGAAACATCAAAGGTGTATGATCCCTGATCAACGTCGGTGAAATCTGCATCGTACGAACCGGTCCCATACTAGATAGATGATATCATCCTCATCATCAAGAGCCACAACGTCTGTTGCATTTGAGACGTTCCCGCCGGCGAATATTGATTCGAGGTCATCTGCATCGAGACCATCTGCACTGACTCCTGCGTGGAACTCTGCCCGGTTCGAGTCGATTATTAGCTCGGTCTCGGAGGCTTCAGTCCCTACGGAAGACACGTTATTGTCTTCCATCTCGACATCAATCCACTGCTCGCGAATATCGAATTCGTGGAGAGGCGTTGAATTGCCCGATTCTGTGATGTGGTAGTTACCGGCCGTGAGGTCGTCCGTTTTAATGACCAGGAAATCCCCAGATGGGTTTGTATCGTTCAGGTCTTCTTCATCAACATCTGCATGTTCGGCAGCTGTAGCGGTATCGTTGTATACAGACAGTTCACTGACCCACTGATGATCGTTGTCGCCACTTGTATCGGTATCATAGAGGTCCACTTTCTCCAGTCCGTCGACCCAGGCGTCGTCAACGATACCGACTTGACCCTGATAGAGTCGTTCCGAGTCGTTCAATTGACTAACGCCGTCGTTTACGGAATCCGGGACAGCCGTTGTCGCACCCGTAAAGGCAGCCGACATAGCCACGACGGACAGTACCATCAAGCAGGCGAGGACGATTGCTCGTCCCCGTTCGCGATATGATGTTTGTGAGTTCATGAGTATGGTTGCGGGGTCTCGGACGACCGCTTTCCGAGTTTAATCGAACAGGTCGAATGATACAGCAGACGACCTGTTGGGGTGCGAGATGATATTGAGCAACCGATAATAAGTTTTGCGGGAAAATCGTCGAATTTTTGTCCCATTTTGATGGCCAGATTCACCAACCGGTAGTGCTGTCGCTCACCGATTCAGGCCAAAAAAAAATACCGCGACTGAGTTATCTGCCGATTCAGTTCTGTCGGCGGAGTGCCAGCATTGCGGCGCCGAGGAGCGCCACGATTGCAATAGCGATACCGAAGCCGGGGGTACCGTCACCCTCACCTTCGTCGTCACCGCCGTCATCGCCACCGTCGGTCTGGTTCCCGTCGTCGCCACCGTCGCTCGGCTCGTCGGGGGTTGCGACTTCGACACTGCCACTGGCAGAGTCGTCATCCGTCATGACTTCCCACTCGATCGTGCCTTCCTCGGCCGTATCGAGTGTGTACTCGCTCATGTTCTCGCCACCAGAGGCGAGCGTCAGCATCTGGGAGTCGACTTCCTCACCGTCGACCATGACGGTGTAGTTGGAGTCGCCTTCCTCGTCTCCGACGTTCGTGACGGTCACACTGAGCGACGCGTCGTCACCGGGTGCGACCGAGCTCGGGACATCAGTGCTGATCTGGAAGCTCGCTGGCTGGACCTCGCCGGCCTGCGTCAGCGTTGGCTCCATCTCACTTTCGACGCCGTGCGGACCGGAGACGTCAAGGGTGAAACTCGAGCCGGGCGTGCCGGCACTCAGGTCCATGATGGTGGACCATGCCCAGTTACCATCATCGTCGACCTCGACGGTCGCGTCGATGTTCTCGGTGAAGGCACCAGCAGAGTACGCTCGTACTCGAATCTCGCTACCGGGTGCCAGGTTCGTCGTGCCGCTCACTTCTGCTTCCTCGGAGTTCGGGACCTGTGCCGTCTCGGGATCGAACTCAACCCAGGCCTCCTCCAGCTCAATGTGCTGGGACTGGCGAAGGTTCTCGTTCTCACCGTCGAGTTCCGAGAACGCGATATTGCTATCGGCAGCGAACGTGACATCGAGGCCTCGCTCCTCGTCATCCGTGAAGATCTTGCCGTAATCGAGCTCGACCATCAGGTCGCCGTCGTAGTCATCGACATTGAGCGCGTATGCTCTCAGGTTACCCGGAAGTGCCTTGCCGGGTTCGGGTCCACTCGTGTTCCACGCGTGGTCGGCCGTCGGTGGCAGATCGTCCGGCTTGATCTGGAAGGTGACATTTGCGGCCTCAGCGAATGCTTTGCCGATGTTGTCACCGTTACTGAGACTCCGGTTCTCGACGATGTAGTCCACCATTCCTTCCATGCCAAAGTCCTCGACAATGGCGACCATGCTGTCGCCGTTGGCGATACTGTCGGCCTGGCTGATGGTGGCCTCCTCGAGGTTGTCCTCACCAACGATATCCTCGTTTGCCGCAGCGGCGTTCACGGTGAAGGCGCCGGGCTCGGAGGCTTCGGTGATGGTGAGGAACGTTGTATCCTCAGCAGAATCTGCGAACTCAGGGTCAGTGGCACTCGCATTTATCGTGGACATGTTCCACTCCGCTCCGAGAAGGAGCTCGTGGCTGCCCTGTGCCAGCAGTCCCTGGAACTGACTACCTGTGTCCACCGCATCGGTCGGCCCAAAGAACATGGGGCTGAGGTTCTGATCGGCACCGATCATTCGATAGACAACATCGATCGAGATGTCGTCGTGGTCGGTGCTGAACACGAGGTCGTCCGAGTCGGTGTTGTTGAGTTCCTCATTGATCCCACCACCACCGGCCGTATACGTGTTCATCTGGATGGCGAACTCCTCACCATCGTAGTCCTCGTCCGCAGTGATGTTCAGGCCGACTTCGTAGAAGAAGTCATCCCAAACACCGACCTGCAGTGCCGCTTTGTCGGCGTTCTCGAGGCTCATGGTGAGGTTCGCGACGTCACCCTGACCCGTCGTGTTGATCTTGCCGAAGTCGTACGAGATCTCCTCGTCGAGTACCTCGATCGAGGCCGTGTCCTCGGCGGTGGTGTCCGTAGCGTGGACGGTGAAGTCGTACGTGCCTGGGTCGACATCGTCGAAGTTTGCGTTGAACGAGCCGGTCGCGTTCACGTAGACGATGTCCTCATCCTCGCTGTGTGCGAAGACGGACTCGTTGAAGATCTCCATCAGATCGTTATGGTCGAGGCCATCTGCGCTGATTCCAGCCTGGAACTGGGCGCGGTTCGAGTCGATGTCGAGAGTCGTCTCGCCACCGACGTTCGTGATGGTCTCGTCGTCCCACTCGGTCGTTAGGGACTGGACTCGGATGTCGAAGGACATCTGGCCACTCGAGGAGTTCAGGTGATGGGCACCGGACTCGAGTGCGTCGCTATCGATGACTACGAAGTCACCCGTAACACCCGTCTCGTTCAGATCCTCCTCGTCGATATCGAGGTGGTCTGATGCTTCCTGGGTGTTGTTGTAGGTGACGAGCTCTCGAATCCAGACGTCTTCGTCATCACCACTTCCAGTCTTGTACAGGTCGACATAGTCTTCGCCCTGTACCAGCGTAGCGTTAACTACGCCGACTTCGCCCTGGAAGAGGCGCTCGCCTTGGTTTAGCTTCACTACGCCTTCCTCTACGTCTGCTACGCCCGTTACGTCGTCAGGTACGTCAGCCGCGGTTGTGCCCACAAGCGCAGTGGACATTGCGACGACCGACAGTACCATGATCGCGGCAAAGAACAGCGATTGTCCCTTGGCACGATAGTTTGTGTCTGTCATGTTGTGTATGATTATTGGTTGGTTACGGATCGATTCGATCGGAGGGCGAGGCGACCGCAGACCGGGACCGTCAGTCTGTCGGCTGGCTCGCCCCGGGTAGGGGTGTCAGATGGGTTTTAAAGCCTATATAATAAGCTTTCTGGAAATGTGACCGGTCGTTACACACGAATTCCACATGAGGCGCCCCGTATTGGTGATACAACCATTGGTATCAGGTGGCACACTAAAAATGTTGTTCGAAAGACTGTGCGGATTCGAAACTGATTTCAGTCGCGATACTATGCAACAACCGATGAGCGAAATCGGTGGAGGTCGTGGGGATAGACGTGTTAGTTGCGCAGGAGGTCGGTGGTGGACGTGAAGCGGGTTGGCGGCATCGTTCTAGTGGGTGTCTTACTGTTCATCGCTGGAGGTGTTGTCGCTGGGACCCCAGGAAATTCGGGTATTCTACTGCAGTCAGACGAGGACCCGGCACCCGACTTTGCGGTCGTCTCTGTCAATACAGATCTGCAACCGAGTAGCGGGACAAATGCAACAATTACGATCAAAAACACCGGCGACGCCCCGGCGAACGACACGACCGTGATGGTGTCTGCCAGTGGTGGGGTCATCATCGACAATGGGGGGTCACAAGACGTCCTCGGGCGGATCAATGCAAGCGAAACGCGAACAGTCAGGGTGACTGCCTCTGCCGGCCAGGAAGTCAGTGCGGGTGATAAACCACTCAGTGTCACGATTAACTACGAAGATCCCGATGGCAATACTCAGGTCTGGGGGAGTTCTGACCTCACCATCCCCGTTTACGAACGGCAACGGTTCTCGATTCTCAATCTTGAGGACACCCTGGCTGTCGGATACGATGGCGTCATACGCGGAACGGTCCGAAACGATGGCCCAAAAACACTCTCAGATGCAGTCCTCGCAATCGAACCCGCTACGGAGACAATGTTTGTTCGGGATCGCATCTTCGCCCTCCCCCGACTCGAGCCCGGTGAGTCGACGAATTTTACCTACCCGACCGACGTAATGGGGGAGGCCGATCCCGGCCCCAGAAACGTTCGGTTCGCTATCGAATATGCGTCGAATGCAGGGGCACCGCTCAATGCCGTGCCGATCCGGAAGGGGGTTACAATCGATCCTCGGACGCCGGAGTTCAAACTCGAGCCAGCTGACCCACCGAATGCGACGGTTCCAGCGGGTGGGGCAACCCAGTATCGCTTGCGTGTGACGAACCAGTGGCCGGAGACGCTCTCGAATATCGATGCAAAGCTCTATACCGAACATCCCATCTCCGCTGGAGATACGGAAGCGTTCATTCCCTCGCTCGCGCCGAACGAGTCAACAGTGGTAGTGTTCACGCTCTCGGCGGCTGCTGTCCGCCAGACGACGTATCCTGTCGAGATGGACTTCCTCTATGATACGAACCGAAGCCCAGAGCTCCTCTCCGAAACGTACACGCTTGCGATCGAGGTCGGACCCCCTGTCCAGAGTGACCAGCGGGACACGATTGCCACCGTCCTTGCTGGACTGGCCGTAGTCATCGTCGGCGCGAGCGCGGTCGGCGTCCTGTGGTGGCGTCACGGGGTGAGAGAGTCCAGTGGCGACCGACGGGACCAGGAGTGACGGGGACGGCAGTGACGATCCGTTCACCGAACGGCTCAACTACCTGATTACGGAACGGCCCTGGGTGGTCATCGCTGCATTCCTGCTTTTGTCCGGTGCCTTCTACACGGGTATCGGTACCGGGGAAGGACGGGAGGCCGGGACAGACCAGTTCAAAGAGGGGCTCGCCGAGTACAAGGCGATGCAGGCGATGAACGATGCCTTCGCCCGACCAGGCCGGTCGAGTGGCGGGAGCAGCATCAGTATCTTCGTCAGCGACGAGAATAACGTCCTCTCGAAGCAGAACCTCCTACGGATGCTTACCCTCGAGGAGGCAATCCACGACGAGTTCGGGGGGCGGGTCGAGAGAACGATCAGCCCAGCCTCGGCCATGGCGGAGGGCATTACCCAGGGCGAGGCGGATACGCTCGACCGCCAGCGGGAGGTAATCGAGCGCCTCACCCAATCACAGGTCCGCTATGCGGTTCGACAGGCCTGGGAGATGGGAGAACTCGACATGGTCAGCACCGATTTCAAGCCCAATGAGGGGTCGGCCACCGTCACCCAGATGGCAGTCATTTTCGATACCCCGCCCGCCGCCTCGAGTGACGAAAACGCCGAGTATCACTACGCGACGAACGAATTGATCGATGACATCGAGGGATTCGAAGCCGGAGAGAACGCCATCGTCCTTAGCGGCCAGATCGTCCAGGACGAGATCGATCAGTTGCTCACGGACACGATCGTGCTTGTCTTCCCGGCGGCGATCATCCTGATCGTCTTCTTTCTCGCTACGTGGCCTATCGGGATCCGTTCGATCTGATGCTTGGTCTCTTTGCGCTCGTGATGACCCTGGTCTGGACCTTCGGGGCGATGGGCTTTGCCAACGTGCCGTTTTCCGACTCGCTGATACCGGTCTTCCCACTGCTGTTAGCGGTCGGGATCGACTTCGGCATCCACATCATCAATCGGTATCGGGAAGAGCGGGCAAAGGGCGTGCCCGTCAACCGGGCCATGCGGGTCACCTCTGACCAGCTCGGAACGGCCTTCCTGATCGTTACCATCACTTCCGTCTTCGGGTTTGCCGCCAATATCACGAGTCCGCTCGAGACGCTGCAGAACTTCGGCATTATCTCCACCATGGGCATGACGTTCACTTTCTTCATTTTCGGTGTCTTCCTTCCGGCAAGCAAGGTTGCCGTCGACAACCTCAGGGAGGGGACTCGGATTCCAGATTTCGGCACCACGCCCCTCGGGAGCGAGGAATCGCTCCTCGGCCGGTTTCTCGAACTCGGCGTCAACCTCGCACGAATTGCCCCGGTGCTCCTCGTGGATCAGTGCGTTCCTGATCGGTGCCGGCGCTGCCAACTACGGCACCGGCGTCGAGACCGAGTTCTCGATGGAGTCGTTTTTCCCCGACGCCGAGCGGATCGAACTCTACCAGAACCTCCCGGAGATCGTCCGGCCAGCAGATTACACGTTCATTACGGTCGTCGAACATCTCGAGGAGGATTTCGAGACGGGGTGGATCGGAAGTGTGACCGTCTATATCGAGGACGATCAGGTCAACTCAGCGGCAGCACTGGCCGACGTCAACCGGGCGCTCACCGACCCACCGGAGGCTCTCGAGTCGGAGGATCGCCGCGCCGAGGCCAGCAGCATCTTCGATCCAATGAACAATCTGGCGAGCCGTGACCAGGAGTTCGCCGCGCTGCTCAATCGCTCTGATACCACGGGCAACGGTGTTCCAAATCGAAACGTGGACCTCATCTTCGATTACATGCTCAACCACGGGGTTGGGGAGCGGTATCTTTCGCCCACGCGGACGGACACGAGGATCATCTTCGACCTCCACGTCGATACGGCTGGCTCGGACGCAACCGCGGCCGCCCAGACAGTGGCCGACGATATGCGCCTGCATGCCACACCGACCGGCCAGATCGTCGTCGATCAGGTCGTCATCGAGCTCATCACGGACTCGGCACTCCGGAGTCTCGTCGTTGCGTTCATCCTGACGGCGATCTTTCTCATGGCGACGTTCCGCTTGCTCGAGGGGAAGGCAGTCTATGGTATCGTCAACATCCTGCCAGTGATCGTCGTCGTGGGCCTGCTTGCAGGCTCAATGCGGTTCTTCGATGTCCCGTTCAGCCCGTTCAACGCCCCCATTCTCGCAGTCTCGATCGGCCTCGGCGTCGACTACTCGGTCCATTTCATGCACCGGTTCGTCGACGAGTTCGATGGCGAGAACATCAACGAGGCGCTGCTCGTGACAATCCGTGGAACCGGTGGCGCCCTGTCGGGCAGTATGCTCACGACAATGTGTGGGCTCGGCGTGCTCTACCTCGCGGTGATCCCGCTCATCATGGAATTCGGGCTCCTCCTCGCCCTTGGGGTGTTTTACGCATACGCGGCCTCGGTTCTGATCCTCCCATCGACCATTGTCGTCTGGTACCGGCTCGATCGCCGGCTTGCGCCACACCGACCGTTCCTCGGTTGATCAGCGCTTGACAAGCTCGATTTCGTGCCCGTCGGGCGTCTTCGTGAACGCGTATCGGTGGTCGCACGATGCCGGGTCGCGATAGTCAGTTGCCTCGCGTTCCATGAGGGTCTCCCAGGCCGCATCGAGCTCATCGACCCGAACGGCCAGGTGACCCCAGCCATCACCCATCGTGTATTCCCGGCCATCGTAGTTGTAGGTGAGCTCGACGGCCATGGCCGTCTCTGGTGCGTCAATTGGTTTGACGAAATAGTTCGCAAAGGTGTCGGCTTCCCACCGCCCTGTTTCCCCATACTCGAAGGCGCGAGTCCAGAACCCCAGAGCCCGCGTCACATCCGAGACGCGAATCATCGTGTGGTCAAGTGACCACCGGGCTCCATGGTCTCGCTGGACAATCTCGATCTCGTGGCCGTCGGCATCACGGACGAATGCATATCGACCGCCACAGGAGGCTGGATCGCGATAGTCGTCAACACCGCCGGCCATGAGTTCCTCGTACGCTGTGGCGACGTCCTCGACACGGACGGCGATGTGCCCCAGGCGTCCCCGAGGTCATACGAACGGCCGTCGTGATTGTAGGTGAGCTCGAGCAACGCTCCGGCATCGCCGCCATCCGGAGGACCCATGAAGACGTTCGTGAACGTGTCGGCCTCCCATCGGCCGACCTCCTCGTAGCCGAGATTATCTCCGTACCACGCCAGAGAGTCATCCAGATCCTCGACCCGCAGCATCACGTGATCGAACGTCCCATCCATATCTCCAACTGCGTGAGAGTGGGCCAAAACGGTTGGGCTTCAGGTCGTATACTCGGCCAGTGCCGCCCGACCTGGAGCGAGCAACTCGTCGAGATACGTGGCGAGGGCCGTCTTGGCATCTGCCGGGTGCAACTCGCCTGCCTCGAGGGCCGTCGCCAGCGCCTCGTAGGACTCGTACGTGACGTCGCCGCCGTACTCGTCCGGTCGTTCCACCGTAACCGCCTCGAATCGAGGGAAAACGTGGTAGGCAAAGAGCTCGAGGACCGGGTTCTTGAGGTCCCCCTCGGGATCCCGGGTGGGTGGACAGAAGGCTGATGCGACCTTCTCTTCGACGGTCTCGGTGGAATCGGCCATCGAAATCGTGACGCCCTCGCTCGAGGACATCTTGCCCGATCCGGTAGTCAGGTCGGCCAGGATCGCCGTGTGGAGACAGGGCCGGCTCTCGTAGCCGATGGCCGGAAGCTCCTCCCGGGCCAGCATGTGTACCTTCCGCTGGTCCATGCCGCCGACGGCCAGATCCAGGTCCAGATACTCGATGTCGAGGGCCTGCATGAGGGGATAGACGACGTGGCTCACGGTGGCCGTCTCACCGCTCTGGATCTCGGCCATCGCCCGCTGGGCCCGGTTGAGCGTCGTCTCCAGAGCCATCGCGTGAAGGTCGAGCAGGTACTCCTCCTCAAGCTGGTACGACGAGCCATAGACGAACTCCGTCAGTTCCTCGTCCAGCCCGTACGCGAGGAACTGCTCTCTCATCTGGTCGGCCGTCTCGCGAATCTCCTCGAAGGTGCCCTTACCGTTCAGGTACGCATGGACATCCGCGAGCAGGATGACCACCTCCATGCCCAGGTCCTGGAGCTCGATGAGCGTGTTCGCGGTTAGCAGATGGCCGACGTGGAGCACGCCAGATGGTTCGTAGCCGACGTACGCCCGCTTGCCGACAGGATCGCTGGCGAGGGCCTCGACCTCCGCCTCGGTGACGACCTCCTCGACGGATCGCGTGATGCGGTCGTACGCCTCGTGGGTCATGTACTCTCCTTTCCGCCGAGGGATTTCAACCCTACCGGTTTCGGACCACGTTTATGTCGGCTGGCCCACCAGTCATCCCATATGCGGCTGTGCCCTGACGGCGGCCACGTCGATGACGATCTCGCCGATCACCAGCGCCAGCTGGAGGGGCGTGGAATCTACGATGAGCGCAATCGGCTGAATGACCTCACCGGCCGCGAGTGGAAGTTCGCCACGAAGTCAGTCATTCACGAGGCCTACCCACCGGCACTCCAGCACGACCTGCGCAGTGAACACGGCGGCCAGAAGCCCCCGCGACTGTGCATGGACCTGATCGAACGCTTTTCCAAAGCCGAGGAGACGGTGCTGGATCCGTTTGCTGGCGTCGGGGGGACACTGCTTGGCGCGAGCCTGTGTGCTCACGAGGGCACCGGGCTCCGCTCGGCGATCGGATTCGAACGCACCGGGCGCTGGGTCGAGCTCTACGAGGAGGTCCTCGAGCAAGAAAACGCCGAGCGTGACGGGCGCGGTGACCCACCCCTGGCACCGCAGACGCTGCACCACGGTGATTGTGCGGAGCTGATCGAGCGGATCCCGGATCACTCGATCGATCTGCTCCTGACAGACGTGCCATTCTGGTCGATGGATAAGCTCGAGCACACCCGCAACGAGGACCGGACGCGCTCCAGCAAGCTTGGCTCGTTCGACGAGGACCCACCGGGAACGAAAGTCGACTGGCTCGAGGATATGGGCCGGAAGTTCGACCGGTTCGTCGAGGCGGTCCGAACCGACGGGCACGTTCTGGTGTTCATCGGCGATATGTATCGAGAGCAGTCCTACGAGTTTCTCTCGGCGGATCTCGCCCGGGCCATCGAGACAACCGTTCCCGACGTTCGCCTGATCGCGAATCTGATCTGGTACGATCCATCCAAAGAGCTGCACGTCTACGGGTATCCCTATGCCTTCGTGCCCTCCATGGTCCACCAGAATATCCTCGTCTTCCGGGTCGATCGGTAGCTGTCGGACTCCCGTCATGCAGGGGTCTGACGGACATTTATTACTCGATCCCGTGGATCAACAGAGTGCAGGCGCGCCCCAAATCGGCAGTTTCAGTTCCCATCCTTCCCGATCGCGCGCCTGCCATCCCCAGCTAGCGAAGTGCAGACAGTTTCGTGAGCTCGCCGAAGCGGTCCTGGAGAGCAGGTCAGCCTCCGCGCAGGGCCTGTTTGGCTGCCTCGAAGCTTTTCACTTCGGCGACGATGGCCACCTCATCGCCAGCCTCGAGGGTCGTGCCAGGGATGGGAATGTCAAGAGGTTCGCCCGCTGCACCGTGCGCGTATACCCGCACACCCGTTGGCAACTCGAGATCACTGACTCGTTTGCCAACGGCTGGCGAGGATGGATCAAGTACGACAAGCGAGAGTCGCAGGTTCTTCGCCAGATCCCCCACCACGCCAAATGTACCCCCGAGTAACGCCGTCTTGGCCCCGGCCGCTCCGAGTCGTTCGGGATATATCACCTCGTCCACAGCTTCGGCATACCGTGTATAGATGTCCTCCCGATAGTCCTCGTCGATGCGCAGGACTGTTCGGCAGCCGTACTCGGCACCCACCATGCAGGCGGCATAGTTGACGGTGAGATCCGGCGTCAGCGCTGCGATAGCATCGGCGGTCTCGATACCGGCGGCCGTGAGGACTGCCTCATCGTCCCCCGTTCCCTGTTCGGTGTGAAATCCCTGGGAGGCCGCTCGCTCGAGTCGCTTCTGGTCGACGTCGACGACTGTCACCGTATAGCCCTCCTCGCCGAGTATCCGTGCCGTTCGCGAGCCGACCCGTCCATAGCCGACGATCACGAACTCCATGACCTTGCTAATCACCTCCCGAGACTAATACACATCGCTGGCCGGAACCGGCAGGCACAGGACCCCCGAGGACCCAGTACGCCCAATGGAACTGTATGTGCTGCCGGGCTGTCCGTACTGTGCAAAGGTGATCAATAAGCTCGATGCCCTTGATCTCGAGTACGAGACAATCGAGGTACCGTCCGCCCATCCCGAGCGAACGAAAGTCAAAGCGGTGAGTGGGCAGACCGGAGTCCCCGTTCTGGTCGATGCGGCCAACGACGTCGAGGGAATGCCAGAAAGCGATGATATCGTGGCCTATCTCGAGAGCGAGTACGGGTCCTAGGCGGCCTCTTCGGCCTCGGCTCGCTCGCGGATGACCGATCGGAGGTCATCTGCATCCTCGATGGCATCGAGTTCCTCGCGTTCGACGAGGGCTGTGCCGGCGATGGCCTCCCGTTTCGTCCGGTCGACCACGTAAACGGACTGCGTTCCAGTTACCTGGCCGATCGAACTCATGATTCGGGCCCGCTTCTCGGCAGCCTTTGTTAGCCTCGAGTGTCCCGTCAGTAAGACCCCCTCAGCCTCGCTGACCGCCTTGAACGGTGACCGTTCCGTGGGATGGACCTGATAGCCCGCTCGGGTCAGAACCGCCAGGACCTCGCGGTCGTCCGGATCCACGGGTGGCTCGTCGGGTAAGTCCCGTTCGTCCCGAATGTCGCTCGTCCCCTCGAGGACATCCACCGGCTGGGTGAGGCCTGCCTCGAAGAGTTCCTCGAGCGCCATCGCGATTCGATGGAGGCGTTCATACCGCCCTCGTACTTCGAAACTGTCCGTCGGGAGACGCCCAATTCAGACGCGAGCTGGCCAAGGCTCCAGTCGCGGGCCTCCCGTTCGTCGGCGAGAATGTCCCCGTCGATGTTGACATAGAGGCCACCTGGCGCCGCATAAATGAGCGGGGAGACGCCCTCGATGAAGAGGTTGTAGGCGGTATCAGGGCTTAGGACGGGGACCCCGTGGCGGAAATACACCACGTCCGGTCTGATCTCCTCGTCGCGGCTTTTCAACCCGATGACCACTGGACGGGCGTCGAGATAGCTTCCCAACCGTCGCATCTCGTGGCCCGTCTCCTCGGTGAAGGCGTCGACGTTGCCGAGGATTTTGACAAGCAGAAGTGTCTGTCCGCGCCGGGCGGCGATGTCGAAACTCTTCGGTCGAATCGCACAGCGCTCGCTGACCGAGAAGCCTGCATCCGTCAGCATGGCCGTAACGTTGCCGACCAGTGCTGTCCGGGACATATATGGGTATAGGCAACTCCCAACATAAGACTGTTTCCCCGCCCTGACTGACCGCCGTCCGGTGATTCTGTTCCAGTCCATGGGAAACGTTTATAGGGTTATCGAGGTCGGGTCGAAAACGGTTACTGCCCCGCCCCCCAAGGAAACCCGATGACCGTCGTCGGGATTGACGATACCGATGCCCGCGACCGGGGCATGTGCACGACGTACGTCGGAGCCCGCGTCGCGGCCCAGCTCGGGTCGGTGGAGCGACTCGTCCTCGTCCGGTTAAATCCGGCAGTCCCCCACAAGACCCGCGGGAACGCCGCAGTTGCCATCCATACGAACGAGTCGGTGGCGAAGGCGATGGAGGTGACGACCACCCTTGTGTCAGCACTCGCCGAAACGGATGTCGAAGGCACGAATCCCGGGGTGGTCGCCGTCCCTGAAGACAGCAAGGCCGTTCCGGATTTTACCAAACGGGCGATCCGCGAACAGCTCACCATCGAGGAGGCAACGGACTGTCTCGAGCGAATCGACGCACGCACCTGGGGCGCTGGCTCCGGCCGTGGACGGATCGGAGCACTGGCGGCAGTTGGTGCCTGGAGCGCGCTCGAGGACTGGACCTACGAGACAATCGCCTACCGGGAACCAGCCCAATGGGGAACGCCCCGATCGGTCGACGATACCTCCGTACGAGATGAGGCAGATGCCGCCTATCCCGCCATCTGGGACACGATCGACCGAGAGACCGGTGAAACAGTCTGTGTCCCGCATACGCCCTGTCCGGTTCTGTATGGTATCAGGGGCGATGACCGCAGCGCTGTCAGGTCCGCAGCTCGAGCGATCGACGCTGAGCCAGTATCCGAGTACGTCACCTTCGTGACCAACCAGGGCACCGACGGCCACCTGCAACCGGCCACCATCGGGTCGGTCCAGAACGGCCAGGCGTTCAAAATTACTGCTGACGTTGCAGGTGAGCCACGGACGGAGGCCGGTGGGCACGTTTTCTTCTCCGTTGGCTCGGATGGTGATGAGCTCCAGTGTGTGGCCTTCGAGCCGACCAAACACTTTCGCAAGCATATTCGAGCGCTCCGAGCGGGGGATCGGGTGACTGTCTGTGGAGAGGTGACCGATGGGACGCTCAAACTGGAGAAGCTTGCCCTCCTGGATCGGATAACCCAGACCCAGCGGAACCCACGCTGTCCGTCCTGTGGAGCCTCGATGGACAGTGCCGGACGCGACCAGGGGTATCGCTGTCGCCCCTGTGGAGAACGTCGCGAAGAGCAGGAGACGGTGGCCCTCGAGCGATCACTCGAGCCCGGCTGGTACGAGGTGCCCCCGCGTGCTCGCCGACACATCGCGAAGCCCCTCGTCCGGGGTGGGTTCGATGAACCCGTCCACCCGGCGAAGTAGCGGTCACCATGGAAAGCGTTTTTCCGACCGACCGGTAGGATTCGGACGATGGGCCTCGAGGAGGAGATCCGCGAGATCGAAGAGGAGATCGCCGAGACTCCGTACAACAAGTCAACCGAGGCCCACATCGGTCGGCTGAAGTCGAAGCTCGCCGAGAAAAAGAGAAGCTCGAAACACAGTCATCGGCTGGTGGCGGCCACGGCTATGCGGTCGAGAAAACGGGCGATAAAACCGTTGCCCTCGTCGGATTTCCCAGTGTCGGCAAGTCCTCCTTGCTCAATTCATTGACGAACGCCGAAAGCGAGACGGGCGAGTACGAGTTCACGACGCTCGACGTGTATCCCGGCATGTGCCAGTACCGAGGGGCGAACATTCAGATTCTCGACGTGCCGGGCCTGATCAGGGGGCAGCCGGGGGCCGCGGGGATGGCAAGCAGGTCCTCTCGGTCGTCCGCAACGCCGATCTGATCGTGTTTGTTCTCTCTGTCTTCGAGATCGAGCAGTATGAGCGCCTGAGCGAGGAGCTGTACAACATCAACATTCGGGTCGATGCAACACCACCACGGGTCTCTATCCGGAAGCGTCACAAGGACGGGATTCGGATCACCTCGAGTGTCGAACAGGATCTCGAGGAGTCGACAATCAAGGACATCCTCCGGGAACACGGCTTCGTCAACGCGACACTGACCCTGAACGAAGTAGTCAGCATCGACCGGCTCATCGACGGGCTGATGGACAATCGGGCGTACATCCCCTCGATCACCTGTGTCAACAAGGTCGATCTGATCGAACCGTCGTACAAATCGACCGTTGAATCAGAGGTAGAATCGTACGGGCTCGATCCGGAGACGGTGACCTTCATCAGTGCCGAAGAGGACCGCGGACTGGACGTGCTCAAGGACCGGCTGTGGAAGGCCCTCGATCTCATCCGGGTCTACATGGACAAACCCGGCCGGGGTATCGACTACGAGGAGCCGCTGATCCTCACACGGGGAGCTACCATCGAAGATGCCATCGACAAACTCGGTGGGGACTTCGCCGACCGATTTCGCTTTGCACGGGTGTCGGGGCCCAGTGCAGTCCACGAAGAACAGCAGGTTGGTACGGGCCACGTCCTCGAGGACGAGGACATCCTCAAGCTCATTCTGCGGCGATAGTCGGCCAATTGAAGTAGGAACGTCTCCCCACGTTAGGGTATGAACGAGACGCGGCGCCGTATCCTCTCTCGATTGCGGGAGGCCCCAACGAGTGGCCCCGACCTCGCGGACTCGCTCGATATCTCGCGGGCTGCGGTCTGGAAGCAGATCGACGCGCTCCGGGATGCCGGCATTACCATCGAGAGTGACAGTGATGGCTACCGGATCATCGAGGTGAGCGGGTACTCGGCGGCTGCCATCGAGGCCGAGCTGGCAGCGCCGTTTACGGTGGAATTCCACGAGTCGCTCGCGAGTACCAACGAACGGGCCCGCGAGCTTGCCAGTCGACGGCGCCGAGGACATCGTCGTGGTGGCTGCCGAACAGACTGGTGGCCGGGGACGGCGAGAGCGGCCGTGGTCGTCACCGAGCGGCGGTGTCTGGATGAGTGTCGTGACCCGTCCAACGATCGCACCGGTTCGGGCTCCGCTTTTCACCCTCGCTGCGGCAGTGGCGGTCACCAAAGTCGCTCGGGAGGCCGGAATCGATGCCCGAATCAAGTGGCCAAACGACGTCGTCGTCCCGACCGACGATGCAGGCCTCGAGTACGAGAAACTGGCCGGCATCCTGACGGAGATGGAAGGTGAAACCGACCGAATCAGCTGGCTCATCGTCGGCATGGGCATCAACGTCGATCTGGATCGGTCGGTCCTGCCAGAAGGGGCCACCAGCTTTGCGCTCGAGGGAGCCGCCACGAACCGACGGCTTGTGGTTCAGCGGGCACTCGAAACGTTCCACGAGCTCCGCTCGGATCTCGATGCCGTCCTTCCGGCCTGGCGCTCACACACGCTAACCCTCGGCCAGCGGGTTCGGGTCGAGCAACCGACGGAGACGGTCGTCGGAAAAGCAGGTCGACATCCGGCCCAACGGGGCCCTCGAGGTCGAGACGGATGATGGACTGCAGGTCATTCCGGCGGGAGACTGCGAGCACCTCAGGCCAGCCTGAGCGATCGGTCTGCAGTGATTGGAACGGTCACGACCGGGACGTCGGCCGTCCGGACCACTCGCTCGGCGACACTGCCGAGGAGGACCCGCTCGATGCCCCCACGGCCGTGCGTGCCCATGACGATCAGATCGGCCTCGACCGCCTCGGCAAATCGTGGAATGACCCGTCCGGGTGATCCTTCCCGAACCGTGCCCTCGACGGCGACGGCCGACGGGGCCATCTCGATGATCTCCTCGATGATCGCTGTCCCCTCGTCGTGAAGGGCTGCTGTCACGCCATCCCATGCCCGCTCGGTGGGCAATCCGCCATAGCTCGCGATATTTACCACGTGGAGGGCTTCGATCCGGGCCTCGTGGATGTGGGCGAGTTCGAAGGCGTACTGCACCGCGCGATGCCCCTCGTCGGAGCCGTCTGTCGGGAGGAGGATCACATCGTGCATGGGAACAAGTCCCATACATCATCCACCATGAAAATGGTTCACCCGTGGACGACGTCAACAATGTCGGCGGTGGTCGCCCGGCGGACCACGGCATCGACGGGGTCCTCGATGCCGGTCGAGATTGTCCGAGTCGCCATCGAGGACAAGCAGGCGGGCGGGCCGCCCTGCGTCGAGAACCCCACATTCGAGGCCGGCGATGGCCGCCCCATTGAGCGTCGCCATCCTGAGAATCTCGCGAGCTGGCAGCCCCGTCCGTTTGGCCACGTAGGCCATCTCGCGGAACATCGACGGGGCATTGAACATCACGTTGTCCGTCCCCAGGCCCACCGTCGTGTGCTCGAGCAGTTGCTCCACCGGGGGCATCCCCACCTCCGTCACGAGGTTCGACCGGGGCAGACGACCACGGGGATATCGACAGTCTCGAGGCGGGCGAGATGATCGGCGGTCGGATGGACCATGTGGATGAGAAGGTCCGGCTCGAGGGCCATGGCGGGATCGATGTCGGCTGGGTCAGCCTCGCCGGCGTGGATTGCAAAGGGCTTCTCGGCGTCACGGGCGGCGGCCCGCTCCTCGCTAAAGTTAGCATCGGCGGCCCCGCTCGCTCCGAAGCCATCGGCCTCCTCGAGGACGGCCGCCGTCTCTCGACCGTAGGCAAGCGCCTCTATCTCCAGATCCCGGGCGGCCTCCCGAAACGTGCGAACCCCCTCGAGTCCGCCCTCGCGGAAGTCGATGCAGGCGGTGACTCCGCTCGCGCTCATGTAGCGCATCGACCGGCGCATGCCGGCGATCAGCTCGTCCGTGGACGCCGATCGGAGGAGTCGGTGCTTGAGGCCATCCGGTGGGGCGACCAGCTCGGCCAGCGAGAGGTCGTCCGAGACGCCGGCCTCCTTGGCGATCGAGTCCCCAAGGTGGGTGTGGGCGTTGACGAACGCCGGACAGATGATCGCATCACTTCTGACGGCTGCCTCCTCGATGGCGGTGATCCTGCCGTCCTCGATGACGAGGCGACCCCGCACGGGACGGAAGTCGGTCCCGGCGAGGATGGTGCCCGTCAGCTCCATGATCGTGAATGAGTCGAGGGGTCCTTGAACGATTCGGGCCTCATCCCGCGAACTCGTCGAGGGTGGTGTACAGGCCGCCCGGTCCCTCGCTAATGAGCGGTCCCTCGATGTCCAGGCCCATTACCTCGACCGCAGCGCGACCGACGGCCTCCCGGTCGGGGCGGGGAGCATACACGCCCAGGCGCCACTGGGCGTGGGCGGCATCACGGAGTGCTTCGACCAGCGGCGACTGGTGATCGAGGTGGCGAATCTCCCCGTTGACCATGACTCGCGTGCTCGACTCCCGCATTGCCGGCCGGTCACGGATGTCGATGATCACGATGTCTGGATCCACTCCGGCCCGCTCGGCGATCGTCTGCTCGAGCGTCCGAACCCGCTCGTGGTCGGCATCGACAATCGCCGACGGGACATCGGACAGCTCGGCCCAGAGGGCCCGCTTCAGAAGGCGCCGCTCGTCGAGGCGGCGCATCATTGACCGGGTCGAGGCGGACTGTCTGAGGGCGACGACCAGATCGTGGTCGTCCATGCGGGCGAGGGCCTCGGCGTCCGTCTCGCCGGCCTCGAGGAGCCGCTCGCTGGCTCGGCGGAGCATGGCCTTGCTGATCCGGGCGACACTGTGACTGTAGACGGTCGGGTTCATCAGGGCACGGGCGACAAGGAGGCTCTCTGCGGTCTGGACGTTGCCCTCGGCGAGCACCAGCGTGCCATCCGCATAGGTCAGCTCCCGAACGAGGCGCTCGTGGTCGATCGTGCCATAGGGGACGCCCGTGTGGTGGGCATCCCGGACGAGGTAATCCATCCGGTCGACGTCGAGTTCACCGGAGACCAGCTGGCCGTCCTGGCCCTCTCCAGCGATCAGGTCGGCGATCCGGGCCGGGTCCAGGCCATGTTCGCCCAGGATGTCCCCCACCATTCCGCTCGAGACCAGAGTCAGGACCTCGTCGTGGTAGCGCCCCGTTCGGCGCTCGATCAGCTCCTCTAGATTGTGGCTGAACGGCCCGTGACCGATGTCGTGGAGGAGGGCAGCGGCCTGGACGTGGGCCGCCCGTGGTCCCTCGATGCCCAGCGTCTCGAGGGCCTGGGTCGCCAGGTGGTAGACCCCCAGACTGTGCTCGAAGCGAGTGTGGTTCGCGGAGGGATAGACCAGCGAGACCGTCCCGAGCTGGGCGATGCGGCGCAGCCGCTGGACCTCCGGGGTATCGAGCAGATCCCGCGCGACACCGGCCACCTCGATGTGGTCGTGGACGCTGTCTTTGATACGCTTCATCCGATGGCGACTGTTCGGTCGAGCCGGATAAAAGGGTTCAGTCGGCCTGAGCCAGTGGAGGCTTGATCTCGCCGGCATCCAGAGCCGCTTCGACGTTGCGGGCCGCCGTGACCATATTCGCCATCTTCTCGAAGGCGACCTGTCGGGGCAGCAGCTTGAGCCCACAGTCCGGTGACACGACCAGCTGCTCTGGGGGGACCACCTCGAGCCCTTTCTTGATGTTGGCCTCGATCGTCGCGACGGACTCGACCTCGGCGACGTGGGCGTCGACGACGCCGAGTGCCAGGTCCTTCGAGAACGGCGGGTCACGGAAGACATCGAGCTGGTCGTAGTCCCCGTTTGCCAGCTCGAGGTCGAACTCGTCGACCGGGAACTCGAGGATCTCCGGATAGATCCTGGAGTAATCGCCATAGCAGACGTGGAGGCCGATCCGGACGTCGTCTGGGATATCTGCAACGATACGCTCGAGACAACCGCCGACGATGGCATGATCGTCCGGCGTCGTCGCCAGCGCTGGTTCGTCGATCTGGATGTAATGGGCACCCGCATCGACGAGTTTCTCGATCTCCTCGTTGACCAGGTCAGCCAGATCGTAGGCGAGAGCCTCGTCGTCCTCGTAGGCCTCGTTAAACGACCAGTTCGCCAGGGTGTAGGGGCCGGTGATCGGGACCTTGACCGGCCGGGACGTCGCACTGGCCGTGAACTCGTACTCGTCGACGAGCCAGCTCTCGTCGTACGCGACGTCGCTGACCACCGATGGCTTGTCGAAGTAGTTGTGCCCCCAGACCTTCACGGGCCCATTGAACTCGTAGCCCTCGATCCGATGGGCGAAAAATTCCACCATCTCGTTGCGTCGCATCTCCCCGTCGACGACGACATCGAGTCCGGCTCGCTCGTGCTCGTCGGCGATGATCCGGGCCGCATCGTCGGTCGCCTCCGCCCAGTTCTCGTCGTCGAAGTCGGCCTCCGGATCCTCGTGGAGATCACGGGCCCGGTTGACCCACTTCGGCTTTGGATACGAACCGACGACTGTGGTGAGCAGGAAGTGCTCACTCTCGTGGTCGGCCGGACGGAACTGATCCTTGCTCATGTCGCGGTCACCTCCGCGAGCGAGGCCGCCTCGGCAAGTGTCTCGAGTTTCTCGCCGAACTTGCTGTAGGGCAGATAGAACGTCTCGGTATTCGTCGTCAGGTAGACCGTCTCGAAGTCGCTGACCGGCAGCTGATCGAAGAGCCACTCGGTGCGATCTCGAACTGCCTCAGGATCTTCGACCAGCGTGTTCTGCCCATCGACAAGCCCCAATGCGATGTCGTCGGCGGTCCCGTACTCCTGAATCGTATACAGGACCGTCTCGTGATCGGACACCAGATCGTAGCCGATGGCGTCGATCGCGGCATCGAGCAGGTGAGCATGCACGGCCTCCTCGAGAGCCCCCCAGTAGGTGTGGACGACCACGTCGGCCGCCGTCTCGCTGGCGACCGTATCGATCGCCTGGCTCGCACGCTCGGCCACTTCGGACGAGGGTGACTCGGTCACGAGTGAGGGCTCGAGGATGAACAGCGTCTCGTGATCCGGGAAGGCGGCCACCTCGCCGGCGAGGAATTCGGCGATGCCCGCCAGAAAGGCGGATTCGTCACCATAGTGCTCGTCGGTGGCGAGGTCCGCCAGGGTATAGGGCCCCGGCACGACCGCCTGGAGTGAGTCCGTCAGGGCGGCGGCCGCTTTGAGTTCCCCGGCAATATCGCCGGTCGGCACGAGATCGCCGGTGACGACCGGCTCTCGGTAGAAGTTGTTGTTGTCGTAGTACCGCACGATGCCGCGGGTCTCGACGGCATCATTCACCGCCAGTGGGTGGGCAAGCATATCGTCCCAGCGGGCCTGCCCCTCAGTGATGCGGTCGAGCCCAGCGTCGGTCTGGACCTCGATCAGCTCCGTCCGGCAGTCATCGTAGATGGTCGTGATCGCCGCCCCCTCGTCGCCGCCGATTAGATCGTGTTTCTGATGGCCTTTCTCCTCAGCGAGATCCTCTTTCGCCCAGTCGGGAAGCGGGGCCAAACCAGGTGACGTCGAGACGTACTCGGTCATTGGACCCATCTTCGCTATACCGTCGCTTAATATTTGCCATGTCAATATATGACCTTGAGTTATTATCTGGAGAGCGCAAGCACGGTCAGCGTCTCGAACGGGAACGACTCCTCGGCGACCGCGACGGCACTGTAGCCCATCTCCCCGGCAAGCTCCACGACGGCGTCCACCCCAGCGAGGGAACTCACGAGGAGGTAAATCGTCCCATCCGTCTTGAGGACCCGACCAACGGTCTCGAGAAACGGTCGGATGAGCGCTCAGGCCGTCCGGGCCACCCGAGAGAGCCACCTCCATCCAGTCCGACCACTCCGTCTCGGGCTCCGTCGGCAGATACGGCGGATTGAACACGACGACATCGAAGGTATTGGCCCGAAAGCCGGCTACGAGATCTGTCCTGACCACCCACAGCCCGCGCTCCCGGGCGCTGGCTACGGCATGAGGATTGACGTCACTGGCGACCACGGTCGCTCCCGTCTCGGTTTCGATGCGTTCGGCAACGTATCCCGATCCCGTGCCAACCTCAAGGATGCAATCACTCGCCTCGATGCAGACACCGCAGCCTCGGCCAGCAACGCCGAATCCTCGGCTGGCTGGTAGACAGTTCGATTCATGCCCCGGCGGGCCGCCAGTTCCATTCAGTCGTTCCTCCGAGAGGGACTCGATTGGCGTGTCGATTGCCTCATCGGGGCGATTCGACACCACCCGCTGGGGAAATGGAATCGAAATGCCGGCCGATTCGAAGGCTGCCTCGATCCCTGCGACGACGTTTGAGCGAACCGTCCAGTACTCCCGAGCCGTCCCCGCGTCGGTCCAGGCACGGATGGTCAGAACAACCGCCGAGTCACCGAAGGCGGACGCCAGGACCACCGGCTCCGGTGACTCGAGAATGCCGTCGACGGACGTAACCGCCTCCCGGGCGATGTCTGTGGCGGCATCAAGCTCCGTTTCGTAATCCACACCGACCTCCACCTCGAGCCGGAGTCGGCCCTGCCGTGACTTGTTGACGATGGGCTTCGAGCCGATTACATCGTTTGGCACCGTGACCATTTCACCATCGAGTGACCGGATGCGAGTATCGACGATGGCGATGTCGGTCACCATGCCCTCATAACCGGCGACGGCGATCCAGTCGCCCACTTCGAAGGGCCGAGACACCATGATGACGAAGCCGGCCAGCATCGCCCCGAGTGTCTGCCGGGCAGCCATGCCCAGGACGATCCCGAGGACGCCGGCACCGATGAAGATGCCACTGAGATCCTCGACCCAGACGCCAAGTATCATCACCAGGGCCACTGACCAGAGGAGCACCTGGGCGACGCGGTAGGTCACCTTCCGTTGATGATCACTGACGCAGTACCTGAAGACCCGATGACATCGCCGAGAAGGCGGTGGACGAATCGCGTGAGAATGTACGTCCCCATGAGGAGAATCCCCGATAGGATCAGCTGAGCCACCACTGCACTGTCCGCATCCAACGTAACGGCGGCTCCGGTGACGGCATCGAATTGCTCCCAGAGCCGCAGAAGTGCCCCAGCAAGAAGCAGGGCAACACTGACGAGGAGGACACTGGCGAGGATGTCGGCCAAGAGCGGCCGAGACCGCTGTGTCAACCACCGCTGGAGGCGCTGAACCACGACCACCCACAGTAGACCGGCGAAAACGACCAGCGCTGTGGCGAGGGCCCGGCCCTCGACACTCGTCATCAGCTGTTCGGGGAACATTCGATTGGTATCACCCGGTTGGTGACTCAACGGCCCTTAATGCGTCGGTCACGCCGATTGATCCGAGGGCGCCCCGACAGCCAGCGCCAGCGAGGCGAGTTCCGCGAACTCGGCTGGCTCGAGGGCATCCGGGCGCTTCTGCAGCAGTGCCTCGTCGGCAGCCTCAACGACGGCAGCCGGCGCCCCCAGTTCAGAGATGTGTGCGGAGTTCCGAATGGCGTTCCGAACGGTCTTGCGTCGCTGGGTGAACAGCGCCTTGACGAACTGCAGGAAGAACGCATCATCATCATCATCCACTGAGTAGCTCGGCGCTCGTGGCACGGTTCGAACCGCTGCACTCTCGACGGCGGGCTGTGGATCGAACGCCTGGCGGGATCGTCTCAACGATTTCGACACTCGCGTAGTGGCGTGCAGAAACGGACAGCCGACCGTAGGCAACTGGTGCCCGGCTCGGCGACCATTCGCTCGGCAAACTCCCGCTGGATGTCAGAACCATCGGGCGCTGCAGTGGCAAGAGTCGAAACGCGATCTGACTCGAGACACCATATGGCAGATTCGAGACAGAAGGCGCAAACGGAGGGAGCTCGACGGTCAGCGATCGCCCTCCAGAACGATCGAGACGGTCGGCTGCGATGGCATCGGCGAACTCCTCGGTTAGGAAGGACGCGAGTACCGGATCTCGCTCGATGGCCGTGACGGTCTCACCGATGGCCAGGAGGCGATCCGTGAGGGCTCCTGTTCCCGCCCCCACCTCCAGAAGATGGGTCGTATCGGCATCGATGGCTGTCAGGTAGGTCGGCAGCCGGTCGAGCACGCGATCGTCGACGAGAAAGTGCTGATCGCGATTCGGGTCACCCCGGATGCCGGCTCGCTGTCGCAGGCGGTCAGGATCTCGCATCGACTACTCGGGCTCGCCCGACCGGCCGACGAAGATGCGGTACTTCAGATCCTCGTCTGCGGCATCTCCTCGAGAATCCGCTCGACAATGATGGTTCGGTATCGTGAAGCCCGCTGACCCGCTCTTCTAAATCCTCGAACGAGTCAAATGGCCGGCGCTTTCCGCTCGTCGAGAATCCGGTTGCGCAGTTTCTTCCCGATCCCTCCGAGGAGATTGAGCTGATGCAGCCGGAGGGTGATCGGCTGAGCGTCGTTGAAGAAGTCGACGAAGCGCTGCTCCTGGTCGCTGACGACGTCTGCGACGACGTACTCGAGTTCGGACTGGGCCCCGGAGGACAGCGACACATAGGCCGTCTCGTTGACGTCCACGACGAGATCGAATTCCGCTTCCGGTGCGACGATCACCTCGGTCCCAATAGTCACCCGGGCGTCCTCGTCGAGGGCCATCTCGTAGAGTGTGAAATCCTCGAGTGAGATGGCATACCCGACCGGCGACTTCTGGTAGCGGGGGCGACTATCGTCTGACTGACCGTGGGCGAGATAGCTCGAGCAATACCGCTCGCTGGACCCCCTTCTCATCGCCTTCACTCATTATGCCAGGATAGGGTGACCGCCGACTTAAAGAGTCGCCCGAGCTTCAGGTGTACTTCGCCAACACGTCAAGGATCTCGTCCAGCTCGTCGCCGGAGAGGCTGTAGCGCTGCTGGGCGAAGACGGCCCGAAGCTCATCTCGGCTGCTCGGAAGAAGGTCTGCAATCTTGTAGGCCGTCGGTTCGTCGACCTTCTCGAGGTCCTGTAACTCGCCCACGAGATCGCGGCTCTCCTCGGGATCGAGGATCGCAAACCGGTTGACATGCTCGATTGCTCGAGCGAGTTCATAGCGCAGCTCGCGTTCCTCCTCGATTGCCCGGTCGTTCTCGATGTCGGCCAGCAACTCTTTGGCCTCCGAGGTGGTGAGAAATTCCTCGTCGAGAATCTCCTTGAAGATCGTCATTCCTGGCGTCGCATATGTGGGGCTGTCACGATGATCGTTTTCTCGAGACCCCCATCGGTGATATTCGCACCTTGAATGCACGACCCTGCTGTCCGATGACCTCGCCCGTCAGTCCGTCAAATCGCGGGTGGAATCGGCCGTCTGGGACGCTTGGGTCGATCTTGAGATGAACCCGCTCGCCAGGCTCGTACGACTGGATCGCTCGCTGGGGCGGGGATCTCCCTCGTTCCCGGGGTCATTAGCCAGCTTCCGCCGGGTCCCGCTCCGTGGGCCACTGGAGTTCGGCATAATCTACGGCGGAATAATCGTAGTGCAGGTATAAATGATACGTCTTGGATCGACCGCTGGCGATAGTACCGTCGACTGGCTAGATCCGGCCGACGTTCTCAACGGCGACGCTCTCGACATCGTCGACTCCAGCAAGCGCCTCCTCGACGGCTTCCGTTCCACCTGTGTCGTCGGCGACAAGGACAGTCGGCAGGAGGGCCACGAGTCCGAAGGCCACCTCTTCACGGTCGACCCGATTGATCACTGCACCCTCGGGCAACGATGCCTCGAGTCGGTCCTGGAGATCGTCCAGGTCGACCTCGGGATCGGTCGGCATGACCTTCATCTCTGCGGCGACCTTGCCCATGATTACGGCCCCGTGAAACCGCAGTCTGGACACTCATAGAGGTTGCTCTGCTTGCGGCAGGTGGCACACCGGAAGATCGCATGGCCACAGGATGGGCACTTGAATCGCGCCGCGTTGGTCCCGGACACGTTGATCCCACAGGAGACACACGTCCGGGCCTCACGCTCGCTCGTCGAACTCATGGCTCGACCTTCCGCCCGGCCTAATTTAACCTTGACGTTGTCGCCGGAAACCATCCAATCACTTAATCCCGTACCGCCCCTATCGATGGGCAATCGGGTCCAATGCGCCTCGACGAATACATCGCGGACCTCGAGCCAGACGAGGAGGCCGAGCGCCGCCGGCTCGCCAAGGAGAAGTCCTACGCGATCACGGACCACCTCGAACAGGTCGAGCAACGGTTCGACCAGGCCCTCTCGGGAGACAATCTGGTCGGGTCGACCGCGCCCTCCATCTTCGTCGGCCGGTCGGAGTATCCCCAGGTGCCCGTCGGTCTGCTCTCCCCGGTAGGGGATGAAGATCGAGCGGCTGAGTACGTCACCGGTGGCCAGTGGTACCAGCGAGAGTTCGCGATCGAAGACGTCCTCCAGCGCCGAACCGGTCTGCTGAACGCAAGCCAGCGGACTGGCGTTGACGCGCCAGCCCGAACGGCACCACTGGTCGACGATACCTGGGACGGGTTCGTGGGCGTGCAACGAGAGGTGGCAATCGCCGATCGACCGGTTGACCTTGAAATCGGACTCCAGGATCGGCCCGATGTGGGCCTCGAGCCTGGGTCGGACATCGCCAGTCCACGTGGCCCCTGGGCGAACGCCACGTCCGCAATCCTCACGGAAAATACCCACGTCCCGAAGCCGGTCAAGAAGACACTCGAGGACGACGACTGGCGCGCCGAAGGGGCGATGACCTACCTCTACCGGCGAGGTTTCGACGTCTACGACATCAACTCCATCTTGTCTGCCGGTGCCCTTGGCGAATCCTCGCAGCGCCGGCTGGTGCCGACTCGGTGGTCGATCACGGCCGTTGACGATACCGTCGGGAACTACCTGCGGGGTCGAATCCGCTCGAATCCGAGTGTGGACGAGGTGGAGGTCTGGATGAACACCTACATCGGCAACCGCTACTGGGTGGTGTTGCTCCCGGGGAACTGGGAGTTCGAACTGGTCGAAATGAAAGCGCCTGGTAGCGTCTGGAACCCGGATCCACATGGCGACATCTGGATGGGTGCCGCCTCGGAGGGGTACGAGGGCCGGACCCAGTACGTCGAGGAGACATCGGGAGCCTACTACGCCTCTCGCCTGGGCGTCCTCGAGCACCTCGAATCACGGGGGCGGCAGGCGAAGTGTCTGGTGCTCCGAGAGGTGTCGGATGACTACTGGGCGCCGGTGGGCGTCTGGCAGATCCGGGAGAGTGTCCGCAATGCATTCGAAGGAAGCCCCGGAACTGCCGAGACGTTCGGGCAGGCCCTTCGAACGATCACCGAGCACCTACCGGTGTCGTTCGCCCGCCTCCAACGAAAGTCGACGATGGTGGCAGGGGTTCAGTCCCGACTCGATGCCTTTGAGAGATCAGGAGACTAATCATGGGATTGCATCCAATCGTCGTGGTCGGCCTGCTCGGATCGGGATTCTACACTCTCGTCGCCATTCTCCTGATGCTCGTCGTCGTCCCTCTCATACTCATTGCGCGTATCGCGACCGCCCAGGCCTACCTTCAGGATGACGCCGATGCGTTCATCGAGGAACTGGAGGAGGATTAGATTTGCTCGACACCATCGTACTCCCGGCTGAAGACCGTTGCACTGGCTTTGAAGACAGCGAGCAGGACCGGGCCAAGAAACAGCCCGAGTACCCCGAGCAGCGAGATGCCCCCAATAACCCCCACGAGGACCGCGGCCGGATGGAGACGCAGAGCCACGGTCAACAAAGATCGCCCGGACATAGTTATCGACGATCGAGAGGACCGTGATTCCGTAGATGAACAGGAGGACCGCGGCAGTTGTATCCCCGAAAAAGAGGAGGATACCGACTGCTGGCACCCAGACGAGCCATACGCCGATTACAGGCAAGACCGACGCCACCACCATGAGAATCGTGAGTAGTGCAGCGTTCGGCACGCCGAGGAGCCAGAGACCGAGTCCCCCGAGTGCCCCCTGGACGACTGCCACGAGCAGATGGCTCTGGACGACCGCCCAGGTCACCGTTGATACTTCATCGAAGAGTTCCTCGCGGACGGACTCCTCGATCGGGAGGGCCGCCCCAATCCAGTCCAGCAGGTCGTCGCCATCGGCCAAGAAATAATAGAGCAAAAAGACGAGTATCAGCATTCCAACCGTCAGGTGCATCGTCGTATTCACAATCCCGACGAGTTCGGAGAAGAGGTAGTTCCCGGCCGAGTCTATGACACCGTTCATTTCGGTCAGGAGGCCGTTCTCGATAGTGTCGATCGTGGCTGGTTCGAAGCCGAACTGGTTTCTGAGTACGGTTCGAATCGATTCGATTATCTCGATGATGTCCTCGTTCGAGTAAGACTCGAGGGCCTCGAGGGCTGCGCTGAGAACCGCAAACCCGAGGAGGGCAGTCGGTACGATAGCGACGACGAACGCCAGGGCGGTCACGACCCCAGCGGAGACTCGGGTTCCCAGGCGGTCTTCCAGTCGTCGATGGACCGGCATGAGCACGAACGCAAGCAATCCCGCAGCCAGGATAAACTGCAAGTAGGGTGCGACGATCAGGAACGAGATAATTCCAAGAATTACTACAAGTAAGGCCAATGTCCCCGTCCGAATGTTCATAGGAACCCCCTCTCACAAAGCGACCTTAAATGCTGGCGACCGATCACCCGATCGTGAGGAATTCAAGGACCCAGGCGATTGTTGCGGGGTCGATGACAGGCTCGTGCAGGACAAGCCAGTCGAGAAAGACCAGCCCTGCTCCATGGGCAAGCACCGAGGGTAAGATCGAGTTCGACTGGTAGTCGACGGCGCCGAACAGCACGTCCGTAGGCCCGGAGAGGAGGAACTCGATCGGCGGTTTCGTGGAGTGATGGACCATGTAGACGATCGGGCTGATGAACACCGCCTTGAACCCGAGTTCCCGGACCCCGACACATAACAGCCCCCGGTAGTAGGTCTCGGCTGCCAGGGCCAGGAGAAAGAGCTGGAGCGCGTGTGGCAGAAAGGCACCAGGAGCTGCCGTCGTGTACCACATGGGATAGAACGCCCGGATCGATGGGAGCGACGAACCGACCACGTAGAACGGGAGGACAAACAACGAGAGCAATACTGCGTTCCTGACCGCGAGACGGTCGACACGCCAGCCGATGTGACGGCCGTGGGTCGTCGCGAGGGCGAGCGGGCCGCCGATCAGCAGTAGCCCATCGACGACCACACGACGTTGCAGGTCACTCGAGACAAAGGCCATCCAGAGAAGAGTCAGGACCAGCCCGAGGACAAGTGACTTTACGACCCATGAGTGGGCCGTGAGGCGATCCGCGACACGTCTGCGGGCAGGCTGCGTGGCCACGCGTTACTCGTCGGCCGTCTCGACCGCCCCCGTCCCAATAACCCCCCGCACGCACTGCTCGAACGTCTGGCGTCGATCGAAGTAGGTCTCCTCGACCTCCTCGAGGATTGCCTCAATCGATTGGGGGCCACTGGGTGTCCTGATGACGCTGGTACCTTCTCGCTCGAGAATCGCACTCCGCTCTGTCGGCCAGGTGAGCCGGGACGAAACGCGGGCGAGGGGAGCACCCTCGACGGGGACGTGAGGACCCAGGTCGACAGTCGGCTCAGCCTCCTCCTCGTCGCTCATGTCCGAGCCATACGGTCATGATGGGTATCACGTTTTCGCTGTTTCATCGATTGCCTCGAGCAGGGCTCCGATCGCCGCTGTCACGGTTCGCTGTCGGATCGTCTGTCGATCGCCGTCGAACGCATACCGGGTCGCGCTGGCACTCGAGTCCTCACTGCCCCAGGGTGCGGCGTAGGCGACGCCGATGTAGACCGTTCCCACCGGCGTCTCGGCTGTTCCACCCGAGGGACCAGCGATCCCCGTCGTCGCCAGCCCCCAGGTTGACGCCGTCACGTCGCGAACCCCTCGAGCCATCTCGAGGGCAACGGCCTCCGAGACGGCCCCGTGTGCGTCGAGGGCCTCACGACTTACCCCGAGTTCGCGCTGCTTCGCGCTGTTGGCGTAGGTGACGATGCCCGTCTCGAAGTACGCACTCGCGCCGGGAACCGCCGTAATCTCGCCCCCGAGGAGTCCACCGGTGCAGGATTCGGCAACGGCCACCGTCTCCTCGCGCTCGGTGA
Source organism: Natrialbaceae archaeon (assembly GCA_034521555.1). GTDB lineage: Archaea > Halobacteriota > Halobacteria > Halobacteriales > Natrialbaceae > JAXHMI01. The sequence goes on from JAXHMI010000003.1 coordinate 376,643, forward strand.
GTTGATCACCGAGTCGATCCACCGACGCTGGCGGGGTCATTGGCCGGGACAACGGGCCGGCCAGGCATGAAAGCAGGGGATCGGCGAAACAGTCACAGGCCGGGCCTGCCATGCCCCGGCATGGACTACGATACGCCGCTGTTCTATCACGTCATGGAGTATGCGGACTCGGCCCCCGGACCGGTCATTGACATGGTCAGTGGAAACCCAGACTGGGGGCCACCCGACGGCATTCGGTCGGGCTTTCGGACCTACGCCGACGGCGAGCCCGCCGCCTTCCAGTACCCGCCGAGCGAGGGCCTGGCCGCCCTCCGCGAGGAGATCGCGGACCGGCGAGGCGTCGGTGTCGATCAGGTCATCGTGACGAACGGCACCGGGGAGGCGAACTATCTGGCCCTGGCAGCCGCCCTCGAGCGATCGGCTGGTTCCGAGGTTCTCCTGACCGATCCGGTCTATCCATACTATCCGGGGAAGGTTTCACTCCTTGGCGGGCAGTCCCGTTTCGTTCCGACCACGGATTCGGGCCAGCTCGAGCCGGAGCGAATCAGGGCAGCGGCCGGCGACGAGACCGCCGCGATCGTCGTCAACACGCCCAACAACCCGACCGGCGCCGTCTATCCGGGCGAAACCATGACGGCGCTTGTGGATATCGCCGAAGCCCACGATACCCTCCTGATCAGCGACGAGGTCTACGATCACTACGACCTCACAGGAACCTTCTCGAGTGCGCTTTCGGTCGACTCGCAGCACCGGGTCGTGACGAACGGCTTTTCGAAGTCCATGGCGATCACCGGGGCCCGCGTGGGATACGTGATCCTTCCCAAGTGCCTCTACGACGGCGCGCGACGCCGGCACATGCTGATTAACGTCGCGGGCTCACGGCCCGCCCAGACCGCCGTCCTCACGGCCCTTCGGGAGACCGGTCCGGACTACTACGAGACCAACCGCCAGCGGCTTCGCGAGCGCATCGAGACGTTCACCGACGCCCTCGAGTCGATGGGGGCGAGCTACACGCGTCCTGACGGCGCATTCTACGTGATGGCCCGCTTCGGTGGCATTCCCGGCACGCTCGAGAATGTGAAGACGCTCATCGACGAGGCGGGCGTGGCGGGGATGCCGGGGGAGACCTTCGGGCGGTCACGATCCGACTGGATTCGGTTTGCCATGGTAACCCCACGGGTTCAGGAGGCGGCCGAACGGCTCGAGGACTACGTTAGCTGACCTTTCGCAGCACCCGGAGGCCGAGATCGCGGATACGCTCCGGCAGGAATCGGGCGAACCGGCCGTACCGAGCAACCGGGCCGACTGGATAGCGGGCCTGCGGCCCCGGACAAGTTGCCGCGTGGACGATCGCATCAGCCACCTCTGAGGGCGGACTCGCAAGCGGCGAAACACCACCGAGATACTGGCTATCCTCGTGAAGTTTGTACAGCCACTCGTAGTCCAGTGTTCGATCGACGGGCAGTTCTGCCATGGCACGGTCGTCGAAGGCCGTCTCGACGGGGCCGGGCTCGACGAGCGAGACATCAATGCCGAGTGGCCCGACCTCAGTCCGGAGCGCTTCGGTCATCGCCTCGAGTGCGTGCTTCGAACCGGCGTAGACACCCGTTCCGGCAAACGAGACCAGCCCCTGGATACTCGAGACGTTGACAATTCGACCCTCGCCCTGGGCCCGCATGTGTGGCAGGACCGCCCGGATAAGTCGGTGTGGCCCGTAGACGTTGACGTCGAACTGGCGGTGGAGATCAGCTGGAGAGATGTCCTCGATCGGCCCCTTCTGGCCGTACCCGGCGTTGTTGACGAGACAGTCGATCGCTCCCAGATCGTCGATCGTCTCCTCGACCAGGCGAGCAACCTGCTCGCCATTCGTAACGTCGAGGGAGCGGGTCCGACACCCTTGCTCGGCGAGGTCAGCAATCGTGTTGAGATCTCGGGCGGTTGCGACGACCTGCCAGTCCTCATCGAGAAATGCCTCGGCCGTCGCCTGTCCGATTCCACTCGAACAGCCGGTAATCAACACGACCCGCTTTCGGGTGTAGGCCTCGTCGGACTTCGTTGAAGTCCCGTCATCATCCATGCTGGTGGCTACTCTGGCGAACACCTAAGTCCCGACGATTTTCAGGCTGAGAGCGTCCGCTTCACGCTGTCGGCTTGCTGGTCTGCCAGGCGGATTGGGTCAGGCAGCTTGTACTGGGTCGCCGTGGCCAGCGTGACCTCGGCGGCCGTCTCGGCACTCGACCCGGTGGCCCGAACTTACGTAGAGTGGGTTAATCGATCGTTTCGAAGTCTCGTACTGTCGGGTCTGGACCGCATACCCGATGACCGTTCCTGGCGGTGCCGTGACCCGGTCGGTCGCTACGATCGGAACAGTCGTTCCCGCGGGAAGATTAGCGACATCCTCCGTCGCGTCACCACAGAGCAGCGACTTCGCGACCCCGACCGCTGGCACGTCGAGCATGACTCCAATATGGGTCGCGAGGCCGGCTTCGCGGTAGTGAATTCGGCCGCTGCCGTCGAACAGGAAGAGATCGGGGTCGACCGTGAGCTCCTCGAGCGCAGCAAGGATCGGGCCCCCTTCTCGGAACGCGAGCAATCCGGGGATGTAGGGAATCTCGAGTGGACTGACTGCATGGACCGTCTCGAGAACTGACTCGCCTTGGATCACCACGACGGCACTGATCGCCCGCTCATCGAGGAACGCCTGATCGACCCCGGCCACAATCGGGCCACATGGGTCGCCAACGGTCGCTGGATCGAATTGGAGAGCATCGGCGAAAGTCGCGAGGTCGGCGATCTCGAGCTGTCGGGCTTCCATCGCCGCCCGGTCGAGTGCGGGATCGGGAGCAAGCTCTGCGTGCTGGATCTCCATCGATGGGTTAGAACGGGCCGCGTCGGCGGCCACCACCCGGGCCCCCAGGCCCACCGGGGCCACCACCCCCGAAGTCGAGTCGTCGGGGCGCCTGGACGTTTCGCGTCCGCTTGAAGTACAGCCCGTAGCCGAGGCCGATGAGCAGCCCCACGAGGTGGGCGGCGTGTGCAATGTTGCCGCCAGCTCCCGCTCCAGGCCCGAGGAAGAACAGACTGATGCCGGCATAGCCGAGCGTGATCGCCCACAGCGGGATGGGGAGGATGAAGTACAGATACACGCGGAGACCGGGGTTCAGAACAGTCAAGACGCCGAGTATCGCCAGTGCTGCACCGCTTGCGCCGAGGACGCCGGGTGTCTGGAAGGTAACGGTGCCCCGGATGATTGGGATCGCGATCTGGCCCAGACCCGCGAGAATGCCACTTACGATGAAAAGCACCACGAACTTCCGGGAGCCGATGTAGCGCTCGAGCAACGGCCCGAAGAAGAATATCACGATGCTATTCCCCACGATATGATAGAGCCCACCGTGGGCGAAGATGGATGTGACCCAGGTCCAGACGAACTCCGGATTTTGTGGGCGCAACACGAAGAGGAACTGGTAGAGATCGACCCCGCCCACCACGAATGCCAGTTGTTGGACCACGAACGTCACCCACATCAGCGCCAGCATGAGGTAGGCGACATTCCCTTTGAAGTACCCTGTGACAGACGTCAGGCCGATACGATCGGCCACCCGTCGTGAAGCCGAGCCATCGCCAGACCGCACGCTCGCATCGAATCCGCTATCGAAAACCCCACCGGGGTCCCCCCAGTCCTCGAGGCCGGGGCAGTCGTGGTTCTCGGGCAGGCGGTGCTCGCCACAGTGGGTTCCGCCGCAGTGGTGGCACCGGTACGGCATGTTCTCGACCCGCCCACACACGTCACAGGTCGCCATTGCCCGGCTGTTTGTGCCGGGACGCTATGGGGTTTGGGTTTGCGGCCGACCGCACGTTTTTGAGACCGTAGCACGGAGGTACCCCCGTGCAGGCCTACGAACGGAAGCAGCTCCTCGAGCGCATCGAGCGCGATGGAGCCACGGTTGGGGTCTCGATTCCCGACCGGATCGAGGTGCAGGGCTCAGAGGTCGACCTCCAGTCGTTCGTCTTCGAGATCACCCGCCGCGACACCGTTCCGCCGGGCGAGCAGGAGCGGGTCGTGCAGGCGAAGAAGAACCTCCGGCGCGAACGGGTCGAACGGGTCAACCGGATCGAAACGGCGGACATCACCCGCGAGGAGGGTGAATCACTCGCTGCCAGCATCGTGGGAATCGATCGGGCACTGACGGCCCTCGATGGACTCGGCACGCCCACGGACCTGGAGGCCGAAGCACAGGCCCAGGAAGCCGCCGACCGCAAGCGGTGGCTGTCCTTTCTCAAACAGGCCCTGGGCAGGACGACACCGCTGCCCGCCGGAGGGGCCGATGACGACCAACGCCGAGATTGCAGCCCGGCTCCAGGAGTACGCCGACCTGCTGGCTGCTGACGACGTGGAGTACAAGCCGCGGGCCTACGAGCGGGCCGCCGACTCCGTGAGTGCCCATCCGGCGCCCATCGCCGATCTGGTCGACGAGGGCGACCGGGAGGCGATCGAACGTACCGACGACGTCGGCGACTCGATCGCGGGAAAGATCGTCGAGTACGTCGAAAGCGGGTCGATCGCGAACCTCGAGGAGCTCCGCGAGGAACTGCCCGTCGAAATGGCCGATCTCACCCGCGTCGAGGGGGTCGGCCCCAAGACAGTGGGGGCGCTCTACCGGGAACTCGGGATCCAGACCCTCGATGACCTCGAGGCGGCCGCCAAAGCCGGCGAGATTCAGGCCGTGTCGGGCTTTGGGCCGAAGACCGAGCAGAACATTCTCGAGAATCTCGAGTTTGCCCGGACGGCCGGGCAGCGACAGCTGCTCGGGGAGGCGCGCCCGCTGGCCGACGAGGTGCTTGCCTTTCTGGAGGACAACGAAGCAGTCGAGCGGTGCGAAGTGGCGGGCTCGATTCGGCGCTGGCGCGAGACGATCGGAGACATCGACGTGCTCGCCTCGACGACCGACGAAGCGGGCGTCATCGAGGCATTTCTCGACTGGTCATCGGTCGAGGACGAGATCGAGTCGGGCCCGACCAAGGTGAGTGTTCGAATCGGCGGTGTCCGAACGGATCTCCGGGTAGTCAGCCCCGATGAATTCGGGTCGGCCCTCCAGTACTTCACGGGAAGCAAGGCCCACAACGTCAGGCTGCGGAACTACGCCATCGAGCGCGACCTGAAGCTCAACGAGTACGGCGCATTCGACGTCTCGGGGTCGGGCACAGACGCCGGTCCCCGCGCCGGCGATCGGGTGGCCGGCGACACCGAGGACAGTATGTACGGGGCCCTCGATCTCCCCTGGATTCCCCCCGAGCTCCGCGAGGACCGCGGTGAGATCGACGCGGCCGCATCGGGTGCACTGCCGGAGCTGGTGACCACAGACGACATCAGTGGCGATCTCCACACGCACAGCGACTGGTCGGATGGCAACACGCCGATCGAGGCAATGGTCGAGGCGGCGGCCGATCGGGGCTATGAGTACTACGGGCTTGCTGATCACGCGGTCGGACCCGGAGTGGTCGGCGGCACCGGCCTCGAGGACGAGGAGATCCTCGAGCAGGTGTCCAGCATCCGGGATATCGCGACGGATGCCCCCATTCCGATCCTCGCCGGCATCGAGGCCAACATCGACGCCGAGGGCGACATCGACCTCGGTGAGGAAGTCATCGAGACGCTTGACGTGATTGTCGCCTCGCCACACAGTGCCCTCGACCAGCCGGCCGAGGCCGCCCAGGCCAGGCTCGAGCGAGCCGCAGCGAATCCGGCTGTCGACATCATCGGGCACCCGAGTGGCCGCCTGTTGAACCAGCGCGAGGGGCTGGCCCTCGATGTCGCCTCCCTGGCCGAGGTCGCCTCGGCGAACGAGACGGCCCTCGAGGTCAATGCCGACCCGCGTCGCCTCGACCTCTGGGGGAGTGCCGTCCAGTCGGCATCCGAGGCCGGGGCCCACATCGCGATCGACACGGATGCCCACCGGCCAGCCACGCTGTCCCACATGCGCCTCGGAGTTCACACGGCGCGGCGGGGCTGGGCCGAACCGGCGGACGTGATCAACACGTGGCCACTCGAGGAGCTGCAGTCGTTCCTGCACTGAGATGCGGCTGCTCGTCGACCAGATGTGTGGCGGCATCGTCGCTCACCTCCGCATGTGCGGCCACGATGTCCACTACGTCGATGCAACCGCTGCGGATGACCCCATTCTCGAGCGAGCCGAGGCCGAAGATCGGACCATCGTGTCCCGAGACCGGTCGCTCGAATCGGCAGAGAACGCAATCATCCTCGAGGCGACGGACACGGCCGAGCAGCTGGGGCGCTCTCGCGTGCCGGTATCAATCTGGAGCTCGCCGAGGACCCCGTTATCTGTGGCCGATGCAACGGATCGCTCGAGCCTGTCGAGGACGGGACAGCCACCCCGGAATATGCCCCAAATCCAGCGAGGGAACCACTCTGGCAGTGTACGGTCTGTGGCCAGTACTTCTGGAAGGGGTCGCACTGGGACGATGTCCGGGAGACCCTCGAAACGGCCCGCGGTCAATAGACCGAGAGGTCCTCGAAGCGGCCGTTGTAGGCGATGTGGCGGGGATGTGTCGATTCCATCCCCGAGAGGAAGAGGCGATCTGCCTTCTGCCAGGAGTTCTCGTAGAACAGATGGGCCATCTCGGTCACCGAGGTCAGAAACCGCTGCCAGCCCCGTTCGTAGACAACTCGCCTGGAAACGCCGTCCTGGAGAGCCTCGAGGAGGGCGGCCTCTGACTCGATTGGTGCATCGAACTCGGTGTAGGCAGCTCCGACAGATCGGCCCAGATGGGCATACGAGGAAGTAAACGGAGGTAAGTCGACAGTCTCGGCGATTGCTCGCGCCTGCGAGTTCTGCCAGGGCAGGTGCTTCGGGTTGAAGATCTCCACGGCGTCGATCTGGTCCCGGTAGGTCACGATGTCTGCCTTGGTGAGACTCACGGTTGCGAACTCGGGATGGGGGGCCAACACGGTGGCATCCTGGGAGTCGAGTTCGGCCATGGTCGCCTCCAGCGGGATGAAATCCGGTATCGCCGACTCGAGGCCGAGTGCCAGGACGTGCCGGCGATTTCGCCAGGAGCCGGTGAACAGCTCCCGCGCTGGGACCACGAGCACGTCCTCGGTGGAGTATGCCTCCGCGCTCGCCCGCGCCTGCTCAATGCGGGTGAAATGTGGGGCATAGACCAGCACGTCGATCCCCGCTGCCCGGGCTCGCTCGACCACCCGGTCGGAGATGATCTTCACGTGACAATCGACCCGGGTCGTACTGCCGTCGGTCACGGGTGGTCCTATCGCCAGGACTGAAATAGCTATTGTGGTGGCGGTCTACCGCTCGTCGGAATCGAGCACGCGAATCTGGTCACCGCGAACCGTCACCGGAATCGGGACGGTGGCCTCGTAGAGTTCGACCGTCACCTGGTCTTTCGACTCGTCGATCCGCTGGACCTGGGCCTTCTCACCCTTGAACGGTCCCGCGATGAGCTCGACGAGGTCACCCTCGGCGATCCCCTCCACGTCCGGCTTCGGGGACAGGAAGTGCTCGACCTCCGAGAGATCGGACTCGCCGGGGACGATGCTGCGCGCATGGGGGATATCCTCGAGAACGCGCTCGAGGACGGCATTGTTGTCTGCTTCTACCATCACATACGAGGTCAGGGAGTCAGGCGCGAGGGCCGCATGTACTTCGTTTTCTTCGCGGTTGATGATCATGTCCGCGACGGTGCGCTCCTGGCTCGCCGTCGTCTTGACGGCATAGATCGGCATTAGATCCCACCCGACCCCGTGAGGAGCAACATCGCCGTGCCGATGATGAAGCCGATGAGGCCCACGAGGAGGATGCCGGCACCGGCAATTTTCGAGACCTGCAGGAACTCCTCGAGCGTCGGCGTCGTCGCCATTTTGAGCACGCGGACGTACGAGGTGAGGTCGTACGGTACTTCCATGTCGGGTCGGTTCGCGGTCGGGCGCCTTCTATGCTACGATAGCCGGGCCCCCGCCGTGTGATTGATAATGTCACGACGTGATGACCGTCCATGGAGTACGACGTGATCCACACCGATGACGTCCCGGTGACCGACCTCTCGGAAAACGATGCGCTACCCCCGGATCTCGATATCCTTCCCGTTGGAGACGTTCTCGGGGTCTCGAACGTGCGGATGACGATCTGGCAATTCGAACCCGGTGAGGAGATCCAGTACCACGCCCACAGCGAGCAGGAGGAGATCTTCTATGTCCTTGAGGGTGAGTTCTCCCTCAAGCTCGGCCGCTCGGGCGACGAGGAGTACGTGGATGCCGGCCCGGGAACCTTCTGGGTTGCCAAGCCGGAGATCGGCCACGGTCATCGATATGTCGGTGATGACGTCGGGCGCGTGCTGGCCATTGGGGCACCACCGGTCGCCGACCCGGGGCTCAATCCCCACGACCTCGACTAGGCGTCCTGCGTTTTCAGGTACTCGAGGATCCGGGCCGACTCGGCCATGGTGATCCCGTTTTCTTCCTCGACGAGGACCGGCACCTCCCGCTGTCCGGAGACGCGTTTGACCTCGTTGCGATCCGAGTGCATCGCCTCGACCCAGACACTCTCGAAGGGCAGGTCACGCTCCTCGAGTGCATCGACGACGAGCTCACAGAACGGACACCCCTCGAGTCGATACAGCGTTCGGCTGGTATCGCCCATGGGCTGGTTCGGGCCCAGATGGCTATAGCTTCGGTGATCCACGAGGATTTAGGCACCGCTGGCCGAGAGTCCGGGTATGATACCAGCGGTCGACGACACGGCACCGCCGTTCGAGGGGCTCCTGTGTGACGGAGAAACGTTCCGTGCGGCCACGCTCTCAGCGATCGCCGGCGAGCGAGGAACGGTCCTTATCTTCGATGCCTTTGTCTTCAGTGCGATCGCGAAGAACTGGTGGCGCCGCTATGACCACGCCGGCTGGGCCGACCTCGACGGTATCAGCGTCGTTGGGATCGTCCGGGATGGCCCCTACTCGATCAATGCCTTTCTCCGTGAGCTGGAGAGTCCGTTCTCGATACTCGCTGATCTCAACGGTGACATTGCGGAGTCCTATGGCCTGCTCACCGAACGGGAGGGCATGGCCGGCATCGAGACGCCACGCCGGGCGGTCCTCGTCTGTGACGGGCAGTTGAGAATAGCTCACACATGGGAGAGCGAGGACTGGATCTCACCGGTTCCCCGTTCGGACATCGAGGAGGCCATCGACGCCCTCTAGTGGAGTCGGTCCTCCAGCCAGGCCGCGACGTCCGGAGGGGAAGCGTCGAATCCCCCGCCCTGCGTGAGGTCCGACGAGCCACCACCGCCCCCGCCGAATTGACGATTCATGTCCCGAATGACGGCAGAGGCGTCGATAGCGTCGGTTGTGGCGACCACCGCGAACGTGTAATCCTCCTTGCCCACGATGGCGATCCGATCGGCCCGCTCGCCCGACACTGCCTTGACCGCCTGGCTGACGTGCTCGGGGGAAACATCCGCCACGATTTCGACGATGGCGGGGCCGGTCGGCCGCCCGATCGGCCGCAAGGACAGGATCCTCGGCCGGCTCGTCAGTGGTCTCGCCGGCCAGGGTCGACTGGATCGCCGTGGTATCCGGCGCCACAGCCTCGAGCGGTTGCCCGGACTCTTCCTCGAAGGCCAGGGCGACCCGCTTTTCGGCGGCCATGCGCTCGATAGCAGCCGGGCCCACCGCCAGGGCAATTCGGATGATTCCCGGCTGGGGCTCGGACCACTCGAGGACCGTGACCGGCCCGACCTCCCGGGTGTTCCGGACGTGGGTCCCGCCACAGGCAACGATGTCCCAGACGTCCTCCGCTGCGGTCGACCGCCCATTGGGATCTTGCTCTCCGACGGTCACGATCCGGACCCGGCCCTTCGAGACGGCCTCCGGCTCCGTGGCGTCGGTGAAGGTGACGTCGTCGCGGCCCCGTGCTGCGGCGACCTCGATGTCGTCCCAGAAGACCGGCAGCGACTCCCAGACGGCCTGGTTGACCAGCTCGTCCAGCTCGATCAGCGTCTCGCTATCCGGCGTCGTGTCCGTCTCGAGATCGACAGTAACCCGATCCCGGTCGATGGTGGCACCCGCATAGGTGACATCCGTCAGGGTTCGTCGTGCAGCCCCGACCAGAAGATGCGCCGCGGTGTGGGCTCGCATGCAGTACATGCGGAACTTCCAGTCGACGTGGCACATGACCCGGGTCCCCGCCCGGAATGACGGCTCTTCGGCGAGGACGTGCACGTGCTCGCCGTCCTCGACAGTCACATCCGCAATGGCCACATCGCCGATATTGCCGCTGTCAGTCGGCTGCCCACCACTTTCGGCGAAGAAGTAGCTCGTCTCGAGCCACACCCGCTTTCCGTCGACAGCCGTGACCTCGGTCTCGAAGCGGGTGACGTAGGGCTCGGCCGCAGCCAGCTGGCCGCTCATTCCCTGGTCCTCCGGTCACCCGCAGCCGGTCCGGTCATGACCGTCACTCGGCAAGTTCGACGTCGAGGTGGTCTTCAATTGCCTCAACGACGCCTCCGCCGATCCCAGCCTGGCTCGCCCGCCCCGTTCGACGGCGAGGATGTCCTGCTCGCGGACGCCCAGTTCGGCCGCAAGTTCTTCCTGTGTCAGGCCGGCTTCTTGTCGAGATTCGACCAAGCGGTCACCATAGCCCGAGACGAGGTAGGGCAGCGGGTCGTCGTCGTAGTTCGTCCCATCGCGCTCCCAGTGTTCTGTATCACCATCCCAGATTGGATTCGTCTTGGCGACGTTCTGGGCGGCCCGCTTCTTGCGCTCGGCATCGGTGGACGTCCCTCCACCACTGGAGGAGCCACCGCCCTTGGACTCGCCGTGGGAGGCACAGCTCGAGCACACCTCGAGGTCGGCCCCCTCCACAGTCGTCCGCTTGAGTGACCCGCTCTCGGCACCGCAGAGCTCGCAGGTCGTCCCGCCACCGCCCTCTGCGGATCCGGTCGAGTACTTGGCCATGGGACCCGTAGGGCCCTGCTCCATTTTAAATCACCGCTCACCCGGATACGGTTACAGCGGCCATATTCAGGCGAGGGCGGAACTGTGGAAACGAAACCCATATCAAACAACTCCGAGTATCAAAGTGATGCCGCGCGAGCGTGGGTAGCCAAGCCAGGCCAACGGCGCAGCGTTGAGGGCGCTGTCCCGTAGGGGTCCGCCGGTTCAAATCCGGTCCCACGCATCCTACCGCTGGTTCAAACACTCCCGGAAGTCCTAGCGCTACCGATTCGTCACAGCAGTTTTTCTCCATTATCGGTTCGAAAGAACCCGGAGTTAGGGGGGTCAAATCCTCTCCAATTCAGTTGCCCTGATCATCGCAATCACCACCTTCATCATCGTAGCGGTGTACTATAATCCTGGAAGGTGACCGTGAGTGATACGTATTCAGTCATCGAGCTGAGCAGCGAGCGAGGCCACTCGCTCCTCGAGGGTGTCAAGCTCGGCATCGAGGGCCGCTGCCTCTTCCCGCAGTTCTTCACCTCGCTGATGAAGACGGTCGGCCAGGGCAGCAATCGCCGCGAGAATGACGCCGTCTGCGTCGACACTCGCGATCGACTGATTCGATCCCATTATACCAAGCCGATCGTGAAAGGCCTCTGCCATCGGCCCGACGTGCTGGTTCGACTCTTGCCCCGTAAATCGCCACCGATAGATCGGCAGCGCGGCGAGCGCGTCGAGCAACCGACGCGAAGAGACTGGCTCGACGGCACGCTTCGCCTGCTTCGTACTGGTAGCATGAAAGGCCGGGCGTACCACGGTGGCTGGCACCGGATTTCGTCGGGCCGCTCGGACGTGATCGTGGCGCCGGTCGAATCACCGAAGACAATGGCACCCGGATGGGCTGCACGGGCCCCTCGACCGAGGGTCTGCGTGTCACCCGTCGATAGTTCCGTCTGGGTGGCCCCATCACCGTCCAGAATATCGGTACAGCCGGCCAGGGCAGCAACACCAGTGGCACCACCGACCCCTTGGAGCAGTCGACGATGCAACTCTCTGGTGGGTCCATTCTCGTCGCTCATTGCTCGTTCACCGTTGCCTCCAGCGCCTGGACGCGCGATTCGAGCTCGGCCACCCGCTCTCGCCGCTCGGCAACGACATCAGCAAGCCGTTGGTGCTCACATTCCTGACGTGCAAGGAGACCCTGAATAGCCGCCATCGCGATGCCATCGGCATCAACCGACGCGATTGTGTCGCCGGGCTGGTCAAGCTCGAACGCTTCGTGAAAATCTTCGGCCATCGGCCCCACATGACGACCATCGTCGACGTCCCGGAAATGCCACGTGTAAACCGGGAGAGATCGGACATGCTCGAGAATTGCCTCCGGGTCGACGGGCTCGAGGTCGGTCTTTGCTGTTCGGGTACTCGTCGTGTGGAAGGCTGGCGCATAGACCGGCATCTGGGAGCGAATTTCGTCGGGACCGTAGAGCCGATCTCGGCGGCAGTTGAGTCGCCGAAGATGATCGCCCCAGGATGACGGGGTTTGGCACCGCGGCCGAACGCGTGGGTCGTGCTCTCAGGGATTCTCACCGACGCCTGCAGCGGCAACGTGCCAGATCGGGCCGTGGCGGTGGTCGAGAGCCCGACCCCAGCAACTCCCGAGTCCTGCCAGACCAAGCATCGTGCCCCGACGAGAGAGGGGCAGTTTGGCGGAGGGGACGTCCGGAGCCTCATCCTCGCTCATTGAACTAGGCCTCCGCCCGGACCATCTTATCGTACGCAATAACGACGGTCTCGGTTTCCACCTCGTCGCTGCCTGCGTTGAGTTCGGGTGGATCGTAATCTTTGATCCAGGCACCCTCGAATTGCCACTCAATCTGGGGCTGTCCCTCTGCGTCCATCAAGGTGACTGTAATCTCCTTTCGGCCCTGATCGATGTTCCCCATCCTGATTGCCTCTCGCCAGTCATACAGCTCCGTCGTCCCGGGACTGAACCCGCGCTCAAGTGTCAGCGGGGCAAACGTCATCTGCCCCCAAGTACGTCGTTCGTATTCGGACTCATCCCCCTCTCGATACTCGCTCGTCTCGGTACGCGAGCTCGGGAGCGTCACGCGTTGAAATCCCGCCACTTCGACATCGTCGATCGTGACCTCAAATCGCCCGGTTTTCATCGGCCCATGTCGATCTACCATAGTAACAGTACCAAATCACTCGTTGCACTGATAAAGGCCTTGTTTAGACGTTCGAGAACTGCTCCGAGAGCCGCTGCCTAGGTAAGTTCTAGGATTCGAGGAAAAACTGCTTCTTGTCGATGTACTAGGAAGTGAAGCGGGAAGACGGGTTTGTGTCCAGCAAACTCGCCCGCTTCACTGAACGCGTTGTCTCGCTTGCTCAAAAAGCCGTCGTCGGACAGCCAGAACCGGCCTTTCAAGACGGGTGACGGCGGCTACGCCGACTGGGTGATCGTCGCGACTTCACGGCCTCCGCGAGTACCTCGATCACCCGTATCGGCGGCTGCTGGACGTGCTGTCACGAGATGCCGCGGATTGTCGAGAAACTCGGCCTGAACGGTGGCTGAACTGCCCGATTTTACCACCGTCTGTACGCGCATAGCAAGACCTCAAAATGCCGATCTGGCGCGTCCTGCTGCGGTTGTCGGCGGAGCTGCACGACACCGGCGAGATCCAGGCGATCGACGCAACCGGCATGGATCGAATCGCTGCCAGCCAACACTACGCAAAACGGACGAACTACACGTTCGAGGCGGTGAAAACGACCGCTCATCGATTGCAAGACTGGTGCGATTCTAGATATACATTGCTCGATGAAACAACCGCACGATTCCAAGATCGGCTGGCAGATGGTCAAACGCAATCTCGACAAACTGAATATTCTCACCGCCGACAAAGGCTACGACTGGTGGCTGCTTCGCCAAAGACTGCGTGCAGAAGGCGTCAAACCGGTGATTAAGCACCGCGAATTCGGCTGGCACGGCATCGCCAACAACGTGTTGCAAGATGATACGATCTACCATCAACGCTCGAACGTCGAATCGACGTTCTTCGCGCTCCGGCGCAAATACGGCGAGATCGTTCGAGCGCGAACCTGGTTCGGTCAGTTCCGCGAACTCGTCCTGAAATGCGCCGTCAGAAACATCGAACTCAGCGCTCAGCCACTCAAACCGTGAATTCACGCGTCTAAACAAGGCCCTGATAAACATACTGAGAGAATTTTAATATCATCTGACTGTTCAACTAAACGGTAAGCCACGAGCGGAATCGCTATTTGGCTCGGCCAGCACCGTCTCTCCAATGCAATCGAGTGCTCGGGAACACGTACCTGCTCTCACCGCCATCGTGAGTCTGGTCGCCATTGGGCTGGTCGTTACGGCGGCTGGCGGACTGGTCCCCAGTGGCTCACTGCCGATGCCGTCCCAACGGTTCATCTCGCTTATTCCCTCACTGAATGTCTTGATCAGTCTGGCAGCCATCGGCACGATTCTCGCGGGCTGGCGGTGGATTCGCCGGGGGAACGTCTCGGCTCATCGTCGATCCATGCTAGGCGCTCTCGTCCTATTCACAACATTTCTCGCCCTCTACTGTTACCGACTGATCACAATCGGGGGTGCAACCCCGTTCGAGGGACCGGCGTGGGTGTACAGCTACGTCTACCTCCCGGTCCTCGCGACTCACATCCTGCTTGCCCTCGTGTGCATTCCACTGCTCGTCTATGTGCTTCTCCTCGCGATGACCCGGCCTGAGAGTGCCATCTACCAGTCACCGCATCGTCGCGTCGGCCGGATCGCCGCCCCGCTCTGGATCACGTCGTTTGCGCTGGGAATCGTCGTCTATGCCCTCGTGCACACCTCAGTCGGACTCGAGCGGGATGCCACGGCCTGTGAGGTCGCGATCGGCTGATTCACCCTCGATCTCGAAGGGGTACTCGCCGGTCACACAGCCGAGACACAGGTCGATCCGATCGCGCTCGAGCACCGCGGCGATCGCGTCCGTCGAGAGGTACGCGAGACTGTCGGCTCCGATCTCGTCACGGATATCCTCGGTCGCTTGTCCGCGGCGATGAGCTCGTCTCGCGTGGCCATGTCGATCCCCATGTAACACGGGGCGACGATCGGGGGTGACCCGATCCGAAGGTGCACCTCGGCGGCCCCGGCATCCTGGAGCAGCTGAACCAGCTGGATCGAAGTGGTCCCGCGGACGATACTGTCGTCGATGAGCGTGATCGATTTCCCCTCGACTGTCGACTTGATCGGGTTCAGCTTCAGGCGGACGGCTCGCTCGCGCTCGTCCTGAGTCGGCATGATGAACGTCCGGCCGACGTACCGGTTTTTCATCAGTCCCTCGGCGAAGGCAACGCCCTCGCCGTCCTCGTCGCGAGGGGTGCCATCCGGCATCGTTTCCGCGGCTGCATCGGCGTAGCCCGACGCGAACGACCGGCCGGAGTCCGGAACCGGCATGACGACATCCGTCTCGACACCGCTTTCCTCCCAGAGCTTCCGGCCGAGCGCTCGACGAGCCTCGTAGACGAGCGTCCCGTCGATAACCGAGTCCGGTCGGGCGAAGTAGACGTGTTCGAAGAAACAGTGGGCGGTGATGCTCGCGCTCGATGAGCTGGTAGGTGTCGAACCCGCTGCCGTCGGCCTCGAGGACGACGAGTTCGCCCGGTCTGACATCGCGGACCAGCTTCCCGTCGAGCGTGTCGATGGCGGCCGACTCGGAGGCGATGATGTACCCGTCCTCGAGTTCGCCGATGCACAGCGGTCGATTCCCTCGAGGGTCGCGGACCCCCATCACCGTGTCGTCGTGGGCGATCGTCAGCGAGTAGGAGCCATGGATCCGCTCCATGGTCCGTTTGACCGCCCGAACGAGGTCTTCCTCGAGGAGATTCCGGGCAAGCTCGTGGGCGATCACCTCGGTGTCGCCATCACTCGTGAAGGCGTGGCCGACGGTTGCCAGTTCGTGCCGGAGTTCGTCGGCGTTCACGAGGTTGCCGTTGTGCGAGAGGCCCAGCGAGCCGCTCTTGAACGAGACGGAAAACGGCTGGGCACAGGAGGTGTCCACGGAGCCCGCGGTCGGGTAGCGAACGTGGCCGATACCGGCCGACCCCGCGAGGGACTCGAGGTCGCCGGGACCGAACGCGTCACCGACGAGGCCCATCTCGACGTGGCTGTGTTGCTGGAACCCGTCGTGGGTGACGATGCCGGCCGACTCCTGGCCGCGGTGCTGGAGCGCATAGAGTGCGTAGTAGAGTGGGCGGGCCGCGGGTCGCCCATCGAGCGAGACGCCGACGACGCCGCATTTCTCCGTTGGTCCAGCACGCCGGGGAATCTCGCCCCGCCCCTGGGTCATGCGACTACGTAGGTGATCGGAGGGGTAAAAAGGTCCGTATTCGGCCGGGCGTTAGCTCTCGATACTGACGAGTTCGTCGACATCTGGCATGTCGAGCGAGGAGTCGCTGATCTGGTTCATCCGGTCGGTGTGCTTTCTGACCGCATAGGAGACGAGTTCCTCGTTTGGCATGCCGACGTCCTCGTCCATCTGCTGTTCTTCGGGGTCGGCCGTGACGATCTCCTGAACACATCCGGAAGAGTTCGTCGACTGTCTCTTGGATAACCTCGAAGGAGACGTTACCGTCGGCGACCATCTTCTCTAGCTGCCACATCCCGAACCCGACGTGGCGGCCCTCGTCACTCCGGATTTTCGAGAAGCCCTCGACGAGCCCCGGAAGCTCGGGCAGCTCCTCGTACTGTCCGCCAAAGTTGTTCTGGAAGCCGTAGTAGCCGACCTGGCCGATGATGCCCTCGACGGTGAGGTGATAGTGCGAGATGGCCCGGGCCCGGTTCTCGTAACTGTCATCAGTCAGCAGGCGATTCATCGCCGTCTCGTTGCGCTCGAAGAGCTCGAGGTAGGCGTCCGGGAACCACTCGTCATCACGGGGTGAGGTTTGTTCCTGACCGCGTCGCTCCTCCTCTGGGTTGATGACTTCGTTCCAGTAGCGGTCGAAGAAGTCCGTGTGCTTGGCCTCCTCGTAGATCTGGGTCGTGACGAACATCTGGTCCTCGATCCATTCGAGGACGACCGACAGCGGGGCGAGATCCTCGGTTACGGCCTCCTCCCCGGCGCCGAACAGCGCGAGACCACGGCGAATGGCCTCGAAGCCGTCGTCGTTCAGGTCGCTGATGTTGTCCTTATCGGTCTCGATGTCGATCTCGTGGGGATCCCAGTGACGCTCGACTGCGTCTGCGGTAGTACCGGAATGACTGCCGATCGTGCTCAATATCCGCGGGATTGCTATCCGCTGACATACACAATTAATGCTGCCGTTCGGGGTAAAGCCTATCCGCTAATCAGTCCGGACTTTTATACCAAACCGGTGGTTCAGGCCCGGCGACATGCCAGTATCCGAAACACCAAAACCGCCCGAAGCCATAGGGCTCGTATGGCATACGACGCTGTCGTCTTCGACAACGATGGCGTTCTGGTGACCCCGACGCGTCGATCCGCCCTCGAAGCGGCCATCGAGCGCGCATTCGCCCAGACCGGTGTCGAGGATCCCCAACCGAGTCACGTCGAGACGCTCATCCGCCCGACCCGCTCCGAGCTGGAGGCGATTGGTGGATCGTATGGAGTCGATCCGGCCCGTCTCTGGGAGGCCCGCGAGCAGGCGGCGATCGACGTCCAGCGTGAGGAGATTCGGGCCGGGCACAAGACCCTCTACGACGACGTCGAGGCCCTGACGCGACTGCCGGTCCAGAGTGCGATCGTGAGCAACAACCAGCACGAGACAATCGAACACATCGTCGACGTGTTCGACCTCCACTGGTTCGACCCCTGCGTGGGTCGGGAGCCCACAGTCGACGGCATCGAGCGGAAGAAACCCCAGCCCTACTACCTCGCTCAGGCCCTCGAGCAACTGGAGGCGACGAACCCGCTGATGTCGGGGACCGATCGACCGACATCGCCGCAGCCGACGCAGCCGGGATCGACTCGGTGTTTCTGCGACGCTCTCATCGCGCTGATCACAATCTCCGGCAAACCCCGACAATGGAAGTCGATTCACTCGACGAGCTGGTCGATCGACTCTCGGAGAACGCAACAGGCAAGTGAAGAGCCCGTCAAGAATTTATTATGCGTACGGTCTCGGACCGTCAGGGATTTGGTCCCAACTGGGAAATGTCCGCGATTGGATACATCAGCGGGGCATTTATCGCTGTTCTCGTGCTCCCACTGCTGCCCGCGCTCGGTCTTATCTGGATCGTGTGGCGGATCGGCCGGTCGATCGAGATCAGACGAACCACTGTCCTGGCCAAACGCGCCGGTCTGAGTCGACCATCCATCTCACCAGACGGAACGAATGCCATAGCTCCAGACGACCAGACTGCCGAGAGCAATCGGCATCCAGAAGATGGCACCCCTGAAGATGAGCACGGCCGCGGTAATCGCGGAAACCGCGAGGCCAGTCGTGGGAACAAGGAGCGCCACAAGGGCGGCCTCGATGCCACCGAGGCCGCCTGGCAGCGGTGCCACACCGGCGACGTAGGCGAGGGGGATGACGAAGATGAACAGGTGCGGCGAGACGGTGTGGCCGACCGCGGCAAACGCAAGCGAGAGCGCGACAGCCTGCAGGAGCCAGCCCAGGAGAGAGAAGGTCAGGGAGCTGACGAGATGACGACGATTCGAAGCGACACGCTCGAGGTTCCCGATGAGTCGAATCAGCCGATTCGTAAGTCCCCGTTCGATTGATTCGGGCGACTCGAGTCCCAGACGTCCCCCGCCTCGAGCGAGCAACCGCGGGAGTCTCTCCTGAACGCGATAGCGACCCCGCCAGAGCCCGATCAGAACGATACCCGCCCCGCCAACCAGTCCAAATGCGGTCACCACGGCCAGTTCCACTCTCGTCCCGAGTGATGCCGTGGCCCGTAGTAGCTGACACCAACCACGATCCAGCGAGAGTGACGGGATGACATTGAGGAGGTCCACACTGGCGATCCCGGCCAGCCCGGTCTCGTAGGGGGTATCCGAGGCCCGCGAGATGATCATCGCCGGAACCGGTTCACCACCGGCTTGCCCGAACGGTGTTACGTTGTGTGCAAAGACGGCACCGCTGAAGAGCAGAAACGAACGACCCCGCGTGAGCTCGACATCGAGCGTTGCGAGGACCGATCGAAGCATCGTACTCCATGCGAGCAGCCAGCCGAGGCCGATGAGGAAGACCAGCACGACCAGCGACCGGTCAGCTGCCAGAACCGCACGAAGGACCCGATCAACCCCGGCAATCTCCACCACAAGCAGGAGGAGCCCCACCGCCCCGAGGCTGCTGATGACGATCAGACCCTGCTTCCGGTCGAGCATCACCCGCACTGATCGGGTCGATGACTTGAACCACCTGATTCCCGTTCGACGGCTCAGCGGGACAGGGCAGCCGGCCTGGTACCGCCCAGGCTGTCGCGGTCATGGGGTGCAGCGAAGTCAAGCTCGGGACCGCTTGCAATGATCCCACTTGGATTGACCGACGGATGGGTCGTGTAGTAGTGCTCTAGAATGTGGTCCATTCTGACCGTCTCGGCCACACCTGGGGTCGTGTACAGGTCCCGAAGGTACGGCCAGAGGTGCTCGTACTCGTGGATCGCCCTGACGTTACACTTGAAGTGCGTGTGGTAGACGTGATCGAATCGGATCAGTGTGGTGAACATGCAAATGTCGGCCTCCGTCAGGCGGTCTCCGGCGAGGTAGCGCTGATCGGCGAGCACCTCATCCCAGTGGTCCAGAGCGTCGAATATGTCCGTGATCGCCTCCTCGTATGGTTCCTGTTCCCGTGCAAATCCAGCCCGGTAAACCCCGTTGTTGATCGGATCGTAGATGGCCTCGATACTGCGGTCGACCTCATCGTGATACCCAGCGGGATAGAGGTCAACCGCCCGCTCGGCGTAGTCATCGAAGGCGACGTCGAGCATGCGGAGGATCTCGCGAGACTCGTTGTTCACGATCGTATCATCCTGCGTGTCGTACAGGACGGGTACGGTGCACCCGACACGTCGCCGTAGGGTCAGCTCGAACGTAGAGCTCGCGTAGGTAGTCGGCATCCATCACCGGGTCAGTCGTACAGCCGTCTTTCTCCGGCGAGAACTGCCAGCCGTCGTCGGCCCGGTACGGGTCAACGACCGAGACGGAGATGGTATCCTCGAGGCCAGTCAGCGCCCGGACGAGGAGCGTCCGATGGGCCCACGGACAGGCATACGAAACGTAGAGGTGGTACCGATCGGCTGCCGGTGGATGGCCAGTATCAGGGCCAATTCGATTGCGAAAGGTCGTGGACTGGCGAACGAATGCACCGTCATCGTCAGTGGAGTCGTCCACGTCGGTCCGCCACTCGCCGTCGACGAGCATGTTCATACCATCGCTTAGGGCTCGCGGTTCAAAGGGCCGTCCTTAGACACCGGTTCGAATTCGCTCTTCAGCGGCCTCGAGCGCCGCCGTGGAATCGAAGTCCTCGATGATAGCCTGAAGCTCCGTATCAGATGTCGACTCGAGTTCGCGGGCGGCCTCGGTCACGTTTGGAATGGCCCGCAGGATGTTATCGATGATGGGAATGTCGGCGACCTGGGGTGAGCGAGAAAGAGGATTGAGGTCGATCACGATCTCAGTCTTGCCCATCGCAGCGAGGGCCTCGGCTCGATCCCCGTCCTCAAGGGGGACGAGGACGACGTCGGCCGCGTAGATGCCTTCGGTATCGACCTTTGCGCGCTCGTGATCGAGGCCAGGAATGCGGGCGTCTGCGGTCTCACCTCTGACCTTCTCGACCCCATGGGCCTCGAGATGGTCGACGATAGCCCTGACGCGTTCGTCAGTCCGATTGAAGAGATTGACCTCCACAGCGGCGTCGACGGCGCTGGCGAGCGCACCGGTTTCCTCGGGAACGAGGGCCGCGACGTTGCCGTTGACCGAAAGTACCGGTCGATCGGCGAGTTGTAACTGGGCCGCAGCGGCACGCTCTGCTGCTGCCGCCGTCGGAATGGTTCCTCGCCGAGTAGATAATCGAACGCGCTGCCACGCCCCTCGGCGTGCATCCCCTGGAGGTGAGTAATGCCGGCCTCGACACCCCGCTCGATGCGGTGGCGCGAAAGGAGATCCTGGTACCGCGGATGGTCCTCCGGAATCTCCTCCTCGTGGCCGACCTCTGCGGGGACAGGTTCGTACTCGGACACGGCCGATGCGAGGAGGGCGATGGTAAAAAGCCGATTGGCTCGCGATCAGGACAGCATCGCGCCTGCCGGGTGGATGCCACAGACCTCCGGCTCGTATCCGGCATCAGAGAGCCCCGTCCCGAGCGCAAAGACGGTATCACCGAGCAGTGCCATCGACGCGTGGCCGCCGGTTTCGCTGACGTCATCGATCGCATCCTTGACATTGACCGTCAGCAGGCCCGCCTCTCGAGCAAACCGTCGAGACGCGTAGATAAACGAGGCGAGTGTCGGCTCCGCGACGACTCGCGACAGGGCTGATTTCCCCGCCTCTGAGAGTGCCTCCGTATCGCCCTCGAGCACATCGGCCGTCGAAAGGCTCCCGGATGACCGGTACTCGACCCGGGCACGCTCAGGGATCGCATCCAGTACGTTATGCTGGGGACCGCCTGGCTCGAGGCGAATCGGCACACCGCCTGCGGCCTGTGCCACGACGTCGCCCAGGCCGGTACCGGCCTGGACCTCAGCGCCGTGGGCGATGGTCACCAGCTCGTTCATCGACAACTCGCGCTCGAACGCGTGATTGACCGCCAGGGCGGTTCCGAGGGCCATCGCCCCCGAGACGCCGAAGCCGGCCCCCAGCGGTAAGGCGGAGTCGACCTCGACGATTGCCGTAGCCTGGAGTGTCTGGAGGACGGTTTCAACCGGTTCGACGTCGATTGTCTCGCCATCGAGGACGATCTCACGGTCTGGGCCCTGACGGACCGTGACCTCGACGCCATCGGTAAGTGTCAACCCCACTCCGCGCGATCCCGCTCGGGTGGGGTCGTCGTCCGGGTGGGCGCTGAAGAACCCGGTAATGTGGCCGGGCACGAACGCCGTCGCCTCGCCGCGCATCGGCGGTCCTTCCGGCCCGGGGGTTAAAACTGTGAAGATTTGGCCGGCCCTATGGCGACAGACGCTGGCGATCTCGGGGAAACAGAACCGTTTCCCGGATGTTCTCGAGGTCGAGAATCGTCATGACGAGCCGCTCGGCACCCAGGCCGAACCCGGCATGTGGCGGCATGCCGTACTTGAACATCTTCGTGTAGTACTCGAACTGGGCCGGGTCGAGTCCCTGCTGTTCGAAGCCGGCCTCGAGCTCTGCAAATCGGTGCTCGCGCTGGCCGCCCGAAACGAGTTCCATTCGCGGATGCATCAGATCGAAGCCAGTCGACAGGGTGGGATCGTCCGCCTCGTCCTTGATGTAGAACGGCTTGATCTCGCTGGGCCAGTTCGTGATGAAGTAGTGGGTACCAACGGCCTCACCAAGGGCCTTTTCGGCCTCAGTCGAGAGGTCGTCACCCCAGACGAGTTGTTCGTCGATTGCCCCGGTGGCGTTGATGCGTTCGATGGCCTCCTCGTAGGTGAGTCGGGGGAACGGCTCGTCTGGAACGGAGAAGTCCTCACGCATGTCCAGGGCCTCGAGTTCGGTGCCACACTGGTCAGCCACCGCCTCGTAGGCCGCTCGAACAACCGCCTCGCTGACGTCCATCGCGTCGCTGGCGTCACAGAAGGCACCCTCGAAGTCAATGGAGGTGGCCTCGTTGAGGTGGCGGGGTGTGTTGTGCTCTTCGGCCCGGAAGATCGGCCCGATCTCGAAGACGCGCTCGAGGTTCGATCCCGCTGCCAGCTGCTTGAACAGCTGGGGACTCTGGTTCATGAATGCCTCCCGACCGAAGTAGGTGATCGGGAAGAGCTCGGTGCCACCCTCAGTGCCCGTCGCGACGATCTTCGGGGTGGTGATCTCGGTACACTCGAGCTCGCGGAAGCGCTGTCTGACCGCCCCAAGGACCGCCGATCTGACCTCGAAAATGGCCTGGACGTCCAGCTTGCGCAGATCCAGCGTCCGGTTGTCGAGTCGGGTCGAGAGGTCGGCATCGACCTTCCCGGAGGGGTCAAGTGGCAGTTCGGGTTCCGCCGGGGCGATGAGGGTGATCGATTCGGGAACCACCTCGACACCCGTGGGCGCCCGTGGTTCTTCCTCAACGGCTCCAGTCACCGAGATGACGCTCTCGCGACTGGCCTCGAGACCAGTCTCGACGAGGTCCTCGTCCATCTCTTCTTTCTCGAGCTTGACCTGGATCCGGCCACTGGCATCGCGAAGAATGATAAACGCAATGCCCCCGAGGTCTCGGACCTCGTGAACCCAGCCGGCGACGGTAGCCGACTGTCCGGGTTCGGCCGCCGCTGCATACGTCCTGTCGTCCATGCCTCCGGGTTCTCGGAGCCGTAACTTAAGCACAGTCGTTCCGGGCGAAACGCGCTTGAGGCTCCATTGCGAGTAACCATGCATGGACGGGCTCGCCCGGATTGCCGATGAACTCCGTACTGCCGAGACGGCAGCGGTCCTGACTGGTGCCGGGATTTCCGCACCGTCTGGCGTGCCCACATTTCGGGGTGAAGACGGTATCTGGGGCGAGGAGTTCGACGTGAGCCAGTTTCACTACGATCGGTTCCGGGCCGATCCGGCAGCGTTCTGGTCGGACCGCCTGGACCTCAGAGCAGAGATGGGGGCGGGAAGCCACGATCCCAATGCGGGCCACCGGGCGCTCGCCGACCTGACCGAGGCCGGCATCCTCGATGCAGTCATCACGCAGAACGTCGACGGCCTGCACCAGCAGGCATCAAACGAGGGCGAGATCCTCGAACTCCACGGGAGTGGTGCCCGCGTTCGCTGTGAATCCTGTGGAACGACCGCAGATTCGGCCCCGATTTCGGCACGTGCGATGGACGGAGAGCTGCCTCCGCGCTGCTCGTGTGGCGGCGTGTACAAGCCGGATGTCGTCCTCTTTGGCGAGCGACTCCCGTCGGCCGTGCTCGAGCGATCGCAGGCGCTGGCCGAGCAGAGTGATGTGTTTCTCGCCGTGGGCTCATCGCTGGTCGTCGAGCCGGCCGCATCGCTACCCCGAATCGCCGCCACGACGGGGGCGACGCTGGCGATCGTGAACCTCGAGTCCACGCCCTGCGATGGGCAGGCGAGCGTGTGCTGGCAGGATGACGTCACGACGGTGCTCCCCCGGCTGGTCGAGGCCGTCCTCGAGCAGGACTAGGCTGCGTCTTTTGCTGCCCGGACAGTCTCCCGGACGGCATCCAGATCCTCGTCGTGGACCAGATTCCCGACCACGATCGTGTCCGCGATCGAGGCCATCTGGTGGGCCGAATCGTAGTCGTGGATGCCGCCACCGTAGAAGATGCTCGCCTCCGACACGGCCTCCGCTGCCGCCTCGAGAACTGTGGGATCACCGAGCATGCCCGAGTACTCGATGTAGACGATTTCCTGATTGAAGAGCCGATCGGCAACGCGCGCATAGGCGGCGACCTCGTCCGGCTCGAGATCACACGTTGACTGGGTATATCGCGCCACGTCCGAGTCGGGATTCAACACGATGTAGGCCTCCATTGCCACCCGGTCCCAGGGAATGTCGGGACTGGAACGCAGCCACTCCTTGTGGGCGCCTGTGATCCAGAACGGCGCACCGGCATTGAAGACGACCGGGACGAGATAGCCCGACACGCCATTGGCCTCGACCACGACGTCCAGGTTCGAGGGTTCCACGTAGAGTGGGACGTCAGCGTCCGCACAGGCCTCGATGACCCGCTCCATCTTCTCTCGGGTCACACCGGTTGTCCCGCCCGCCGAGATGACATCGGTACCCACCGAACAGATATCCGCGTAGCTCACGTCTGGGGGGAGTTCCTTGTCGGGATCGATCTTCAGGACGTGATCCCACGACTCCCAGGGGCCGCTCATGCCGTCGGCTTCCGAGCAGACCGGCAAAACACTCCGGAACGGCCGACCGGTTAGATCCCCTGTCCCATGAGGTGACTCCGCAGGACGTCGGCGGACCTGACAGCCCCGCCAGGATTGATCAGTACGACCGTCTCCGCCGAACGCAATTCGTCGCGGTCTGCCAGTTCCCAGGCCCCACTGGCTGCGGCCGCTCCGGCAGGTCCGAGCTCGAGTCCCGTGGCCGCAGCGATGGCTGTTGCCGAATCGAGAATAGCCGGATCCTCGGTGGCGACGGCACCCCCGTCGCTGTCCCGGATTGCCTCGAGGACGAGCGAGCCACCGCGTGGCTTGGCCACCTCGAGCTCGCCACAGATGGTGTCGGGGACCTCCACGGCCGTCACCTCGTCTGCACCGGCCTCGACCGCCTCAACGATGGGTGCACAGCCGGCCGCCTGGGCGGCATAGAGCCGGGGTCGATCCTCGATAAGTCCGAGGGCCCGACACTCCTGCATGGCCCTCGAAACCCCAACCAGCGTCGTGCCTGTCCCGGTCGGGCAAACAATGGCATCGGGGGCCGTCCAGTCCAGTGCCTCGAGCAGCTCGTAGCCCGCGGTCTTCGCCCCCTCGACGAGCCCGGGGGTGCCGAAGGGCTGGATGAGTGACCAGCCCTCCTCGGCGGCAGTCGACTCGGCGGCAGCTGTTGCATCCCCGCGGCGCCCGCCGACGACCGTCATGTCAGCACCGTGGACGTTGACCATGGCCTTGCTGGCAAATGGTGCCCGTGCGGGCAGGAACACGTGGCTCTCGACCCCGGCCCTGGCGCCGTAGGCCGCGGCCGACTGTCCGGCATCGCCGGCGGCCCCTATGGCGATCGACGGCGGCTGGACCATCGAGAGACAGACAGCAAGGCCCCGATCGGCAATCGAGCCGGTTGGATTCTGTCCCTCGTCCTTCACGAACACCTGGTCGACCCCGAGTTCGGCAGCGATATCAGCACAGGCAAGCAGCGGGGTGTCTCCCTCACCGAGCGAAACGGCCTCGCCACGCCCGACCGGCAAGAGCGCGTCGAATGCCCACATCGAGTGGTGGCCATCCCGGTTGATCGTGTCCGTATCGACTGCCTCGAGCTCGTAGTCTGCCTCGAGGATCCCGCCACAGGCGGGACACGCACCGCTGCACCCCTCGAGCGTTCCAGCGCTCCCACAGGACAGACAGATGAGCCCCGAATAGGCCTCCGGCTCCATAATCACGCGAGGGTGAGCCCACACTAAGGGCTATCTGTTCGAGAAATACGGCTGTACCAGTCGTCGCCGGTCTTGCCCTGCCACTCGTAGGATCGGCGCTTTGCGGACTTCCCGAAGCCACATGACGCACAGACCTTCTTCCGATTGTGGTAGGACTTCTCCCCACATCGACGACAGCGCACGTGGACCGTCTTGTTCTTCTTCCCTGACTCGGGGTCCCAGATCCAGTCATGGTGTTATCGAAACGACGTTATCGCCGCGTATAATGGTTATGTCTTCAGTTCGGTCGCTCTCCGGCCGATCCTGGCTCGATATCGTGGCGTCCTCGAGAACCAGGTTCATGTGCTGGTCGTAGCCGCCGAGCCGGCCGGAATAGACGGCCCCACTCTTGAGCCGGACCGAGACGCTGTCACCGAGAGATGCCTCGAGCACATCGAGGGGTCGGCCACTCATATCAGAATCCCCCGTTGACGCGTACTTAACGATATCGGTACTCAGGGTCGCTCGACACGACTAAGTGTCGGGAAACAAAGCATGACCATGGCCGATATTACCCTGTTCGAAATTCATCTCGGCGGGATTCAGCTGGGTCGGGGAGAGTGAGCAACCAGAACCGGCATCGCCTGCGGTGGACGACTCGGCCAGCAGTGGCTCGAAGCTGCTCCCCGTGTTCGGCGCCATCGTCCTCCTGGTCGTGCTGGGTATCGTCGGAATGAAACTCCGCAAGGACGAGCCAGACGATCCGCTACCATAGCCGAACCCTTTTGCCCTCACCGCGGCTAAATTCTATCAGTGAGTCTCTGATCGGACGGTCAGAGCGGTCGCCGGTGCCTCAGGAGACGATGTCGTTGACTGGGCGTCGGTGGCGGAGGCTGCCAAGGCGGCGACAGCACCTGGCACCCTCACCCTGACCGATCAGAAGCGAGACGGATATGCGGCAGACGTCCGGCAGGCACGGGCGGCGATCCGATCCGTTTCGGGCCGGTCCTTCGACGTCCCAGAGGTCGTCCAGATCCAGAACCGCCACCACTGGATCGACGCGAACATCGAAACTTTCGAGCGAATCATGGCCCCGCTCGCTGAAAACACCGGCCCGATGCCCGGGGTCGCCAGGACGATTAACACGGGAACGCTCACCGTCCTGCTCTCGTTTCTCGGTCGGCACGTCCTCGGCCAGTACGACCCATTGCTGCTCGCCGACACACCGGCAGAGGACCATGCCCTCTACTTCGTCCATCCAAATATCGAGCGAACCGCAGCCACTCTCGAGGTCGATCCTGCACGGTTTCGCCGATGGATCGCCTTCCACGAGGTCACCCACGCGGCAGAGTTCGGTGCGGCTCCCTGGCTGTCGGGTCACCTCGAGGAGCAGATGGAAACCGGGGTGGCGGCACTGGCCAATGGCTCGTTCGACCGGGAGGCCTTCGGGGCGGTTGACAGCACGATGACCGTCGTCGAGGGCTACGCGGAGCTGCTGATGGACCACGCCTTCGACGAGGAGTATGCCGACCTCCGGGAGAAGGTGGACGAGCGCCGAGCGGCTCGAGGCCCCCTCCAGCGCATTGTCCGCCGGCTGCTCGGTCTCAACATGAAACGGCGACAGAACGAGCGGGGCAAGGCATTCTTCGAGGCCGTCGCCGATGGTCGGGGGCTGGAGGCTGCCGGAGTGGTCTGGGACTCCCGGACCACCTGCCGAGTGCTGATGAAATTGAGCACCCGGGCCGGTGGATCAGACGCGTGGATCCCTGATCAGTCCAGTCCGCGATGAATGCCGTCGTCGGTGATGAGGTCCTCGAGCTCGTCGGTCAGGAGCGATTCAGCTTCGTCGAACTGCTCGCCCAGCGCATCGAGTGCCTCGGGTCGACCATAGCCGTCGAACTCCATCGGCCCGAATGCCGGTGACTCGAGGACGTCCATGACGTCCTCGAAGAAATCGCCTGGTGACGTCGGTGCCTCGGCATGGGTTTTGACCACCTCGGTCAGTCGCTGTTCGACGGTTTCGGCCGCCTCTTCCTCGATGGGCTGTTGAATCCCGAAGCGACCCGCTGTATCCCGGTCCGGCAGGTGTGGACCGATGTCCTCGTCGACCCGCCTGGCCACGCGAGTGCCAACGCCGCGAACGGTGAAGGGGTTCTTGGCGTACGATTTGATCTGGTAGACCCCAGCATCCTCGTGGGCGAGGTACATGTCCTCCCCGATGGCCCCATCCCGCCGTCCGGCGACTGCTCGCCAACCGGCTGGCTCGAGATCCCTGTCCAGGACGTCGGCAAGCAGGTCGTCCCAGGACCGAATTCGCATGGATTGCGGTTGGTCTGTGGGATGAAAGTAGGTGTCGGTCTTTAGAGCCAGAAGAGTTACCCACGATTGGGAGACCATCCGGACCACTGCATGAATATCGCCGCCTCCTCACTTCTCCGCCAGGCACCCATCTCGACGCTGCTCACGGCTGTTCTGCCACTCGTTCTTGGGAGTCTCCAGGTCCTCAACGCCCAGCTGCATGCGGAGTCACTCCTGCCCGCGGCGGCCTTTGCCGCCGTGATGATCTGCTTTTCGTGGGTCGCCACGGGTCACCTCACTGCGGCCCATCGACGGCAGCACCTCGAGCAGGATATCGATGGCTGGGCCAGGGACCGATAGCGTTTTTCGCCACTCACCCCATGGCCCCGACAGTGAAGCTGCGCGGAACCGTCACCGGCGATGTCGACCTCCGGACCGTGACGACCTCGAACGGGCCGACTGATCTCGCCGAAGTGCCGATCAGACTGACCACCGGCGAGACCACGCGGGTGACACTCTGGGACCCATGGACGGAGTCGGCCGAGCAGCTCGAGTCCGGGATGGACCTGGTGGTGACAGAGGCGACAGAGGACGAGTACCGAGGGGAGAGAACCTATGCGACCAGTCGTGACTCCTTTGTCGTGGTCGAGCCCACGGTCCTCGTCACCGTGACGACGATCCGGGAGTGGGCCGACTGCCCCCGACTGCCGTATCTCGGCTCGCTGACAGGTGTCCCGCTGAACTATCCAGTCGTCAAGGGAACCCTCGTCCACGAGGTCTTCGGTGATCTCCTGCGGGGCCGCGATCGTGAGGCATCGATTCGCGAACGGGTCGATGACCGGGGGCTCGAACTCGGGTTGCTCGACATCGATCGGGAGACGGCCATCGCCGATGTTCGGGCCCACGCTGGGGCCATCGAGTCATGGCTCGCCCAGGGGCGACTGGCTGCTGACGAGTGGCGTTCGGAGCAGCTGCTCATCAGCGATACGGTCGGCATCCGTGGTCGGGCCGACGCCGTCAGAAATGGCGCGCCCGTCGAGCTCAAGACCGGGAAGAACCTCGGGGCCGAGCCGCGCTTCAAGGACAAGGTCCAGGCTGCCTGCTATGCCCTGTTGCTCGAAGAGCAGGGGGAGTCCGTCGACACGGCAACCCTGCTGTACACCAAGATGCGACGCTGTCAGCCGAGGAGGCAGACGGCGATCGGTCACCGGCGAAAGACTTTGCGGTCTCTCGGGGCCTGATGCGATACGTCGTGCAACTGCGCAACGGTATCGCCGCAATGACGGCACGAGAATCGACGCCGACAGGCCACGAGGGGGAGGCGACTTGCGAGTATTGCTTCGAACAGGAGACGTGCATGGCCGTGGCCGGTCGGCTCGACCAGGAATCGAAGGCGGGCACGCTCGGGACGGCACTTCCCGCCGAGGAACGGGACCTGTTCGACCGCCTCTACCGGGCTATCGAGCAGGAGCGGCGAGCGATCCACCGGGCCTATGCCTCGCTGTGGGAGGACTCTGCGAGCGAGCGAGCCGCGGCCGATCGAGCCATGATCGGCCTCGAGTTCCTCGAGTCCTCGGCCATCGAGGACGGCCGCTGGGAGCTGCGAGCCCAATTCGACACACGGGGGACCGCGAAGATCCGCGAGGGTGATCTGGTGCTGGCCAGTGACGGCGATGCCATCGGGGGCACGCGGAACTCGCCAGGGTCGAGCAACTCGGTGGGGGGCCGGATGGCGCCCAAGTGGTGTTGACCGCCGACGAGCCGGTCGCGGTGACCCGGCTGGACACGTATCCTTCGGAGATCTCGAGTGACCGACTCGTCGTCGCACTCCACGATGCACTCCTGCGAAGCGACGAGCGACGCCGGGACGTGCTCCTCGGTCGGGCGACACCGGCCGTCAGTCCAGTTGGGGAGACGTTCCTCCCGGACAACGCTGCCCAGGATCGGGCCGTCAAGCTGGCCCTCGGAGCCGAGGACTTTGCGATCGTTCACGGCCCACCAGGGACGGGCAAGACCCACACGATTGCGAGGACCGTCGAGCAACTCGTCGAGCGGGGTGATCGGGTCCTGCTGTCGGCCTACACCAACCGGGCCGTGGACAACGCCCTCGAGGCGGTCCTCGAGCGAGACGTCCAGCGCGTCTCGAGAATCGGGTCCGAGCAGGGCATTCGGCCGGATATGCTGGCCCATCGGCTCCGGTCGGATGGCGACCCGGCCGAGCGGGTCGGCGAGCTGAGAGAGTGCCCAGGTGGTGGCGGCCACCACGGCGAGCTGTGGATCGCGGATCGCCAGAACCCAGTCCTTCGACGTGGCCATCGTCGACGAAGCGGCGCAGTTGACCGAGCCCGGCACGTACGCCGCCATCAACCTCGCCGACCGATTCGTCCTGGTCGGGGATCACCAGCAGCTCCCGCCGGTGGTTCGGAGCGAGGGCGACCTCTCGCGGTCCCTGTTCGAGCGCCTGATCGAGCTGCCGGGTGCCCCTGCCGTCCGGCTCGAACAGCAGTACCGGATGAACCAGCGGATCCAGGCCTTTCCCTCCCGGGAATTCTACGACGGTTCGCTCAGACCGGCGACTAAGACAGTAGCCGGCCAGACGCTTGCAGACCTCCCGGCAGTCAATCCGACGGCGCTCCCGGACTGGGCCGATGATCCAGTCTCGTTCATTCCGGTGGCGGGTGACAGCAACGACCACGTCGATCGCGAGGAGGCGACGGTGGTCGCCCGGACAGTCCAGCAGTTCGTCGAGGCCGGCGTCGATCCCGGGGCGATCGGCGTGATTGCCCCATACCGGGCCCAGGTCTCCACAATCGAGCCGCTGGTCGGCGATGGCGTAGTCGTTGACACGGTCGATCGATTCCAGGGATCGAGCAAGGAGGTGATCATCGTCTCGTTCGTCGCCACGGGCGACCTCGAGGGGCCGATCTTCGAGGACTACCGGCGGCTCAACGTGGCGCTCACCCGGGCAAAGCGGTCGCTGGTCCTGATCGGTGATCCAGCCGCACTCGAGGGTGATCCCGTCTACGACCGGATGCTTGAGTGGGCCACCCGGTAGCCCAGCAGGCGAGTTTCGCGTAGGCTTATCGTGCTCCGGTCGAGAGCAGCTTCAGCACATGCGACTCGAGGGGCCAAGTGCCGCGATCCGACAGGGGTTCCCGGAGCAACTGGATGTCCTGATGGCGATCGTCACCGACTTCGGGGGAACCGAGTTCCTCGTGGTGATCCTGGCGCTCCTCTTCTGGCTGACCCGCCGGAAGGAGACGGCCACTGCGGTGGCCTACGCCGTTGCCGGTGGGGCCCTCATCATCGCCCTCAAAGCCTTCCTCGATTTGCCCCGGCCACCGGCGGAGGTCTGGGTCATCGAGTACGACTCGGATCCACATGGCTTCCCGAGCGGGCATGCGTTCATCTCGACGGTGGTCTACGGGGGACTGCTCTACAAGTTCGACCAGCTCGAGAATTCACTGGCCGCTGGTGGGGCCGTCGGCATCATCGCCCTGGTATCGCTCTCCCGGGTCGTCCTCGGGCTCCATTACCTCGGTGACGTCCTCGTAGGGGCCGTCCTTGGCGTGGCGTTTCTGGCGGTCATGATCACCACTGTTGGCGTGAACATCCGGGGCGGGTTTGTGATTTCAGTCGCTACCGCAATCGCAGCAGTGGCGATCGCCGGCCCCGAGATTGCGGATGTCTGGATCCTGCTCGGCTTCGCTCTCGGTGGGGTTGTGGCGGCACCGAAAGTGGCCGACCTCCCGGCCCTCCGATCGCGGCTCGAGGCCATCGTCGTGACCCTCGCCGGACTCGTCGTGCTGATCACCGGTATTCTCGCAGCGGGCGTGGTCACCGAACTCGAGCCGGCGATCCTCTCGATCGGCCTCTCGGTTGGCCTGTTCGCCGGGATGCTGATCGCGATCATGCTGATCCCGGCCGCCATCGGGCGAATCGAGCACCCCCGTCTGGAGGCACCCGCACCCGGACGGAACTAACGCCAACACTTACGGTCGTCCCTGTCGCCTTCTGGAGTAATGGCGACCCACCGCCGGATGCGGTTCGTACACGGCCAACTGGCCTGGATGCTCGGGGCCATCCTGGTGCTGGTCACGGTCGGGTCGCTGTCCCTCGAGATATTCTTCGTGATCTCCCTGATTGGATTGCTCGTGGTCACCGAACTCACGGCCCCGGTAGCGGTGAGACCGACCTGGCGGACCCGGCTGACCTGGATTGTGTTGCTCGGGCTGGTCGGCTTCGGCGTGATCGTCGTCCGTCGGCTGCTCGAAATCTTGCCCCCGGAGGTGTTGCCCTGGTAGGGATAGTGCATGGAGAGCCTGCTTTCGTGGATACGGACGGATCGTGGATTCGACTGGCCCAGAGTGGTCCTCGTCGGGCTAGTCGCTGCGGTCAGCATCGCGCTTGTCGTGTCGGCGGCCACCGCCACTACCGACTTCAGTCCGTACAATCCGAGCTGGGAGGGCTCGAGCGAGTTTCGGAACCTGATCGACGAACAAACCGGCACAGAGCGGGTCGTCGTCCGGGAGCCGGGCCAGTATGAAGGGCTGAATGCAACGAAAGCAGTCGTGTTCGTGATTGGACCGAACACGGCCGAGCACTCCCAGGCGCTGGCGTCGTTCGTCGAGCGGGGTGGCACGCTGGTCCTCCTGGATAACTTCGGTGCGGGAATGCGGTCCTCGAGTCGGTCGGGGCCTCTGCCCGATTCGATGGCCGGCTCCTCAAGGACGAGCGCCACAACGTAAATGGCCCGGCGATGCCCCTCGCGACGGAGGTCAGTTCCCATCCAGTGACGGCAGGCGTCGAGCAGCTATCGCTGAACTACGGGACCACGGTGGCGCCGGGTGACGGGACGGTGCTGGTCCGCTCGAGTCCGTACGGCTATCTCGTCGAGTCCGAGTCAGATGCCCTCGAAGATGGTAGCGAGCTTGCCGCCCGACCGGTGGCAGTCATCGAATCAGTCGGAGACGGCGAGGTGATAACGGTGGGAGACCCAAGTATCACGATCAACGTGATGCTCACGGAACCGGACAACCGGCAGTTCCTCAGCCAGACGATGGACTCGGCCGACACCGTCGTCCTCGATCAGACCCACGGGGAATCCGTCCCCCCACTCGTTCGTGCGACGCTGTTCCTCCGCGAGACACCACCTGCGGTTGGGGGCCTCGGTGTTCTTCTTGTCGGTGGGATCGTCCTGCTCAACCGGCGGCGCAGTCCGACCGAGACCCCAAACAATCGAGCCCGCGTCCAGCCAAGTGACGAGGCAATGGCCGCCTATCTCAAGCGCGAGCATCCAGAGTGGGACGATGAGCACGTCGCACAGATGATAACAGCGTTTAACCGCTCGCGCCCGAAAAACCGCAACCAATGAGCGATATGGCGGAAACTGTCGATCTCGAGCGGATTGCAGACCTACACGAGGCGATCCGCGCCGAGATGGGCGAAGTCTTGGTCGGCAATGCGGAGGGGGTCGAGCAGCTCACTATCGCCTTGCTAACGCGAGGTCACGTGCTGCTCGAGGGGGTTCCCGGCGTCGGGAAGACCACACTAGCGAACCTGTTTGCCCGGGTGACTGGGCTCGAGTACACCCGGATCCAGATGACCCCAGACATCCTGCCCGCCGATATCACCGGCACCCACGTCTACCGGGAAAACACGGGCGAATTCGAGCTCCAGCGGGGCCCGATCTTCTCAAACATCGTGGTCGCCGACGAGATCAACCGGGCCACCCCAAAGACCCAGAGTGCACTCCTCGAGGCAATGCAGGAACGACGCGTCACAATCGAGGGCGACACGCTGGACCTGCCGAGTCCGTTTATCGTCGTGGCCACGCAGAATCCGGTCGAGATGGAAGGGGTCTTCGAACTGCCAGAGGCCCAGCGCGATCGATTCCAGATCAAGATCACGATCGACCTGCCAGATCGGCAGGAGGAACTGGAGCTGATCGAGCGCTTCGATGACCAGCCTGATCTCGATCCATCCAACGTCGAACAGGTGATCACTGTCGAGGAAATCCTGCGAGCCAGAGAGAGCATCCAGTCGGTGCACGTGGCCGATCCGGTCAAGGACTACATCCTGGATATCGTCGCGGCAACGCGAGATCACCCGGATGCGATTCATGGAGCCTCCCCACGGGCGAGCATCGCCTTCCTCCAGAGTGCGAAGGCCCGCGCGGGAATCCGTGGTCGATCCTACGTAATTCCGGACGACGTCAAGGCCCTCGCCGGTGCCATACTAGCTCACCGGCTCATGCTCAGTACGGATGCCGAACTCCGCGATGTCGATCCTGGTGAGGTGGCCAGGGGCATCGTCGAAGCCGTTGAGACCCCGAGCGGCCAGTCCGTCGACCCCGAGGCCTGATTAGTTATCGTCGTAGTGACAGGTAACGAGCCAGTCAGCTCGCTCGTCACCGGCCGTCACGTCGAGACGAACCGGCTGCTCGAGAGCGCTTGCAACACCACCGGCGAGAAACGAGGCGACAGGGTGGTCGAATCGATCGACTGCTCCATAGGCACTGCCGGAGATGGCGACCGTGATGGATCCCCCATCCTCGTCGACGTCAGCCGTGGCACGACCGACCAGCTCGAGGCCCTCGACGAGGCCATCGGTCAGCTGCTCACCGAGTGATTCGGGTTCCGCCGCGAGCGATCCAGGTAAGGTCTCAGTGACAGTCGATACGAGTTGTGACCCCGTTGCCTCGATGATTAGCCCTCGGCGGTCCTCGTCGATCACGATCGGACCGGCGTGCTCGACCGGCAGCTCGTACTCGGCATAGCGCGGGACGAACAGCCGAATGCGGCCATCTGGACCGGGGGGCAGATACACGAACTCGCGCCTGAGGCCAAGGGCGTCGACAAGTCCGTCTCCGTTTCGCGCCCAGGCTTCGTAGACGGCTGTTCCCACACGAGCCGGAACGAACTGCCCGGGGGTGAGGAAATAGGTCAGCAGGCCAGCAAAGATGCCCGTGGCACCGAGGGCCAACAGCACCTCCCGGCCAGCCGGAAAGAGCAGCGAACCGGCCAGAGCGAGACCCCCCACCACGGCGAGGCCGATCGCCGTCTGTCGATAGCGAGACTGGTGGGCCCGCGTGTACTCCTTGTAGAGGCGACGGTTCTCCTGCTCGAGCAGGTCGACACGGGCGAGTAGTTCCGACCGGGTAGGGTTCTCGTCCGAATCGGTTTCAGTCGTCTCAGCCATCAGCCGGATCACCACCGTTCGATACCAGTCCGAACGTGACGAGTTCGACACGATGGAGGCCATAGAGCACAACAGCACCTGTCACGAGTGGAACCGCACTCGCGACCAGCGGCCCCCACAGCTCGAGCGCTCCGCCCGTCAGTCCCACGAGCACTGCTCCCGTACCCAACGTGACAACCAGCGTGGGGATATCCTCCCTTGCGTCATAGACAGACAGGGCAACGAGACCAAAGAGGAGTCCGCCCCTGATAGCCCAGCCCAGCGGATCACTCGCAAGTGAGCCGACGACGACGGACCCGAAGACCCCCACTCCAACGGCTGCTGGAACCCCGACTAGTGCCAGACTGATACCGGTGAGAATGCCCACAACACCGCCGAGGGGGCCCCCAACTGCTCCGAAGCCGATTCCCAGCACGAGGATGTAGCCGGCGAGAATCCTGGGGGGACCAACCATCATGCCGTCCCAACCTCCCGGCGGCTATCAGTTGATAACACCGTCGCCAGTCGATCCCCGGGGGCGACTTGGAGGGCTGTCACCTGGCTCATGCCGTCGATGTCCTGTCGGAAGCGCTCGAAAGTGAGGTATCGATCGTAGGCCGACTGAACGTCGCCCAGGGCACCCCGCTCGTAGAGGACCGAGGGGGCAAGCAGGACGACCACGTGGCCGGCTCGCTGCCGGGCGGCCTGAACCGCCTCCCGGACCTCTCTCGGATTCGAGTCATCGGTACAGATCAGCGTCCAGAGGGGGCTCGAGAGCTTGCTGATACCCGTGCGCATCCCCCGAACCAGCGGATCGGTCTCCACCTGCCATGCGGTCTCTCGATTCGCCACAAAGGGGCCAAGCGTTCGACCGAACGTATCGGTCGGCTGCAGCGAAACGGGCTCAGAGCCGATCGAGACACCCGACGTGATGGGGCCGGTGTCGATCGAATCCGACGCGGTTGGTTCCATGTCCAGGAGGAGCCGCCTGATCGTCGCGTAGCGCCGAGGTGACCCAGTTGGCTGCAAGCTGGTTCGGATGCCAGCTTCGTCCACCGCAATCAGCCCGATCGGATCCTCGAGGCTGTTGGCATTCGCCACGACGGTTAGTGCGACTTCACGCAGATAGGCAAACTTCGTCTCGCCCGGTGGCCCCTGATCGAGTGACGGGCGGGCATCCATGACGATAAGAATGGTCCGATCCGTCTGGGCCTCGTACTTCCGAACATGGGGAGTTGCGAGGCGCGCTGTGGCCTTCCAGTCAATGCGATCGATGGTATCGCCCGGGTGATACTTCCGGAGCTCCACCGGCTCGAGCCCGGACCCGATCCCCTGCGTCGTGGGCGCCGTATGCGGGGGAACCCGGTCTCCCCCTTTCCCGACGTGAATTCGGCGGGGGGCACCGGCCTGAACCCTGACGGCGGGGGCCTCACCAATCGGAATCGCCTCGGTGAATAGCCCTGTCGATACCCGACACGTCGCCCGGTCGAACTCGTGGGTGCCGGCGATGGGCCAACTAATCGAGGCCGCCCCCGCGGCCGACTGCTCGCCGCGCTCGAGGTGAAGCGTCAGGTTCTCCGCATCTGGACAGCGGGACGCAAGTGGGAGACCGGGCTCGATATCGAGATCGAGGGGGCTCTCGAAGGGGAGTGTCGCCTCGAGGGTGATCGCTGTTGCGTCCTCCGGCACCATCACGCGCCGCTCGATGCCGTAATTGACTCGAATCGATCGAAGAACCTGCTGCGTCTGGCGGAATAGCCGATAGAGCTGCCCGACGAGCCAGGCACCGATGAGCGTGGGGATCAGCAGGCGACGCGGGGCTTGCCGTCACCGCAGCCAGTATGGCCCCGGCAATGGCGATTGCTGCCGCCGCCCAAAACTCGCGGGTCGGCTGCATATCCGGTCATGTGGCGGCGATCAATTGAAGGTACTGATTGCGGGTACAGGCGAACAACTTTTTGTGATGTGGTGGGTGCCTCCGGTCGTGACCCGGGGACTGATCGTGATACTGGTCGTCGCCGTTGCCGGGGGGACCCTTGTGGGTGGGCTGGCACCGGCCGCGAGCGGTTCGGCTGTCGGACTTGCAGTCTCCGACGAGAAACCAGCCCCCGGAAACGAGACAGTTCCTCACCGCCATCCGGACGAGTACGCCGAATCGAGTGACCTTGCAGCTGTCAGGGCCTGGCTCGAGGACCGTCTCGCAACGCAACTCAGCGTGAAGGCGCCATCTCCATCAGCGCCGGGGAGTACGAGCTGGCCAGATCGTACGTTGGACCGACCTACCGTGACCGACTCGAGCGATACGTCGACGTTCGGGGCGAGACAGCCGAGGACGGAACTGAAACCACACAGGCATTCGAATCGGCTGGTGAGAACCAGACCCGACTGGCGTCGACCCTGGAGACTTACTACGATCGGCTCGAGGATTACGAGGCGGCCCTCGAGGCCGGCAACGAGTCAGAAGCCCGTCGCATCGCCCGTGACCTCGAATCCCTCGCCGCAGAGATTCTTGCTACAAATGCCGCCCTTACCACGGATCTCCAGGCGATCGAGTCCAGCACCGGCAGGGACATGTCCTCAGCAACGGAGGCCACCACCGACATCCAGGTCTCTCGTCGAGTCGACCCAGGAGCAGATCCGATCGGAGCTCTTCGAGCCGACCAGGGTTGAGGTCGAGCCCCTGGAGCGGCCGATCTCGTTCAGCGACCCACTGTCGACGAGCGGACGGCATCACGACCGGCGCGGGTGACCCTGTGGGACCCAATGAATGCAACTATCGTGGTCAACGGTCACCAGATTCCCTCCCAGATTAGCGCGGATGGGGAATTTTCGATCACTTACCGCCCCACTGATGAGCGGCTCGGGGACCAGTCAGTGTCGATCAAATTCATCCCGCCGGCACAATCAACGTATCTTCCCGCCGAGACGAACGTCACCGCGACAATCGAGCAGGTATCACCCGCGTTCGACTCAATGGAGATCGAACGAGCGCGGATCATATCAATCACCACTAACGGTCGCTGGATGGCTGGGTGTTGACGGGGTTCCAATCGCGGATGTCGAGCTTCGAATAAGCGTCGACGGGACGTCGATTACGACCACACAGGTTACCGATGGCGCCTTCCAGGAATCAGTCGAGGTTCCGCCAGAAATTCCGTCGGGGAACAATCACTCGAGGTAACGCTACCATACGCCGGGCGGGCACTGGCCAGGACAACGGTGAGCCAACCGGTAACCATCGGCGAGACACCGACGACGATCAGACTCGACGAGCCGGCCGTTCAGGCCGAAACGATAGTGGTCTCCGGAACGCTCGAGGCCGCTGACAGGGGGGTGGCCGATCAGCCGATCGACCTACAGGTCGGCGACAGCCAGAAGACGGTCCAGACCGCCGAAGATGGGTCGTTCGAAGGTCGACTCCCCCGCCCTGCTGGACAGTCAGTACCCGTCGAAGCGTTCTATGCTGCCGACCAGACGAATCTTGAACCCAGCGAGGCGACCACAACCATCACGATACCTGGCCAGGACTCGCTGCTGCCGGGCTCACCCATCCTCTGGGCAGGCCTGGCCGTCATCGGGGTGCTTATGCTCCTCATCGGCTGGTTCGTGCGCCGTTCACCGGAGTCCTCGAGGGTCGCCTCCTCCATCCGGGTTCGATCGCGAGTCTCCGAGCCCACCGACCATCTCAACGAAGGCGATTCACGACCGGGCCCGGGACCACCTTGCCGCAGGGGAACCGGCCGACGCGGTTCGCACCGCATACGCGGCCGTTCGACTGCGACTCGGCGAGACCATGGAGACGGCCCCGTCAATGACCCACTGGGAGTTCCTCGAGCGATACCGTGAGGAAACCGGGGACGATGGACAGTTGCAGTCGATAACCGAGGCGTACGAGCGCGCGAGCTTCCGGAAGGAGGAAATCGATGCCGCGGCAGCCGACAATCCTCGAGCTTGCCCGGTCGCTCTCGCTGGAGTAACGGTATCGACCGACTTCTATCGACGTCGGCGCCATAGATGGCTGACTGGACCGCCGAACGCTCTGGTTACTCCTCCCGCGCCCCATCCGCGAGCTTCCCTTCGACCTTGCGGTGATGGTGGTCCTGACCGTGGTGGTCAATCTCGCCGTATTCGTCCCTGGCCTCAGCGAGACCCCGGTCCGGGTCCCGCTCGGTCTCGCCTTCTTGCTGTTCGTTCCTGGGTACGTGTTTATTGCCGCCCTCTTTCCCGAAGCCGGTGAGTCCCCACGAAGCGATCCCGATGGCACCAGATCGGGTATCGATGGCATCGAGCGAGTGGCACTCGCGTTTGGTCTGAGCATCGCGCTGACGCCGCTGGTTGGTCTCGCGCTCAATTTCACACCGTGGGGTACTCGGACTCGGCCCGATCATGGTCGCCCTGACAGCATTCGTGCCTCGCCACGACCGCCATAGCCGCGTACCGGCGACGGCAGCTGCCCACGGAGGACCGCTTTCGTGTCCCCTATCGAGCCTGGGCCGACACTGCTCGCACCGAAGTACTCGACCCGGAGACGCGGACCGATCTGGTGCTCAATGTCGTGCTCGCCGGCCTCGATCCTGCTCGCCGTCGGGGCGGTCTCGTTTGCCATATTGTTTCCGCCCGATGGCGAGGCATTCTCTGCAATCTACATCCTGACCGAAGATGACAATGGAGAACTCGTGGCTGCGGGCTATCCGACGGAGATGAACCTGGGCGAGAGCCAGGAGATCGTGGTCGGCATCGACAACAATGAACACCGGCAAGTAGACTACACGGTCGTTGTCCTGGAACAGAACGTCTCGATTGGCGGATAACCAGACACGGGTG
The DNA here is from genome assembly GCA_034521555.1 of Natrialbaceae archaeon. Classification (GTDB taxonomy): domain Archaea; phylum Halobacteriota; class Halobacteria; order Halobacteriales; family Natrialbaceae; genus JAXHMI01. The sequence continues at coordinate 417,099 of JAXHMI010000003.1, forward strand.
CTCGAGCAGCGCGAGCTCCATCGCTACGAGGCGACCCTCGAACACAACGAGACGACCCACCATCTCCACCAGATACAACCAACGATGGTCGGCGAACCGATCCGGGTGGTCTGGCTCCTGTTCCTCGATAATTCAATACCGAACGAACCCAGGGTCGAGGACACGGAGTACACCAACCATTTGTGGATTAACGTGACCGATTCAAATAGTTGATACAGACAGGTCCAAAATTCTTGGACCAGCGATGCAGTTCGGTTTCTCTTATCAGTTCATCATTTCAGCCCTCCAGATTAGTCACTGAACGGGATTTATTGGTAAGAGCCGTACGGCGCAGATCCCGGCCATAGTCCCAATGAAAATGGCAATTACGGCCCCGCTAGCAAGGGCGAGTGGCGAGACAATCACTAAACCATCGAATCCAGAAATTGATGCAACAACGAAATTGACAAAGGGAGTTGCCGGTATCGTAAGTGCAACGCCAAATATTGCACCGAGAGCTCCGAGAGTAAACCCCCGAACTCCAACAATACATATAATAGTTGTTCGTGATACTCCAAGAGCCCCAAGCATCCGAAATTCCTCCCGGTTCTGGTATACATACAGTGCCTGCAGTGTGGCTGTCAGCAGGACTCCCGAGATGATGGCAAGTATGACGAGAATGCCAGCCCCCGTAATAACGGTTGCGTGCTGGAGTAGAAGGCCCTGAAGTTGCTCTTGGTTCGTCTGTACTGACAGATCCGGATGATCCCGCTCAATGGCGGCTTGAACAGATTCGACATTTCGGCCTTCCTCGGTAGTGACGGTGATTAGCGTCGCTGGATCAATACCGGATGAACCAGTGATCGTTTGGAGTTCGCTGAGTGGTAGAGTTACTGTGCTAGTTCCGAGAAACTGACCGAATGTCTCCGAAATTCCCACGACGACGAATTCATTCGATCTGCAGCTGCCGATAGCGTTCCGCCCACGTACAGTGTGTCACCGATTGAGACATTGTAGCGATCGGAGGTTTGGCTATCAATGATAATTTCGTGGTTCATCGGACCAGTATATGAGCCATTGGCGTAGTGCTCCGATCTCGAGAATCCCTCACCAGTCTTAATGTTTCCACCAGCCCCAGTAACCCCAGTGGCCAGAATGGTATCGAACGACTCCGCCTCAGCACTGATATAGACTCGCTGAAACAACAGTGGTACGGCATTCCTGACACCGTCCGTTTCGTCAATCGATTCGGCCACCACGTGGGCATCCTGAATCGAGTTTTCGAGCCCCCCGCCCCCAGCTGTCGCGATACCGATCGGTCCGCCAGTCACCCACAGATCCCGGTCGGCCTCCGCAAATTGCTCTTCCCCGAATTGCAGGACGCCGATTCCCCCACCGACCAGCAGTGTCACCGCCAGGACCGCGATCACCACCCCGATCACGGCCACGGGCGTTCGCAGGCGCTCCTGCAAGAGCCCGCTGATAGCCAGCCCGACGATTGCCCGCGCTCGATTGAGTCTACCCACGGCTCTCGTTCACCCCTCTGTCGATAACGACGGTGACCAGCCCCAGAATCGGAATCGTCACCACGGCAACAGCCAGGGCCATCGCGACACCGTATCCGATGAACGCCGGCCGCCAGACAGCCATGACCGACCCCTCGAGGACTGACCCGACCCCAGCATTGAGCGCGACGATGCCACCATACCCCATCGCACTGCCGAGCAGGCCACCAATCAGTGCGATCAAGCCCGTCTCGATGCCGATCATGACCAGGCGAGCCCCTTGGCCGATTCCGATGGCGTGAAGGGTCCACAGCTGGCGACGATCCGCGGTCAGTTCGAGGACCATCGTTGTCGCGACGAACAGAACGCCGATGAGAAGCGCCACGACTGCGGCGGTCACGGAGAGGGCAAGCGATACGTCCGAATCCACAACCTGCTGGACGGCGAGTTCGCTACTCGTTACCACCTTTGACTGCTCATACACGCCTCCGAGAGCTGATTTCGGGGTTCCGGGCTCGGTCTGGACCATGAATCGATCCGCGTGGTCGAGTTCGGCAGCACCCGTGATCGACTGTAGCTCCGCAAGCTGTACGAGGACGATGGGAAGGTTCGAAAGATCCCACTCGAGCCACTCCGATCGATCCGCCTGATCGTAAACTCTCGATCCCCCTCGGCCGATACAGGAGCGAGGGAGGTCCCCTCGGAGGCACCGGTTAATTCGGCCGCCCCCAACGAGACGACTGCATCACCGGTCCACTCCCCGTCGTATTGGCCGTCTGCGTAGAACGGCGTTCCGGGTGTTAAACCCTCAGTCGAAAGCCCGAACACCGAAGCCCCGTCCTGGGGCACGATACCGATGACAGCGACGTGTTCGCGGGTGCCGTCGGGACTCTCAACTGGCATGATCTCGACGAGGACCGGGGTGGCATAGCGCACACCATCGATCCGCTCGATCAGCTCGATACTCTCATGGGCTACGCCAAACCTGGTGCTGCTCGAGGAAACGAGTAGCGAGCCATCATTCGAACTCTCCGGAACGATCCAGTAGGTCTGCCCATCACCAGTTCCCCCGGCCGGTCCGGCGATACCGAGGGCGAGTCCAGTGACGACCAGAAGAATCGCCACCGAGAGGGCAACGCCGACGATTGCCGTCCACGTTCGCCAGGGTGCCTGTACCGTGGCCCTGACCTTGAAACGCCGGATAGCGAGCCCACAGCGTCCGACAAATCGTGTTACGAGGGGTGACCCCGGCCTATCCTCACGATCGCTTGCATCCATGCTATGACTGGATTCCTTCGGTCTCGGCTGGGGGGTCATCATCGACCCGACCATCTCGAAGTGGAATTACACGATCGGTGACAGCCAGGGTGCCAGCATCGTGGGATGCAATCACGACGGCACGATCGTCGGCGAGCCCTGCCAGTTCAGCCAGCACGGTCTCGCCGGCCTCCGTATCGATTTCGCCAGTCGGTTCGTCGGCGATCACGAGTGGTGGTTCTGTTACCAGCGCCCGGGCGATTGCGACTCGCTGTTGTTCGCCCCCGGAGAGTTCGGTCGGCCGATGATTCAGCCGGTCGCCAAGTCCCACGCGCTCCAGCAAGTCAGTTGCACGCTCGCGGCGGTCCTGCTTGGACCAGCCTAGCTCGACTAGGGGCAGGGCCACATTCGTCCGGGCCGAATAGGACTCAAGCAGATGAAACCGCTGGAAGACGACTCCGACGTTGTGCAGCCGGTGGCGTCGAAGCGCCCGATTCGAGTAAGTAGTCAGGTCCGATCCATCGAACATGACCCTGCCCTCGTCGGGCCGTTCCAGACCCGCGAGAAGATGCAATAGCGTTGACTTACCGCTCCCCGAGGGGCCAGCGATCCCGACCAGTTCGCCCCGCTCGATCGACACTGACACCGAATCGAGGGCCAGGACTGACTGCCCTCCACTCGACCAGGGCCAGAGGGTCGATTCGCGACCCCTGACGTAGGACTTCGATAGCTCACGGCCTTCGACGAGCGGCTCGTCGACTCCCGTCTCCGAGGTCATGTCCGTCCGATGCTCGCTCGGAAATCGGGACCGACGAGTGATCCCTCGCCAGCCATGCTCAGCGCTCCTTGAGACGCTTGATGGCGTCCTGAAGTGACTCTCTCGTCGACACGAGGCCGTCACTGATCCACTCAGCAACCCTGGAGAGGCCCGATCCAATGCGATCGCGGACGCGAGCAGCCGTACCGGCGGGATCCTCTCTGAAGTCCTGGATGAATTCCGCCGTCCGCTCTGCGGCCACACCGGCGGCTTCGCGCTGCTCGGTGAGGTAGGCCCGGAAGTTCGAGCGGGCGTCGATCAGCGCTTGCCGGGTTGGCTCGACGACATCCGACTGGAAGTCGAAGTCCTCCCAGTCGCGTGGGAACTCGTCCGGATCGAATGGGCGGCTCGCCCGCGCGGTACCGCGGGATGAGCTCTGAGGCCAGGAAGGCGAACAGCCCAATGAGCAGGACGAGGACGAACAGCAACAGGATGAACCCGAACGTGTCCTCGGTGACGATCACGGTCCCCGCGTGGGTGCCACCGACCTCGACGGTGTACTCGCCTTCCTCCTCGAACGCGTGCGTGAAGCTCAGTTCACGGTCTTCCTGAGCAGCGAGGGCGACCGAACGCTCCTCGACAACCTCGCCGTCGATCGTCGGGACAACGGTGTGGTTGACCGGTTCGCTTCGCATGTTGGAGACGGTCGCGCCGATTCCGACGGTGGTCCCAGGTGTGACCTCCGTCTGATCGAGCCACGCATCCGTTACGGCCACCCCGTCAATCACCGTCACCACTCCTGCCTCGACACCCGAGACCGCGATGTGGTACTTCCCGACCTCAGCGAACTGGGTGGTAAACGTGACCGTTTGTGTGTCCCCGTCATCGACCGAAATCTCCCGCTGGTCGACGACGCTGCCATTGATCTCGAGCTCGGCGGTGAACTCACCCGACGCATCACCGACGTTTTCGATCAGGGCCTCGATCGTGACGGTCTCATTGATGACCACCGTCTCGTTGCTGACGCTTGCGTCGATGATCACGAACTCGGCCTCACCCGGTAGTGTCCCTGGGCCGCCGCCTCCTCCGCCGCCGCCCGTTGGTGGTGGCGGCGGTGGTGGTGGTGGCGGCGCAGCAGCCGAGACCGAGACGTTCTCGCTATCGGATTGGCCCTCGTATGTTGTCGTGATCGAGGCAGTGCCGGAGCCGTTTGCCAGCACTGTCATATTGCCAGCGAACGCCTCGGCAACACTCGAGTTGGTGCTCACGAGTGTCGGGCCGAGCCCAGTGACATCCGCTGTCGTCCCGTTCGAGTAAGAAGCCGTCACCGTCGCATTGGTCACGTCACCGACGTCGAGGTCAGTCGATGCCAGCGTCAGGTTGATCGAGGTGACCGAGGCCTGGAGGGTGAAGTTCTGCTGAACGGTCGCGTTAGCCAGGACACTCACGTTCTCACTGGCGGTATCGTAGCCGGTACGTGCGGCAGTCAGCGTGTAGTTCCCCGGTTCGACGGCTGTAATGGTGTAGGTTCCATTTGCGGCCGTCGTTGCGGACTGGTTCGTACTAGCAACCGTAACGGTCGCATTGGCAAGCCCCGCCCCACCTGGGCCAGTGACCGTACCAGTAATCGTTCCATTGAGCGGAGTGAGAGACAGGTTCGCATCGGTGACGTTCTGGCCCGGTCCGACGACGATGCCGGAGAGGCTGTTATTCGTGTAGTTTGTCCGCGAAGCGGTCAGGTTGTACGTTCCTGGGGGCACCTCAGTGATCGTGTAGCTGCCTGCTGGATTGGTCGTTGCTGTCTGACCGGTTTCGTTGATTACGACGGTCGCGTTCGTCAACGGCTGGCCGCCCGTGTCCGTGATGACTCCGGAAATCGACCCGTTGATCGATGTGAGGGTTGCGTTCAGGACAGTCGACTCGTTCGACACGAGGGTCACATTCGTTACGTTCGGAGCGTATGCGGGCGCGTCAAATGTCACCGTGTAGTTCCCGCGAGGCAGCGGTAGAGTGTATGCGCCAGTACCGTCAGTTGCGGTAGCCCCACTCGCGGTGGTGACCGTTGCGTTCGCGATCGGGAGCCCACTCGTGTTTGTGACTGTCCCCGTGAGAGTCGCCGGTGGCGTGGTTGCCGTCAGGTTGAGTTCTTGCAGATCGGCCTCCGCCCACGCAATTGTCTCGTTGACCAGAGTGCGATCGAAATCTGATCCGTTCACGTAGAACTCGACGGTGTCCCCCACGTTCGATGAATTGCCAGTGACCTCGAGTTTCGGATCACCGGCTGCGGGGCCACCGTACTGGCCCGAGGTATTAACCGTGATCGAGCCACGCACCTCCCCGCCGATCTCGGCCTCGAGGACCACGCCTGGTGCGGCGGGCTGGCCATCGATCGTGAGTGAGCCGTAATAGGCTGCTGGCACGAGTGGTGGGGCCGTCGTGGTGACCGTCAGAACGGCACTGTCCGTTTCGTTTGCGTAAGTGGCGTTGATGGTAACCTGTCCATCAGCATTGGCAGTGATCGTATTCCCTGCGACAGAGGCGATCGTAGAGTTGTTAGAGATGATTGTGGCCGAGCCGGTCACATTGCTCGTCGACCCGTTTCCGTAGATCGCGGTGACCGTTGCAATCGTCAAATCGTTAACGAAGAGTGTCGCATTCGCCAGGGTAAGGTTGATCGATTGGAGTGTGGCAGAGAGGGTGAAGTTCTGTTCGATGGAGCCGCCCGGTGGGACCGTGACAGTGGCACTCGTGTTCTCGTATCCGACGAGGCTCGCCGTGACGTTCTGAACTCCAGGCTGAACGTTTGGTAGTGTGTAAACGCCTGTCCCGTTCGTCGTTACATTCTGACCCGTCGCGGTGACCTCGACTGTCGCGTTCGGAAGCGGTGACCCAGATGCATCCGTAACAGTCCCCGTAATTGTCCCGTTCTGGGCGGCCAAGGTGAAGTTCTGCGTAACGTCACCACCCGGCGGCACGTTTACTGAAGCAGTGGCGTTCGAATAGCCCGGAAGACTGGCTGTTGCGTTCTGTACTCCTGGCAAGATGTCAGTGAGGGTGTAGTCGCCGGTTGCATTGGTTGTCGTGTTCTGCCCGGTGTCAAGTTCGACAGTCGCGTTCGCAAGCGGTGCCCCAGATGCGTTCGTAACTGTGCCGGAAATCGTCCCGTAGCGCTCGATGGTCAGGGTCCCCGTGTCTGTCGCGACGAGGTCGCTCTCGTTGGCCGCAACCTGGATCCAGCGGTACTGACCGGCCGCCCACGTCGAGGGTTCCAACCGTGACGTTCGTTGTCGCCGAGCGGTTGGCAACAGCGGTGACCGAGGCATTCAGCGTCTCGGATCCGACTGCATCACTCTGGATTCCACTGACATTGCCTTCGTTCGCCAGGAAGGCGATGATATCAGCAACCGACTGGGAGCCGGTCGTCGTCCGGTTCGGGAAGGTTGCCCCGAAGAAATCGACTCCATTCTCGATCTGCTGGACACCCGATAGCGTCTCGATGGTATGCTCGAGGATGACATCATCAACCGAGAGGTTCTCATCGACCGGAGCAGTGACGTTCAGGTTGATGACCGAGCTGGTGAGCGTGGACTCGTTGTAGAGCACGATGCCGTGATCGATACTCGATCCGGCAAGACCGCTATCAACACTGAAGGTAGCATTCTCGCCTGCACCGACCGTGGATGGTGCCGTCACGGTCGCCGGGCCTGCCTGCACCGCAAAGCCTTCGATACCAACGAGTCGCTCGTCCTCGTTGGTTATCTCGAGATCGCCCGAAGTGACCGAGATTGCTGGATCGGCGGCATTCCCGGTCGTCGCCATCGTCGCGACGTACTCAGCCGGGATCGGCCGAGTAGACGATGTTGTCCATCTCGCCATTCGCATCGAGGGCCGACTGTGGCAGCGTCACCGTCTCGAACTCGACGTCGCTGTTCAATTCCGTCAGCGTCTCATCGTCGAAGCCGGCGATCGACGCGAGGTTCCGGAGTTGGGCCAATGACGATCGAGTCCTGCCAACGATGAGGGTCACGTTCTCGCCGGCGTAGGTGTCGTCTGGCCCTGTAACGTCCTGGGTTGAGACGCTGAGTGGAATCTGGCCCGGATCGAAGACACCGAGTTGCTCACGGTTGGCATCGACGGAGTTACCGGCATCGTCGGTCAGGACTGCCTGGGCATTGTCAACGACCGTCGTTGCGTTCGACAGGTTTGCCCGAAGGGGCAGTGGGGCTCGATCCCAGACTGAGACGAGATCACCGATCGCCCGTTCCACGAGCGTGACGTTCTGGACAACGGTCCCACCAGGTGGAACGGTAACGGCCTGGGTGGCGGACTCATAGCCTGCCAGTGAAACGGTCAGCGTGTAGTTTCCGGGCGATACGTTTGCGATTGAATAGGACCCGTTTGCCACCGAGAGTGCTGTAGCCCCGCTCGATGCGAGGGTTGCTGTTGCATTCGAGAGAGGGGCCCCAGTCCCATCAGTTACTGTCCCGACGATCGTTCCGTTCTGTGCTGTCAGCGTGAAATTCTGTTCGAGGGTCGCGCCTGGTGAGATCGTGACGTTCGCGGTCGCGTTTTCGTAGCCGGCGAGAGAGGCAGTCAGTGTGTGGTTCCCGGGTTCGACGGTGGACACCTGATAGCCGCCGGTCGCATTTGTCGTCGTGGTCAGATTCCCATCGAGTCTGATCGACGCATTCGTCAGTGGATCACCGTCACCATCACGTACCGTGCCGGTGATAGTCCCGGTCTGCTCGACAGTTAGGATCCCGGTCTCGGTCGCAACGACGTCGCTCTCGTTAGCTGCGACGTGGATCCAGCGGTACTGGCCGCCCGCCCACGTCGGCAGTGTACCGACCGAGACGTTCGTGGCGTTTGCCCTGTCGGCGACGGCTGTCACGGAGGCGTTCAGCGAAGTCGAGTCGATCGCATCACTCTGGACACCACTGATGTTGCCCTCGTTCGCCAGGAAGGCAATGATGTCGGCCACACTCTGGGACCCGGTACTCGAGTGCGCACTTGGACTCGCACCGAACAGATCGACGCCACCCTCGATCGCTTGAACACCCTCCACGCTGGCGATCGTGTGCTCAATGATGAGGTCATCGACGGAGAGGTTCTCGTTCACCGGCGCAGTCAGGTTCAGGTTGACTGTTGAGGACGTCAGCGTCGATTCGTTGTAGAGGACCACACCGTGGTCGATGGCCGATCCCTCGAGGCCGCTGCTGATCGAAAATGTGGCGTTCTCTCCCGCCCCTACCGTCGCGGGAGCGGTGACGGCGGAGGACCCATCTTGAACCGTGAAGGCATCGACGCCGATGATCGTCGTGTTATCTGTGACGTTGATGTCGCCACTCTGGACAGTAACGGCTGGATCAGCCGTGGAGCCGACTGTGGCCATGACCGCAATGTACTTCACCAGGGTCGGCATCGTAGGTGATCCCATCCATCTCACCATTCGAATCCAGGGCAGCCTGCGGAAGCGTGACCCTTTCGAACGTGACGTTATCGTTGAGTTCGGCAAGTGTCTCGTTGTCCAGGCCGGCGATCGAAACGAAGTTTCGAGCCTGCGAGAGGGTCGAGTTGCTGTGACCGACAATCAGGGTGACATTCTCGTCAGCGTACGTGTCATCGGGTCCGGAGACGTCCTCCGTGGAAACACTGAGTGGAATTGGGCCCGGGTCGAAGACACCGAGCTGGTCGCGGTTGGCAGCAACCGACTCACCGTCTGCATTCGTCAGGACTGTCTGCGCGTTGTCGACGACCGTTGTGGCAGCCGACAGATTGGCTCGGAGAGGGAGTCGGTGCCGGTCCCAGACGGATACCAGGTCGTCGAGAGCCGTGATTGGAGCCAGGGAGAAATTCTGGATCGTGGTCGTCTGCGGCGTGACGGTCACACTTGCAGTGGCGTTCTCGTAGCCCGACCGTGTGACCGTCAGATTGTATGAATTCGCCGACAGGTTCGATACTGTGTATGCGCCCGCGGCGTCTGTGGTCGTCGTCTGTCCCGTTTCATCGACGGAGACCGTCGGCGTTTGCCAGTGCAGTCCCGCTGAAATCGGTGACAGTCCCGCTGATGGTGCCCGTCTGCTCAATTGAGAGCGTTCCAGTATCCGTCGCGACGACATCCGACTCGTTCGCCCCAACGTGGATCCACCGGTAGGTACCCGATGCCCACGAGTCGAGGGTCGAGACTGTTAGATTCGTGGAACAGCCACGGTCCGCAACGGCGGTACTGGATGCATTCAGTTCGATGGAATCGATGGCCTGGGTCTGGACACCGTCGATATCGCTCTCATTTGCCAGGAACGATACGATGTCAGCGACGGATTGGGTACCAGCGACTGACCGGTTCTCGAGGGTTGTCCCGAACGGGAAACCCCGCTCTCGATGGAGCCGGACCCCCGAGACCGAAGCGATGGTGTGCTCGATGATTACATCGGACGGCGAGAGGTTCGCTGTCACAGGCGCCGTGACGTTCACGTTGACGTAGCCGTCCGTGAGCGTCGATTCGTTGTAGAGGACAATGCCGTGATCGATATCGGACCCACTGAACGGCGTGCTAACGGAGAAACTAACGTTCTCACCGGCACCTGCCGACGAGGGCGCAGTCACACTCGAGGGGCCAACCTGCACACCGAAAGCCTCGACCCCGATGATCGTCGTCTCGTCGGAGACGGTCACGTTCCCGGACGATACAGACACTGCGGGATCACTCGAATCGTTGACAGTCGCCATCAGCGCGACGTACTCGCCGGGCCCGGCATCGTACGTGATCCCGTCGAGTTCACCGTTTGTATCGAGGGCGTCCTGCGGGAGCGAAACCGTTTCGAACGCGAATTCCTCGTTGAGATCTGCGAGAGTCGCGTCGTCGAGGCTGGCGATCGAGGCGACACCTCGAAGCTGATCGACGGTGGCGTCCCCTGTCCCACTAAGAAGGGTGACGTTCTCCCCGGCATACCGGTCGTCGGGGCCAGTTACGTTAGTAACCGAGAAAGACAGCGGGACTGGTCCAGGGTCGAAAACGCCTGCATCCCGGTTTGCATCGATCGACTCACCGGTGCGGTCGGGTGAGGACGAGATTCGTATTGTTAACGACGGTCACAGCACTGCCGATCGGCCCGAAGCGGAGATGGGGACTCGATTCCAGACCGAGACTGAAATTCGCAACTGTATCGAAGGGAGTGAGGCTGAAGTTCTGTGACGTTGTCAACCCAGCCTGCACGGTCACAGTGGCTGTCTCGTTGTTGTACCCTGGGATCTGATGCGGTGACCGTGTAGCTTCCCGGCGCGACATCATTGAGGGTGTATCTGCCCGATGCGTTCGTCGTCACCGACTGACCAGTCTCGTTGATGGAAATGCTGGCGTTCGCGATCGGACTGCCGTTACCGGTTACAGTGCCGGCGATCGAACCGGGCGTCTCGACACTGAGCGTGCCGGTGTTGGTCGTCGAGACACGTCCGATTCGTTGGCTGGCCAACGAACGGATCGAGCGGAACTCGGCGGTCCCGCCAGCCCGGCGAGCGTTTCGACGGTAAGGGTGGTATCCGCACTGCGATCGCTCCTGGCAGTCGCGGAAGCATTGAGAACGGTATCACTGATCGCCGTTGTTGGAATCGACTGTCGCATTCCGCCTCGGCGGCGATGATGCAGCGCGACGATGTCAGCGAGACACTCTGGCCGCCTGTGACGTTGATGAGCATCCGGAGCGTCGCCCCGAACAGTTCCGTCCCGTTCTTCGAGGGTCATCACCCCATCGACGGTTTCGATGGTGTGCTCGAGAAGGAGATCGTTCGTTGAGAAGTTGCCATCGAGTGGGGCCGTCACGTTTAGATTGACGAAGGCATCGACGAGCGTCTGCTCGTCGTAGAGAACGACGCCATGGTCGACGGCTGCGCCAGCGAGGTCCGTTTCGATGTCGATGCTGGCGTTCGAGCCGCGGGCTCGACCGTTGCCGGGAGCCGTGACCGTCGACGCACTGTCCTGGACGAGGAACGACTCGACCCGAACGATGGTCGCGTCGGCATGGTAATCGACAAGATCGCCGCCCGTGGTGGTTATTGGCTGGATCGGCCGGATCGCCGTTCAGCGCCACCAGCGCGAGATACTCACCCTGGTCGGCGTCGTACTGGAGGGGAGGAAGCTCGCCGTTCGAATCGAGCTGCGTCTGAGTTGAGTGTCTCGAAGGCGACCTCGTCGTCGAGTATCGTCGAACGTCCTGCCGGTCGCAGGCCCGATACAGCGAGAGGATTGCTGCGGAGCTGGTCGACTGGCGCGAGTTCGCTTCACTCCACTAGACACGGAGAAACGTTCTCGCCGGCGTACCGGTCGTCGGGCCCTGTCACGTCAGTCGACGGAATACCCGAGCGTGACCTGCCTGGTCGAACACGCCGAGCTCGCTCTCGGTTGGCATCGATCGACTCGCCCTGGTCGGTGACGACCAGATTGGTGTTGTCGACGACCGTCGTCGGCGTCGCTCAGATTGGCACCGAAACCGGAAAACAGAATCCGGCCCGGCTCCAGACGGTGAGATTCTCGAGGCCGGCGTCGATCGGTATCGTTCGGCACTCTGGGGTGCCGAGATCGAGCGGTGTCGGCTGCGTTGTCACTCCAAGGCCAGCGGAGGCAGGGGCAGCAAGCGAAGAGAGAACGAGTAAGGAGCACAACCCCAGCTGTGACAGCTCGTTTAGACATGTCTGAACCGATTTTCCTATGACAAGTTATCCTTTTCCCTTTATTACCTGTTTGCGCGGCTGAGATGAGTGGGACGGTCTCGGCCCCGCTTTCAGTACTGGTGCTCCGCAAGGCGCCGTAGACGGTCCAAAACGTGTCAGAACGGCTGGATTCTCAACCAGACATAATCAATCATCGATGCCCAGTTTGGCCATCGCATCCGATCGGTTGTCAAGGTTCGTCGCGGGGACCGAAAGGGTTGACGAGGACTCGAGAGACAAAGTAGCCACCGAACGGTGATACCATGGGTAGGTCAGTACTCCATGGTCTGTCGAGGTAGTACGCAAACTGGTCCGATGGTGGCATCGAATCCGCCGTCGCAGGGCAAAGGGCTGGAGTGCCAGGGCGGTGTCGGTGTCCATCGCGTTGATGGCCTCGAACGCGCTGCCACCGATGAGATTCCAGCCGGACCGTGTCGATCGGGGTTCGCTCTGCACCGAGCGCGAGACTAACACGAACTGGAATGCTCGAGGGGGCCGACCCATCCGTCACGACGACGAGACTCTCCCGGGGGGCAAGCGTGGTATTCTCCAGGTCGGTCACATGGTGCCAGCCGGTGGCACCGTAGGTGAACACACTCGAAAGTTCGGTGTGACCGTTTGGGAAGAGGTCTTGGACAGTATCATTAGTCGGACCA
>JAXHMI010000004.1:0-545704 GCA_034521555.1 Natrialbaceae archaeon
CGCGGCGTGAAAACCCTAGTGACAATATCAGGACAGAAAACTACCTAAAGAGGCTTCTGTTGCCGAATGACGTGTTGACAAACGGTCGGCTACTGTAATGATAACGGTGAGTGGCGGTGGAGTTGTCCGGTTTCCCCCGTAGCCGCGGAGTCATCGCATGTTCATCCGGTCGGTCAAAGTCCCATCGTCCAATGGCACCGTTCATGAGTATGTCCGTATCGTTGGCTCAGTTCGCGAGAACGGCAAGGTCAAGCAAAAGGTGATCGCCAACCTTGGCCGACGCGATACGCTCGAAGCCGTTCTGCCACTGTTGAACCGGTTTCTCCAAGGCGACGATGAGCAGGAAGGAATCTGGAACGTCAGTTGGCTCAAGATGGGCCCGTTGAAATTCTTGACGCCAGCACCTGGGGCCCCATGTTGATCGCACGCCACTTCTTTGGGCAACTCGGATTATGGAAGTTGCTTGACGAGGGTCGGCGTTGGCCGCGACTTTTGCCCGAAGAAGATCCTGATGATGATTGGGTCAGCCGCGTGTTGGTGTTGGCGGGCGAACCGACTCACGTGTCCCACGAGCGAGCATGGCTTGGCCAATTGGTTGGAGACCGATTACATCATCGATCGCGATGGGCGACGTTACGTGCCATGCTGGAAGCAACAAGGTCGAGTTCAAGTCGACTTGGCCCAGTTGCAACGCTGGTATCGCACGCTGGACCACCTCCTTTTGAATAAAAACAAGGTGGAGGTCGCCTTGTACCAACGACTGCGGACGCTGTTCGAATTCGAAGCGGACTTGGTGCTGTACGATCATTAACGAGTACGTACTTCGAAGGACACGGTCCGTCAGGATTAGCTAAGCACGGCCACAGCCGCGACGGCAAGCCACGGAAGTTGCAAGTTGTGGTGGGGGCGGTGATGGTGGCCGGTTGGCCGATCGCGCATCACGTCTGGGCGGGTAACCGGAGGGACAGCACGACCGTGAAGGAAGTGGTCAAGGATTTGGCCACGCGGTTTCGTTTTGGCCGCCTGGTGTTTGTGGGCGATCGCGGCATGGTGACGAAAGAGAATTTGCAGCAGCTAATGGACGACGAGACTCACGGTTTTCTGGTGGGAATGACGCGTCGTCGGAACCCGGAAGCGGAGAAGTTGATCGATCAGGTGGACGAGTCGAAGTGGATCGACAGCCCGATGGGCATCAATGCCCAAGAGAAGAAAAAGAATCCGCCACGGACACGCGTGCAAGAAGTGAAATGCGATCGTGCGGGAGTGCGAGTTTTCGTTGTCGACAGCGACGAACGCCGCGAGTATGAAGAACGCCAGCGCAGCAAAGCGATGAAGCGAGTTCTTGAAGCCTTGGAGAAGGTCCAAACGCGCGTGACCAAAGGACAGCTGAAGCAACCGGAAAAGATCGGTGCGGCGGTGGAACGTGCCTTGCGAAAGAGCCACGGCCATCGCTACTACGCGTGGGAGTTGAAAGAAGGCCGGCTGAACATCTTCGAGCATCCCGTGAACCTGCCGCGCGGAAGAAATACGAAGGCAAGTATTTGATTCAAACGGATCAGGCTGACATGACTCCACAAGACGCGGTGGCATATTACAAAGACTTGGACGAAGTGGAACTGCGCCTTTTGCGGCGCTTAAGGATCCGTTAGGTATGCGGCCGATTTGGCATCACACGGCGCGGCGCGTGAAAGCGCACATTTTCGTCGCGGCGTTGTCGTTCTTGATCGAGCGGATGCTGGGGCATGCGCCTGGAGAACGCGAGGGTATCGCTGTCGGCCCAGTCGGCGCTGGAGGCACTGAAGACGATTCGCCACGTTACGTTCCGCGTAGACGGCCAGAGACGTAGCGGCGTCACGCCCGGCTCGGCGCGAGCCCGCGAAGTGCTCAAGGCATTGAAGCTGGTCGACCATTGACCGCCGCCGCCCCCTGAGGGCGACGAAACCATAATGTAGTGACTAATCCAAATCCCGGCCCTTGCGCCGAACGACTTACGTCGACCGTCAACATGGGGTTAAGGACCGTGGGAAAAAGTAACTTTGGCGTATCGTCGCCTTTCGCGGAGCGAAAGGCGACTTTGTTTTTCCCGCCTTCCTTAGCTGGTCCCGTCAGGCAGCCGGAACGCTACGGGGGTGCTTGCCGAAAATCTTCCAGAGGGATCCAGCCGCTGCTTGACGCGTTCCACAAAGTCTTCAAATCTGGCGACCCTGCACCCCACCGTATCGCTTGCGTCAATTGTTCATCGGATAGGCCTTCAGGCAGGTCATCGGCCGGTGGGAATGATCGTCGACGCGGCACTGACGTGCCAACTGAGTCTGGAGCCGGCTGGCGGTTGCAGGATCCTGGGTGGCCAGGAGTCCAAACCGAGTTCCCCTGCCAGGTCTGCCAATAGATCGGCGAAGGAAAAGCCACTGCCTCCTGGCCCCGCATCGAGTTCTTCCTTTAACATGCCGACCGCGTCACTGATTTGTTCGCCGTACAACACGGCGGCGGCAGCACTGATCGAAAATGTCGCGTCCAATCGGATCGTCCTCGCAAGGTGGGTTGGCCGAGCAGACGTCGTGTTCGTTTTCGCGTCGCGGAATCCATCACGTCACCCACCAGTCGCTCCACCCCAGGATGTCCCAGGACAATGGCCAGAGCCAGGATTGCCGAACCATTTTCCAGCCGCGGATCCGAAGCTGCTGACCGTTTCTTCGCCAGCTCAAAGGTAGCTTCGACAAGCTGGCAGAATTGCTGGTCTCGGTTCTTCGGTAGATTCTGATGCAAGCTGCCAAGTTGTTGAACATATTGCCGAGTCGACCGCACGACATCGGCTCGGGTGCCAATGGCGCAACCAATTCAGACTGGAATTGGCGCCTGAAGAAAGCCACGGCGCGTTACCAACTCCATGGTCTCGGGCTGGATCGTAAGTTGTTCAATACTTCTTCAGGACGTCGGTAATCTCGGCGTCTTGGCGAATGGCGGACAGGATACCTTGTGAGACCCAGTGGGCCATGAATGGCGGGAGGCTCAGCCGTCCGATTCTTAGCTGGGTCAAATCCAAGTGGATGGTTTCCGCATCAATTTCTAACTGGCCAGCTCCGGATACGTTCAGGAACATGCGTCTGGTCGCGTCGGCGCCAAATCGATGGATACGCGGGAAGTGAAACTTCGTTCGCCCAGGGTCACACGTCCCCGGCGTCCTTCGGACCCGATGGAAAGGCCCCATGAAGCAACAGGTTTGGCGTCATGTTCGGACAACTGCAGATAGCGCGTCGTCGCAGTCGGGCGTTCACGGTTGCGCATCAATTCAACGATGCGTCGTTTCTCGGCGGACGTGACTGCCGTGGGCTGAAAATCCAGTGGCGATTCTTGAATCATCGGCATATCCGAGCCAACCCATGCCAAGCACAGCCGCCGTCACCAGCAATGACAGCTGTGTCCCCAGCCGCGACCGAACCTGCGCCAACCTTGAATGACCTGGCAGCCAATCCAGACTCCCAGCAGGCATCCCGTCCAAATCGGCAGCCACTCGAACAGCAAAGCTTGCCAGGCAGTGGCAACCCGGGCCACCACGGTAGCCACCAGCAAGGCCAGCGTCAGCGCGACAATCCAGTCCATGGGCACCGTGTCGGAGTTGGCGTCTCCGGCTGCGTGGGGCTCGTTCTTCGCTGTGGCATGCTTGGCCCGACGGGTCTGACGGGCTGCGGTACAGGCCGCCAGGTTCCACGCCAGCAGCATGCCGAGCGGAGTGAACGCCACCACGCGCCCACAGCTCACGCTGACCGACCGCGGCCAGCCACTGCAATACGCGTTGGGTATCCAGCAATTCCCCCAACGAAATCACGGGAAACGGGGAAACGCTGCCCCACAAGGCGGGCCGAAAAAGCCATGCCACGTACAACACCAGTGCCAGCCGTGCGGCCAGCCAGCGAAACCATTTGTCCTCGACCATTCCCATCTTCGAACATCGCTCGCAACAGGGGTCCGTTTCGTCTATGGACTTTTCAGCGTCAACACAACATACCGGATGTCCATCACCTGCCGGCCCGGAACCTGCACCGCCCGCAAGATCAAGGGAGCCCGACCGGCCGGCAATTCGAATTCGCCGATGGACAGCGGTCGAAAGTCCTTCACTTCCGACTCAGCACGAGCAACGCGGTCATGCTGCCGACCTTCGAGTGGTGGATCGTGGGCTGGCAACGTCCCGAGCGCGAACCCGCTGCCCCTGACACTCCAACTCAATCGTGGCTCCCACACCTTCGGGCACGACACGCGCGGTAGATCACCGCCTCATAGCGACCGGCGGTTTGCACTCGGATGTCCCAGGCGATCTGATCCGAGGTCGATATCCAATTCGTGAAGAAAGAGCAGTTTGGAAACTGTTGCTGCGGTGAATCCCGCCGCTGGCGACCCCGTCCCGCGCGGGCAGCAGCGTGGTCGGAATTGAGGTAACTCACCGGGAATGGTCGATCGTCATCAGCCAATTCGGGAAGCAGTTCCCGTTTCCAGCGACGTACGGACTGCTTCAGTCGCTCAGTTATCTCCGGTTGGCCCTCAGCCACATTCTGGCGTTGTTCTGGATCCTCCTGGATATGGAACAGGCGTCCTTGGTGGTCAAGACGACAGTCGGACGAGCGGACACTGACGCGACCTCGCCAGTGCGAGAAAATCAAACGGCTTGGCCAACTGCTCGGCCGTTTTCAGCAGCAGCGGCTTGAGACTGATCCCGTCCAACGGCAGTGAGTTTCCGGTTGGTATGGATGCCAGATCGGTCAATGTTGGCAGCAGGTCGATCGCGGCACCGTTTTCAGTGATTTTCAGTCCGGCGGAAATGTGTTCCGGCCACCGCACCACACACGGCACGCGGACACCGCCTTCGTCAGTCGATCCCTTGCGCCCTTTCATGCGGCCATTCCAACGCCAGCTGTTCGGGCCATTGTCGCTAAAAATATACGATGATCGCGCTTCCCAGGTACCGAAGATGTTCAACGTGCTCCAAAACGCGGCCCACATTCCAATCGATATTCTCGCACATCGCCAGCGCCGCACGGGTGAAGCGAACATTTCGCGGCTCGGGTCACGCACGCACTTGGCTCAGCGATTTGTCTTGAAAACGTTCGTAGAACCGATCGGGAACCTGCATCGGCGAATGCGGTGTGTTGAACGGCAGATAACAGAAAAAGGCTGCTCTTGATGCTGTTCCATGAACTGCAACGCATGGTCGGTCAGTCATCGACGATATACCCGCGACCACGAACCAGTTGCCCGTTGCGTTCCAGTTGCGGACTAAAATAGTTGCCCCAGTGTCCCAGCACAGAAACCATAAAACTCGGAGAAATCTTTGCGCGTTTGGGTGGTAAGGCATATTTGGGTCCCGTTGTGCCACTTGCCAAAAGCTGCCGTCGCGTATCCGGCAGCTTGAAACGCGTCGTCGCTGATGGTTTTCTCGTTCAGGTTCCAGCCGCTCGCCTCCGCTGGACGTGCTGGAGACCCCACCGCGAGGGCGATAGCGACCGGTGAGAAATTCGGCACGCGTGGGCGAAACAAACGGGGCATACATAAAAGTTTTTCGAACATCGCTCCATCCCGGGCCAGCGAGCTCGATATGTAGGCGTATTCAGGTTGGCGTTGCCATGCATGCTCAGATCGCCCCAACCTCGATCATCGGCCAGGATGACAACGGCATTCGGCGGCGATTGGCTGCTGATAGCCGCTGGCGACTCACGCATGGTCACGTCGCCCAGCCCCAAAGACAGCAACAAGATCAGCACGACGACGGCCTTAAAGGCGACGCATCTCCGAAGGAATCGGTGCCCTTGACCAACCGAGGTCGCCGGCCGCCGCCCCACCGCGGCACGGCGGGCAACCGGTCAATTATGGGCGCGACGGTGGTGAGTTCGGCGGCGGCCTTTCGGCACAACCAGGGTTGCCAGTGCGTAATCACGCAATCGGCTCCTCTATCCTGTATCCTGAACCCGACCCGTCCGCTGACGATCATAAATTGTCGGGAATCGCTGCGACAGGGCGGTGGCGCCCGTCCATTCATCGAATCGTCACGGGCACGACCGTGCACAACGCACAGGGCAACTTCCCTGGTAGTAATCCCAGCAGATTGGTCCCGTTTTTCAACGCTCGTCGGAGACAAATTTTCAAGCTCGCACCGAGCAGGCCCGATGGGGGAGCTCGCCGGAATCACGATCGGTCTGGCTCTCGCCATGAATCTGGCGGCATCGTATCAAGGAGAGTTTTCATGAGACGGTCCAGATAATGGGTGCACTGGTCATGATTTTCCTGGAGCATGAGCGGTGAAATTGATTTGCCACAGGTGTTGCGGCCAACCGGCATCCGCCGGCCTCCCGCTTGAAACGCCCGGGACAAAATGGCAGGCGGCCTGATCGGCCAGATGGCGGCGTTGGTTGGGGAGGGCCCACCGAATTTCGCTGCGGGAAGATCATTCCAGAAGACCAACTGCCCGTTGGCGACCCGGAAACGGATCAACCAGTTTCATCAAGACGACATTTATGTCGAGATGACTTTTTTGTGGTTGTTGGAATTGCATGGCCGGGATGCTCGGAAACAGGCTGGCATCGATTCTGCCAATAGCCGGACCCGCTTTGGCATGCCAACGCCGCCGGTCGCGAGGCACGTGGCGCAGCGGGATCGCACCGCCCGAACTGGGCCATCCGAATTTTAATCACCATGCCGACGCATTGATTACCAGATTGAAGCGGACTCATCCGGATCGTATTGCCGCCGGGCATGCTGAATCTGGCCATTGAACTGGGCGAAAAAGTTCGGGCGGATTATGAACTACGGGATGGCCTGTATGGTGGTCAGTTCGTGGAAGGCATGTACGCAGCGGTAGCTTTTTTGAAGAGGATCCCGGAGTGGGTAGTTAAGGACTCCAACGCATTCCCGCGGCAAGTCAATATGCAGATAACGCATTCGCGATACGATCCGGTGGTCCGAACAGTCACCGATGATCGGCAGGTAACCCGGGAAAAGATCAACCGCAAATACCATCTGAATCCAGCCTACCGTAAATTCTCGTGTTCCGGACCTGACAGCGATTTCAACATCGATGCCAATATCAATGGTGCCGACATCGTCGGGAATCGGCCCGTACGGGCAGAGTGATATGGATGACGATCATTATCTCGACACGATGCGGCCAGGATCCCATTGCAATCCCGCCAACGCCGGGGGGATTTGGGTACTCCGGTGTCGGGCCAATCGAGTTACTCAGCCAAATCACGGAAAGATTGATCCCGAAAGGCGTTTTCAGTCACACGGAGTATTCATTTCCCTCTGCTGATTCAAGCGCGGCGACAAACTGGTTCGCCAAGCGGTCGTCCGCGCAGGAGGCCGGATCGAGCAGGATGATGCAGGCCAACCGTGCTGGTGATCCGGTTCGCGAACCGCAGCCAAGCGAACTTGAGCAGAGTTGGGAGCCGGGACCGGTCAAGAACAGCCGCTTTGCCGAGTCGGAAATGCAACACATCACCGTGGAGTTAAGGCGGATCTGAAATAACGGTTTCCCGGCTGCAATATCGCGCACTGCGGCCTGATACGGAGCGGGAACTCGGCTGTCGGAGTTTCATCGGCTCCATTCGTCGCCCCTACCCATCTTTTAACCCAGGATCAACGCCAGGCCGCCGCGGCAGCCAGAAAACAACACCAACGTGTTGAGCAGCGATTGAGAAAGGCGTTTCAACACCAGCGTCTTAGCCAGCCGCCGATGATCAAGACGGGCAGTAACCAGAGGTCCATGTGCAACGTGGAGGGGGTGACTGTTGCCGAACGTTAGAAAAGAACGGGACTGCGAGATTGACGAGGAAGAAAAACCAAGCCGCTTGTTCCAATGAACTCGTGTTCCGGCCCTCCATGCGTTTGCTGACCACAGAAATGCTCATGACGGGCCCAGCCGCATTGCCGACCGTCGTTCCGAATTCGGCCAGGACTCCCGTGAGGGCCGTAAACCACCGCTGGTCAGGAACTCCCGGCCAGCCCAGGTGCGGCTGGCGTGCAACAGCAAGAGCCCAGGACGATCGTCCCAGCACCACCCGCAGCGGCGTCCGACTCGATGTTCCATAGCACCACATAACCCGGCACCATGCCGATCATGACCCACGGAACAGCTCCACCAACCGCTGCCAATGCGTATGGCGACCGAAAAATAGGCCACCGCGACAATATCGCCCACAATCAACAGCAGCATGGCCCCACCGATAGCTTGGTATCGTTGCGAAACGCCTCGGCCATCAACGCCACGGTGGGAATGAGGCACCTGGCATCCCTGTTTGGCCACGCCCATCAAGAGAGCGGCGGCGGGCACCAAACAGAAACGTGCCAAACCGTGGAAATCAATACAAAATAGAAGCCTTCAGCGATTTGCAGCAGGACACCCGTTTGGAGCAGGCAGCTGTCGCGATTCAGCGACTGGTGAGAAATGGGATCCGGCTTCATAGCCCGATCGGTGCCGCGAGCCCCTTAGTTGAAAAGTGTTGGACCAAGGGAATGGCTTCCAGCCCCACCGACCAGCTAATTTAGCGTAGATACACACTTTGCACAATAACAGGCCGACTTGGTATCGGACGACCAAGCCATAACCGAGCCGGGGGTCGGAACGTTGTTGCGTTCCCAACGGCAAAATGGCGACTAACTTCCGCCCTTTCCGCAACATCCGCCCGTATTGACCTGATGGTCACCACCGTGCCAGGCCGCATTGTCGACAGAACCGGTAAAGCCTACTCCGTGGCGACGATAGTTGTGAACGACGCGTGGTGCGGTAACTTCGTGTGGCGCGGCGTCATGTTCCATGCGCAGAGCGATAAAGATTGCATGAGTTCGCCGAATACCCATCAGAGACTGCGACAGTAAAGGGGATGTGTAGGTACTGCCAAGCAGTTCACAAGCTCCCAGCCGGCTGGCAGCGCAACCATACTTCCTGATGCCGGCGTCATCATACCGTCTTCTCTTTCGGTGTGCAAGGCAGGCAGACCGACAATGGCTGATCGCGAGGCCGGTTATCTGATTCGCGAAAGACGATGGAAAACCATGGGTTCCCCATCCGACTACTTTATCCAGCCGGACCTCGGTCCCGGTTTTACGATCCGACGAACCCGAGACCGCCCACCTCGCCATCTTGCTGGGCCAAATTCGGTATGAGAATCAGTTACCCGAGCTGACTGGCGCGGCGGCGTCCCGAGTCCTTGCCGGCGACATCACCCAACGCGATACCTGCACCGGCGGAATCGACCAACGCCACTTCACAATCGATGGAGATCACGCCACCGCAAGTTCCCGAACGTTCGCCGGCGGGAAAACGTCGCTCGCTTGGAACACTCGGCCTCCCACCTCCGACTGTGCAGCTCATCTTGTATCAGGAGCCGGCGAATCCGGGAGACACTCCTGATGGAACAAGATCCTTTCGCGGATCGGCGTCAATGTCGGCGGAAGAATTGATGGCGAGTTTCGGGAAGCTGGAGTATCCAGGCGGTTGCCGAGCGGTAGCTTGGTGACGAAGATTTCGCCAGCCTCGCTGTCACGCATGTTGGAGTTTGACAGCGTACAGGAAGAATACGAGGACACTTTCAACACCGCCCCCGGCGGCGGAACGGCTGGACGATGCACCACGATGAACATTGAGTGATCTTTTCGAATTAGCCTTGCTGAATAGTCGGGAGTACGAGACACAGAAGGAGCAGCTGTATCAAGCGGCTCTTAACTTGTCCCTGGAATCGATATGCTTACGCCACGAAATTCACGGTATCCGGCAATGGCGACCTACCCCTCCTACTCGCATCGACGTTCCGGCGGGTACGACCGTGAAGACGCTGGGCGTGCCAAAGTCAGCTGCAAGGCGATCGGCTGCTCGCAACGGGCGGCACGGTCCTGGGCCGATTTGCCAACGATGTGTTATCGACGTTCAATGGACCGGGCCGGATTGCGGCCGATGTCAGTTCTGAACTGCTGTTTGATGTGACGCAGACGGTTTTTCAACGGCACACCTTCATCCTGAATTCACTGATCCAATCCGAACGCGATCTCGTCGATGCCGTCTCGGCGATTTTGCTGGTTTTCGCAAGCAGTTCTTTTCTCGGTGGCCTCGTCCCATCAACGGCTGGTTTGCTACGCAGCTACCGTGCGATCGAGATCGATGCACAAAGCGACTTCGCCAATGTGCGTACCGATCAGCAGTCGCTGGAGGAAGTGCAATCGGGCATTCTCCTCAGCACCGAACCCGATTGCCGTCAGACCAATTCGAACAGGGTGTCTTGACCGGGCTGAGCGGGTTGATTCCGTTCCAGCAACAACCTGGAGGAAGGCCTGGGATAGCCTGAAGCTGACGATTGGCCTGCCCACCGAGATGCCGCTGAACATCGCACTGGGCGAACTGGAACGATTGACCTTGCGCGACAGCATCGAAGTGGAAGGAAACGTGCTCACGCGATGGAAAAACCGTTTGCAGACATTCCGCAGCCGAGTTGCCGCGTTGAATCAAGTGCAAACAGAGCTGCAGCAGCGTGAAGCGGAAGCTGAGGCGGCAGTCGGAAAACGCTTCAGACTGTGCGACGACCCGGGGAAGAATCGAGGCTCAAATCGAGGACCTGCAGAGTGAAATTGAGGGCAAACGGCAAAGATGACATCAGTGCGAGCTCACGCGGTGACAATTCTTGAGCGCCGGTTATTCGTTGGCCGAACATGTCATCCTCTGGTCCGAATTGCGGAAGAACAATCGACGGGGCTCCCTTGGACGTGAGTGAGCTGCGTGAGACACGAAGGCTCTGTTCCGTCCGGTAGGCGCGAAGATCGGACCTGGCGGAGAAACAGAGCGTATTCCTGAATGACGTGATGAACGCGACGCCACCAGCTCCGCGAATCCTTGTCTTTCAGCGGCAATTGGCAGCACCATTGAAAGCAAGCTGGCACTCGTTAAAAGCTCAAGGACATATCTCGCTGCGGGTGCCGAGATGCCTGACGAACAATTGGCTCCGTAAAGCGACAAGGAGATCCGCAGCTAAGAGCGACCGCCGATCAACGCAAGAACTGACCTGACCATCGGCCCTGAAAACCCCCGAAAAGCCTGGACATTACCATCATGCTGGACAAGGCCACCTTGCGCCGTTACTGAACTGCGTGAATTGGCTCAGGAACTGGTACCGGATGGTATTCGGTGAGCGTAATCGAAACGGTCGAACTGGCGATTTCCGTGGCTGAGACGGACGTTTCCGCTGAACCGATCAACTTGTCTGTTCGTCGCGGCAGGTGAGGGGTTGGGTAACGGTGGCAATCAGTGCCGATGATGCGATGGTGACCGCGTTGGTACAAAGGTTCGATCCGACGAACGAACGAGGCGCGTTGGCCGATCAATGGCGAGACATCAAAATTGGCAGCTGAAGCGAACTGCGATCCGGTGTTGAATTTGAATGCGAGTCAACGCATTGGCACCGAGCAGAACCGGCCTTTCGACTTTTCGATGCGAAACAGTCAGACGCGAGTAGGCCTGGTCATTCGATCTTCCACTCTACCGGAAGGCCCAACGCAACGCCTATCGCCGGACATTGATCGGCTACAACCAGGCCTGGCGTGAATTGATGAGGTGCCGAAAGATGACATCAAATTCGAAAAAGTCCGTCGGCAATTGAGAGATATCGGAACAGGCTGGGGTCCAGTACCCTGATTGCGGTCGCTCTCGGCAGCCTTGTCTCAAGAGCAAGTTTTGAATACCCGACTCCAGTTGACCTCGGGCATTGCCGAGGCGAGACCGAGCTTCGGACGTACTGGCAAGCACTCTCTGACTCGCGGCAGGCGCCAAGCAACGTGGCGAATGCCCGCATCGACCAGCAATCGTCCAGCGAGCAAGGTTCGCTTTGGACTTGGAAGTGATGATGCTGGACTGACACCGGATCTCTGGCCGAAGAGGCGCACTGACGAACGCTACCAGCCCGAAGCCGACCACGCGCATCCGGCGAGTTCGCCGGTTCGGCCTACGGCGACTCTTCCCGAGTTCCTGAAGTCTCCGACGAACTCAAACGGATGCTGCATTACGCACCACCCGGAACAGAGCAACATGGAAGTGCAAACCCGATGCCATGATGAATCAACCGGGAGCCGGATTACACCGAGCAATGGCCTCTTGCCGATCCTGAGCTCCCGGAAGTTGACTGATGCAGCCATGCCCGACAGGAACGGCGCGAGACGGACACGGTTCGTCCATTCTTCCGGCCGAGACGTTGTTAATACGACTCGGCGACGTGATTCATGGGTCGGAAACCCGGTACATCCAGAAATGCCAAGGCGGCGGCCAGCCCAGCGTGCAGAAACAAACAACGCCGTGATCAAGCCGCGCGACATCCAGATCTGTAACTGCAGGTCCTGCTCCAGTAGCCTCTTCATAAGCTTCGCGGTCACGGGCTGCACGGGCCCGACGCAAGGCAATATCGGGCTCGGGCGCATCCATGGCGACAACAAGCCGAACGCCGGTGACCAGCACGCCAGGCAGTAGCACGAAACAGAGGGGAGTAAAAAAACGCTGGATGCCAAACTCTATGGGGTTATTTTCGTGCCGTGCCACGCTTCAATCGGGTCCATCACAGCGGCCCTGTTGCGCCGGATACATCCCAAACATGATTCCGGTCGCTACGGGAATAGCTGACGCCAGCAGCACCGCCCACCCGCTCAGCACCGTTTCAATATCGGAATGCATAGGTGACCACCATGGGGATCGGTATGCCGACCACGATTCTCCAGCAGGGCGCCGGCGGATGACAAGGCGGTGGTTTCGACCAGGAACTGCGCCGTGATATTGCGCCGGCTGCGCACCCAGCTGCCGCGGCGGATCCCGATTTCCGCGTTCGTTCCGTGACCGTGGCTAACATGATATTCATGACGCCGATGCCGCCGACCAAGAGGCACTCGGCAATCTCACCGGAATACAAGATTCCAGATCCGCTTCTCCTGTTCCGGCACGCCTGAGCAATTTCCAAGGGAACCCGGACTTCGTAATCTTCGTCGCGTGACATGGGGATCGCTCGAGCAAGGTCTTCGCCATGGCCGCCGTTTGGCTGACCACCTTCTCGCTTTCCACCGTTAGCGTGATTTCACTCAGTTGCGTGCGTTCAAATTCTACCGAACCAGCACGGACAATCATCTGCAGTTCACCGAACCGGCTGCGGCGTGGCGGTCAGTGGAATGTAGACGCCACTTGCTTAAAGTTGCCAGCTCCCGCGGCACCCGGTTGCTTTCACTCCCACTGGACTGCGGCTTCAGGCACGCCCACAATCCGGTAGGCACCGTCGCCCAGCAACACATTTTTTTTCCCAGCGGATCCTCATAGCCAAACAAGCGCATCCGCAGCACCATCGCCCAATAACCGCCACATTGCCCGCGTTCCGGCAATATCCGTATCCGTCAAGAGAGCGTCCACGACTCAAATCTCCAGGTTTCTCGACCGCCAGGTAGGCAGGGGTGGTACCCAAGATACGAGCGTTGGTAATGCGGCGCCGACCACGCCGAGCGTCTTTCCGATTCAATGAAATTGGCAGAGCACGGGTCACCGTCGGAATGGTATCCCGCAAACGATCAAGGTCTCGGTAAGTTAGGCCGTATTCCAACACCCGGCTGGTATTCTGTTGCGAAGCGGCCACTGGAACTCTCCGATCGGATCCTGAGTATTCCGGCCTGACACCGCGGTATAACGGCATTCGTGGCACCCAGCTGCCGAATCTGTTCCACCGCTTTGCGTTTGGACCCTTCGCCGATGGCCAGCATGGCAATCACCGAGCCAACACCGAGAATTGTGCCGAGCATCGTCAGCAAACTACGCAACTTGTGCAGCAACAGGTTCCGAGACTCAAGCCGAAGCGTGACCGACAACATAACTGTAAGCTCTTTTACATTTCTGTCAGGATTCGAGTCGCCGACAAGTTGTTCAAAAATCGGCCTGATGGCACGAACTCATGAACTCCAGTCGGCGGCCGCGGATCTCGGCAGCACGTTTGGCCCGGGCTGACCCATGGAGGTGGCCGCATTTCATGGCGTTCACACGAATCCGCTTTCATCCCGGTCCATGCGATCAAACAATGCCCTGCATGCGTTCCGGAACCTCCTCCTTGCCCAATTTGCCATCCCCGTCCTTGTCGAATTGGCTCAGATCAAATCCTCCTTTTCCTTTCGCAGCAGCCTTTTGCTTGGCAGCATCTGGGCCACCCGGCCGACCTCTTGCCCGGCTCATCAGATTTCTCTTTCGGCTCGAGCCGTCGTCCGTTGCTTGCTTGTGACCGGCAGCATCCTGTTCTCCAGGTTCTGACGCGTCGTCGTCCTTGGATTCTTTCTCTTTCTCTTTCTCTTTCCGCCGCTCTCCCGTCCTGAACGACCGAGGCAGGGTTCCAGCACCACCGCCTCACCCTCAGCCACGCCCTTCCGGGACATGCACGAATTTGCTCATCGGCTTTTCCGAGCTGACGGCGGCGTTTCTCCAGACGTCTCATCCACCTGAAACGCAGACCCAGCTGTTCGATTCTCGCTGGACAATCGCCTGAACTGGCACGCTCAGCACGTTCTCGAGCCGATCGACATCAATTTGCACGACCGCCGTCATCCCTGGCTTCAATTTATCAACTTCTTCATCAATGGTAACAATCGTCTTGTAGACTTTGGCCCCGGAACTCGATCCACCCCCCCTGATATCTGCCAGCACGGATACCGACTTGACGCTACCCTTAAGCGCGAGTTCGGGGAAAGCATCGACTCGAATCGTTGCGGTAAGCCTACCTTGACTTGATCCAAAACGGCATTCCACGCACGGCATGCGTTCCACCTGCATCTGGGAGAGATTTGGCAGCGTCAGCACTTCTTGCCGTTGCCGCACGCAGGCGGCCTCTTCGACGGTGGCGCTGTTTCCGTGACGACTGTCGGGCATGGCATAAGCGACCATTCCCGGCTGAGGTGCCCGAATCGTGCATCGGGCGACGCCCTGCTCCTTGTAGCGTTCATATCGCTCTTCTCTTTCTCGTACGCTTTCTGCTCGCTGATTTTCGTCGCCAAGGCTTCCGATTCGGACGATTCGTTGTCTCGCTCGACCTGTTTCAAGGCTGCGCTTTGCCGTTTCCAGTTCACCTTGCAAGGTCGGCATCCTGTCCATGGTGTAGGTGCATTCGGGTTAACTGCCGGCGGCGTGCCGATTCGGCCGGCCAGACTGGAGTCGGCCTGGAGCAGATCCAACCGCGCGTCGGCCAAGTCACCCTTGCTTCGGTAGCCCCAAAGCTGTAGAGGATCCTGAATCGCTTTCTGATCCGATTCGCTGATAAGCCGTGCGGCCTGGGCTGTCAGACATCTCCATCTTGACATTCTGGACGTTCGATCTGATAGGTCCCCCCTTCTCGTCTTCAAACATCTTCAGATCAATTTCGGCCAGTTCGACTCGCAGTTCGGCGTCGGCGAGCGCCGTTTCGTCCTGCGTCTTCTGATTGTCATATTCGCCACGTCGGCTTGAATCTCGTCCGCCTCCGCTCGCTGCAACGTCAAAAACCGGGCGTCCATCCTCTCCTGCAGCGGGCGAAGAACCCGAACTCTACGAACCAGGAGTATCTCCTCTTTCTTCGACCCGCGATCCGTTCTCGACAATGTACAGGATGGTCGCGTGCCCGAGTTGCCGCTGCGATCGCCGCCAAAGTTTTCCACCTCACAAGTCACTTCCTTGGCTGACCTGGCTTTCCAAGTTGCCCTGTTCGGTGACGATAATCGGCAAATCGGTGCGTCGGTGCCTCGCAAAGCACCAGCGATTCGTTCGTCTGATCGGAACCTTCCCAACAGGGCGCGGATCCCCAGGAAGAACAGCAGCATCCCCACCACGGCGACGCTGGGCAGGACCGATCGTCGTAGACGTCGGGCGTCTTCGCCGAACTCGCTCCGGACCACGGGCCAAATCGGAACAGTTGCCACACTCGCCCCTTGCTCTGTTTCATTCGTTGTCATGACGGTTCCGTTTTTCCTTACCTTGGATTCAACGGCAAAGCGATTGCCCCTGTACCGTCAGGGCCGAACCCGATTTCCGGAGTAGGCCAGAGGATGCTTGCCATTGCCCGGGCTGGCCGCCGCCACCGCTTGGTTTGCCGCGGTGTCGGTCAAGCTGACGGCCCTTGCGCAGCCCCTTGCCAACGAGGGGGTGATCGTGGATATGCTAACTAACCTGTGATTAAACCCCGCCACGGCCCCAAAGTGCCGGCGGTGGACGCCCGCCTTGCACGAGCCCTCGTCTTCCGACCACTGGCTGACCCAAATGGCTTGGAGACAACCAAAAGAATTCCGCACAAGCAACAATTTGCCGATAAGTAACGCGTTTTCCCTAGGCAAGTTAATTTTGAAGCGCCATTTACTCTTGAAGCGATGGCGTACATCACAGCAACCCTCGGGGTTGCGGCCGATCGCCGTGTTCGGGTCCCAGGACACGTCCAGCGGGCAGCGTCGCCCAGTTTCCCTTGAGTCACTTGCTCACTTTGGCCTAGACCTGGAACAAGTGATTCGACGAGGGGTTTCCGTCTGGAAAACACGCCCTTGAACACGGAAACGCCTGGGAGTGTCATCGATCGACTTTCCATTTTGGCACTTAGGATCTACCATTTGGAAGAGCAGGCACGTCGTGAGAACGTAACACCTGACCATATCCGCTCTGTCCAGGAAAAACTGGTCGTATGTCATCAACAGCAGCAGGATTTGCGCAAGCTCTCGGCGAATTGCTGACTGAGTATCAAGCTGGGACGGAAACGTCATCGAACTTACCGGCAATATAAAATGTATAACGATCCCGCATTACTCCCCCGATCCGGTATGCGGCGGATGAGCGACGAGTACAGCAGCTTGAGGAACCGGTTCATGAGGCTTCAACATGTTGTTTGTTTGGTAGCCATATTGTGGGCTGTGTCATTCACGCCGGGCCAGCAAGTGGATATTGCAGACCGGTCGGGAGAATTGTCCGCGTCTCGGGATCAGATCACCCGCTGGGTGAAGAATCTTGACGCGGATCGATTCGTTTTGCGACGCGTGGCCACCGAGAAACTCTGTCCTGGCTGGCAACCGCGATCAAACCCATTCAGCAGTCCTTGGCCGACAGTAACCTGGAAGTCTCCACTCGAGGAGTTTTCGTGCTGCGACAGCTGGCACTGTCTGGCGACTTGTCCACCGAAGAAGCAGCCGTAAACGCTTTGCGAGACATTGCCGAATTCCCGAGTTCATCGGCGGCTCGCATTGCAGCCGATACGCTGGACACGCTGGAAGAAGTTCGACAAAATCAGGGCGATCAAGCGGCTGGAACAATCGGGAGCCATCATCGAACAGGATCCGCTCGCAAGCAGATTTCAACAGCAATCGCTGTGGTCGATTGAAATTGGTCCGGGTTGGCAAGGAACGGCAGCTGATTTGGAGCGTTTAAAATGGCTGAACAACGTCCATGTGGCTAAGTTCGAAGGGCCTCGTATCGAAGATCGTTCGCTGCACAGATCCAACATCTGCAAGATTTACAGAAGTTGGTCATCAAACATGCCGAGATTTCGGACGCCGCGTTGGAATCCATCGTGATTTGCAGCAGTTGATCGCCATGGATATTCTGTACACGCCGCTCACGGGACGCTTGTCTGGAAGACTTACTGGCCGTTCAGAGTCTGAGGCAATTGCGGGTGATTGGCACACGGATTTCCACGGCGGTGTCGAGCGTTTTCAGGCAGCTGCCTGCGCAGGTTGAAGTGGACTACAAAACGGAGCATTTCTCGGAGTTCGGTGCCAGCAACCGCCCTGGCCATGCGAGGTGGTGCAGGTAACGCCCAATAACGCCGCGGCCATCGCAGGCATTCAACCAGGTGATGTGATTGTCCGATACGCGGGTTAAGCCGTTGCCGACTTTGAGGCGTTGCGGCAAGTTGATTGCCGCAACTACGTTGGAGATAGCGTCGCCATTCACGTCGCCCGCCAAGGTCGAACCGTGGTGGTGGATTGTCGACATCGCATCGGACAGGGGCTGGGTATCGAAAACTGCGCAAGAGCCTGTTCGGTTGCGAAGTCACCAAAGTGACCGAAAAAGTGGAGCTGCCGCGGCCGGATTCGTGTGGGCGATGTGATCGCGGTGTGCGATGACATTCGCGTGGTGGAACCGGACCAGTTGAAGAAAGTCTACGCACAATCGTTTCCCACGAGCAGCAACACGACGATCGAGCTATTGCGTGGCATTCAGCAGGTAGAAGTGAAGGCCACGTTTGGGGAATGGAAGAGTAACTGCAGGTTTCGAGCCGCGTGCGGGCAGCCATGCAGAGCTGTCCGCACGCCACAAGAACCCTACATCATCCAGGGCGGAAATCGCCCGGCTCTCGATTTGTTAGACTTCCGGTTGCCAGCCCGTGCGTATTCCTTGCTCCACAACGCCTCGGCGTTTCGTCATCCAGGACATGGCCGTTTTCGGGGTCGGTCTGGAACGTCTTTCCCGTTCGATAGGCCATGTTTCCCAGATGGCAAAGCAAAGTGCTTTTGCGACCTTGTTCAATGTCTGCCGTGGGACGTCCTCCGTGGCGAATGCAGTTCAGGAAGTCATCGAAATGCTCTTGATCGCCACCGGATCCTGGCAAATTACTGATCTCCTTCCTCTGCATGTCGAAGATGCGGTGCCCTGTGTCCAGGAACTCCAAGGTGCCTTGGTCACCTGCCTGGAAAGAGATACCAAAGGAACTTCCGCCAGGTCCCACGGGCGATCAACGAACCCCTCCCACGTGATCATCTGGCTGCTGAACTCCAAGGTGACCAGCATGGTGTCGGGGAGTTTCCTGGGAATCATACCCAAGCGATAGCGTCCTCCGGTGCCCGTGACCCGGCGCTCTGGATAGTCGACACCCAGCCCCCACCGCCGCTACATCGAGTGCATGCACGCCATTATCGCCCAACTCGCCGTTGCCCCAATGCCAATGCCAGTGCCAGTTGTAATGGACTAAATTGTCCTTGTAGGGACGTCGAGTCGCCGGGCCTTGCCAGAGGCCATAGTCGCAGCCATTCGGGTGGATCGCCAACCGTACCTTGACCGATCGAGGGCCGTCGGTTGCCGTACCAGGTTCGTACAAACCGCACCTGGCCAATTTCCCCGCCTCGCACTTTTTCAATCGCCTCGATCATCGATGCACGACTACGTCGCTGAGTTCCCATCGTGACCACTCGGTCGTATTTCCTCGCGGCTGCAACCGACCACTCGCCCTCTTGTGCCGTATGGCTGCACGGTTTCTCGACACAAACACGCTTGCCGCCGAACAGGCCCGCAAATCGTGGCCGGTGCGTGCCAGTGATTTGGCGTGGCCACAATCAACACATCGACAGCTTGGTCATCCAGAATCTGGCGGAAGTCAGCAACGCCGTTCGGTTGCTCCCTGCTTTGCGTCTTTCCCACCGCCGCGACGGGCTCGGTCGACGGCTCGTGAATCCACATCACAAATGTAGCCAATTTCTACACCTGGACGGTTGGCAAATCCCTGCGCCAACGATCGGCCGCGCCCGTTCACGCCCATCACTCCGACAACGATCCGCTGCGTTTGCGGCCCTGCCGTTTGGGAAATGCTTGCCAGCCATTGGCCACACGGCCATAGGCAGCGACGCCCGCCGCGGTACTCCAGCCAGAGAAAGCGTCTTCGATCAATTCGTTGTGACATCACAGGTCCTCCTGGCTCGAGGGGTGGGTGAATCGGTTCATATGTCGCTATATCTTAGCAGAAATGTCCGGACGATAGCCTCTCGGATCGGACCCGTTATCGAATCGGCCGGTCCAGCCACCTCGGTGCGTGCGACGTCAGCCAAGGCCACCGATATTCGATCATGGTTCTCGTCGGCGAGCAACAACCGTGGGTCCAGTTCAGCTTGCGAAATCACGGTCATTTGCCTACGCTTCACAGTCAGCAAGCAGAGTAGCCTTGCCAACGATGCCCATCACTGACCGTCGAGGCGACCTCCCCCGTAGCATGGCCGCCGCCCCGGCCGTAGGCAACCAGTTGAGGTGACCTCCCGCCGTAGCATGGCCGCCCCGGCCGTGCAACCAGTTGAGGTGACCTCCCGCCGTAGCACCGGGTCGCCCCGGCCGTGCAACCAGTTGAGGTGTCGTCTCTTTGCGACGGTCATGCTGTGTCTGACGCTTGGCATCTGGCGCCGGGATGAAACGGGTTGGCTTACTGGCAAGTTCGAACGCTAATCATACCGGGATCGCGGTGCTCTGCGCGACGCGTTGGTTTTATCACGCCCGTATCGCCGGTAGGAATGCTTGAACCGACCCTGCAACACGGCCGAGGCGGCCATGCTACAGCCCGAAGTGACGTCCACTGTTGAGGTGACCTCCCGCCGTAGCACGGCCGCCGGTGTGGAACTGTTAAGGTGACCTCCCGCGCATGGCCGCCCCGGCCGTGCAACCAGTCAAAGGTGACCTCCCCCCGTAGCATGGCCGCCCCGGCCGTGCAACCAGTTAAGGTGTCGTCTCTTTGCGACGGTTATGCTGGCGTCTGACGCTTGGCATTGCGCCTGGGATGAAACGGGTTGGCTTACCGCAAGTTCGAACGCTAATCATAACGGGATCGCGGTGTCGGCGCGATGCGTTGGTTTATCGTGCTGATCGCCGGTAGGAATGCTTGAACCAACCGGACACGGCCGAGGCGGCCATGCTATAGCCCGAGGTTACGTCTACTGTCTACGGCCGAGGGCGACGAGGCTACGCGTGGCGTTCCGATCGACTAGCTCAGACATCCACCGAGCTTCCGGACGGCGTAGCCGGCGGGGAGTTTGAGTGGTGCGACTAGCGTGGTAGACTACGAGGCCAGCAGTCCCAGAGCGGAGAAAGAAGCCATGCGAGAAGCTCAGCCCGCGTCCTCCTTTTCACCTACGGCTACTTTTTGGTGTACACTGCAATTTTCATCCAGAGGCAGCTCGGGAACACATCGCTTTGCACATCGCTTTGCCTGGGCTGGTTGGCAATTGCACTCCCCGGGGTGATGAGGGCCGACCACCCGCCGGTCAACCATGCACCGCGGGCCAAGGTCACGGCCAGCAGTCACTTCAGTGATGCGTATCGCCCGCGGATGGCGGTCAGCGGCGCCGTGCCATCCCGGTTCCAACAAGACAGCGACTGGGCGGTTCGAAACACCCAATCGGGACACTTCACGCTCGAGTGGGATGCGCCGATCGAAGCGACTCAAATCATCTACTACGTCTCGGACAAGCAGCCCGCTGCTGGAGTGTTTCAAGGACTATCAAGTCTGGCTCAATGACGCGGAATCGCCGGTCGTCACCGGCACGTTTAAACATCGTCGCGGCCCACAGATGATCCGTTCTCCCCAACAGCAAGTCACCAACACCCGCTTGAAATCCCGTCATCATTCCCCAATTCCCCCGAATCCCTGCGCCGGCGGAAATCGGCGGTTTACAGTGCCCCCGTTTCGGACAAACAGTTGGCGGGAATGCAGATACCACCGCAAGAGAAAACGCCGCAAGCCCGAGCTTTGCGTCGTAGGCCAGGCGGCGAGTGGGATTTCACGACATCCGCGGCGAAGCGGAAGCCGTTGGATATTTTGCATGTCTACGTCTATCACGTGGAAGGGTTCCGGCCCGGCGGCGGGCTTTACGTGGTCACGCCCTGACGAAGGATGGTGTCGGAGGAACGCTGTGTTTTCGACGCGGGCGACGGCATGATCACCACGGCGGACCTCTCGTATGACGGTCGAGGAAGTCGTCTTCGCATCGCGGCGTGGCGGGCATGTGGCGTCGCGGTCCGGTGGCGCCATATCGAACGACATTTCCCGTGACGAGCGAGGAAGCGAGCGAATCTACCACGATTTTCAAGATCGACATCGACGGCACGGGGCTCGACGCAGCTGACCCACGGCCGCATACAACAACCTGGATCCCTGCTGGCTGCCGGACGGCGGCATCGCGTTCATTTCCGACCGCAAGCCGGCCTATGCCTACTGTTACGTGGTCACGTCCCCCGTGCTGTATCGGATGGAGGCGGACGGGTCGGACCAGCAGCGGCTCTCGGCCAACTACCTGATGGACTTTACTCCTCGGTCACTCGACGACGGGCGGATCAGCTACACGCGGTGGGAATACGTGGACCGGGCCGCGTGCCGCATCCAGAGTCTGTGGGCGATCAATCCCGGACGGGACGGGGCTGGCGGGCTTCGACGGGAACCGCGTGATCTCGCCCGGCACGTTCATGGACGCCCAGCCGGTTCCCGGGCACCGGTCGCGTTCATGGCCACCGGCCACCAACCACAACGGGTCCGTGCCGCGGCGGGATCGTGGCCATCGATCCCTCGCGGCGGCGCAAATGCGCCCGCAGGCGGTACAGCGGAATCGGACGCCCGAGATCGAGCATCTCATGCGCATCGGCTGGGCGGCGGCCCCTGGGGCAACGGGATGCTGGACTGCGGCATCCGGCGGAACGCTATGAAGAAGCCGCTGGCCGATCGAGCGAGCGTCATTTCCTGGTCTCCAAGGGCGGCACGATCCAGCTCCGCGACTTCGATGGCCAACGCCTGTTCCTCCGCATCGCTCCGGGCGGCCCGACATGGGCTACTACTGTCCCGATGCCGGTCCGGGCGACCCGGCGGCCCGCCGCTCGATGACCGGCAGCGTGCTGGACCGGGACGGCGGATTTGCCGGCGGACGGCCGCGCCTCCGGCGGCCTGGGCCACGGTGTTACATGCAGGACGTGTACCAGGGGCTTGGAGCCGGATGTGCAAGCGGGGCGAGATCGAAGCAGATCGCCGTGGTCCAGGAGATCGAGAAAGCAGCGCACTCGCCGCAGAACGACCACGCTGCCCGATGGTTCCTCGCGGCGTCTGCGAAACATCGCGGTGTTCGGATTCCAGTTCCCGCTGGGTCCCGGTGCCGGCGCCACCTACGCCCCGAAGAAGCTGTGGGGCTTTGCCGAGGTGGCGGAAGACGGCAGCGCCGCGTTTCGCGTCCCTTCGGAAGTTGCCCGATCTACTTTCCTGGCGTTGGACGACGAGGGCCGCGCAGCTGCAGCGGATGCGGTCCTTCACCCATTTGATGCCGGGCGAGGTACAGGGCTGTGTCGGCTGCCACGCGGACCGAGACTGCGGAGTGCACGTCGACACCATGGCCGGCGGCCGAAGATGGCCCATGCAGTAACAAGGTCCAGGATCGCTGCGGGCCGCCAGCGTGGGGCGTGCAAGGTTTCAGCTACCAGGTAGGGCGGCAGTTCCAAGGTGTGTTCGATCGGCGACACTGCATCGAGCGTCACAACGAGCGGCGAACAGCCGGGCGGCGTGGACCTGACGGGCGACATGACGCGAGTTCTTCAGCGTCTCGTACGACATCCTCTGCCGCGACCGGCACGCAGGGCGAATGGCAACTGGCTGCGGCACGGCAGCCCCTCCGGTCCGGAGTTCGACCGCAGGTCGGGGCATGAGTCCCTACGCCGAGTGGATCTGCACCATCAGCCGCGCCGGGCACAACGTGTTGGAGATCGTGCCGCGTCGATGCAGCTCGGCCAGCAGCTTGGCCGACCCGATCGGTCGGGCACCCGGACGAAAATGGCCAGGCTCGAGTCAACATGCCGGAGGGCGACCGCCGACGAGTTTATTTGTGGTTGGACTTGAACGTTCCCTATTACGGCACATCCTCTTCGCCAACCCACAAGACCCGGTTGGGCAGCCGACGGATGCTGCCCTTCTACCTGGATTCGATCCTGAAGAGGTGGCTTTGCGCCGCTGCGTCAGCTGTCACGAAAACGGCAGTCCGCGAAGTTCTACACACGCGTGATGCATCCAGAACACAACAACTTCCTGCTGCGCCGTTGGCGTCGGCGGCTGGCGGGACCGAGCAATGCAGTCAAGTCGGTGTTTCAGTCCAAGGATGATCCCGATTACCAAAAGGATCCTGCAGACCTTCGAACCTGTCCACGAATTGTTACGTCACCGCCCGCGGGCCGATATGCCGGAATTTCAGCTGATCTGTGATTGAACGTCAGCGTCAACTCGTCGCTGCCCGCCGGTGGCCGCCGGATTGACCCGGTACTCTACAGCGGCGAAAAAACTGCGGGGCCCTGGGGCTCCGCACACGGTGGCCGGCAGCGGGACGACTGCAAACGGGGGGACTCCACAGATCCAGTCGGCGGGGCCGGGCGGCGCCTCGTCCCAGCCCCAGGCGGCTTGCCTGCGCCAAACTCAGGCAGCTTGCATGGCGGTGTAGACTTTGCGCATCGCCAGCACAATGTCTTGCAGATCATCGTCGGAAGCTGGGATCCATAATCGCGCCGCCCATCCGGTTCAAGATATCCACCGTTTGTGGGCAGCATGTACGCCCATATTGAATCGCTTGGCCCGCCGGACTGTTAAACGATGGCCAATCCTCGTGGATGGTAAAGCTCGTTCGATTCGGGCATCGACCGGCAGAATGCGAATCTGCCGGGTGGCGAAGCGGCGATCCCTTCGGCGCATGACGCAGGAACCGATCGCGTTGTTCGTTGGAACTGAATTCAAGAAGAACTCCCACGCCAAGGTCTCCATCGACGTCGGGGTTTTTTGGGAGCTTGAGCCCCGGCAAATCCGCCATCCCCGCCGCGACCTTCCGGTATCCACGCCGCAAGCCACCACAAATGGTTTCCAGCTCCGGAGTTGTCCCTTCAGTACCGCTCCGGCGGATCCGTTCATGCGGAAGTTGCAGGCGGCAAATGCCGCCAACATACCGCCGCCCAACGCCTGGGTGTAAGGCGATGACACGCCCACGTCGTGGAATCGCACGGCACGCTCAAACAGCTCTGGTTGTTCGTGACAACGGCACCACCTTCACCCGCCGTGATACTTTTGCTGAGCTGGAAGCTATTGATCCCAATATCGCCGATCCAACCCACATTCCCTTATACTTGCCTCCCAAGCATTGCGGCAGTCTTCCAGTACACGCAGGCTTACGTTTCGAGCAATTCCCATGATCGGGTCCATGTCGGCGTGGGCAGCCCTGCAGATGGACGGCGATGATGGCCTTGGTCCCAGGTGTAATCTTTGATTCGATATCTTGAGCATCAATATTGAACGACTCATCAATCTCGGCAAAGACTGGCAGAACGCCTGACAAGATAATGGCATCATAGTCGGCGTACCACGTCCAGGCAGGCAATATCACCTCGTTGCCGGACCGATTTCCAGAGCGGCCATGGCCGCATATAACGCGGTGGTGCCCGAGGTCACGCCCAGGATATTGATGCTGATGTGCGAGGCATAAGCTTTTCAAACTGCAAGACCTTCGAACTCTTCGCCCCACCAGCGGAATGGATTCGCGATTCCAGGACGTTGATCAGTTCCTGTTTTTCAACATCGTCATAGAATTGGGGGCCATAAGGTCGGTAGCCCAAATGCGATTCCCGGATGGGTGTTCCCCCGTCGATCGCCAGCTTACCGCTATCCGCGGCCAAACTGGGCGATGGCATTGGCTGACCCTGCGACGACCGAGGCAGCACTGGCCGCCCCCACGCTCGCCAAAAACTCGCGGCGGTTCTTCTGCGTATTCATCGAACGATCCTTTGATCTGGAGAAAGGATTCTGGAAGAAAGCACTTTGCGCTCGGAATCCATCACGTTAGGTGAACCGCGAGCCACTCGCTGTGCGGACGTTCTGCCAACGAAATCCATCATAACCAGGCTCTCACCCACCGCTGGTTCGCAAGCTCAGGCCGCAAAATGGAAGCTGACTTTTCGAATCGCCGCGGCAATATCAAGCATGTATTCGTCCGTCATATATTCATACGTGGGAACGCGAATCGCTGTCTTCAGGATCGCTTCCGCCTCGGCATCCGTGCTTGGTGAAATCCATGTCGGTCAGTCCCATTTCCTTGACGGGCCAGCGCCCCGCAAAGAATCCATGGTTCTGAAAGACGGGTTCACCATACAAGGGCACTTTAATGTATCCGCCACGGACCGGACTGCGCCTTCGGCCCACAACGCTTTCACGAATTCGGACCGACCGCAGTGGAACGCGTCCGGCCGTAGACGGAACATATAGAACCAATTAACCGCCCGGTCCTCCGGATGTACGTGATGCGGAATGATTCCGGGCAGATCGGCAATGTTTTCCGTCAGCAAGCGGCCCAGGTACGCTCGCCGACTCGCAATCTCCTCGAGTTGCACTAGGCCGCGGCGACTGCCGCCTGAGGTTCATCATCCCGGTAGTTGGTGGCAAACGCATCAAAGCCTCCCCATTTCACCCATCTCTACCTCCGAAGTTTCCGGAGCAGCGGCCCAAACCGCTCGTCGCAGGAACCAACCATACCGCCGTCGCCACATGTGATGTGCTTGGAGTTTTGCAGTGAAAAGCAGGCGATGTCGCCCACCGTTCCGATCCGGGATGACCCGTGGTACTTGGCTGCCCAGGCCTGCGGCAATCTTCGATCAGGATCAGTTGACGTCGTCGGCCAGTGCGCAACACATCCAGGTCGCATGGATTCCCGGCCGACGGCGATGATGGCTTTGGTCCGCGGTGTGATCCGGCGTTTGACGTCAGCCACGTCCAAATTGTAAGGGCCCGGCCCCAAGTCAGCGAAGACGGGAACCGCCTGCTGGTACAGAACGCCGATCACGGTTCCGATATCCGTAATCGGCGACGTGATCACTTCATCGCCCAGTCGATTCCCGGCCGGGGCCGGCAACGGCGACGTGCAAGTCCTGCGGTACCGGGAAGAACAGGTCCTACGGCTTCATCGGACAGAATTCCTCGTAAAACGCTCCGTGAGCAGTTGGGTCGTAGGCCCATGCCAGTAGAACAGCTAAGTTGGCTTCAGCATTTCCGCCAACTGCTTGAGTTCGGTATTTGAACGCGGTACGTTGTGCCACCGGCGTAATGGTAACCGCCTTTTCTCCACCATCTACCGCCATTGCCGTCACGGGTCGCTGATTGGCCGCGGAAGCTGCGCCGCCGTGCCGGCCAACACCATACCCGACGGTGCCGTTAGATGAATTGACGTCTTGAAAGTGGGATCTTGGCACTTACGATCGGTACCCTCAAGAAGAAGTGATCGCTTGGCATCCGAATTTTCGCAACACCGTTCCGAATAGTACCATTTCAGGCTTTGCGGCCGGCCAGGGCTCATCGATTCCGGTCGGTGACGCAGATGTATACGTGCTCAACGAGCCTTAAGTGCCCATCCTGAAATCTTAACAAGTCTTGACCAGCTGCGACAACACATTACGGACTTGCGAGTCGCAATGTTTGGCCTGGAAAAAGGACACCCTCAAAGGCCGCTGCACCAAAGGTTCCCGTCCCGGGGGGCCGACTTCCGCCAGGCCCGGGCTGTACGCGGACGCCGATTATACCCGTTCGGGGAACGCAAAACGACCAAGTCAGGGGCGCTTAGCAAAGTAACGCGAGCTGGTCCAACAAGGACCCGGTGGCGTACACGGCTCCATTCCGCCACAGTCCACTTCACACGCGATCACAACGCCAAGCGAAACCATCGAATTTCCCGACCCTTAACGGCACAGCAACAACGACGGGACCGCTTCTGGATGTGGCGCGTTATGCGGCCCGTCGCCGTGCGGGCGGAGCCACTTCCCATGCACGCCTCGGACGCCAGCACGTGGCTGGGACGCGGTGGATGTCGTCTTCGTTACCTGGGATGCTTATGTTCACCACCCCAGCTTTGCGATGGCCGTTCTGGACGGGTGCTGCAAGCCGCTGGCTTCCGGGTGGGGCATCGTTAGCGACCCGGACCGGATTGGTCATGACTGCAGCGTTTTGGCCGACCACGCCGCTTTTTTGCCACCGCTACGCCGGCAATATGGATTCGATGATCAATCATTACACGGCCAATCAGGCGTGTACTACGATGCGTATTCGCCGTAGGCCGCATCGGATTGCGACCCGATCGGGCAACCTTGTCTTACTGTCAACTAGCTCGTGAAGCCTATAACGGCGTACCGGTCGTGGCGGGTGGGTCGAGGCATCCTGGTGACGCTGGGCACACGATGATTTCCGGAGTGACAAAATACGGCGTTCGATTCTGCTGGATTGCAAAGCGGATCTGCTGGCCTTCGGGATGGCGAAGAAACGATCTGAAAATCGCTGAGGGCTTGAAGAGGCGGAGATCCGCGATTGCCGATCTGCCCGGCGTCGCCTATGCTTTCGGAGCATCCGAAACGCCGGCCGACGATGCCTTGGCGCTTCCCAGTTATGAACAGGTTCAGCAGGACAAGGTCGCCTTTGCCGTGGCCGAGCGACTCGTTTGATCCAGAGACGTAGACCAATCCATTTCATGCCCGGCGTTTGGTCCAGTGGCATGATCGCCAAGCAGTGGTTACCGATCCTCCTGCCTTGCCGATTGGCTGATGCCGCCATGGACGCAATCTCACCATTACCGACACACGCCGACCACATGGCAGCTAGACCGAACCGATTCCCGCGTTCGACATGATCAAAGACTCGATCACGATCATGCGGCTGTTTCGGGATGCACCTCTTGTTCCATCACCACCCATCAGGACGGATCATCCAATCGCGAACGCCGCAGTCCATCCAAATGAAATCCAAGGCTTGACCCACAATCGAATTTCAAGGGTGTCATCAGCGATATGGGTGGGCCGACAGCGAACATGTACCAGATGCGGTGCAGGCGGCCGCAGATCGAAGCCGTCTGTCGCCGGCAGTCATGCGCGGCACTTCGAAGATCTGCCAATTACTGGACACCGATCACGCTCCGCTGATCCAGTTGATGGAGGACGGCCAAGACACCGGGAGTCAAAAAAGTCTTGATTGCCAGCGGGATTCGGATGGATCTGGCACGTCGGTCGCCCGCCTATATCCGCGAATTGGCTCGCCACCATGTGGGTGGTCACTTGAAAGCCTGCGCCGGAGCATTCCGACCCGCATGATCGGTACCGATGTGAAAACCCGCCGGGCGACGATTTTCAGCAGTTTGCTGAACGCTTTCAGCAAGCATCGCAACAGGCGGGTAAGCAGCAGTATCTGGTCCCTTACTACATGGCCAGTCATCCCGGCAGTGATCTGGAGGCGATGATCGATCTGCGCTGTTTGAAACGTAGCGGCTATCGTCCGGATCAGGTTCAGGACTTCATTCCGGCCCCCACTATGCGTGGCAACCGCCATGTATTACACGGGAATCGACCCGTTTACAAAACAGCCGGTGGCCGTGGGCGCGAACATTTGCGGCGACCGCAAATTACAACGAGCGCTGCTTCAGTTTTTCAAGCCCAGACCACTTCAACGTGCGCAAGGCATTGAAAATAAGCCGGTCGGTGCGACCTGATCGGCAAAGGCTGCTATTGTCGATTCCCGCCAAACCGCCCCAGGAGGCGATTCTGCAGCGACGACGCGAAGTGAATCGATCCGCGGTCAAAACGGATCGTAAAAAACCGGCCGGTCAGAAACCCTCCCAGGCGGGTAAACAATCGCGGCATCGATCTGGAAAGGTATTGTCCGGAACGTCCATCCGCCAAACGCCGGTAAACCGTAAGCTTCTGTCGCCCTTCCAGGGCGATGGGGTTGTGACCAAACGCGACCAGGGGCTGCGTGCGTCGCTGCGCGACGCACTTACCCCTGGCTAAATACGGACACCCCTCCGGGGCGTGCGGGGCGTGCAGGTGCGCCGCTGTGTGAAACGCAACTTATGATATCGTGACCCTACGAAGCGTGTTGCACCTGCATGCCAGGCCTGGAAGGCCGACCGTATTTAGCCCCGGGTCAGGCAATGCGAGCCCAGGCGAGCGTTGACGCAGCCCGGGGTGGGGAACGCCCAGACGATGGCCTGCGCGGACTGGATCGACGGCGTAACTGCGGTCATAATTCAGGGCAATCATCCCGCCAATGCAACGCGTTCCTCCCTCACGCGAAAGTGAGCCACGAATTGCCAGTTGCTTCATGGCCTGTAACTGAATGGAGAACCCACACCATGAAGGATTTACATTCCTGTTGAATTTACGGCCCACCGCTACCGTAGCTTCGGCCGACCTTTCGCCTGCCTGACTACGTCTCGGTTTGGCGCCGTTGGCTGGGCGACGGACGCAGCGGGGGCGTCGCCCGCGCCATCTGCCGCCACGACCGAGTGGTTCGGCGGCCGCATCGGCTGCGGAGCATCCAGGATTTTGGTGTATCCCCCCGCGAACTCGGCGATGACAACCAGCGGCATTTGCAGCAGGCCATCGATTGGGCCGCCTCGCGTGGTGCGGCACTGCTGGTACCTCCGAGCAGCGAGCCGTATCGCACGGTGGTGGTGCTGATCTGCGCGATGTCGCCGGATCGGGGTCCATGGTCCCGTGGGACGCGGCATCTACAGCCGACAAGCAGCAACCGGTCGGTAGCGTGTTCGCGATCGAGGACCAGGGCGGCCTTTCATCACCGTCGAAGGTGCCACGCAATTGCGTGGACTGCAATTCTTGGTATCTCCGCCAAACGCTGACAGATCCGGACCGCGTGATCGAGTACCCACCAACCATCAAGGCTTCGGATTCCAGTCCCGCCCAAGGCGTGACCCTGGCTTGCTTGACGTTTTTTGGCGAGTTCATCGCGATGGATTTCCTGCGCGAAGCGGTCAGCTTGTTGTGAGCAGGTATTGATCGAGCATGATGGATATCCGCTCAGCGGGCAGTTTGTCCTGATTGATCACTGTTACGATATCCTCGCTTGTGGCATTGTCACATCAATCCCGCAAAACTGCGTTTTATCGACGGGGGTACAGTCGAGCGGTGATTGACAGCGTGGTGGGCGAAGACATTTGCCTATTCGGCGTGACCACACGGACAATGCCCAGATTATCATGTGTTTACGTTCGGCACGTACGGCGGAATCTATCTGGGCCAGCCACTATGGCCAAATGACGAACTTTAATTTTGATTGCGTGACCGTCGGGATCCACAAACTGGGCGATTCGACGAAGAATCGCAACTGGATGATCGCTCAAGGTTCCATCATTGCCAACACGGGGCCCCGTGTCGAGGAGATTCATCCGATCATCATCCAAGGCCAAGGCCACACGGCATTGTCCAACGTGGAAGCCTTTTCGGTGGGAATGCGGCCCTGACGACGCGGGATCTATCGATCCACTCCGCTCATTCGCGGCGATCAACGACTGACCGTCAGCCTGTTTGGCTGCCGCATGAGGAACTATGAGGCAGCCCGCCGATCACGATCCAGAACCCGCGGGCGGTGGTGCAGGCCAGTTGCTGCATCGACAAGGACGAACAGCCATTTCAGATCCCGCAGTGAACCGGACGCTGGCCATTTCCGTCCGCGAAATGCGCCAGCGGTGGGTTGCCGTCTCCCCACAAGCGAAGGTCACGGATTTCCGCGACCAGTGATGAGTTTTGCGTATTCGCCAGCACCAGCAATCCACATGCAGCTTATGCGAAATTACTATAAATCATTGCGACAACACGACACTTTTTTTTCTGTCCCGAGTGGGCTCTGCATGGTGGTTGCTTAAGAGCAGGAAGCATCAGGCGACAGGCAAGACCACTACATGGCCATTTGTTTGGTGGGTAGCACGAAGAACGGCGCGCGTTCGGAGGAAAGCCGATGGTTAACGACAGACAAGTCGAGCACCGTTCGAAGTTTTTCGAAGAGGTGATCGCAGATACGCCGGATGGTGCCCGTATCGCGCACCGCCTTCAGTGCGGCAGTTGTGGGGGTTCCTGTCCCACGGGGGCGGACATGGAACACACGCCGCGGACCATTTTCGCGATGATCACGGCGGACCGGCGTGATGACGTACTGAAGGCCAACACGATGTGGTGTTGTGTGTCGTGTTATTTTTGCACCACGCGTTGTCCGCAGAACATTCCGATCACGGAAATCATGTATGCCTTGAAGCGGCTAGTCGATTGCTGAAGGGGATGGCGAAACGAAACGGATGCTCCGGCGTTGGGCGACGACCTTTAGAGGTTCCGCCGAGGGTTATGGCCGCAGCTTTGAATTCGGGTTGGCCAGCCGCTATTACTTTTTCAACAAACCGTTGAGCATGTTCAAATTAGTTCCCGACTGGGCTTGTCGATGTTG
This sequence comes from Natrialbaceae archaeon, assembly GCA_034521555.1. GTDB lineage: Archaea > Halobacteriota > Halobacteria > Halobacteriales > Natrialbaceae > JAXHMI01. Next base: position 32,013 of record JAXHMI010000004.1, read on the forward strand.
GCCCGGGGCCGCATGCATCTGAAGCCAAACAAGATCCGCAAACATGGATCAGTTGTTGGCGATCATTAACAAAGCCAAGGAAATTGGGGGGAACGTCGTGAAATACGGTTATTATCCAGGCTGTTCACGGAAGCAGGCAGCGGCTGCCTATGACGTTTCAACGCGGGTGGTGGCGGAAGCGTTGGGGTTCGAGTTGGAGGAGCTGGACGACTGGAACGGCCGCGGCGGCGACTGAGTATTTCACTCAGGATGAAATGGTGGCGACCAGCGTCATTGCTCGGAACCTGGCGATTGCCAAGCCGGATCAGAAGCAGATCTTGTGGCCCCTTGTGCGGCCTGTTCTCTGAAATCTGAAGAAGACCGATCATTTGATGGCCACGCACCCCTCATTGAACACGAAGGTCAATCAGGCACTCGAGGCCGGTGGCCTGCATTACGAACCGGGCAGTGTCCGGGTGCGGCATCTGCTGGACCTGATTTACACGGACATTGGTGAGGAGGCGATCCCGGGCCAAGGCCGTCCAGTCGCTGGAAGGGCTGTGCGGATCGCACCGTATTACGGTTGCCAGGTGGTCCGACCGACTGACCGGTTTTGACAACACCGAATACCCGATGAAGATGGACGAGTTGTTTAGTTGGCTGGGCGCCGAGGTCGTGGATTATCCGGTCAAGAGCCACTGCTGTGGCGGCCACATGACGCAGATCAGCGAAGACGCTGCGTCCCGAGTTAATTCGACGACCGCTGGACAGTGCCTGTGGAGTACAAGGCGGCGACATGATATCTCTGCATGTGCCCGGATGCGCCAGAGTCGACCTATGCCTTATCAGGGGCGAGCGAGCAATCACTTCAACAAGGACTTCCAAGTGCCGATTATCTTTTTCACGCAATTGCTGGGCGTGGCGCCGGGCATTGACATGGAGAAGCTCGCGATTGGGAACGAGATTGTTCCGGCTGGGCCGGTGATTCGTCAAAAACTGGCCGCTCAAGCGAACGCCCCTAGGCACCATTTCTGCTGAAATTCAAGCGATACGAGTTTCGCCCTGCTGGGCGAGACTCAAGTGCTTTGAAGGGGAGGATAGCGATGGCCGAGAAAGTCGGCGTTTCTACGTATGTCACTGTGGAAGCAATATCGCCGGTAAGGTTGGACGTGGAAGAGGTCGCCAGTGGGGCTGGCGAGAACATCGACGACGTGGTTGTTTTTCTGAGACTACAAGTTCATGTGTTCGGAACTCGGCCAGGAACTGGTTTCGTGACTGACATCAAGAACGAGGGATTATCACGGGTTGTGGTGGCTGCCTGCAGCCCCCACCTGCATGAGAAGACCTTTCGTCGGGCCTGTTCCAACGGCGGGTTGAAGTCCATATTTGCTGGAAATGACCAACATCCGCGAGCACTGTTCCTGGGTGCACACGAGACACCAAGGCGGCAACACGAAAAGCCAAGTCTCTGGTATCGGCGGTGCCGAGCGGGTCAAGTTTCAAGAGCCGCTGGAGCCCACGTACGTCGACGTGAATCCTTCCACGCTGGTTCTCGGCGGTCGGGATCGCCGGATTGCAAGCGACGTTGGAACTGGCCGATGCGGGATATCACGTGTATCTGGTCGAGCGACAGCCGTCGATCGGCGGCCACATGGCTCAGTTCGATAAGACCTTTCCCACCCGGGATTGCTCGGCGTGCATCCTGACGCCCAAAATGTCGGAAGTGGGACAGCACGAGAACGTCACGCTGCTGACCTACGCCGAACTGGAAGAGGTCACCGGTTCGGTAGGCAACTTTAAAGTCAAAGTGCGGCAGAAGGCGCAAGGTCGACTATGACCTGTGCACCGGCTGTGGAATCTGTGTCGAAAAGTGTCCGCGAAAGATCGCGGATACCGAATTCGAAGCGGGCATGGGCACGCGCAAGGCGATCTACATGCCGTTCCCTCAGGCGGTGCCACGTGTACCGGTGTTGGACACGGAGTCCTGTATCCGGTTTGAGCGTCAGAAATGCGGTGCCTGCCAGAAGCTCTGCCCCACCGATGCGATCAAGTTCGACCAGGAAGATGAAACGCTCGAAATGAACGTGGGGAACATCATTATCGCCACGGGCTGGAAGCCGTTCGATTGCCGCGAGATCCCACAGTATGGATATGGACGGCTGGCAAACGTTTACACGAGCTTGGAGTTTGAACGTCTTTGCAATGCGGCGGGACCCACCAGCGGCAACATCGTTTTGCGGGATGGCAAGACGGTGCCCAAGTCGGTGGCAATTATCCACTGTGTCGGCAGTCGCGACCTGAACGCACAACGAACATTGCTCGGGGTTCTGCTGCATGGCCGCGTTGAAGATGGGCCACCTGGTGATGGAGAAGACGGGTGCCCAGGTGACCTCCTTCTACATCGACATCCGCACCAACCAGAAAGGCTACGAAGAGTTCTGACCAGCGGTTATTGGCCGAAGGCATGCATTTTGTCCGCGGCAAAGTTTCGGAAGTCACCGACGGCGGCACGCCTGCCGGAAGAGCACGGCAAGTTGATTGTACAGGCAGAAGACACGTTGTTCGGAAAGCAACGACGAATTCCGGTGGACATGGTGATCCTGATGGGCGCCATTGAACCGCAGGAGGACGCCAAAGAGGTGGGCCTGAAATGCGGCATCTCCTGCAGCATCGCTGGCTTCTACACCGAACGACATCCGAAGCTGGATCCCGTGGCTACCGCCACGGACGGTATTTTCGGTGGCCGGTGCCTGCCAGGGTCCGAAGGACATTCCAGGCTCGGTGGTGCAGGGTGCCGCCGCGGCTGCACGCGTGTCCGGGATGATCACCAAGGGCAAGGTGATGATTGAGCCGATAGTGGCGGCGATCGACGAAGAGAACTGTTCCGGCTGTCGCATCTGCAACAACCTCTGTCCTTACAACAGCAATACGTAACTGAACAGTTACCATCGCTGGCACCGAGTTCAACCTGCTCGAGTGATCGCCCCAGCAAGATCTTGCCCTCCAGCATGGCGAGTTGAATGCCCGATACACATCGAGGCCCCACTGAACGGGAAGAACGTGTAGGGGCCGTTCGGCATCGTTGCACCGGTACTGGTTGGTCGTAGACCAGCGGATCAGACCAGATCCGAGAGTCTCGATGGGTCACGAACTGGCTCATCAGGACTTGCGTCCCGGCTGAGATGGTGTGTCCACCGAAGGTATCGGGGTTCGACCGCCTCGCGCGAGACGGCACCGGCGGGTAGAGACTATCGCCTTCTCGAATACACTGCTCGACGGTCGGGATCGCATCGAGCTGATGAGCGTGTCACCATCCGCTTCGGCACCGGCGGCGTACTGCTTCCGCGTGCCGCCTCGGCGGACATCGACCACGCTGGGCGAGGCAGTACCACGTCCAGGTGAGCGTTGCAGCCGTGGTCTCGTGACCGGCGAGGAGAAACGTCATGAGTTCGTCTACTGCTGGTCGTCCATCTGTTCCCCCGTCTCGTCCTCGGCCTCCAGCAATCGCGTCAGTAGATCATCGGCATCCTCGAGTTCCTCGACGACGGTCCCTCGATGAGGCCGAGGACGATTTCGTCGAGCGCGCACCGGTGCCCGGAACGCGGCCTCAGCCTGGTCGGTCGAAGAGAGTCCTCGAGGATCCGCCCGGGCCCGAAAGGCCTGGCGCATGTCTCCAAGTGCATCCCGAATACCGGACGCGTGGGCATCGAGGTCGGCGCCGAACATGGCCCGACCGATGATCATGAGCGTCGCCCACTTCATCTCAGACAGCAGGTCAATCGGCCCTCGAGCTGCCCTGAATCGATCGACCAGTTCCTCGGCCACGACTCCATTATCGGGGTATACGATCTGACACTCCGTGGTAAACAGCGGTCGAATCAGCCGATGTTGGCTAGCCAGAGGTCGCCTTCGCTCGCAAAGCAATCTGTTCGAGGACGGTCGACAGCTCTCCCGGAAACCAGCCGCCTTGCGATAGTTCGCCTGGTTCGACTCGAGCACCTGCTGGATGTGTGCTGGCTCGGTCAGCAACACGGCCTCTCGATCTGGGAGCCACTCGGGCAGGGTAACAATGGGTCCTGCACCGCTGGCCCGCTCGGCCTACATCTCCATCCGAGTGGCCATCGAACACCCCCGCTCGTCGGCGCCACCGAGGCGAAACCCGTCCATAGATACCTGTCACACGGGACAGACCCCAAAGGATTTCGGCCCGTTGGTCGCGGTCGTTTAAGGGCGGCGGCAGACTCATTTGGGTGGTCCCCTGTCGATAAGGTCATGACGCAGGCATGGTTGTTGACGAACTGGCGCCGCCGGTTCGACGCTGATGGGTCCTGGTCCGAGCAACGTCCATCCTCGCGTGTCTTCGGGCCGATGAGCACGCCGCTCGCGGGCGCACTGCTATCTGTCATTTATCGACATCATGGACGAGGTGCAGGACCTGCTCAGATACGTCTTCCAGACAGAGCAATACCTGGACGATCCGCGTGCTCGGGCACCGGGTCGGCGGCGTATGGAGGCGGCGTTCGGCAATGCCCGGTCGAACCGGGCGAGACGGTATCTCGTCCCGTCGAATGGCTACTTTGGAGGCCGCATGGGGGCCATGGCCCGCCGGGCCGGTGGTCCTGTCGTCACCGTCGATGCGCCGTGGGGCCAGCCGCTCGACCCGGCAGCGCGTTCGACCGGCCGGCGCACACGCGCACGATCCCGATATCTTCGGGTTCGTTCGACGCCGAGACGAGTACTGGTGTCCTCCAGCCGGAGGTTCGACGCTGACGGCGATGGCCCACGAACAGGATGCCCTCGTCATCGCCGATGCGTGACCTCTTGGTGGCGTCGAGGTCCGCGTCGATGCGTGGGACATCGACGTCGCCTACGCCGGTGCGCAGAAGTGTCTGTCCTGCCCACCGGGGGCAAGCCCGCTGACCCTCTCAGATACAGCGATGGAAAAGGTACTCCGCGGTCGGAGCCGCCTCGGTCCTGGTACCTCGATCTCTCGTTACTCGAGGGGTACTGGGGAATGCGGTCTACCACGTACACCGCCCCGATCAGCAACGTCGCATGCGCTCCGGGAGGCCCTGCGCCTCATTGCAGAGGAGGGTCTGGAGTCGCGGTGGGATCGACACCGGAGCATGGCAGGTGCGCTCAGGGCAGGGGTGACCGCCGATGGGGCTCGAGATGAATGCACCCGCGTACTGGCTGCCGAGTCTCAATGCGGTCAGGGTTCCGGCGGGGTCCTTGACGATGGTGCCGTCTGTGAGGCACTGCTCGAGGAGTTCGATCTCGAGATAGCAGGAGGACTCGGCGATCTGTCGGGAGAGATATTCCGGATCGGTTGCATGGGCCATTCGGCCCGGCCACAGTCCGTCGGCTACGTTATCATGGCGCTGGGGATGGTACTCAAATCGATGGGGGCTTCAGTCGACCCGGTGCGGGCGTCGAGGCAACCCTCGACGCACTGGCCGCAGCGAAGTTTACGCAGGCGATGGCGGTCCCGGCGGGGCCCGCTCGACCGCATAGTCCTCTCCCTCGACGACGATAATTGCCCACTCGTAGGAGGGGTCGGCCTGCTGAAGTCGTGCTTCGATGTCGTCTGCATCCGTGGGGTCGGCAACGAAACACCTGAATTCGGAACTCTCCTCGCTAACGTCGTTTGCATCCAGAACGGTGTCACCTGCACGACCTTCCAGCCCCGTTCGGCGCGGAACTCGGGGCCCTCCCCTTCGACCGTGTACCCGAGTTGTGAGAATATCGACCTGGCCTGTTCGGCAAGTTGTATGTTAACAGGTCCCATTCGGTAACCACTTGCACAGGTACCATTATAAAGCTAGTGTCGATCACGATCATGGCGAGCGGCGTCCCACTCGGTCGGCTTCCGGAGATTTCCACACTGGTTGCACTGAATCCGGCCCATTGAGTCCATGGCCGTGTCGACCCCGTCACAGTGACTGCAGTACCACCGCAAAGCGGGACTCAGTACCCGCGACGGATGCATAGACCACGTACAATTGGGCTTTGTGGTCCCCGTTGGTCAGCCTCCTCATCGAGGTAGAGCCGGCCTGCCTCCGTGGTAATCGACCGCATGTCTATTGACTCGCGTTGAACCGACTAAGGTGGCCCGGTCCCGGGACCGAAACGGGTACCACCCCCGCGTTCAATAGACCCACACGATGTCGCTTGTGGTGGTCCCGGTTCGGTACCCACTCAACCCACGCTCCCGGCGGACCCTCGAAGAAGCCGTGGCCCTCGCCAGGGAGCGTGATGCGGCGCTCTCAGTCTTGCACGTCAACCTCTATCAAAACGGCTCGACAGTCACCCGGACGGACCTCAAACAGGAAGTCGAGCGGACGGTCGGGCGGCTCAACAATGCCCGATACACGGTCAGGTCCGGCTTTCTGGTCGAGGAGGCTATCCTGGACGAGGTGGCCGCAGAAGGCGCAGACGTCGTCGTGATTGGAGAGCGCCAGGCGGGTCGGCTGCGACGAATACTCGAGCGCTTTACTGATAACCCCAACATTGACGGATATCTTCGGCGGAACCTCGATTGCGAGGTGAGGACAGTCGACGTCTCCTAACGGTTCCGGTCCGTCGTCGAGGGCTCCTCGAGATAATCATCCCTCCTCGCGGAACCGTACCTGGGCGACGCCACTCGTGGAGTCGAAAACGTGGTGGCGACGTGGGTACGCGAATTCCACGTCTTCCTCGATCAACCGCTCGGCGAGAGCCTCATTGACATTCGATCGGGAGACAACTAGTTTGTAGGGTTCTTTGACCCAAAATCGCAGGCGCAGTTTCACCCCGGCCTCGGCATACTCGATGATGTCACAGAGGGGGGCCGCATCATAGCGGGCACCCCCGATTCGGATGGCTGGTCCGCCACTGATGACGCCGTCAACCGGACTGGGCGGCACGCTCGGCCGCTATCCCGTGCCCCCTCGATATCACTCTCGTAGGTGATCTCGAAGTTCGACGCTGATCCGGGTCCGTTCGTCCTCTGGCTGAGTAGTCGAGCACGTCCCGCTTGTGAATCTCGGCGTTCGGAATGACCAGAAAGGTATTCTCCAATGTGAATATCTTCGTGTAACGAATCGTGATATCCTCGACAAAGCCGATGTGGCCTTCATCGGCTACCTCAATCATATCACCAATCTCGTAGGGCTGGTCCGGTAAGAATGAACAGACCACTGATGAGACTCCCGATGAGTGGGGCGAGTATGACACCAACCATCGCCGAGATGACGGTCACCGACAGGAGAATTTCGACTCCGCCGAGCCCGAATATCGCGGCAACGATAACGACAGATACGGTTAAGACCCCGATCCTGATCGCCCGTAGAACCGTCCGAACCACACTGGGACGCTCGATTCGCTGGGCTACTGTCCGTCCCGCAATTCGGACCGCAAGCTTCGAAAGATAATACCCGAGGACAAGGACGACAAGCGAGACCCCGAGGTCGACGACAATACTCGGAACGGAGTTAGGGACAATCTGCCGTGCAGTCGCGGTGAGGCCATCAACACTCCATGGTCCCGGAATGATATCTCCGAACACGAGAGGGGGACCACCACCCGGCATGAGCGAAGCCACACAACGGTATTGGATAAGCGTTCTGTCCCGCTTCCCGGAATTATGTAATCGAGTACAACTCGAACGACAATAAATCATTTAGCACCAGTGGTCGTGGGGACACTCATGCCACCCGACGATATCCGGACCACGGTCGAGCAGGTTGGGGACCGATTCAGCCTGGGGGAGTACGAAATCGATGCGTACCTGACGGTCCTGCGACACGGGCAACTGACGGCGAGTGAATCGCCGATAGAACGGACATTCCACAGCCCCGTGTCTACGATACGGTCCGCAGCCTTCGGGATCGTGGGCTCGTCGACCTCCGGGAAACCCGCCCGATGAAAGTCGTCGCCATCGACCCGAGTGATGCGTTTCAGGACGTCCAGAGCTCCCTCGATCGCATGATCGAGGAACTCTCAAGTCGCTACACGGCCCCGGCTCGAGAGACAGAGGCTGTGACGCTGGTCAAATCGCGATCGACGATTCTTCGGTACCTCGAGGAGGTGATCTCGAGTGCCGAGTACGAACTCTCCGTCTCGCTGACGCCCGACCTCCTCACGCGATTCGAGGCCGACCTCGAGCGGGCCCGATCGGACGGCGTGGCGGTCGATCTCGTCGTGACGCCGGCTGCAGAAGCCCCCGATCGGGACTACTCGATCGATCGCGACAACTGCCCGTGCGCGGCGCGGTATCACGACTCCCGTCGTCGCCGTCGCCGACGGGAACTACTCACTCTATGCCACCCAGGATGCATTCCGAGGCGACCAGGACCGCTATGGTGTCATCTTCAACCGGTCCGCCCTCGGATTTCTCGTCTCGGCCTTCTTTGGGACCGTACTCTGGACCACGGCCGATACGGTCCTCGTTGAAACGGAGGACAGTCGGCCCTACCCCCGCCGATATGCCTCCATCCGCCGGTGTGTGAAAGACCTCATCGACGCCGAGGGCACGTTATACGCGACAATCGTCGGACGAGACGTCGAGGTTGGTGGCCAAGAAGTGGTCTCGGGACAGATCGTCGACCTGTCGTTTTCCCCCTCAGAGGAGGTCGCTGGTCTGACGATCGAGCACGAAGGACGGTGAGGTGACCATTGGCGGGCGTGTCGCCGCACTCGAGGATGTTGAAGCCCACGAGATCCATATCGGCCGAGATGGCCCCCCAAGAGTCGAGGGATCGACATGACCGATCGAACGGTCCATCTTCCGGTTGCGGCCCAGCCAACGGTCGAGTCCTTCGTCGACCTGACCGAACAGGCCGAGGCCGCCGGCTATCACCGCGCATGGCTTCCCGAGACGTGGGGGCGGGATGCCGTGACGCTGCTTACGCGAATGGCGATGGCGACCGACACCATCGGCATCGGGCCCAGCATCCTCAATGTCTATTCGCGATCGCCGACGCTGCTGGCCCAGACGGCCGCGACGCTTCAGGAGGTCGCCGAGGGTCGGCTCCGGATGGGATCGGCCCAAGTGGCCCGGCGGTTATCGAGGGATGGCACGGTGGTTCCTTCGATCGACCGCTTCGACGGACGCGCGAGACGGTCGAAATAATGCAACTCGCGCTTGCCGGGGAGACGGTCGATTACAGTGGCGATATCTTCTCGCTGGCCGGCTTTCGCCTGCGCTGTGAGCCCCCAGCGGATCCGGTCCCAATAGATGTCGCGGCGATGGGACCGACGGCCGTCGAGATGGCCGGCCGATTTGCCAGTGGCTGGCATGCGACCGTCTTCACGCCGGATGGACTCGCCGAGCGGATGGCCGATCTCGAGCGAGGGGCCGACCTGGGTGGTCGCTCACCCGAGGAGTGTCGGGTCACACTCTCGCTCACCTGCTGTGCCCTGGATGACGGAGAGCGGGCCAGAGAACTCGCCCGCCAACACATCGCGTTCTATCTTGGCGCAATGGGAACATACTACCGTGACTCACTGGCCCGACAGGGCCATGCGGAGGTGGCGGAGACAGTGGCCAGCGCCTGGGCCAATGGGGACCGCGAGCTGGCTGTCGATGCGATCAGCGACGAACTCCTCGACAATCTCAGTGCGGCCGGGACGCCCGAGCGGGCCCGCGAAGAACTCGAGAAGTTCGAAGCAATCGATGGCCTGCGACGCGATCGCGGTCGGCCTTCCCCGTGGGGCCGATGTGTCGACAATCGAATCGACTGCTCGGCGCTTGGCCCCGAGAACTGCTTAATCGAGTGCCACTGGGGGCACTACGCTGCTCCGTCGATCGTCGAGGGATGGCGAAGTGGTCGTCCCGGCGGGCCTCGAGTACCCGCAGGAGGTAGGCCGCCCCACTCGAGCTTGCGGGCCTTCGCGGCGCGACTGTCGGATCGTCGAAATCCCAGCCCACGAACTCGAGCTGATCTGCGCCCATCGCATCAGCGATGAACGCGGCCCGGTCCCCGTCGGTGAAGCCGCCGAAGTTGTGAACGTGGGCTACCGGTTTGACCTGCGTTGTGGCCAGAACCGCCGACGCGACACAGTCGGGCACCACCGAGGCGAGCTGGTCCAGATTGTCACCGTGAGCGTGGATGGCCACTGGCGCATCTCGCTCGGTGCGATCGACGGTCTGGGTTGTCGATTTGTCCAGATCAGTGACTTGGAGGGCAACGTCGATCCCTCGGTCCTCGAGTGTCTCCGCAGCGGTGGAGGCCGCAAATACCAAGTCTGCAGATCGACAGCGCTCGAGAGCACTCGAGGTGGGCAGCCGAGGGGCCAGCGCCGGCAATGATGACGGTCTGGCCAGTCACTCCGTCGAGTCGATCGAGATTGAACGGTTCGGTCAGTGACCGCAATTCATCTCGAGCTCGCTCATCAGCTGAATCGTCGTACCCGAAATCCCGACGAATGGCCTGATAGTATGGCTGCCAGTCATCGTAGTCCATCCGCTCGGCTGTAGGATGTGAGGTCACAATAATGTCGCGCTGGGCCGGGGTCGCCTCCTAAGTACCCCTACCCGGGAGGCCGCCCGGCGTCCAGTCCAATCTTTCCAAGGATATGGTATAAGCTTTCTCTTACTGGGAGAGTCTGTCGAGGAGGACCTGCAGCCGTGATGACCCATTATCCGCCGCGCCGGCGAGCTCGGGAATCCGATTGCGGCGAACACAGAGATAATCGTTGCCGCCAGGGGCATCGGCGACGGCAACCCCATGCTGCGCGAGCCACTCCCGGTCACTGGATTCGAGCCCCGTCACCGCCACGCCCAGGTGGCCACTCGGATCTGGTGGCACGTCGATGCCGACCTCCTCGAGATGGCGGCCGAGTGCCCGTGGATTCGTCCGGGGAAGGTAGGATATCGAGAGCGGACCGGCTTTGATCACCCGGTCAGGGGCAAATCGGTGGGCGATTAGAGCGGCGTCACGGGTCGCCGCCACATCGTGAGTCCTGATCACGTGAACACCGCGCTCGACGGCCATCGCCGTGGCCGCAAGACTCGCTGGTAGCCGATCGTCGGTCTCTTTCCCCACCACTTCGCCGAGGAAGTTCTTCCGGTTGATCGATACGAGGATGGGGCGACCGAGTGCCCGGAATTCGGCCAGTCGGCGAAAGGTGGCCCGGTCGTCCGCGAGGGTCTTCGCTTCGCTCCAGCCACCGAACGCGGGGTCGACGATGGTCTTGTCCGTCAACCCATGCTGTTTCAGTGCCTCATAGACCATGTCCACGTAATCGGCCTCCTGAAGCCACGCCGTCCCCCGTCGGTGACTCCAGTCAGTCTCCTCGACCGCACCGGGGCGCTCGAGATCCGGGGGACTGGCCATCTTCACCACGGCCGCCCCGTTATCGGCACACACGGCCGGCATCTCGGGATCGGCGAACCCGCAGATGTCGTTGACCATATCGAATCCCCCATCGAGTGCCTCGTCTGCGACGGTGGCATAGCGTGTCTCGATCGAGAAAACGGCCGACCCCTCCACCACTGTCCAGTGCCTCACTGGCGATCTCCAACCGCTCGAGTTCCCCCTCGGCTGACAGAACGTCAAAGCGCTTGTTGGCCGATTCGAGCCCGATATCGACGATATCGGCCCCCTCCTCGATGAGCCGGTCAATGTAGGCCGCCGCCTCGTCCGGATCGGAGACCACGCTCGGATCGTAGGGCGATTCCTCGCTCACGTTGAGGACCCCCATGATCCGCGGTGGGTGACCGTCCCCGATGGTCAGCCCGCCGGCGTCGACGCAATTCATACCCCACCTGTGCTGTGTGGGGTGAAAATCGCGGTGGTTTCGATGCAACAACCCTCTTTGCTGTCTCGCGTCTACGATCACCCATGAGTGGATCGAGTGGCGAGGGCAACCGTCGTGAGCCTCCTGCCGTCGCCGTCGTCGACGCCTCGACGCCGGGGAACGTGGGCACCATCGCGAGGGCAATGAAGAACTTCGGCTTCGAGGATCTTTTGCTGGTCGATCCCCCAGTGCTCGAGCCAGACGGCGATGCGTACGGGTTTGCCGGTCAGGCCAGAGCCGACATCTTGCCGAGTGCGACCGAACTTTCGTTTTCCCGGCTGGTGGAAGAGTACCATACGGTCGGCTTCACCGCGACGCCAAACGAGGACGATCGGCGCCACATCAGGTTCCCTGTCTCGACTCCGACCGAGCTGGTGGCGCAACTGAGAAGCGTCGCCGGGCCGACGGCCCTCGTTTTCGGTCGTGAGCGGGTGGGGCTCACCAACGAGGAACTGTCCGCCATCGACAGGGTCTGCACGATCCCAGCGAATCCGGCGTACCCCGTCCTCAACCTGGGCCAGGCCGCGACAATCGCCCTCTACGAACTCCGATCACTGGCCATCGAGGCCGACCAGCTCCCCGACATCGAGCGGACACGGGCTGATCCGGCCGACGTACAGCGATTGCTCGAGCGCTGGGAGGCGCTGCTCGGGGCGATCGACCATCCAACGGAAAAGCGCGAGAAGGCCACCCGGTTGCTTCAGCGAGTCCAGGGCCGGGCCGATTCCACCGGTCGCGAGGTCGCCACCCTCGAAGGAATTCTCCGAACGGCCACAGAGCAGGCGACCAGGTAATTCAGCTGCGCTCCTGAATCGCCTCGCGGAGGAGGTCGCTCACGACATCTCCCTCCGCTTTGCCCTCGAGGGCGCCCATGCACTCACCCATCAGACCCGAGAAGGCACCCATTCCCTCCTCGGCCACCTGGTCGGCGTTTCGCTCGACGACGGTGGTGACGACATCGCGAATCTCGTCCTGGTCGGTGGCTCCGAGATTGGCGGACTCGATGGCCTCATCGGGGACAGTTCGGGGCTCGCGGCCAGGGTCGCGAGCAACTCGCCGAGTCCCTCTGTCGTTATCGATCCATCCTCCACCCGCTGGAGGGTCGCCGTGATGTGACGATCCGTGAGGTGTTCGACCGAGACATCGTCTCGTCGCAGTTCCGTCAGCGTTGACTCGAGCGTGGTGGCAGCCAACGTCGGGTCGATCCCCGCCTCGACGAGTGATTCGAAAAGCGGCATGTGTCGCCCGTAGGCAACCTGCTCGGCGAGGCCCTCGTCGAGATCGTACTCGGCGGCGTAGCGGTCGACCTTCGCCGTTAGTGAGCTCCGGCGTGGGGACGGCTTCGAGTGATGGAACGACGGGCGGGACGTCTGTTTCCGGATACATCCTGGCAGCCCCGGGCAGTGGTCGCAAGTAGCGCGTCGTCCCGTCCTCGTTGGCTCCGCGGGTTTCCTCCGGGACCTCTTCGATGGCCGCCTCGGCCCGGTCTGCGACGGCCTCGATTGCTGCGCTGGCTGTTGCCTCCTCAGCTGCAACGATGGCCACCGCATCTCCCTCGGTCGCCTCGACGGCCTCCCGGAGCGCTGTAACCTCTGCGTCAGTCACCCCATAGGCCGGGAGTTCGTCGGTATGGAAGATGCCGCCGGCACCGTGGCGCTTGGCATGATCGGAGAGTTCGGTTCCCAGTCGGCGGTCCGGCGCAATCTCCGTTCCGACGATGCCGTCGAAGCCGGCGAGGCGAACCCCATACACTGCGCCCCCGTAATCGAGTGCACCTCCAATGACGCCACTGTCGGTGTCCTCGAAGACTTCCGTCACCGGAACCGGGTCGGCAACGGATGCCTCTCGATCCTCGAGCGTTTCGGCGATCTCCACCAGTTCGACCTGGCGGCTGGCCTCGGTTCGTACGATGTCGTCGATGTCGTCGAGGCGCTGGACTCCCTTGATCTCGACACGGGCCCCCTCCTCGATCGAGACGTTGACGTCCTGTCTGATGGTGCCCAACCCCCGCTTTACTTTCCCGGTCGAGCGTAGCGCCATCCCGATGAATTCGGCGGCCTCACGGGCCTGCTCCGGGGTGTGAATGTCGGGCCCAGTCCCGATCTCGACCAGAGGAATGCCCAGCCGGTCGAGCCCGAACTGCACCCACTCATCTTCCTCCTCGATCCGCTTTGCGCTCTCCTCTTCGAGCATCAGGTCCTCGATCGAGACCGGCCCCTCGCTGGTCTCAATGGAGCCGTCGGTTGCCACGAGTGCAGTTCGCTGGAAGCCGGAGGTGTTCGAGCCGTCGATGACGAGTTTCCGCATGACATGGACCTGATCGACAGGTGTCGCGCCGAGCAGTTGAGCGATCTCGAGGGTGGTCTCGAGGGCGGCCGAGTCGAGGCGGTGCGGGGGCTCCTCGTCGAGTTCCACAAGACAGTTCGAGTCGTAGGCGAGGTACTCGAAGGTTCGCTCGACGGCACTCTCCTCGAGGGCGGCATCATCCAGTTCGCCGAGCTCGCTGCGGGTGGGGTGGAGATATCGAGTCACTGACTGCACTGCCTCGTCCGGCTCACGCAGGACGGTCGGACAGTTGCAAAAGAGCTTCGTCGGGGTGTCGAGTTGCTGGTGAATCTCGAGACCCGCAACGAGCCCGAGGGACTCGTAGTCGTACTCGGGCATTGTGGTCACGTCGGGGGTGGAGGCTAAAAAAGCGTTCAGTCATCCGACGACCGTGCCGCCACGTCATTCGGCACCCGTTCGAGCGTCCCGAGCCAGTCCTCCGAGGTGGTCACGTGCCCCGATTTCCGGAGATCATCGTAGGCTGCGGACCCATCGTCGACTGGGTCGGACTCGATGAGGACGGTCGGCTGGTCGGTCGGTATCACGGAGAGAAGTTCGCGTATCCCAGCCGACAGCTCGAGATCCGCAATGACCGTGGCTTCTGCTGCAGCAATCGCCGCCTCGAATTGCTCCCGTTCCCTGCTCGCAATTGGCTCGAACGGGTCGACCACAATAGTCTCACAGCCAGCCTCTTCGGCGACGGCGACAGTCGGAGCCGTGGCGACGATTGGCCCGACGGATACGTCGATTCCCGCTGCACCCAGGGTCGCAACGACCCGACTTGCCATCTCACTGGCTCCCAGTACGTGGACGCTCGCGGGAAGGTCATGAACCGGTGGCTCACGCAGTGCCGTGATACGAGGACTCCCCAGAAACGCATCCGAACTCACCCGGTCAGTGACGCCAAACGTCGACGCAATGTTCTCACCGGAGAGGACCGCAGCGGGGTCACCACTGGTCTTGACCCGACCGTCCTCAAGCAGCACAAGTCGATCACAGTACCGGGCGGCGTGGTCGAGATCGTGAATCGCCGCGATGACTGCCACGCCATCGTCAGCCAGCGAGCGGAGCAAGTTCAGGGTCCGTAATTGATGGTTGATGTCGAGACTCGCGGTCGGTTCGTCGAAGAGCATCAGCGGGCGTATCCTGGGCAATCGCCCGCGCGATCAGGACGCGCTGTCGTTCCCCACCGCTCAGACTCTCGATTATCCGGTCCTCGAACTGTGCCGTGTCCGTTCGCTCGAGAGCCTGGTCGATAAGAGTCCTGTCCCGAGCGTCCGGGGGCGAAAAGCGTGATCGGTGGGGATACCGCCCCATGCCAACGACGTCCCGGACCGGAAAGGCAAATGAGAGCGTCGTCTCCTGGGGAACCACTGCTACCAGCTGGCTCGAGGCCCGTGAGGACAGTGTGGTCACGTCCTGGCCCTGTACCGTGACGGTGCCACCGCTGGGCTCGACGGCGCCACTGATGGTCCGAAGGAGAGTCGTTTTTCCCGCGCCATTGGGCCCGACGAGCCCCACGAGTTCGCCGCCGCTGGCCGAGAGTGACACGTCCTCGAGAATTGTCGTACCGCCGAGATCGACACACAGATTTTGAAGGGTGACCTCGCTCACAGTTCACGCACCTCCCGGCGGGTCAACAAGAAGAGGAAGAAGGGCGCGCCGACGGCTGCCGTCACGATGCCGACGGGGACCTCCACCGGGCCAGCGCGGGCCAGGGTGTCCGAGGCGACGAGAAAGGCCGCACCCGCGAGAGCACTCGTGGGAAGCAGGATGCGGTGGTCGGGACCCACCAATAGCCGCATGATGTGGGGCACAACGAGGCCGACGAACCCAATGACCCCGGCAACAGCAACCCCAGCGGCGGTGACCAGACTCGCGATGGCCAGGAGGACCAGTTTCGTCCGCTCGACGTTGACGCCGAGGTGGTGGGCCTCCTCCTCGCCAAGCAGGAGCACGTTCATCTCCCGGACGTAGGCACCGAGAATCACGGTGCCAACCAGGATGACTGGGAGCGCAAAGCGGACGTCATCCCAGGTGCTGGCGTGGAGGTGGCCCATCAGCCAGACCACTGCCTGTCGCAGGTTCTCGCCGCTGTGGACGAGCATATAGGAAATCAGGGCCCCCAGGAAGGATTGGACGGCAATCCCGGCCAGCAGGAGAGTCGCCACCGGGGTGCGGCCCCCGCGAGTGGCGATGGCATAGACGAGAAACGCCGTACCGAGCGCGCCAATGAAGGCGGCAACAGGCAGGCTGTCGGTTGGCATGAGGAAGGGAAAGGAGAGGACGGCGACGGCGCCAGCCGCCGCTCCACTCGAGACACCGATAATGGATGGATCGGCCAGTGGGTTCCGGAAAAAGCCCTGCATGACAGTTCCTGCAACGGCCAGTGACAGCCCCACAGTCGCTCCGAGCAGAATGCGTGGAAGCCGAATCTTGGTCACAATAATCTGGTGGGGCCTGTGGACCTCGAAGGCGAAGATGGGGGCGAACTCGAGGGATGGAACCGGCAGAGTCGTTCCCAGAACTGCGATGCCCCCGAGGGTTAGGCCGTGTGGAACCGGAATCGCGTTGAGACTCGCCTTCGCGACGGTCGCGAGTTCGATATCCACCGATCCAATGGTGGCACTTACCAGAACGCAAAGAATCACGAGCACGAAGAGGCCGGCGCTCCACGCGAAGATCTGTCGCCGGGTCTGCATCGGTTATCAATTTAGATTGTACTAGTTAAATATTTATTGGTGTGTTCAAAACGACGGTGCATGATCACGTCGGCACGCCGGATTGTGCTTACCGTCGGGCTCATTACGCTCGCTGGTCTCGCCGTCGGCGGGATGGCCACGTCGGGGGCTGCCCAGATGGACTGCGCCCAGCCGACATCGTACCCGGTGCAGGTAACAGACGCGACCGGGACGGCTGTCACGGTTAACGACAGCCCGCAAACGGTGGTCGCGCTGCAAGCAAGCGATGCCCGGACCATGTACGAGATTGGCGCCTGGGACCGGGTCGTCGGCTATCCGGTCGGGCCAGCAACGGCAGGGCTCCCCCGTGGTCGATCGGGTCGACATCTCGGATAACTATACGACGGACATCGAGCAAGTCGTCAACCTGGACCCCGAGTTGGTCCTCGCGGCAAACGTGACGTACACTTCGGACATAGACCAGCTCCGGAGTGCAGGTTTGCCCGTCTACCAGTTCCGCACCGCCACAACCATCGAGGATATCGAGAGTCTGACGGTGCGAACGGGCGCCCTGGTCGACACCTGTGATGGCGCAAACAATACCGTCGAATGGATGGAGGATAGCATCGCCTCGATCACGGCGAACATCTCGGACAGTGATCCGCTGACATACTACGCCCAGGGCGGTGGCTGGACAGCGGGACCAGGGACCTTCCAGCATGACATAATGAGGACGGCGGGCCTCGAGAACCTCGCCGCGAGGTCGGGCCAGACTGGCTGGTTCCAATTGAGCGACGAATTCGTGCTCAATGAGAATCCGGAGTGGATCATGTACGCGGCCAGCCATTCATCACCCCCGTTTCTGATACCCTCAACTACACGACCGCCGTTCAGGAAGAGAATTTCCATTCCCGTCTCCTCGAACAATGTGAGTCAACCGGCGCCGACGGTGGTCTATGGCGATTGAGACGATTGCACAGACGGTGTTTCCCCAGGCCGGTAGTGCGACTGACCCGGATGCGTATGCTGAGTCACCCGAATCAACCCACGGTTGCCAGTACCCGATCACACTGACGGATGCGACAGGAACAGACATCACTCTCTCGGGGCGACCGGACTCGATTGTCGCACTCCAGGCAAGTGATGCTCGAACCCTCTACGAAATTGGCGCCTGGGACCGCGTCGTCGGTTACCCAATGAACCCGGCAACCGCATCCCTCCCTGCCGGCGACCGCGTCGACATCTCGGAGGGGTATGCGACCGACACCGAGCAGGTAGTCGACCTCGACCCAGATGTGGTCCTCGCCGCGAACGTGACCTTTGCGGCAGATTACACGCAGCTTCGGTCCGCCGGGTTGACACTCTATCACTTCAATACGGCCACGGCGCTCGAGGATATCGTTGCCCTCACCAAGACCACCGGAAATTTGGCTGGCACCTGCGAGGGGGCCAACGAGACCGCCCGCTGGATGGAGGACCGTATCGCGAACGTGACGGCCTCCGTCGACGAGTCCAGGACGCCGCTCGGCCACCACGCCCAGGGTGGCGGCTGGACCGCGGGCCCTCAGACGTTCCAGCATGATGTTCTCGAGACGGCGGGGCTCGAGAATCTGGCTGCCCGGACGGGCCAGACTGGCTGGATACAGCTGGGAGCTGAGTTCATCATCGAGCAGGATCCTTCGTGGATCGCCTACGCCGACACCCATTCCGACCCCCCGATCGCTGAATCCGTCGAGTACACGACAGCGGTCCAGGAAGGAAATTTCGTCACCATCGATCCGAACAATATGAGCCAGCCGGCGCCGACCATCATCTATCCACTCGAGCAGATCGCACAGACGGTCGATCCGGCCCTCGAGGACCAGTTCAGTCTCCCCCATTCCCGGGCCAGCTCACCAGCACCGAGCTCGACCGAGCCAGCTGTGATGGAGTATGAGTCGACAGCACTCTCGAATACCTGTCGGGCACCCACCTACCCGATCGAGGTTACAGATGGGAGTGAGACAGTCCTCACCCTCGACCAGCGCCCTGAGCGCATCGTCGCACTTCAGGCCAGCGATGCCCGTACCCTCCATGCTATCGGTGCCTGGGATCGGTGGTCGGCTATCCCAAGAATCCAGCAACGGCCGACCTCCCGGCCGGTGATCGGGTCGACATCGCCAGTGGCTACGAGACTGACATCGAGCAGGTGACTGCACTCGAGCCCGATATCGTCATTGCCGGAAACGTCAGCGTTCGTGACGATATCGACCAGCTCAGGGAGGCGAGTCTCCCCGTCTATCTCCTGCCCACGGCCAGTTCCATCGAAGAGTATCAAGGCGCGACACCCGTCGCACCGGGGTCGTCACCGACGCCTGTGACGGTGCCAATTCGACGGTCGACTGGATGGAGACCAGACTCGCTGCAATCGCCAACGATTCACCAGAGAAGCCGCCGCTGGTGTACTACGCGATGGGCGAGGGGTACACGGCTGGTGCGGACACCTTCCAACACGAGATCCTGACGGCGGCCGGCCTCGAGAACGTCGCGGCCGGAACGAACGAAACGGGCTGGTTCCAAATCAGCCCCGAGTTCGTCCTCGAGCAGGATCCCGCCTACATCG
Source organism: Natrialbaceae archaeon (assembly GCA_034521555.1). Taxonomy (GTDB): domain Archaea; phylum Halobacteriota; class Halobacteria; order Halobacteriales; family Natrialbaceae; genus JAXHMI01. The sequence continues at coordinate 51,381 of JAXHMI010000004.1, forward strand.
TGTATACCACTGATCACGAGTCACCGCCCGTTCCCGAGGCACTCTCGACAACCGAGGCAGCCCAGTCTGACCGGTTCATCATCGCTGATGCGAACAACATGAGCCAACCTGCCCCCTCGGTCATATATGCCATCGAGGACATTGCTGCGGCGGTCGAACCGGTCGGCACCCAGAACGAATAACGGATCACCGAGCGTGATACGGCCGAGGATACTCCTGGGTTCGCAGCTGGACCGTCGCAGTCCTGGCTCTGCTGGTCTGCACGCTGGTAGGTCGCCGACTGGCGAATTGAAAGTGAAAACGGTTATCCGCGACCTGGTCGATACGAGCGATATATGGTCGTGAACGTCATCTGGCCGGCCTATCTCGATGCCGCTCTTTCACGGTCGGCCGGGCGACGCGTCCCCACCGAGCTGGCCGTCGACGAACCGACGGTCGATGAAATTGCAAAGGCCGTTCAGCAGATCGGCTACGACGCCAGCGATCCGAGCGAGATGTGACCTACTCTCGAGAGCCGTGGGACTCGAGGGGTCGGGTCGTGGTTCGGGGCAACGAAGATTCAAAGAACGATCTCGTCCAGGCCGTCGCGGCATACGTCGCGGCGATGCGCGAAGTAACATGTTCCGGGGTTGGTTCCGTCGTCCGGGACGGCCTGAAGGTTGGCTATCGTCCGGGCAGGTGAATATCCGGGCGTGGACATCGGAACCGAGGTGCTGACCGAGGACCTGACTCCCGTCGGTCGCGTCGTCGAGGTCTTTGGTCCCGTAGACGCGCCGTACATCGCTGTTGACCCCACGGACGACGTCCACCTGCCTGGACTGCTCGGAGGCCCAGTGTATGCTCGATGAGTTGATAGCGAGCGTGTTCAGCTATGGCTGACAGACGCAGGCTCGCGCTTGCAGTCGTTGTGACCATTGCCCTCTTTCTGACGATCCAGTTCGGGGCGCTTGCTCTGGCCGAGCCGTTCGAGGTCGCCGACCGCCAGGTGGTCGAGGATCCGGAGGATCCCGGTTCGAGCGTCATCTTCATCCTCGCCATCCTCGTGGCCACGGCGGTCATGCTGGCCGGCTTCCGGTTCAATGCCGAGTTGATGATCCGCGGCGTGTTGATTCTCGTGAGCGGGTCGCTTGCCTGGATCGTCTTTCGTGACGTCCTCCCGGCCATCATGGTCGGGCCGCTACATGCCCCCGCTGCCATCGGCACCCTCGGCGTCGTTGCCGGGTTGGCCCTGTATCCGGAGTGGTACGTCATTGACATCGCGGGGATCGTCATGGGGGCCGGGGCAGCAGGCCTGTTTGGAATTAGCCTCGGCATCTTTCCAGTCATGCTCTTTCTCGTCGCCCTCGCGATCTACGATGCGATCTCGGTCTATCGGACCGAACACATGCTGAGCCTTGCGGAGGGGGTGATGGATCTCCGTGTCCCGGTGGTTCTCATCGTACCCGTCACGGCTGGGTACTCGGTGTTCGAGGATGACCCAGACATCCCCGACGCGGCCTCGGCCGAAGACGACGATCCCGAGCGAGATGCCTTCTTTATCGGACTCGGCGATGCGGTGATTCCGACGATTCTCGTGGTGAGTGTGGCGGTCTTCGGCGCCGGTGATCCCTTCGCTATCCCAGTCGTCACCCTCACCGGACCTGCACTGGGCGCAATTGTCGGCACCATCCTCGGCCTGACGACCCTGCTGTACTTCGTCCATCGCGGTCGCGCCCACGCTGGCCTGCCGTTGCTCAACGGTGGCGCGATACTCGGCTACCTGGCGGTTGCACTCGCGGGGGGCGTACCGCTTCGCGAGGCAATTGGCCTCTAGGGGAGTCGGAATGTGGGGCCATCGTCCGTATCGTGGACCTCGATGCCTAGGGCCTCGAGATCGGCTCGAATGGCATCCGCTGCCTCGTAGTTTCCTGCCGCCCGCTCCTGTTCGCGGAGGGTCAATAAGCAGATCGACAAGCTCGTCGGCCAGCGAGGGACCAGGTCCGTCGGCAGTCCCAAATGTCAGACCCGAGTACGTCGGCCCCCCACTCCATGACTTCAATCGCCGACCGGAGGCCCTGGTAGTCGTATCGCTCACCCTCGAGGTGTCGATTGATGGGACCGGTGAGCTCGAGGAGTGCCGTCTGCGCGCGTCGCGTGTTGAAGTCGTCGTTCATCGCCTCGGTGACCGACGTTCTTGTCGACTTGACGGCTGACCGCAGGTCCTCGTCGTGTTCACCCGCATATGCATCGACCGAATCCGTGCCAGCCACCGCCGCCTCGTAGGTCCGCTCGAGACGGTCCCAGCGCTCTTCGGCCTCCTCGATGGCCTCGAGCGAGTATCGCTGGCTGCTGTTGTAGGAGGCTGCAGTCAGGAAGGTCCGAAGGACGTTGACCCCCCAGCGATCGAGTGCCTCCGAGACGGTCACGAAGTTACCGAGACTCGAGGACATCTTATCTTCGTCCATCTCGAAGAGCGAACAGTGCAGCCAGTACCGGGCAAATGGCTCCCCCGTTGCGGCCTCGCTCTGGGCAATCTCGTTTTCGTGGTGGGGAAAGACCAGATCGCGTCCGCCGACGTGGATGTCGATCGTCTCCCCGAGGTGGGCCATGCTCATCGCCGAGCACTCGATGTGCCAGCCAGGCCGACCCTCACCCCAGGGACTGTCCCAGGTCTGGCCCGACGACGGTGGCCCGGACACGCCCTCGTGGCGATGCTCTTCGACGGCGGGCGGGTCGACCCCGCCGGCCTTCCACAGCGCAAAGTCGGCCGGATGCCGCTTCTCGGCGCGTTCATCCTCGTCGGCCTGGGACTCGAGTTGCTCGAGATCCTGATTCGAGAGCCGGCCGTAGTCCTCGAACGCGGTGACATCGAAGTAGACTGACCCGTTCGACTCGTAGGCGACATCCCGATCCTGGAGGCGCTCGATCAGGCCGATAATCTCGTCAATATGCTCTGACACGCGCGGATAGACCGTTGCCCGTCGGAGATTGAGGCCCCGCATGTCCGCGATCGTCCGACCGATGTAGGTGCGGGCCACGGACGCCTCGTCCGCATCCCAGGTCGTCCTCTCCTACGCGCGCGATGATCTTCTCATTGACGTCGGTGAAGTTCTCGACGTGCTCGACCTTGTAGCCGAGCTGGTCGAGCCAGCGATGCATCACGTCGACGTGGACCCACGAGCGGGCGTGGCCGAGGTGGGCCGGGTCAGAGACCGTCAGCCCGCAGTAATACAGGGTCACCGTTGGCGGATCGAGCGGGTCGAATCGCTCCAGCGCTCCGGTGATCGTATTGTGCACGCGGAGGGGCATTGGCCCCGTATTCCCCTGCCGGTCAAATAGGCGGTCCCATCGAGACGTTACTGGGGAATCGACTCGAGTACCCGCTCGAGGGTCCTGACCGCCCTCGCGCCATCACCCCGCTCGACCACCAGGATGAGTTCGCTGGCGGCAACGCCGGCCGCCGTGACCGGGATCGATTCGGCCGACAGGCGCCGATCGCAGTAACGAGCACCTGTGGCCCCACATCGCCGGCAACGAACAGGCCCGTTCCCGAGCCATTGGTTTCTCCCAGGGCGGTCCCGCCAACAGCGAGGAGGGCCTGATCAGGGTCCGTCACTGGGCCGAGGCCACTCTGCATCGTCACTGGACCGGTGATCGAGCCCGTCTCGAGGGGCGGCAGCTCCTCGTGGTAGCGTCGGAGGGCCGTGGCGACGGCGTCGATATCCCCGTCGATATCGAGGAAGCGGGCCGCCGCCGTGTAGTTGATAACGCCAGCACGGAGGGCCGTATGGAGGAACGGTCGATCATCGACCGCACGCGCCTGGCGTCGGCTGCGAGTGACATGTGGATGTCACGGCAAGCGGGTGGCATAAAGCTCGCGACAGGACCGCACCCCTTTTGGGTCAGCCGACCAGATTCCGTCGCATGGATCCAAGCGAGGTCGAACGGCTCATCGAGGCGGGCTTCGACAAGGTCGAGGTCGAGGTCGCTCGAGCCCGCGGTGCGCACGACGACGACCACCTCGCGGCCACGGTCGTGAGTCCGGCATTCGAGGACACGCCGCTCGTCCAGCAACACCAGCTGGTCTACGACGCCCTCGGCGAGCACATGACCACTGACATACACGCACTCGAGCTCTCGACCTTCACACCGGCAGAGCATGCGGCCCGCAACGACGGGTAGGCCAGACTTTTTTATCGACCCTCCAGAGGATCACGGTATGGAGACGCTCAATCCCCGCGTCACGATCATCTGGGTCGGCCAGGGGCTCCTTCTCGGCGCCATTGCCGGGCTTCGTTTCTTCGGGGTCGACCGGTTCTGTCGCTCGCCCTAGTGGGTTCTGATCGGGCCGCCACTGTAGTCGCCGAGTTCCTCGGAATCGGCTACGGCCTCCGTCTGTACCAGCAGTGGCGGTTCGCTATCGAGCCCGACGCATTGTATCTCGAGCGGGGCGTGATCACCTTCGTCGAAACAGCGGTTCCATTCGTCCGGGTCCAGCACGTCGACACCCACTTCGGGCCACTCGAACGGCTGCTCGGTCTCTCGAGTGTCGTCGTCTACACGGCCGGATCGCGCAATGCGGACGTCCGCATCCCTGGTCTCACACCAACCCGGGCGCGAGCTCTTCAGGACAGTCTCCGGGAATTGGCCGTCGAAAGTGAGGGTGGCGACGCGGTCTAGCACGATGAATCGGCTCCATCCGCTGTCGGCGCTGAACCTCGCAGTCTCACGGGGTGCCATCGGACTGACGATCCCGCTCACCCTCTGGTTCATCGTTTCCGCAACGACCGACACTAGCTCCGCTCTGGGTCGCAGTCATCGCTCCCCTGGGTGGCCTCATCGGCGCCGGCTATGGGGTCGCCTACTACCTGCGATTTACCTACGAGTTTACCCAGGAGACGTTTGATCTCACGTCGGGTGTCATCGCCCGACGGGACCGAGAGATCCCTTATCGACGCATCCAGAATGTCGATATCAGCCAGCCCATCCTCTATCGAATACTCGGCCTCGCCGTCGTCTCCCTCGAGACGGCCGGCGGTGGAAGACCGAGGCGACCCTCAACTTCGTCAGCGAGCGCGAGGCGAGTGAGCTCCAGCGGGAGATTCGACGGCGGACGGCCAAAACCCCCCAGCCCGACGAGGAACCGGAGGGCGATACCACCTCTATTCTCTTCGAACTCGAACCGCGGGAGCTGTTGCTCTATGCGTTTACGACGATCAGACCGGCCGCCGGGGCAGCAGTCGTCTTCCTGGGGCTCTTTGCCGTCGAGCCAATCATCGAAGCCCTTGTTGCAAGTCGCCGCGCCACTCGGTGGGCCCGCAGACCTTGGCGAGGGGCCCCCGATCAGCTATCGGATACTCGGCGTAATCTCGCTTGTCAACATCGTCCTTGTGACCTACCTCGTCAGTGTGGCCTACTCGTTTGCCAGGTACTACGGATTCCGCCTCGGTCGAACAGGTGATGATTTCGTCTACGAACGCGGACTCCTCCAGCGATACAGCGGCAGTATACCCGGGGAGAAGGTCCAGTCGGTAACGGTGACCGACAACCCACTCCAGCGGGCCATCGGCCTGCGTGCGGCCGGCTGCGCGGTCGAGACCGCCGGCTATGGACCCGACAGCAGCGACGGCAGCCAGTCAGCGATACCCCTGGCGACCGCGACCCGGGTCAGCCAATTCACCGAGCGACTGACCGGGGTCGAGACCCCCACGTTCGCGCGACCGCCACCGCTCGCGAGGCGGCGATATCTGGTGCCGGCACCGCAATCATCGCCGCCAGTCTTCGTCTTCGGGCAGCTCCTCGTGCTCGAGTTGTCACATTCGACTGGTGGTACCTCTCAGTGGCCGTGTTCCTGGCCGTTCCACCGGCGGCGGTCCTCCGGTACCGCCACCTTGGCTACTTTCTGGGCGAGAACCATCTCGTGATTCGTCGGGGATTCTGGCGGCGACGGACCACAGTGATCCCGTACTATCGAGTCCAGACCATCGCGACACGGCGATCGATCTTCCAGCGCCGGTTAGGACTTGCCTCCCTCGTCGTTGACACGGCCAGTTCACAGACGTTCATCTGGCCCTCGCCGACGATCTACGACATCACTCTCGAGGTTGCACGTGAGAACCACCAGGCGACCCGCGACCGTCTCCAGGCGAGTCTCACGGACCTGGACGGCGAGCCCGGGGTATCGGTGGATTTTACCTGAGCGGCCGTCGATTCTCCGGCATGCCAGACGACTACCGGACGGAGTCTGACAGTCTCGGGGAGATGCAGGTACCGGCCGACGCCTACTGGGGGGCCCAGACCCAGCGGGCGATCGAGAACTTCCCCATCTCCGGTATCACGTTCGATCGGCGGTTCATCAGAGCCCTCGGAATCGTCAAGAAGGCCGCCGCCCGGGCCAATCGGGACCTTGGATTGCTCGAGGCCGATATCGCCGATGCCATCGTCGCGGCAGCCGAAGAGGTCATCGATGGGGACCACGACGACCAGTTCCCCGTCGATGTCTTCCAGACCGGCTCCGGCACCTCCTCGAACATGAACGCCAACGAGGTGATCGCGAATCGGGCCGCCGAACTCGCTCGGTGCGCGAGGTCGGCGATCGAGGCGATCCACCCCAACGACCACGTGAACTTCGGCCAGTCGAGCAACGACGTCATTCCGACGGCGATGCACGTCGCCGCCTCGAGGCGCGTGGAGCGGGACCTCGCGCCGGCCTCGAGACCCTGCGCGGACGCTCTCGACGCAGGCCGAGGAGTTCGACGACGTCGTCAAGACCGGCCGGACCCACCTCCAGGACGCCACGCCGGTCGCGGCTGGGCCAGGAGTTCGGCGGCTACCGGACCCAGATCGAGAAGGGACTCGAGCGCGCTCGAGGCCGTCGAGAGCCACCTCGCCGAACTCGCCCTCGGCGGGACCGCGACCGGAACCGGGCTGAACACGCATCCGGAGTTCCCCGAGCGCGCGATCGAGTACATCGCCGAGGAGACCGGCCTGCCGTTCCGCGAGGCCGACAACCACTTCGAGGCACAGGCCGCCCACGACGCGATGGCCGAGGCCCACGGCGCCCTCCGGACGGTCGCCGGTTCGCTGAACAAGATCGCCAACGATCTGCGACTGCTGGCGTCGGGCCCGCGCAACGGGCCTCGGGGAGATCGAACAGCCCGAGAACCAGCCGGGGTCCTCGATCATGCCGGGAAAAATCAACCCGGTCGTCGCCGAGGCCGTCAATCAGGTCCACGTTCAGGTCATCGGGAACGATGCCGCCGTCGCGGCGGGCGCGGCGCGAGGGCCAGATCGACCTCAACCTCTACAAGCCGGTCATCGCCTACAACTTCCTCGAGTCGGCGAGTCTCATCGCCAACGCGAGTTCAGTCTTTGCGACCAGATTCGTCGATCGGCTCGAGGCAAACGCCGATTACTGTGAGGCCCAAGTCGAACGGAGCATGGCGCTCGCGACCGCATTGAACCCGCACATTGGCTATGACAAGGCAGCGAAGGCTGCCAAGGCCGCGCTGGCCGAGAACAAGACCGTCAGGGAGGTCGTCCTCGAACGAGGGTATCTCACCGAAGAAGAAGCCGATGTCGTGTTGGATCCCCGACGCATGACAGAACGCGGAATCCTGGGCGACGAGTAGTGGAAACGGTCACCGTCGAGTACCTCCGTCCTACGATTGTTCGCCATCGTTCGTGCTGATGAAAGAACCACGGGGATTTTTCAGTGCGGCTACTAGGGTCCGGTATGCACATCTGTCGCAACTGCAACCAGTCGTTCCAGACCGAGCTCGCCCTCGAGCTCCACCGGGATGGCTGCTCGGCAGGGGATCTCCTCTGTCAGGTCTGCGGAGACCGGTTCCTCGAGAGCGATGCAACCGAGGACGGCTGGCACTACGAATGCCCGAACCAGGATTGTGGACGGGAGTGGTCGAACTGACGACCTGTTCCACGTCGAAACCGCGGGTCAAATTACCCAGTAAGAAACCGATACCATACTTCAGTAACGTGAATGGCACACCGATACCGGTAGGGAGTCGGTGAAACGAAGTGGGAGGGCTCCTGTTCCGTTTGCAGACATATTGCTCATAATCCATAAAATTATTTATAGCTCAATTCGATTTTATTACCCATCATGAGACGTCAACAAGTCGGTGGGTTTTCACTGTCACTCCTCATGGTAGTTGCAGTGATTGCACTAGGGTGGGTCCCGGGATGGCCGTAGCAGACGATCACGATGATCTAGAAGAAGATGTCGAATACATCAATTCAGAACTCATCCCCGGAGTGAACGCAGAAATCGAAGAGCTGAAACAATCGGACTGAAATTGTCGACGATGTCGAGAAAACGGAGCCCGTCGAGGCTTCGACGCAAGCGGAGGCTCAGGCTGAAGCCGATCGCCTTCGAGACGAGATAGATCGCTATCCGGACGACGTATTCACGACAGTCGTTGAGGAGATCAATGCCAGAGCGGCCGAAATGGGGCTTGGCGATGTCGCAAACCCAGTCAGTACACCCGCCGAGGCGCGCGCCGAGGCCGATCGGCTGGAAGAACAGTTCGGTGGAACGGGGATCGAAGAAGCCGAGGAAGCCCTGGAAAGGACTCCGTGATGCCGCTGACGGTGTCGAAACGGGCGAGCAGAACCTCAGAGAGGCGATCAACATCCTCGAGGGTACTGAAACAGCAACGATTGAAGGTGGGCCAATTACGGACGCAAACAACAACCCACTCGAGAACGTGCCGGTCAGACTCGAGGACGGTCCGTCGACGTCCACCGACGCCAATGGAGAATTCGAACTGAGCGCCCCCGTCGGGACGTACACGCTCATCATCGGACAGGGTGAGGACGCACACGAAGAGACAGTCGAACTGACGGACGCCGGTCAAACGACGACGGTCGAAGGGATCCAGCTCCAGGCCCAAAATGACGACGGTGGGAGTGGAGATGGCAATGGGCCATCTAGCGGACAGATCCTGCCAAGCGGTGTGTTGACGGCTGGAATGGTGCTCTCAGTGCTGGCCGTTGTTCTCGGATTGGCAATCGCGGGCGCCGGTGCAATGACGCACTCGCGCGATGGTGAGCCGCTCGAACTCGACGCGCTCGACCTGACCCTTTCGATCGAGAACTTCAAATCGACCGGGAAGACCGTCCTGTACTTCGCAGTCTCAGGAATCGCCATCGGCTTCGCTGGGTATGTCTCAATCGGCTGGGTCCTGCAGACGTTCCAGGGTGTGCCGTTGCTGAATGATCTCTCCCAGTTAACCGGACTCCTGATCCTCTTCCTGGTCGCACCCGCACTGGCGGTGGCCCACGGCCTCAGCGAAGGGAAAACTGACTGGAGCCGTGAGAACATCGTGCTAACCGCAGCTGGCTCGCTGATCGGTGCGGTAATCCTGATCGTGCTCGGAACGCTGATCATCGGTGCTGCCACAACCACCGAAACACCGGTGGGCCCGATGGACGCCGTTGCTATTGCCGGCCTCGTGGGAACCGTCAGTATGCTCGGTGCCCTCATCGGGATGGTGATCACCAACCGACCAAACCTCGCGACGTAAGCCCCGGATAGCTAATTCGGTCCCGATATTTTCCCCTTTTGAAATTCTCAGAGAATTACAGGTGAGTCCGGTAATCTGTGACCAGATGGAATCGCCCCCGATATCGCAGTAGCTCAGATTCGTTATGCAAGCGATGCCTTGGCAGGCCGAGCTAGCGCTATTTACTCATTGAAGTCACAGAACGGCAATACAGACTCCACCAGTTCATCGTTTACTCAATCTCACCGTTCGGCATATGACGACGGACTGACCACCTTCGAGCGGCCAGACCTTGAGTCGAACAACAAGCGTATCAGAGTTTAGTATGTGATTATTATCTCATAATTTTGATCGTGGTAATGTACTCTACCACTCAATCATCGGACGAATCGGCCCAAGAGACAGTAACATTTGGTCGGACGCTTGTAGACAGGGAACCAGACGATAATGGGCTGACGTTCCCGTCGACAGTCGACGGTGAAATTGCTTTCTTCCAGGCGATGGTGATGGATGAGGAGATGGGTGATGATTCAGTCTTCACGTCGCCGCCGCCCGTATTGCAACGCATGCTGACAACGATGTTCGGTCCGATAGGTCGACTGCTGGGATACTGTGCAACTTACTCGAGATACAATGAGGATACCTTCTGGGAGTCACGCGTCGAACAGCTCCCTACACGGTAACGAGATTAGATAACAATCGATCGGGTCGAGGCAGTCAAACGATCCCGGCCGATGCCCTGAACGGTTTCCTGGCGACAATGAGCTGGACAGCCTGCCGATGGCCCTATCAAACCTCTGTTGTAACCTCAGTATCAAATCCTCAGATATTGTAATCTCTTGCTCAGCGGCCAAATTGTGTCAAATTTATAATCTGAATGCCGATGTCGTGGCTACTCGATCTATATAGCGATATATGGTTTTTCCGTCCGAAGCCAGACAAACATAGTTATTCACTTTACAATTAATATTTTGCTACAATGCGTGAAATGACGTGAATTGTCGGGTGGTCACTGAGAATGTCGCGCTAGTGAGGGAGTTGGACTGCCCAGGATCGCCAAATCCCAAGAACTCGGTACGTTACAATAAACTCGTTACAGAGACCCTGCAGCACATCTGATGCAGACGAATCCTGGACAAAGATTCTTCCTTGATCAATGGCCTACCGCAACAGCGACGCATTGTTTTTCCTTTCCCTTTCAACACTCAGGGGAGGGGAACAGTAGCTCACGAGTGTTGGTCTGAACGTGGAGTGGATGTTGGACTGAGACGGTTCTCCCGCTCTCAAGGCAGAGACCCACCTGCAGCACCGTGAACAGTGTCAGATGGTTCAGGTTCTCGGGATAGATGGTACAAGCCAGAGGGCAGACCACACGATCACTATGCGAGATGTGGAATGTTTTGCTTGCTGCGATGTCCAAGAACGAGACTTTGCCCTGGACCGTATAGAACAACTGTGAAGGACATCGGGCAGCGGGAATTAAAGGATTGCCAGCCAGAGGAGAACAGCTGTAGAGTATGGCCTGTCGGTGAGAACGTCTCATCGACTGTCTGGAAATTCGAGTTCAAACACTCTATCAGATTCTCGTCCTGGACGTCACTTCACGTCACAATCGTAGACACCCATTTTTGACATCGAACCCCAAGGGTTCGTGTGCCGAGGAAGTCCCTCTACGTTTGACCGATCGATCAATACACATCAATATTTTATTTGGCTAGATAGACTACAACCGTGTTCTAAGCCACTATACACACAAATAAATAATTATAATGGTCGTAAGTTGCAACCCCACTTCTACAAATAACCCCCCTTATCTGTGAGTATGGGATAGATTGAAGCATGGGCCCTGTGTCGCCATCGAAACGATGAGTGAATCGGACAGAGCAACCGTCCGAACGTACATTCCCGCCTATCAGAAGGATCACTGGGCCGAACACGCCGATGAGCTGAACATGAGCCTGAGTGAGTTCGTGCGGACGATGGTACAGGCAGGCCGGAGCGACCTCCAGATTCCACCTCTCGAGGACACACAAAGCCCCCAAGAATCGACAAGTAGCTCCACGAACGACCTCGAGACAGTCCATAATCGACGCCCTCGAGGCAGAGGGAGAGCTGGACTGGGAGGGTATTGTCGCCCACGCAATTGGTGACGTCGAATCAGAGTTAGAGGAGACGCTACAGGCTCTCCAGGCCGCTGAGCGAGTTACTCACAGCCCTCGATCAGGGACGTATTCCCTCACATGAGCGACGCCATTCAGGATCCGATCCAAGTACTTTCTCGAGGACATCGAGCATCACGGCCGGAACATCCGGACGACAGCAGGCGTACAAACGGGTTCTCAGAGAGTATGAGCGCTTTCTCGATGATACGGCAGGGATCGAGCCCGTTGATGCAGAGTACCGTGACTGCATGCGGTGGGTGCACCAACTTCGCGAAGAACACGGCGACAGCACGATTGCGACGTATGCCTCCTACCTCAACCGGTTCTACGGCTATCACGTCCGGCTCGGGCACCTGGAGGAGAACCCGATGACGGTTGTCCTCGAAGAGATGGGCGAGACAATTGAGACGAATCCATCGAGGCGGGATATCTCGGTGCCTGAGATGGGGAGTTTCGTCAGGAGATATCCACCACCCCCTGCATCAAGCGGTGATCGTAACCCTACTGAAAACCGGACTCAGAGCTGGTGAGCTCTGCAATTCGGATCTGATGGACCTCCATATAGCCGAGGAGACGATGAGCTGGCATCCTCGGGCTCAAATTGCCGCACGACCCCACTCACTGTACGTCTCTCCAGAGCATGCATACGGACGGGAGAGCAACGGCGAGGTTCGAACTGCATCGAATAAACGCAAGCGAGAGACGGTCATCCCAGTCGATGACGAACTCGACAGAGTTCTACGGCGCTGGCTGGCGATTCGACCGGATGTCACGTCGTCTCCACAGCCCGTCTTTACGGGGACAGTCGAGCGCTGGGGCGATCGCATCACCCCGGATATCGTCCATCATATCGTCGAAACCCACGCCCGTGAGGCAGGCTGGTATCGGACGGGTGGAGGGCCCGCAGAAAACGTTACCCCCCATTACTTCCGGCACTTTTTCACCACTCATCTCCGGGATCGCACCGGTGATCGCGGTATTGTGAAATATCTTCGTGGTGACGTTGCCGAGGATATCATCGATACGTACACCCACGATTGGGGCAATCGCGTCCGTGAGACCTACCTCGATCACGTGTACACGCTTCTCTCCTGAGGGTAATCCGAGGCCAGAATTGGTCCAAATTGGACCAAAATTGGATTAACTGTCGGAATAATAACTATTCAACAGTGTCTGGTGTCGTACGCGTGAATTGTATGATGCTATATCAAATTGGGTCGAGGTGCTTCACCGGATTGGGTGCCAAAATCGCCGTACATCCCGCCACTGCATCAGAGTGGCATTCCAACGAGCCAGCTGTACTCAGGATGGAATTGGATCAATCAACTACTGGATCGACTCGAAACAACGGGCCGGAGTCGGAGAACGCACCATCATGGAGATTGAGCAAAACGCCTGAGCCGCCCATCTGCCGTTATTTGCTGATAGAACCTCTGTGAGTTCGGGAGCACGTTGCCGATATCTCACTGGTTCACCGCGGAGCTCTGTCAACTAGTGGGGCAAGCCCATGCTCGTCTCGCAGTACTGGACGATCAAGAATCACGCCACAATCCATCATCTGTGGCGTAGGGTCCGATAGCCGATCTAAATGGATATCCGGCAGTATTTGGGTGTCTCAATTGGATAGGATGACGGCCAGTTCAGGGAGGAATAGCAGAATCGATAGCGGTTCCCGATCTGCTTCAGTCTCCCTGGAACATCGAGCCGAGTTCGGACCGCCACTCGACGATATCCGTAACGGCATCGTCGAGCGATTCGACCTCTGTCTCGAGCTCGGCAACATCTGTCTCGACTCCCTCGATGGTCTCTTCGAGGGATGCAACGTGATCGTCGACCTTGCTATCGACATCCTCGACCATACCCTCGACCCCCTCGACGTACTCGTTGGTCTCCTCGATGGCCGTCCCAAGAGAGTTCGTCTGGTCCTCGAGCGTGTTCAGTCCACCCTCGACGCCCCCAATGCGGTCGTCCGTCTCTTCGAGCCGGGTCTCGACAGCCTCGAGTTCCCCACGGAACTCCTCGATCAGTTGCGCACCGGTACCCTCCTCTTCGAGAAACTCTTCCAGCGCGCCCGCGTACGCGGAGAGTTCCTCGACCCGCGACTGGAGATGGTCGACCTTCGCGAGTTCGACGCCTGGTTCCTCGATCTCGAGTTCCTCGCGCAGGACCTCGAGATCACCATCCGAGAGTTTGCCAGCCTGAATCTCCTCGACGAGCCGTTCACCGACCGGTTCAGGACTCGGTTCAGGGACCGACGTCTCCTGGGTGATCCCGGTTGGGCCGTCCGGTTTCTCTGGGGATGTGGGTGAGCTTGGTTCCTCAGCGGTGTCTTCATCCGCTGATTCTTCCGCCGGTTCGTCCTCATCCTCGGCCTCGGCTGTCTCCTCGTCCTCGTTATCATCGATGTCGAGTTCCAGCTCGGGCTCCTCTTCTTCTTGCGCTTCTCCCTCATCCTCTTCCTCATCGTTCAGATTGAGCTCGATCTCGGCTTCCTCTTCCTCCTCGTCTTCGTCATCGACGTCGAGGTCGAGGTCGAGATCCTCTTCGGTGTCCTCCTCGTCGTCCTCGAGGCCGGGAACAGAATCAGATTCACCAGAAAGCATGTCCTTGACTGCATCGTTACCGTCCCCAACGATATCGTCCATCGTGTTGTCATCGACAGCGTCGTCATCGTCGCTGTCCACATCGGCTCCGTCTGTCTCGACCTGGACAATCGTTGGTTCAGTCAGGAACCCATCGATGTCAGTATCATCATCGATTCGAATCCCGTAGACGGTGACGAACTCCTCGTCAGCTGGGACCGTCCCAGTGAACTCCACCCGGTGGTCCTCATAGGCCGTCCAGGACTCGCTGTGGTAATCGGGATGAAACCCAATACCGTCCATCGGGAATGACTCCGGAATGTCCTCTTGGAGAGACGGACCTCGACGGTCTCGTCGTGATCTGATTCGAAGGCAAACCGAATGGCAGGAACTGGAAATTCATCAGGTGCGAACGTCTTCCGAACGGTTACGCCCCCCTCACTGACCTCCACAACCTCGTCGGCGTCGGCTGTGCTCATGCCAGCAACGTTACGCGAGCTATAGTATAAAGGAAACGGGCGTTCAGCGTAGCCGACTGGTTAGTGCGGAAGATCGATCCGATCGCCGATCCGGGTGACCTCGAGGTGCTTGGGAACTTCGAAGCTGTGGACGTGATGGTGAAGTGCCGTCGGGTCAGCAGTGAGCCCCCGCCACATATCCCAGTGGGTCGGGACCAGTCGGGTTGCCTGGAGGGCATTCGCGGCCTCAACGATCTGGTTCTCGTCGTTGTACCAGCGGGTGCGTTTTGGTTCCCTGGTTTGTTTGTCCGGTATCATACCGACCGAGCCGAATGCAATCGCGGCAACGTCGATGGCAAACTCCTCGCCGATCTCGGAAAACCCCGGTTCCGGTCGGGAGTCACCGGCGTGAAAGAACGTGTTGTCGTCGTACTCGAACAGGTAGCTCACCGGCTCTTCTGCATCCGGATCGTTCGCTGCGAGGACCGACACCTCGAAGCCACCGATCGACAGCGTCGTCCCGACGCTGACCTCCGTCCGCTGCTCGTTGGGGATGGCCCACTCTTCTTCGTCAAGGACGGCCTGACTGGCTGCCGGTCCAATGAAGCTGGCACCGGTCGACTCAAGGATCGGTTGCTGGCTCGGGCCGTGGACGTGGTCGGTGTGTTCGTGCGTTGCGAGAATAGCGTCGGCCTCGCGGACGTCAGTCGGGTCGAAGGGGATCGGAATCATACGAACGGTTCGTGGCGGGTCCCCAGTCCCGAGATAGGGATCGATGAACAGCGTGGTGCCGTCGGCCCCCTTGAGAATGAAGCCGTTGCAGCCGAGATACCAGGCCGCGATCCCGGCCGGGTCGGCGCGCTCGACGGCTCGGAGCAGCCAGTCCTCCCAGTCGCTCGTTGGCATGCCTTGAGGCTCCGACCAGTTGGGGGTAAGTGTTCCGGGATTCGCTACCAGGTTCCGTGGAAGGTATCGAACGAGAGCGAGTCGAGTGGCTCCTCACCGGTGGCAATGCGGTACTCGCCCGGGGTCAGCAGAGGCCGGGGAAATCGGGGGCCATCGTCGGTGGTCACCCGGGGACACCCAGTGTTCACGAAGGCATCAACATCGAAGTTCAGCAGCCGATCCGGAGTCACCTCGTCGATCGTGATCAGGTAGGCGTCGTCGTTGTCCGAGGCGATCTCGGACGCTGTCTCCCACCGGCCCTGGCCGATCTTCGTACAGAACAAGACGCCCCACGTCTCGGCATCCATTGCCTTGTGAACGGCAGCGTACCGCTGCTTGAGGAATTGTTCCGCATCTGCCTCTGTGACCACGTTGTTCACCGGGTCGGCGATGACCACACGCTTGTCGGGGTGTTCCATAGCCAGGCCAAGCGGATGGAACTTGCCGCCGCCGACGTACAGGACCTGGTCTGCCGGAACGTTTGCACTCGCGTAGTTGCACCCGAGCACCTGCCCCTCGTGGGTCAGCCGGTCGTCACCCCGGCGGGTCTGGACGGTATAGCCCTGAGTCTCGAGCAGGTCCCGCATCTCCCGAACCGATTCATGTGCTGGGCAGTGGTGACGAGCCCGATATCCGATTGTTCTGCAGGCGGCGCAAGTTCTGGGAGGGCCTCCTCGATGATAGGCTTGATCGCCACGTTCGAGAACAGCGGGACATAGAGGACCTTCTCGGTCTCTTTCATCGGCGAGTGCCCGAAGTGGACAAAAACGTCGCTACGGCGCATCAGCATGGTGTCGAGGTCACAGGCCCCATAGCAGGGCTGGCCAGACAGCAAGATCGTGACATCGGAATCGACGTCGATCGCGAAGGTCGTCCACGACGGCCGGGCCACGGCGTTTGAGCCCCTCAGGGAACTGCAGCCCCACGGTCTCGGCCTCGCAGTCCTCGATGGCCGTGACGATCCGATCGAGCTCGTAGTCCCACTCGCGATCGTGCTCGAGCTGCATACCCGTCCGGCGGAGGTCACCGGGGCTATACTCCGAGTCGCCGCTCATTGAGTATTCGTTCCGACCACGGACGTATAACGACGACGTTTCGACGAGTGTCTGACAGCCGTCAGACGAACGGGCAGACTGTGTGTCATATTCTACCCAACAGTCATAGTACTGGAGTTGAAATGGGTCGGCAATGCCCGCGGAAGAGTCTCCCGACGGATACCTGCTCGATCTTTATCGGTCGTACATCGGTGAACCGGACGACGAGACCGACGTGTACGTGGGATTCGGCCTCTTCATTGGGGGAATTCGTGCTCGCTGTAGTCGCACTCGTCCTGTTCCTCTGGGCGAGTCAGTATCCCGCCCGAACGTACCAACTCGCTGCATGGATGCAGCCGGCCATTGCGCTCGGAATGATTTCGTTGCCGGCAGTGATGCTCGGAATTGTGGTGCTCTTGCCGTCCGAGCAGCGCATGCTCTATACCTCGATAGCTGGGGCGGTAATCACCCTCCTCGCAGTGGGCGGGTTCCTCTATGCCTACCCAGACGATTGGTACTGGCTACTGGAAATGACTACACGGTTCAGGTCGTCGCCATCTACGCGGTGGGCCTGGCCGGCATCACAGCCTCGACTGGGGCAGCCCTGATCGCCCACTACCTCGAACTCGCCTCCTACGTCGAGTACGTGGATCGACCACCAGAGAAAGACGACGAGGACAAGGAACATTACACCGACGAGGAAATCCGCGCAGACATCGATGCGGCCATGGAGGACGTCGAGTTTACCTGGGGTGGCATCCAGCGGACCGAGACGAGTCGACTCGAGTTCACCGGCGACGAGTTCGACGAGGTCAGTGTCAATATGGAGGCGAAGACGGTCCGCACGTCGGGCGGTGTCGACCAGCAGGTCGCCGGCCTGAAAGGCCTGAAAGGTGGGGAAGCAACAATGAAGACGGCCGCGGGAGCAACCGTCGACGATCAGACGGCCAAGCTCAGCGAACTCCGGAAACAACAGCAGGCAGAGGAACTGGCCACGGCCACCGAGACGAAATCCTCACCGCGTCGAATCGGTGACCAGTTCAGCGACTGGTATTATTGACCGAATAAAGTCATTTGTTAGTCGATGAGCTAACTGGCGCCCCAGACACCACCCACGGTTACGGCCATTACAATATGGTGTGAGTGGACACTGTATCTTTTTTCTGAATTGTTGGTATTGAAACTGATTCACATAGATTTATAATCCGTCAATGGCCTTTCCCAGACATGGCCAAAGGCCTAGACGTCGGAACGATGAACATCCTGTCCGCGCAGCAGGATGGAACCGACACGGTGTTCGTCCAGCAGCGGAACTCGTTCGTTGAAATCGAGTACTCCGATATGGCCGAGCAGATGCTCTCGCGCAGCGAAGTTCTCCACATCCGCAAGGACGACAAGGTGTACGTCGTCGGCGACGACGCCCTGAACTTCGCGAACATCTTCAACAAGGAGACGCGGCGCCCGATGAAACACGGGATCCTCTCCTCGGACGAGAAGTCCGCGATCCCGATGATGAAGCTCATCATCGAGCAGGTCGTCGGCGAGCCGAACCACCACAACGAGAAGCTCTACTTCTCGACGCCGGCGGACCCGATCGACTCGGACCTCTCGACGCTGTACCACCAGAAGACGATCGAGTCGTTCCTCGGCGACATGGGCTACGACGCCGAGCCGATCAACGAGGGGATGGCCGTCATCTACAGCGAGCTGGCGGACAACAACTTCACCGGGACTGGGGATCAGCTTCGGTGCCGGGATGACCAACGTCTGTCTGGCCTACTACGCGGTCCCCGTCATGAAGTTCTCCGTCGCCCGCGGTGGCGACTGGATCGACGAGCAGGCCGCGCAGGCGACCGGCACGCCCGTCGACAAGGTCACCTCCATCAAGGAGGACGACTTCGAGCTCGACTTCGAGACCGACGTCGGTGGCGTCGAGGGCGCACTCTCGATCTACTACGAGAACCTCCTCGACTACGTCATCGAGAACATCGTCGAGGAGGTCGACGAGGAGGACGTCGAGGAAGGCCTCGACGTGCCGGTCGTCGTGACTGGCGGAACCTCGAGCCCGCGCGGCTTCGATGCGCTCTTCCGCGATCACCTCAACGATGCGAACATTCCGTTCTCGATCAGTGGCGTCTCCCTCGCCGACGAGCCGCTCTACAGTGTTGCCCGCGGTGGCCTCGTGGCCGCCCGGTCAGACGAGGACATCGGCTACGAAGAAGAGGAAGAAGAAGTCGAGACGCCACCGCCGAGCGAGTGAGGACGGGATCGTTCCGATAGGCCGTCGACACACGGCCGGCTGTGCACCTTTTTTGCATTGACACCAGCCCCCAGCGACGGCGCTATCTTCAGCTGAACTTGTCGTAGAATCGGCGGATCGCGTCCTGCCAACTCTCCTCGCGCTCCCGTTCGCTCTCGTGGGTCACCGGCACGTCGGCATAGCCACACCGAGAGCACGTCACCGTCGTAATATCACCCATCGTGAGTCGCTCGAGCGGCGACTGACATCGGGGACACTCGTCCATGCCGTATCCTTCGAGGGGAATTCCTTAACTCTAACCCGTCACTACGGCGGGCTTGAAGTACCAGGCCACCGGAGTCCCGGCACGGATCGATGCCCACCAGAAAGTCCGTCGAACGCCAGCTCGAGGGCGTTCGAGATTTTGCTGATCCGTCCATTGCGCTCGAGCAGTACCAGACGTCGGCCGGGGTGGCCGCCCACCTCTGTCATAGAGCAGCCATGAATGGCGATCTAGCCCGTCTCGTCGTCGATCTGGGAACGGGCACGGGAATGCTCGCGATCGCGGCCAGACTCTATGGGACCGACAGTGTTGTGGGGGTCGACATCGACCGATCGGCCCTCGACCGGGCCAGGGTAAACGAGATAGATGTCACTGGCGAGCGATCAATTGACTGGCTTCATGCCGATGCAACCAGCCCACCGCTGTGTATCGATGGCGCGACGGTGATCGCCAATCCACCATTCGGTGCCCAACAGGGACAGCGCCACGCCGATCGAGCGTTCCTCGAGACGGCTCGCCAGCTCGGGTCCGTGAGTTACACCTGCCACAATGCCGGCAGTCAATCGTTCATCGAGTCATTTGTCGCGGATGCCGGTGGATCGGTCACGCAAGCCTTCCGCACCGACCTCGTCATTCCGCACCAATTCTCATTTCACGATGCAGAAACGCAAGCAATCCCCATCGAGATCTTCCGCATCGAGTGGTCCCACTAGTTCAGCGCTTGCGTCGCAATGCGGACCCGGGTTTCACCGATGACGCCATAGAGGCTCGACTCGCTTCGTTCGAGTGTCAGTGGCCCCGATGTCACCGACTCGTTGGTGGACGGAATCGGCACGCTGGTCCGATCAGTTGGTGACTCGATCAGCACCTGAAAGGTCCCCTCGTCACTTTCGATAGAGAGGTTGCGCCCGGCGAACGTTCCATGGACCCGACGTGCCGATGATTCATAGCCGAGCACGCGTCTGTCGCCGTGTGAGAGGTAAACCTGATAGACTGATGCATTCCCGATCGGGGTCCAACCCATCCGCGTTACGGTGACTGATTCTCGCTGTCCGAGCCCACCGAGGTAGATGGTCTCTGAGCCGCTGTGGGCCAGCTGGCTGGCGGATCGTTCCTCCCACCAGATGTGACGCTCTTCGCTCGAGACGATGACGCCGCTCGCCTGTGTTGACGTATCGAGACCCAGGGCAGAGAGGTCAACAAACGAGATGAGTTCGTTTTCGACGCCCTCGGCGTACTGAACAGTGTATTCATTTACTGTCAGGACGCGTTCGTTGCCTGACGGACCCCCATCGGGCACGAACAGGTTGGCCGGAATGGCCGGGAGAGCAATGAGAGATGACCATCAGCAGAAAGATCCCAACTGCCATCCGTCGCCGTGTGAACTGTGAGCGGGACCACGGCATCTTTGTCGGGAAACTGAACGCCTCTACAGCCTGGCTCGAGAGGCCAGTAACACCCCCACGCTGGTCAGACGAACCGCGAGCTGTGACGGCGGCCGTGATGATCAGCGCAAACACCAACACGGCAATGACGCCGAGGCCGCGATAGAGATGAACGTCCCCGGTTCGCCGTACCAGTAGATCGCCCACAGTGACTTGCCAGTGGCAAAAAGGCACGAGGGCAACCCAGAGCCGAACCGGCGACGGTCGCCAGTCCCGTCGATAGAAGACGACGAGGGCGAGCATGACGCCAACGACAAAGCCGATGGCATGCCCCTGAATCGCGATCTGGGACCAGCCCGGCGGGGACGGACCCCCTGGCGATACGGTGTAGATGTAGATCGGGTTTTCAAGTGCTCGATAGGCAATATAGAGGGCGCCCTGACCACCGATTGTGGCAATCAGAGTCGCAATTGGGTATCGGACAATCGCGAATCCGGCGAAAGCGTAGACTAGGAACGGAAAATCCGATGACTGGGCCAATCCCGATGAGCGCGAGCACGACGCCAGTCACGAACACGGCCAATGGAAAGACAAGACAGGCCCGAATAGCCGGCCTGGAGAAAAATCGGTCATCCTCCGTGTCGGGGTAATGGCCCCACGCGTACTCGACAATTGGCGCGATGACGATGGTTCCCAGCAAGTTGCCGGTGATATGGCCTCCGTTGATGTGGGCAAATGATGAGGTGAGCAGTCCCAGTGGATAGTAATACGACCAGGCCCGGAAGGGAATCGAGACGGGGTCATCGAAGTTGGAGACCCCATCCTGCCCAAGCAGATAGAATCCGAGAACCACTCCAACAACGATCAGGGTACCCCAGGGAACCCCACGGACAAATCGAGACCGGAGCCGCGCGATCCAGCCAGGCTCGGGCGTCTCGAGTCGGTAGACGATCACGAGCGAGATGCACAAAATCGCAATGAATCCGATTGAGAGGAGGTGATCGGCCAGCACACTATCCGGTTGTCAGGTGGGAATCCGCATAGGGATTGTGGCACGCGTTCGAAACATACTAACGACTGCCAGTCGGAGGCACGACCATGGAGTTGCGGGTTACGGAAAGTAGCGAATCCGAGCTGTCGATCGAAATCGGTGGCGAGGACCACACGTTCATGAACGTCCTCAAGGGAACGCTCCTCGAGATCGACGGCGTGACAGCCGCCACCTACGATATGAATCCCGAGCAGTCCGGTGGCCAGACGGATCCAATTCTGACGATCAAGACCGGAGGCGACACGGAGCCCCTCGAGTCACTCGAGGAGGCAACGGAGGCCATCCGAGAGAAGACATCGTCCCTGCGGGCAGCCTTCGAGGCAGCCTGATTGACATCCATCCCGCCGTGAACGGCGAGGATGCCACCGTGGAGGGGTTGGCTACGCCGATTCCCCGGTGATAACTTGCGCGGTATGTATGCACCTCGCTGGGACGGTGAGCGCGTGGTGACGCCGACCATCGGTGGTCGTCCCACGTGAGGCATACGGGCCGTGCCATCGGCCGGAATGCACCGTTGTCGTGGCGACGGAGGAACGTCTCCGATGCCGTGAGGTCCGCATGGCCCTCGAAGTTACACGGACAGGTGAGCGTGTCGCGGTGTCGTGTGGTCGTCTCCGTCGACGCACATCGGGGACACGCTTGTGACGTCCACGCTTCGGAGCGTACTTCGACCGTGATACCGTATTCCTCGGCAGTACACGCGAGTCGGTCGATGAACGCGCGGAACGCCCAGAATTCGTGCGTCTTCGCGTTCGCCTTCACCGACCAGTGCGTTTCGAGTACATCGGTGAGGTCGCCGACGTATACCGTCGCTACACCCTCATCGTACAGTCGCTCGGAGGATTCACGAGCCAGCGCCTCCATGGCGTGGTCGCGCCGTCGCGTTCGCCGGCGGGACCTATCGGACCCCGCCCTGAAGGACGAGGCATACGCTCGAGAATACCGTCACTGCCGAATCGGCAGGCCACGGTCAGCCAGATACGTCTTCGACCTCGGGAATCGATGTCCGCCAAAGTGAAAGATCGAGGCCGCGAGTCCGGCGTCAGCGTTCGCCTCGGTGAAGCACCTCGTACATGTCCTCGGGGCCTCCGCAGCCGGATGAGGCGATTACCGGCGTGTCGACGGTATCACAGACCGCCCGCGTCAGTGGAATATCGTACCCGTCCTTGGTGCCATCCTCGTCGATCGAGTTCACGAAGAGCTCGCCGGCCCCACGCGGATTCCGCCTCGGCTGCCCACGCAGAGCACGTCGATACCGGTTCCCTCTCTTCCGCCCCGGCTTCGTACACTCGTACCAGCACGATTCACCCTCGACTTCGACGTAGTGGTCTCCCGCCTCGTCGTATCGACGACGTGCGTCGACGCTGATTACGATGCACTGGCTCCCGAAGGCCCGGGCACCTTCCGAAACGAGTTCGGGGCGCTCGAGGGCCCCGGTCGTGAATCGATACCTTGTCGGCTCCGGCCCGCAATGTATCCTCGATGTCCTCTGTCGTCCGGATGCCGCCACCGACAGTCAGGGGAATGAACACCTCGTCCGCGACTTGCTTGACGACCGAAAGCATCGTCTCCCGGCCCTCGGCGGAGGCGGTAATGTCGAGGAAAACAAACTCGTCAGCACCTTGCTCGTTGTACGCACGGGCCATCTCTACGGGATCGCCCGTGTACTGGAGATCCTCGAAGTGGACGCCGGTATAGACCGCCGGAGAGCCATCCTCGGCAATGTCGACGTCGATGCAGGGGATGATCCGCTTCGTCAACGCCATCGATTAGAGTAGACGTGGGTGTCATAGCACCAAAAGTCGTCCGGAGTGACACCACAGTTCACCGGTCGGTTGTCCTCGAACCTGCATCAGCGTCTATCGAATCGGATAGTATTAGCCAGCTCAGATCCAACGTGCTGTCATGGATTCGGACGCATCTGAGCGCTCGACTGCTCCGATGAGCGAATACACGGTGACGGCTGTCCGGACTGGTTTCATCGTCTTTGCCGCTGGACTTGGGGTTGCGTTTGGTCTCCCGCTTCTTGCGGTATAGATCGGCTCAGAAAACGTACTCGTCTTCGTGGCCCATCATCCCGTCATCCTCGAGGCCAGTGTCCTCGTCGTCCATCGGCCCACTCGTCTTGTAGGCCTTGATTCCCGTGGAGAGGAGGTCCTCGATGGCCTCTTCACGATTGACAAACTCCCCGCGCTCGACCATCTGTGAAATCTGCAGTTTCGAGATGCTCGGGATCGTGATCTCTACTTTCGGCATCTGTGAGCGGCTTCGGTCAGGTGGTATTTAACCTTGACGGGGAAACTGACCCAATTGGAAAAATTTCTTTCCGGACTGGAAAGCTACCCGCTTATCATTGATTCGACGGCCGACCGGAGCGTCTCAGCCAGGACTCGTCACCGTCTCGACCTTCCGCTCCATGCGTCGGAGGCTGAGATACCCGGCAAAGGACAGAATTGTTGGCGGCCACAGGCCAACGAAGATGCCGCGTTGCCGTTCATTCATGCTGAAAAACAGGATCAACGAGAGGCCGACTGACATCGCTGCAGCAAGTCCAGCTGGCCCGAAGGATTCGGCTCATGACATCTGGCCGTTGCTGTACGTCTCCTCCTGCCTCGAGCGGGTTCGACGCCATGGACCCCACTACACCGCGTCCACCTTTTCATCTGGCGAGCGTTTCGGACAGTACCATCATGTTATTGTGGACGTGGTAGCGGTATTGTCGGCTTACAGCCAGTGGGGAGATAGTTAGGCTGAAGGCACGGCCCCACCGACGTAGGGCAAATGGACCACGCCCCGGGCGAGGGGAGACTCGTCGAGGGGACACTTTTTGCAGTGTCCCGTGAACTCGACGAGTCAGTTCCCCCGCCCCATCGTTGGGTCGGCATGTGTGTTGGGGCCGACCCGGGGAGCCCGCGATTCATGGATTCGGCTCCGCCGCCCGTCTCGGAGGCTAGCGGTCCGGATCGCTTCGCCGAAATCCGTTCGGTCGCCGCCGAAGTCTTCGATTCACTGGTCTTCGATGGGCCACCCGAGGCTCGGCCGCGAGCTTTCGGCGGTGGCGCGTTTCATGAGAGTCACGTCCCGACCGATCGTTGGTCTGGCTTTGCGCCTGCTGCCTTCATCATTCCTCACGTTCTCGTCAGATCGACGGACGAGACGACCTACGTAACCGTTATCGGCGAGACTCAGGACGAGGACGCCCTCGACCGCACCATCGAGCAACTAACCGCACCAGCCGGTAGCCCCGGGTCGCTTCCTGCGATTCGGTCACCAGGCTTACGAGATGGATCGAGGAACCTGGACGAAGGGGGTCAGCGCTGCACTCGAGGCGATCGAGATCGGGCGAACTCCAGAAGGTCGTCCTCGCCCAGGCGCTTTCCGTGACGCTTGATGGAGACCTGTCAGTGGAGAGTCTGCTGGAGCGGTTGTCCGAACGATACCCGAACTGCTATCGATTCATTCATCCTGGCAATCCCGGTGCGTTCTTCGGAGCTCCACCCGAGCAACTCGTGTACAAGCAGGGCGAGAAGATCGAAACAGAGGCACTGGCTGGGTCAATCCGTCGCGGTGAGACCGAAAGCGAGGACGAGGCGCTGGCCAGGGCGATGACACAGAAGCGAGAAGGTACAGCGGGAACACGACCTGGTCGTCGAGGCGATCACTGAGCAACTCTCCCCGCTTCTTCTCAACTGCGAGATTGCGAGCAGCAGGGTGCACCGACTCGCAACCATCCAGCACGTTCGCACGCCAATTACGGGGACCCTCTCTGACGGTCAACACGTCCTCGATATCGTTGATGCCCTCCATCCAACACCTGCAGTCGGCGGTGTCCCGATCGACAGAGCCTGGAAGATGATCCAGGAGACGGAGACCTTCGAGCGAGGATGGTATGCGGCCCCCATCGGCTGGTTTGATGCCGAAGGTGATGGCGAATTTACCGTCGGCATCCGCTCGGGCCTCGTTCGCGATCGGGACCTCACGCTCTTTGCAGGCAACGGAATCGTTGCGGAGAGCGATCCCGAGGACGAATGGGCGGAGGTCGCGTTGAAGGTCCGCCCAATACTGGACGAACTCGAATGACTGTACCGAATCGATCGACGCTGTGGGGTCGAATCATCGTCGAGGAACTCGTCGAGAGTGGTGTGGACGCAGTCTGCATTACCCCAGGGAGCCGGTCGACACCGCTCACGGTGGCCTGCGTGGCACATCCTGATCTCACTGTCTACTCCCATCTCGACGAACGGGCAAGTGCCTTCTTTGCCCTCGGCCGGGCCCGCCGGACCGGAAAGCCGACAGCGCGTTGTCTGTACATCGGGGACGGCGGCAGCGAACTTCCATCCGGCCATCATCGAGGCGGACGCTGGCAGAGTGCCGCTCGTCATCTTGACAGCTGATCGACCGCGGGAGCTCCGCGAGAGTGGCGCGAACCAGACGATTGATCAGGTCGATCTCTACGGTGATGCGGTTCGGACGTTCGTTGATTTGCCAGAGCCACGGATGGAAGAACGCACCAAGCGATCGCTCCGCCGCAGTGTCTGCATCGCCGTTGGACAGGCTGCCGGACCGCCTGCCGGGCCGATCCATCTGAACTGCCCGTTCGCAAAGCCCCTCGAGCCACTCGAGGTACCGGGCGACGATCCAGCTGAGGTGGTGGAACCAGACGAAACGGGCCGGGAGGGCCCCTTCATTACGGTCGAACGCGGGTCGTGCCGATCTTGCCGATGGAACCCGTCGAACGGATCAGCTCGGTTCTCGAGGTGCTACTCGGCCCCTCGTCGTGGCGGGGCCAGCCGATCCCGACAGTACCCTGGACTCGGTAGTGCGGAGATTTTCTGCCGACCACGGAATACCGGTGTTTGCCGACCCCCTCTCCGGTGTACGCTTTCAGGCGAACCTGCCCTCGCTGGTCTGTGGGGGCTATGACAGCTACGTGGATTCATTACCGGCCCCCGACGTCGTTCTCAGAGTCGGAGCCGCCCCGACATCCAAGGCGCTCTCGAGGTACCTCGAGGCCAGCGGGGCCAGACAGTTTCTCATCGACCCGGCGGGAGAGTGGCGCGAGTCGACGTTCACGGCGACTGACCTGCTCACCGCAGAGCCAACCACGGCCCTCACGCAGATCGTCGACCGGATCGATGCAGTCACTGCCAGTGACGAGTGGCACTCGAGCATCGAGCGCGCAGAATCACGCCACTGGGCCGTTCTGGAGGACGCACTCGAGGCGACCGCCCTCGCCGAAGCGCCGTTCGAGGGGGCCGTCCTCGCGTCAGTGTTCGACGGCGCTCCCGACCCGGCGACTGTCGTCGTCTCCAACAGCATGCCTATCCGAGACGCTGATCGGTTCGCGAGACCCCGCGCGGCAGAGCTCACCGTGCTTGCCAACCGAGGAGCCAGCGGTATCGATGGGGTCACCAGTACGGCCCTCGGTGCAGGAACCGGGACGGACGACCCGCTGGTCCTTGTGATCGGGGATCTGGCGTTCTACCACGATGCGACTGGACTGCTCGCCGTCGAGCGCTGTGCCGTCGATGCGACGATCGTGCTCCTCGATAACGACGGAGGCGGCATCTTCCACATGCTGCCCATCGAGGGCGTCGATCCACCATTCACTGACCACTTCAAGACCCCACACGGGCTTCCACTGGCTCGGCTGGCCGACCTCTACGATATCAATTACGAGTCCGTCACAGTACAGGACTTCCAGACAGCCTACGAGCGCTCCCTCGAGGCGAGTGGGACGCAGGTCATCGCGGTCTCCATCGATGCGGCTGCGAGCCATCGCCGTCGGGAGGAACTCGAGCAAACAGTAGTCCAGTCCCCCGAGTGATCAGGGCCGTAGGGCCCAGCCACACGGCAAGAGCATAGCCGAATGGGAACCCAGAAGAACGCGAGCGCAAAGCCGCCGAGCAGTGACATCGGCGTGACCGGTGGAGCGACAAGGAACGTCAGTGTCGCGGCCCCACTCCATCCCGCCAAACGTCGCGACCGCAATGCGTGGCATGGTGAGGATATATCCAACCAGCGAGAGCGTCAGAGCCGCCACTATGCCGTTGATAACGAGGGGAAAGGCCGGGCGTGAGACTCGAGTAGACGAAGATCGGGTAAATGGCGGCGATGGCCACCATTGCGACAAGCGTGGACTGTCCGAGACGAGGCCTCGTGTCGCGTGGGGTGAGATCTTCCGACCAGTCATGGACATTGTAGCTGAAGCCTTCCGTGTTCTCCGCTCCAGTCCCTGGTTCACCCCGTGGCTGGTGTGTTCGAGTTATTCCTCGCTCCAGATCTATCCTCGCCGAACCAGTAGTCCTCCTCCGCTCGCCACTGGGCCTGAGCCTGCTTGCGATACTGACGCTGTCTGGCATGGTGACTCGGCCCCGATCGGCTCCGTTGTCGATGTCCACTCCCGGAGAGTCCTCATCGCTGATATACGGGGAGTCGTTGACGTAGGTATCGTGACCGAGCCGGTCATAGCGAGCGCGCTCGACCTCATCACTGAGAACGGATTCAGCCGTCTCAACGGCCTGAAACTGCTCGGTTGCGTCGGCATCGTCGTTGTGGTCCGGATGGGTCTCGAACACGCGGTCGCGGTATGCCGCTTTGATCTCCTCGGGTGTCGCATCCGGATTCACCCCGAGGACCTCGTAGTAGGATGTACCCATCCGATACCGGTCTAATTCGGTAGTACTGACAAAAAAGGATACGGCCATACGAACCTATTTGGGCCTCTCGCTCGAGCGTCCCCCAATGGTCTCTGCCATCTTCGACGAGGATCGCTGGCGGACTGTCGAGCGAGTTCGATTTCCAGGACATAACCTACCACCGGGCCGAGGACAGCGGAACCGTCCGGATCGCCTTCGATCGGCCGGCCGTCCGCAACGCCTTCCGACCGGAGACGGTCGACGAACTCGTCGCCGGCACTCGAGCACGCCAAGCGCCAGACCGACGTCGGCTGCGTGCTCCTGACCGGCAATGGCCCCTCGCCAAAGGACGGTGGGTGGGCATTCTGTTCTGGTGGTGACCAGACGATCCGGGGCCCGAGATGGGTACCAGTACGAGGGGGACGAACCGGAAGCCGCCGAGCAGGGGTCGGCGTCTCACATCCTCGAGGTCCAGCGCCAGATTCGGCATCTGCCGAAGGTGGTCGTCTGCGTCGTCCCCGGCTGGGCCGTCGGCGGCGGTCACTCCCTGCACGTCGTCTGTGACCTCACCATCGCGTCGAGCCGAGCATGCGCAGTTCCTCCAGACCGATCCGGACGTCGCAAGCTACGATGCCGGATTTGGCTCGGCATACCTCGCCCGGCAGATCGGACAGAAGCGTGCCCGCGAGGTGTTCTTTCTCGGGCAAGACCTACGACGCCGAGGAGGCCGCCGAGATGGGCATGGTCAACGAGGTCGTCCCCCACGAGGACCTCGAGGAACGGGCCCTCGAGTGGGCCGAGCGAATCAACGGGAAGTCGCCGACGGCGATTCGCATGCTGAAGTACGGCTTCAACATGGCCGACGACGGGTTCGTCGGCCAGCAGGTCTTCGCCGGCGAGGCGACCCGACTGGATACATGACCGACGAGGCTGCTGAGGGTCGCGATGCCTTCGTCGAGGGGCGCGAACCCGACTTCTCCCAGTTCCCCTGGCACTACTGAATGGGAACGTTGACACGTCCGGCCGCCCGATGACCAGGCAATGAGTGAGCCGGTCTCCCAACGCGAGGCCTGGACCATGGCGGCCCGGCCACACACCCTGCCAGCCGCGGCCGCACCGGTGATCGTGGGAACGGCCATCGCCGTCCACCTCGACCTCTTTAGCACTTCTGCCGGCCGTATTCGCCCTGCTGGGGGCTTCGTTAATCCAGATTGGGACTAATTTCGCGAACGACTACTACGACGCAGTCCGGGGGCCGATACCGAGGAACGGGAGGGGTTTACCCGGGTGACCCAGGCCGGTATCTTGCCCCCTCATCAGGTCAAACTCGCCGCAGTGGTGTGTTTCGGGCTCGCCATCCTCACGGGGACATATCTGGTCTTCGTGGGCGGGCTGCCAGTCGTGGTCATCGGACTCACGAGTGTGCTGTGTGGCTGGGCCTACACCGGTGGCCCGCTCCCGCTAGGCTATCTCGGCCTTGGCGACCTGTTCGTCTTCGTGTTCTTCGGCATTGTCGCCGTCGTCGGAACCGTCTACGTGCAGGCCGTGACCGTCGTCGCTGACCCGTTACCTGTGACCCCGCCACCCGGGACCCTTCCCATCGATGCCCTGCTCGCGAGTCTGCCGGTGGGGGCCATCGCCACAGCGATTCTTGTCGTCAACAACATCCGACAAAGAGACCGATGCCGAAGCCGGCAAACGGACACTGGTCGTCAGACTCGGATACCGGATAAGTCGACTCCAGTATGGGGGCCTCATGCTGGTGGCCTATCTCGTGCCAGTCCTGTTTCTGGTGGTCTTCGACTACAATCTCAGCGCACTCCTGCCACTCCTGACTATTCCGTATGCCGCACTGGTGACCCGGACGGTGTGGACCCGGACTGATGCGGCTGCCCTCGACCCGGCGCTGGAGCAGACCGGTCGGCTCCTCGCACTCTATGCACTCGGCATGCGCCATCGGGGTGGTGTTCGCGTGAACATCCGCCTCAAGTCCCTTTCGCTCGACCTTCGGGAACCGCTCCGGAACGAGTGCGGGGAGAATGGATCGACGAGACGGCATCCTTGTCTGGCTCGAGGCAGATGGCCACTCCGGCGTGGGCGAGGCCACACCGCTCGTGGGCTTTACCGAATCGATCGATGCCTGCAGGTCCGCCCTCGAACGGGCCCGTGATTGTGAGACCATTGCGGACGCGCTCGCAACCACTGCTGGAACGCCCGCGGCCCACCATGGAATCGAACTTGCCGATCTCGATCGCCGGGCTCGAGCAGACGGTGTCCCACTCTATTCGTCTCTCTCGAGCCCCTCTGATCGAACCGCTGTCCCTGTTAATGCAACCATCGGGCACGGAACGATCGAGGAGACTCGATCGGCTGTCAGGCGGGCTGTTGCGCAGGGGTTTCGGGCCTGTAAACTGAAAGTCGGTATAGGAACGCTGGAGCAGGATCTCGAGCGGGTGGAAACAGCACGGTTGGAGGCCGGCCCATCGGTGAAACTCAGAGTCGATGCCAACGGTGCGTGGTCGCTCGAGACCGCACTGGAGGCAATCGAGCAGCTGGGTGGCCACGATGTTTCAATACTCGAACAGCCACTTCCTGCAGCGGCCCTCGATGCAACAGACAGCTCAGGGATCGGGGTATCGATATTGCCCTCGACGAGAGTGTCATCGAGCACGGGATCGATGCAGCGAGCCAGGTAGCAGATGTCATCGTGGTCAAGCCGATGGCCATCGGCGGCGTGGGTCAGTGTTTCGAGACACTCCAGGGAACTGGCTCTGACCCGATCATCACGTCCACATTCGATGGGGTGGTGGCCAGAACCGCAGCAGTCCACCTGGCCGCTGCACTTGACTGTTCACGCGCCTGTGGGCTCGCGACAGCGAACCGGCTTGAGGCTGATGTCACCCGGATTGGATCCTACTCTGAGGAGAGGCGCACATCCCTCCGAAAGCAGGCCTGGGAATCGACCCCGCAGAGGTGAGTGCCCGTGGGTAGAGTTCGGGTGGCCCGCAGGTGACATCTTGCGCTCTCGGGCCCAGACAACCCCGGATCGCGTCGCCATCGAGGGAACCGAGGAGGGCATCCGCTGGACGTACGCCGAGATGAATGATCAGAGCAGTGCCGTGGCAGCCGAGTTTGCGGGACATCCCGGCGAGCGCATCGGGATCCTCCTCGAATCTGGGCCGGCGTACGCGCCGGTGCTCTTCGGGATTATTCGCTCGGGCGCGGTTGCCGTCCCGCTTTCGACACGCGAAACGGCCGACACCCTCACAGACTGTATCGACCAGGCCGGGATCACGGCGCTTGTCTGTGATCCAGAGACTGAGTCGATCGCAGCGGGACTTAGCGAGGACGTCCGACAGGCGAGTGAGATACTCGAAGGGTCCAGCACGGACAGCACCTATACAGACATCACAACGACGACAGAAGTCCTCGTGCTGTTTACGTCGGGATCGACGGGCCGGCCGAAGGGCGTCCGCCTCACGCACGGGAACCTCACGACGAGTGCCATCGCATCCGCGTTCCGGCTCGGCGTCACCCCGACCGACCGATGGTTGGGATGTCTCCCGATGTATCACATGGGTGGACTGGCGCCAATCGTTCGCAGTACCCTCTATGGCACCCGGCTTGTCATCCAGCCGGCTTTCGATCCACAGTCCACCGCCGCGGCAGTGGAGGACCACAATATTACCGGGGTCTCACTCGTGCCCACGATGTGTCGCCGGCTGCTCGAGAACGGCTGGTCGCCCCCGGCGTCGCTGCGGACGGTTCTGCTTGGCGGTGGGCCCATCGACGCGTCGCTCGTCACCCGGTGTCTCGAGGCCGACATCCGGTCTGTCCGACCTATGGCCTCACGGAGTCAGCCTCCCAGGTGGCAACGGCCACCCCCCAGGAGGCGGCAGCGAACCCGAGAGTGTTGGACGGCCCCTTGTCGGCACGAGAGTCGCCATCCTGGCGGAGGATGGCAGCCGCTGTGAGGCCGAGACGCCAGGCGAGATCGTCATCGCCGGCCCTACGATCAGCCCGGGCTACCTCGATGGGGACGCGACGACGGCAGACGATGGCTGGTTCCACACCGGCGATTTCGGATGGCGAGACGAGCACGGGCGGCTGTACGTTCGGGGCCGCCGGAGTGACCGCATCGTGACGGGAGGGGAAAATGTCGCTCCGCAGGCTGTCGTTGCGAAACTCGGAGCAAATCGATACTGTGGCCGAGGCAGCGGTCATCGGACTGCCCGACACCGAATGGGGGGAGCGGGTCGCCGCAGCCGTGATCCCGGCAGCTGGCCAGGTGGATCCACACACGATCGTGGAAGAACTTCCTGCGGACGTACCGGGAAAGAAGCACCCGAAAACGATCGCGATCCTCGAGCACGGATCCCCGGACTGCATCGGGGACCGTTGACCGGGAAGCCCTCGAGCGGATGATCCGTGCCGAGGGTGAGGACCTCGACTAAGTGGCTTTTTGCCCATGGCCCGGCTCCTCTGAGGCGTGTGTACGCTGGCGCTGGCCTGGCAGGTCCTCGCCGACGGACCCGTCGCCGTGGCCGCCAATCGTGACGAACAGTTCGATCGGCCAGCAGCCGAACCTGGCCCGTTTAGCACCGACCCTGCGGTCGTGGCCCCAACCGACAATCAGGCGGGTGGAACCTGGATCGGGGTCAACGAACACGGCGTCGTCGCCGGGATCCTCGAATCGATGGGCGGCCGAGGGACTTGCTGCGGAGCGGTCCGGGGCAAGCTCGTTGCCGATGTTCTGGATTGTCAATCGGCCCAGCAGGCGGCGGACTTGGTGACCGACCAGCTTGAGCGCATCGAATACGACGGTTTCTTTCTTCGTCATTGCAGACGCAACGGATGCCATCCACATTGGCTGGAATGGTACGGCTACCGTGGATCGCCTCGATCCGGGTATCCACGTCGCCGTGAACGTCGGCCTTGACGGTGCCACCGACGAACTCGAGCGTCGCTCCGCCCTCGCGGACGAGCTGGCAGCGAACGCGACAACCCTTCGGTCGGCCCTGGAACGAGAGCCAGCAGAGAGAGTCGATCCGTGGCTCGATCGAGCGGGCGAAGCACTCGGGAACCACGACTACGAGGTCTGCATTCACCGGAATGGATTCGGTACCCGATCGTCCTCGCTCATCGGGCTCGGGGAGACCCCGAGATATGCCTTCGCCCCAGGTCCCCCCTGTGAAACGCCATACGAGGCAGTCGACCTCGAAGGGCACCTTTAAGCGGATCCCCACCGGTTCTTGTGATATGAACGTCCGCCAGCTGGGAGCGACGCGAGCGGCGAACGAGGTGGTCACGGTGAGCGTGGCCGAACTCGAGGCAGAGCTGTCCGACGTCGAGCACGCAGGGCTCGAGCTGGTCCGCGAGAGTGGTGGGATTCACCAGAGTGACTTCTGGAAGGAACTCGACATTTCGTCACGAAAGGGCAGTCGCGTTGTCGAGTCGCTAGTCGAGATGGAACTCATCGAACGCGAGGAGACAGTCTATGAGGGGCACAACACCTATCTGCTCTCTCCGGCCGCTCGCGATCTGGACTTCTCGCTGCTCATGGCCGGTGACATGCTCTCACCGTTTATCGGCGAGGAAGAGATCGATGCCCAGAGTGATGCATTCTCGCAGTGGATCATGAATCTCACATACGAGGAGTGAGGTACCGAGCGTTCTCAGGCCAGGGCGCTTCCGGCTCGAATAATCGCCTGTTCGCCGAAGGCCGGGCCCACAAGCTGCAGCCCGACTGGTAACCCATCGGTGGTTCCAGCCGGGACCGAAATCGCCGGCAAGTCTGCCAGGATTCACTGGCACCGTATTGGCATCCGCCAGGTAGAGCTGGAGCGGGTCGTCGAGTGCCTCGCCGAGCTCGAACGGTGGAATAGGCATCGTCGGCGATGCCACGAGATCGACCGATTCGAAGGTCGAATCGAAGTCCTGTCTGACCCATTCCCGGGCTGCCTGGGCCTGCTCGTAGTATTTGTCGTGATAGCCGGCAGAGAGAGCGAAGGTTCCCAGGAGGATGCGGCGTGTGACCTCGTCACCGAACCCTTCGGCCCGCGAGCGAGCGAAGGATTCGTTCCAGTTGCCCTCGAATCCCCCGGAGCGCCCGTACCGAACACCGTCGAACCGGGCCAGATTCGAGGAGGCCTCGGACATCGCGATCACGTAGTACGCAGCGACGGCATGCTCGAGCGACGGCAAGCTCACCTCGGTGGTTGTCGCCCCCTTGGCTTCCAATTCGGCGATAGAGTCCCTGACACACTCGAGGACACCATCGTCGGCGCCCTCGAAGAGCTGTGACGGAACGCCGATCGTAAGGTCAGTGACGTCACCGTCGGCCGCTTCAGCATAGGATGCCCCAGACTGTCGATCTCGCGTGGTTGCATCTTTCGGGTCGGGCCCTGCAATGACATCAAGGAGGGCAGCCGCGTCCTCCACTGTCGAGGCGATCGGCCCGATCGTGCTCGAGCTGTTCGCATACGCCACGAGCCCGTAGCGGGACACGAGTCCGTACGTCGGCTTGATTCCGACGACGCCACAGAAGGCGGCTGGGCACCGGATTGATCCACCTGTGTCGGACCCGAGGGCAAGGTCTGCCTCTCCGGCCGCAACTGCAGCCGCTGATCCGCCGGAGGACCCACCGGGGACGTGACCCGGCGCAGCCGGGTTGTCCGTCGGGCCGAATGCAGAGGTTTCTGTCGTCGTTCCCATCCCGAACTCGTCCATGTTCGTCTTGCCTGTGATGGTCGCACCGGCCGTCTTCAGTCGCTCGACGACCGTCGCATCGTAGGGTGCAACGTGATCCTCCAGCATCCGGGACCCGCAGGTGGTTCGTACGCCAGCCGTCGAGATATTGTCCTTGACAGCGACAGTCCGGTCGGCCAACGCGCCCGAGGCATCACCAGTCGATGTCCGTCTCGGTAATGAAGCAATTCGTCGCCATTTCAGGAGCACGTTTGGCCCCTTGAAGTACCCGTCCTCACTCTCGGGGGCATTCTGTAACGCGCTGTCGTGATCGATACCCTCGTGCACCGCATCCGGTCGGAAAACGTTCACCAGCTCTGTCTCCCTGTCCATCTCGGGAACCTCATCCAGGCTGTCGAAGTACTCGAGTATCGACTCGAGTTCTGTTGCGTAGGCGACCGCCGCCTCGTCATCCAGGTCGATCCGAGCGAGCCCCGCGATGTGGCGGACGGTCTCCGGATCGATATCCTCGGCCATGTCGGACTGCACCGCCCTATCGGGAGTAAGGGTTTCGATACGCCAGGTTGACGACGGGAACAGCCGATTGATCCGACGGGAGGCGGGTCGAAACGATCATGGGTTATTAAGGGTCACACTGGTCTTCCAACCTACACGAGTAGCGTTCCCAGCGAGTCGTTCCCGCCCTGCCAGTGACAGATTCACGCATCAGACCGCCTGAAGAAGAGCGTCGCGAGACGGTCGAAGAGTCCACTGAACGGGACGAAACAGAGGCCTGCCCAGAGTGTGGTGGCCGGCTCGAGTCGGATACCGAGCACGCCGAAACCGTCTGTGCAAGGTGTGGCCTGGTTGTCGACGAGGGGGAAATCGATCGCGGCCCGGAGTGGCGGGCCTTCGATGCCGCCGAGAAGGACCGGAAAAGTCGCGTCGGGGCCCCCACGACGACGATGATGCACGATCGTGGTCTCTCCACGAATATCGGCTGGCAGGACAAGGACGCCTATGGCAAGGCCCTCTCGAGCCGGCCAACGCAAGAAGATGCAGCGACTCCGGACCTGGAACGAGCGCTTCCGAACCCGCGACAGCAAGGAGCGTAATCTCAAGCAAGCCCTCGGTGAAATCGACCGGATGGCTTCGGCCCTCGGGCTGCCCGAGACCGTCCGTGAGACCGCGAGTGTCATCTACCGCCGGGCCCTCGAAGAGGATCTGCTCCCAGGTCGGTCGATCGAGGGGGTCGCAACCGCCTCGCTATATGCCGCAGCCAGGCAGGCGGGAACGCCCCGCAGCCTCGATGAAATTTCCGGGGTCAGTCGCGTGGGTCGGGACGAAATCGCCCGAACCTATCGATACGTCGTCCGGGAACTCGGCCTCGAGATCAAGCCCGCCGATCCCGAACAGTACGTCCCCCGATTTGCCAGTTCGCTTGATCTTTCAGACGAGACCGAGCGCCGGGCGAGGGAGCTGCTTCAGACGGCGAAGGCAGAAGAAATTCATTCGGGCAAATCACCCGTTGGACTTGCCGCAGCGGCCGTCTATGCGGCGGCCTTGCTGACGAACGAAAAGGTCACCCAGAACGATGTTGGCGAGGTCGCAAACATCTCCGAGGTAACGATCCGCAATCGATACCACGAGTTGCTGGAAGCTGGTGAGGGTGCACCGGCCTAACGTGTGGAAGTAGACGAGATGGCCCCATTTGAGGCGGCGAGACGGTCAATCAAGCCGAGATCGTATGTAGCGGCCAACGTGGTCGTCTTCGCGACGCTTGAAACCGGCCTGCCTCGCCAGCCGATCAATCTCCCGGTTGATCAGGGTTCCGTACTGGATGGCCTTCTTGTCCCGATTGGCAACCCGCCCGGGAAGATGGCGCCGGGCAATCCGCCTGAGAGCGACCTTGCGAGTGCCGTCTCGGACGAGTAACTCCTCCGGAAGTGCGAGGGCCTGCTCGACGACGCGATCGTGCAAGAAGGGTGCCACTGGCGTGAGTTCGGCCGCTTCGATGACTGGCACGTCTCGAGCGAGTTGGCCAGGGAGGGAAGCAATGAGCTCGTTGACGGCCGCACGGATACTGTCGGCCTCAACACGATGGTCTCGATGAGCGACCTTCGCGTAGCCGCCGAACAGCTCATCGGCACCCTGGCCGATCACCAGCCGATTATGGCCGGCTTCGGCCACCCCTTCGGCAAGCAGGTACAGCGAACACGCAATAGAGACGTCCATCGGGTTGGTTCGGCCGATGGCCCGCGCGACTTCGGGAATCGCCGCTTCGATGTCGGCCGGGTGGACCTCGATAAGTCGGTGTGATCGGTCGAGCTCCGCTGCCGTCGCACGGGCCGTCTCGAGGTCCTGAGAACCCGGTACTCCGACCGTATACAGCGGCGCGTCGATCAGGGCAGCCAGCAGGGCCGAGTCGACACCGCCAGAGAAGGCGATAGCGCCGTCCGTGATCGACGACGCAGTCTCGATCAGTGCGGTCTCGAGATCGTCGATCGCTGCCCGCAGGTCCGTCCGAGGGGCCGGCGATGGGAGCCGCCAGCATTCGACCGGGGCGGTCCCGTCATAGACATGGCCGGCGGGGACCGCCGTTGGCTCCTCAAGGACTGCTGGTGTGAATGCCCAGTCTGTTTCGCTGTAAAACACCGGTACTCGGCCGAGCACGTCTCGGACGAGCCGGCCGTCAATCGCTCCGCCGAAGCCCCCCGTACCAGGCAGGGGATCACCGGACTCGAGTGCAGCTCTGACTGTGGCCTCGGACGCACCACGGAGCATTATGGGAGCGGCCGGCTGATGGCCTTGCGGATGCGGCGCCCCACGCCGCCGAGAAACTGACGGATACTGATCCGCCACGGTGTTCGCTTGCCCTCGACAGTCGTCTGACCGGTTCGAACGGCCTCGAGAATGCCCTCGGCGGTGTGGTCGTCGGTCTGGACGAGCGTGACAGCCTGTCCGACCATCTCGCTGATGTGGGCGTCGCTTCCAGCTGTCATCGGGAGGCCATTGGCCCGCGCGTAGCGCAGGGCCTGTCGATTGGCCCGGCCGGTGAGCAACCGTGAGTTGTATACCTCGATCGCATCGGCCGTGTTCAGCGCCGATTCATCGATCCGGGCGATGACCCCATGCCGGGATTCCTGGTACGGATGGGGTATCACGGCGATGCCACCGGCCTCGTGGATTGCCGTGAGGGTATCTTCGAATGAAAGCCCTGGCGAGATTGCCTCCTCGACGCCAAGGGCGAGGACGTGCCCGGCCTTGCTCGAGACCTCCATACCGGGAATCCCGATGAGTCCGTACTCCGGGGCCAGTTCGGCGGCCTCGAGACTCGCCTCGATCTCGTCGTGATCGGTGATCGCGATCGCATCGAGGCCGACCGCCTCGGCCTGCTCGAGAATGAGGTCGATGGGATCGCGCCCGTCGTACGAGAGCGACGAGTGGACGTGAAGTTCAACCGTCAGCACTGATCACTGCTTGAGGTGGTTTGAAGAAAAGGCAATCGACTTTGACGCTGGGTTGTGCACCCGCGGAGGGCTCCAACATGGCGATCCCTTTACTGACCGCCCAGCACTCCCTAGCCAATGAGTCTCGCCGAGGCCGACCGGGCGCTGATCGTGGAGGAACTCGGTCGGGAACCGACCCCAGAGGAGGCCGCACTCTTCGAGAATCTCTGGAGCGAACACTGTGCCTACCGCTCCTCGCGGCCACTCCTGTCGGCCTTCGAGAGCGACGGGCCACAGGTTGTCATCGGGCCCGGTGACGATGCCGCCGTCGTTGCCCTCCACGGGAGCCGATGAATCCTCCTACATCACGTTCGGCATCGAGAGCCACAACCATCCATCGTACGTCGACCCCTTCGATGGTGCCGCCACCGGCGTTGGCGGGATCGTCCGCGACACGATGTCGATGGGGGCCTACCCCATCGCCCTGGCAGATTCGCTATACTTTGGCCCGTTCGACCGCGAGCACACCAAGTACCTCTTCGAGGGTGTCGTCGAGGGGATCGGCCACTACGGCAACTGCATCGGTGTCCCGACGGTGGGCGGAAGCGTCGATTTCCACGAAGATTACGTCGGCAATCCGCTGGTCGAACGTTGCCTGCGTTGGACTGCCTGCCAGCCGACAGACTCGTGACAGCGACGGCCCAGTCCCCGGGAAATAACCTGGTCCTCGTCGGTAACGCCACCGGCCGAGACGGTTCGGCGGGGCCAGTTTTCGCCAGCGAGGATCTCGCAGAAGATGCAGAGACCGAGGACAGGCCGGCCGTGCAGGTCGGCGATCCCTACGCCGAAAAACGACTTATCGAAGCCAATGAGGAGCTCCTTGATGAGGACCTGATCGAATCGGCCAGGGACCTCGGGGCCGCGGGCCTCGGCGGCGCCTCCAGCGAGATGGTGGCGAAGGCCGGGCTCGGTGCCGAAATCGACCTCGAGGCCGTCCACCAGCGCGAACCGAACATGCGGGCCCTCGAGATCCTCCTCGGCAGAGTCCCAAGAGCGGATGTGCTATGAGGTCGACCCGACAGCTGTGGACGATGTCATCGCAATCGCCGAGAAGTTCGATCTCGGCTGTTCGGTCATCGGCGAGGTGACCGACTGCAACTATGTCTGTACGTTCGAGGGTGAGGTGGTTGTCGACGTCGATGCCGAGTTCCTCGGTGAGGGCGCACCGCCAAACGATCTTCCGATGGTCGAGCCAGACCCAACCGACCGTCGATCGACCCGACGTGGGGTTCGAGAGGCCTTCGATGCCGTGCTGACATCACCGAATACGGCCTCGAAGCGCTGGGTCTATCGCCAGTACGACCACGAGGTCGGACTCAGGACAATCGTTCCACCAGGCGACGACGCCGCAGTCATCGACATTCGCGAGATCAACACAGGACTGGCTCTCTCGAGTGGGGCCGCACCCAACTGGACAAGCGTAGCACCGTACGATGGTGCTCAGGCAGTGGCCCTCGAAAATGCCACGAATCTGGCAGTCAAGGGGGCGACGCCCCTGGCTGCGGTGGACTGTCTCAATGGTGGCAATCCGGAGACACCAGCAGTCTACGGGGGCTTTTCGGCAATTGTCGAGGGACTGGCCGCCATGTGCGCAACCCTGTCGGTCCCCGTTGTCGGTGGCAACGTCTCGCTGTACAACGATTCCGTGGCTGGTCCGATCCCGCCGACACCAACGCTCGCGATGGTCGGAACCTCATCAGGCCCAAGTCCACCGGCGGCAGTGTCTCCGGAGGGCGAACTCCTGCTCATCGGAGAGTCCACCAGGGGCCTCGGGGGCTCCGAACTACTCGCCCAGACCAGTGGTAGCGACCGGTTCCCTACCCTCCCCAGCGATCCTGCACGTCTTATCGAGGTGATCAGGACTGTGGCAACCGAGCCAGCCACACAGGCCGTCCACGACGTGAGCCACGGTGGACTCGCGGTAACGCTGGCCGAGATGGTCACGCCCGAGGCCGGAGTCGCCGTCAACGTTGAGTCGGAAGAGCCGCTTGACCACCTGTTCGGGGAACGACCAGGCCGGGTCGTCGTCCAGACGACCGATCCAGCGGCCGTCCGGGCAGCCGTCGATGGCGTCGCCCCCGTGACATCGCTCGGGTCCACAGTCGGCAAGCCTCGGTTTGAGCCCGCGCGGGTGGAACAACGATCACCCGCGACTACGAGTCGATTACGTCGAGCCGCGCTATCATCGAGGCGGCCCTGCGAATAACGACAATTGTCGTTGACATATCCACAAAGTTAAAATGTTTTTGGCCAGATGTACCCATTCGTTATGGGGGAACACAACAGCCAACCCGAATGTCCCTGATCGTTGAGGACGAACCAGAGCTCGCCAGACTCTACGGCCAGTGGCTTTCCGATGAGTACGAGGTGACGACCGCCAACGACGGCGACGAGGCCCTTGAACAGATCACTGAGGAGGTCGACGTCGTCCTGCTGGACCGTCGCATGCCGACCCTCTCCGGTGATGAGGTGCTCGATCGCATCAGAGAACGGAATCTCGAGTGTCGCGTCGCGATGGTCACGGCCGTCGAACCAGACTTCGATATCGTGAAGATGGGCTTCGATGACTACCTCGTCAAGCCGATATCGAAAGAGCAACTCATCGATATCATCGAACAGCTCCAGCTGCGAACCACCTATGACGACCAGCTCCAGGAGTTCTTCTCACTGGCCTCGAAGAAAGCCATCCTCGATGAGAAGAAGACTGATGGCGAGATCAAGGCCAGCCGCGAGTACGCCACGTTGGAAGATCGTATCGCAGTGCTCCGATCGGAAGTCGAAGACACGGTCTCCGAGCTGCTCAAGGCAAACGATCACCGTAACCTCTGTCAGGACATTCGGTCGACAGCAATCATGGGCGAGTAATTAGCGCTCGAGTGTCTGGATATCCACGATCTCGATCCGACGCCAGCCACCGTTATTTTCATCGACGATGAGCGACCAGTCGTGGGCCTCGGCGATCGCCCGAACCAGCGAGAGTCCGAGCGTCTCGGCTGTATCTGTCCGGCCAGCACTCGAACCAACATGCTCGATCACGATGCCGGGATCTTTGCTATTCTCGAGACCAAATGCTTCGATACGGAGTGACGAATCAGCATCGGCATGGGCATCGTAATCGTCGAAGACCGTTTGAAGCAGATGGACGAAGCGATCCGGATCGGCTCGGAGGCTCGCCGGGGTTTCGAGTTCGACACGGTCCTGGTCGAGGCGGCCGCGATCGGTCGCAGCCTCGATGGCCTCATCGAGGGAGATGCGCGTCCTCGCCCCCATCTGGGTCGCAATCCGGGCGAACTCACGGACGTCCTCGACGAGTCGATTCGTCCGCTCGAGGGTTCGGACCACCACGTCCTCTCCCAGCGGGAATTCCCCAGGCATCAGCTTCGGCCTTTGCGGCCTCTTCGACGGCGTCCAGCTG
This sequence comes from Natrialbaceae archaeon, assembly GCA_034521555.1. Taxonomy (GTDB): domain Archaea; phylum Halobacteriota; class Halobacteria; order Halobacteriales; family Natrialbaceae; genus JAXHMI01. The sequence goes on from JAXHMI010000004.1 coordinate 93,272, forward strand.
TCGCCGCAGGTCGGTCTCGAGGACCGATGCAATCGCCTCCAGGCGTTCACTCTGGTGTTCGAGCTGGCGGGTCCGATGGCGCAGCATCTGCTGACGGTCAGCCCGATCGAGGGCTGCCCGCGTGTTCTCGGCGAGTGTCGAAACCAGTTCGACGTCGGTCTCGTCAAAGGCCTCTGATTCGGTCGAGCCGGTCATCATCACACCGTGTGAGCCGATTGGTGCGATAATCTCGGACCGAATGGGCGTCTCCGCTGAATACAGTTCAGACTCCTCGCCGAGATCGTCGTACTGGAGCAGGTGCGCCCTGCTCGAAGGCCTGCCGGGTCAGGCCCTGACCCTGGTAGAATCGCGGCAACCCGTTGAGGATGTCGTCGAACCGGCCGTCGACGCAACCGGCTCGAGATAGCCCCGCTCGTTGTCGAGCAGCCACACGCCACTGATCGGCAGGTCGAGAAGCTCACTTCCAGCGTGGACGGCAATGGCACAGATATCCTCGGGATCGTCGGACTGGAGGAGCCATGGAGTGAGTTCGTGAAGGATTCGATCACTCGCTCGTGCTCGTGACGGTCGGTGACATCCCGGATGATTGCCGCCGCCGTGGCAGTGTCGTCAGTCGATTGGAATGATCCGGAGCTCGCCGATGCGATCGTCGTTGTTCGCATCGGTAAAGCCCAGTTCGAGCTGGACGAGGTCGGAGTTCTCGCTAGCAACCTCGTCGATCGCCTGTCCAATTTCGGTCGTTCTGGCGGCATCGACCTGCCCCAGGTCGGTGATCACCCCGATGTGTTCTCCGACGAGGTCCTCACTGGGGGTGTCGAGGGCACCCTCCACACTTTCATTGACGGTGACGATCCGATTCTGGTCGTCGATCGTGACTACTGCGGCATGCATCGATTCGACAACAGCTCCTAGCTGGGCCAGCATCGTCTCGCGCTCTCGACGTTCCGTGATGTCCCGGAAAAATACCAGAGGGCATCTTCCGACGGATAAACCCGGACCTCGAACCACGTCTCCACCCGATTGTGAAAAATCTCGAAGGAAATGGGGATCTGCTCACGCATCGCTCGGTGAAGGCCATCGGGAAAGTCCGTGTGGGCTGTTTCGGGAAATTCATCGAAAAAGACCCGGCCCAAGAGGTCGTCGGCGTCGGACTCGAGCAGTCGTTCTGCGCCCCTGTTTAGGTAGGTAAAGCGATAGTCCGTGTCGAGTTCGACGAAGGCGTCAGTAACGCGCTCAACAAGGGGGACTGACGGTGTGGTCAAGACTGACCACCCCACCGCTGCTGGCTCGCTCGACGCTCGGTCGTCGGTTGCACGTCGCCCATCGAATAGGTCAGTATTTCTGATAACGGCGGTCCCGATATTTGAGTCTCGTGGCCGTCAGTGATCGACGAACGACTCGATGCGGGCCAGGGCCGCCCGAAGATCCTCCAATCCGGTCGCATACGAAACTCGCAGGTGGCCCTTCCCGCCGTCACCGAAGACATCGCCAGGAACGACCGCGACACCTTCCTCCCGAAGTAACGTCTCGGCAAAGTCATCGGATTCCCAGGTTCCGGGCACCTCCGGGAAGACGTAGAATGCCCCGCGCGCCTCGAAGCACTCCATCCCAATTTCTCGGAATCGCGAGAGAACGAACCGGCGTCGCCGATCATACTGGTCGACCATGTCGGCAACGTCACCCAGCACAACTGTCGAGGGCCTCGAGAGCCGCGTGCTGGGCTGTTGTCGGTGCGGAGAGCATGGTGTACTGATGAACCCGGTTCATCGCGTCGACTGCGACTGATGGGGCAAGCGCATAGCCCAGTCGGAGTCCGGTCATCGCGTACGCCTTCGAGAACCCATTGATAACGACGGTCCGATCGCGCGTCCCGGGAACGTCGCAATCGAGGTGTGATCGCCGCCGTAGGTGAGTTCGGCGTAAATCTCGATCCGTAACGACGAGCAGGTCGTGCTCGCGGGCAAATGCCGCGACAGGCTCGAGATCGTCGGCGGGCATCACCGCCCCCGTCGGATTGTTCGGGTAGTTCAAAACCAGGAGGTCAGCAGATTCGGCCCCCGCGGCCTCGAGTCCGTCCACAGTCAGCCGGAAGTCATCGGCCTCGCGGGTCGAAACGGGCAGGACCTCACCCCCGGCAAAGGTGACGCCCGGGACATACGAGACGTATGAGGGCTGGGCGATGGCCACCACGTCACCGGGATCGATAGGCGCCGGAAGGCCAGGTCGACGGCTTCGCTTGCTCCCGAGGTGACGAGGATTTCGCTGTCCGGATCGTAGGAAAGATCGAATCGTCCTTCGACATACGCGGCAATCGCCTCCCGGAGTGGTCGCATCCCCGGTTTGCCGTATAGGACGTCCGCCCGCGGCGAAGTGAATCGATGGCCGCATCCCGGGCGGCCCAGGGAGTCGAGAAGTCGGGCTCGCCGACACCCAGCGAGATGACGTCGTCACGCTCTTCGGCAATCTCGAAGAACTTCCGAATGCCCGAGGGGGGAACCGCTTCGACCCGGTCAGACGGCTGCATCGTCATGGCGAGATTGAAAGTCGATCGTCGCCCTCGCCGTCTCCGAACTCGAGACCATGTTCCTTGTAGGAGGTCATGATGTAGTGGGTGACCGTCTGGGCGAATCTCTCTGGCACCGGTGCGACTTCTCGCTGATGAACTGCGAGACCTCCCGCATAGAGTCGCCCTCAACCTCGAGATCGAAGTCGTAGTCGCCACTGACCAGCCCGGAAGCGGTTACCTCGGGAAACCGGGCAGAGTCGCTCGGCGATGTGCGTGGTGAGCTCGGTTCGCGGTCGAGTGTCACGTTGAGTTCAACCTCGGCCGGAACCCGCTGGTCTGCCAGCCGGTCCCAGTCGGCGACCGCCTGATATCCGCGGATCAGCGCCGGCCGCTTCGGAGCTCCTCGATGGCTGCCTCGACATCCGACTCATCGAGGTCAGTCATCCGCGCGATGTCGGCTGCATCGTAGCGCGCATTCTCCCGGAGGAGTGCGAGGACGTCGCGTTCGCTCATACCACTGCGAAGCGCGAGCGCGAGTAAAAAACGTTGGTATTCCGCCAGCAGCTCCAGTCTACCTACCGATAGTGCTGGAAGAGCAGTGCACGAACGTCGTCTTTTGTCTGAACATCCTCGCTGGTCCCATCGGGGAGTTCCACCGAGTAGCGGTAGTCCGCCGAGGATGACTCCTCCCACTTGTCATCGTGGGTCTCGAGGAGGTTCATCATCTCATTGAGCATCTCATCATCATCAGCCGGCCCCGTTTCGGCCTCGCTTTCAGTGTCTTCTTCCTCCTCATCCGTTGCCGATTCGTCGGGTTCCTCGTCAGCTTCGGCCGGTTCCTCTGGGCGTATCGGCTGCACAGTCCTCCTCGTACGTCACTTCGGTCACCTGTGGGTCTGGATTGCCGGCTTTCGCTGCCTCCACCGACGCTGCGGTATCCTCGATGGCCGAGTGCTCCAGGGCGGCCTCGTCGTCGATATCGAGATCGGCATCGAGATTGTCGATCAGGAATCGAACGGCGTCCCGTTCGCGCACGAAGCCGTACTCACCGACCACGTCCGCGGCGATGGCCCCGCGGAGTTCCTGAATGAACGTATACTGTTCGTCTGATACCTGAAGCTGCTTCATACTCTCCCGATGTATTCGGGGGTACATAATTGACGGTGGTGGTCGTCTGCCCCGCGTCCGACAGACGTAATGGGATCGCAGTTCCTTGATGAACGTATGGTCGTTATGGAGTCAGAATCGGAACTCGAGGCGGGAGACGAGGCACCCTCGTTTTCCCTCGAGGGGACCGATGGAGAAACGTACTCACTCGAGTCATTTGCTGATCACGCGGCACTGCTGGTCGTGTTCACCTGCAACCACTGTCCCTATGCGAAGGCCAAGTTCGACCTGCTGAATGACCTCGCCAGCGAGTATGACGAGGTGGCCGTGGTGGGAATCAACCCCAACGATGCCGAGGAGTATCCGGAGGATTCCTTCGAGACAATGGTCGAGTACGTCGACGAGGGCCAAGTTCCTCGATGCCTACCTCCGTGACGATACCCAGGCCATCGCCGCCGCCTATGGAGCGATGTGTACGCCCGATCCCTTCCTCTTTACGAACGACAACGGGACGTTTCGGCTTTCTTACCACGGCCGCCTCGACGACGCGCTCAACCCGGACGAGGACCCAAGTCGGTTCCACATCCGTGAGGCCATCGAGGCCGTGCTGGCCGGTGAAGAGGTGTCCATCGAGTGGCAGCCATCACGCGGCTGTTCGATCAAGTGGACCGACTAACGGGGCGGTACTGAATCTCCCTTGGAGACCGAGACGAAACCCGATGGTACCGGCCACGGCCTCCGGTAGCCATCCATTTCACTTGCCCGATAACAATGACCGCCTGGAATGGCCGTGTCGCTCCCGTTGGGTCTCGTTGCTATGCTCGGACTGGCGATTTTCGTCGCCGGTGCCCTGAACGGTGTGGCTGGGTTCGGATTCGCCCTTGTCGGAACGACCGTTCTCGCGACAGTGCTCGATCCAGCCACCGCCGTGGTCTTCATGATTCTCCCGATCGTGGCTGTGAATCTCACACTGATCAGGGAGGTCTCGGTGGTAGCCTCCGGCCGTGCTGGTCCCGGTTCGGCCTGCTACTCCTTGCGGCCATGATCGGGACCATCCTCGGAATGGTTGCCCTTGAGTGGCTCCCTGATCGAGCACTGAGAGTTGCCCTCGGAATCCTCGCTCTTGCCTACGTTGTCGGTGATCAGCAGGTCATTGCACTCCCGGGACGGTCGACCCTCGAGGATCGATGCTTCGTCGAGACGCCGCTCGCGATGATAGGAGTCGGCGGAGTCTCCGGGTTTCTCTTCGGCGGGACGAATGTCGGAGTCCAGCTTCATCGCATTCCTTCGGAGCTGTAACCTCTCACACAGGCTATTCATTGGGGTGGTGGCGATGATCTTTCTCGGCATCAATGGCATCCGTGTAATCACCGCACTACTGCTCGGTCTCTATCCAGACGGGATCATCGCCGGGGCTTCAGGTTGTAGCTGCACTGCCAGCCGTCGCCGGGGTGGCCGTTGGCCAGACGGTTCGGCCACACATTGGTGAACGTCGCCGGCGACAGATACCTGGTTCTGGGGCTCATCACGGTCGTCGGGCTCCGGCTTATCATGGTAGGGTTGGGATTCTGACGGCAGTGACCCGCCGTGCGTTCGACCCCTACATCAACATGATCGGTCCCATCAGCACCCCCATCAGGTGTACTCGCCGGGTGCCAAGTCGAACCGGGAGCATGCCGAGCAGCGTCGATGCAATGAACACGAGGAGACCGAGGGGGCCGGTGAACGCCAGCACGAGAATAACGAGGAGAGCGAGTACCGACGCCGAGATCTTCCAGTAGGACATCCGGCCAACGACCAGCAGGTAATAATCTCCCGCTACGATCACCAGCGCGAAGCCGATTAAGCCGGCGATCAGCACCGCACTCATGAGAATTGGAAGATTGAGGGGCGCCTCGAGCGATTCGAAAGCCACCATAACGCCGGAACGGGGTTGCCCGATCGCAACGAGGGCAACCAGCCCGAAGATCATGTTGGAGGTGTCCACACCGCTGGTGGCCACGATGTAACCCCGATCCCCAGCATCACCGGGGACCAGGACAAGAACGGCGACGGCCGCGATCGCTGCTGAGATACCAGGCATGTATCCGACAATTGCGCCAGCGATTGCGCCGGCCAGCGACGTCACGAACAGTGATCTCCGGGTTGTCAGGGGCTCTGGGCCGTCCTGCGAGAGGAACGCCACCCCTGCATCGCATCGAGCAGGACGGGCGCCGAAGAGCCCGGCGAAGATGGGTGTCGGCATGCCGCCTCCATCCAGTGGTGCATCGGGGACAATATCCAGTGTCAACACCCCAAGGCCGCTGGCGAGCAGAAAGGAGACAGCTGCCCCAGCCCGGGTCGACCAGCGCGACTCTGAGAGAACAAGTCCGAGTGAGATTACCGCGAGGATGACCGTCAGGTGGGCCCGGAGTGTGGGATAGATGGACAGCACGACGAGGGTAATTGGTGCCGCCAGGGGGACCGCGAGGAGCACAGCGAGGATGCTCCGCCGCAGAAAGGCGAATCGCCTCGTAGCCCCGACCCTCAGACCATCGTATGACCGGGAGGGCTGTGACCACCATGTCGGCCTCCGGCACCCCCAGAGCCATGGCCGGAACGGCGTTGAGAAAGGTGTGGACGACACCCGCCGCGAGCATGGCCATCCCGACGTTCAGCGACGGTCCGGGAACGGATGCCGCGATACCGGCTAGGAGGAGGGCGAAATTGTTGGCGTGGAGCCCCGGAATGAGGCCGCTGATGCTGCCAAGGGCTGCCCCAGCCAGTGTCCAGCCGAGCAGTTGTGCCGACGTGGCGGGATCCAGGGCGACCTCGACGGCGGTGATATCCATCGCCAGGGATGGTCCCGGAATGGCATACTAAGGGTCGCTCTCTTGGCAGTCGCTGTCACCCGTCGAATAATGGGAAAATCGGTGCCTGATTAGCCGAAGAGTTCGCCGAGGCCCTCACCGCTGGCGTCTTCGTCCTCGTCGTCGTCCGTCGTGTCCGGCACGTCCGAGGTCTCCTCGACCTCCTCTTCCTCTTCTTGCTCTTCTTCGGCAGCCTCCTCACCGCCGGCCTCTGCGGCCCCGGCGGCCCCGCCCGCTGCGGGGACGGCTGGTGCCTCGGAGACAGCCTCGTCGATGTCGACGTCCTCGAGTGCGGCGACGAGCGCCTTCACACGGGACTCCTCGACATCGGCACCGGCCGACTCGAGCACGCTGGTCAGGTTTTCTTCGTTGATCTCTGCGTCCGTCTCGTTCAGGATGAGTGCTGCGTATACGTATTCCATGGGTGGTTATCCGAACATCGCGCCGAGTCCCTCTGCACCGGCATCGTCATCGTCATCATCGTCATCGTCATCGTCCGCGGCCGGCTCCTCGTCGTCGGGGGTATCGGCATCTGGTCGATCGTCAGTCGATTCCTCGTCCGCTGGTTCGGTCGTCGCCTGCGTCTGTATCTCGATGTCCCGCAGGGGCTCGGGCAGGGCCTCCTCGTCGTCGATCTGACTGGCGAGGGCCCGCACCCGACCGTCGGCAACGGTCACGAGATCCGGCACAAATGCTTCGTCCTCGATGGCCGCAGAGACACCCACCACGCGGGCGTCACTGGCCGCTCGAGAGAGCATGGCCGCTGCGGTCGCGGCGGTGGCAATCTCCGCGTTGATCGCCAGATTCCACGCCCGGGCCGAGGCAGCAGCAACATCGTCGCGGTAGGCTTCGACGTCGATGTCGAGGTCCTCCGGTTCGAACCGGACACCCTCCGAAACCACTGCCTGGAGATCGAGGCCAACTTCCTTGGGCTCGATCTCGAGTTCGTTGAGCACGTTCTCGAGTTGCTTCGAGACGGTCTCACCGGTCTCGAGGACCGTGGAGTCCTCCATGACCTGGATCGAACCCTCCTCGATGCGTGCATTCGCACCGATCTGTTGCAATTCGCCGACGAACGGGCCGGGGTCGATCCCCGTATCACCGGCCTCGAGGACGATGTCGTTCGGGGCGACCTCGCCCTCGCCGATCGGGGCGGGTGTCTTCGAAGCCTCGAGTTCGCGGTAGAGTGCGAATGGGTTCTCGTTCGGTCGCGCAGCGCAGGCCGACCTGACCGGCGAATCTCGTCGACGAGCTCGCCCAGTCCGGCTGCCTCGAAGAGCTCGGACGAGCAGCGTGTTGCGGCTGACCCGCAGCACGGCGGTGCCGTGCAAATCTCGGCGCATGGCCTGCAGCTGCCGCGATGGAATACCCGCGATTCCCACGACACCAATGTTCTCGTAGGTCTCGAGCAGGGCCGAGAGCTCCTCGACTTCATCGACCTTCCACTGTGGCAGGTTGTCAGTCGTGCGCTCGGCTTCGGTGCTCATCTCAGGCCACCTCCACAGATGGACCCATCGTGGTCTTGATGTAGACCGAATCGATATTGTGCGGGCCCTTCTCGAGGTCGGCGTGCAGCCGGCGAAGGATCACGTCGATGTTGGACGCGATGTCCTCGGCGGACATATCCTCGGCGCCGACTCGTGTGTGAAACGTCCGGCGATCGCCGGAGCGAATCTGGACGGTATTCTTGAGCCGATTGATGACCTCTATGACGTCATCATCGCGAGCGAGTGGATCGGGCATCTTCCCTCGGGGACCAGGCACGGTCCCGAGCTGACCGGCGATGTCCTGCATCATCTGCCTCTTCGGCGATGAAGAACTCGGTCTCGTCGGCCAGGTCCTTCGCGTCGTCTTCGTCGAGATCGGACAGGTCAGATCCCGAAAAGACTCCGTCAGCGACGTCTTCGGCCCGAACCGCCGTCTCGCCCTCGGCGAAGACAACGATGCGGGTCTCCTGGCCCGTTCCGGCGGGTAGTACCACCGACTCATCAACTCGATTGGATGGATCGTTGAGGTCGAGGTCGCGCAAGTTGATCGCGAGATCAACCGTTTCCCGGAAGTTCCGGTCTTGGGCCTCCGAGAGGGCACGATCGACCGCTGTTTCTAGTTCCGAATCTGCCATCGTTCACCTCCGTAGTACGCAGGAGTGCTCCTACGGGGAGAAACAGGCGACGCCTGTCTCCGTTGAGAGAAGCATCATGAGTCACTTAAAGCCGTCGAACACCCACCACAGGCCCGCAGTCGAGGATCGGTTGCAACAATCAGGTACGATCAGTTCCCCAACGTATTATCTGTTCCAGATATTGCGACCGTTTGGACACCTCATTACGCTGGTAAAGTACCAGAATCACCGAAATTTATTTACAATCATGTGACGTAATGCCAGATATGGGGATTGTATTCGGCGGTGGGCGACTCTCCAGTCAACTCACGCCACTGGCGGGCCACGACGGGCTCATCGAGCTGTACATGGGTCTCGGCACGGTCGAGACAGTCCTCCTGCACGTCACGGCGACCCTCGTGCTGTCGCCACTTTAGTTCTCGGTATGTTGCCGCTTTACGGTACCGAGGCTTTGAAAAAGTCGCGAAGTGCGCCAATTACTTCGACATTGATTGGATTCCCGCTCGCGGCGATCCTGGCGATGTTCCTCTATGGAGGGTTCGTCCTCTCTGATCAGGGCATCGGCTTCGTCGTCGGTATCCCAATGGTGCTCCTGGCCGTGCTCTTTCTCCCGGCCTGGACAGCACTGGGGTTCGTGTCGGTGGGCCGGACAGTCGCCGTTCGAGCCGGCTCGGATAAGCTATGGCTTGCCGTGATCATTGGCAGCGGTGTTAGTGCGCTCCTCCCACTGTCGATGCCGGTCATGATAGTCGGCATTGGCCTCGCGAGCGCCCTCGGTGTCGGGGCGGGTTCGAGAACACTATTCCAGATGGCAACCGGTGGGCTCGCCGAAGAACGAGTGAAACCGCCCTCGAGTCAAGTCTAGTCGAGCAGAATCTCGTCGTACTGGCCCTCATCGACGGCCGCCTTGAATGAGCGAGGGTTTTCCCCCTCGATCGTGACGCCGAGGGACGTGCAGGTCCCCACAACCTCCTTGGCGGCGTTTTTCGTGTCATAGGCGAGCAGATCTGGCTTTTTCTGCTCGGCGATCGTCTTGATCTGCTCGACGCTCATGTCGGCGACGAACTCCTCCTGGGGCTCACCAGACCCGTATCGAAGCCCGCCTCGTCTTCGATCGCGTGCGGCTGTCGGTGGAACGCCCACCTCAATAGCGTAGCTGCCGTCGTCCTCGTACTCGACGGTGACCGGGACCTCCGTCCCGTCGAACGCGGCCGTCTGGTCGTTGATTTCGCTGACCACGGCCTGCACGTCGACGGGTGTAGGGCCCAGTTCCGGCCCAAGCGGTGGGCCTGGATTGGCCTGACCACCCGGGACGAGGACCTCGATTGTTCCTCCCATGTGCTGAACGTGCCCGGCTCCGGTGTTAAGGGTTGCTTTTCCCCGAACGCCACGAGTGGCTTGTGGTAGCCTCGGCGGATATCTCAGCTACGCGCAAACTACAGGCAATCATGGTCTGCAGTCAATCACGCATCCCAGGAAATACAAGCTCGCGATACGGTTTCGAATACTAGTGCATTACTATCCGACTCATATTGATAGCAGTCGGTGACAATGGACCAATCGAGAGTGTGCGATTCTGCGGGTAGTCAGGCATGCCACCTCGTTGGTGCGGTGGATACGACCATGAGTAGTGCCATCACCGTCAGTACGGAACGAAAGTAGTGTCACCCCGGATGTCGCATTCGAGATGCTCAGCTGTCGCAGACGGCGGTACGTGCTTCACTACCTCCTCCAGCGCGAGGGGGTCACAACACTCCGGACCTTGGTCGAACAGATTGCAGCCTGGGAGAATGGGGTCGAGGTAGAAGGGATTTCCTACGAGCAGCGGATGCGAGTCTATACCGCCCTTCGACAGAGCCACCTTCCGAAGCTCGATGACGGCGGCATCGTTTCGTTCGACCGTGACCGTGGGACCGTCGAACTCACCGATGAGGCAGCGGACCTCGAGGTTTATCTCGATCTCGTTCCCGGAAACACGATTCCATGGAGCCAGTACTATGCCGGCCTCGGTGCCCTCAGCTGTGGCCTTCTGGTGGGAATGTGGGTCGGTCTCGTACCCCTCTCTACATTCCGTCGATAGCCGGTATGGCCCTCGTTACGCTACTCTTCACGGGATCGGCGCTGGCTTCATCGTCCACGAGCGTCGGAGCAGGCTCGGCGCACTCGGGCCCGCCATCCGAATGGAGGGCAGAGCCGTGAACGTCGAGTGGCAGACCGTTGCAAAACTGGTCGTTGGGCTGGGCATTTTCAGTGTGATCGGCATGGGTGGGCTCCTCGCGTTTCCGGGCGTCGCTGGCGGGAACGGCTCCTTCATCGTTCTCTCCGACAGCATGAGCCCATCCATCGAGCGTGGAGACATCATCGTCACTCGATCAATCGAGCCAGCGACCATCAGCGAGGGGGACGTTGTGACCCTCAAGATCAACGATGGGTCGGGTGTGAACCACATGACCCACCGAGTCCATGCGATTCACGAAGAAGACGGAACGCGCTACATCGAGACGAAGGGTGACGCCAACGCTGCTACCGATGGAATGGCACCCGTCGAACGCGTGACCGGAGTCGTCCACCTGCACGTGCCACTGGCGGGCTATTTGTTCCTGTTCGCCCAGTCCACGATCGGGATAGGCCTGCTCGTGATCCTCCCGGGAGTTGCACTGCTCCTTTCGGGTGGCTGGACTCTGCTTCGAGCCAGTGGAATCGGCGAACGGACCGCGCTGCTTCTCCCAGAGTCCAATGGGGAGACCATGGAGGAGCAGTCGTGAGTCGAGCTCCGGAGACGGACGATCTTCGCCCTGGCGCTGGTCGGTTTTATCCTCGCCGGGCTCCCCTACGGTACCACAATCGGCGTGGTATCGGACCTCAGCGTCTCGAGGACAACTGGTTCGGAGACCGCACCTGACTGGGATGTGGACCCCTGCCAGTCGAAAACGAGTCAACTGGGGCGAATGATACCTCGTGTCACCGGCTTCGATCGCAAGCAGAAATGATACCGAAAACACCACAGCGCAGCCGAACAGTTCGGTCGTATGCGGTCTAATCGCTGCTGGCACATGAGAAATTGAGACCGGTCGCTTACCCGTTGTCGCAAACGGGTTTGATGGATCCGGAATTGTGGCGACACTGTTCCGTGTAGAACTGCATGTCGAAGGAGAGGTTGTCCTCCTGGATGGCATTGCCGACCTCCTTTGGAAGCCACCACTCGAAGCCGATATACTGGGTGTTCGAGGCGGTCACGCAGTGGGGTTCGTGATCCGCTTCCTGGCAGTAGTGAAACCTGAAGTACTTGAGCGGAAGGCGAGCCCCGAGAATACCGCGTTTGCCGACCGCAGTCCCCGAGTGTTCACACTGGTGTTTGGTCTCGAGCGTACTCTTATGATTTTTCACGTCAACCTGACAGATCCCGTCAGTCGGTGTAGTTCCTCCCAGGGAAAAGCCAGTCAGCTTGAGCCAAGCAAGTTCCGGTGGAGCTGGTGATCTTGATCTTGATCTTATCACCCCCTGCCCATCGAATTCGAGAACCGTCCCCTTCTCGAGTGACGTCCGATGTGCGCTTTGTCGAGTGCGACGCAATCGTGGTCGGAAGTGCCGTGGATCACCATCGAGTCGAACGCCGTGCTCAAGGTCTTCGAGCACAGAGCGGAGAGGGCCCTGGGTGATGACTGGTTCTTTCCCCTCCTGGTACTTGTTGTCACCTGCGTGAGTATCCTCGTTCTCATACATGTCGTGCCAGACACGAGCCTGCATGGCATCGGCAAGATGGGGGCTCTGTCCTGGTGCTGGCACGTCGACATCGAGGGTCCTGAACCACACCCAGCCATCGTTATCACAGAGGTGGTAGCTGAGTGTGACCTCGCCCCTGTCCCCGGGCTTGATGTCGCCCAGGTTGATGAGCGGGTCACCGGGGTCGGTGTATTTGTTATTAGTCCGATAGCCAGACTCGAGCGGCGAGTCGATCTCGTTGAACTTCGAGCAGACCTTCTTCTCGAAGTACGAGCGATTCTGTACCCCATCGTTATCTGGATCGGGAAAGGCATCGATTGGGGTCAGCCCCTCACCGAAGTCGTAACTCTCCTGCCAGTCGAGGACCAGAGAGAGCTCGCCAGCTACGAGGTCGTTTGGCAGAGTCTTCTCATCGCTGAACAGGGCGGCCGTACCGGCACCGACGAGGGTGCCACCGACTCCGAGCGCGCCGAGTCCAGCGAGCACGTTTCGTCTCGTGACGGGACTGGTGTCGTCATTCATCGCTATCACGGCCCCGTATCGAGGAACGGTCCCGACGGAGGCCAACTCGAACCACCTCAACAAATAGCCTATATATACAGACTATGGTGGGATCCGAACGGTCTGGTTGGTACTGCCTACTCAGCTCTCACGTTCGCCGACCGCTTCGTTTCGCCAGTTCAGATACGCCTCAAGTCCCTCGGACTCGTCGAATCGCTCGATGCAAGGCACATCGTACGGGTGTAGTGCCTCGATTCGGTCACAGAGGGCCGGAAAAGCTGTCTCGGTGGTTTTCACGAGCATCGCAACCTCGTCCTCGTCTTCGATCGACCCCTCCCACCAATAGGTCGAACGAATGGGAAAACGGTTCACACACGCCGCGAGGCGCTCGCTGACGAGGGTCTCTGCGATGTCATCTGCGACAGCCGGTGGGACCGTACAGTAGACTGTCGGCATGGGGTACCTTGGATCACCAGTCGAAAAGCTATGGTTACTCCTCGGTGAGCGGATTGAACGTACCGTTGATGTCCCACTCGTGGATACAGTGAGGATCGCCGCCTGTCGATCACCGTCACGGGTTACGATTTCCCAGACTGATTCATCCTCGTCCATCGCTCTGCCCGCCCACACCGCTCACAATTTCGAGCGGTGGGGCTCCGAACGCTGCTCATACTGTGTCAATGTGAACCGAACACATGTGATGGTGTCCGTATTCCAGCGGAATTTAGCCGACTCGAGCCGTTATCCTCGATATCAGCGTCAGTACACGGCTGCCGACTGATATCGGTCCTCCAGCGTTGGGAACGACTCGAGGTAAGCGCGGCGTTCCGCTCGCAGGTCCGCGACAGAGGCGTCGTACTCATCAACGTACTCGGGGGACGTCGAGGTCATCGGTGTCGAGGCCGGGGACACTCGTGGGAATCTCAAGGCCGATCGGTCGTCGGCCGCCCACTGAATCCGATCCCCTCGCAATCTCTGTGATCAGGGTGACCGTCTCCGGTGACCGAAACGTCGTAGCCGTCGCGGCCCAGGCCTACCGGTGTTCAACAGGAAGCAGTCGACATCGAGACGATCGACGAGATTCCGGAAGCGGTTGCCCTCCTCGCCCTCCGGACCGATGATGAATGGATTGGTCCCGACAACCCGGATGGACTCGCCCGCTCGAGTGGATCTCCGGCACTGGTTTCGATGGATTCACCGAGCATGAACGCCACTGCTGCCTGCTCGCGGTCGAGTCGGGCCACCGGCGGCATCAGGGGATTCCGCGTGATGAAAAAGATCTGGTCGAGATCCTTGAGATCGATGTCCGGCGCCGCACTCGGGAGTTCGTCGCGGCGAACAACCGCTCGCCCGTTTTTGGTGTACCGGGGCTCGTCGAAGTGAACGGTCCCATCGTCATCGACCGCGATGTTCTCGAGGACCGCCGACTCACTCGTTGCAGCCCGATAGAGATCGGGCTGGACCGATTCAGTCAGGCCGTCGGTCTTGATGTATAGACCGTGGCCCTCGCTACCCGGCAACCGAACCATCGGGCAACAGCGCACAGACGTCGTCCTGGAGCATCTCGGCGCCCTCCGGATCCTCGAGCCAGCAGCCGTGGGAGGTGAGTGTCGACTTGCCCGTCGCCGACAGCCCCATGAACAGCTGCCCGACGGTCTCGAGGTCATCGTCCGTCCCGATGTCGACCCGCTTGGAGCCGGCGTGCAGCCCTAGCCCGCCCCGCTCTTTCGCCCGATACATGAACAGCCGGAGGAAGGATTTCTTTGCCTCACCGGTGTAATCGCTGCCCAGGACCGCTGTAAATCCCGAATCTGGGCAGACCCGAATAGCCGTCTGGTCGTAGTCAGGTATCTGCACCGTCACCAGGTCCGGCTCCTCGCTCGAACATGGCTCGAAGAGGCCCGCCCAGGCGACGGCAATGCGAGCGAACTCCACCGGTACGTAGAGGCGACAGCAGAAGGACGCCTCGTCGTGTCGGCCCATCTGGCGGTCGATACAGAGCATCTCGCGCTCGTGGACCGCCTGGACCGCATCGGAGAGGAGGTCCTCGTCCTCCGCCGTGAATGGCTCGTCGTGGCGGTTTGCTGTCTTGTCGGCACTCCTCGAACGAACATCGCTAACGTAGGATGGTGAGCCGAACTCCGTGGTTGTCTCGTCAGTTCGGGCGAGATCCCGGAGATCGGCAACGGACGGATTGTACGTAATCGTCGAGGCTTCCGTCGGATCAGGCAACTGCGCTCTGACCCAGCGCAGCCCCCTTCCGATCTCAGACATATAATGCAACCACGACCGTCGTGTGGCATAAACCTAGATGGTTTCAGTCACCGTGTGTGACTCGCTGGCGTGACAGAAGGAGACGACTACTGGGTGCCGGGAGTCCAGGACCAGAATTCGGTCAATTCGGGAAATTGGTGGCTATCAGTGCTTTTCGTAGAAGAACTGAGCGGTTCCGAGCCGCCAGATTGTTCGATCTCGTCGATATTCAGGGCCGAAGGTCAAGGGCGCTCGGACCCTCACCCATGGCACACGGGCTCGATATCGGCCCCGATGGACTCCGACTCGCGAGCGGCGACCCAGCGGATCCGCGGCTGACATGCGAACCGGCCGTGAAGTGTGTCGCCGATGGAGCGGCCCTTCGAACGGCCGGTGTCGATCCGGCCGATGGTTGCAGTCATACAGGGGGCCTCGTCGGCCGGAACGGCGGGCAGATCGGCGTGGCCGAGGTGACCAACTACGCCACCGGACCGTGCTTCGCTGACGCCGCACTCGGCTGTCGACGAGGAAGTCCTCTCCAGCCTCGTCGAAACCCTCCTCGCCGACGCAGAGGGCCGGGGCTGTGTCACGACCCTCGACTCAGTCGTCGAACCCACCGGGGACTGGCGCGAACGAATTGATGCGCTGGTCACCGAGGCAGCCCCCGAGGCCACACCGATCAACAAGGGGTTTGCGGTCATCTATGAGCAGCTCGAGGACGACAATCTCACCGGATTGGGAGTCTGTATCGAAGCCGGAACCACGAGTGTGACGCTGGCGTACTATGGCGTCCCCGTTAATGGCCTTCTCGATCGACAAGGGTCGGTGACTGGATCGCCGGACCAGGCAGCAGGGGAGACGGACTATGCCGTCGATCAGGTCAGATCGCGCCACGAGTCGTTCGTCCTCGAGCCAGACGCGGCCACGGGTGACCTCGAGAGTGCCCTGGCTGGCGCCCACGACGCCCTCGCGATGGCGCTGATCGAGACAATCAGAGCCGAGGCCGACGAAAGTCGACCTCCGGGAGGGACTGGCCGTCCCCGTCGGCCGTCGGCGGGGCATGTGCGCCGGAGGGGATCGAGTTCCTCCTCGGGGGTCGATTCGATGCCGCAAACCTGCCGTTTTCGATCCGGGGCGTGCGGCTGGCCGAGGACCCGGCAGCGAGTCCAGCCGTGGGCGCCCTGGCCGCGGCCATCGACGATGTCGATCCATACGATTCCAGCCAGGGAAGTCCACTGAGACAACCAACTGAGGAGCCGATCCAGGAGACCCTCGAGTTCGACGAATCGATCGACGAGCCAGACGGAAACGACGCCGCAATCGAGCAGTTGTTCGACCGGCTCGCTAACCGCGACGAGGAGATATCGGCCGTCGCCGAGCGGGTCGACGATCTCGTGACGACGATCGAGACCGTCGAGGAGCGACTCGAACAGGCGGCCACGTCAGCCGCCCTGAACGAGCGCGCCCGACGATCGGTGCCGAATCGACGAGCGAGCGACGAGCGAGCGGGTGAGCGAGATCGAGTCGGCCCTCGAGGGCCTCGATGCTGATATCCATGCCGTCGAGACCGCCATCGATGATGTCGTGACTGATGTCGACTCCCTCGAAGAGCGTGGTGCATCGGCCCGGCAGGATCTCGAATCGGAGCTGGACGACCTCTCGGCAACCCTGTCGGATCACGCCGACACGACGGAGTCCGAGCGGGAGGATATCAGGTCACAGGTGGCCGATCTCGAGGCCGAGCACTCGACACTCGATGCCGACCTCGAGACGCTCGAAGCCGATCTGGCCGACCTGACTGGGTCACTCGAGACTGTCGAGGATCGGACCGGTTCGCTGGAGGCCACGGTGTCCGAACTCGGGGCCGATCTCGAGGAGCGCTTGCCGAGGACCACCAGTGCGGCTGTGGTCGAGGCCGTCGCAACCGGTGTCTCGGCCGTGGCAACCGACCTCGGGACCCTCGAGGATCGGCTTGCCGAACTCGATGACAGTGTCACCTCCAGGATCGATGAGGCGGTCGCAGCGGTTTCGACCGACCTCGACGATCAGTGGGTCGAGACCACCGACCGACTCGAGGAGATCGAAGGGACAATCGAGACGCTCGAGACCTCGATAGAGACTACCGAGGACAGCCTGGCAACGAGCATCGAGTCACTGGAATCGTCACTCACGGATGACCTCGCGGCACTCGAATCGACCGTCGAAACGAATGCCGACGGTCTCGAGGAGACCGGCGAAACGATCGAGAATCTGGAGGACGATCTCGAGGAACTCGAGTCCGAGGTGGAGACCGTTTCGGAGTCGGCAGGGGCACTCGAGGCGGAGGTCGACACCCTGGCGGACGACCTCGAGAGCAGATCAGCGAGGTCGAGGATGGATTCGAAGACCGCCAGTGGACGCTGTCGGAGGAACTTGAAACACTTGACGAGTCACTCACAGCCCTCAAGGAGACCGCTGTCGACGAGGGTTCGTTCGTCGACGAGATCGAGACCCTCGAGGACTCTCTCGCGGAGGAAGATACCGTGGATGCCCTTGCCGATGATCTCGGGGCCACCATCGAGGAGACAGACTCCGACCTCGAAGCCCTCGAGAGGAGTGTCGAGGAGTCCGTCACCGATCTGGAATCGGTCATCGACGCGACCGAATCGGACCTCGACGCGCTTCGAATCGGCCATCGACGCGACTGACGCCGACCTCGATGCGCTCGAGACGACTATCGACGAGGAGATTCCGACTGTCGAGGCCGTGAGTGCAATCGAATCGGACTTCGAATCCCTTCGAGACCTGGCCCACTCGGTCGGGAATGACCTGGACACCCTCTCCCGCGACGTTCGCGATCTTGAGGATGATCGTATCGACGAGCAGCTACTGAGGGTCACCCAGGCCCTGGCAGAGATCGATCGACTCCAGGAATCACTCCGGGGGGCAATTCACGATGCTGCCGACCAGGAGGCGCTCGAAACACTCGAGGCCGACCTCGAGGACCTGCACGCCGAGATTGATGATCTGCCAGCGAGTCCCGCCGAGACAGAGCGGGTCGATGCAATCGAGGCCGATGCGGAAGCACTTCAGGCCGATCTCGAGGACCTGCACGCCGAGATTGACGAGCTGCCAGCGAATCCCGCCGAGACAGAGCGGGTCGATGCAATCGATGACGATGCAGAAGCACTTCGGCCGATGTCGAAGGACTCTCCAACGAGCTGTCCGAGACCTCATCCGACTCGACGCAGTCGACGAGCAAATGGTACCCGAGTCCGCCCTGGAGACGATTCGGGAAGACGTGACAACCCTGGATCAGAACATAGAGCAGACCGTCACCAACGATCGATTCGAAGAAGTGGAGGCAGAGATCGCTGGACTCGTCGACCGCATGTCTGATCTCGATGAAGAGACGGGACAGACACTGTGGAGGCAGATCGCCCTGCCGGTGGTAACCGGTGCAGGCGCCGGCGCCGCAGTCACGGGCGCGATCATCTTCCTGACGGTCGACGAGCAGGTTGGCATGATCGCGGCAGCTGGTGGCGGTGGACTCATTGGCCTGGTGCTCGTCGTGGCGCTCGCGTGGAGTTATCTAGTCCGTGGTGAGTGAGGACGGGTCCGAACGCTTTTCGGTCGATACCCCCTTTGCTCAGTCATGGCTCTTCAGGTCGATACACCGACTCTCCCGAACTCTCCTTCGTCGATCCGAACGAGTACGAGGATGCCACGATCTGGGTGGTCAGGACGTTGATTACCGCCGGGAGGAACTTCAGGAGTTCCTCGAGGCCGATGCCTGGACCGAGGCCTTCGACCGGTGGGCCGAACAGACCGATCTCACCGAGCAGGAGTTTGATATCGCGACCGATCTCGACCTCTTCTCGCAGTTCGACTTTTTCTGGGACTCCTTCGCCGATCGCGTTGGCTATCACGCACCGGGTATCCGCATGAGGACTGGCAGGAACGGCAGTATCATCCCGATCTCGAGTCCTGGGGGACCGTCTCGTCGATCAATGCCGAACTCACCGAGCTGGGACAGCTGATCTGTGAGCACCTCAAGGCCGAGTACATCGACTGGGAGTCGGAGTACGAGCCCCCCGAGGACCTCCCCGACTTCTGAATCGAAACACCTGACTCGCCTGACCGCCTGGCTCGAACTGTGTTCCGAGGCGCGATCGTCGATGTCGATGGCACGCTCGTCAGAGGTGACACCGTCTTGCCCGGTGTCGACACCGCGTTCGAAGCGCTCGAACGTGCGGCATCACGCCCGTGTTGCTCTCGAACAACCCGACGCGGACTGGCGAACACTACCGAGAGGTCTTTGCCGAGACGGCCGTCGACATCGAGTCAATCCCGATCCTTACCTCCGCGACGATATCGGCCCGCATTCTCGCCGATACCCACGCTGATGAATCCGGATATCTCATCGGGGAACCGGCACTCGAGACCATTCTCACAGATGCTGGCATCTCGATAACGCGAGACCCGGCAGCTGCCGAGTATCTCCTTGCGTCACTGGATCCGACCTTCTCGTATGACACACTGCGAGCCGCCCAGAATCTCCTCGATCGAGGTGTGCCGTTCTACGGAACAGATCCGATTCCCGTATTCCCAGCGAAGATGGCCCGATTCCCGGCTCGGGGACGATCCTCGCCGCACTCGAGGCGGCAAGCGGCCGATCGCCGGATGCGATCTTCGGCAAGCCGTCCACTGAAGCAGCCCGAACCGCACTCGATGCCCTCGAGGTGCCCGCCGCCGAAGCGGTCGTCATCGGCCGATCGACTCGATACGGACATCGAATTGGGTCGGCAGGCTGGATTGACGACAGTCCTCGTCCAGAGTGACGTGACGGACTCGGAGGCTGCTGGTAAGGCCGATCACGTCCTCGGGTCGATCGGCGATCTCGATACCGTTCTCGAGTGATCCAGCGGTTCGATAGTCGTAAATGGCGCGCCCGACTTCACCCGGTAATGGTTGACGACGGCGACGGCAGTCTTCCCTCTGCGCCTTCGCCCTCCGCGAAGGGTGACGGGTCGGTTCAGGTCCTCGGGACCGCCCACGTCTCCCAGAAGAGCGTCGATGAGGTACACGAGACCATCGACGCCGAGCAGCCGGATATCGTCGCAGTCGAACTCGATGACGGTCGGTACCGCCAGATGCGCGGTGAGACCCCAGACGACATCGAAGCGAAGGACCTCCTGAGCGGGAACACGATCTACCAGTTTCTGGCGTACTGGATGCTCTCGTACGTCCAGTCACAGCTGGGCGAGCGCTTCGACGTCAAACCCGGTGCCGATATGGAGGCCGCCATCGAGGCTGCCGAACGCAATGGACTGGGTGTCGCATTGGTCGACCGTGACATCCAGATTACGATACAGCGCTTCTGGCGCCGGCTGTCGACCAGCGAGAAGATCAAGCTCATCGGCGGGGTCGTTCTCGGGATCTCTGACCCTCGAATCCTCGGTGTTACAATCGGTGGACTACTCGGGATCATGTTCGGGCTCGCTGGCGCCGGATTCCTCGCACCGATGCTCGGTCTCGAGGGCCTGTTCTCGCTGGGGATAACGGACTCACTTCTCCTCCAGGGGATCGGGGCTGTCGTGGGCGGACTCATTGCCGGTGTCATCATCGCCTTACTGCTGCCGCCGCTCGACGACCTGACCGGACAATCACCTGCCGTGAGTGATGGACTCAGAGTCGCTATTGGCCTGGCAATCGGTATCGGTGGCGCCCTCGCAATCGTCGCGAGCGGCCTTTCGCTGGTCGTCGTCGGACCGGCTAGCTTCGAACGGCTCGGGACCGTGGCGGTCCGGGGCCTCGTGGGCCTCCTCGTTGGAACCGGCATCGGCGTCCTGTTTGGGACGATTCTTGGAGTGATCGTCAATCGGCTCACCGTCGACATCGACGAGATCGACGAGCGAGACATCGAGGAGCTGACCGACGGTGACGTAATCGCCGCCATGCTCGAGGAGTTCCGGCGGTTCAGTCCCGAAGGGGCGAATGCCCTGAATCGACGAACGCGACGCCTACATCGCCCACCAGCTCATCGGGCTGCGCGAACAGGGATTCAACGTGCTCGCGGTCGTTGGTGCCGGGCATAAGGCGGGGATCGAAGCCCACCTCGAGCGGCCGACCGAACTGCCCGACCTCGAGTCCCTGACGGGCACAGCGTCATCACGTCGGTTCTCCATCGGGAAGGCTGTCGGGTACCTCATCATGCTCGGCTTCTTCGGTTTTTTCTTCCTGCTGTTGATGGCCGGCGTCCAGAACATGTTCCTCCTCAAGCTCTTTCTCGCCTGGTTCGCGTTCAACGGGATCTTTGCATTTACTCTGGCCAGACTCGCCGGTGCCCGGTGGTCGAGTGCCGGTGTCGGGGGCGCCGTGGCCTGGCTGACGAGCATCAATCCGCTGCTCGCACCAGGCTGGTTTGCCGGCTACGTAGAGCTGCGACACAGACCAGTGAACGTCACGGACATTCAGACGCTGAACGACATCGTCGGTGACACCGAGCGGCCGATCAGCGAGGCTCTCAGTGCCATGTTTGCCGTTCCGCTGTTCCGGCTGATCATGATCGTGGCGCTGACGAACGTCGGGAGTATGATCGCCACCTTTCTGTTCCCGTTCGTCGTGCTCCCATGGCTGGCCGGGCCGGAGTTCGGCGGTGTGGATGCGCTGATAGGTGAACTGCTCCGGGGGGCCGGCGAGAGTATCGATCTCCTTCGGGGGATCTTCCTGTGAGCAGGTCGCCAGCCCTGTCGCTGCCAGTTGCCGGCCTCTCGTTCAGTGAAAAGGAGCTCACCGATCTCGCGATGGCATGGACCGCTTTGAGTGTTGCCTTCGCGCTGGTGTTGCATCCACCCGCGATCGGGCCTGGCTCAGCCCGGGTCTTCGACATCGGCGTGTTGCTCAGATACGTTGGCCTGAGTTTCGTCAGCGTCGGGGTCGGCTTTCTCTGTCACGAGCTGGCCCACAAGGTCGTGGCCGATCCGCCTGGGCCAGGTCGCCGAGTTCCGTGCTGATTACCAGATGCTCGGGCTCGCCATACTGAGCGCGTTGGTGGGATTTCTCTTTGCGGCTCCCGGTGCCGTCTACCACCGTGGCCGGATCACCCAGCGTGAGAATGGACTGATCGCCCTGGCTGGGCCACTGACCAATCACGTGCTGGCCGGGCTGTTCTTCCCGCTTATGCTCTTTGGGGGCACTCTCTATGAGATCGGGCAGATGGGGGTCTGGATCAACCTCTTTCTGGCGGCGTTCAACATGATCCCGTTCGGGCCACTCGACGGCCAATCTGTCCTCGCGTGGCACCGGGGTGTGTTCGTGTTGGTGTTCGTTCCCAGTATTGCCCTCGCGGGCTACGTCGTGCTCTTCGTGGGACTTACGTGATGGCCCGACCGGTGTCCTTTTGGCACCGCCCGCGGGTGGCTTAGCCATGGGAGACGACGAGCCAGAGGGGCTCACCTACGCAGCTGCCGGGGTTGACATCGAGGCAAGTGAGGACGCCACGGCGGCCCTGCTCGAGGCATTCGGCAGCGGGGTATCGACGGCCTATGCCGGGCTACTCGACATCGGTGATCGGTACCTCGCACTGGCGACCGATGGGGTCGGGACGAAGATTCTCGTTGCAGAGGCCGTGGGTGACTTCTCGACGATCGCCATCGACTGCGTGGCGATGAACGCCAACGACCTCGTGGCTGCCGGCGTCGAACCGGTCGCGTTCGTCGACTACCTCGCCATGGACGAGCCGGATGACACGCTCACCACCGAGATCGGTCGCGGTCTTGCCACAGCCCTCGAGACGGCAGGTCTGACTCTCCTCGGCGGTGAAACGGCAGTCATGCCCGAGGTTGTCAAGGGATTCGATCTGGCGGGCACCTGTGCGGGGCTTGCCCCCAAGGACGCCATTTTCGAGGGGGAGGCCAGCGTGGGAGATGTGCTCGTGGGATTTCCCTCCAATGGGATTCACTCGAACGGACTGACCCTCGCCCGGGAAGCGATCACGCGCTCTCACGAGTACGCCGACCCGTTCCCGCCGGAGCCCGATCGAACCATCGGCGAGGAGCTGCTCCGGCCGACGGCACTCTACACCGACCTGCTCGAGCCCTTACGGGAACACGAGGTGCGTGCGGCTGCCCACGTTACGGGGGGCGGCTGGACGAACCTCTCACGAATGGGGGAACACCGCTACGACATCGACGACCCACTTCCGGCCCAGCCCATCTTCGGGTTCGTTCAGGAGACCGGTGCCATAGCGACAGCCGAAATGCACCGGACGTTCAACATGGGGACAGGGTTCGTTGTGGCCGTCCCCGAGCAGCGAGCCGACGGACTGGTCACGGCCACGAACGGCCAGCGAATTGGTCGCGTCGAGGCCGGTGATTGTGTCGCGATCCGCGGCCTCGAGCTCTAGCGGACCTCGTTAGCAGCTTCCTGGATCGTAGCTGTCTCGGCCTCGCTGTAGCCGATGAGCCGCACGTCGTCGAGATGCGTTGGATCGTACGCGTCGATGACATCGGCGATTATCCTGGCACCCTTGCTCAGGGGAAAGCCGGCGACGCCACAGCCGAGTGCTGGAATAACGAGTGAGCATGTCTCCAGTTCGTCGGCCTGCTCGAGAGAGTTCTGGGTCGCTTGCTGAATGCTCTCTTCGGTCGCCTGTCCGTCGCCGTAGTGTGGCATGGCTGCGGCGTGGATCACGTACGTTGCCGGGAGATGGTACGCATCGGTCACGGCAACCGTCCCGAGGTCGATGGGTCCCGCGGCCATGGCTTCCTCGTTAATCTCCGGCCCAGCCCCCCGTCTGAGGGCCCCGGCCACCCCAGATCCCATGCGAAGACTGGTCCCCGCCGCGTTGACCAGTGCGTCTGCCTCCTGCTGGGCGATGTCACCCTGTATGACATCAAACTCCATGGATACAATATACAGTTCATACTACATGAACGCTGTCCTCGTCACCAGAACGCTTATACTTTTAGGGCGACCTAATCTTCGGTAATGGATGCCGCCCACGAGGACGTGACTGAAGGCACGATCGACGAGTCGGGTGTGGTCTCCTACCACACACCGCGACCGGGTCGTCTCGTCCTCACGGAACGACAGAACTGCGACGGCTGGATCGCAAGCGATCTGGTCGTCGACCTCGAGCCCTAACGCTCACGCTCGTCTGGATCGACAGCTCCGAGTCGCATCGCGTTGCCAGTCACACCAAGACTCATCCCCATATCCCCGATGATCACCGCGTGGACCACGGTGACGAGACCGAAGGGCGCACCCAGGGCCAGGATTCCCTTGACGAGAAGACTGCCCCAGATGTTTTGCCGAATCACTCGTGTGGATCGACGCGAGAGCCGGTAGAGGTAGGGGAGCAAACTAATGTCGTCGCCCATGAGGGCGACGTCGGCCGTCTCGATTGCGGCATCTGTCCCCGCCGCCCCCATCGCGATGCCAACCGACGCCGTCGCGAGTGCTGGCGCATCGTTGACACCGTCGCCCACCATGGCCACGGGACCATGCGCAGATTCCAGCTGCCTGATCCAGGTCAGCTTGTCCTCCGGGAGGAGCTCCGCATGGACATCGTCCACGCCGACGGACTCGCCGATTGCCCGAGCGGTACCTTCGTTATCGCCCGTGAGCATGACGACGCGGGCCCCCAGGTCCTGGAGCCGTTCGACGGTCGCAGCCGCCTCATTGCGGACCGTATCGGCCACACCAATAACCCCCATCACTCGCTCGGCCGTCCCCACCAGGACGACGCTCTTCCCATCGGCCTCGAGGGCCGGGACAATCTCCGCACTGACATCGACACAGCCGGGCTGATCGCACTGTGGGATTGGGTCGGCAACGATCGTTCCCCCATCCGTCATGTGTCTGTGCGACAGT
Source organism: Natrialbaceae archaeon (assembly GCA_034521555.1). Classification (GTDB taxonomy): domain Archaea; phylum Halobacteriota; class Halobacteria; order Halobacteriales; family Natrialbaceae; genus JAXHMI01. The sequence goes on from JAXHMI010000004.1 coordinate 118,188, forward strand.
TCGGCACCCTCTCCAAAAAGCGAGGGTTTGCCAACCAGCGTGTCCGTCCCGTTTACCGAGGCACGAACTCCCCGTCCCGGAAGCGCCTCGAAGTCCACGACGGGAGTGTCGCCGATGAGATCCCGCTTGGCTGCCTGGTCGACAATCGCCGAGGCAATCGGGTGTTCGCTTCGCTGCTCCACGGCAGCGGCCTGTGCTAAAACTTCATCCTCGGTCGTGCCATCGAGGGCAACGACATCGGTGACCGCCAGCTCACCGCGGGTCAGCGTTCCCGTCTTGTCGAAGGCAACGACAGCACTTTCACCGACGGCCTCGAGATACCGACCTCCCTTGACCAGCACCCCGTTTCGGGCGGCACTGGTGATCCCGGAGACGACGCTTACGGGCGTACTCGATCCGCGACGCGCAGGGACAGGCAATCACGAGCAGCGTCAGCCCGCGGAGGAACCACGTGTTCCAGTCCGCCCCGACGGCCAGGGGTGGCCCGACAGCAAGCAAGACTGAAAGCCCGACAACAACCGGTGTATAGATGGCCGCGAACCGGTCGACAAACTGCTCGCGATCGGTCGGCGTGCTCTCGGCAGCCTCCACCAGTTCGATGATCCGATCGATCGTCGCTGCGCCAGGGTCGGTCGTGACCTCGACCTCGAGATACCCCGACTCGGTTATCGTCCCGGCATAGACCTCGTCACCGACTCCCCGGTCCACGGGGGTACTCTCGCCGGTAATCGGCGACTGATCGACGGCACTCGAGCCACTCTGGACGACCCCATCGACGGGGATCTTCTCCCCAGGCCTGATCACGACCGTCTCACCGACCGAAACCTCCTCGACGGGCACAGTCCGTTCCGTGTCGTCTTCGAGGACCGTTGCGGTGGTCGGCGATAAGTCCATCAGTGATCGAATCGACGATCGCGCCCGGTCCATCGAGTAGCGCTCGAGCAACTCCGCGACGGAGAACAGCACGGCGAGCATCGCCGCCTCGAACGGATGATGTGCTGCGATGGCCGCCACGATGCCGATCGACATCAGGAGGTCGATATCGAGGGAGCGATTGCGCGCGGAGTAGTAGCCATCCCGGAGTATCGGTACCCCAGCCACCGCCGCACTTGCGATGAACAGTATCTTCGAGAGTGCAAACGCCCGGGGGCCCAGGGTGATGACTGTCGGGTCCGGAATTCCCCCGACAAATGCTGCGAGCAGTGCCACCACGGCGAGACCGGCGCCACCGAGCGTACTGATTGCCCGGGGTGACCGCCAAATTTGCTCGTCTTCGATCGGAGTGGTGTCCGTATCGATAACGGTGGCCTCGTAGCCCGCCGCGGCGGCCGCGTCGATGAGGGCCCGGTCGGCCACCGACGAGGTGACTTCGAGGGAAACCCGCCGGGCCGTCGGTCGAGCCTCAACCCGATCGACGCCATCGATGGCTTCGAGCGCCCCTTCGACCTTCCCGGCACAGCTCGGACAGTCCATCCCCGGCACGCTCAGGGTTCGCTCGGGTCTCCCCGGAGGCTATCGCAGTAACCGGCTGCTTCAATCCGGGATTCGATGGCTGGACGGTCCACGCGGTTCGAGTCGAAGGTCACGACCACCAGACCGGCAGTCACCCGGGGGTCGACAGCCTCCACGCCCTCCAGGGAGCCGACGCGGTCCTCGATCGTTCGCGCGCAGTTGGCACAATCCATCGAGGGGACCTGCAGCTGGAGCGTCGTCGGCCCAGGCTCACCTGCAGTGTCCTCGGTCATTATTGAGGAGTAGCCACTCGAGAGTAATACACGTTATGAGGGGCTGGCACAACAGAATTGGTGGATTTCCCTAGAAGGCGCCCTTGCCGAGCAACTCGCGCGCGATGATGTTCTTCTGAATCTCGGTGGTCCCTTCGTAGATCTGGGTGATCTTCGCGTCACGGTAGAACCGTTCGACGTCGAAGTCGTTCACGTAGCCAGCGCCACCGTGGATCTGGACGGCTTCGTCGGCGTAACGTCGACGGCGACACGGGAGGCGTACTCCTTGGCCATCGAGGCCAGCATGGTGAGCTGCTCATTCCGCCTGGTCCACGTTCCAGGCGGCCTTGTAAGTCAGATTACGGGCGGCCTCGGTGGCCGTGTGCATCTCGGCGAGCTTGTGCTGGATGGCCTGGAACTCGGAGATGGGCTGGCCGAACTGCTCGCGCTCCTGGGCGTACTCGAGGGCGGCCTCGCAGGCACCCTTCGCGATGCCAACACCCTGGGCGGCAACGGCCGTCCGGGTGTCGTCGAAGAACTGCATCTGCTGCATGAACGCCGCATCCTTGGTACCGATGAGGTTCTCCTCGGGCACGCGCACGTCGTCGAAGATGAGTTCGGCCGTGTCGGAGGCTCGAATTCCCATCTTGCCGGTGATCTTCTCGGCCTCGAAGCCGTCGCGGTCCGACTCGACGACGATCTGGCTGAAACCGTTGTACCGGCCCTGAGCGTCTGGGTTGGTCTTACACAGCACCACGAAGTAGTCGCCGACGGTGCCGTTGGTGATCCACATCTTGTTGCCGTTGATCACCCACTCGTCACCGTCCTTCTCGGCCCGCGTCGAGACCGACGAGACGTCCGACCCCGTGTCTGGTTCGGAAATGGCTGCCCCGGATAATCTCCTCGCCCAGCGCGACGGGCTCGAGGAATCGCTCTTTCTGTTCCTCGGTGCCGAAGCTCGATGATCGCCTCGCAGCCAAAGGACGTCGCCGACGATACAGAGCGCGATGCCCGGGTCGGCGGCGAAGAGCTCCTCGACGATGAGGGCCGTCTCGAGCGTTCGAGTAGCCAGCACCGCCGTACTCGACGGGGATGCGGGCGCCGAGCAGTCCCATGCTCGGCGGCTTTCTCGACGATATCGTCGGGGTACTTCTCCTCGGCGTCGTACTCCGCGGCGTGCGGGCGAATCTCGTTGTCGGCGAAGCGGCGTACCTCGTCTCGAATCTGTTTCTGCTCCTCGGTCAGGTCGAAGTCCATGCCACCGTTTTTTCGCCTGACGTGGTATAGACTTTTGTAACCCGAAGTAAACCGAATCGGAGTTTCCACCCCAGCAGAGAGAAACGTTGAAAGCCGTACCGGCGTCATTCAGGGACATGGGTGCCGACGATATCAACAGCGTGACCGTTCTTGGGGCGGGGAGCATGGGACACGGGATCAGCGAGGTCGCTGCCCTCGCTGGCTACGACGTGACGATGCGCGACATCGAGGAGGAGTTCGTCCAGAACGGCTACGAACAAATCGAGTGGTCGCTCGGCAAACTCGCCGAGATGGACCGACTCACCGACGAGGAGGCCGAGGCCGCCCTCGAGCGAGTAACGCCAAAAGTCGACCTCGGGGAGGCCGTCGCGGACGCTGACATTGTCATCGAGGCAGTCCCCGAGCGCATGGAGATCAAAGAGGAGGTCTATAGCGATCTCAGCGAGCTGGCCCCAGAGGATACCATCTTCGCGACGAACACCTCGAGCCTGTCGATCACCGAACTCTCCGAGGCGACTGATCGGCCCGAGCGATTCTGCGGCATGCACTTTTTCAATCCCCCCGTCAGGATGCAACTCGTCGAGGTGATCACGGGCGAACACACGGACGCAGAGATTCTCGACACCGTCGAAGCCCTTGCCGAGGACATGGGCAAGACCCCCGTACGAGTCCACAAGGACTCACCCGGCTTCATCGCCAACCGCATTCTCGTCCCGCTGATGAACGAGGCGACCTGGCTCGTCCACGAAGAAGAGGGGACGATCGCCGAGATCGACTCAACGACGAAGTTCGAGATGGGCCTGCCGATGGGCATCTTCGAGCTCAGTGACCAGGTCGGCAACGACGTCGTCTACCACGTCCTCGAGTACCTCCACGAGGTCCTCGGTGACGCCTACGAGCCCTCACCAGTCCTCGAGGAAACCGTCGAGGCCGAGCGATTCGGGACGAAGACCGACATCGGGTTCTACGACTATGAGAACGGCGGCGTCGATATCCCGACGGATCAGGGCATCGCGAGGCTGGTGGAGGATCACCTTATCGCCACGATGGCCAACGAGGTCGCCAAGCTCCGGGGCGGCGAGGTGGCCTCACTCGAGGCCATCGATCAGGCCCTCAAGCTCGGGGCTGGATTTCCCGAAGGCCCCGTCGCGATGGTCGAGGAGGCCGGAGTCGCCTCGGCACTGGAGACACTGGAGGCGCGCCTACGAGCGAAACCGGGCATGAGCGCTACCGGCCAGCCGACTACCTCGAAGAACGCGCGAGCTGTCGGGAGCTTTCACGAGACCGACGAGCCGGCCGATGAGGCCACTGAGTTCGAAACGATCAGAATCGAGTACCCTGGTGACCACGTCGGGCACCTGATTATCGACCGGCCCCACCGGATGAACACGATCAGCGACGACGCTCCTCGACGAACTCGGCGAGGCCATCGATCAGCTCGAGGCCGACGATGACGTCCGCGCCATCTTGCTTACCGGCGCAGGTGACCGAGCATTCTCGGCCGGTGCGGACGTCCAGAGCATGGCCGCGGGCGCCGACCCACTCGATGCGGATCGAACTCTCCCAGCTCGGCCAGAAGACATTCGGTACGTTAGAGGCCTCTGACCTGCCGATCGTTGCCGGGATCGACGGCTTCTGTCTCGGGGGTGGCATGGAACTTGCCACCTGTGCGGACATCCGAATCGCCAGCGACCGATCGGAACTCGGCCAGCCGGAACTCGACCTCGGCCTCCTTCCCGGCTGGGGTGGGACCCAGCGGCTCGCGGCACATCGTCGGCGAGGGACGGGCGAAGGAGAGTCATCCTCATCGGCCGAGCGATACGAACCCGAGCGGATGGCCGAGTTCGGATTCATCAACGAGGTCGTCGCCAGCCGACGAGCTCGGCGGATCGTGCCCTCGAACTGGGCTCGCGACCTTGCAGCCGGCCCACCGATCGCCGACGGGCTTCGTCAAACGATCGATGCTCGCAGGCCGCCATGACACCGACGCCGGCCTCGAGCTGGAATCGGCTGCCTTCGGCCACCTCATGGCGACCGACGACCTGATGGAGGGGCTCACGGCATTCATGGGCGATCGAGAGCCGGAATTCGAGGGAAAATGAGTCGTCGACAATGAAAGTAAGTCTATTCGATTTGTTTGGCGGGGTAAACGCCCCGAAATCATCCTCCTCCGGGGGCTTCGCGAGAACCTGATCTATCGTTGACGTATGATCGCGAGATTTATCAACCATTGTTTCCATGGTAGAAGCGTGTCTATACCGATGACGAGACAGGAGGGGGTCAACCCATGAGCGATGGGCCCGAGGTTCTCGTGGTTGATGACGAGACGCGGTTGGCGGACCTGTTTGCGGCCTGGATCGGCACCGAACGACAGGTCGAATCCGCCTACGACGGGGAGGAAGCTCTCGAGAAGATGACCGAGACGGTCAACGTCGTCCTCCTCGATCGTCGGATGCCGGGCCTCTCCGGTGACGAGGTCCTCGATGCCATTCGCGATGAAGGCTATGACTGCAGTGTCGTCATGGTCACCGCCGTCGACCCGGACTTCGACATTATCGAGATGGGCTTTGACGACTACCTCGTCAAGCCGGTTTCGAAGGACGAACTGCTCGAGATTGTCGAAAAATTCTCCGACCACCGCGAATACGAGATCGACATTCAGGAATACCTACTCACTTGCCTCGAAGAAGGCCCTTCTCGAATCGGAGAAATCTGAGCGAGAACTCGAAACCAACGAGGAGTATCAGGATCTCTGTCTGCGGGTCGAAGAACTGGCAGAGCAACTTGACGAGGATGTCTCCGACCTCAAGAGCCACAACGATTTCGTCGGTGCCTTCGAGGACCTCCAAACCGGCAACTGAGTCCGAGCTACACGATCTGTTCTATCCGGCGAATCCCGAGACCAGCCACTCGCCCTGATCGTCACTCTCGTCGGCAATACTGGGGGCACTGACCAGCACGAACGCGCTCTCCTCATCACCGTTGCGAATCTGGCGAGTCGGATACGGGGATATCCACAGCGCATCTCCCTCCTCGACCGGAATTGATTGCTCATCCACTACAACCGTGGCCGACCCGTCGATCAGTACGTAGACTTCCTCGTGTTCGTTGTCGGTGTGATCGTGGCGCTGGCTCTTCCAGCCCGGGTCACAGCGGACCACCGTGACCCCGACCTGGTCGGTCTCGAGTGGCTCCCGCAGGAAGTGCATCGCACTGGAGACCTGCTCGACCTCCTCGTAGTTCACCTTCGTGTAGGCCATTATACGTTCTTTCGACGGGCCAATAGTAAAAGTATGCTCAGGGCTGCCCGACCAATGTGCGGTCTCCTCAGTCGACTGACTCAGCCGTCACAACCTCGTCGACGTCATCAACTGGAATAATCGAATAATCAACACTCAGGGCCTCGTCGGTCGCCCGCACCTTGCCAACGAACGAGGAGATATCATCGAGCGAGCCCTCGAGGACGAACAACTCCATGCAGTAGTGGTCGCCGACGTGGCCGTGGAAGTTCGAGGCGACGAGATTCTCGTTCTCGTGTCGGAGCTGGATCATCCGCTCTTCGACACTGGTTGTCTCGAAGTCGAACAGGATCGTGACCAGCCCCATCAGTGATCGTCCTTCGAGCTGGACATCGTCGAACTCACCGAGCAAACTCCGGGCTGCCTCCCTGACGACTTCACTCCGGCCGGTATAGCCGTGTTCGTCCACGAACTGGTCCAGCCGCTCGAGGAGTTCATCCGACATCGAGACGCTGACCACCGCCATGCATGCTGTCCAGTACGTCGGCGTAATAACCCTTCCATATCGACCGGCCAGACCGGTTGTATCGCCGTCGGCAATATCCGGGACTCCAGTTGGTCTTGGCTGTCAGTGAGGGTTGCTAGCGGTGTCCGTCCCGGATCCTTCATATCGGCTCACCACCACCCCTCCCCAGCGGCAGTACCATGGTCTCGAATGACCGATCCGCAGCCACCGACTCGAGGTAGGCAGCGACGCCCCTGGTCGCCTCGCTGGCCTCCGGAGACCGAGTAGCCGGCGACCAGCTCGCGAAGCTGGTCGAAGTCGATGATGCCAGCTGTCATCGGCATTGTCTGCGATAAGGGCACCCCCTGGTGACAGCCGGTCTCGGACGGTCTCGAAGGCCTCGAGGTAGCGATCCTTCTCGTTGTCGATAAGCACCACGTCGAATGGCCCGTCGAGTCGGGCGACAGTCTCGAGCCCGTCTCCGGCTTCGTATCGCAGCCGAGACTCGTAGGGGGTGCTCTCGAAGACAGCCCGAGCCGATGACAGATGGTCCTCATCGTACTCGGTGACGCACGACGGTTCCTCGCAACCAACTGCCTGAGCGAACCAGTCAGGCAGAGTACCCCGTCCCCGATCCGAGTTCGAGGACCCGTTCGGCTCCCATGCTCCTCGTGTACAGCCGGAGGAATCGTCCCACGCTCGGGCCAACGGTCGGGACTGCCGGTGGCATCGGCCAGGTCGGTCAACTCCTCGAGCAGCCGGTCGCTCGAAGCGCCAACGGACTCGACGAACGACTCGACCGCAGGAGAAAGGATTTGGTCCATGCGCCTGACACGCCAGCCGCGCCCTTATGGCTCGGGCAAACTGGACTCCATTCGCGAACGCATTTTGTGTCTATTTTATTATGTATGTCTGACGTAACTATAAGGGCTACACCGTTCAACTCCCAGTTGCTTCCGCTGGCGCTCCCCTCTCGGTCTCCAGTGGTAGAGCACCCACACCCTTTTCACCATGCCAACGTGCGAGAACTGCGGTACGAAAGTAACGTCCGCATACGCCCGCGTGTTCACCCCGAACGACGTGGAGAACCCTCGGGTGTGTCCGAGCTGTCCCGACAAGATCAGAAGTGGCGGCGAGATCCGTGAAGTCAGAGCTCCACGGCGTCAATCATAGCCGCCACGACTGGTTCCGCTTAGGCCTCGAGTGAGACGTCATGATCCTCCCATTCGCGTCTGGCCTCGATCTCCCGGTGTCCCCGCTGGGTGATCGAATAGGAGTTGGTGCGCTGGTCGATAATTCCCTTCTCGACCAACCCCTTTTCGACGAGTGTCATCCAGGTTGGGGTAGAGCCGGCCATGGTGGACCTCGCTCTCGTAGTAGGCCTCTAGTTCCTCTTTTAGAGCCAAGCCGTGAGGGGCGCCCGATCCCGCGATTACGTACAGCAAATCCCTCTGGAAGCCGGTCAAGTCGTACATACATCCTGATACATATACGGATGAATAAAGCTATCGTCGTGGCAGAAAACTACCAATTGGGCTCGTGGCTGGACACCATCTTTTCGGTTGCGCCACCCAGAATGCGTTCAAATGGCAGTCGTCTCATCACTCGCCGACAGCATCGAAAACATGGTCCACGAGGAAACACAGCGCCAGGACGACGGCGTTGATCTCACGGTCAGCGCGATTTACACCGTGGCAGCCCCAGGAAGCATCGACTTCGGCGGGGATGAGCTGGCGGATGCCGACCTCGAGCCCGTCCCCACGACCGCCCGTGAGCCGGATGATCCCGATGAGTGGTGGGACCTCGAGGGTGGCCAGTACGTGGTCCAGCACAACGAATTCATCGACACGCTGGGGGCACCGGTGGTCGTCCAGCCCCGTAACGAGCTGCTGGCTCGAGGGGCGACCCATCCGACAGTCTGGGTCCAGGATCACCTGCCGTTGCTCCCCCTGTCGGTGCCGTCGGGGGGACTTCACCTCAAGGAGAACGCCCGGATATCGACGCTGACCGATCCGGACGGGACGACGAGCACGCAATCCGAGCTGAACCGTCGGACCGTAACCGGTATATCGGCCCGGAAAGAAGCCGGCGCTGTCATGACCGTCACCATCGTCGGGTCACAGCTCGGCGACGAGGGGAAGGGCGGAATCGTCGACCTCTATGGCGATGACGCCGACGTCGTCGTCCGGTACCAGGGTGGCGACAACGCAGGTCACACGGTCGTCGCCGGTGACGACACGTACAAGCTTTCACTGGTTCCGTCCGGGGCCGTTCGGGGCAAAATTGGTGTCCTTGGCAATGGCTGTGTCATCAATCCAGCAACGCTTTTTGAGGAGATCGACGGCCTCCGAGAGCGAGGGCTCGAGCCGGATGTGCGGGTGGCCGAGCGGGCCCACGTCATCCTGCCGTACCACCGGGTGCTCGATGGAATCGAAGAGTCCGAAAAGGCCGACCTCGCCGCCGGAACGACAAAGCGGGGAATCGGGCCAACTTACGAGGACAAGGCCGGCCGTCGCGGCATTCGGATTGGAGATCTCCTCGATCCGGAAACCGTCCGGCAGCGACTGGACTATGTCGTTCCACAGAAACGGGCCCTTGCCGAACAGGTCTTCGATGCCGAGACAGGCGAGGCATTCGACGTGGAGCATCTCTACGATCTGTGCCGTGAGTATGGCCGCCGGCTCGAGCGGGAAGGGATGACTGTCGACTGTGGCACGTTCCTGGCCGATCGGCGTGACCGCGGGCAATCGATCATGCTCGAGGGCGCCCAGGGAACCTCGATCGACATCGACCACGGCATCTACCCGTACGTCACCTCCTCGAACCCGACGGCCGGCGGTGCCTGCGTCGGCTCTGGGCTCGGGCCGACCGTCGTGGGGCAGGGAGAAGTCATCGGTGTCGTGAAGGCCTACCTGTCCCGGGTCGGAACCGGCCCCCTGCCGACCGAGCTGGGGGGCGTGGAGGGCCAGACGCCAGGCTACGACGGCCAGCGCGGCGAAGACGAGGAGGGCCTGGCTCGATACATCAGGGACGAGGGGGGCGAGTACGGAACCGTTACCGGACGGCCGCGACGCGTCGGGTGGCTGGACTTGCCCATGCTCCGGCATGCAGCCCGGGCGAACGGCTTTACCGGGATCGCGGTCAACCACATCGATGTCCTCGGGGGCCTCGACGAGGTGTACGTCGGTGATTCGTATCGGTTCGACGGGGAAGATCTCACGACGATGCCGCCGACGACCGAGCAGTGGGGCAAGTGTCGAGGCAACATTCAAGCGATTCGATGGATGGCCGTCGATCGATCCCACGGGATCACCAGCTATGACGATCTCCCGGCGCCTGCCAGGTCGTACTCGAGTACATCGCCGACGAGCTCGGGGCCCCCCTATACGCAATCGGCATCGGCCCCGGCCGGGACCAGACAGTCGTCCTCGAGAACCCCTTCCCCTAGCCCCCTGTTCCCGAAACCTTTTGCCCGTCGGGATGCCCCTATCCGCCATGAAGGAGTCGATGCTTGACATCCTCTGTTGCCCCCTCGACAAGGCCGAATTGACCCTCGAGGGTATCGAATCTGACGAGGAGGAAGTCATAGCGGGAACGCTCGTCTGTACCGACTGCGGCGAGCGCTATCCGATTGCCGACGGAATTCCGAACCTCTTACCGCCCGACATGCGCGAGGAATCGCCGGCCTGAGGCCGCGGGTGTCCCGTGTCCAGGAATCAGATCGACGTCCACGTCAATCGCGAACCGACCCAGTCACTCGAGGTGAGCGAGCCTGCCCTGTCGGTTCACGAGTCAGTCGATCTCGTCCTCCACGGCCACGGCCAGCCCGCGCACGTCCACTGTCGACTGGAGGGAGCCCTCGCGGATGTCGCGAGCATCGACGAAACGAACCACTACGTGGAGGGCCACGAGCGAACCGTTGTTCCGGTGACACTGTCGGCTGCTGACGATGCCGTTTCCGGGAGCATCGTGGTGACCTCGGGATACGGCATGCTCGAGGAGACGGTCGAGGTGTCCGTCGAACCCGACTCCTCACCCGTTCTCGTCGATGAATCACTGGCCTCGCCGTCTGCCGACGGTGGCAAGGGGCTGTTCGAGCGAGTCCCGGCCCGGGTCGTCGGCCTGGTACTCGTGGCCGTGCTCGGCGTTGCCGTGGCCGGTGTGATGGGTTCCAGCGTCGGTGGATTCCTCGGCCTCGTCCTGTTCGTCGTCGCAACCCTTGTCATCGCCGGCGTGACCGGCTCGGTGCTCACAGCCCGTGGATAGCCCACCCACTCACTCGATCGGGTCCTTGGTCGATCTGACGACGTAGACGTCGTATTTGTCGATCGCTGGCCACCGGCCCACCGACGCTCGACATCGGCGCGATGACCGAACCGGCGTTCTCGCTGCCAAGGAACACCACGGAGACGTCGGCTTCGGCGGCGAAGGTCCTGATTGCCCGGACAACGTTTGTCGTGGCGGTCGCCGTCGGCTCGTCGGAGTCGACAGTGACGGTCTCGAAGGTGGCCTCGGGGGCAATCGAGAGCGCTCGCTTCTGCATGCCTTCGGCAATCGCATCGACGTCGAACGGCTCACCCCGCGTAATCCAACCACGGTTCCGTGCGTATTCCTCGTCTTCGGGGATGACCGTCAGAACGACGAGTTCATCCTCCAGAAGGGTGGCAAACCGCGAGGCCTTCTCGAGGGCCGCCGTCGCCAGTTCGGAGGCATCGAACGGAACGAGCAATGACATGCGGGTGAATGACGTGACTTTGAAGGTAAATCGTTCGGTCCGGCCCCCTCACTCGTTTGATGCCGAACACACGATGACCGGTCGATCAGCATGCTGGAGAACGCCCTCGGTAGTGCTGCCGAGCAGTGTCCGCTTGAACCGGGAGCGACCCGTCGAGCCGAGAACGATTGCCCCAATATCGTGTTCGGTGGCATAATCGAGAATCTCCAGATGGGGGACGCCGGAGAGCACCCGAGACTGCGTGGGTACCGTGACATCCTCGGCCATCGCTTCGGTCGCCTCGACGGCTGTCTCCGCCCGGTCGTGTAACTGGGCGTTTACCTCGGCCGGATCCACGATCGCATTGTCGTAGGCGGTCCTGGTCTCGACCGTTGAGACGATGTGCAGTGGAACGTCGAGGCGCTCGGTGAGATCGATGGCCTCTGCGGCGGCAGACTTGGCGTCGGTACTGCCATCCGTCGCCACGAGGATCGAATCGATCATGTCAGGTCATACCACAACGGCAGGGATTAAGCTTCTCCTCCCGCCCAGAGGGCCAAAGAATCGCAAGCAGTGACACCGACAGCATCACGAACTTTTATGCGTTCACCTCGATATCACGTGCCATGGAACTCGATGAAGTGGCCGATGAGGCCAAGGCCGGGAACGTGGCGAAGCTCTTCGACGAAACGGCCCGTCATCACGGTGAGGCGCTCGCGATGGAACACCGGGGCGAGCGCTGGACTCACGAGGAGCTGCGTGATGCCACCGCCACCTTTGCCGGTGGCCTCCACGATATCGGCCTCGAACCGGGCGATGTCATGCTAGTCTACATGCCGAACTGTCCGGAGTACATTCTGAGCTCCCTGGGGTCGATGAAGGCGGGTGTCGTCGTCTCGCCGGTGAATCCGCAGTACAAGACCAGGGAGGTCTCCTATCAGCTCGAAAATACTGAAGCCGGTGCCGTCATCGTTCACTTTGCCCTTCGCAACGTTCTCGAGAAGGCCTGCGATGAGGCGGGAATGGATCCGACTGTCATCACCGTCGGTGGTGAGGGGAAAGAGGGCGATTATACCTTCGATGAGGTGTCTGGGGAGCCAACACTCGTCGAATGCGAGGAGGACGACGTTTCCCTGCTCCCGTACACCTCGGGAACGACCGGTGATCCGAAGGGGGTCCAGTTGACCCACGGCAACACCCGCGCGCAGCTCTCGATGATTCTCAGTCAACCAAGTGATCTCGAGGACGAGGAGATCCGCAGTCTCATCTGGCTCCCACTGTATCACATCACGGGCTTCACGCACACGGCCTTCCAGCCACTCGTCCGCGGTGGGGCGGTCTTTCTCCGGAGTGCGCTCAACTGGGATGCCGAAGAATGCATGGAACTCATCCAGGACGAGGGGATCACGACATTCGTCGGGGTGACCACCATGTACGTCGACATGGTCGAATCCGAGACGTTCGGCGAGTACGACCTCACCAGCCTCGAGAGCGCCGGCGAGGGTGGCGCGAAGATGTCCGTCGCCGTCCAGGAGCAATTCGAGGAGACAGCCGGGATCGACATGACCGAGGGCTACGGGCTGACTGAGACCCACGGCGCCACCCACATGCAGGGGCTGTCCACCCACGGACTCAAACACGGTACGATCGGCCAGCCCCTGCGGATGACCGATTGCAAGATCGTCGATTCGGAGGGCAACGAGGTCCCCGAGGGCGAGACCGGTGAGCTGCTCGTCCGCGGCCCGATGGTGATGACTGGCTACCACGAGATGCCGGAGGCGACCGAGGAGGCGTTTACCGACCTGGGGTACTTCAGAACCGGCGACGTGGCCCGGCGGGATTCGACCAACTACTACGAGATCGTCGATCGGAAGAAACACATGATCAACACTGCCGGATACAACGTCTATCCGAGCGAGATCGAGGAGTTCCTCGCCGAGCACGAGGCCATTTCCGAGGCCGCCATCGTGGGCATTCCCGACGAGCGCCGCAACGAGATCCCGATCGCCTTCGTCGTCACGGCCCCCGACGTCGAGCCCGGTGAGGACATCACCGAGGAGGAGATCAAAGAGTACTGTCTCGAGAATATGGCCGAGTACAAACATCCCCGGGAGGTTACCTTCGTCCGGCAGCTCCCGCGGACCACCAGTGGCAAGATACAGAAATTCAAGCTCGAGGAACAGCACCTCGAAGGAGACGAGTAGCGCCTAGATCAGCTCGCGAGCGATCGTCCGTCGCTGGATCTCGTCGGTCCCCTCAAAGATTCGGAATACGCGAGCCGTGCGGTAGTCCCGCTCGATGGGGAGGTCTTTCATGAATCCGGCGCCGCCATGGACCTGCATCGCCAGGTCGGCCGCATGGTTGTAGAGCTCCGAGCCGCGGAGCTTCGCCATCGACTCCTCCTTGCGGGCCCGGTCGCCATTGTCGATCTTCCAGGCCGCATAGCGGTAGAGGTGGCGGACCTGCTCGATCTCGGTCGCCAGGTCGGCGAGCTGGAACGAGATGCCCTGTCGATGGCCGATAGGCTTGCCGAACGTCTCTCGATCACGGGCGTACTCGACGGCCATATCCAGGAGGAACTGGGCCCGGCCAACACTCGTCGCGGCGATGTTGATCCGGCCACCACCAATCCAGCTCATGGCCGTTGCAAAGCCGGTGTCGACCTCACCCAGAATCTGGTCCTCACCGACCCGAACGTCGTCGAACTTGAGTTCACACTGCCCGCCAGGGGTGAGACCCATGGTCCGGTGGATCTTTTCCACACTGTAGCCGGGGGTATCAGCGTCGACGAGGAAGCACGTGATGCCATTGAGGTCGCCATCCTCCCCACTCGTCCGGGCGAAGACCATCGCAAAGTCCGCATACGGCGCGTTCGTGATCCAGTACTTGTTGCCGTTGATGACCCACTCGTCGCCGTCCTTCTCGGCCCGCGTGTCCATGTAGTGTGGATCACTCCCGTGGGCGGGCTCGGTCAGGGCGAAACAGGTCGTCTTCTCGCCGGCCATGACCGGCTCGAGGTATCGCTCTCGCTGCTCCTCATCACACTCCATGAGGATGGGGGTCGGTCCACCGGCCCCACCGAAGATGGCCCCCGTAAATCCCGGCGGCCGATTGGCAACCTTCTCCCCCACGATCCCTCGCGTCAAAATGTCGACGCCACCGCCCCCGGCTTCCTCCGGCATCGACATGCCGTAAAAGCCCGCCTCGACGGATTTCTTCCGAATGGTCTCGACAATCTCGCGGTACTCGTCGACCTGTCGGTGGTTCTCGTCGACGATGTGTCGCTCGTAGTCCTCGCCGAGGAACTGATCGTGTTTCTGCTCGAGTGGGGCGACCTCCTGTTCGATAAAGTCCTCGACGGCCGTCGTGAATCTGGACTGCCTCGTCTGGCACGCTGAAATCCATATCCGGGTAATTCGCGACACCGGTAGCTTAAGTGTTGGCAATTCACAGGCCAGGGACTCGTTGTCTGCAATTCCACAATAGCTTTTAGTCCACCGAGATATTGCTCCGGTGTTCCATGAGCGTACTTGATGAAGACTTCGACACGATTCTCGTAGAGTCACCCGCCGACTACCTCGGGCATATCATTCTCAATCGGCCGGACAAGCTGAACACGATCAGTCCAGACCTGATGGAGGACCTCGAGGCCGCCGTCGATGCCCTCGAGGCCGACGACGACTTCCGGACGATCTACATCACGGGAGCCGGCGAAAAGGCGTTCTCTGCAGGGGCTGACCTCAGCGGGGGCGGTGGCGGATCGGACCAGTCCCGGCGTGGTCACGAGGTATTCGGCCTGCTTCGGGAGTCACCAATGCCCGTCGTCGCCGGAATCGACGGCTACTGTCTCGGCGGTGGAATGGAGCTCTCGATGTGTGCGGATCTTCGGGTCGCAAGTGAGTCCTCAGAGATTGGGCTCCCAGAGCACAACCGGGGCCTCTTCCCCGGCTGGGGCGGCACCCAGCGACTTCAGCGACTCATTGGGGAGGCAGCGGCGAAACAGGTCATCTTCACTGGCGAGCACTTCTCGGCCGATCGAATGCACGAGCTTGGCTATCTGACCGAGGTCTATTCGGACGATGAATTCGAGGAGAAAGCCCTCGAGTTCGCAACCAACCTCGCGGGAGGGCCACCGATCGCCCAGCGGCTCACGAAGAGATCATGCACGAGGGCTGGGGCGACCTCGAGAACGGACTGGAACTCGAGGCCGAAGCCTTCGCCGAGTTGATGACGACTCAGGACGCAATGGAGGGCATCGCTGCCTTCGCTCAGGATCGCGAACCGGAATTCAAGGGCAAGTAAGGGGTTATTCTGGCCGGATAACGTCCCGGCAACCGGGACACTCCGCGTACATCGCTGGACCGTCTGCGCGCCGATACTCGATGAGCAACCGCCCCGCTGGAACAGTTTCGCCACAGCGGGGACAGATACCGAGTGTGGAGGGCTGGGTTGACATGATCGATGCGGTAGGCGTTGCTTGCTGGAACGGAACCAAATAGCCGCGCCAAGCGGGGTAAAAGTAAAACCGGAATCTAGTCGTCCGAATACTCCATCAGAAATTGTTCACCACAGTCAACGATTTCGTAGTACCCACGACCGACACGCTCGACGAGACCGTGTTCGGTCAACACGGCGAGCCGCCGGTTGACCTCCTCCCGAGATCGGCCGATGTTCTTTGCGATCGCGGCAGGAGAGAATCATCTCAGATTGTGTAAATGCTTTGAGAATACGGGTATCTGTGGGGTGTTGTATCCAGTCGCTTGGATCAGCCATGGTGAAAACTCAAGCCACCCAACCAAAAGAATTGTTGCTCAGTCTACTTATTATCACAGCGAATGGACGGAAATCTCACTAATTAATGAGAAGTTATAAGTGGCAACATGGCCCACGGACTACTGAGCAGTAACCGACAGACGTCTATACATCACGGCGACTATGGTACGCACCTCAGTCGGTCTGCAAGACGAGGACATGCAATGGGACCATCAAATTCAGGGACGGGGGAAGCAGGGACGGGGGTACCGACCACTGACGACGGATTACCGTGGACCGAACTCACCGGCTTCCAGCGGGACATCCTTGTAGCGATTGCCATTATCGACCGGACGGCGACCCCGTACGGTCTCGCGATCAAGCACCAGCTCGAGGAAACCTATCCCGACGTCAACCACGGTCGGCTCTATCCGAACCTGGATGACCTCCGGGCCTATGGTCTGATCGAGAAGGGGACCATCGACGACCGGACGAACAGCTACGAGCTCTCCGAGGCTGGTCGAAAATTCCTCGAGGACCGGGCTGATCATCTGGCAACGGTCTGTGATCGGTAGCTACTCCTCGAGAGTGAACACCGGGACAGCCACTGCCTCATCATCCGTGGGAACGAACGCGACCTGTACCGTATCCCCCACAGCCACATCCTCGGGCGAACAATCAACCAGGTTAGTCACCACCTGAACACCCTCCGCGAGGTCGACTCGCGCACAGATCATCGGTAGCGCCGACTCAGGCCAAGTCCGGTGGGACTCGAGGACTGCATAGGAGTAAACAGTCCCCTCC
This sequence comes from Natrialbaceae archaeon, assembly GCA_034521555.1. GTDB lineage: Archaea > Halobacteriota > Halobacteria > Halobacteriales > Natrialbaceae > JAXHMI01. Next base: position 135,183 of record JAXHMI010000004.1, read on the forward strand.
CCACTCGCAACCGTCCACTCTACGTCCAGACTGCCACAGTCGGGACAGACGGCCCTTGTGTATCCGTAGATCTGCCCGCAGTCCTGACACTCCTGCAAGCGATACTCGCCGGCTGCAGCACCGGCCCAGAACGGCTCGGTCTCGGGTGTCACCTCCGGGACCGGTCGCGGCTCCCAGCGGTCCATCATCGATCTTCCCTCCCGAGGATGGCCGTCGCCGATTGATGGCGAGCCATTCCCCCGCCACCGGTTCCGTGGGCCAGGGCGATATCCGGCTGTACTGCGACCGCTTCGGGGGTCTCGTCACGGAGCTGCCGAACCGCCTCGATGACCTTCGTCACCCCACCGCGGTTGGATGGATGGTTATTCGACAGCCCACCGCCGTCTGTGTTGAAGGGGAGGTCCCCATTTGGCGCCTCGAGGGCTCCATCTTCAACGAACGGACCCCCGTAGCCCTTCTCGCAGAAGCCGAGATCCTCGATGGTCTCGAGGACGGTAATCGTGAACGAATCGTAGATCGAGGCGTACTCGATATGTTCGGGACCGAGTCCTGCATCCTCGAACGCCCGGGGCCCAGACCGGCGGGCACCGGTTGTCGTCAGGTCCACCTCGTGGCCGCTGCCCTGATGGTCGACATACTCGCCGGTCCCAAGAACCTCGACGCAGGTCCGCTCGAGCTGAGAGCGGACGTCGGCACTCACCATGACGAAGGCTCCGCCGCCATCGGTGACGACACAGCAATCCATCCGGCGGAGCGGGTCGGCGACGATCGGAGACGAGACGACCTCCTCTACGGTCACCGGATCTGGCAGGTACGCGTGCTCGTTGTGCTGAGCGTGCGATGAGGCCGCCACCTTGATCGCCGCCAGCTGTTCCGGGGTCGTCCCGTACTCGTGCATATGCCGACGCATGGCCATGCCGTAGCGGGTCAGCGTCGAGGTGCCATAGATCGACTCGAAGGCAGCGGCATGGTATCGGATTCGGCCTCCCCAGCCGTGCCACTGGCGTGGACGACCCGCCAGTGTCACCACCGCCACGTCGCACTGGCCATCTCGAATCGCCGCTGCCGCGTGACCGATGTGGCTGACGTACGACGAGCCGCCGTGGTCGGTCACGTCCACGTAGCGTGTGTCCAGATCGAGATACTCGACAATGTTCATCGGGCCCTGGTGGTAGCCAAAATCCGTCATGCTCCCGGTGAAAAAGCCGTCGACGGCATCGGCGGTCAGGCCCGCGTCCTCGAGCGCACCATGCATGACCTCGGCATGTAGCTGAATGGTGCTCTTGTCCGGTGCGTCTCGAATCGGGTGCTCGTAGATGCCCGCAATGTACACTGGATCTCGCGTCATTCGATGCCCAGAGCCTCGCAGGGTCGGGAGATAAAACGTCCCCATCCCTGCCCGACTTAATAGGCCTCGAATCACCACCGCAAGGGTTAGGCCCGCCCCGAGAGGTCCCATATCTATGTCAGAGTACAGCATGACGACTCGGATCACCGAAGGCAGCCGTTCGAACCGGTACTACCGGAATGCGGTCGAGCGCCACTGGGATCCATTCGACATCGACCTCTCGAATGATGCAGACAACTTTCTGAACTCGACGTTGCTCAGCATCGACCCCCAAGAGTGGGGGCTCGACGTCTCCGTCGAGGAGGGCTTCGACAGCTTTCGCCAGTCGATTGCGATGTTCGGCGCCGGTGAAGATGCTGTCACGGAGGACCTGTCCCCGCTTGCCGTCGTCCTCGAGGACATGGACGACCAGATGTTCATCACCACGCAGCTCTACGAAGAGGCAAAACACGCGGAGTTCTTCGACCGCTACTGGAAGGAGGTCATCCACACCATCGAGGACGAGAAAGGGTGGGAGCGGACAGATCCACGAGACCCGAAGTGGTTCCCGGAGCCGTATCTGGAACTCTTCGAGCGGAACAAGGAGGCCACCCATCGGCTTCTGACCGACGATACCGTCGAAAACCGTGCCATCGCCTACTGTCACTATCACATGACCATCGAGGGCGTCCTCGCTCAGTCTGGATACTACGGCCTCCAGACGCTGTTCGGCGATGACGAGATCGCGTTCATGCCCGTCCTGCCTGGCCTTGACGAGGGCATCTCGAACATCCGGAGTGACGAGGGCCGGCACGTCGGGTTCGGCATGAGCAAGCTCAAGGACTACGTCGAATCCGGGCAGGTCGATCCCGCGCTCATCGAGGAGACATTGGATGAACTCGTCGAGCTGGTCGTCGAGGCGCTCTCGACCTACGATGAGGACGACCAGGCCGACGAAGAAGAAATCGAGGAGGTTCTGGAACAGCTCGGGATCGACGGCTCAATCTCGCCGGGAGAGAACGTCGACGTTCCGAACTACGCCCGCCAGAAACACGGCGAGCGGATGAACCAGATCCTCACGGCAACCGAGGACATTCCGGACGTCGATTCGCTGACGACAATCAGTAGCGACTGAGCGAGTCTCGGGTTGTTCGAGTTCGCCCTTGAGGAGCGATGCGAATGCTGAAATCCCGAGATGTAGGGCGAACAGACTACGAAATCTCTATATGGCTGGCTTCAGCATTCACCCGATGTAGCATGGCAGAACCAGATGTCGAAGAAGTACGACAGCAGCTGATCGACGCGTTCGAAGGTGCGGACTACCCAGTGTCCACCCCGATGGATCTCCTTCCGGGGCTTCCAAACGGTCCAGCCACGACATTCGAGTCGGGTGACTGGTCGATGACGGTTATGGACCTGCAGAACATCGACGTCGACGAGGACGAGATCGCCGAGGACGACCTCCGTGACGTCGGACTCGACCCCGATGAGGTTGATGGGACCGACGCACTCGACGACCGATTCCCGTACGACAGCCCCGAGGACATCGCGAACGATCTCGTTGCGGCGCTCCAGCTGGCTGGCGAGCTGCCCCGGTAAGGTCGTATCGCGGGTCGACGTTCACCGATTTTTTAACGAACAATTCGGTCAGCGCAAGCGCTACTCGGCGGTGCTGGCGAATCGCTCCATGACGCTCTCTGCAAGGTAGCCGTGATTGGTCATGAAGTCAGCAGTCACCTCGACAATGTCGTGCTCCGGATCGAGCATCACACAGACCCCCTCCCCGATCATGGCCACTCGAATGACGAGGGCCATATCCTTCGTGATTCGGAACGGCGCCATGTAGATCGTATCCTCCACCTGCTCCATCATCCGGCCAACCCGGTAGTAATCGACATCCTCGCCACGAATGTCCTGGATGTGCAATTCAATGAGGTCCTCCATATCCTCGCGGGCATTTTCCGCCGCCTCGGGACTCAGGGTACCCATCTCGACCATCGCATCGATGACACCGCCGATATCGTCTGTTGCGAGTCCGAGATAGAAGTCGATGATCGTATTTCGCAACTCTTCGTCGATCCAGGTACTCATCCCGAAGTCATACAGCACGAGCTGTCCCTCGTCATTGACCGCGATGTTGCCGGGGTGGGGGTCGGCGTGGAAGACGCCATCTATGAGGATCATCTGAAGGTAGATCTGGCGTGCATTGGTCGACAGCTCGACCCGGTCGTGCCCGAGGTCGTCGAGTTCGTCTAGATCGCTGAGTTTCGTCCCACCGACGTAGGTCATCGTGAGAACTCGACCGGTCGAGTGAGACTCCACGACAGAGGGAATGACGACCCTGTCGTCGTCCTCGAAGTTTGCCCTGATCTCGGTCAGCATCCGGGCCTCGCGCTCGTAGTCCATCTCCTCGCGGATCGTGTCGGTGAGCTGGTCGACGAGGTTCTCAAGTGAGAACGCCCGGTTGCCGCTCACGCGGCGTAACAGCAGCGGGAGGACGGTCTCGATGAGCTCGATGTCACGGTTGACCTGGCTCTCGACGCCGGGCCTGCGCACCTTCACCGCGACGTCCGTCCCGTCAGCCGTCGCGCGGTAGACCTGCCCGAGACTGGCTCCACTGATCGATTCAGTATCGAACTCGTCAAAAACCTCCTCTATCGGACCGAGTTCGGCCTCGATGATCTCTTTCGCCTGAGGCCAGGGAGCCGGCGGCACCTCGTCCTGAAGCTGCTCGAGGGTCCGAATGTACGGCGAGGGTAACAGATCCGGTCGGGTCGAGAGGGTCTGGCCCAGTTTGATGAACCCGGGTCCAAGGTCAAGCAGCGTATTGACAAGGAGTTCGGCCCGGCGTTCGTGATCCTCATCGGTCAGAGTGCGGCCGGAACCAAACAGCAGGTATCGCTGTCTGTCACGTGCCAACACCAGAAGTAACGGCAAGAGTTTGGCGAAGACAACAGCGCCGCGAATCGCGACCCGCACCCGGCTCATAATGACCACCACTCGAGTCTCATACGACACCCACTGTCTACCGGGCCATTAATTCTGTTTAAACCGGCCAACGGGCAATAGGATCGATCGACGCTCATCCTCGTCGAGGGTTTCGGGAAGGAATACAATCCCGAGAATAAACACAATCAATGCGAGAACAGTGCCCACCTCGAATGGGACCTCGTATCCGTACCGAATGAGATATCCAGCGACGATTGGACTGATCCCCATCCCGATCCCCAGACTCATAGTCAGCATTGACAGCTTTGTCCCCGAATCACCACCCGTAGCCACATCACCAACGAGCGCAACAGCCGGGGCGAATGCCAGGGCCGCTGCGATTCCGGCGCCGATTCGAGCGTAACCCATTCCGACGGGGGTGGTCACAATCCCTTGTGCCAGAGTCGTCGGGACGAGCAAGCCCAATCCCAGTTAGGAGGAAGACACGGCGACCAACGCGATCGCTCAACCAGCCAAATACTGGACCTAACAGTAGTAAGGGTAAGCCGAAAAGGACGAGTTGAATCCCAAACCACGTAGCCGTCTCGGCCGAGTCGAGCATTGACCTGTGGAGCGATGGCCAGCATCAATGCCAAGTTGATCCCGAACACCAGTGCGCCAAGCGAGACGTGATAGACCGGATCATCAATCGCTCAAACGCCCCGAAGGCCGAAGGTCGGTCGCTTAGTTCGGTCGGGATCGAGGCCAATGTCTTCGGGATCGAAAACAAATACGGTGACGAGCACAGCGCTCATTGCGGTTCCAATTGCCGCTACGATGAACGCGGCATCGAACCCACTGAACTGCTCCATGACGGTGACGGCGATACCGGTTCCCTCGAGGGCGATCTCGCGGCCCGGGAGAACTGGATTTTTGTATGGACCGCGATCAATGATGAGTCCAGCGGCCACTGGGCCGAGACCTGTGCCAACCATGCGTAGTGTAGTGTAGATACCCATATTCTCTCCTCGAGTTCCCGGCTCGGAGTACTCGTTGATGAGCGCGATCGTGGTCGGGACTGTGAGCATGTTGCCCAGCCCCTGGACGAATCGTATCGCAAAGAGCGCCACATAGGTGGCGGCCACTATGTAAATCAGATCGGTGAATGCCAGAACTCCCAGTCCCGCTACGATGAATACCCGACGTTTCTGGACTACGTCCGAAACATACCCAAGCAGCGGTTGACCGCCACTGGCAATGAGGCCAGTCAACGAGAGCAAAATGCCGGTCAGAAAACTTTCCGAGAGGCCGAAGGTGGAACCCCTGACCACACTGCTTTTGATGTACAGAGGGAGAACAACGAGCAGGAACGCGTTTCCGAATGCCTCCGCCATTCGGGCAAAGCCAAGGACGACAACCCGGCGATCGGTGCTGAACGCGTCCCGCATGTGCCATATGATTCCAAGGCACTATCTTAAGCGGTCTGATGTTCCCGCTACGCTTGACACAGGCGTCAAATAGACCGTGGTCGAGTCATCGGTTACGGTAGGTTCGGCGAGTCATTCCACCTCCCGATGATCCAGGTGAGTGTCAGGCGACACAGCCCCATAGACAGTATTTAGGGTCTCTCGAGTGTCCTGGACCGGTGGCTTTAATGCGATTTCGCGCCGATTCGGGCAGGTGACACAGCCCGTCGATGACCTTCTCGAGGCGATGACCCTCGAGGAGAAGGCCTGGCAGCTGGTCGGCACGTACGTTGGGGTCGGTGCCACCGAGAGTGGGGGCCTGATCGACCTCGAGATGGCGAAGGACCTCGTCGCCGATCAGATGATCGGGACGGTCGCTGCCTTCGGGATCGGTAACTCCCTTCACACCACCCGCGCGAAGTTGCCGAGGCAGCAAACGACTTACAGCGCACCGGCCCTCGAGGAGTCCCGGCTCGGCATCCCGTTGATGATGCCCGTCGATGGGGTCCACGGACACGGCTACATTGCCGGGGCCACGGTCTTTCCCCACAACCTCGGACTGGCAGCGACGTTCGATGAGGATCTCGCCGAGCGGGTCGCCGAAGTGACCGCCAGGGAGGTCCGGGCGACCGGCGGCACCCAGAACTACAGCCCGGGAACCGACGTGGCCCGGGACCCACGGTGGGGCCGGACCTACGAGACCTTCGGCGAGAGTCCACACCTCGTATCGAGGCTCGCGGCCGCGAAGGTTCGAGGATACCAGGGATCCGATCTGGCTGCCGATGATGCCGTCGTGGCGACACCGAAGCACTTCCCGGCCTACAGCGCCCCCAGACGCGGGGAGGACGCCTCCCCCGTCGATATCTCCGAGTACACGCTCAGACGGGTCTTTCTACCCCCGTTCGAGGCAACCCTCGCAGCCGGTGCTCGGTCGATCATGCCCTGCTACAACTCGCTGAATGGTGACCCGGTTCACGGCTCAGCGCACTACCTCACCGAGTTGCTTCGTGAGGAACTCGGCTTTACGGGCTACGTGGTCTCGGACTGGTCTGGCGTTCGCATGCTCGAGAGCCACCACGGGACCGCCACAGACATGACCGACGCGGTTCGCCAGACCACCACCGCCGGGCTCGACATCGCCTCGATCGGCCAGGCCGAACACGCCCGCGAGCTGATCAGCCTCGTCGAAACGGGCGCCATCCCCGAATCCAAACTCGACGATAGTGTCCGGCGGGTCCTTTCGGTGAAAGCCGAGCAGGGCCTCTTCGAGGACCCCTACGTCGATCCGGATCGGTGTGTCGAGATTCTTGGACGGGCCGACCATCGTGCGGTTGCCCAGGAGGCCACCAGCCGGGGCATCACCCTCCTCGAGAATCATGGCCTGCTCCCGCTCGAGGGTGTCGAGTCCATCTCGGTGACCGGTCATGCGGCCGACGATATGCGGGTCCAGAGCGGGGGCTGGAGTGCGGTCCAGGAACAGGAGATACCCGGCACCACGGTTCGTCGAGGGGCTCGAGGCCATCGAGGGAGTCGATGTTGTCCACGATCCAGTCCCCGTGCTCAACGGCTACGATGGGGCGATCGATGACGCGGTCGAGTCCGCTTCGGAAGCCGACGTCGCGGTCGCCGTTCTCGGGGAGAGCTGGTATCTCCACGAGTTTGGCCCGAGCTTCGTGACGCCGGGGACCGGCACCGGCCGCTTTCCCACCCGGTCCTCGCTCGAGTTACCCGACTCCCAGCGGCGGCTCCTCGAGCAGCTCACCGGACCTCGAGACACCAACGATCCTCGTTCTGATTGCCGGTCGGCCACTCACGCTCCCGCAAGATGCCGGAGATGCCGTGGTGATGGCCTACTATCCGGGCACCGCTGGGGGGCAGGCGATCGCCGACATCCTGACCGGAGAGACGAACCCAGCCGGGCGGCTCCCGATCTCCTGGCCGCGATCGATCGGCCAGCTCCCGGTCCGGTTCAACTACCTCGAGCACCTCCATCCACTCGGCGACGACGAACACCCCGACTCCTACAATCCGCGCTACCCCTTTGGGCATGGACTGAGCTACACGAACTTTGCGTACCGATCACTCGATGTCGAACCCACGAGTGCCGCACCCGACGAGACGGTGACTGTAACGGTGACTGTGGAAAACGTGGGGGATCGCCAGGGCGAGGAAACCGTCCTCGTCTACGGACACGACGTGGTGAGTTCGCGGGTGACACCGGTCCGTACCCTCGTCGCGGTCGAACGCGTCACCATCGAGGCTGGCGATTCAGTCGAGGTCTCGATTCCCGTCGATGTCGACCTGTTCGGCGTCGTCCACGGGCAAGACCGCCGGGTGGAGCCCGGGACCATCCAACTCGCCGTGGAGGACCTCGAGACCAGCTTCGAGATACGCGATCACTGATTGGCTCGGCGCAGGCTGTCACGATCGAGGTCCTGGACCGAGGCATGACCGGACAGGCCGAGCGTGAGATCGAGGTCGGCCAGCAGGTTCTGGCAGACGGCCTCGACGCCGTCGGCCCCGTCGATGGCGAGCCCGTAGATGTACGGTCGGCCTACCAGGACAGCTTCCGCGCCGAGCGCCATCGCCGTCACGATGTCTGCCCCACGCCGGATTCCACTGTCGAAGAGGACCGGGACGTCGACAGCATCGATGATATCAGGAAGGGCGCTGATTGCTGGCACTGCATTGTCGACCTGGCGGCCGCCGTGATTCGAGACGATGACGCCATCGGCCCCGTGGGCCACCGCACTGCGGGCATCGTCGGGTGCAAAACACCTTTGACGATGACCGGCAGATCGGTCAGATCGGTAACCCACTCAAGATCCTCCCAGGTGAGCGAGCCGTCACCGAAGACGTCGAGAAACGTGAGGATGGCCGCGTCTTCGTTCTCCTCGGGTGAGTCAGACAGCAGGTCCCGGAAGACGGGGTCGGTGAAGTAGTTCCCCAGGCCCTCACCATCCAGAAAGGGGAAGTACCCCTGCTGAACATCGCGTTCACGCCAGCCAACGATCGGAGAGTCGACGGTTATCACGAGCGCTTCGTACCCGGCGGCCTCAGCCCGCTCGACGAAACTTGCCGCCAGGTCCCGGTTCGAGCTCCAGTAGAGCTGGAACCAGGCCGGTTCGTCGTCGGTCGCCTCCGCAACGTCCTCGAGCGGAGTCGTGGCAACGGAACTCTGGACGAAGGGAAAACCCATCGATGCTGCCGCGCTTGCCGAGGCGATCTCTGCCTCCTCGTGGTAGATCGACTGGATCCCGATCGGTGCCAGGGCGATCGGGGCCGGCAGCTCGCGCCCGAAGAGCTCGACTGTGAGATCGCGCTCGGCAACATCCCGCATCATGCGTGGGACGATCTGCCAGTCGTCGAACGCGGTCTCGTTGGCCGCGGCCGTTCGCTCGGCCCCGGCACTACCGGCAGCGAAATCAAACACTTCCGGGTCGAGTTCCGCTCGTGCCGCCGCCTCGAGGTCTTCGAAGACCGAGGGAACATCCGGAACCGAACCAGCGAGCATGCCCTGCGTGAATATGTTGACGAGTCGGTCGCGACCGTACTCGGGGTGTGTCATCGCTCCTCAGAGGATGACGGGCCTGAAAAAAGGAGTCGAAACGGTGCTACCGGATCACCGGTGCGGGTTGCGGCTCCACGGTCTCAATCCATGTACAGTCGGTGCAGGTGAGCAGTCCCTGAACGTTGACCAGGCCCGATCCACAGTCAGGACAAAGTGAGCGATCCGTTCGGTCGGCAACTGCGGTGCCATCGGTTAGAGGCTCGTTCGGTGGCTCGAGCATTGGGGGAAGTTCGCCAGTTCGTAGCGAGCCGATGGCATCGGCCGCAGAGTACGTGGTGTCGCCGTCGGTGTGAGGGAACACGCCGAGCAGCTGAGAGCCCGCGTACATCGCGAGACAGAGAACTGGCGTTGTCAGCACCTCCCATTCCGAGTCCGAGGCTAACGAGGTGGTGGTGCGTCTGATCGAACGGTGGTTCGATTGTTACCCCATGTCTGTTGGCCCACTCAGTGTAGCGCTGATAGAGGTCAATTGTCTCCTGGTAGGGCGAATCCTCGGTGAGATTGATTTTGTCGGGCCAGGTCCGCATCAGGAGGCTGTCTATTTGTCCATCAGCCTCACACGACCGCAACGTCTCGATCTTCGAATCAATCGGATCGAGATAGAGTGTCGTCCGGACGTTACACACTATCGTTACCTGCGTACTCGCATAGTCACTGCTGGTCATATTGATTGCCCCCATTGGTTAATCTAATTCTAGTGTCGCCCTACACAGGGATAAAGGCGTGTTCGGCCTCGCATGACTGTTCACAATCGCGATTGATCAGATCTCGGTCAGGTCAGACCCCAGAAAAACGCCACACCGAGGGGCGTGATGATAGAAAGCAACAGCTGCAGCGGGGCACCAACCCGGACGTAGTCAGTGAACCGATAGCCGCCAGGGCCATAGACCATCAGATTCGTCTGATACCCGATGGGCGTCATGAACGATGTGGCGGACGCGAACATCACGAGCAACAGAAACGCAAATGGATTCGCATCGAGCGTGACCGCCGCCTCGACGGCGATCGGAATCATGAGCACCACTGTCGCGACCGGGGTGATGAGATTTGCCAGCAGGCCGGTCAGGAGGTAGAACAGAAACGCCACAACGAGCAGTGGCAACACGTCGGCTGACCCGACCAGTAGTCCCCCGATCAAGGCGGCACCCCCAGACTGTTCGAGCGCGATGCCGAGGGGATCACCCCCGCCAGCAGGAATACGATATCCCAGGAGACCGCCTCGTAGGCCTGGCTGGGCGTGAGGACCCCCGAGACGATCATTGCAAAGACCCCGGCCAGTGCTGCGATGACGATCGGAATGAGGCCAGTGGCGGCGGTCGCGACAACGCCAGCGAGAATGCCCACCGACAGCAGCGCCGACCCATCGATCGGCGGTTTCTCGACCTCGAACCCGTCCGAGAGTTGGTCGATCGAAGTCACTTCGATCGGGACCAGATCGGCCCCATCGGCGAAGTACTCGAGCGCATCGGGTGTCGTCTGGATCAGCAGAGTGTCACCCTGCTCGATCGTCCTGGCGCCGAGTGTCTCTCGCAAAACATCGTCTCGACGCTTGATGGAAAGCACCGCAGTCTGGTGGTAGTCGTGGAGCCGGAGATCGGCGATGGTCTGGTCGATGAACGAGGATGACGGCGGGATCACGACCTTGGCCAGGACGTCGTCGGCCGGCGACTGGGCGAACGTCGCCTCGGTAATTGGCTCATCTGGCAGTCGGCGACAGCCGGTATCCTCGGCGAAACGTATGATTGCCTCGGGGGCCCCGTGGAGGACGAGTCGATCACCCTCCTCGATCGGGGCGCTGGACTCGAGAGCGACCTCACCGTCGTCTCTGGTGACGTGCTGGAGGATCCGGACCTCCGCAGCGCTTTGCTCGTGGAGATCGTCCACAGTCAGGCCGATGGCGGTCGAGTCCGGGCGAACCTGGGCCTGCATCAGGTTGTCCGTCACACCGAACTCCCGGACGAGATCGACGTTTGGCGGAATTCGCTCGGGTGTCAGCCAGCGACCCACGGTGATCAGGTAGAGCAGGCCAACGGCCAGCAGAATCACGCTCAGCTTCGTGAACTCGAACATCCCAATCGGCGGGCGGTTGAGCAGTTCCTGGGTCAGATCGCTGGCGAGGATATTGGTCGACGTCCCGAGGACTGTCAGGGTTCCCCCCAGGATGGCCGCAAACGAGAGGGGCAACAGCAGTTTCGAGGGAGAGACACTCGTCCGATCGGCGAGGTCGGTGATCATGGGAACGAAAATTGCGACGACCGGCGTATTGTTCACGAATCCCGCAAGCGATCCCGTCGATGCGACGGTTGCGATTAGCGTACGCCGTTCGTCACCGTCCGTCAGCGAGGCAAGGTGATACCCGAGGCGCTGTACCAATCCAGACCGCTGAATACCCGCACTGAGCATGAACATGGCGACGATCGTGACCGTCGCCGGGTTCGCAAAGCCCGAGATCGCTGCCCTGGGGGAGACACCGGTTGCTGGCTCGAGCAGCGCCAGCGAGACGATGATCCCGATGGCAGTCGTATCCGACGGAATCAGCTCCGTGACAAAGAGGACGAGCGCAATCCCGATCAAACCAAAGACGAGTGCGGCCTCGACCGGGATTGTCATTACCATCGGACGAGCACCCACCCGATTGAAGCTTGTGGTCCTGACTGGTGTTTCGTTACCTGCCGATGGATCCGGGAGGCTGTCTGTTTGACGTAGGCGATCGAGGTCATCATGTCGACGATGGATCGCATTAGTTCGTCCTGGCTCGCCCCGTCAGGGTAGATCCAGTGTTTCAGCGAGACCGTGGTGAAGGCGTCCTGGTCGACCGTTTGCCCATCCTCGTCGGTGAACGAGTGCGTGCCGGGTGTGTTCGTCAGCACCGAGGTAATCTCCCCGAAGAACTGGTCTCGCCGACCATCACGGACCGTCTCGAGCAGCTCACCCCCCATGGTCAGCCGACACGCCAGCAGCAACGGGCTGTCCGCTGCTTCCTTGATGACGTGAACCGCGAGTGAGCCGTTGCTCACGCGGAAGTTGTACTCGACAGGGTCCTCATCGAACAGATCGACTTCGGCGACCATCGGATGCGTCCGATCGATCCACCCGTCGATCACCTCCCGGCTCAGCTGATCGGCCATACGCTGAGGTGTTAACACGCGCACTTAAACCGCCCGTTCGCAGGACTGCCGTTACCGGTCCCGTCGTCTGCCACAGCGCCCACAGCGAGTGAACTCCATTGGCCCGTCGTCGATCACCTCGTACTCGTGCCCGAGCACCCGACAGGCGATCACGCGGAGAGGATTACGCATGGTGGATCTCCCGGCTCATAGCTCGGCCTCCCCCGCATGGTGGGCCTTGAGAGCCTCCTTATCGGTCTTGCCGATGGCCGTCAGGGGAATCGTCGGGACGATCTCGATCTCGCTGGGCATCGCGTGAGCCGAGATACGGCCATCGAGGAACGTTTCGATGTCCTCGGGTGTTACGTCAGCCTCCGGAACCGGCTCGATGTAGATCTTGACGCGCTCACTCCCGGGACGATCGGGGTCCGGGATGCCGATCGTCGCCGGCCGCCTGACGGCCGGGTGCTCGAAGAGGACCTCATCGACCTCCTCAGTGTAGACTTTGAGCCCGGAGACATTGACCATGTTCTTCACCCGGTCGACGACGTAAAATCGGCCACTCGAGTCGATTTTGACGACATCACCCGTGCCGATGTACCCCTCCTCGTCGAAGGGGTCGCTCCCGTCGAGATAGCCCGTCATCCGCTGGGGGCCGTTGAGAAACATCTCGCCTGGCCGTTCCTCGGCGATGGCCGTCTCGAGGGGATCCGCTCCCTGGTATCGGTATCGATGAGTTCGACCTGGGTATCGGGAACCGGAATGCCGATACAGGGATGATCAAAGCGATCGGAACTGGTCTCGGAGTCAGTCAGGGAGTCGATCAGGCCACGGATGTCGACGTGAGTGACCGGCGACATCTCGGAGAGACCGTAGCCCTGCGTGATGCCAATGTGATCCTCTGAGAAGGCGGTACGAACCTCATCCGCGAGCGGCGCTGACCCGGAAATGGCGATGAGCTTCCGGTCGAGGTCCTTCTCGAGCAGGTTCATGAACTGCGTGGGGACGCCCGAAACCAGCCTGATGCCATGCTCCGTGATCAGCGAGGCCATGGCCTCGACATCTCGGGCGTCAGCCACGAGCGCAACGCTGCCCCCATTGGCGATCCGGGCGTGCATGGCGGTGTAGCCGTAGGCGTGATACAGCGGCTGGGCCAGCAGACTCGTCGAGGAGCCACCCATCGATACCCCGCTCGAGAGACTGTTCGTCTGGAGGACGTTGGCAACCAGATTCCGGTGGGTAAGCAACACGCCCTTGGGCCGGCCCGTGGTGCCACCGGTAAACAGCAGCGTGTGGACATCCTCGACCGGGTCGATCGATATTGCGGGAGGGTCCCGAGGACTTGTGGCGATGAGATCGGTGAGCCACTCGGCATCTGGCAGGGGATCGTGCTCGGGTGGATCACCCGAGTAATCCTCGAGAGCAGTCAGTACCAGCTGATCCACCCCGACCGAACTCGCGAGGTCCGTTCCAAGTGTGCGGTGGGCCTCATCACAGACGAGGACAGTTGGCTCGCTCTCCTCGAGGCGATACTGAAGATCGTCCCTGGCGATGATGGTGTCATTGGGCACGTGAACCGCGCCGGCCATGGAAACCGCCGCGTCGACGATGACGAACTGCACCGAGGTTGGGAGGATCGACGCAACTCGGTCACCAGGCCGGACACCCCGATCTTCCAGGGCCGTCGCCAGGCGCTCGGCGTGCTCGAGGAGAGTCGGGTACGTGATCAGCTCGTCGAGCTGGATTAGCCCGTTATCGGGATGGTCGGCCGCTGCATCGCGGAGGAACTGGTGGAGCGGGACATTGGGGTAGGGCTCGAGGGTCGCGGGGATATTGAACAGTGTGTACTCATCGAGCCAGGGGCGATCCGGGTCAGCCTCGAAGGACTGCCCGAAGCGAGCGCGGTAGCGACTGACGGTCGCCCAGTAGAGACGGGTGATTCCGCGAATGAGACGCTTGATCAGGGCTTCCTTCCTGGCCATCGGCGGTCTTCACTGAGTCGGCGCGCCGACTGGATAAAACTCCGTATTGGTATTTGCCCCCGGGCCCCGTTGGCCCAGCCATGTGTGGTCGAACATCGCTATTCGTGCCGCGAACCGAGCTGGAGGGTCGCTTCGATGCCACAGTTGCCGATCCGGCCAGCTATTCGCCTCGCTATAATATTGCTCCGACTGAACCACTGGCAATCCTCGAGGCCGAATCAGCGGAAATCGAGCAGGTGACCTGGGGTATTCCCGGAGCCGGGGGCCAGCGCCACATTAACGCACGAATTGAGACAGTCGACGAGCGACCAACGTTCAGTGACGCATGGCAGGAGCGACCCTGTCTCGTCCTCTCAAGTGGCTTCTACAAGTGGGGTGATCGATCGAACGGCGGCCGGGCCCAGCCCTATCGAATCTACCGGCCGGATGACGTGGCATTCGCCATGGCCGGCATCGTGGAATCGACCGAGAAAGGCAGGGCGATGGCAATTTTGACTCGCGAAGCGAACGATGTCCTTCGCCCGATTCACGACCGGATGCCAGTCGTCCTCTCGCGGGCTACCGAGCGAGCGTGGTTGCAGGCCGACCCTGACGAGCGCAAGCACTTACCGGGCACCGGTGACTCACTCGAGGCCTATCAAGTCGATTCGCGGATGAACAACGCGAGTATTGACGATCCGTCGATCATCGAGCCCCTCGAGCACGACCAGGCCGACTTGAGCGCATTCGACCAGTCTTCCTGATTCATTCTGCAATGGGCCGGATGCCAGCGGAACCAAATCGACCCTCAGGCGGGTGAGGGGCAATCAACCACCCGACTCCGACGGGGTATCAGACGACATTAACAGCCAGTTATTGGTTCATTTATTACTGTAATTGATAAAATATAGTCTCTTATTGGAGAAAATATTAAGGGGCTACCTATTGCTACGAATGGCTGGAGGATCATGCTATGACACATGGTAGAGGCAACGGCAGCCGCATAACAGCATCACTCGTCGTCGTAACCACCATCCTGCTCACGGTTGGGCTGGTGGCGATGTCGGGAAGTGCCGCCGGGTTCTGGTGGCACGAACCGCCATCGGACGGCGATGGAGAGGCAACGTTTGAGACTGCGACGGCCGAAGTCGTCGCGGACGCATGGATAACAGGCGACGCGGGTATCGTGATGTTCACCTACGAGACGGACAAGGGTGAACTCGTCAGATTTTCCGTCGAGGATGCTGACGGAAAGAAACGCACGGTCAAGCGATACTCGTTCGGATTCGAGCGAATTTCGTTCGTGTATCCAGGGCTGTTCAAGGGTGGTGAGTATCCACTCGAGGTGACAGCCAGTACGGGCGATGAGACGCTCACGGGAACCATCGAAGGGCCGGACGATGTCGTCGATCTGACCGACACCGAGCCCGAGCCGGCGTTCTTCGACGTCGGCATCTCCGGTGAGGACGTCACCGAAGGCGAGGTTCTGACCGTTGAGGGGTCGGTCGAGAACACCGGCGACGAATCCGACACCCAGAACGTAACGGTGTCGGTGGCCGACCAGTCGGTCACCGAGTCAGTCACGCTCGCGCCCGGTGAGTCTGACACGGTTACCCTCGACTGGCAGACCGAAACCAGTGACGCAGAGACCTACGACGCCACCATCGAGAGCGACAACGACACCGCGACCACATCGGTGACCGTCGAGGAACCCCCGGAACCGGCGTTCTTCGACGTCTCGATCACCGGCACGAACTCGCCCGTTGAGGCGGGTGACACGCTAACCGTGGACGCGGACGTCACCAACACCGGTGACCAGTCTGACACGCAGGATATTACCCTCGCGGTCGATGGCGACGTCGACTCCGAGGCAGTTTCGCTGGCCGGTGGCGATTCGACGAGTGTCACGCTCGAGTGGAACACCGACCAGACAGACGTTGGCAGTCAGACGGCTACAGTCAGCAGCGACAACGACAGCGACTCGACCAACGTGACCGTCGAGGAACCGCCAGAGCCGGCATTCTTCGACGTCACGATTACGGGCACCAACTCGCCCGTCCAGGAAGGCCAGACACTCACCGTTGACGCCGACGTCAGTAACACCGGTGAGACCGCTTCCACACAGGATATCGCACTGTCGATCGACGGCTCGCCCGTTGATTCCCAGTCCGTGTCCCTGGGGCGGGCGACTCGAACCAGTGTCAGCCTCGAGTGGATGACCGGAAGCGGTGATGCCGGTAACAGCACCGCGACCGTCAGCAGCGACAACGATAGTGACTCTGCCGCCGTGACGGTCGAGGAACCACCCGAGTCGGCGTTCTTCGATGTCGAAATCACGGGGACGAACTCGCCCGTCGAGGAGGGCCAGACGCTCACCGTTGATGCCGACGTCACGAACACCGGTGGACTCGCCGACACCCAGGACGTGGCGCTGTCGATCGACGGCAGCCCGGTCGATTCCCAGTCCGTCTCACTGAACGCTGGTGACTCGAGCAGCATCACGCTCGAGTGGATGACCAGCACCGGTGATGCGGGTAACAGCACGGCGACTGTCAGCTCCGAGAATGATAGTGACTCGACCGCTGTGACCGTCGAGGAACCGCCAGAGCCGGCGTTCTTCGATGTCGCGATCACGGGGACGAACTCACCCGTCCAGGAGGGGCAGACCCTGACCGTCGACGCCGACGTCACCAACACGGGCGACCTCTCGGATACTCAGGACATCAACCTGGCCGTCAACGGTGACGTTGACACCCAATCCGTGAACCTGGCTGGCGGCGACTCGACGAGCGTTACCCTCGAGTTCGCGACCAGTTCGGGCGATGCCGGCAACTACACGGCCACTGTCAGCTCTGAGAACGATAGCGACTCGACCGCCGTGACCGTCGAGGAACCACCGGAGCAGGCGTTCTTCGACGTCGCAATCACCGGGACGAACACGCCCGTTGAGGAAGGTGACACACTGAGTGTCGATGCCGACGTCACCAACACTGGCGATCTGGCCGGCACCCAGGACATCACGCTCGCCGTCGACGGCGCGGTCGACTCACAGTCCGTGAACCTGGCTGGCGGCGCCTCGACGAGTGTCACGCTCGAGTGGGACACCGCCAATGGCGATGCGGGCAACTACACCGCAACCGTTAGCAGCGACAACGACAGCGACTCGACCGCCGTTTCTGTCGAGGAACCACCGGAGCCAGCGTTCTTCGACGTCGCGATCACCGGCACCAACTCACCCGTCGAGGAGGGTGACACGCTCACAGTGGATGCAGACGTGAGCAACACCGGTGATCTGTCCGACACGCAGGATGTTACCCTGGCCGTCAACGGCGACGTTGATTCGCAGTCCGTGTCACTCGCCGGTGGCGACTCGACCAGTGTGACACTCGAGTTCGCGACCAGTTCGGGCGATGCCGGCAACTACACGGCCACTGTCAGCTCCGAGAACGACAGTGACTCGACCGCCGTGACCGTCGAGGAACCACCAGAGCCAGCGTTCTTCGACGTTGCGATCACCGGCACCAACTCCTCCGTCGAGGAGGGTGAGACGCTGACCGTCGATGCAGACGTTACGAACACCGGCGAGCTCGCCGACACGCAGGACATCACACTCGCCGTCGATGGCGCAGTCGACTCACAGTCCATAACCCTGGCTGGCGGCGCCTCGACGAGTGTCACGCTCGAGTGGGCCACCAGCAGCGGTGACGCTGGCAACTACACGGCGACTGTCAGCAGTGAGAATGACAGCGACTCAGTTGCCGTGAGCGTCGACGAGCCCGCACCCGTTGGGCCGACGGGCTTCGACGCCTACGTCAAGGGTGAGCGAGGATACCTCCACACGGGACTCGACAAGGATCCACTCCCGTCGCCCATCGACTTCTCCCGATGTGAGGACTTCAACGTGACCCAGGACTACCTGAACGATTCACCGGACTACCTCCCAACGCCGGAGTGTATCACCGCGTCTGGCACGATCGATCACGCAAACAACACCTGGGAGGGTGACATTGACTTCCCGACGACGTATATGGAACAGACGGACGATCTCGCCGGTGACGTATACGTCGAGGCCTCGATTACGAGTAATGAATCAGGCGCCTGGGGGACCTGGAACCATGATACCGGTGAAGTCTCGCTGAACACGAACGTCTCGATCAGCGTGAACATCTACCAGGTGTCCCATGGGACGCCCTGGGAGAACGTCACTGAGTCAGATCGAATCACCGACGATACCTGTCACATCCCGAATGTGGAGCTCTCAGCCTCGAGCGAGAAGAGCTACACCACGAACTCGACGTTCCCGAACACGACGACCGTGACCGGTGAGCGGCTCGCCGGGGGCGAAGCATACCTCGTCTCGAACGACTTCCCCGTCGCCGGGGCGCAGGATTGTGGATCACTCGGTGGATTCGTCGACCTGAATCCGATCATCAACGATGAGCTCGGTGTGCCCGCACCAGCGGGTGCCAACGAGGTCGCCTTCGACGTCGAGTTCGCGTTCCAGCAGCCCTAGCCGGATTCCGTCGAATTTTTCTTTTTCGGCTACAACAGCGGTGAGCGACAGCTGTTCGGTGATCGAGCCACCCCTTTCGAGCCCAACACGATCGCTCAGCCCCGTTCAGTGTATCACCAGCATTCAACTTGTCTCGGTGAGAGCGCCACCGCATGGACCAGCAGTACGACTGGCTCTCACTGGAAGAAGGAGAATCGATCGTATGGAGTGGGAAACCCCACCGATACAGTCTCGTGCCCGCATTCATCATCGGAATTCCCCTATCGATAATCCTGATCGGAATTCTCATCATGGCGAGTGCATGGTTGAGTCGGGAGAACACCCACTACGTCGTCACGAGCGAGGCGGTCTATCTCAAGCGGGGCATCCTCTCACGAGACGTCAAACGGATCGGGTTCGATAAGGTCCAGAACATCTCGTTTGCCCAGGGTCTGCTGGGCAAGCAGTTCGGCTACGGAACTGTCGACATCAGCACGGCAGGGAGCTCCGGTACGGAGATGCAGTTCCGCTCGGTTCCGGACCCGAAGACCGTCCAGGAGACGATCAACAAGCGGATTCGCGAATCCCATACCGGTAGTGCCACCTCGAGTGACGGAGAATCCGCAGCCGACGTCCTCGAGGACATCCGATCCGAACTGGTCGCGATTCGGGAGGCCCTCGCTCAGTCTGAGAGTCTAAATGAGTGAATCAGCCCCGTCCTGGTTATCGCCGGAACCGGGTGAGGAACTCCACTGGCAGGGACAGCCCCGGATTCAGACACTCCTCTATGGCATCGGTGTCGGCCTCGTGGTGGCGGTGGGCGCCTGGCTGGCAGACCTCGGGCTCTTCATCGCCCTCCTTGGTCTGGTCGTCCCCATCGTCCTCGTGTACCTGATGGATCCGGGCGACCGAATACGTGATCTCGAGTGATCGCCTGTATCGAAAGACGGGTATCATTGGCCGAAACGTGACCGCCGTCGATCTCGAAACCGTCCAGAACGCATCCTATTCGCAGAGTGTCACGGGGACGCTCTTCGACCATGGAACGGTCGAGTTCGAGACGGCCGGGGATGCAACGATGGAGATTGCCTTCCGGTTTGTCGATGGGCCACAACGCGTCCAATCAATCGTTGACGAGTTGCGGACCGCCAGACGGGGTGGATCCGACGAGATACCGGGAGTCTCGAGCAATGGCAGGCAGTCCGGTCCGAGCTCCGGGCGATCAGGGAGGTTATCGACGCTAGAGCGTGAACGAATTGTCACATTTGGTGCAGGTGAACTGAAAGCGACCCTCATCTGTGAGTCGCGTGATGTGAGGCTGGTCCTCACCGCAGTCATGACACGGAACAATCGAGCGAAGGTCCTCCCAGTCGTGTCGTGATCCGGGAGCACCGAGGGCCCAGCCGACGACCTCCTCGTCGGCATCCGACGGCACGTAGCCGGTCTGGTACTCGCCCGGCGCAAAGCGGATGACTTCGCCCGCGCCGACCTCGACGGTCTCACCGTCTGTGCCAACCTCGAACTCGGCAGTCCCGGACTCGACGTAGAATATCTCCTCTTGGTCGAGGTGGGTGTGAACGCCCCCGGAGAACGATTCGCCTGGATCGAGATGAAGTGGTTCATCGCGAGATGGTCGGCGTTGAGCGCCTGGGCGACCGGCCGGCGGCGCTCGTGGACCTGCAGTGGATTGTTCTCGATTCGGACGTCCTCGATAGCGATTTTCTTCATCACTCGGCTGTTCGCCCGGTCCCTGAAATTTCTGTCGCAGTCTCCAGCCGTGAACCGCATTCATGGTGTGGAGGGCCAGCCTTATTTCGGTCCGCCCGGTGTAGCGGTGATTATGGCGTCGTTTCTCATCGCCTATGCCTCGAGTGAAGGCCAGACTGCATCGATCGCCAGGCGGCTCGAGGAAACAATCACCACGCGGGGCCACGCTGTCGATGTCGTCGATGTCCAAGACACGGCCGAGCCGGTCGACCTCGAATCCGCCGATGCCGTCCTCATCGGCGCCTCGATTCATGCTGGTCGCCACCAGAAGGCGATCCGTTCGTTCGTGCGGGGTCACGTCGACACGCTCGCATCGATTCCGACGGCGTTCTTTCAGGTCTCACTGTCCTCGGCGACCGAGGAGGGCCGCGAGGAGGCCGCCGGCTACGTCGAGCAGTTTCTCGAGGAGACGGGCTGGGAGCCGGACCGGATCGGACAGTTCGGCGGGGCGCTCAGATTCTCCCAGTACGGCTTTCTCAAGCGGCTGATGATGAAGCGGGTCGCGGCCGCCTCCCTGCCCGATGTGGAGGGAAGCAAGGATGTCGAATACACCGACTGGGCAGAAGTCGAGGCCTTCGGTGCCGATGTCGCTGCCTTCGTCGAGGGGCGTCTGGGTGATCGCGCGTCCTCACCGGAGGAACGATCGAGGTAGGCCCAGGACGTGTTCGGCAATGTAGTTGCGGACCATCTCGTTGGGGACTGGCGCCGTCTGAATCAGCCTGGCGTTCATCCAGATCGGCATCACCTCGGCCTCCGGCGTGAAGCCGTAGCCGCCGTGGACCTGGATGGCGTGACTCGAGGCATCAAGGGCCGCCGTGCTTGCCTGGAGTTTGGCCATGTTCGATTCCTCTCCACAGGCCTTGCCCTCGTCCCACTTCCAGGAGGCCTTGTAGGTCATCTCGCGGGCCGTCATGAGGTGCGTGTAGGCGTCCGCCAGGGGATGTTGCATGCTCTGGTAGGACCCGATTGGTTCCTTGAAGACGACGCGATCGTTGGCGTACTCCACGGCGAGATCGATTGCCCGGAGCCCGGCGCCAATGACGCTGGCCGCCCCCGCAATCCGCTCCGTGTTGAGGGTGTCCCAGAGGTCATAGAGGGCCACGTCGATCTTCTCTGGACCCCCGAGGACGTCATCCTCCGAGAGCCGGAGCCCGTCGATGTCGACCTGGAACTGCCGCTCGAACCAGGGCACCATGGTCTCGACCTCGGTGAGGTTGATCCCCTCCTGCTCGGCCGGCTCCGGGACGATGAACAGCGTGATTCCGTGGGTCGGATTGCTCCCCTCGAACGGGGAGGTGCGAGCGATGAGCAGCATGTAGTCGGCGTGATCGACGCCGCTGATCCACATCTTCTGCCCGGAGATGAGGAACTCGTCGCCGTCGCGTTCGGCAGTCGTGTCGATTTTGAGCGTGTTAACACCGGCGTTCGCCTCCGTCAGGCCCATACAGAACTGGATATCGCCATTTGCAATCCGGGCAGGAACTCCTCGCGCTGCTCGTCGGTCCCGTTGTTCGTGATACCGACACCA
The DNA here is from genome assembly GCA_034521555.1 of Natrialbaceae archaeon. Taxonomy (GTDB): domain Archaea; phylum Halobacteriota; class Halobacteria; order Halobacteriales; family Natrialbaceae; genus JAXHMI01. The sequence goes on from JAXHMI010000004.1 coordinate 157,330, forward strand.
CCGAAGATGGCCGTCAGGACGAGCAAAATGCCGCCCGGGTCCCCACCCCGGGACAGCTCCTCAAGGATGATCGACATCTCCTGCATCCCCATGCCAGCCCCGCCGTACTCCTCCGGGATCATCGTCCCCAGGAAGCCGTTGTCAGCGAGATCGTCCCAGTACTCCGTCGGGAATTTCTGTTCTTCCGTATGCTCCCGAACGTACTCGCGGTCGTACGATCCGGCGAACTCACTTGCCGTCTGGCGGATGAGCTCGAGTTCTTCCGATGGCGCGTAGTTCATCGATACATTTCGAAGGTATCGTGGGAACCTGTATGTTGGGGGTCGGGCATTCACTTCGGATTTGAAGGTTTTAGTGTTACTTTACTTGCGAGCCGAAACTGTATAATGATCTGAAGCTCATTGCACGAATATGGTAACCCTCGACGAGACGGACATGGCGATCCTTCGCCAGCTCGCGACGGACGGCCGTCGGGCGTACAGTGCCATCGCTGACGAGGTCGGCCTCTCTGGCCCGGCCGTCTCTGATCGCGTATCACGACTGGAGGACGCTGGGATCATTCGGAGCTTTACCGTCGAGATCGATCGCAGCCAGCTGACCGCTGGCGTCCCGGTCTTCGTCCAGCTCGATGGCCCACTCGAGGACCACGATTCGGTGATCGACACGATCAGTGACGAGGAGGCCATCGAGCACGTCTTCACGACCGCCGAGGGGGATGTGTGGTTCAGTGCCCGAGCGGCTGGTCGAAACGTCCGCACCTGGCTTAGCACACTCCTCGAGGAGGTCGAATCGCCACCCTATTCGCTAACCTTGCTGGACGAGGTGCAGTGGACCCCATCCCTGCACGGCACCGAGTTCGCCCTCACATGCGATGAGTGTGGCAACTCGGTCGACAGCGAAGGGGAGAGTACTCGACTGGGCGATCGCGTCTATCACTTCTGCTGTCCATCATGTGCGAGTCGTTTCAGTGAGCGCTATGAGAGCCTCGAGGGCGACAGATGACCTTGGAATCGTAAGTCCTCAGGCGACGCTGGTGTGGATTCGTAGGGACAAGTCGCTTGAACGTGGCTCCCGTATCATTACACAATGAGCCAGACGCGTGCACAGATTCCGATCGCCGGCATGTCCTGTGCCACCTGCTCCGGGACGATCGAGGAGGCGGTCGGTGGCCTCGAGGGGGTCGAGTCGGTGGAGGCGAATTTCGCGACCGACGAGGGCGAGCGTCATCTACGACCCCGAGAGCGTCCGCCTTGGCGCCATCTACGAGGCCATCGAGGCTGCTGGTTACGAGCCCGATCGGGTCGAGCACCATCGGGGTCGGTGGCATGCACTGTGGCGAACTGTGCGGCCACGACGACGGAGGCGCTCGAGGAGGTCGACGGGGTGCTCGAGGCCTCGGTGAACTTCGCAACGGACGAGGCGACGGTCCAGTACAATCCCGAACAGGTCGACCACGAGGCCCTCTACGGGGCCATCGAGGCGGCCGGGTACGAACCCGAGCGCAATGGGGCCGACTCTGAGGAGATGAGCGTCGCGGAACGGGAACTGCAAACCCAGCGACGACTGGTAATCGGCGGGGGCATCCTGGCCGCCCCGTTCCTGCTGGTGATGGCAAACATGGTACTCCCGGGCCTGGTGCCTGAGACCGTCCTGGGCGTCGACGTCGGCTGGATCGAGTTCGGCCTTGCCACGGCCCTGATGGTTGGCCTGGGCCGGGCGTTCTTTTCGGGAGCGGGCCGAGCGCTTCGCTCGAGCGGGCGGGCCAACATGGACACGCTGGTCGCGGTCGGGACCTCGGCCGGGTACCTCTACAGTACGGCCGTCTTGCTCGGGCTGGTAACGGGTGGGCTCTACTTCGAGTCCGTCGCAGTGATCCTCTGGGTCATCACGCTGGGGAACTGGCTCGAGGCGCGCTCGAAGGCCCGCGCGAGTTCGGCCCTGCAGTCGCTGCTCGAACTCGAGGCCGACGAGGCGACCATCGTCGAGGGTGACTCAGAACGGACGATCCCTGTCGAGGACCTGACCGTCGGGGACAGGATGAAGGTGCGCCCGGGTGAGCAGATTCCGACCGACGGCGTCGTTGTCGACGGCCAGAGTGCAGTCGACGAGTCGATGGTGACCGGCGAGAGTGTTCCCGTCGAGAAGGCCCCAGGTGACGAAGTCGTCGGCTCGACAATCAACGAGAACGGCCTCCTGCTGGTCGAGGCAACCAGCGTCGGAGCAGACACCGCAATCCAGCAGATCGTCCAGCGAGTCAAGGAAGCCCAGTCCCGCCAGCCTGACATCCAGCGCCTGGTCGACCGGGTGAGTGCGTACTTCGTGCCCGCGGTGATCGCCAACGCGGTGCTGTGGGCGGTGCTGTGGTTCCTGTTTCCCGACCAGCTCTATGCCGTGGCAACCGCGCTGCCGCTGTGGGCCCCGGTCGGCGGGGGCCCGGTTGTCGGTGGCGTCCCGGTCCTCGAGTTCGCCATGATCGTCTTCGCGAGTGCCATCCTGATCGCCTGCCCCTGTGCCCTGGGGCTTGCAACGCCGGCGGCGACCATGGTCGGCTCGACGATCTCGGCGACCAACGGCATCCTCTACAAGGGGGCCGACGTTCTCGAGCAGGCTCGCGGCATCGACATCGTGGTCTTCGACAAGACCGGGACCCTGACCCACGGAGAAATGCAGGTGACCGACGTCGTGCCGGTCGAGAGTCGCCCCGACGGAGGAGCCAGTCCAGATGGGGGCGTCCTTGAGCCCCGGCCAGACGAGGCGTCCGTCCTCGCCCTCGCTGCGAGTGTCGAGTCGGGCTCCGAACATCCCCTTGGGCAGGCCATCGTCGAGCGGGCCAGGGAGGCTGGGGTCTCCGTCGTCGAGGCAGATGCGTTCGAGTCCGTGCCCGGCCAGGGAGTCGAGGCAACGGTGGATGGCCAGACGGTACTCGTCGGCAATCGGCGCCTCATGCAGGAGCGCGGGATCGAAACCGCTCCGATCGAGACCACGATGGCCGACCTCGAGGGTGCGGGCAAGACGGCCGTCTGTGTCGCCCGCGATGGGGAACTCGTCGGGGTGATCGCGATCGCTGATACGATCCGGGACAGTGCCGCCGAGACGGTCGCGGCACTCCGGGAGCGCGGGCTCGCGGTGAGCATGCTTACGGGGGACAACGAGCGAACGGCCCGGGCGGTCGCCGAGTCGGTCGGGATCGATCCGGCGAACGTTCGGGCGTCGGTGCTGCCTGATGACAAGGCCGCCGCCATCGAGGAGATTCAGGCGGACGGCGCCCGGGCGATGATGGTCGGGGACGGCGTCAACGATGCCCCGGCGCTCACGACGGCCCACATCGGTGTGGCGATCGGCTCTGGGACGGATGTGGCCATCGAGAGTGCCGACATCACCCTCATGCGAGACGACCCGGCCGACGTGCTCAAGGCCATCCGGGTGGCCGAGGCCACGATCCAGAAGGTCTGGCAGAACCTCTTCTGGGCGCTGGGCTACAACGCTACACTGATCCCGGTCGCCTCGCTCGGGTTGCTCAATCCGGCCCTGGCCGGCATCGCCATGGCGGCCTCGAGCGTCTCGGTGATGACGAACAGTCTGGCCTTCATCGGTTACGATCCAGACGAGGACTACGTCTTCCTCCCGTTTCGGCCGTTTCGCTAGGGTACGTACAGGCCGAAAGAACATTCAGTCTTGCGTGATATTCGACCTTCAATGAGCGGAAGTGGTCGATATCGGCCGAGCCGACGCCACGCACTGACGGGCGCTGTGGTACTCGGGGTGGTCCTCCTGGGGCTACTCGGGGCTACGAGCGCCACTGGAGCGGAGACGAATGTTGAGGGTGGACCGATGACACGGCGGCCATGAGCCTCAAGCCGCAAGCATCCATCGGTGGCTGTACCGCTATCACGACATCGGGAGTGCACGAACTGACTCAGAACCTCACCGCGGGTGCCACCTGTATCGTCGTCCAGGCAGATAACGTGGTTCTTGATGGCGGTGGTCACGGCATCGCCGGTGCGAACGTGTCGACCGATTCGGCTGGCGTCGCAATCGACGGGGCGAGCAACGTCACAGTCAAGAACCTGACCGTCTCCGGTTGGGATGCCAACACGTCAGCTGGAATATTGGCAACGAATTCTACGGCCGTGACCGTCGACGGTGTATCGGCGACGAATAGCACAAATGGTGTCTTAATCCACCAAACGACAAACGCGTCAATCCGGCGAACCAGTATCACTGAATCCAGTATCGGTCTTATCCTCACCGGGTCGCCGAAGAGTGTAGTCAATCAGGTTGGTGCCTTTGGAAACGACGACGGTATCGTCGTGCTCAATGGCGCCGATAGCGCCTCGCTGTCCAATCTATCCGTCGTCAATAACACGAATAGCGGTGTAGTCGTGGTCAACAGCACAGGCTCGACCGTCGAGAACGTCACGGGGGTTGGAAATGGCCTTGGATTGATCAGCTTCGAATCAACCGAGACGCATATCGCTGACAGTACCTGGACGGACAATGGGGTGGGAGTGGACATCAGCGCCAGTCACAATACGACAGTATCGCAGGTCCAGAGTCACGAAAACCTCAATGTAGGGGTGCGGATCGGGACCAATGCGAGCAATACAGCCGTACAATCTACGCAGGCCGAGGACAATCCGGTCGGCATCCTCATCGAGAATGCTACGGCAACGACCATCAACGGCTCGACGACGGCATTGAACGAGCGTGGACTGTTGGTGCAAAACGGGGCGGTGGACACCGCCGTCACGCATCACAGCTCACAGAGCGAGCGCCAGGGCATTCGGGTGCAGAATGCGACCGGACTCGTCTTCGATCAGGTGAGCGTCGAAAACGCCTCAGACAGTGGACTGCGGGCCCAGGATTCGAATGACGTTCGCATCAACGGAACAGCCGTACTAGAAACCCCCACCGGCTTCGGCTTCGAGAATGTCACTGATGCGGCGATCAGTTGGAGTGGTGCCGGATACGGGGAGACGGGACTCGAAATGACCCATTCGAGGAACGTCAGTGTGGCCATCGCGGAGTTCGGTCACCTCTCCGAGCGAGGGGTCTCGGTTGCAAACTCCACCAACGTGACGGCCGAAATGACCGCGGCCGTCAACACGAGTATCGGTATCGAGGTAAACAACAGCGGCTCGAGTGTCCTTCGAGAACTGTACGTCGCCGAAACGGACATCGGTGGTGTTCTGATCCAGGAGTCACCGTCCGTCACGGTCGAGCGATCCACGGTCAACCAATCGGGGCTAACAGTTCCAGACGGGTTCGGCATCGCGATCTTGAGTTCGGTGGGGGGCGCCGTCACCAACAATACGGTGACGTCAGCGTCGGGACCAGGTATCTATCTCACGGATACCGAGGCCACCGGACTGCAGGAGAATATCGCTCGAAATACGACCGTCGGTGTCTTTCTCGATGGGGCGACCAACGGCTCGATGCTCGAGACGACAGCCATCGATAATGATGCTGCTGGGGTGGCCCTCGCCAACTCGAGTGGAATCGACATCATATCGAGCAATGCCTCGGCAAACGGCGAGTTGGGGATCGCACTCCTCGAGGGAACCTCGAATGTCACAGTCGCCGACGGCGTGACAAGTGGAAATGGGGAATCAGGAATTGTCGTCGATTCGGCAAACCGATCGGTCATTACAAATGCCACGGCAACGGCCAATGGACTCACGGGCGTCCGCGTAAACGGCTCAGCCCAGGAGACTTCGATCGAAGGAGGGATCTTCGATTCAAATGGTGCGTTTGGTATTTCGGTCCGGAACCGCTCGACTGGGACCGTGATTACCACTGCCAGTGCTCGTGCCAATGGGATCGGTGCCCTGCTCACGAATCGAAGTGGCCCGACGACGGTGTCTGCACTCGACATCGGGGCCTCGACGGCTCCGGGAACGACCGTATCGCTGACCGGTGAAAACGTGTCACTTTCACCAATTGCATCGGCGCCATCACACCCGAACCGGTCCGGAATCGGTCGGTACGTGGGGGTCGAACCGACCACGGCACACCCTCGAGTCGATCTCGACGTGCACTACGCCTCGGGTGATCTGTCAGGGGTCGAGGAATCGAGTCTTGAACTCCAGCGATTCAACGGCTCGGCCTGGAGCACCCTCCAGAACGGGTCAGTCGATACTGGGGCCAACGTCGTCTCGGGGTCGACTGACGCCGGTGGGGCGATCGCTGCTGTTGGACAGCCATCGCCGGACCCGATCGAGTACACATTAGCTCTCGAACTAGATGGATCGGCCTCTGCCCTCGGAGTCCCGGGGCCGCTCCAGGGGACCGTTGGCGACCTCTTGCCGAATGAGTCCGGCGCAGTAACGGCCATATTCGCTTACGAGAACGGGTCATGGACCCACCTCAACGATCTTAGCACGGGACTCGAGGCTCGGGATGCAATCGTACTGGTCACGGAAGACCGCGGCGAGGTAACCATGATTACCGTGCCAATTGCCCGGAATGTATCGACCTCTCCCCGGCAGACACGAGCCGGATGGAACCTCGTGTCGGGTCATGCTGTAAGCGATGCCGAGACCGCATTTGGGGGCACTGCGACTGGATCCTCCATTCTCGTGCTCGATCGATTCGATCGGGCGAACGCGAGTGCCTACGACACGGTGCCATCGTTCGACAGCTATGTGATCGGCAGCAACACGTGGGGGGCGAGTCCACCGTCGATCGATCCGTTTGGGGGTACTTCGTGTATTTCTCCTCAGCTGATGAACTTCCTGTGACGCTCTCGAACGTGAGCGATCGATCGAGTGCCGACGGGCTCCTTCAGATCGACTCCTGAACGTCACACGAATCGTTTATTCGTTCCTCCTGAGAATAGTACAGAGATGGAACGGGGTGACTGGAGCTCACTGGAGGGGATCCCTCCCGACATCGATCTGCTCGTAGACCGGATCGATCAGCCGAAGGTCGGCTTTTTCGGCCCAGAATCAGCGACCTGGCACGTCGCCCGCGAGCGGGTCGTCCGCCTCTGTGGCGTGAGCACTATTCTCCTGCAGCTCGCTCACCCGAAAGTCGCGAAAGGCGTGGCCGACCACAGCGAGTTCGAAGCCGACCCGGTCGCCCGCTTCGAGCGAACGTTCGACCTCGTCGATGCCGTCCTCTTCGGCGATCGCGACACAGCCCTCGAGGCGGCTCTCGCCATTCGAGGGACCCACGAGCGGGTGTCGGGGACCCTCGAGGAGTCCGTTGGGCCGTTCGACGGCGGTGAGGCATACGATGCCACCGACCCGGCGCTCCTCCAGTGGGTGCATGCGACGCTCATCGAGCAGTCGATCGCTGGCTACGAGCACTACGTCGGGTCGCTGGCGGCCGACACCTGGGAGCGCTACTATCAGGAGGCGATCACCGTCGGGCGGCTGCTCGGGGTACCGGCCGAGCGCTACCCGGAGACACTCGACGGATTTCACGAGTACTACGAGCAGATGATCAGGTCGGAACTGGCGGTGGGATCAGTGGGCAGGCGCCAGCGCGAGACGCTCGAGCGCGAGGGACCCGGCCCGGCGGCACTCTACGAGTTCTTTGCGGGGCCGACATTGCCGCCATCGATGCGCGAGGCCTACGGCGTGCCCTGGTCCGATCGGCGTGAGTGGCTGTTCCAGCGAATGGCGGGCGGGAGCCGCCGGTTCACGCCGCGACTGCCCGCCCGGCTCAGGTTCATTCCCGCCTATCGTGATGCGATGGTTCGAGTCGGGCAGTAATCGGGGCTGATCGATGGGGTGGTGAAAATCACCACGTTTTTCCACTCACTATTGATTGACACCCACGAGGGACAGGATGGCAGCAGTTCTCTTCGGTGTCACCATCTTCGCGGCAATTTTCGTCGGCTTCAACATCGGCGGGTCTTCGACAGGGGTGGCCTGGGGCCCGTCCGTTGGCGCCCAGATCATCAATAAGACCGTTGCAGCCGGCCTGATGACACTCTTTGTCTTCCTTGGGGGCTGGACCGTTGGGCGGAACGTCATCGAGACGCTCGGGGGAAAGATCGTGCCCCAGGGCCTCTTCAGCATTCAGGCCAGTATCGTCATTCTGGTGTTCATCGGCCTGGGGATGCTGATTGCCAACGTCTACGGGGTCCCCGTCTCGACCTCTATGACCGCCGTCGGCTCGATCGCCGGGTTCGGCGTTGCTACCGGAACAGTGAACATGGGGGTTCTGGGCGGCATCGTCATCTGGTGGATCATCGCTCCCATCACCGGCTTCTGGTGTGGCGGATTCATCGGCCGGTATCTGTATCCATATCTCGACCGAGAATTCGCGATCCAGCAGACTGAGGGGCCACTCATCACCTACGAGCGACGCGGGCTGTTCGTGCGACCGGTCCTCGGCCCAGGGACGACTCCGCGGGAGGTAATCAGCACGGTCCTGGTTCTCGCGATTGCCTGCTACATGGCCTTCAGCGCCGGGGCGAGCAACGTCGCAAACGCCGTGGCGCCACTGGTTGGCGGTGGGCTCGTGTCGATGGACGTCGCCATCCTGCTCGGGTCACTCGCAATCGGCCTGGGGGCGTTTACCATCGCCCGCCGGACCATGGAGTCTGTCGGGAACGACCTCACAGCCCTGCCGCTGCTCGCGGCAACCATCGTCATGATCGTTGCGGCCAGCATCACGACCGTCCTCTCGTGGCTCAGGCATTCCGATCAGTCTCGCGATGGCGACCGTGATGACCATCGTCGGTCTCGGGTGGGGGAGAGCGACTCGTACGGCGACCGCTCGAGAGTTCGTCACCGGGCAAGCGGATGCCAGGATTACCGTGGATGCAATTACCACCGAGAATCCGTCAACACCCCCGCGAATCGGTGAAGAGACTGTCGCCGACGTGCAGGCCGGGACCGAACTCTTTGATCCGACAGCCGTGGTAAAGTTTGTCGCGTTCTGGATCGTTGGCCCAAGTGTCGCCACCGCACTTTCGTATGCGTTTTTCGTCGTCGTGCCGGGGACCTGGGCCTGACTAGCCGTCGGCGCGTGCCTGCTGTTCGTACTTGTCCTCGAACTCCTGGATGAGCTGGCCCATCTTCGCATACCAGTCGTTCAGCATCCGCTGCATATCGTCGGCGATCTGGGCCGGATCAGATGGCGAGTAGACATGGTAGTATCCCCCCTGATCGTAGTTGACCTGCTCTTTCTGGATGAAACCACTCTGGAGGAGGCGCTGGATCGATCGGTAGGCCGTTGAGCGCTCCCGATCGACCCGTTCGGCCACTTCGTCGATCGTCAGCGGGGCCTCACTCTGGACCAGAACCTGATAGCACTCCTTGTCGAGTTGCTTGAGTCCGTGAAAGCACTCCAGGAGGCCCTCACAGTGCATGTCGTGCTGGAGTTGTTCGACCATCGACTGGGCCATCGTAACTAGTTAATCGTTGGATGGGGGACGCTATAAGAGTTGTGTGGAATGAACACAATTGTATCCGACCTACTCGGCGGTGGCCGGAACGGGATCGGGCCGGGCTCGCATCGTCGAAATCGTGCTGTAAATGACCGCCCCGCTCACCAGCGTGGCCGAGAGCATGATGAGGGCGAAGCTGACCATATTGAGGATCTCGCTGTCCAATAGTGTGCCGACCTGTCGGAACGCGACAGCGATCGATCCCCCGACAAGCATCAGACCAAAGTAAATCTCGATGTCGCCCTCCTCAACGATGGTCGTTGCTGCCGATCCGATGCGGGCGCCCAGCGCACTACCGGCCAGCAACGGGGCGACGATTGCGAGGTTGACACCTCCTTCCATACCATACAGGAACGAGCCGACACCACCGGAGATGACGATCTCGAAGAGGTCGGTCCCAACTGCGATGGGGACCGGCACCCCGATGAGATAGAACATTGCGGGCATCCGGATGAAGCCACCGCCAACACCGAGGAACCCGGACAGCAGTCCGGTCAGCAGGGCCACGCCGAGGACGATCCAGAGTGAGACCGAGACGCCGCCGGAGATGGTGACCATCGGTGGAATCCGATACGACTGGATGCGCTGGGCAATGACGGGCAGTGCGTCGGGGTCGATCTCGGCATCGGCGTCGTGACTCGATCCCGAGGTCCCACTCGAGAGCGCATTCCGCGTGACAAAGGCACCAATGCCCCCGAGCAGAACGACGTAGGTGACGCCGATGACACTGCTCGCGAGGCCAAGGTCCTCGAGATAGAAGACCCCCATTCGGCCGATCTCGATGCCGACCGTAGTCCCGAGTACCATCAATCCGCCGAGCTTGTAATCGACCTGCCCGAGGTCATGATGTTTCAGGGTCGCGATCAGCGCCGTCCCGAAGACGAAGGCCATCCCGCTACCCACGGCCACGCGTGCGGGGTAGCCCATGACGAGCAGGGCAGGAGTGACCAAAAAGGACCCACCCATGCCGAAAAAGCCAAACAGGACACCGATCATGAACCCGAAGCTCACGAACAGGGCGACCAGGGTCAAACCGAGGCCGAACAGTTCCATCAGGTGTTTGCGATCCGCTGCAGCAGTGGTGGTGCGACCACTCGTTCCAGGAGCCCATAGCCACCGTAGAGGACGAGCGCCTCTATGGAGATGGCAACGACGAGGGTGGCGGCCTGGACGGGCGGCGAGAGCGTTGCGATGTCAATCATGGATTGCAGGTGGTGCGAGGGCAGTCATGGTCTGTTAGAGCGTCCGTCGCTGTTCCCGACTATCCGGCAAACGGGTATAACGCTTTTGGGTCTATCGCACAATATTACTGCAATGAATCATACGGCTATCCGACAGAAATATTTCCATAGGTTCAGGAAATATGGCCCTCGAGCGACGGTGTATCGACACTTTCCCGCGGGTCCACCAGCGAGCCACCACGAACGTGTCACGGGGTTGCCCCCAGCTAATATTGGTCAAACCAAACAATATTATGGATCCGGGGCGTAGAACACCCATGAAAGCCCTGTTGGCAACGGACCTCTCGGCCGCCAGTGAGGCCACCATTCAGAGCGAAACCTGTCTCGAGTGCCTTGGACGGATCGGAGTCGACTCGATGCATCTGGTGACGGTCATCCCGTCGAACGTCCACGTCGGTATGCCCGCCATGAATTTCGAGCAGCGACGCCAGCAGGCCCTTGGCCGCTACCAGGAGGTCATCGAGTCGGCTGGTTTCGAGGTCGAGACCCACGTCGTCCGGGGAACCCCCCATCGTCGGATCAATGGGGTGGCCGAGACGATTCGTGCGGATCTGACCGTCGTTGGCTCACGGGGCAAGAGCCCGCTCGAAAACCGCATCATCGGATCAACCGCCCGGAATCTGGCCCGGACGACCGTCGTCCCACTGCTCGTCAACCGGATCGAGCGCGAGAGCGAGGACCCGGCTGTCCTTCGCTCGCAACTCTTCCGTCGAATCCTCTATGCCACCGACTTCTCGGAAAACGCAGAGCGGGCCTTCGAGGCCTTCGAGTACCTCCAGCATGCGACCCAGGAGGCAACGCTGGTCCATGTCGAGAGTCCCAAGGATCCAGTCGAAGGACTCGACCCTCGCGAGGAGCTCGATCGCCTCGCGAATCGCCTCAAGGACCGGGACATTGACACTCGGGTCGATATTCGCCGGGGCGATCCAGCCGATGAGATTCTCGCTGCCGAAGCAGCCTACGAGCCGACCACCGTCCTGGTCGGCTCCCGAGGCCGGAGTCGGCTCCGGCGACTGTTGCTCGGCAGCGTTTCAGAGGATATCGTCGCGAGAGCGGCCTGCAACGTGTATCTCGTTCCGCCAGAACGGACAGCGTAGGGACTATCGGTATCGGAGCGGCCTTGTATCCCCTGGCCCACACTTCTGTCGATGGCGCTTGTTGAGAACCTGGTATTCGTCTTTATCGCCGGACTCATCACCGCGCTTGCAACGGGACTTGGCGCACTCCCATTTTTCTTCTTCGACGAGATCAGTGCCAGGCGAAACGTCGTGCTGTGGGGACTCGCCTCGGGCATCATGGTGGCCGCCTCAGTCTTCGGGCTCATCAACGAGGGGTTGGCCGAGGGAACGGTCGGCCAGATCGGCGTCGGCCTCCTCGCCGGTGTCGGATTGGTGCTCGTGAGCCACGATTTCCTGATGGATGCCGAGCTGGATCCCAAACAATACGAGGAGGCGGACTTCAAGAAGCTGGTCCTCATTCTGGGAATTCTCACCGTTCACAGCTTTCCGGAGGGGATCGCTGTCGGGGTCTCCTTTGCCGACCTGGGGCTGGAAGGCGGCCTCGCACTGCTCGGGTTTACCGTGCCGGTACTTGCCGTATTTATGACGATCGCGATATCGATTCACAACATTCCCGAGGGGACGGCAATCTCGATACCGCTGAAATCGATGGGTGTCTCGAAGTGGCGGATGGTCTGGTGGGCCGTCTTCTCGAGTCTGCCCCAGCCGATCGGCGCGGTAATCGCATTCGGCTTCGTGCGAGTCGCTCGCGAGTTCCTGCCGTACGGGTTCGGGTTTGCGGCCGGGGCGATGATCTATCTCGTCCTCTCGGAGTTTATCCCGGAGGCCCTCGACATCGGGGCAGACCTCCCGAATGGGGGGAAACCAGAACTCGCAGCGGGGATCCTGCTAGGCGTTGCTGTCATGGTCCCACTGGCGGTCATCTAGGTCCGCCAGCGTGGTTGATGGTGCCGGAGCGAGACTGCGCACCCGACCCTGGGCATAGGCACCGGCAAACATGCCGACGATCGCCCACAGGATGGGGATGTTTCCGATGCCCAGACTCGCGTAGGCCGCGCCGGGGCAGATTCCCGAGAGCCCCCAGCCGACACCGAAGACGACACCACCGACGACGACGTTGCGGTCGAGGTCCTTCAGCCGACGGGTGTACTCCAGGCCTGTGAGCGGGGCCTGGCGGTCGAGTCGGGTAAACACCGCAACCACGATGGCCGTCACCGTTGCGGCCCCGCCCATCACGAATATGAGCCCGAAATCTTCGAACTGGAGAAACGCGAGGACGATCTCCGGTCGAGCCATCTGGCTGACTGCGAGTCCGAACCCGAAGATGAGGCCCCCAACAAGGATCACCGGCATGAACAGGGGGTGCCGATCGGTCATGGCATCACCCCGAGTGCCATAACCAGCTGAGCGGTCCCAACAGCGACGGCCAGGAAGGTCACGACCCCAATGATCGACGTCCGTGACCCCGATCCGACGCCGCAGACGCCGTGGCCTGACGTACACCCCTTCCCGAGCCGGGTGCCAATCCCGACGAGAAAGCCCCCGAGGAGGAGTCGCCACGGCTGGACCGCCGTCGTCCAGGCCCCGTCTTGCCAGCCCACCGCATATACCGCAGCCCCCAGAATGATGCCGACCGTGAACACCACGCGCCAGTCCCGCGAACTCCGGTACTGCTGGAATCGTGACTGGCTGGAGACATACGAGAGCGTCGACTCGAGGAAGCTACTCGCCCCCGCGGCGATTCCGGTCCCCAGATAGATGACGGCAGCGCCGAGGCCAACGAGCAGCCCCCCGAGGGCATACCGGCCGATTCCGGCCGGAAAAAGCGTCTCATAGAGGGTCGGATCGAGTATCGCGCCGATCATGCTGATGGATCAGTCACCGGCCAGCGATTCCTGGCTCGCTGCACAGTTGTTCGGTCCGAGTTCGAGTTCGAATGCCGCCTCGTCATCAACCGTCTCCTGACCGAGGTTCGTCGCGATGATCTCCTCGTAGTTCGCCGGCCTGGGCGGCATGTCCGCGAGGACGAGGTCGACAAATCCGGCTTCGTCCATGCCTAGTGCGTCCATCCGGTCGCGGAGTTCGGCAATCGTCGCAGTGTAGGTGCCATCTGCTGCTGGATCTGCGACGGTACTCGCGTGAGCTCCTCCGATCAGGGTGTCCTCGGGCAGGCCCAGAATTCGGTCGTGGAGCGATTCGTGGAGCTGCCTGGCAGCATCGGCTGCACCAGCATCGCCAGCCTCGAGGTCCGGTCGCGCCACGCTTTCGGTGAAGAGCGTGTCACCGGTCGCCAGGAACGACTCGTCAACGTAGTAAGCCGTCATGCCGCTCGTATGTCCCGGGGTGTAGCGTGCCTGGATTGTGGCTCCCCCGACATCGAATTCGTCGCCGTCGTATGCATGCGTCACCGCGGTTGGGTCGGTGACCCCACGCTCGATGGCCGGAGCGGGCACGACGCCCTCCACTCCCGCTTGTGCCAGCGCCCTCACACCCGAGATGTGATCGGCGTGGATGTGCGTGTCAAACGCGTAGGTGAGGGATGCCCCCAGCGACTCGGCATCCTCGAGATATCGGCTGGTGAACGCATGGAGTGGGTCGATCACCGCCGCCTTGGTGTCCGCAACGAGGAGATAGCCAAGACAGCCACTCGAGGGGCGCTGATACTGATAGAGAGTCCCTGTGCCGGTGTAGCGTTCGACTGCGACGCGATCGTAGATGCGGGCCCACCCGTGCATGCCCTCTGCGACGTGGGTCACCTCGTACCCACGCTCGATGAGTCGGCCAGCAACGTACTCGCTCGCCCCACCTTTCGCACAGATGACCGTCATTGGTTGGTCGTCCGGAAGTTGCGACAGGATGGACTGGTCGAGCTTCTCATCGAGAAACTCGAAGTACGGAATGTTGATTGACTCGACCTCGGGACCGTCAATCTGCCAGGACTCGTAGTCGCTTTGCATGCGCGTATCCAGAATGGTCACCGGCTCGCCTGCGTCGATACGGTCCTTGAGCGCGGTGGGTGAGAGAGTGTCCACGGGGACGTCCGCCGTGGGAAAGTCCATATCGCTCATGTACGGTCCGACGTATCGGATGGATCAGGCTTAAGGGTTCGGATAGAATATTGCATATTACACAATACTGTATGGCGGTAAATGGGTATTATCTGGGTTCAGTAGTCTGAGATGGTATCTATTAATGTGTGAGTTGTGCAATAATCGAAATTCTTTTTTCGGTTCACACGGTATGTGCCAGTACACCATCTATGAGTTCACAGTATGATGTGACAGAGTCACTCGATGCGACCGGACTGTCCTGTCCGATGCCGATCGTCAAGAGCAAGCAGGCCATCGACTCGCTCGATTCGGGGAGCGTCCTCGAGGTCGTGGCGACCGATGCCGGGAGCGTCAGCGACATGCAGGGATGGACGACCGGGACGGAAGGAATCGAGCTACTCGAGCAGGTCGAGGACGGCGATCGCTACATCCACTACATCGAGAAGACCGCGTAATGAGCAGCGAGGACTCCACTCCGGCTGTCGACGATCCAGCAGCTCTGCAGGCACTCCGTGAGCGAGTTGATGCCCTCGAGCAGTCGGTAGCGGACTCGACGAACGGCGGGAAGAAGATGACCATCATTGCGACCCAGGGCACCCTCGATATGGCCTACCCCCCGTTAATCCTTGCCAGCACCGCAGCAGCCTTCGACTGGGAGGTTGTCGTCTTCCATACATTCTGGGGTCTCGATATCCTGCACGAGGACAAGGCCACCGACCTCAAGCTGAGTGCGGTCGGCAATCCGAACATGCCGGTTCCGAATGTCCTGGCAGCTCTCCCTGGCATGGATGCCATGGCGACGAAGCTGATGGAGCGGAGGATCAAGGCGAACGACACCGCGACCATCGAGGAACTGATCGAGGTCTCCCTCGAACAGGGTGTCGATCTGCAGGCCTGTCAGATGACGATCGATCTGATGGTACTACGATGAGGACGACTTCTACGATGGGGTGACCACTGGGTCGGCGCCGCAACAGCCCTCCAGCACATGGCCGAGTCAGACGTTCAGTTACTGGTTTGACATCCCACCCGCGCTGAAGCACGGGGCTTTCTCCACGTACCTCCGTAAGCTGGCTCGGTGACACACTGCGTCGATGACTGTCGTATGTGTGCAGCCGATGGGCAGAGGAGGTCAAGGATGGACACCTACGTGGCTGCGGTCGAGTCACGGCCACAGTCCGGAGACCCCATCGAACGGCCTTTGTATGTGCCCCGGGACGAGATTGCTAGACGATGCTCTTCGACTCGATCGGGCCCCTCGATATCGAGATCGAGGACTACACGCTCTCGCTCCGTGAGGCCGAAACAACCAGCGACTTTACTCGAACGACGACGGTCGCCGCCCTCGAGGGACCGGAAGAGGTGGGACGAGGCGAGGACGTGATCTACGACGAGGCCCCGCACCACTCGCTTACGGCGACCGACAATCCAGTCGAGCTCGCCGGTGAGTACACGATCGAGTCGTTTTCCGCTCATCTCGCGTCGATCGATCTGTTCCCCGATACCGAGCCCACAAGTGAGATATTCCGGCAACTACCGACGGTGGGCCTTCGAAAGTGCAGCCCTCGATCTTGCCCTGAAGCAGGCTGATCTGTCTCTGGCCGACGCGCTCGATCGAACGCGCGAACCGGTTCGATTCGTCGTCAGCACCCGCCTCGGGGACCCACCGACAGCCGACCGCGTATTGGACTGGCTCGAGCGTGATTCGTCCCTCGAGTTCAAGCTCGATCCCACCGCAGACTGGACACCGACTCTCATCGAGACACTCGCCGACACCGACGCGGTTCGCATTATCGACCTCAAGGGCCAGTACGAGGATGAAGCGGTCAGTCTCACCGGAGAGCCACGGCTGTATTCACTCCTGCTCGACCGATTTCCCGACGCTGTCGTCGAGGATCCGGACGTCACGCCCGCGACGCGTACCGTCCTCGAGCCCGAAACCGACCGGCTCTCCTGGGACTACCCGATCCGGAGCGTCGAGACCATCGAGGCCCTCCCATGGGAGCCGAACTGGCTGAACATCAAGCCATCACGATTCGGGACGATCCAGTCGCTGTTCGAGACGCTCGAGTACTGCCTCGAGCGAGATATTACCCTGTACGGCGGGGGCCAGTTCGAACTCGGCCCAGGCCGGGGGCAACTGCACCACCTCGCCTCGCTGTTCTATCCCGACGGCCCGAATGACGTCGCTCCACAAGGGTACAACCTGCCGGACCCACCCGAGACGGTGCCGGAGAGTCCGCTCGAGCCGCCAGCGACTCCGCAGGGCTTCGGCTGGGACTGACCGATCAGTGAACGATGAACGTACTAGGAACGTATGAACGGTGGAATCGATAGTACCAGTTTTTATATCACTCTACCCTGATATTCGGAAAGACGTTGATGACGTGGGAATTGACGATGGGGTCGGCCCTCGCGGGAGTGGCGGCCGTTATCTCCGGGTCCGTCGCGCTCGGTTGCCTGGCGCAATCGGACCGAGTGGATAGGGCTTCCGTTTCTCGGGTTGGCCCTTGCCCTGTCGGCCTGGCCTGCCCTCTATGCGGTCCAGCTTGGCTTTTCTAGTCTCCCCGAGCAACTGTTTATTCAACGAATCGCCCTCGGAATCGCCGGCTTCGTCCCCACACTGTGTCTGCTGTTCGCGTTCGCCTACACGCGCCGAGAATCGCTCATTGGGCGACGGGCCGTCGGGGTATTCGTCGCCGAGCCAATCGCATTCTTGCTGCTGTGTCTGTCGAATCCGATGCACGGACTGATCTGGTCGAGTGCTGAACTGACAACGACACCAATCGGAGCCGTGCCGGCATTTGCCTTCGGTCCCGGGTACATTGTCCACATCACCTACGCCTATGTCGCCGTGGCTGTCGCTCTCGGTCTCCTGGTGATGTACGGGACCAAGGTCGCCCCGATGTACCAGATACAGGTCCTGTTGCTCCTCATCGGGGCCCTGCCCGCATTCATTGCTCACATCGCCTACACCTTCGAGGTGACACCAATCCCGTGGCTCGATCTGACGCCGTTTCTCTTCGCGTTCACGAGTGTCGTCTTCGGGCTGGCTCTGTTTCGTTTCGAGCTCCTCCGGCTCGCACCGATCGCTCGTGATCAGTCACTGGAGGAAGTCGGCGACGGGCTCGTCGTCCTCAACGAACTCGGTGACATCGTCGATCTCTTCGGGGTTGCACGAACGCTGCTCGAGCCAACCCCGGCCGTAGGCGATTCGATCGAGCATGTGTTTCCGGACCGGGATATCATCGACCTCGACGGCACAGAGATGGTCGGGGCCGTCGATGGCCAGCGCCGGGTCTTCGAGATCCAGGTCTCCGAACTGACCGACCACCAGGAGATGCCCGTGGGATCGACCCTCATCTTCCGGGACGTCACCGGGCTCCGGGAATCCGAGCAGCGACTGAGCGTCAGCAATCGCGTCCTCCGGCACAACCTTCGCAACGAGATGAACATCGTCCTCGGCCACATCAAGCAACTCGAGCAGAAGCTCACCGGTGTCGAGGCCGAACAGGCCCACACCATCCGGGAATCCGTCGAGACGTTCATGGAACTCGCCGAGAAGGCCCGGGCGATCACCCAACTCGATAGTCTCCCCGAGGGACGAGAGACAGAAATTGACGTGGTGGAGCACCTCGACGATCTGGTCACCGACCTCGAACTCGAGTTTCCGACCGTCGACATCACCCTCGAGGGATCGGACGAAGCGCTCGTCGAGGACGTCGATCCCTACACGATCGACCTGGCGTTTCGCAACGTCATCGACAACGCCGCCCGGCACAACGTCAACGACGACCCGACCGTGACCATCACTGTCGAGGCCGACGAGCGGGCCGTCCTCGTCGAGATCCGGGACAATGGCCCTGGGCTGCCGGAGATCGAGCGACGGACCCTCGAGTCCGGTGTCGAGACCTCACTCGAACACAGCCAGGGACTCGGTCTCTGGCTCACCTACTGGTGTGTCTCGCTGTGGGGTGGCGAACTGGACCTCGAGTCCGGGTCGGACGGGACGGCGGTCACCATCTCGATCCCGAAAGAACCCGGCAAGACGGTCATCGAAACAAGCGAGCCGGTGGCGTGAGTTACCCGTTGAGGAGTCGTCCAAAGACGATGGGGCTGAACACGAGGGTGAGCGGAACCACGATCCAGACCTCACCGGCGAGCACGTTGTACTGACCCAGTGTGACCGATACCGGCGTTCCCTCGAGATACCCCACGAGGAACTCGAAGCCAACGGTCAGGACGGCCCAGGCGACGCCGATCGCGAGCAGCTCGAGCCGCGTGTAGGGGGCCGCCGTCTGCGTGAAGTACAGTCCCGTGACGAGGAGAATGGCTCCGACGAGCAGGGCCGTGCTGAGCAGATGGGCCCGGTCGTAACCGAGTGCCGGAAGGAGGTACGTCTCCCGAATGCCGCCGTTCACCACGGCGAGGACGGCCATCACACACCACAGCCCGAAGGGAACGGCGACGAGCCGCCACACAGTCGGGGTGTCCATAGCTGTCCCTACCGCGGCGATGGTGAAAAGCGATCGTCCCTGGACCGAATCCAATAGGTATTCGACCGAGCGCTCCAGTCATCCGGTATGCACGATCCGGCCTCCTCGAGACGGGGCCTCCTGAAGTACGCCGCGGCCACGGGCGTCGGCGTCTCCACGACCGCCGGCGTCGCCACGTACCTCCATTCTGGCCGCCGAGGAGGATCGGAAGACCAGCGGCACCGACACGGCTTGCTGCTGACCTGGCAGCGCGACCCGACGACGACGATGACGATCGACTGGCACGGCCTCGAGCCCCGCGACGGTGAGGCCGCTCTCGAGTATCGCCGGTCAGATCAGGCCGACTGGACCCGCGAGACCGGGACCACACGGCCGTTCCCGCACTCGCCGCGGCGAATCCACCGCCTCGAGCTGACCGACCTCAGTCCAGACACCGAGTACGCATTTCGCCTGCCGGCCTTCGCGGAGGAGTATACCTTTCGGACGATGCCGGCGACCGTATCGGCCGACCGACCGGTCTCCTTTGCCACCGGTGGCGATACGATGCAATCCTGGAAGCATCTCCACCGGATGAACGATGCGATCGCCCTGCAGGACGTCGACTTCGTCCACTGGGGTGGCGACCTCGCCTACGCGGACGCCAACCCGAACAACATCGTCGCCTGGTACGACTGGTTCGCCGTGAACAAGCACTCGCTCGTGACCCCCGAGGGGCGGGTCATCCCCCTCGTCGCCGAGATCGGCAACCACGAGGTCTCGAGTTTCTACTACCACGAAGACGAGAACTACGAGCAGACGGCCACCCGCCGCCGGGCACTCGCCCCCTTTTTCTACGAGCTGTTCGCCTTTCCCGGACAGCCCGGCTACGGGGCCCTCGACTTCGGTGACTACCTGCGCCTGCTCGTGTTAGATTCGAACCACACGAACCCGATCGCCGGCACCCAGACCGAGTGGCTCGCGGCACGACTCGCCGAGCCGAGTCCGACCCACGTCGTTCCATCCTATCACGTCCCAGCCTACCCGTCGAACCGCGATCCGTCGAACCGCAACTCACGGGCCATCCGGGCGGAGTGGACGCCGCTGTTCGACGCCAACGGGGTCGAGATTGCCCTCGAGCACCACGACCACGTCTACAAGCGATCCGTTCCGATCCGCAACAACGAGCCGGCCGAGGACGGCATCATCTACGCGGGCGACGGCGCCTGGGGCGTCGAAACTCGCGAGGGCGATCAGCGCGATCAGTGGTACATCGATCACATGGTCCTCGAGCGCCACGGGAAACTGGTCCACCTCGACGAGGATGGACTCGCGATCGAGGTCATCAGCGAGCGCGGCGAGACCATCGACGCCTTCGAGGTGTGACATGCAGCGGTACCTGCATCCCGATCGGCGAGCCCGCCTGGTCGGGGCCCTGACGGCCGGGGCCGCGGACGGCAGTCGCGTGGTGATGGGCCCGCTGCTGGGCCCGAAACAGGCTCTCCTCGGCTGGCTCCCGGTCGCCCTCCTCGTGCTGATCATCGCCGAAGTGCTCGCTGCAGGACACCGGGTGATCAGATGACCCCCGCCGCCCAGTTCACGATACTGTACCTCATCGGCCTCGTGGGCTCACTGGCGGGGATTGGCTGGGCCCTCGCCCAGGATCCCCGTGAGGTCCTGCCTGGCTGGCAGCTGCCCGTCGGAGCCGGGGTCGCAATCGTCGGCCCACTCGCGGCGACACTCGGGCTGCTCTGGTGGCAGACACCGGCCCTTCGCGAGTCGGTCATCATCCTGCTCGAGCGTGGCTACTACGTCGAGCCCTACCTCGGGGCCGGTCTCTGGATGCCGACCCTCGTGGTATTCCTGCTCGGACCGATCTCGTTCGGGACTATCGGGCTGGTGCTGTCAGATCGTGACAGGCGGCTGCCGGTGGTTGCCGGAGCCCTCGTGGCCATCGGAATCACGACGGCCTACGTTCTCTGGGGGCTGTACTACCAGGTCCCAACGATGCCCATCTACCTCTGGACGGCCGGCCCCGTGATTCGGGCCGACCACCTCCTCTATGGGATCTATCTCCTCCCCTTTACCATCGGCGCCTACGCGATCGGCCGAACCGCTGCCGCGGGGGAGGGGCGGCGCTGTACCTGGACGGTCCTCACCTGGTCGAGCATCATCCTCCAGCTGATCGGGTTCGTCTGGCATACCCGGCTCACGCTGGTGGTCTACTTCTAGTCGCTACTCGAGTTCGCCCCACTCGCCACGGAAGAAGGTTAGTGCCGGGGACTTGGCATCGAGAACGCCCATCTCCTCGACTTCGCCGACGTAGATGGTGTGATCGCCGGCCCGCAGCGAGTCGTGGAGCGAGCAGTCGAGGTAGGCGAGGCTCTCCTCGAAGATGGGGGCTCCGGTGACCGCGGTTGTGGTCGGTTCGGCCTCGAAGGGAGACTCCTCGAGTTCGGTGATCGACGCGAAGTGCTCCCCGAGGTGCTGCTGGTCCGCTGCAAGAACGTTCACGCAGTAGCCATCAGCCTCGTTGTTCGTGAATCGCTCGTGGCTTTCCGTCTCGTGGTCGAGACAGACGAGGACCAGCGGGGGCTCGAGCGAGACCGACGTGAAGGCGTTCGCCGTGAGGCCGTGTGGTGGATCGCCTGGGAGGGTGGTGACCGTAACGCCCGTCGCGAAGGTGCCCGTGACGTGCCGGAACGCATCGGAATCTGCCATGCCTACGCCCGGAGTGGTGGCCCGGGGTTGTTAACGTCCCTATTGGCAGTGACGGTGGTATGATTGTTTCAGGTTTGTTCAAATAGAAATATAGTGAGTCGATCGGTAGCTGACGTGAGACGACCCGATATGGGACTGTACGACACCGTGGAACTCGCTGCAGCGCTCACCCTGCCGGAGTATCCCGACGATGTGGGACCACCACACGAGCAGCGCTGGCAAACCAAGGATATCGACCGACCATTCATGGCGACATTCCGGATCACGGCCGACGGGTGTCTCCAGAAAGAGGAGTGTCACTACGAGTCCGTCCCGCCGGCCGAACGGCCGTACGCCCATCGCGACGACGTCGACGAGGGTGATTTGCGGTATATTGCTGGATCGAGGCGGAAGGTTCACGATGGCTGGATCGACCGGTCGGACTACCACGGTCGATTCGTGATAACGACCTCGTTCGACTCGGTCGAGGAACCGGTTCGTTATCGCATCACGTTCACGCACGGTCGCCTCGAGGAAATCGAGCGATGGCGATGACGCTGAGAAGAATTAGGACTGCCAAGCTGGCCCGCGGACCACTACCGTGGTACTGTCGCTGTCGGTTGCACCGCTGACCGAGAGGGTGTACTCGGTCGGCGAGGCGCCAGGTCCACCATCGTCAGGGTGTGTTTGCCAGGCGAGTTCGATGGTTGTTGACTCACCGGGATCGAGTGATACGGCCGCCTCATCGACCGGATCCGGCCGGTCATCAACATGGGCTTCGATCGTCTCTGTGGCGGCTGACGCCCCGTCATTGGTCACAGTGGTAGTGATGCGAACCACCTCGCCAACCCTGACCGGACTCGTTGCATTCTCGATCGCAACGGAGAACGACGCCGGCTGTGTCACCCGTACCGGAAGGGTGTCCACGGCGTCTCCCGCGGCGGCAACGAGCTGTGTCTGCCCGGTGCCCGTCACGACCAGATCCGATTCGCCGATCCCATTCGCGTCCGTCTCGAGGGCCGAATCATCAGCGATATCGACGACAGTCCGGTCTGTCGTCGCGAGATCGATCCGGGCCCGATCGACTGGGTTTCCGGCGGTATGAACCCGAACGATTCCGGGGATACCAGTGGACGATAGAGCCTCTCGCTGGACGATGAGCCGCCCGTCGACGTAGTCGACGCCCGCTCGCTGGGCCATCACCTCGGGCTGCCAGGCTACCGTATAGGTCGAGTCTGTCACGCCGGGAGCGGTTGCCCCCTCGGTAATATTGAATCGATCGGAGGTGCGGCGCTGATCCAGTCCCACCAGCATGTACTGCAACCGATAGGGCTCGTCGGCCGGATCGAGTGCCACGGTGATATTATCAGAGCCAGCGCGTTCGACGCGGGTCGTGCTCACACCCTCATCGTAGGTGCGACCGAGTCTGTCGCTCCAGAGTGTCGGGCATCGGTTGGAAGCGTGATCGTGATCGGTCCCGCACCGTCCGATTCGATCGGGACCGGCGCGGTCGGACCGCTGACTATCGTCGGGTCGATCGACACACTGCGTACCGTGCTGATGCTGAGGTTCCCGGTAAGGACGGTGAGGCGAATCTGGGACCCGGCGAAGACACCATCTGGACTCAATCCCGCCGTCGCATTCCCCGCACGATGGTACAGCAGTCCGTGTTCGAAGTGGGTCGACGGGGCTTGCGTATACTCCGCGTAGTCTGGTGTGTAGGAGAGAAACCGGGTCTGCTGGGGGAAAAACAGTTCATCGGTGTCTCCCACGAACGTTCCCCGGGCCACGGCTGCGTTGTCGACATCGATCGGAACCGACGGCTGCGAGGTCCGGAGGGTCCCGCTCGATGGCGGAGGATTGATGCCAACAATCCGGGCCGGATACCCCGTGCCCATATCCAGTACGGCAGAGCGGTGGGAGTCAGTCGTCTGGGTGGTGAGCATCGCCGCCCGGAGTCGATGGAGATCCGACTGGACTCCCTGGTGATGTGCGTGTTCCACGGCTGCGTTCTGCTCTGGAACCACCGCGAGTTGATAGCTCGCAAGCGCCACCATGAGTATCCCGAGAAGCAAGAGTGCCCCGACGAGTGTCGACTGACCTCGATCGCTGCTGAACGACCAACCAACCGAAGGGACACGGCCGGATTTCATGTGATCACTACCCTCGACACTCAGTCACCCCGACCGTCCATCGCCTCGAGTTCGGTCGCTGCATGGTCGCGGATGACCATTGCAACCTCGTAGACGACGTCTTCATCGAGGGTCGAATCGGGCTCGATTAGCTGCTGGTCGACGACGAGCATGTCGCCGTATTTGTCGAACAGGGCACGATTGATCGCTCGCAACACGATGGGGTTGAGCCACTCGTTTTGGGGCCTGAACCGCTGGCTAACCCGCTCGAGAAACGCCCGCTTTGCGGTGTTGCCATCGCTATCGATCGCGGCAAGCCGCTTTCGCTTATCGGCGAGCTCGCTGGCAATCACTTCGGCAAGCGGGTCTTCGGGGTCGAGCTGCTCGAGCCGGTCCTCCCAGGTGCGAATTTTCTCGTCGAGGAGCCGTTCGAACTCCGGATCGGGGACAGTCGATCGTTCATCGAGATAGCGCTCGGCGAGCGCGATGATCTCCAACTCATCAGGTGGGGGTGATGTGCTCATCGGTATGGATGCCGGGTATGGACCGGGCCGACCCCGTTCACGTCTCGCCACATTGTGACGGACAGATGAATATAGTTTCGGCGGGTGCGGTGGTCAGCCGATGGGCCGTCACTCATACAACGAGCACCCCCAGCAGACCCACCGCGACCAGCGCGACGCTGTACTTCAGGCCATGACGCAACCGGTTGTATTTCAACTGCCCGATCACGAGTCCGCTGCCGACTGCCTGGATCAGGACCGAGTGAAACAGCGTCGTCTCGAAGGCCGCGACTGGCACGGTCTCGGGCTGATCGACAGCCCGACGTCGAGTTCCGATTCAATCGCGGGGATCGCCGATATTTCTGTGAAAAACACTGCCGTCATGATGACGAACAGCAGCAGATAGACGATCAGGCCAATCACGAGGATGACCACGTACTGGTCCATCAGGGTCCGCTGTGAGCGTTCGATGCGGTATTCCTGTGACACCGCATCCGCCGCAACCGCCAGGACCGGAGCGAGGTCGCCAGTGGCCTTGGTGCCCTCGATCAGGAGCTTGATCACCCGGGAGACACGGGTTGCGCCGAGCCTGTTCCCAAGGTGCACCAGACTCGATTCGAGATCGTTCGTGAGTCGGATATCCTGGACGACGCGCTGGAATGCGTCCCCCAGTGATGTTGGAAAGCCCGATGCGACCAGTTCCATGCTACTGACAAGCCCGATCCCATTTGCATTGGCACTCGCAATGGCCTCGAGTACCTCGGGAAAGCGCCGATTGATGGTCTGGAGCCGTCGCCGCTCGAGTTCGAACGCGAGACTGAGGCCGCCGGCGGGAACGAGTGCGAGGAGTGCCAGTGCAGCCGTCCCCTCCGGTGTCCAGAGGCCAGTCAAGCCATCGAGCCTGACGACATTCATCACCCACAGGGTGAGTCCCAGTCCGAGAGTCCCCGGTATCGTGACGAGAAGGGTTGTTGCTGGTCGGGTCCGCATCGTCTCGAGGGGGTGAGTTAGCAACGCACGGCGCTGCTGAGACCGACTCCACCGGGCATAGGTTCGTTCGGTATCGGTGGCGGGATCGGTCGGCTGTCTGGCTGCATCGCCTGGCTCGTGCAGTGTTGCCTCGACTCGGGTAACCGGATTGAGCCACCTGACCGCCCCCACTGCAACGACGAAGCCGAGCGGGATGCCCACGTACGTCAACAGCTGCACGTACAGGAGCGTGTTCGCCCCGCTGAAACTCATCACCACGAGCACGGTGACGAGAAAAATCGGACCAGCAACCCCAATTGCGAAGTAGATCTCGGCAAGCACTTCCAGTGTCTGATTGAACTCCTGGCGCTTTTCGGCCAGGCGGTCGATGTGATCGTCACTCGCGTTTGTCAGAAAGGTCTGAACGTCCCCACCCGCTTCCAGTACGTTGATGAGATCCTCGAGAAATTCCGCAAACAGCTGACTCGGCGTTCCCAGCTGGGCCGTCTGGATGGCCTCGATAGGGTCAGTCGAGCAGTGTCGAATATCGGTGCGTATCGCCTGAATCTCCCGGGCCGTCTCGCCGTGGATGTCGTCCGCCGCTGCGACCGCCTCGAAGAGTTCGATAATGCCCTGCCCGCTCCGTGAGAGGGCAGCCATGAACAGTATCGCGTGCGGAGCGGTCGCATCGATTTCTCGACGCCGTCGCCGAAGCCGCAGCCACGGGTAGCCCATCGACAGTCCCAGAAGGAGAAGACCGGTCACGAGACCGCCCGCAGCGGCCCCGAGGAGCCACACCGCAAGCGTTCCTGCAGTGGTGCCATCCTGCAGGACGGCCAGCACCACGGCTCCAGCGGCCAGTACGGCGCTGCTGAGCCCCGCTGTTCGAGCGGCGTTCCGGACACTCGCCTGGAGATACTGGTCGTACGTCGCCGGGATATCGGCCTGATCAAGCACTCGATCGAAGCCGCCAAAGCGCTCCGAGTGGAATTTGATGAGTCCCCGGATATGGCCGAAGTGCGCTCGATAGGCGTGTGAATCGGCCTCGTCCAGTTCGGTGTGGGGTCCCGCACTGCTCCGGGTGGGCTGTTCGACCGTCATGGGGTGGACGTATCATCGATGTGGCCCGATTCCAGCTCCGGGTCGGCACCACCGGTATCGGTGGCTGGCTGAAATCCATCGTCCGTAAGCCGCCTCTCCCGGATGGCCGCGAGCACGGCTGATTGATTACGTGCGAACCGTTGAAACGTCTCCACGACGGTGTCGTACGACCGAATCTCGGCATCGAGTAAATACTCGAGCACTGCCCGTCGATTCGCCAGATCTTGCAGGAGGCGATCGTCATCCCAGCCTCGACTGGCTGCAATGTCCTGAATCACCGACGACTCGAGGAGTGAGGATACTTCAGGCGTGATGCTGTCAGTGGCTGGGTCCCAGCGAAACAGGTCGACGAGTGAAATCTCCTGTGCGTCATCCGAGGATTGCACCTCTGAGAGTGTCATGTTCCGGCGCAGCCGCCGTTCTTTGTCACCAAGTGAGACCTGGTGCTGGACGGAGATCAGATCCAACGCGTTGATCAGCTGCTCGTCAATACTGAGTGGTTCACTCATCAGGCGATTGATCGCGTTCTGGGCCGTGCTCGCGTGAAATGTCGTGCCACCCGGATGCCCCGTAAACACCGACTGGAAGTAGGTCCGGACCACCTCCGGTTCAGTCCGGATCTCGCCCACGAGGATGTACTCCGGGCGCTGGTGGAGCGCATTCTGGAGGAGATCGTACATGGTCACCCGCTGCGGTCCGGACTCACCGAGTCCCTCACGGGTGACAGTCGCGATCCAGTTGTCGTGGGGAATCGAGAGCTCGTGGACCTGCTCGGCCGATACCACCTTCGCCTCCGGTCGCAGGAACAGCGACACGGCGTTCATACTCGTGGTCTTTCCCGAGGCCGTCGGTCCGACGAACATGATCGATTTGTTGCTCGCGATGGCGAGCCAGAGGTAGGCCATCTGCTGGATCGAGAACGTGTTTGTGGCCACGAGATCAACTGGCGTAAACGGCGTCTCCTTGAACAGTCGGATGGTGAAATTCGAGCCACGTAACGCGATGTCACTGCCGAGTGTGAGCTGGACGCGAGAGCCGTCGGGCAGCGTCGCACTTGTTAGCGGGTCAGCGACCGACAGTGTCGCATCCGTCCGCTGGGCCAATCTTCGGACATAGCCATCGAGTGCCGACGACGCTGCCATCAGATTCGTCTCGAGATCCTGGTAGTCCTGGTGATACACGAACACCGGAATGTCGGCCCCGTCACAGGAAATTTCCTCCAGTCGACTGTCCCGCATCAGCGGGTCGATCCAGTCGTACCCCGTGAAATCGCGCACGATTCGGTAGTAGATTTTGTGCAGCGACCCGTCCGAGACGGGTATCGCATGCGATGCGATGATCGATTGAATGGTCTCGGGTATCGACCGATCGGGGTCGGGCGGTTGGTTCCGCAGCACCCGTCGGATCGTCTCTTTGAGGTCGGCCATCACGCGCGTCTCGAACGAGGAGAGGTTGGGCTCGATGACGTGATAGCGATAGCGCTCATCGGCCGCATCGTGGAGGATCGCCACCTGTGCATAGGGCTCGTGCACCCAGTATCGCTCGACGATAGACTGATCGGCCAGGTCGTCCAGATCGAAGTACTCGGTCTCCAGGAACGCCTCACTCGGCTGATCAGCAAACGGCAGATCCGGTGGACTGGTGGCGAAGGCCTCGAGCAGGTCCTCGCGTATCGCCTTCGGTCCCGCTGTGGTGGGGCCATCGGACTCTGAGTACGTAAACGAGTCCGGCGGCCCATCACCGCTCATGCCAAGCAGTTTCGATAGCTAATGGATAAGCGTTGTTCCCAACGTGGACAGTCGTGGGATGAGAGGGCCAATAGAATTATTGAAAGTCCCACAGCGTGTGGTCATATGGACACGCCGTTCGATGAGGCCGGTATCCGCGATCAGTTATCGGCCGACCTGGGGGCATCCCTTCGAGCTATCCTCGTCGGGGATCTCTCAACCGGCGACTATGCACTGAGCTATATCCGAGATGATATCGAGGATCTCTACACGCCAGAGGAGATCCAGCAGATTGTCAATGACGACCTCGTGCGTCACTTTCTGGAGATGGGGACCGGACCTAGTGACAAACTCGGGACCCTCCGGTACGAGGTCAGGGGCTTCGATGACGCCTTGTTTCTCCTCGCGTGGTCACACGATTTTGCCCTCGGCATCACCTTCGAGCGAGATGAACACGCCATACCTGTCGTGATCGAGACCCTCGAGGAGTACCGGATCTGGGGGTGATGAGATCCCGCGTTAGTGAAAACATTCCCGCAGCTAAGTGGCCGACAGATGGTTTAATTTCAGAACTGGTAAGATAGGAATATATACTCCGCCTCGGTACCGCCCCACGAGGTGCCCGAATGGACCTATCCGACACCGTCAGTATCCCCGTTGACGGTCGGTTGCTGAAGGAGGAAGAGTACCGCAAGGCCGTCCCACCGTCCGAACGACCGTGCACTCACTATGACACCGTTGAGGAAGCCGATATCCGGTTGGGGTCCCAGCGGCAAATGCAGGATGGCCGAGTCGAGAGAGCCTTGTCTGTCATACCGATCGCCTCGATGCCCGAGATGGTCAGTGGCGACTCCTTTGGTTGCAAAATAGCGAACTTATTTATATTCGTTTCGTATATATGCAACAAAGTGATCTCTGAGGCAGAACTCCAAGCGCTAGAAGCCCTGCAAGAAGAGTCGACGGTTTCGGGGCTCGCTGAGAACCTCGATCGGAGTCGCAGCTACGTGTCTGAACTCGTTAGCCGGATGGAGTCAAAGGGGCTGGTCCACACGACCCGGGAAGGGAAGAAAAAGTGGATCAATCGCTCAGATGCGCGGGCCATAGAACTGTTCGACAGCGTCGTTCACCAGTACACCCACATTCCGTTTCCAGAATTGCTCGGCGGCACAGCGCTTCGTCTTCTGTACTATCTGGATTCGCCGACGACTGCCGCGCAACTCGCAGAGCACGTCGGCGTCCACCGGAGCACAGTCCATCGATCACTGTCTCCACTCGAGACCCGTGGAATGATCTACAGGTCGGACGGGAAATACACGCTCAACGATGAATTCGAGGAGCTAGCCACGTTGGCCCGGGAGTGTGCACACGTGCAGCACCGACAGTGTGTCAAGAACCACGTCGACTCGTTTACGATCCTCTGGGAATC
This sequence comes from Natrialbaceae archaeon, assembly GCA_034521555.1. GTDB lineage: Archaea > Halobacteriota > Halobacteria > Halobacteriales > Natrialbaceae > JAXHMI01. Next base: position 187,073 of record JAXHMI010000004.1, read on the forward strand.
GCTTGACGAGTTTCTCGTCCAGACTCGCTCGGCAATCGAAGACGACGACTTCCATCTAACCGGGCCGGCACTCTTCCAGACGTACGATCTCCCGCTCATGACCCGTCAGCGCCGATATTATCTGTATTCGGAGTCGATCGAGAAGGTATCGCCAGCAGAGCTGTGCTGTCATATGCTCGTGATCGACGACGGAACGCGCTCACAATCGTACTGCCTCCTGTTGATCAGCGAGACAGCAATCGACCGCGACACATTGCTCGAAGCCGCACAAACGTATGATGTCACCGAGCGAGTGTCGGCTCTCCTCGAGTATCTCGATACAGCGGGTGAGAGCCGATCAGGGAACCTCCCACGGTGGGAGGAGTTCCGGAGCCTCGCCGACGAATACGGGGTGGCAGTATGAGGGGCCAGTTCGACAGCGAGTACATTGAATCTGAGCTACGGCGAATCGGCCGACAGCTCGAAACCGAACTGACCGTCTATTTGATCGGCGGAGGTGCGATGGCGCTCAATGGTCTCAAGATGACGACCAAGGACATCGATCTGATCGTTACTGACGGCGACCACCTCAAAGTGCTACAGGCAGTATTGCTGACCAACGGATACGGCATCGTCAAGGACCCGACGGAGGAGTACGATGACCTCGGAGCCAAGCGGACTCGAGAACGATGACGGATGTCGGATTGATCTGTTCAACCAACAGGTAATCGACAAACTGATCTTATCAGATGGGATGCGCCGGCGGAGTGTACCGTACTCGACGAGGGAAACCTGTCGGTCGCGCTCGTCAGTGCCGAAGACATCTTCCTGTTCAAGTCGGTCGCTGGGCGCACGGACGACATCGAGGACATGTTCGCACTCGTGCAGACCGAGCTCGACTTCGACGTCATCGAGGATGAGCTGGAACGACAGATCGAACTACTGGGACAGGAGCTGTTCGTTACACACACGAACGAGGCACTGACTCGAACTTACCGACCAGCACAACATTACGACGCCGTTGGCCGAACGAGTCTCCAAGATACCCGAACCAGTCTACCGGGAACTCGAGGTGCTCCTGGCCGTTGAAGAGTCGATATCGCGATCAGCGCTGGAAGACGCGGTCGACCTTTCTCCCGAAGACGTCGACAGTGCAATCGACCGTCTCATCGAGAAGGATGTCATCACCGTGGAAGACGATGGAATCATCCGAAAATCAACCAATCTGTGAGAGATTCTTCGCCTGCGTGAGACGGGCGCTGTCAGTACCCGCTGAAGATCGCTCGAGGGCCGAACTCCGAGACGAGTATCCGAGCGGCTGGCGAATCCTCATCCAGCACGAGAGCGTGGGGTACGTGCTCGATGCACTGATGGATTCACTCCCGGGCGCCGAGTTCACCAAATCCGAGCTCGCTCGCGAGGCTGGTGTCAGCCGTCAGTCGATTTACACCCACCTGGACTCCTCCTTGCCCTCGATGTCCTCGAGCCCGTCGCCGATTCCTCCCCGCAGCGATATCGCACGAAAGCGGAGAGTGAGCTGCTCAGCCTCTTGCATCAGGTGAACGGTGCAGTTAACGAGCAACTGGCCGAGTGATCGTGGTAAGATAAGCAGAATCTGATCGGTGGTCCCGCAGTGGGCTGTGATCAACTGCACACCGGGAATCAACGCAGAATGATTTCAATCAGTGGTCATTGGCCTCCTCGACTCCCGACGACGGTCCTCGAGTACCTCTGCGATGGCGACAACAGCCTCGGCGTGCCGCTCGATTCCCGCTTCGTCGGTCAGTTCCTTCGGCTCGATGGTGACCGTTGTTTCGTCCTCGGGCAGTCTCTTAACGAGGGTCTCGATGAGCAATTCCGCGAATGTCCCCGTCTCCACCCCATCAACGGATCCCGATCCGCAGCGCCAGTCCTGATGGAGACCGCAACGACTAGAGCGGTGTGCTGGTGACTGGGCCCGATACTGGGCCTTCGAAGCCGGACTGACTCACTCGAGCTCCAGGTCGAGCCGGCGGTCCCGTCGAACGTGTTGACCTCGGGTCGCGTAATGGCTGGCGGGTACTCGGACCCGGTGAATCATTAATAGCTCAGGGTTTAATGGGATAGGACACAGGACGATACTAGTGGATCCACTCCTTATCGGGCACGTGGCACTGTTCCTCAGTGCCGCCGTTCTCTGTTTCGCGAGTATCCCCCGCTCGCGTATGATCAGTCATCGTGAAACTCGTGAAGGATTCGTTGGCATCCTCGTCACCTGTGGGCTGTGGGCTGGCGGCTATGTCGGCTATTTTCTGGCCCCTGGCGAATCCCTCAAAGTCGGCTTCTACACAGTCGGGATCATTGCCGCACTGGGCTGTGTTGGCGCCTGGTTGTACTTCGCTGCGGCGTATACCGGTCGATCCCCACGGTCGATCACGCATCCGGGGGCCATACTCGCGGTGTTTGGCGGTATCGTCCTGTTGAAGCTCACGAATCCACTCCACAATCTGTATTTCACGAACAGACGGGTAACCGACCCCTTCCCCCATCTTGCGATTCACCATGGACTCCTTCACTGGGTGACACTCGGTGCGGCCTACGTCGTCATTGGCATTAGCTTCTTCATGCTCGTGGAACGATTCTATCACGCCGGAGTCGATTCCACGCCACTCCTCGTGTTGCTGTCGATCACGGCACTCCCATCGGGGTGAACATCCTCAGTATCACCGAACCCCTGCTGGTTCCGTTCTGGTATGAGCCGATCGGGTGGCGATTTTCGCCGTCGGGACACTGTTCGTCTACTTCAATCGGTTCGAAATTATCCAGATGGCAGGGAAATCAGATTCCCCAACGATCTTTCTCGACCAGGATACCCGTATCAGAGATTACAACACCGCAGCCACGGCGATCTTCCCCGAGCTGCAGCATGCCGTTGGCCGTCTCCTCGAGGACGTTCTCCCAACGGTGAGCGCCCAGGTAGAGACGGGTGATGGAGTCCTCACGGTCGAGCACGAGATGGAAACTCGCTACTATCAGCTGTCGGCCAGCCCGTTTCTCTCCGGCGAAGTGCAGACTGGACAGCTCCTCTCGATCACCGATATATCGGACCGTGAACAGTACCGGCGGCGACTCGAGCACCAGAACAAACGACTGGAGGTATTCGCCGGCATCGTTTGCCACCCTGACCTTCGCAATCCGCTCAACGTCGCGGAAGGGCGACTGGATCTCGCTCGAGAGACCGGTGATCCAGAACACTTCGAGGTGGCAGAAGATGCCCATCGGCGAATGGAGGCCCTCATCGAAGACCTCCTTGCACTCGCCCGCACCGGGCTGGAAATCGACGAGACCGAGCCGGTCGCAATTGCGGACGTGGCCAGGACCAGTTGGGAGATGGTCGCACATAATGAGGCCGCGCTCGTCGTCGACCTCGATGACACGACGGTGATTCACACAGACCCCGATCGACTCAGCCAACTCTTCGAAAATCTCTACCGCAATGCCATCGAGCACGGCGGCCTCGACGTGACCATCACCGTCGGCCGGCTCGCAGCCGATGCGGGGTTCTACATCGAAGATGACGGCTACGGCATTCCCGAGGCGAATCGGGATGAGTTGTTCGATCCGGGGTTTACGACCCAGGAGGAGGGAACCGGATTCGGCCTCGCGATCGTCGCCGAGATTGTCAATGCCCACGGCTGGGACATACAGGTGACCGAGAGTGCGACTGGAGGTGCACGATTCGAAATCAGCGGGGTCACGTTCGAGCCCAACTGACAGCTTCCTCGCGGTTCGGTGGCTGTCTCTCCCATCGTCGGAGAGGTGGGGGAGGCACCGCCATCCCGACGGCAGTCTCGAGCACTGGTCCGCCCGCGCGGGATAGTCGCGTCAGTGGTCGATGGTAGCCTGAGTTCAACGATCGCCCTCGAGCACCTCTGCAATGGCGACAACGACCTCGGCGTGCCGCTCGAGTGTCGCTTCGTCGGTCACCAGTCCCTTCGACTCGATGGTGACTGCCGTCTCATCGCCGGGGAGACGCTCGACGAGGTTCTCGATGGGCAGTTCCACGAGTGAGCTTCCCCGGCCCTCCAGCTGGTCGTTGTACGGCTCGGCAAAGGCCGTCACCACTCCGGCGGCGTCGCCGGCCGTGACGAGTTCGACGGCGGGGAGGGACCGAATCGCTCCCCCGGCCGGTCCAGTGGCGACAGCCTCGACGGCCGCGGGAGGCCGTCCGGCCACCGTCAGCCCGTCCGCTGTGGTCCCGGTTAGCTCCGGGGCCACGTCGATCTCCTCGAGCAGCAACGACAGATCGAGCGTCCCAATGGACGCATCGACCTCGCTGTCCTCGCTTCCGGCGAGCAGGCCACCGTCGACGGACCTGGGCACCTCGGTCTCGACGATGGTGAAATCGACGCGTGTGGTCCCGCCTTCGTCACCGCCCGAGGCCACCTTCCGGCGGTCGATCCGGGCCATGACTCGGCGGCCGGCGACGGTCCCCTCGAGACTCGCGTAGGGACCCTCCCCCGCATCCCCTGTTGGGCGAAGGCCAACGGCGTCGCCGACGGTCTTCCAGGCATCGGTCCGGCGGCTCATCCGTACCCGATTGATCCCGACCGCAAATACGATGAACACGACGACCATGCCGCCAAACGCGTATTCCGGACCGACGGGCATGTCCGCCGGGGCGATGACGGACGCGGCCTGGCCCGAGTAGATCAGGACCAGCACCCCCAGCCCGATAATCAGCACAACGGGCACCATCGCCTTCAGCAGGCCGTCTGTCAGGTCCATCGATCTCGGCCACCGCGATACAGCGTCGATCATGGCTGGGTGTCACTCGAGGGATCGGTTAAAGGGTATCCACGTGGTGACCCCCATCGGATGCAGCATCGAGGTGGGGACGGGCCAGTCTCGAGGACGCGCCAGTCTGGGACGCCGGCACTCGAGCCGGCTGTCGAGGCACCGGCAAGTCCGAACCAGGCGACCACGTCATCCGCATCGGGACGCGATGCTTCTGACTCCGCGATCACCGCATACCACCCGTCAGCCGCACGGACGCGAACGGTCGAATCCTCCTCCGACATCGTGGCCGCGGCACCGAGATCGTCCGTGAGCGAGGTGCCCCCACTGGCGACATACCGGCCATCGACAATGTTCGGATTACATAGTCGTAGGCACGGTACAGGCCAAGCGCCCTGACCGTCACCGATCCCGGTCCGCATCCCGCTCCGAGGAACACGGGCATGCCGGAGTCCTTTTCGAGCTGCTCTGCCGCTTCCAGTTCGTCGAGACGCCCGAAGTAGCTGATATTGACGGACAGGCCAGTCCGGTCGACGACCCAGGTCGGCGGGTTTGCCTCCGGTTCGACGGGGCCCAGCGTCCGCCGAAAGGTGTCGACGCGCCGCTCGGCCGCCTGGGCATCGGTGTGATGCAGATGATGGCGAGCGACGATATCCCCGTCGTGGGCACGGCAAAGTCCACCGCGCTCAGCGCCAGCGTGCTGGTCGCCGGGTCGGGTCGCCGTGGGAGGTGATGGTGTGATGCACGCCATCGGCGGCCCGCTCGAGGCGCCCGATCCCAGGGCTCGGAGGCAGACACGAGTCGCGTAGCCGGCACCGGCCTCGGCGTCCAGACAGGCCCGGCACGAGGGCGGTATCATCCCCAGCGAGGACGTACCCGGGGGCGACAGCCATCCCACCCAGGCGCTCGCCCTCGAGGAGTGGCGCTCTCCGGTATGTCTGGGGATCGGGTATCCCCGTCGACTCCAGGATCGATGCCACATCGTAGGACCCGGTCACGAGGGCCAGATGCGAGGCGACGGGATCGCTCTCCCAGTCGGACCTGGAGGGCCCCCGTCGTCGTGCCGTCGAGGTGTTGGCCCTGGTCCGGTGGCGTGTACTCCGGGCGGTCCCACTCGGCCGTAGAGCCTCGAGATTCCAGAGACCGACACGGACGGGGCGCCGGTCCCGCGCTTGAGGAGCGAGGCCGGCAGCCACTCTCGCGGGTCGGGTGGGGTGCCCTCGTGCGTTCGACGTGTCGGGTCCGGAGGATCCGATGGCGGCTCTTGATCCGGGTCAGGTCGCTCCTCGCTGGCACACCCTGCCAGCACCCCGCTCACGCCAGCGACCGCCGTGGCCACGTACGTTCGGCGTGATATGATCATAGCGATTGGAAATGGTGTTGAAGTAAAATCTTTCGGGCCGGTCGCTCGACAGTCTCGAGTTCAAGATCCCAGACCGCAAACGGGCGGCCCCACCCCTCATTCGGGATTGGGCCTCATACCGGACATGCCAATAATTATGGGATTTGGTTGTTATGACCGAGCATGGCTGACGCAATCGGACCCGCCTGGACGCCCCCTTGGGATCAGCATGCTCTGTCTGTTCTATGCGATTCTCTCTCCCATTGTGCTGGTTGGATTTCTCTACATGCTGTCGATGTTCGTCGATATCGTTGCCCATGGAGGACTATCCAGCACGAGCGGGTTTGCCACCGGTCTGTTGCTGGTGTACATCATCCTCGTGGCCGCCCTCTACGTGGCGCTGTATGGACTCTGGTACATGCGGCCATGGGGGTGGCAGTTGTCACTGGTACTGTTTGGCGTGACAACGGTCACGAGTCTGTACCGGGGGTCCTGACGTTGGGGCGCCTGCTTTCGGTTATCATCCTGGTATACATCTACTCGACCGGCGACGATTACTATGCCGACTTCCTCGCGGAATCGGCAGAAAGTGAGTGATCAAGGGCGAAACAGGGATCACTCGAGGACACAGCTCGAGTTCGCGGTCTCGCGTACGGTATTGGCAGGAGAACATCCCTTACAATCTCGAGGGACCCAGAGACTCGTCGGGCAGATGCCGGTGCGAGCTGCCGAACGGCCCGCGAACCCCTTGCGCGCGCGATTGGTCCGTTTGACCCTAGGGTGGTTATGCAGCGACGATACACCACCGCCACACACCGAATCACCACCCCGGTGGATACCAATCCGATGAACCCACGCAGTGATTCGATCTGACCGACGGCAGGTGCTCGGACTGATCGGGGCTGGCAGCGCCCTGGCCCTGGCGGGGCGCGCCGATGACGACTCGCCGACCAATGAATCGTCGAACGGAGCCGATCCGGCCATGAGCGGCTACGACCGGGACGCCGCCACCTGGGGATTCCCACCGGTACTCGCTGTACAATATGAGTACCAACATCGCAATGAGTGGCAACGGGGTCCGATTTCCCCACAACGAGACCCAGCAACAGGCACTCGAGCAGCGATTGCCGGCCATGCTCGCGAACGCCGAGGTGGACCAGCCCCCGATCAAGGATCCATACCTGAACATGGCCCCGTTCACGACGGGTGACCCGCACTTCGTCGAGGAGCCGGTCTTCGACGCCGGTGACGGACGGCCGGACGGCCCGACCCTCAGGTGGGATAAGTCGGCGTCGTCGAAGGTCGTCAGTCCCGCGTCGGTCGCCTGGACGCACCTGAAGGGAGTGACCTGGGCGAAGAACTTCCAGACGCACTTCGACCGGCTGCCGACCGCCATCGCGCCGAAATTCCGGGCACAGGTCCTGACGACACTCGCCCAGATCGGCGTCAAGGCCACGCTGATCGATGGTGGACCGGACGGCAACGGCGCGCTGACCGACGGGGACAGTCTCGAGCTCGTCTCCCAGTTCCGGCCCGGAGACGGCTCGGTCCCCGATAGCACGAAACGGCCCACCCAGCACGCGGCCATGGTCTGGTTTCTCTCCGGGCTGAACAGTCTGGCCCAGAACGAGTGGTTCGGCTACGTGAATCCCGAGCCACTGATTCCCGCCCAAAAAATTCAGGAGCTGACCGACGGTGTCGCGACGGCGACGATGGATCAGTTCTCGGCGGATGCGATACTCGAGCAGGGAAGTACCCGAGACATCGGTCTCATGCTCGGGGCCATCGGCTGGTACGGCACACAGGCCAGTGGCTCGGGACAGCAATCTCTCGCCGTCTCGTATGCGACCGAGCTCGCGGACACCCTCGAGTCAACCATGGACGACACGGGCCGGGTGGCAAACGGCGCGGCCAACCAGGCCGCGACACAGGGGGTCGTGGGCCAGGGGCTGGCGTGGGCCTCCGAGCTCGATGGTGTCGAGTATACCGACCTCGCGGACGCGGCGATCGGCTATCTGACGGACGATCTCTGGGACGCCGACGCCGGCACGTTTGCCTCCGGCGTGGATGACTCGACCTACCGGATGACGGCTCGCGATGCCGGGGACATTACCGGTGGGTTGAATGCCGCCGATGCGGTCCTCAACACCGATATCGGGGCCATCTACGCAACGTACTTCGATCAGACGCTCAATCGTGGGCGCCTCCAGCGGGCCGAACGGCCAAACAGCCGGGACGAGGACGCCGAGCACACACTCCCCCTCCCGCCGGCAGCCGGGGGCGAGTACGGCCAGGCGGCCGTCTACAACGCTGCCGTCGCGTACGATACCGACAGTGACACCTGGTCGGTCGAGGATGCCACCTTCAAGACGGGACCGGCGCTGTACCTCGCCAATCAGGAGATCTGGATCAGCCAGTGGAACGGGGCCTTCTACCACGGCCGTGGCGTCCCCGGGCACTCGGAGATTCCGCCCTGAGTTCGGTCAGGAGTCGGTTCGGGCGGGGTGGGTCGAAAAATTCAGCGTTTGATTCGACCTGGATGGAGAGTCAACGGGTCTGGAGTGAACGTACGGTATTAGCTATATCAGACATGTTTGAAACTCCCTTGAACATCACTCCGCTCGAGAACCAGGGTAGGATAATGGTCGATGGGGTGGCGAACGTGACTGATCCGATACCGAGCATCTTCGCGAACGACGTTTGGTTGGTCTCAATGTAGGTGATATCCCGAACGCGATTTTCCTTCGTTGTTCGGCCACTGAGGAGGGTATTCGTCGATACAATTACTCTGTTACTGGTGACCACATACGTGGTTGCTCGTCGCTTGAACCAGATCCACACGAATCCAAGTACACCGACTAACATGAGAAGCCCGACGGTACTGAGGATGAGCATACCAGTGTATGCGAACCAACTCGGTGATTCTACGTGTTTGACGGTTTCATCGCTGAAGATGCTGATATCGTCAGGTGGTGATTCTGACATGACTGTAGAATATGTAGATGAATATATAAGTATTTCCTGATATTATTTACTCCACGACAATCGGTTCGATGAGCTTACGAGGGCATTGGGATCGAGCTGTTACGGGCGGTAACCACGGGGTGAGTGTCGGTGTTTCATCGTGCACAAGTAGGAAATTTCGATTTCTGAAATCGCGATTTCTGAAATTATAATTTCCAAAATCGTGCGTTCTATGTATGTGGCGCTCGTGCTAGGTCCATGGACCGCTTCGTCGATCGGAACGATGAACGCGAGCAACTCACGGACTGCTACGAGTCCGAGACGGCGGACTTCGTCGTGATCTACGGCCGCCGTCGCCTCGGGAAAAGCGAACTCGTCCGCCAGTCCATCGCCGATCGGGACGACGCCGTCTACTACCAGGCAGTCGAGTCCACGGCACCGAACCAACTCGAACAGTTCGTCGACACCGCCACCGCGCAGTTCCCCTCGCTGCGGAACGTCCGCCGCGACTGGGAGGCACTCCTCGAAGCACTCGGCGAGGAAGACGCCGTCGTCGTCATCGACGAGTTCCCGTTCCTCATCGAGGAGGACGAGTCGCTGCCGTCCCGGATCCAGCGCGTCTGGGACATGGAACTACAAGAGACCGGGATGACGCTCATCCTCGTCGGCTCGTCGATCAGCGTGATGGAAGACAAGGTGCTCTCCGGAAGCGCACCGCTGTACGGTCGGCGGACGGCGACGATCGATCTCAAGCCCCTCGATGTACCCGACGCACGCCAGTTCTTCCCGGAGTACGACCCCGAGACCGCCATCACGGCGTGGTCGATCTACGGCGGCACGCCGTACTACCTCCAGACGATCGACCCCGACCAGCCGCTCGGAACGAACGTCCAGCAGGCGATCCTGTCGGAGCGCGGGCTCCTGTACTCCGAACCCGAGTTCCTGCTCCGCACCGAACTCCGACAGCCGAACACGTACTTCAGCATCCTCCGCGCGCTCGCTCACGGGCGTCGCACCCCGAACGAGATCGCGGGCATGGCCGGCGTGGAGTCCGGGTCACTCAGCACGTACCTCCAGAAGCTCCGCCGACTCCGCCTCGTCGAGCGGCACATCCCCGTGACGGAATCGCCGACGGCCTCGAAACGCGGCCGGTATCGCATCGCTGCACCGCTGTTCCGGTTCTGGTTCCGGTTCGTGTACGGCAACCAGGACCAGCTTCACATGCTCGGCGACGACGCGTACGACGAACTCGTCGCACCCGAGCTGGCAGATTACGTGAGCCCGTTGTTCGAACGGCTCTGCCAGCGAGCGCTCCCGGACCTCATCGACCGACGGTTCCGTGACGTCGGGCAGTGGTGGTTCAAAGAACACGAACTGGACGTCCTCGGCCTCACCGACGACGGGCTCGTCGCCGGCGAGTGTAAGTTCACGTCTCAACCCGTGAGCGAAGGCGTCCTCGCCGATCTCGAACGAACGGCGTCGGAAGTGCGGTGGTCAGAAGGGCCAGCAGACGGGAAGACGCTGTACGTCCTGTTCAGCCGGTCGGGGTACACCGACGATCTGAAACGGGCTGAGGCGTCGCGGGAAGACGTCCAGCTCTTCGGGCTGGCTGATCTCGTTTCGACCATCACAGGGTGACTTGCTCGAGAAGGAGTAGCTGTCCCAACACAGTGGTAGAAACCTAATCCTCCGCGGGTAGACGAAACCACGTTTCCATCGACATCGTGGTGACGAATTGCCTGATGGCCCGCTCGTTCACCAACCACGAGTCTGTAGTCAATTCAAAGAACTCAGTTGGACCTCAGTCCTGCAACCGTGCAACCATTCGGCCGGTCTCTTCGACCTCCTCGCTCCTCGTCATTCCGAGCCGTTCCTCGAGCTCTCGAATGTCGTCATCCAGCGTCATGGCGGTAATTGCAATACGGGCAGCAATAAATCCAGTGTCGTATAAGGGGGTCACAAGCGGATCAACCGACTCGCTCATCGGCCACGCTCACTCCTCCGATGCTGGTGCCTGATTGCGGGCATTCCGTATCTCGTCGAGATACGGATCGACCGTCTCCATGCTGCGGACGACATCGCGTAACGACTGCAGCACCGCAATCGCGAACGCGGGCTGGAGGTCGAGCTCTCGAGCCGCAACCCGTTCGGTCATCTCGCCATTCGCGTACGGAATTGCGTAGGTGATCGCTGCCGCGAGCTTGCCGCGGCCGTGGCGCTCGAGCAAGAGATCGAGGTCGCGGTCCCGCTTCGATCGGCCAAACGCATCGATGAGCGTCGGCGTGATCGTGTACTCGTCGCCATCGAGATTCGCGGTGAGCAGGATCGAGATGGCTGCATACGTGTGCGTCTTGTCCTCGTCGTCCCGAGTGAGGACGCCGAGATCGACGAGTGTGCCGGCATCTGAGTAGGCCGTCGTTCGGGGTAGCTCCAGGGTTTCCACGATGTCGTCGATCGTGACGGGCCCCTCGCGAAGGACGAACGTGTAGAGCCTGGCGAGCCGTGGCTCCTCGAGCAGCTGGGCCACTGAGAGCAGCCCATTGACAGCCCGCTCGGGATCTCCGGCAGCCGTCGACATACAATTCATGATTCGTGTGTTAAGGAATAACGATTGGGGGTCTGGCCACGGGGTGCCTGCTGCTTCATCTCTTTGTCGAGAAAGCCCCGACGAGGTCGTCGAGAACGCATACTGCGTCGATGAGCGGTCATCCATCCGTCAAAGAATCAATGAACACACGAGCAGGCCAGCGGGGCGGGGTGATATTCCACTCTCGTGGTACAGCGACACCGCGACGGCGATTCGATCCGCCAGAACAGTGGCGGTGGTTCGAATTATCGCATAGAGAAGAGAGGGAGATCCCGGCGGCACAACAGTTTTGTTGGCAATTGGCTAGTAGTATTAGGTGATGAAACATGGAAAACCCACCCTCCAACGGAGACGAACTCACACTCACCGTCGACGACCGTGGGCGAGTTACACTCCCACCGGGGGTACGGGACCGATTAGGGATCGAAGCGAACGATGAACTATCAGCAACCCTCGTCGGGTCGGTCCTCGAGATTACCCGGGCTTCACGTCCAAAACTGAAGACCGCCACAGCCGGTCGGACGAACTGGGAGAACACGACGCCAACCGATGCAGGAGAAACGCTCTTCGGATCGATGGACCAGTAAGACGAGCCAATGACCGGGACGCTGCCGACTGAAGTGACGGTCCTGACTAACGAAACCGAGCGAACTGTGAGGAATTTTCGATCAGTGATGGAGAGCAAGTGGACGCCTCTCCGTTCGCCGACCTCGAGCTCGTAGTCATACTCGGGCTGCAGCTTTTGCCGACGTGCGACCGGGGTCGTCTGTTAGTCGTCTAGGAGCTCTCGAAGCACGAGTCCGTCGAGTTCGTAGAGACGTTGGGCAATCTTGCTGTCTCTGTCGAGCTGGAAGCGGGTGCTCGGGCCGGTTTCGCGCGTCTCGACAACGATCCCGAGATCCAGAAGGACCTCAAGATGAGTGTACACGGTACTCCGCGCGACGCCAGCCTGCCGGGCGATCTCGCTAATGCTGAGATCCCGCTCGCGTTCGTCGACGAACACGCTCACAATCTTCGTTCGCGCCGGTTTCCCAAACAGTTCGACCAGCGGGGTCCCGTCGGCGAACGCCTCGTCCGGCTGTTGGTCTACTGCCATTGGGTGATACTTCGTCGCCATCCCCTTAGCTGTTGTGTCAATACTACAACCCTGTCGTTCCAATAATACATCCGTTGAGGTGGAATACCGATACAAGAGTGTGACCGATGGACGATCAAGACATTCGAAATCGAATTGTCCGGAAGATGCTGCGAAAGCGGATCACGGGCACCCACAAGAAGCAGATCGATACGGTTGTCGCGATGGCACTCCCGTCTCACGATCAGGGCCGCGGAAAAACACTGATAGACGCCATGATCGCTGACCCGACGGCTCCGATCGAAGCCTACGGCGGCGGCCACCGAGAGAACATCCGCCTAACGAGCCCGGATGACGCCGTGGAGTACCTCAAATCGAACGGCGGGAGACATTCCCTTCGGCTTCGACTAAGCTACGCGTGCAAACTGCAAAACGGCCATTGTATCACTAGTGTTCCCCACATTCGATCGCTCGAATTTGACTAAGCACAGAACGAAGCTGTCTAACCCAAATTTACTCGGGTGAAATCTTCCTTACAGAGTCCCGAGTGCGACACACTCATTAGGGTGCTCGCTGCTCGCTCCTCGCTAACACAAATTGACAGTGAGTCGCCGTCATTCGACGGACTGCACCAAGTTCGCGACGATATCACACAGCTTTGAATTTCTGATAGTGCCGCATGCCGGTGGTTTTCTGGAAAATGCCCTGGGCTTCGAGTTCGGTCATCATGCTCGCTCCTCGACCACGGCCGTGATCTCGTCTTCCGGTACGTTGAGCTGCAACCGGTAGTCGCTCACATGGGGTCCCTCGTCCCGGCGGGTCGGGTCCAGCTTCGAGTACCCCGATGTGAACGCGTCCACCAGCCGTATCCCGCCGGGCTGAGCACGACATCCAAACAATCGGCCAGGTAGACGATTCGCTTGATTGCAGCCCCATTGCCCAGCCGGAGCAGGTACCTCGTCAGCGTGTCCTGATCCAGATCCGCGGCCGCCAGTCCCTTCGCCAGTTCGCCGATGCCGCCACAGTACTCCGGGTGGTCGGCACAGTCCACGAGCGTCTTCTCCACGCTCGCCACGTTTACTCGATGCGAATCGATCGCCACAGACTCGTACCCGAAGAACTTGGCGTCGGTCAGTGTGATGAAGGTGTAGGTCACGCCGTGGATCTCCCGGTCTGGGACCTGCGCTGTGGTCGCCGCAAACACCGTCAGTGGGACCTGCTCTGTCAGCCCGTGATGGTTGAGTGCCGTCCAGTAGGAGATGTACATCGGGTCGGCGAGATGGGACGCGATCACGAACTCGTGTTCCGTGTACTCGCCGGTCTCGCCGGCCGCCAGCGGGACGATGAGGTAGGTGCCGCTTGTCAACCGATCGAGCCACTGCTTGTGTACCAGGTTGTTCGCGATCGTCTTCGCGTCAGTATAGGGGACATCGATTGCCTCTTCGATGTCGTCGATCGTGATGATGGTCCGGTTTCGGCTGGCTAATCGGGTGAGAGCGAGGGCTTCCCGCCGTGAGAACCCCTGTTTTATACTTTCTACTGAATTCGTCCCCATTACAGGCACCAAATCAATATAGAGTATAACGTCACGCAGCGGTAAAAAGGCTTCTCCCGAGTCGGTAGTGCCGCGTTCCTCGACACGATGGGTCTCGGTCTTCCCCGACCCCAACACCTATTACACTTTCTCTATAAACTGTAAAGTGAGAGTCGCCCCATGTCACAGGCCACCAATCGCGACGACGGTGCTGTCGTCGGAGAGTTCCTCTCGATTGCGGATCTCCTCGAGGATCCCCGATGTGCCCACGTATACGCGTACCTCACTCGCGAGGGGGAGGCGACAGTCCAGAAGCTCATGGCGGCCCTCGAGCTTCCGCAGGGGACGGCGTACAACTACGTCAACCGACTGGTCGAGGCCGGTCTCATTGAGGTCACCAGCGACGAGCAACCCCGAACGTACGCCGCTCGAGCGATCGAACTCACGGTGACCGCAGGGGAGACCGCCCACGAGTACACGATCACGCCGCTGCTCGTCGACGCCGTCGGCCGACGGACGAGCGATGCGGACATCGACACCTACATCGATCGCCACGGGATCGCCGGGCTGGCGACGGCACTGACCTACACGATCGCCCGCGAGCGAGGCGAGATAACCCACCGGATCATGGCCACCGACCTCGATATCTCCCCGCTGGCCGCCGAACTCATCCTCCAGGCGCTCAGGCCGGTCGTCCACGAGCACCGCGACCTGGAGGTGGCGGGGGCGTCGGCGTCGGCCATCGACGACACGACAACCGACCCGTGACCGCCATCCACATCGCCGACACCGGCCTGTTCATCGCACTTGGTCGGCCCAGCAACCCCCGCTATCAAGCCCTCCGGACGTTCGCCAGTCGAAACGAGGTGACGTTCCTTCCCCGAACAGGTGTACGACGAACTCACCGTCGACGCCGGTCGTGACGCCCCACCGATCGATACGGCGATCGAGGAGGTGGGCCGACATCGCCGATCCGATCGAGTACACCGAATCGGTCGTCTCGAGCGCGATGGATGGTGTCCGCCGGTACATCGCGAACGCAGACGATCGCCCGGAGGACGACATCGAACGTGCCGATACCGCCCTCGCCGGTGTCGCAGCCCAATCGCTGGGATCGGGATCGGCATCTCATGCATACGTCTACACCACGGACATCGCCGCCGGGCGAGCCATCGAGACCGTCTTCGACGGCGTCGGGTACGGGGATGCGATCACATACGTGAACGCATTCCGCCTCCTCGAGGAATTGATCGATTGAATCGTCACCGGTGTGCGGTTGAGCTCGTCTGGGTCACTCTCCTGTGAGTGTTACCTGTGGATGGCATGGGTCATTATCGCAATAATCATTATCCAGAGTATGACCTTCTATAGCCGCGTAACCGAGCGTGCTCACTCCAGGGAGGCGAGCAGGGGAATTCCCCTACGACCCTCCACTGTGGACCGAGTCGATGAGCGTCTCCGCCGCCTCTGCACACGGCCCGCCCTCCTCCAGCAAGTCCAGGATTAGCTGCGGCGACGACACCACAGTGTACCTGTCTCGGCGCTCCGTCTGGTAGAACACGTGCTCGTCCGTCACTCGCAGCCGGACGTTCCCCCCACCCAACAAGCCCTTCTCCTCGATGAGCTGCATCCACTCCGCTGCCTGATCGGGCCGAATGTAGAAATCGGTCGTGGACGGGAACAGGAGTCCCTGTGCCAGATTCTCCGCCTGGTAGGTGGTCAGCGCATAGTCCAGCGTTGTCTTGTCAAGCAGGTCCATCGGCTGCTGAAGCGAGACGGAGAGCTGGTTCGGGGTGACACGGACGTCCCGCCACTCGGCATAGAGTTCTCGGGGCTTCAGGACCCTGGTATTCTCGATCAGACCCCTGTCTTCGAGTCGCCCCGTGTACTCGAGGACCCAAGGTTCGGACGCCTCTACCTCCTGGGCAATCCGGTACTTGCTCAGCGTACCGTCCGGGGTATTCAGCAGCACCCGGAGAATCCGCTCTGTTTTCACCCCGCGTGTCCGATCCGGCTGCTCCAGCAGCATACTACCTAGGTAATTCTGCTAACTTATCTATCTAACCTATGCATAGGTAGCTTGGATTCTTATATAGGATAGCTAGGTACGGACGAGCTGGTCGACGGTTGGACAGTATTTGGCTCGGGCGAGTCGCTGTCCGACGCACTGCCCGGCTGGAACCGTGCCATCGCGACGCAGTTCGACGAGCTCGTCGAGGCGGCCGTGCCCGAGGTTCGCCGCGCCATCTAGTGGCACCGAGACGAACCGCTTGACTATCGAGGAAGCACCCGCTGTGATTCGGTCAACAGTTTCGATTAAGAACTCAATGATCAGAAACATTAAGATAAATCTATTAATTAGTGGTATAAGTATACTGAGTGTAGTCAGAATACAACTATGAAAAGCATCAAAGTCAGTGAGGGCGTTCATGACGAACTCGAGCTCCGGAAATATAAAGATGACACCTTCAACGACGTTCTCAAGCGAGAATTAGGACTGGTACCTGAAACTGTACAAGAACTTACCGACAGACTCCCTGAGCGTTTAGCCACCGCTACCAATCGAATTGTAGAAGATCACATTACGGGCATAGCGGATCTCAAGAAAGTAGGATACAGCACAGAGACTGAGCTATCGATCCAGTATATCTCGCCCGAATCAGAGAAGAGCATCTTCGACATACTGGTATACCTTCCAACAGGTAACGAGCGGGAAAATTATCAGGTTGACATTCGGTATAGAAACCATCAGAACGAGATGGAACGGATAATCCAGTTCACAGATGCAGTATCCCGTGCAGTAAAAATTAGAGATATCAAAGATCCCGAGACACACGAACGGACAAATAATACACGGACAGGCGACGCACCAGGAGAAACAACTGCGGAGGATTTCGGAGAGGATGTGGCCAAGTTCGTCCAGAAAGCACTCCGAGAGTGGCACGAATAGTTCCAAATGAAATGGCAGGACCACGAGCGATGGGCCCGGAAACTCGGTATTAGCTCGGACGTTGCCACCTTTGTGAACCGGGTTATCGACGTTTCTACGAGAAGTGACCTACCCGGAGAGTATCTCGATATGCTTCACAAGCAGGCCGAATATCTTGTCGCTGAACGAGGGCCAACCACTGGGAACAGTATGCTCCCGCAGATAATTGTGAAAGAAGCAATCAACCACGATGCAGGGAGACAGAAAAAGACGAGAGGCGACCTGAGCGCGGAAGTCGTACAAAAGGTCCTCCAACAGAAGGGAGACGACTATCTCAGAGCGTGGTACCTTCATCATTTCCTCGATTACGTGTGGGAACATCGAACCACTGAGAGGTCACTATCTGAACTCACAACAGAATATGAACGAGAGATACCCAGCAGCGTATTCTGACGACGTGACGAGCGAAGTAGAACCGTATTACACCGAACTCGAGAACCAAATACGCAGTCAGAACCAATGACAAAATCACAAGAAAGTGAACCCGACACACTGTGGAGAATGACAGAACTTTCCGAGGAGCCGTTCAGAACCAGCCTGAAGGATATTAGAGGGTTGAAAGATGAGGTCGAGAAACTCCAACAGACATTTCTCTTCGGGTTAACCCAATCAGATGCATTTCATCGATTACCTGCTCTCACACTATATGGTCCCAAGGGAGTCGGGAAACGGCGATTAGGACGAGCTATTGTGTCGGAACTCGTTTCGCAGGACTTCAAATACCTCCATATTACTGCAGACAAGATTCCTGCGAGGAGAGCCCAGCGGGCTGCACGCACTGATCCCGAACTCCAGTATCTCGTGGAGAAATTGACGTCCCACGAACCGGCAGTCCTTCTCCTCGAGGACCTCCAAGATGTCTATCTGGAGGACAATAGTGATTTCAACGAATCAATCCGCGAACTTCGTAGAAATAACTGCCAAGTTGGAGTCATTTGTATCTTCGACCAGGACCACGACGACCGGGGTATGCAAGCGAGAGATGAATTCGATAAACTAGCCGATATCAATTTGTATATTCCTGACCCAGGCCAGCAGCGTCGATCATTTCTCCTACACGCAAATCTCACTCAGTTGGTACGTGGCACTTCAATCACGTTAGCCTTCGATGAGGCAGACCAACTTCCAGCAGTCGACGGACAGTTACCCGGAGAGGCGTTTGAGCATATCGCACGCCGTGCCGTTGTACTTGCCCAGTCTGAGACAGAGGACGCTCCGGAGGTCACACCAGATCATATCCAACGGGCTATCGAACATGTTTCTGATGAACGAAGGGAACCGAATTTTCAGGATCGATACGAGAGTTCTGTAGATGCATTCTGCGACCCTGAAATTCCGGCGGTCTCGTTCACCGATATTGGCGGATTATATTCATGTACTCACCCAGCTCGAAGAGGTTGTAACCTACTCGATGGAATACGAGGTCTTTCAGAATTCAGCACTATCGACGGGAAATGGAGTGCTGCTCCACGGGCCTCCCGGCACTGGAAAAACGCTTGTAGCCAAGGCAGTCGCGAATGTAATTCGATGCGACATTCTTTGCTATCAAGGGGGCAGAAATCAAAACCAAGTGGTATGGAGAATCCGAAGAACGTATCCGAAAGATCTTCAGCCAAGCAAGAGAACAAGCCCCGAGTATCATCTTCTTCGATGAATTGGATGCGATTGCTGGGGATCGATCTGCAACACTCTCAACTGTCGATCGTAGTATCGTGAATACCCTACTTGCAGAGATCGACGGGATCAGATGCGAACGAGCATGTTGTCGTTATCGGTGCGACGAATAGCCCTGACCTGATTGATCAAGCACTGCTCAGATCCGGTCGACTCGGGGAGAAGATCGAACTCTCTCCTCCTAATCGCGCGGCCAAGAAGGAAATATTCGACATTTACACTCGGGGTATCCCCACCACCATTGAACCAGATTGGTTCGTTACGAGGATGCCAGCGGAAACGACGGGAGCAGATATTGAGCAAATCATTCGGATATTCCCTCCGTCATGCGATTAGAACTCGAGAGGATGCCGAAAAGACTCCCGAGATTGACGAAGACAATATCGAATACGGAATAAAGAACACCGTACAGGAGCAATATGAGTCCAATAGGGGTTGGCAATAGTGATGAAAATTGCTGGGTACGAATTTGAGGGAGTGTTCACCAAAGTAGAAGAAATATCCTCATTTGAGATCGGTATTTATGTCGTCATCTGTTTGATCAATGACCATCCACATTGTGTCCTTTACATAGGCACCTCTGAGGGCGGGACTGGCCGTTCAAAGGGGGCAGACGTTACTGAGACCGGTAATCTACAATATACTCTTCAATATCATGATAAACGCCATTGTTGGCAAAACGAAACCCACGGGAAAATTGGCTATTTCGTAAAATCCGTCACCGATACAGAACGTCGTATCAGAATTCGCGACGAACTTCAGTGGAAGTACATCACTCCCTGTGGAACAGACCCATGGGACAATCGCCGCGAACCAAACGAGAGCAATTTCAGAGAACGGTATGGTCCGCGAGGGAGTGAATCAATTTGACGAGGAAAGGGAGTTTAGATTTCGTTTTTCAAATAGAGCCCCCTAATGCAGTGTCCGATACCAATTGTGTCGACGGAAGACAGAATCTTTGATGGGTCCTTTTCACCGGAAGATTTATCCAATTACTCCCGAAATGGTGGCCATGGATAGAGATGTAGCCAAGATCGAAGATCACGAACTCCGGTCGATTTGGAAGCACGAAGAACGAGACTTTACCCGGTGGTTGACTGAGAATATCGAATTACTAGGAGAGACGCTCGGAATCGAGCTTGAAGATGCCCGAGCCGAAGAAGCAGTGGGTGACTTTTCTACCGATATCGTGGCGAAGGAGATGAATACCGGTGAAACTGTGATTATCGAAAATCAATACGGTAGAACGGACCATGACCACCTCGGCAAGTTACTAACGTATTCCTCCGGCAAAGATGCGGGCTTTTCAATTTGGTTGTCGGAAATGTTCCGCCCTGAACACAGGAGTGTCCTCGATGGTCGAACGAGAGCGGTCCGAGAGATGCGAAATTCTTCGCAATCAAACCACGAGTCGTGAGTATCGCGGGTTCGGACGAGCGTGGGTTCGAATTTAATGTAATTGTCGAACCCAACGAATGGGAACGTGAGATGGAGGAGAGTGAATCGTTGTCTGAAACTGAACGTGCTTACAAGGAATTCTTCCGGGACTTGGTCGACGCCTATTCTGATCGTCGGTCAGATTGGACGAAATTGAAAGCAGGAGCCCGAAATTATCTGACATTCGGATCTGGCAAAGGTCGAGTCCGGTTTGGTTGGGTGTTCCATCGCGGGCCCGAGTTCACTGTTGAACTCTACATCTCACGACCGTCCGGGAAGGAAAACGCAGAGATCTTTGAGTCGTTGAAGAGGGACGAAAAGGATATAGAATCCAATCTCGGGAAGGAGTTGGTGTGGGAGGAGTTACCCGAAAAACAGGCCTGTCGGATCAAATGGTCCAATGAAATTGAAGGTCGAATTACTACCTTGTCGGAAGATCAACGGAGCGAATTGATTGAATGGGGGATAGAGGCGATGGATGCATTCTACGATGAATTTGAACCGCGAGTTTCGGGCATAACTCTAAGCGGATCCTGAAATCCTGCAAAAAATTCTCCAATTCGATTCATATCGCTATACTCGGCCTAGTTAGATGGTCGATAATGGTCCCCTGCCCAAAAAGCCGTCATCCGATCGCCGAGATCAGTCGATCAAGACCAGCTTATTTATTCAGTAAATATGCTACTGCCCCAGCAGTAGCGACGCCAGCGATTGCGACATCAAACGCTCGATTTCCAGTGGTGACAACTTCCGGCTCCCCAAAAGGCGGTAGGAAGTCAATCTCGGTACGAGATTGAGCAGATCGTTTATTAACCATTATTTTGACACCTCCCACCACCCTGATTCGGCGGAATTCATTTCAATTGTAATTAGAATTTCCATCCTTAAATATATCTAGGCCGCCAAACCGTGAAATCGCCCATTTTAGCCCTATAGCTATACGGTTTTAACCGTTACTATGAGGGTTGTTTTTTGAACGAGTTTCGGCTGGGTCTTGTGATCAATTTCCATCGACCATACTATCGTTCCTATCAATACAACATGGATTTTAAAGAAAGGGTCATTAACGGATCTAATTCTCCATTGATTCACCCTATTCCTAAGATCGTCTCCGATTCCTGTCCGCATAAGCGATGAACAAGGAAGGCGACTATCCCCCCGATTGTATTGGGATGAATATCTGTCCAGGTGATTCTGAGACGTTAGTTCCGAAGTAGTGAGAGGGGTACCTATTTAACTAGGAAACTGTTGATGCGCTCGAACCGCGGGGGAAACCGTATGCGTGACTTGGAGTCCTTGTCTGCTAACAAGGGCGAGGGTGCGGATGTCATCGTGGACGACGCACTCGGAAGGGAGGACGCCGAGGCGGCGCTTGCCTATCTCGAACGCTACGAGTACGCCTCGCTTCCCCACGTGACGGCCGCATTGCTCTGGCACACGATGATGCGCATGGGGGTGCCGCACATGCTCTCGACCTTGAGGACTACTCCCCAGAGGATCAATGCGTGTCGGTCGTCCATCGGCCCGATCAAGGAACGCCGATCAAGAACGGGACTCGAGGAGAGCGGCGAATCGGCGTCTCCGGCGACCTGTGTCTGTTGCTCGATGACTGGATCCGAGATCGTCGGCCGAACGTCACCGACGACTACAGCCGCGAGCCGCTGTTGACGACGACACAGGGCCGAGTGTCGAAATCGTCTATCCGGACGTACTCCTATCGATATACACAACCCTGTCGCTACAGAGAGTCGTGTCCACACGGTCGGGACCCAGACGATTGCGAGGCTACCGGGTCAGATCACGTCTATAAGTGCCCGTCGTCATTCAGTCCCCACGCTATTCGTCGTGGGAGTATCACTTACCACCTGACGAATGACGTGCCCGAGACGGCTGTCAGTGATCGGGCCAACGTTAGTACGAAGGTGATCGAGAAACACTATGATCAGCGGACCGAGAAGGAGAAGATGGAGCAACGACGGCAGTATTTGATAAATATCTGAATCTAAACAGGGCTCGACTTTCTATCGGCGAAGGGAGATACCAGTGCATTGAGTCTAAGGGTGGGAGCATCTGACCAAACGTGATTCAACGAGGAAGCATCATTCACCATTTGATCAGAGATGTTCCGAAGATAGGGGTAAGTGGCCGGGCAAGCCTGAGCTTATGGGTAATTAAGAAGCGCTAAGACCAGCGCACGAGGGGAAGAAGAAAACATGGGCGAAGAACGCCAGTATTTGCAGACAATCTGACCTATGACGTATAGGATTGGTTCGGGGTGTACCAGCAATCGGTCCCGAGAATAACAAAAGGAAATTATACAATGAAGCAGGACGGTTGTCTAAAATCTGTGCTTGAAACAGTGTGGTTTGGGTTTTTCAAGAGAGGTGAGGCTACATGATTAGGACATGCCGCTTGTGCGGTCAAAAGCAGGACCTGCAACAGAGCCATATTATTCCGAATTTTGTCATTAAATGGCTTAAGAAAAGTGGTGCGACGCCATTTCTCCGAGGTACGGAAGAGCCAGACAGACGGATCCAAGACAAGAAAGAAAAACTGCTGTGCAGCGAATGCGAGCAACGGCTTGGGATTGGGAGCAACGCTTTGCCTCCCGGATATTCTACCCAGTTATCCGACAGAATAAAACAGAATTCGAATATGATACTTGGCTACAGAAGTTCGTAATATCGCTCTCATGGCGATTCCTCGTCAGCAGTTTCACAGATCTAGATATGTGGAGCCCCGGGGAGCGGGAAGCCTTGGAATCGGTCGAACAGGACTGGCGTGCCATCCTCAACAGCAATGAACCGCTCTCCAATGAAAGCCGCTCCCACCATATCATCCCTTTGGGGGAATGTCAAGGGGTACGTGGCGATTTCCCAGAAAATTGGGAGTTCTATGTCGAAAGCAGGCATAGATGCCTCGGTTTTCACTGTTGAAGATGGTATCCATATCTACATCAAATTCCCACAAATGTACTTCATATCCTGTATCGAACCGACCTGAAGTTGACGGTCTTGCCAGGACCGAGATAAACCAACGTGGTACAATTCAGACTCCGCAGCGGGTTCATTCACCATGGAGCAATATACCAGTACGCCTAGCGGAAGCTCTCAATGAAAACAAGACATCCACAAGAGAACGTGAGAAAATCATACAACATATTCAGGAACATCCCAACAGGCTTACCAATTCCAAGACCATCGAAACGTTCCGTCGCAAACTCGATCGGGAGAGGAAAGGGTGAACACTGACCCGACCGCATATCTTAACGTTGACGATGTCCAATCTGCACGACCGATCACCGCGTCGTAGATGCCCTCCCACCCGGTCCAATTAGTAGGACCGCAGTCGACAGCTTGACCGGTGCTGACGAGATTGGTTTTTGCGAGGGTATCTTCATCAATCTATGACGGGACTACCGAGGACAGCGTCGATTACACAGGCACAATTGTGCTGGCTACTGAAAACGCGACCCGGGTTGTAACTCTTCTTGAGCCCGGCTGGGTAGTCGACCGCGAGATCGACCACGTCGATACAGCGGACCCGACCGAATTCGCTAGTGCAATCTGGGAACTTGTCCGCGAGGAATATTCCATTTTTATTGATAATCAAGCACCCGACCTCGACTACACTGTCAACTAATTACCTAAAAATTTCTTCATGATTCGGCAATAAAGGAATAACGCTTGGCGTTTGGATCTTAGACTCTATCTGCCGATTGAATCCATCAGATAAGGACGAAAGTTGCTCATGTGTAATGTTAACTTCCAAAGTGTTTTCATTCGGGAGCGTTTCGAGTCTTCGAAAGTATCTTGACGATATTTTCAATACATGATATTTCACTCATCGAAAATTACCATTCGTTCAATACACGTTTGACATCTTTACGAGTAACGAGGCCTCTCGCCGTGAATAACTCGGCGAGTATTTCTGGGCGAATTGTAGTTCGTTCAGCATATATCATCAAAGTAGCAAATGCGGTCACAGGCAACAACAGAACGTCTTGACGTCTCGCTTCATCGTTGGCCCCCGAGGCGAATTTTGGCGTACCAATTGTCAGTTTGGATGGCTGGTCATCCGCCTTCCGGACGATGTCAGTTGCATCGTCAATTCTGACTTCCCCTCGTTAAGATCCTCCTTTGACTTGCACTTGACAGCGATCTGAGTGGCGTCCCATCGACTTTATAAGGTTCACTCCTGGCTCATCGTTCAGAACAATTGAGTTCACCCTCGGGTAACGATCTGTCCCCGTTCGTCAAAGCTCCGATACTGCACTCCATTGCAGTTATTTAGACGCTCTTCGCAGTAATTTTCGGATGCCGTTTGAGTCGCCTCAAAAAGGGACCGGATTGCACCAGTGTCGGCCCCTCGCTCCGGGCATCTAAAGTGTATTTCGGCGTGACACCTCTGGTTCCTCGCAGAACTCGTTGATAGCCCGGCGGGTGAATTTGATGCTTGTGGATTGGGCATATCACCGAATAGACTGAAGACCGGTCCAGTCGCAATTTCGCGTGGATGCTCGATGCCGAGTCGATCGCGCATATGATCGATCCACCGCCGCTCCGTCGCAATATGATGGATGGCGAAAGCTGCACAGTCAGCGTCCAGTCCGTATCTGACTTGATACTCCAACTGCTCCAAATGATCACTAAATTCGTCCGCGAGCGGATCCTCGGCTTCATCGAGGATTTCTGTAAGGGTCTTAATCCCGCGGGCGAACATTGGCGCCGCCCGTTCACTCACGTCGCTGGGCGTTCGGCTGTTCGTAATATTCCATTGTGAAAAGCTCACCTCCAAATCGTCCCCCGCTAACCAATCAGCGACCACCTTCGCAGTGACCAGTGAGTTTGCAAGCGTCTCGTCGTCGAGAACATCCGATTCCGGAAGCGGCAGTCGCTCGCGAGTCAGCTCTAAGTCCATTCTCTCGCTCACCTCCACGTCGATATAGTCGGCAGTGAGCTAGAAGCGGCGAAGCACCGAGTACTGTGAAGGAAGTCGACCGTGTCGAACTCATCAATATTGCCAACGTGACGAAGGTAGCGAACGGCCGCTTGCACCGTCGCCGGGTCAATCAACTGCTTCGAGGTTGCGTACCCGAGATTGGTTAGTTCGAAGCCGCCTAATGAGTGGTCGGGTTCGACCATGTTCTTGGCGATCCAGTTCTTCGACCGTCGCTTCGATTCCCTGGAGGGTCTCCTCTTCGGGAAGGTCGGTGGTCATACCATAGAACGTGTCCAAGAGGAACTCGTAAATTCGTTCGTTGCTTTCGTACTCTCGGATTAGATCGAGTATGAGCTCCGGATCTGCCGGGTCGATAGCCGAGGTGACGGGTTCGATGTCGCCAGTGAGGAAGTTATCGTAAAGATCCTGCTCTTGCAACGTATTCTCTGCATATAGGACCGACTCTCCGGGGTCGTCACCATATTGCGGTCGTCCTGCTCGTCCGACGATGTTCTTGTACTCTCCAGTCGTCATCGGTTGGCCATATTCACCTGAGCCACCGAGCCGGGGCTTAGTGATGAAAACTCGATCGATGGGTAGATCGATACCTGCCCCTAAAGTGGTGGTCGACACGACGACGCGCAAACTGCCTTCTTCAAGCCGCATCAACGACTAGTCGTTTCACGGCATCATACAAGCCAGCGTGATGAAACCCGACGCCGTGGCGGATGCACGATTCTAGTGCTTCCGGGACCTCACCATGTCGATCGAGCGGCCTCCGAGATCTTCTCCCAAGCTTCATTGGTGGAGACCGAGTCGATATCGATGGGGCCACTCCTTGGATGGTCGTGGAGATAAGAGGCGATCGCTTCTGCGTACCGCTGAGCAACTCTTCGGGTAGGAGCGAAGATCAGCGCTTGTGTCTCAGGGTCGCCACTCAGGAACTCCAAGACAGGATTTACTTGAGGGGGATCTTCAACGTACTCTTCGAAATCTGTCTCCGAAACTGGTTCGTTATCTCGGTAGAGTGTGAGTTCATCACTTCCAACAACATGTAAACCCTCCCACAGTTGGCACTTTCGCCAGGTCCCAGAGTTACTCCATTCGGCATCCATCGACTTAGCCACTTGCTCACAGTTTGGTGCCGTCGCGCTGAGCCCAACGACCCGGATCTCCGGGTACTCCGTTCGAAGCTTCGTCGCGACGACCTCAAGGTTGGGTCCCCGCCGTTCATTCCCAAGTGTGTGAAATTCGTCAATAACAACAAGGCCTATTTCGTTGATATAGGCCCCTTGATTTCGGAGATGATAATCGAATTTCTCATAGGTCATAACAAGTATGTCAGCATCGAATAGCTCCATGGGTTCCATCCGCTCGCCGCCAAGAGAGCTTCTGACAGTAAGGTCAAACGTGTCGCCGATCGTTTCGCGAAACGTCTGGGTTTTCTCCTCGGCCAGCGATCGGTACGGAACAAGATACACACTCGTCTCCCGTTCTACGTCGGTCGCATTGTCGACGATGGTAAACTCGGCTGCAAGTGTCTTGCCGGTCCCTGCTTCTGCGACCATGAGAAAGCTTTCAAAGTCAAGGAGGCCTGCTTGTAGAGCCTCAAATTGAGTTCGCCAGAGAGACTCGATATCTCTGTCATTTTTGAGGTGGTCGACATACACTCTGGCGAGCCCGTACTCATTATGGAGTAGTTCGATATCCGAACCCGTAGTCATCCTATAGAAATAAATTCCTATGGTTATTATAGATTTCTTCAGCGTGAAATGTGGAACGTCGACCGAGAAGCAATAGTATACCCATCCAAAATGTCCGGCCAGTGTGACACCGCATCCAATACGACGGGATACCTAACGCGATTGCTAGGGGCTGGCGTCCCGATTGAAGTTATAAGCGACCGGTGTAATGTTACCCATCCAGACGGCCGTCAGAAAATGATCGAGCCTTCTGACGTTGGCCGGCTGTACCTTCGGTGGACAGGGGAGACGCAGGATGACAGGTATGATCAAACAACACAAGTTCGTATTAAGGTGAAAGCTATCTCAGTAGCCCCAGCTGTCTTCAGTAATTTTACGTATTCACCATCCAATCCAGGCTTAGATGCCGGTCACTAACTTCAACGAGAAGGTCGACTTTATCTGGTCTGTCGCGGACCTTCTTCGTGGAGACTACAAGCAATCAGAGTACCAGAAGGTAATCCTTCCCCTGACGGTGATCCGACGGCTAGACTGCGTTACCGAGCCGACGAAGGACGAGGTTCGCGAGACGTACGAAGAACTAGAAGAGCAGGGTATCGAGAACGTCGGCCCGATGCTCAAGCAGACGTCCGGGTGCGGAGGTGTACAACACCAGCGAGTACACCTTCGAGCGGCTCTGCGACGACCCCGACAACATCGCGGAGAACCTGCTGCACTACATCAAGCTCCTTCGACGAGGAGACGAAGGAGATCCTCGAGAAGTTCGACTTCGACCACCAGATCGAGCGCCTCGACGACGCGGACCTGCTCTTCCAGGTGGTCCGGCAGTTCGCCGAGATCGACCTCCACCCCGACGAGGTCGCGAACGAGGAGATGGGGTACATCTACGAGGAGCTCATCCGGAAGTTCTCCGAGCTCAGCAACGAGACCGCTGGGGAGCACTTCACGCCGCGCGAAGTCATCGAGCTGATGGTGAACCTCATCTTCGACGAGGACGACGAGGTCTTCGAGCCCGGCGCGATCCGGACCGTCTACGACCCCGCGTGCGGGACCGGCGGGATGCTCAGCGTCGCCGAGGAGTACGTCCGCCAGCTCAACACCGACGCGAAGCTCCACGTCTTCGGGCAGGAGCTGAACCCCGAGTCGTACGCCGTCTGTAACTCGGACATGCTCATCAAGGGCCAGGAGCCGGACAACATCGTCTACGGGAACTCCTTCACCGAGGACGGGTTCAAGAGCCAGCAGTTCGACTACATGCTCTCGAATCCGCCGTTCGGCGTCTCGTGGAAGAAGGTCAAGCCGCCGCGATCGAGAAGGAGCACGAAGAGCAAGGTTTTGCTGGTCGCTTCGGTGCCGGGACGCCGCGAAAGAACGACGGGGCGTTCCTCTTCCTCCAGCACATGATCAGCAAGATGAAGCCCGAGGAGGGCGGCTCCCGGATGGCGATCGTGTTCAACGGTTCGCCGCTGTTCAACGGCGGCCCGAACAGCGGGGAGTCGGCGATCCGCCGCTGGATCATCGAGAACGACTGGCTCGAGGCCATCGTCGGCCTGCCGGAGAACCTGTTCTACAACACGGGCATCCACACCTACATCTGGGTACTCTCGAACCGCAAGCCCGAGGAGCGGAAGGGGAAGATCCAGCTCATCGACGCCCGGGAGATGTACGAGGAGATGGACGAGAGCCTTGGCGAAAAACGCCATAAGCTTAACGGAAGATCACATCCGACGAGATCACCAACCTCTTCGGCGACGTCGAGGCAAACGGCCGCTCGAAGGCTACTGGACAACAAGGAATTTGGCTACCGTCGGATCGTGATCGATCGCCCCCTGCGGATGAGTTTCCAGGCGACCGAGGAACGCATCGAGAGCCTCGACGACGAGCGAGCGTTCACGAACCGCGACGAGGAAACGCAGGAGGGCATCAAGGAGGTGCTGTGCAGCCTCGACGAGGAGACGGTCTGGATGGACCGTGAAGAATTCATGCACGAGTTAGAGCAGGCGTTCAACAGGCACGGTGTGAACGTTAGGCAGAGCGTATACAACGCTATCGAGCGGACCCTCGGAGTGCGAGACTCCGCCGCTGAGATCGTGACGAACAGTAAGGGCAACCCGGAGCACGACAGCGACCTTCGAGAGCGTGAGCGAGTGCCACTGGGCGGGGACCCTCGCAAGTACTTCGAACAGGAAGTGAAACCCCACGTCGAGAACGCATGGATCAACGAGAGCAGTAAGTATCACGACGATCAGGACGGAAAGCTCGGAGTCGTGGGCTATGAGATCAACTTTAACCGGCACTTCTACGAGTACGAACCACCCCGACCGCTCGAGGAGATAAACGCGGACATTCGAGAACTGGAAGAAGAGATTAGTGATTTGCTTGGGGAGGTGTCGGAATGACAAATAAGGACAATATAGAAGTGCCTAATACTCCTCAGGTTGGGAAGTCCTTCCATTAAAGTATGCGGTAGAGTCAATCGAATTAGGAAAACGTGATGCTTCGTTTAAACCATCGAAAGAAGACTCCGGCGTTCTCAGTATTGGCGGAAAGCATTTTGGATGGAATGGAGATTGGAAGCTAGATTCGCCGAGATATATACCTACATCAATGTATCGATCTATGAAAAACGGAAAATTAGAAGAAAATGACGTGCTACTTGTTAAAGATGGGGCGACAATCGGAAAAGTTGTATATGTTGAAAAAGTCCCTGAAGGTCGTGCAGCAGTTAATAGCCATGTTTATGTATTAAAACCGTCAGACCAATTACATGGGCGGTTAGTTGCATATCAGCTATGGAGTTCTTGGGTTCAGCGTCAAATTCAGCTTTTTATCAGAGGATCGGCGCAGGCTGGACTACCGCAAACGTTTGCTGATGAAGTTCTCCTCACTCTCCCTCCAATAAAAACCCAAAATGATATTGTAAGTTTTCTAGATAAACACACCGCCCGAATTGACGCACTCATCGACAAGAAAGGACAACTCCTCAAATTCCTTGAGAACAAGAAGAAATCTGTAGTCACTCACGCTATCACAAATGGTATTCAAAATGAAATGCCTCGTAAGCAGTCTGGGTTCCAATGGTTAGGCAAAATTCCTGAACATTGGGATGTTACTAAATTAATGTATCTGATTCGTGAGGATGCTCACCTCGTATATGGTATACTCAAACCGGGTCCACATGTCGAAAACGGGGTTCCCTATCTTGGCGCTGGAGATGTGACTCAGAGAAGGCTTTCTTTAGACGAGTTGCCAAGAACTTCAAACGAGATCGCTGAGGAGTACGAGAGATCGAAGATGAATGCCGGAGAGCTAGTTTATGCTATTCGGGGAAGCATCGGAAGTGTTGCGGTCATCCCAGAAGAATTGGATGGTGTGAACCTATCACGAGATGCTGCTCGAATTGCCCCTAAGGAGAGTGTTGATAATTTTTGGCTTTGTTGGGCACTTCGATCCGAGTCGAGTCAACGGCAGTTCGAAGTCGATGAAAAGGGGGCCACGATCACTGGAGTGAATATCCGAGACCTAAAGAGGCTGATTCTCCCCCTTCCTCCGTTAGAGGAGCAGAAGGAGATTGCAACCTACCTATCTGAATATGACAATAAATACCAAAAGCAACGAGATGTAATTAATCGTGGAATTTTACTCCTCAAAGAGAAACGCGAAGCCCTTATTACCAAAGCAGTCACCGGGCAATTAAACCTAAGTGACTGGGAAGGTCAGGATGACCAAGAACTTCTAGCATGAGCCCAGGTATCCACGACGAGGAACAGTTTGAGAAAGAAATCGAAACCCACCTCGTCAAACATGGTGGCTACAAGCACCTTGAGTCCCAAGAGTTTGACAAAGACCGTGCCCTCTTTCCGAAAGTCGTTGTCTCGTTCGTCAAGGAGACCCAGCCTGGGAAGTGGGAGAAACTCAAGGACGCCTACCGGGGCAGCGCCGAGGAAGCCTTCTTTCGCGACCTCGAGAGTGCCCTGGAGAATCTCGGTGCTATCCACGTTCTTCGCCACGGACTCAGGACGACCGGGACGACGATCGACCTCACGTACCCGGAGCCGGCCTCCGACCTAAATCCCGAGGCTCGCGAGAAGTACGAGGCCAATCGCTTCGGCGTGACCCGCCAGCTCCACTACTCGCCTGCGGATCCCAGAAGAGTATCGACCTGCTGCTCAGCGTCAACGGCCTGCCCATCGCGACGGCCGAACTCAAGAACCCCTGGACCGACCAGACCGTCGAACACGCCAAGATGCAGTATCGGACCGATCGCGACCCCGCCGATCCGCTCTGCAAGTTCAACCGTGGGGCGCTGGTCCACTTCGCCGTCGACTCGAATCTCGTCTACTACACCACTAAACTCGACGAGCGAGGACACGCACTTCCTCCCGTTCAACAAGGGCCACGACGGCGGTGCCGGGAATCCGCCCCGGGAGGACAGCCAGGCCACCGCCTACCTCTGGGAAAAGGTCTGGCAGAAGAACAGCTGGATGGAGATCATCCAGCGGTTCATCCACCTCGAAGAGGAGGAAGTCAAACAAAACGGCGTGACGGTCGACACCAAGGAGACGCTGATCTTCCCGCGCTACCATCAGCTCGATTGCGTCCGAAAGCTCGTCAGGGCATCTCGCGACGAAGGACCCGGGCACAACTACCTGATCCAGCACTCGACCGGCAGCGGCAAGAGCAAGTCCATCGCCTGGCTCGTCCATCGGCTCATCTCATTGCACGACGCCGAGGACGACTTGGTCTTCGACAGCGTGGTCGTCGTGACAGATCGAACCGTACTCGACGAACAGCTCCAGGATACGATCTACGAACTCGACCAGAGAGCCGGCGTCGTCCACGGCATCGAAGGCGATGGCACCTCGAAGTCGGACGAGCTCGCAGATGCCCTGGAGAAGAACAAGCCGATCATCATCACGACACTGCAAACGTTCCCCCACGTCATCGAGCATATCGCCTCGCTCCCAGACCGGGACTACGCGGTCGTCGTCGACGAGGCACACAGCAGCCAAACCGGCGAGATGTCCACCGAAATGAAGGGGATTCTGGCAGGGCTGGATATCGACGATGTCGACGATATCCAGGAAGCAATCGCAGATGAAAGCCAGAGCCCGCGGCAAGCAGGAAAACATCAGCTTCTTCGCGTTCACGGCGACGCCGAAGGGCAAGACCCTCGAAGTCTTCGGACGGGAACCCGAGGCGGGCGAAGATCCGGTCGCCTTCCACCTCTACTCGATGCGCCAGGCGATCGAGGAAGGGTTCATCCTCGACGTCCTCGAGAACTACACGACCTACAAGACCTACTACAACATCGCGAAGGCGATCGAGGAGGACCCGCAGGTCCCGAAGAAGCAGGCGGTGTCGGCCATCACACGCTTCCTCACGCTGCATCCGCACAACGTCTCCCAGAAGGTCGAGATCATCGTCGAGCACTTCCGAAACAACACGAGACACGAGATCGGCGGCAAAGGCGAAGGCGATGATCGTCACCTCCTCGCGGAAACACGCCGTCCGCTACAAGCTCGCGATCGACGAGTACGTCGAGGAGAAAGGGTACGACGACCTAGCGGCCCTCGTCGCGTTCAGCGGCACCGTCGAAGAGGAGGGCGTCGAGTACACGGAGAAGGGAATGAACGGCATCAAGGAGTCCGAGCTCCCAAGCAAGTTCGACTCAGCGTGAGTACCAGGTACTCGTCGTCGCCGAGAAGTACCAGACCGGGTTCGACCAGCCGCTCCTCCACACGATGTACGTCGACAAGAAGCTCTCCGGCGTCCAGGCCGTCCAGACGCTCTCACGGCTGAACCGTACCCATCCGGGGAAAGAAGACACCTTCGTCCTCGACTTTATCAACGATCGGGAGGCCATTCTCGATGCGTTCCAGCCGTACTACGAACGCACGACGGTGGAAGAACGAATGGACCCACAGCACATCTATCAGCTCGAGAATGAACTCAACGCGTTCCGAATCTACACCCAGGAGGAGGTCAACCGGTTCGCCGAGGAGTTCTTCGACCCCGCAAACCAGACCACTGAGAAGACGCACGGCAAACTCTCCAGCCTCACGAAGCCGGCCCAAGACCGGTTCATGACCAGCGACGAGGAGACCCAGGACGAGTTCCGGTCGAAGCTCCACTCGTTCATCAAGGCCTACAAGTTTCAGTCGCAAGTCGTCGCCTACGAGGACGAAGAACTGGAGAAACTGTACACCTTCGGTCGCTTCCTCGATAAGGAACTCCCCAAGGATGCAGGCGGGAAACGCGTCGAGTTCGACGACGCAACTCGCGCTCCAGTACTACCGACTGGAGAAGATCGACGAGGGTCAGATTGCACTCGACGAGTCCGGCGGCGAGGTCTCCGTGCCGACCGAGACCGGGACCCGGAGCCAAGAAGACGAAGAGATCGAGCTTTCTACGCTCGTCGAGCGGATCAACGAGGCCCTGGGCACCGACTTCACCGAGGCTGACCAGCTCTTTATCGATCAGATCAAGGAAGACGCACTGGAGGACGACCAGCTACGACAGTCCGCTCGAGTCAACTCGGAGGACAATTCCGCCCTCGAGTTTGATAGTACCCTCACCGAACTGTTTATCGACCGAATGGACCAGAACCGCGACCTGTTTCAGAAGTTTATGGACAACGACGACATCCAGGAGATCATCACAGAACATCTCCGGAAGGAGGTGTACGAAGCGAGCCAATCGGCTGACGCCTGAATCGATACGCTTTCGAGTCGCACAGATGTAGTTGTAGACACACGCCCAGCCTGCGGTCTCTTCGTCCTCCTCGAGACGGGCGACGTATTGGTCGTCGTATGTATCCGAGATGGCTCTTGTAGAAGACCAGCGGGAGGATGTAGTCCTTGTAGTCGGTTTTGTCAACCGTGTTCCGGATGATATCAGCACACTTGAACAGATGAGAATCGAGATCGTCCAAGGAGAGTGTCATAGCCCACCTGTTTGATGGAACTATCATAGGTCCTACGATGACAACGTCCCAGACATTCAAAGGATAATACTCATCTGGCTGATCGAGAAGTCTATCCTATGTGGTGTACGAGCGAGGGCAATCGTGGGTCTCTCGAGATTGAACCACGTGGCGGTACATGGTTCGTGGTCTCGACCGGTGACCTTGGGGAAACGAGGTGCCACCTACCTTCATCCATTGACATTGATCCAGAGCGAGGAGCACAAACTATCGACTGCGCAGTCCGTTCTTTCCGATACGGAACCGGGGATAATCCGAATTATCTGTTCGTTTCTGAAGAAAGTGAAGGGGATGAACTAACTCCGTCCCAAAAACCTGTACAACCGACTTCGGAGTCTGCACCGACAAGCGACTCACGGTATAAATGGGATTTGAGTAAATTCAGTGGTTCTGGAGAAATTGTGACGGTTGAAGCGATGATCGATTCAGTGTACTTAGTTAGAAAAACAAATAGCTCCCAGAGGTGAAGGGTGAGTTGACGGATCGCAGTGTTTTCTCACCGGTGACATTCGTCGTGCAGGACGGTGTCTCTCATCCATATATGGAAGAGGGAACTCGTCGCTTTGAGGGAGTGAAAGACCATCTCTATATTCCGAACAACGAGATACAAGTGCTCATCTCGGAATATACGACGTTTACTGAGTTAGACTGACATTGTAGCCAAACGGTTCGAATCGAATCCATTGTGACCCACATCAAGAGTGGTATCCTAGGGTTATTCTTCCAGCAATATCGTCCGCAGTTCCTCCCGGAAAGCGTGATCCATAGGTTCGTATGCGTCTATAGCCTCTTCAATAAACCACGACCTCACGTCCATATATCCAGGGTGGTCGTAGACAATATCGCTCGATACCGTTGAGAGTTCACCGTGCCGAGCAAAGTATACCCCGAATGAATCAATATCCTGGTATGCTCGACAGTTAGGATCCTCACCGATCCCTAACTGTTCGTAGAACTGCCATTGATTGAGGTCTGCATGGATATCGGCTAACAACAGATACCCAACCAACTGCCGCCAATAATCAATCTTGAAGGTAGCTTTACTCGAGGTTTTGATATCAATAAGGGTCCCGTCAAGAATGACATCAGCATCTGCCCCACCGACAAGCGCTGACCCCACCCCAAAGGCCGGGTTCAGATCGACTTCGTCTCCGGTTAGCACGTTCGTTTCGTCCAAGATCTCGAGTAACTCACGACAATCCGAAAGAGCGTTCGAATCGTACTCGCCAAGGTCAACTGGTGGATCACCACCCCGGTAGATTCCGTCAATCCGGGCCAAATCAAGCGAGGCCTCCAATAGTGATTCAGTTGATTCTCCACTCTCGAGATAGGTGTCACGGGCTTCCTTGGCTCGATCAATTCGGTTGGTGAGGTCTTCAACGATCCCGGGATACTCCTCATGGGCAATTTCAAGACTCGCCTCGGCAACCCATGGCCGGGATTGGATATCGGTAGCGTGTCGTCGAAGCCAGAACCGGACAAGGTAATCAAAGGCCGTTCCCACTAAGCGATATTGGTTGCTTTGCCACTCGACACAAATATCGTTCTCAGCTCTGTTTCCTTTGTTAGGAAACTTCTCGTCAAATCGATCCCGGACAGACTCCCGTTTGACGAATGAAGTTAGGCTCATGATATCTCCAACACGTGGACCACTTCATAATTATCTTATCTGTGTGTATCTACTCCGGATCGGTCAAGGAACCTATCGATGAGCAGAGCTCGCCAGACGGGAATCAGCGGGGACCGAGCAGTTTCTAATCTGGTGTGATCGGGAGAGAACCTTAATATTTCGAGGTTCTAAATATCCAGGTATTATGACAGAACGTGCTTTCATGGTACGCGCTGGGAATGATAATGAGTTAGTCGAGGAATTCGAATCTCGTTCTCTGGTCGCTGTCGGCTGGGAAGAGTTAGGGGACGTTTCCGATGTCCAGTCATTCGAGGACATGAAGGCCCGATTCAATTCTACCGACGAGTACACCGAGCACAATAGCCGACGTATCGCCCAGAACGCGGGACAGGTGAATCGATTTGCACTTGAGATGGAAGAGGGACATCTGGTCCTGAGTTACGACAAGACAGAACGTCAGTACCTCATCGGAGAGATTACGAGCGGGTATGAGTGGAAACCGAGCGACCACCCACCTAGATATCCACACGTGAGGCGTGTCAAATGGAAAGATACCGTTTCCCGAGACGAGTTCAGTACCTCAACGAAAAACACGCTCGGAAGTACGCTGACGGTGTTCTCGCTCGATGACTGTATTGAGGAAATCACGGGCGTTCTAAGCGGGGAGACACCCGATGAGAGCGAGGACGACGAGGACACTGTCCCATTCGTCGACGAGGTGGAGAATCAGGCAGACGAACTCATCTCCGACATTCTCGCGAACATGGACCCGTTCGTCTTCGAGGAATTGGTCGCCGCAGTCCTACGAGCGATGGGATACCACGCGAAAAAGACGCGGGACAGTCAGGACCGCGGTATCGACGTAGTTGCTCACCCCGACTCGTTGGGATTCGAAGAACCGTATATCAAGGCACAGGTCAAACGTCAGCAGTCGAAGGTCGGTTCGCCGGATATGCGGGCACTTCACGGGAACACTCGGGAATGGTGAACGAGGTCTCTTCGTTTCGACGGGTGGGTATACCAGCGAGGCACAGGATGCTGCTCGGAATGCCGAACAGCGGGTTACACTCGTCGACCGAGATGAGTTCATTGACCTCCTGATTCAGCACTACGACGACCTCGAATCCGAGTATCAGGCGACAGTGCCGTTAAAGCAGGTTTACATTCCCTCGAAGGACCCGCCGCTCGAAGATTAGCTTGGGCCGATTGGGGAATTTTCCATTATTCCAAAATGCCATAGCGAATCGCATGACACCGGCGACCCCCATCACGGAGCGTGATGAAATCAAATCGGCCGAAGAGGGGTTCCTTTATAAACGTCGTACCGCCGTCTGCCAAATGTTGCCCGTCACGCAGAATGATGGGCGCTGCAGGATTTGAACCCGCGACAGCTTGGTCCGAAGCCAAGCACTCTGTCCAAACTGAGCTAAGCGCCCTCGAGTCACCTCTATCCCATCCCGTCGCTTAAGTCGAACGATTCGCCAAACCCGCATCGTTTATCCACGCCCCCTGTGCAGCCCCCACCAATGCGGGGTCTGCTCGAGCTCACACGGCCGACCAACGCGATAGCGGCGGGCCTCCTCCCGCTGATCGGCGGCATCGTCGCGGGCGGCACCACCCACCCGACGCTCCTCACGGCCGCCATCGCCGCCACCATCCTGGGCACCGGCGCCGGCAACACGATCAACGACTACTTCGACAGAGAGGTCGACGCGATCAACCGACCCACCAGACCGATCCCACGAGGCGCGGTCAGCCCGCGACAGGCCCTCGCCCTCACCGCCGTCCTGTTCACCGCAGCCCTCGCCCTCACCGCGACCCTCCCCGTACCAGCCATCGCCATCGCCCTGGTCAACCTCGTGGCGCTG
The DNA here is from genome assembly GCA_034521555.1 of Natrialbaceae archaeon. Classification (GTDB taxonomy): domain Archaea; phylum Halobacteriota; class Halobacteria; order Halobacteriales; family Natrialbaceae; genus JAXHMI01. The sequence continues at coordinate 224,557 of JAXHMI010000004.1, forward strand.
GTCACCTACACGCAGTTCTTCAAGGGGACCCCCGGGCTCGGGAACCTCCTCGTGGGCTACCTCGTGGGCAGTGCCTTCCTCTTCGGCGCCGCGGCCACCCACAACACGCGGGCCGCCGCGATCCTCTTCGTCCTCGCGGCCCTCGCGACCATCACCCGAGAGATCATCAAGGACGTCGAGGACCGCCCGGGCGACGAGGCCGAGGGCCTCACCACCCTGCCGACTACCATCGGCGACACAAAAGCACTCCACGTCGGCACGGCCGCACTGACCATCGCCATCGCCGCGAGTCCCGTCCCCTATCTCCTCGGGCAGTTCGGCCCGATATACATCCTCGCTGTCATTCCCGCAGACGCCCTGATGGCCTACGGCGCCTACCGCGCCTACACCGACCCGGCGAGTGGCCAGCAGGCCCTGAAACTCGGGATGTTCGTCGCGACAGTCGCCTTCGTCGTCGGGCGGTTGGCCAGCTGGGCGACGTGAACCACCGTTGGTAATTATTGTCGGCATATCACAAAGTATATTTAGTTGTTACTGCTTCTCATTAGCAACTCCCGTCGGGCAACCGACGGAGGGGTCGGGATATCATGTCGACTATTCGGCCGACGTTCGGCCGGAAGCAGACCTTGATCCAGGGACAAACGTCCTCATCACGGGTCCACCGCTGAGCGACAAGCGTGACATCGCCATGGACGTCCTCAGCCGCGGGACCACCCGGGGCGATGGCACCATCATCGTCACGACCGAGGAGAGCGGCGAGGACGTCCTCGATGACTACGAGCTGTTGACGGGCAAGACCGACCCGAACGACCCCGTCGGCGTCGTCGACTGCGTCTCGAAACAGCGCGGCGTCGGCTCGACGAGCCAGGATGCCCGCATCAAGTACGCCTCCTCGCCCGTCGACATGACCGGCATCGGGATCCAGCTCTCCGAGTTCCTCCAGGACTTCTATGAGGACCGCAACCTCGAACAGAACCGCATCCTCTTCAACTCGGTCTCGACGCTGCTCATGTACTCCGACCTGCAGACCGTCTTCCGGTTCCTCCACGTCTTCACCGGGCGGATCCAGAGTGCCGATGCCCTCGGCCTGTACATCGTCGATCTCGACCTTCGACGAGGAACAGACGATCAACACGATCAGACAGCTCTTCGACGTCGATCGGCTGACGGTGACCGAGGGCGATGCCGCCGAACCCGAGGTCTCGATGCTCGGCGTTCCTGAAACGAGCACGTGTCCTGGAGCGCGACCCACCCAGCGATAGCTCGATTGAGAACAAGCCGGTCACGAAGTCGGCGACGGTGGAGACGACCGTGACGACGCCGAACTCGATGCTGTTGAGGAAGCCGACTCCGGAGACCTCGATGTCCCCGGCCTGGTAGGCCTGCTTGATCTCGGCGCTGGGGCGGTCGGCGTTCACGATCTCACAGATGGTCGCCTAATCCGTCTCGACCCTGACAGTCGGCTCGGCCGGGACACCGCGCTCCCAGTCCGTGATGCGGCCATCCTCGGCCGTCGTAACGGCGAAGCGCCGCTCACCAGCGGGCGTCGTGACGCGCAGATCCGCGCGCTGGTCGGCGATCTGGCTCCGCAGGGCCCCCGGGACCTGGTCGAGGCTGGTGACGAGCGAGGCAATGTCGACGAACAGTATCCACCGGGATGGAGGGCATCGAATTGCAAAGGATTTCCAAGCCCGGCTGGCCCGTACTGCGTCGGTACTCAGATCAGCATCACCCGTGGTCCTCAGCCCTCGAGGACCGAGCTCACGATGGCCGTCTCGGCCCGCCGGAGTAACTCGTTGGCCGTACTGGGGGCACACTCGAGTGCGTCGGCAATCTCCTCGTAGCTCGTCCGTCGCGGTTTCTCGTAGAACCCGAGCTCGTAGGCCGTCTGGATCGCCTCGCGCTGGCGGGAGGTCAGCCGCGAGAGGACGTCCGAGCCCGCCGGATCGTAGCCCCCGGACCACTCGACGTCGACGTCGATGGCCTCGGCGGCCTCCTCGAAGGCGGCCTGGAGTGACTCCATCGGCCGGCCACGGTGAGCTGAATCCCGTCCTCGACGAACTGCATCGGCCGGTCGATGACCAGGGCGTGCTTGTCGACGATGGCGAACAGCTTCGAGAGCAGGTCACGCTCGGCGACGTTGACGAAGCAGTACCAGGTGTCTTCGGTCTCGACGAGTTCGTAATCCAGCACGTCAGGATGGGCCTCGAGGGCCTCCTCGACGGCCCCGGGGTCGTCGGTCGAGAGCCGGTAGAGCATCGTGTAGGAGCCATCGGCGTGCCACTCGAGGTTGACCAGCTCGTCACGGTTCGTGCCGGGGAGACTGGCAAGCGCAGAGTCGACGCCAGGGAAATCGCCGTCCTCGATGCGGAGCGTGGCCCCCACCGCGTACATGGCAGGGAGAACCCACGAGAGGGCCATAGTTCTGTCGCCATGTCGGCGCTCGGCGCGAGGCCGAGGAACAGGACGCCCACGAGAGGGCCATAGTTCTGTCGCCATGGCGACCCGGGCCATACTTTCAGTCGTCGCGAGTCCGTGAATGAATAATGCGCCAGACTGTCACGCGTGGCGGAACGATCGCGATCGCGGTCCTGCTCGGTGTCTCCCTGCTCGCCGGCGCTGGTGTGGCCCAGCAGGCGACGAGCCAGGAGGCGACGCTCACGATCAACGCCGACGGCACGATCGAGACCTTCGATGCGGCCATCGTCGTCACGAACGACACCTACCAGCAGATGCGCTCGAACACGCCGGACCAGCACGACACCGTTGCGGCCGCCCTCGCAGAGGATATCGTCGCCGACGAGAGCGGCATCGGTTCGTATTCCCACGCCGATGACGTGCAGACGGCGGCCGGCTACCGGATCGAGATTACCTTCTCGGACATCGATGGCATCGAGGGCTTTACCACGGAGACAACGGGTGATTCCGTGCACGTGGCCGTGGATAACCCCGACCAGATCATCAGCAGCGACTACCTCGAGACGAACAGCTTCCGGGTCGAGATGCCGGGGCCCATCACCAACACGACGGCCGACGAGGTCACGGAGATGACCGCGACCTGGAACCTCCACGAGACCACCCCGTCCTCGATCACGGCCACCGCGGCGCTCGAGAGTGACGACTCGTCGGGATCCAACGAGACTGATTGGTCCTCGAGGCTCGGACGGCTCGAGTGGTGATGACGACGGCGGAACCGACGGGGACTCGAGCTATCCCTCGGGCTCGGATGACGGGACGACGGACACGGGGGACACCGACTCGAGTGATACCGACGGACCGACCAACGACACCACCGATGGTGGCGATACCCCCGTCAATGACGCGGATGACGACGGCGGAACGAACGACACAGCCGGTGAGGACCCGGCCGACGATTCCGACAGTATCGAACCGGCCCCCGAACCCGACGAGCAGAATAGCACCAACAGCACCGACGCGGACGACAGCATGCCTGGCTTCGGGCTCGCCGTCACCGCGCTCGCCGTACTCGGCGCCGCACTCGGTGCTCGACGCGACTAGTACTCGAACTCGGTGTCGATATCGCTCGCGCTCTCGGTCATGATGACCGCCGCGGAGCTGTACTGCATCACCTTCTGCTGGTCACCGTCGAGGTCGAAGCGGCCCTCCATCAGGCCCTGGACGGCGTTTATCTCGCCGCTGTAGAGGGACTTCCAGTCGCTGTAGTCACCGCGGAACGCAAAGCCCCAGTCCTCGGAATCGGGATCGTCGATCAGACGGGCCTCGCCGGCCTCGCCATTCTCGAGCTCGAGGAACAGATAGAACGAATCACCGTCGTAGGTGTCGTCAGGGCGAATTTCGAAGAGGAAATCGCCGTTGAACCCGACGCCCCATCCCTCGCCGGCATCGGCATACGCCTCAGATTCGTTGAGATTGTTTCGCCACTCCTGGACCCACTCGTCTGCGTCGGCTGGGTAATCGCAGTGCCATACCATACCTATCAATCGACCGGGCCTTAACTCTGTATCTCCGGTCAGAACTCCGTACAGACCGGAATCCCCATCGTCTCGTAGTCGCCGAGGCTGTCCATGACGTCGGGGATATCATCGAGCGCACAGGTCTGGGTGACGATCTTCCCGGGGTCGATCGAGCCGCCCGACATCATCCGGAAGATCTCGGTGTACTCGTGGGGTGGCATGCCGTAGGAGCCGTAGAACTCCCGTTCCTCGGTGACCATCGTGTCGATCGGCACCGCCACCTGGCCCTCCTCCTCGGCGGTCGTCATGCCGATCTGGAGGTGCTGGCCGCCCTTGCCAAGCGAGTTGACCGAGTTCTGGATCGTCTCGGTGACCCCGAGGGCGTCGACGGAGACGTCCACGCCCGCGGCTCTGCGCGGTCAGCTTCTTGACCGCCTGCGGGACGTCCTCGACCTCGCCGGCGTCGACCGTCTCGTCGGCGCCGAGTCTCTTTGGCCAGCGTCGAGTTTCGTCGTGCACGATGATCGACGGCGATGACGTTCGCGCCCAGCGCGTCGGCGATGTGGACGGCCGAGAGGCCGACGCCGCCACAGCCGTGGACGGCGACCCAGTCGCCGGGCGTGACGTCGACCCGGTGGACGATGCCGTGGAAGGCCGTCGAGAACCGACAGCCGAGCCCGGCAACGTCGATCGAGGTCCACGCCCGTCGGGGACGGGCGACGAGGTTCTGCATCGGCCGCCCGGACGGGGTACTCCTCGGCGAAGGCCCCCGGCTGGAAGTCGAGGAAGCCCGATCGGGATCGACCGCTCACAGAGGTTCGCCCGGCCGGCCCGGCAGTACGGACAGGACCCGTCGCTGAGGTTGAACGGGTTCGTGACCCGGTCGCCCTCGCTGACCGTCTCGACGTTCTCGCCCGACCTCGACGACGCGGCCGACGGGCTCGTGGCCAAAGACCAGCCCCGGCGTCGGCATCATGCCGATCCAGCTCCAGTCCCCCTGCCAGGCGTGCCAGTCACTCCGGCAGATGCCACACGCCTCCGTCTCGACGACGACCCCATCGTCGTCACAGTCCGGTCGGTCCACGTCCTGGACCTCGAGCGGTTCGCCCACACCTTGAAAGACAACGGCTCGCATACCTCAGCGTCACCTCGATGGGGCTTAAACGTGTTCGTGTTTTGCTACAGGAGCGCGGCCAGGGCAGCCCCACCCACGATGACGACGTAGGCGACCCCGACCGACAGCCGTGGCTCGAGGGTCGGCTGCTCGTCGAGGAGGTGATCGGCCCCGAGCCAGCCGATGACCACGGCCACGACCATCGCGGCGAGCACACGCACGCCACCCGCCGGGATCGCCAGCACGAGCACGGGCACGGGGGCAATGGCGACCAGGAGAGCGGGGGGCAACGGCGGCTCGGCCCGCACAGCGTAGCCCAGCGTGGCCGTCACGGGCGCCCACCAGCCCACCGCAAGCACGAGGGCGGCCACGAGGACCCCCGGCCACTCGAGCTGGCCCAGCAGAGGGAGGACCTGCCCGAGCGCGAGGAGGTCCCGAGGCCCGACCGCGAGACCGCCTGGTTGCAACATGACCCTGAGCATCGCCCAGGCCAGGACCGCCCCGACCATGGCCGCCGTGAGGAGGGCACCCTCGAGGGCCCACCGCCGGCTCATAGGAGCACCCCGTCGATCGCGCGATCGCGCCAGCCCGCCTCGGGATCGAGCGATTTGGCCCTCGCTCGATAGCGCTCGTCCCCGTACACCGTGGCGGCCCGGGACACTGTAGGGGGCAAGCGCCGACCGATCGATCGAGCCAATCTGGGGATGTGGCCAGTCCGCACTCGTCTCGAGGGCATAGTCCAGGACCGTCCGGATCGACTGGTCGTTGTGGCCCCAGAGGTCGATCTCGAGGCTGGCAGCGATTTCGGCCAGGCCGAACAGCGCTCGCAGCGTGTAGACGGTGTAGTCGAACGAGCGGGTCCGCTCGAGCTCGGCGGGCATCCGGCCATCGGCCTCGACCTGGTGGTCGATTCGCCACCGGACGACCTCGTCGAGCACGGCCGTGGCGAGGCGTTCGTCCCCGACCGCCAGCGCCAGCCGGGCCACCTGCAGATCGTAGTAGAAGCCGTGGTTGTTGTGGGCCCGCCGCTGGATCCAGCCCTTGGGACTGTCGAGCAGCCACCCGAGGTACTGTGCGAGCCAGTCCCGGAGCCCCTGTTGCTGTGGAATTGTCCAGGCGGCTGCCCCACCGAGCAGGGCGACCGCCTCGAGCAGTGTCATCGCGACGTTGGCCGTCTCGGTCAGCCCCCAGGGCGCCCCGGCCAGCCAGCCCGGCAGGCGCTGGCCGTAGCGGAGGTGGGGGTGCATCCGCGTCTCGGGGTCGAGGAACCAGCGCTCGAGAGCTGCACTGGCCCCGCTGGCGTAGGCCGGGTCATCGGTCAGCCACCAGGCCAGCGTCTGGGCGGTGACGTCGCCGATCAGCCGCGAGAGGCGCGCCGAGTCCGACTGCTCGGCCTCGGGGTTGCGCCGGCCGTCCCGCTGGTAGTAGGGCGTGCCAGAGATCGGGTTCGGCCACCAGTAGATCGACAGACTCTGGTAGTCCTGCGGATCGCCGCTGGGTGGGGTCGCCCCACCGTCGACGACCGATACGGAATCGCGCTCGAGGGCCCGATCGCCGGCGCTCGTCCAGGTCTCGAGCAGGCCCGATGGCGGCGAGGCCCGAACGGCCTCGAGGCCGGAGCGGGGCCAGCGATACACCGCCGGCGTCACCGGTTCCAGCCGCTCGAGGGGCCCCAGTGACGGGAATGGCTCCTGGCGGGTCGCCTGATAGCCAGCGAGACCGGTCGAGAGCACGGCCCCGCCCGCGACGAGAAACTGGCGCCTGCTGCTGGACGATCGGTCGGGATCGCCCACCACGACCTTAGCCCTCGAGGACGCTCTCGTCGAGCTCGATGCCCAGCCCCGGGGCGTCTGGTGGGGCGATCAGCCCGTCCTCCTGGCCCAGTGCCTCGGTGAGCATGAAGTCCCGGACCTCGGGGCTCCACGGCGGCTCGGCGGGGTACTCACACCACGCGGATTCGACCGCCGCGAGGACGTGCAGATTGGCCGCGAACCCGATCCCGTTCGTCCAGGTGTGGGGGACGAATTGGGCCCCAGCCTGGTCGGCCATCGAGGCGACCTCGGTGGCCCCGAGGATGCCGGTGGCGAGGGCCGCATCGGGCTGGTAGACGTCCAGGGCGTCACGCTCGGCGAACTCCCGGAACTGGAAGACGCCATCGTTGAACTCGCCGCCGGCGATCGGCACGTCGGTCGCCTCGCGGAGTCTGGCATAGCCGTTAAAGTCGTGACGCGGCAGGGGCTCCTCGAGCCAGGCGACGTTGCCAACGTCCTCGAGCTCTCGAGCGAAGTGCAGCGCATCCCGGTAGTCCCAGGGCTCCTCGTCCTCGATCACCCGGACCGCCCAGCCCTTGTTCGCATCGACCATCAGGGTGAGCTCCGGGAAGGCCTCGCGGACGGCCCGGACCATCTCGATGTCGTCGTGGGTCGTCACCCGGAGTTTCACCGCCTCGAAGCCCTCGTCGATCCGCTCCTCGACGTAGGCGATCCGCTCGTCAGCAGGCTGGACCTCGCCCGTGCTCGCATAGACTGGCACCGGATCCCCGGTGCCCCCGAGTAATTCGTAGATCGGCTTGCCGGCGTCCTTGCCGATGATGTCCCAGCAGGCAATCTCGAGGTGCCAGGGCTTCGGCCCGACGAGATTGATGCTGTCGAGTTTGCGTCTGATACCCCGAATGTCGTGGGGGTCTTCACCGTTCAGAAAGGCGGCGACGGCATCGGCATACTGGATGCCACCGCCGAAGCTCGGACTCGCTGCGAGACCCGTGATCCCGGCGTCGGTCTCGATCTCGAAGACCTCGGCCTCGTGGGTCCCCTGTGGATAGCCGGGAATCCACGTCGGGTGGAAGGCGCCGTCGGCAGAATGTGCGAGGTGATGCTGGGTAACGCCGGTTATCTGCATGGTCAGAAGCGTGGTCCCCGGCTCCGTAAGGATTCAGACGAATACATGTGGTCCTTTATGTAGGTCAGAGAGGGTGGCCCGGCCATAATTTCGGGACCTGTAGCATGAACTTATAAGTACTTCATATGTGTGGGTGGATATATGTCCTCAATTGAAGACGATGTCAAGTACCCGATGGAAGATGACGACTGGCTCATCACCATCCTGGATCGGCGGTGGGCTGATGCTCTTCAGCTTTCTCATCCTGCCGATTTTCATCGTCTACGGCTATTTCATGAACGTGGTCCGCGAATCCACGGCCGAGTCGCCCCAGGTCCCGAAGTTCGAGGAGTGGGGCGACCTCTTCGTCGACGGGCTGAAAGTCTTCGTGATCGGCTTCGTGTACATGATTATTCCGACCGCCGTCTTTGCCTTTACCGTCCTCGGTACCATCATCGCATTCATCTTCCGGTGAAGGTGGCGTCGGGCTCGTCGGCCTGATGGGCGGCCTCTTCGTATCCAGTATCCTGTATCTCATCTTCTCCTACGTGACGGTCGCTGCCATCGTCAACTACGCCCGAGAAGAGGAGATCAGCGCTGGATTCGACATCTCGATGCTCACCGATGTGCTCACCACCAGTGAGTACGCCATGGGATGGCTCCTGGGCGTCGGTATTATCTTCGTAGCAGGAATCGTCGTCTCCGTGGTCAGTATCGTCCCGCTGATTGGCGCAATCGCCGGTATCTTCATCAACTTCTACGCGCTCATCGTTGCGTTCCGCATCTGGGGTCGGGCTGTCGACGATGCACTCACGGCAGGTGGCAGCGTCGGTACGAGTGCCGGGCAACCAGCAGAATAGCCTACTTTTTGACCGACTGTTCCTCACCGGATTGCTCGTCCTCGAGCACCGCCTCCGGGTCGATGCCTTCAGCATCGGCCAGGGCCTCGAGCAGGGCCCGCTGCTCGCGCAGTTCGTCGTCCATGTCAGTCACGGTCGCGTGGGTCTCGTCGAGTTCCTCCTCGAGATCGACCATCCGCCCCTGCAGATCCTGGAGCTGGCTGTAGAGCTGCTCGGCCTTATCGGAAATTCCCTGGATCTTCTTGGCGGTACTGGCAAGTCCCATACCACCGTGTGGGAGACCCGAACAGTTGGTCCTTTTCCTCCAGAGCGCAACACCCTTACGTGCTTACCGGATAGGATCACCCGGACTAGGTCGGGCAGTTAGGCCCTGCTCTCCACCCGCACTATGGCCTTCAGCGGGGACCGAAGCCCGCGGGCGTCCGGTCTGACCGGTCGTGGCCCCGGGAGCTAACGGAGAAGCCTCGTCCGTCGGGGACAGCGGTCCACGGTGGTCGTCCGCAGGGACGTCCCATCGTGGTTAACCGGTGTCACCCCACCAGGCGCGGAAGCGAGCAGTGGCGCACTGGACACCTGTCGCTCGACGGGTCGCGGGGTGGAGGAGGCAACCGGGACTCCCGCGGCCGGAATGCCGGGCAATCGCGGGGTCCACACTCATACTTCATCGACGCCGACGGTGTGCATGCCAACTGTTTTTATGACCGCTCCGAAGGCAGTGGTATGATCTCCGAAGAGGCGCATGAGGCTCTCTCGAGTCTGATCCACTCGCCGTATCGGGGACCGCTCATACTGGCGCTACGAGACGGCACGACCAATCGAACGGAGCTACGATCGGCCGTCGATGCCTCCCGCGCGACCATCAGCCGGGCGCTCGAGGCCTTCGAAGAGCGCGGGTGGGTCACACGGACCGGCCAGGAGTACGAGCTCACAACCCTCGGTCGACTGGTCGCCGACGAGTTCGCAGACCTGGTGACCACGATGGAGACGGCACTCGACCTCCGGGAGCTCATCGAGCACGTCCCCATCGAGGACCTCGGATTCGACATCGGCGACCTCCGGGATGCGACGGTGATTCGCCCAACAGAGGCCGACCCGCTCGCGGCGACGCGCCACGCCGATCGGTTCGTCGAGGGCAGTGACTTCGGTGACGATGCTCTCGCATGCCTTCTTGCCGGGGATTATCGAGGCCATCGCCGACCGGGTCCCAGCCGGACAGACCACCGAGATCATCACGGTGCCGGCCGTCATCGACGCGATTGCCGCCGACGGGGACCTCGGCGAGCAGATTCGGGCGGTCCTCGAGCACGACTCGGTGTCGGTGCTCGAGTACAGCGACGAGATCCCACACATCCTCGCTATCGCCGATGGCACGGTCTCGATGGGCGTTCAGGATGGGAACGGACGCGTCCTCGGCGTGATCGATTCGGACACCGAGGCCGTGCTGGCGTGGGCGGAATCAACCGTTGCCACGTATCGCGAGCAGGCGAATCCGGTTGAACTCGACCGCCTGAAGTGACGACAGGACGAACAGTCTCCGCCGTTCACCACCTGCAACATGTGACAGCGACTGCAACTATAGTGGGTCTACTCGTATCGAATGCGATGACTGTAGTTGCGACTGACGGAACCGAAGCGATCCCGTGTGCGGAGAGTTGCTGCCGATGACTGCCGACGCACGTCCGGGCCACTCCCGGTATCGATACCTGCTCGTCGGGGGCAGTCTGGTCGTCCTTCTTTTCGTGGCACTCACGCTGGGTGCCAGCGGACAGGCCGCGGCTGCCACGACAATCACGACCTGCACGGAAATCAACGCCACGAACGCCCCCGCCGATGGACACGTCGACCTCGGTGGGGACATTACGGACAGTGCGGCCAATCCCTGTCTTCGCATCAATGCCAGTGACATCGTCCTCGACGGAAATGGCCACACCATCGATGGGACTGGCTCGGGGACCGCGGTCGCGATCAACCCCGCATCGGGCCGCCTCTCGAACGTGACGGTGCAACATTTGGTGACCACAGACTGGCGAGAGTCGATCACCGCACTCCAGTCTGACAATATCACAATTGTGAACGTCACGACGAGTCCCGACCGAACGGGGATCCTCATCGATGATGGATCGTGGATTGTCATTCGGGACAGTACGATTACCGAGGGCGATACGACCCTCGAGTTCACGGACGTCACCGACGGCCTCGTCGAGAACATGACGATCACCGGCTTTCGCAGCACTGGCGTCGATACGTCGGGCAGTGCGAACGTCTCCGTGATCGGGAGCACGTTTCGTGACGCCCCCGACGGCAATCAGGCTCTCCGGCTGAACGCCGACGGCGGGCAGATCCTGAACAACACCGTCAGCAATCTCACCGATGACACTGGCGGCACCGGTATCTCCGTCAATGGTGACGGCCTCGAAATCCGGAACAACACCATCGTCGACGTGACCGGCGGGGCACTGAACTCGTTCAACAACGAGGGCAACACGATCGCCGACAACGTCCTGCGGCGGGCTGGGAGGGGTCTCTATGTGGGTGGCCAGTCCCACACCGTGACGAACAACACGATCACCGACAGCCAGCGCGGACTGTCCCTCGGCGAGGGGTCGACCGTCCGGCCAGCCGGTGTTCGAAACGTCGTCCGACAGAACACGATGGCCAACAACACGGAGAACTTCGACCCCTCGGTGTTCGACCCGGCCGACGTGGACGGATCAAATACCGTCGAGGGCCGCCCAATTCACTACGTGACCGAGACCAGCGACGTCATGATCAACGGGTCTCAGCCGGTCGGCTACGTCTATGCCTACGGCATTGACGGGCTCGAGGTCCGCGACATCACACTCGAGAACGCAAGCGTGACGGTCTCGAAGAGTGCGAACGTCTCCATCCGGAACGTGACCGCCTTCGGTGACGGTGAGGGTATCTACCTGATCGATGCGGTGAGTACGGTCCTGTCCGACCTCGACGTGGATGGCTGGGAGTTCGGGCTGCGGCTCGAACAGGACGACGGCGCCTCGAACATGACGGTCACCAATTCGACGCTGACCACCACCGAAAACGACGCGTATGCGCACGTGCGAAGTGCAACGGAACGGGCGCTGTACGCGAGGGGCATCCAGTCGCTGACCGTGTCCAACACCACCGTCGTCGCGGGCGATTCCGACGTCGGCATGGATCTCACGTCGACAGAGAATGCGAGTGTCTCCGGAAACGACGTCGCGGCGAGCAGCGTTCGGCATCCGGGTCGGTGGCGGGACGACGAATGCCTCGATCTCGAACAATACTGTCACGTCTGATACCGCCATCGACGTCGACGCGACCCAGGTGACCATCAGCGACAACGCGGTCGGCGGCAATGGCCAGAGTATCGCGGTCGGTGGTGGCGACTCGGTCGTCGTGACCGGGAACAACGCCTCGGGCAACAGCCGGACCGGCATCTCGCTGGCCAACGTCTACGGGGACAGTCGCGTCGAGAACAACACCATCGAGGCCAATGGCGACCACGGCCTCACCATCCGGGCCCGACAGGTCGAGGTCCGGAACAACTGCCATCCGATCTAACGGGCTCCACGGGATCAGCCTCACGTATGACATCGATCCGGGAATGAACCACATCGTCGACAACGATGTCACCGACAATGGCGAGGTCGGAATCCTCGTCGGCAGTGCGGGTGATATCCTCGAGAACAACCGCATCGAGCGAAACCAGTTCGGCATCCACGTGGTGACCGACTACGGGCTCTCGGTCGAGGGCGGCAACGTCACGATGCGCGACAATGCACTCATCGACAACGACCAGGGACTGTACGTCGACAGCGTCACCAACGCCGATTATCTGGTTGCACTCGACAACGACATCGATCGGTCGAACTCGATCGACGGCAAGCCCATCGTCTACCACTACAACGACTCGAACATCGTCGTCAACGGAACGGACGACCCCGGCTACGTCGGGCTGGTAACCGTCGACACCGCGAGTGTCACGGGGCTCAACATGACTACCGCCGGGCAGGGCGTGTTCATCCAGAACAGCTCGAACGTCTCAATCACTGACGGCCACATCGCGAACACGTACAATCCGGTCCACATCGGGCTCCAGTCAACAGCCGTCTCCGTCCACAATCTCACCGCCCAGCGGGACTCAGCTGCAGTCACCTACGACCCACCGACCCTGGCCAACCTGCGAGGAACCGGCATCGCGATCGAACGAACCGAAGGTGTCGACCTCCACAATGTGTCGGTCTCCGGGTCCGTCAAGGGGCTGCTCCTCAACCGAGATCTGAACACCACGATCACCGACTCGCAGTTCACCACGAGTTCCGATGTCGGAATCGGGTTCACCTACGGTGGCGAGGGACTGCACTTCTCGAATAACCTGCTCAACAACTCGGTGCAGACGAACTACCCGTTCAGCGGGTTCGGCTACACGCTCGAGGTCAATGACTCCCGCCAGCCCGGGCCAAACATCATCGGTGGCCCCAGATCGGCGGCAACGCCTACTTCAAACCCGATGGAACGGGCTTCAGCCAGACGTGTACTGATGCGGACGCCGACGGCTTCTGTGACAGCACGTACGGGCTGGGCGGCACCGGTGCCACTGATTACCTCCCGCTGGCCGTCTGGACCACCGGTGAGCCGGCCATCACAGTTGATCCGGCATCACTGGACTTCGGCGACGTCCCCGTGGGCTCGACAGCAAACCAGACCGTCACGGTCACCAACGAGGGCAATGCAACCCTCGAGCTGCAACCACCCACCCTCTCGGGTCCGGATTCGGGCGCCTTCAACATCGTGTCGACGGGCCCCTCGAGTCTCGCGCCGAACGACTCGAGTGCGATCACGGTCGGCTTCGAGCCACAGTCGGCGGGACAGCGAACCGCCTCGCTCGATATCACCTCGAACGATCCGACAAATGGCTCGATCGCCATCGGTCTCACCGGGAACGGCACCGCGACGGCCAGTAACGGAACGCTCACCGGAACCGTGCGAAACGCCTCTGGAACAGCCCTCGCCGGTGCAACCGTCGCAATTCAGGACGGCGGGATCACGTACGCAATGCTGACGACGGACACGAACGGTCAGTACACGGCCCAGGTCCCGGGTGGGGTGACCTACACCATCCAGGCAATCCAGACCGGCTACTACATCAACACCAGCCAGGCCGCCGTGGCCAACGGGTCCACCACGACGCATGACATCGTGTTGCAGCCAGACACCGTCGACCCCACGGCGGTCATCAACGCATCTGCGGTCACCCTGGCGGTCAACGACACGCTGGCCGTCGACGGGACGGACTCCACGGACGATATGGGCGTCGTCCAGTACGCATGGGACTTCGACGATGGCACGACGGCTACCGGGCCCACTGGCGAACCACACGTACGCTGCCGTCGGCACGTACGCGGTCGCACTGACCGTCACCGACGGGGCCGGCAACACGAACACGACCACACAGTCGGTCACTGTCACGGGCGGTCCGGAAATCGACGTTGCACCGACGTCACTCGCCTTCGGCAGCGTGCCAGTCGGCAACGCGACGACCGCGACGGTCACCATCTCCAATCAGGGCCAGCAGCCACTCGCCGTCACCGGTGGCACGATCACCGGTGCAGCTGCCGGCGAGTTCAACACGAGTGTCGGCTCGTTCGTGCTCCCCGTCGGGGACACACAGAACGAAACCGTGACATTCGCCCCTGGCTCGGGCGGGACGAAATCGGCCACCCTCGAGATCACGAGCAACGATACGACCACCCCCACGGCCACGGTGGCCCTGTCGGGATCGTCCCCGACGACCGGGGGACACGGTGGTATCTGGGGCGGTAGTGCTGGCACCGACGATTCGTCGACTGACCCGCCCGAGACGGTCGTGAACGTAACAAGGAGTGGCGATCAGGTGATGATAACAGTCGAACACGCCCGAGCAGGCGTCCCGATCAATGCCTCACTGGGCCCCGTCCACGCCTTCGATCTCTCGTGGCTGAATGTCACGCCGAACGTCAGCGGGGAGTTCACGCTCTCGATCACGGTCAGCGAGACCGAACCGGCAAACACGACCGTTGTACTGGGGGACAACGAGACCGCGCTCGGATACGTCACGATCGAGCACTCGATACCCGATTCCGACATCGACGGGGTGCAGTTTGCGGTCGCAGTCAACAAATCCTACCTCGCGGCGGCTGGCATCGACCCTGGAACGCTCACGCTGTCCCGAATGGTCAACGGCACACCCGTGGCCCTGCCGACGCACCTGGATCCGACGAGACAGCTACGCAGTACCGGTCCGGGCCCACTCGCCGGGCCTGTCGGTCTTCGTGGTCTGGGGCGAATCGCTCGAGACGGAACCGCCAGCGCCGGACCCCGAGCCCGAGCCGCCAGCGGAGCCAGAGGACGACCCAGTGGAGGACCCCGAACCGGAGGACTCCGCGGACGACGATGACATCAGCGGATTCGGCGTCGTCGTGGCCGCACTGGGGCTGCTCGCTGCCACCCTGCTGGCCGTGCGATCCAATCGGTCCTGACCGACTCGGCTGGCGTTATCGCGATGAGTCGCCAACTGGCCGTGACCGCGATGCCACGGTATCCACCCCCGGGCTGTAGAAGCTGACCGGATCATTCGCCGGCTCGGGCACGCCGGCAGCGGCGAGCATCGTGTTCTGCTCGAGGTCGGCAGTGGCGTCCATGAGAGACCAGGGCTCGGTGTCGAGACCTTCGTCTGGCGGATCCGTCCATCGTGGTCGTCCGTGTAGAGCCGAAATCGATCGACCAGAAAGGCCTCGAGTGATTCAGCGTCAGGCCGGGTCGTCGTCCCCGTCGGCCGACAGGTGGCCTGGAACAGCCCGGCCGTGCCCCGGATGGCGACGACGGCTCCGGTAGTGGATGCCCTCCGCCGTGTCCGACAGCGACATGCGGGCATAGAAGTACGGCAGGTGGTGCAACACCCGGGCTCCGATCGCACTGCACACGCCCTGGGCATCCAGGCTGTAGAAGAAACGCCCGGTGTCCCATCCGGCCCGCGAACGTACGTCCGCACATCGAGTTCGGGCAGGCGATACCCCCAGCCGGCGGGCACCCACGGTGGCCGCACGTCGACGTTGGTAAACGGAATAACCGAGACCCAGGCGTCGCCATCATACGTATCGATCGTCAGCGCCGACGGAATCGTCGATGCCAGATCGGGCTGGTGGGAGCCGCCAGTTACAGAACAGCAGGTCCCGCCAGCCCATCGCGAGTGCTCCGACCATGGGTGGCCGTAGGGAGGGCAGTCATTTCAACAACTGGATTAGTCGATCCACCGTCACAGCCAAGGCCATCCCGCACCAAGGATGGTCAATGACAGCCATCGAACTCGAGGGGCTCACCAAGGACTACGGAGCGGTCGTGGCCAACGACGATCTCTCCTTCAGCGTCGAGACGGGCGAGATCTTCGGGTACCTCGGGCCGAACGGCGCCGGGAAGACGACGACGATCCGAATGCTGCTGGGGTTCATCTTTCCGACGGGCGGGACCGCCCACGTTCTTGGCCACGACATCACCGATCGGGCCTCGCTGCTCGAGGCTCGCGAGAACATCGGCTATCTCTCGGATACGCCGGGCTTCGACGAGCAATCCACCGGCCGGGAGATCATCGAGTTGCATGCCGCCGTCAAGGGTGATACGCGCAGTGACGAGCTGCTCGAGCAGTTCGATCCACCGGTCGATCGCCCGCTTCGGGAGTACTCCCGGGGCAACCTCCAGAAACTGGGGATCGTGACGACGTTCATGCACGACCCGGATCTCGTGCTATCCGACGAGCCGACGACCGGGCTCGATCCACTCATGAAACAGCGCTTTGCTGACTTCCTGCGAGCGGAACAGGAGCAGGGCGTCACCGTGTTCTTTTCCTCGCACGTCCTGAGCGAGGTCAGACGGCTCTGTGATACGGTCGGCATCATTCGGGAGGGCCAGCTGGTCACCGTCGATCCGGTTGACTCGCTGCTCGATCGGAGTGGGAAAGTCGTCCGCATTCGATCGACCGAGCCGATTCCACGCGAGGCAATCGACATCGATGGCGTCCACGATCTCTCGAGCGGCGGTGGTGGCACCGACGGCGAGTTCACCGAGGCCGCCTTCACGTTCGTCGGGGACGTCAACACACTGCTCGATCACCTCCAAGCGTACGAGTTGCTCGACCTCGCCATCGAGGAGGCCCCGCTCGAGGACGTCTTCCTGCGCTTTTACGGAGGTGATGGCGATGCTTGAGTTCGCTCGCTACGAGGGGCGTCGCCGGATCAAGGGCAGCATCTACCTCTCGGTCGGCCTCGCCATCCTGGCGGCCTTCGCCATCTGGGCGTTTCCCTCCTTCGAGGAGGCGATGACCCAGGACTTCGCGGAGGCCTATCCGGAGGCACTCACCCAGGCGTTTCGCATCGAGGAGATGAGTTCCTCGAGGGCTTTCTCGCAGTGGAACTCTACATGTTCGGCTGGGTGATCTTACTGGGACTCGACCTGGCCTACAGTGCCGCAAGCATCATCGCGGACGACATCGACCGCAGCCGCATGGACACGATCCTCGCGATGCCGGTCTCCCGGCCCCGGATCGTCGCCGAGAAGTTCCTCGCCCTCGGGGTGCCGATCGTCGCCGTCAACGTCCTCGTCCCACCGGTCGTGCTCGCGAGTGCCTGGCTGGTCGGGGAGTCGGTCGACATCGTGAACCTGCTCGCCCTCCATGCCCTCTCGATTCCCTACCTCGCCGCCTGTGCCGGCATCGGCCTGGCTGCATCGGTGGTCTTCGACCGGGCGGCCATCGCCCAGCGGGTCGGCCTCGGGGTCGTCTTCGGGCTCTTCCTGCTCGAGTCGATCCTGGCCGAAACCGCCCTGGAGTGGGTTGGCTACCTGACGCCGATGCGCTACTACGATCCGAACGAGGTCCTGCTGCAGGGAAGCTACAATCTCGACGGGGCTGCCGTGCTCGTTGCCATGACCGCGGCATTGCTGCTGGCGAGCCAGGCCTGGTTCATGCGGCGGGACATCTGACCATGGGACCCGAAAGCCTCACTCGACGGCGAGCAATCCTCGGGGCGGGTGCCCTGGTTGCCGTCGGAGCCGGTGCCTGGACGGTTCGACCGCCGCCGATCTCGAGCGTCCCGGAATGGGAGGAGCGCGCCCCGCTACCAGCCGCCCGTGGCGAGATGAAGGCCGCGGTGGTCGACGACCGGATCATCGTCCCGGGTGGGATGGATGGGCCGACAGGAACCTCGACCGCTCGAGCCGCCAGCTACGACCCGGCCGAGGATCGCTGGACCCAGTTGGCGTCGATGCCAGCCCCCGTGAACCACCACGCAGTGGCCACCCTCGATGGCGTCTGCTACGTGCTTGGCGGCAATGCCTCCATCCAGTCTGATCCCGGGTCGTCGGTGTTCGCCTACCATCCGGACCGGGACGAGTGGACGACCGAGACGGCCATGCCGGATGGCCGCTGGGGCCATGCCGCCGTCGCGCTGGACGGTACCATCTACGTCTGCGGTGGGCACACGACTGGCAGCCACGAGGTCCTTGCATTCGATGGCCAATCCTGGGAGCGACTGGCCCCGATCCCCACGCCACGGAACCACCTCGTCGCGGTGGCCCACGAGGGCCAGGTGCTGACGCTTGCCGGCCGGAAAGGCTGGGACAACGTCGGTACGGTCGAGGCCTACGATCCGGCCACGGACAGCTGGGACCGCCACGACGCGACCCCCACACCCCGGAGCGGGGCCGGCGCGGCAGCCATCGATGGTGCAGTCTACCTGGCTGGCGGCGAGAACCCGGAGACGGTATCCGGCTGGACGACCGATCGCCACGAGGTCTACCGGGGGAACGAGTGGGCAGAGGCCCCCACCCTCCCGCTCGCCCTGCACGGGGTTGCATCGCTGGCCCACGAGGGAACGTTCTACGTGATCGGCGGGGCCTGGCGACAGGGAGTAACCTCGGTGACCGCCTGGAGCGATCGGGTCTTCGCGTACTCCCCTAAGGTAAACGTTTACTCAGGTCCGTTCGAGTCTCGACGCATGGACAGCGGTCGACTCTCGAGACGCACCATGCTCCGGTCGGCCGCAACCGGGGCTGTTGCCGGTGGGCCTCTTCCAGATCGGCCCCGTTCGAGCCCAGGCCCAGGGCGAGGATACACTCCGATTGCTCTGCTGGAACACCTGGCTGCTCGATCCGGTCGAGATCTTCGGGTGGCACGCCGATCCAAAGCCCGAGATGGCCGCCCGATCCCGGGAGATCGGCGAGGCCTGCAACGCCGTCGGCTACGACATCGTCGGGCTCTGTGAGGTCTTCGAGCAGCAAGAGCGCGAGCGGATTCTGGCCGGGTTCGATGGCCCCGTCGAGTCGCGCTACGGCCCGAAGGAGGACTGGCGGACCCTCAGCGGCGGGACCCAGACCATCGTCCCGAACGAGAACTTCGAGATCGTCCGGATGGCGACCCATCGCTACCAGAAAAACGGGCTACGCCAGCGTGACGCCGACGCGTGGGCGTCCAAGGGCGTCCTCTACACGGAGATCGACGTTGGCCCCGGCCGAATCGACCTCTTCACCACGCACCTCTTCGCCGGCGGCGGGCTGCCGTGGTGTGAGGACTCTGGCGGGGATCGGGCCACCGTCCGGGCCGCCCAGATCGAAGAGCTCACGGCTTTCGTCGAGGCCCAGCGCCGGCCCGAGAACGTCACCGTCATCGGCGGCGACTTCAACACGACGGCCTCGAGACCGGCCTACGACGGAACCATCGTCCCCATGATGGACCAGCTGGGTGTCTACGACGCCTGGGTTCGCCACGGGGACGGCCACGGAGGGACGAACGACGATGCCTTCGGTGGCGGCTGTGAGATCGACCCGGATGCTGGCCTGCCGTACCCGTGTACGGGGCCAGCCGAGGAGGCCGGCCGCCGGATCGACTACGTCTTCATCGAGGAGCCGACCGACGACCACGCCCTCGAGCTCGCCGTCGATCGAATGAACCGGGTGACGTTCTGGCGCGAGAACGGGGATCCTGCGTCGTTCTACACCAATGACGGCTCACCGGGCTACATGGGCGATCACATGGGCCTCGACCTGACTTTGTCAGTGACCCCCACTGGCGAGCCGGAACCGACGGAAAGTGGCACGACCACGGCTGAGGAGGACGGGTCACTCCCGCTCGGTCTCGGGGCCATCGGTGGGGCGGCAATTGGCGTTCTCGGTGCCGCGAGTGCCGGTGTCTACCGCCAGACCAGACAGCCGGCCGGCGAGCCGGATCGGTCGATGACTGGGCGCCTCTCGTATCCGCTCGGTAGCCCCCGATCGCTGCTCGGTATGGCGGCCCTCTCGCTCCTGCTCGTCCCGGGGATCCTCCTCGGGGCTACGCGTATCGGGTCGCCCGTGCCGCCCAGCGGGCCGAACCGCAGGCCCCAGCACTCGGCGACTGGCCAGGGCTGGCTCGCGACGGCCTGGCCGCGCTCGCGGTCCACCTGCCGGTGGGGCTGCTCGCCATCCTGGTGCTCGGCGGGCTCGCAGCCGCTGGACAGCTCACGCTGTCCGCGCTGGCACTGACCGTCCTCGGGCTGGGCTACCTGAAGGGATCGATCACGACTGCCTGGATCCAGTCGGACAGCGTGTTAGGGCCGTATCGCGGGGGTCGATTCCTGGCGATCGCCAGCGAGCGCGAGTACGCCGCGGCCTATCTCACGCTGCTCGGCACAACCCTCGTGATCGCCGCGGTCGGGCTGGCAGCTACCGTGGTCATCGTCGGCGGTCTCCTCGTGGGGGCCGAGCTTCACGGTCGGGCTGACGCTCGATCGGACCCTCGAGACCGGGATCGT
Organism: Natrialbaceae archaeon; assembly: GCA_034521555.1. Classification (GTDB taxonomy): domain Archaea; phylum Halobacteriota; class Halobacteria; order Halobacteriales; family Natrialbaceae; genus JAXHMI01. The sequence goes on from JAXHMI010000004.1 coordinate 245,159, forward strand.
CGGCCTACTGATCGCGACGCCCGCAATGGTCACCGCAGCCGTCTACGCAACCCTCGTCAGTGCGACCACCTGGGGGACCCTGGCGCGAACGCTCGAGTAGTCACCAGCGGGCCCGGTGGTCCTCGGCGACACCGTACAGGCCCTCGACTGACCGGCCGTCGATGGTCCCGGACCATGCACCGATTGGCTGGCGGTAGGCGGAGGCCACGATGCCGACATCCGTGTTCTCGGTCCGCTCGGCCTCGACATCGAGGGTCAAATCCAGCCGGTCGTCCGCAGTCCTGACGCGCCAGCACTGCTCATCCTGGTCGAACCTCGCCGCCCCCAGCTCCATGACGGTCTCACCGATCCAGCAGACGTTCTCGAGGCCATCGTTGAAGCCGCTGACGAGATTGAAGCCGATGCGGCTCCCGTCGTGTTCGCCACAGCCCATGGCCCACTCCCACTCCGTCTCGCGAGCGAGCAGGCCGTGCGTGTGATCGAGCAGGCCCACCGCTCCATCGAAGGTGTGTCGCCGCGAGCCGATCGTCGCCGATCCCGAAACCGCCGAGGTCACCTCCTTCTGCGTGACGTTCAGCGCGGCCGGATGGCCACCCGCGACGGGACAGATCGCGGTCGCCGCCTCGGCCGGGTCGGCCAGCAACTCGAGATCGAGCGACAGCGGCCCGCTCGAGCCGGTGACCGTAAGCTGTGCGGCTGACCGGTCGATGGTGATCGGGTCCCGGGCCCACCGGACCGTGGCCTGGCGACCGGCCGTCGGGGTCTCGGCATGCGAAATAGCCGGAGAGAGGGTTACTCCGGAGCGGTCCACCCGAAGCTCACCAGTCTCCCGATCGAGCGCCCACCAGAACGGACTCCCGAGGAGCCCCGCATCGACGATCGCGCCGCCGACGGCCAGGCGGTCATCCGCGACGGCGACGTACTGCCACTGCTTTTCGCGCAGCCACCGAGTCAGCATGGTGGCACCCCGATCACCGGCGGCGAGTGCCGTGCGTTCGACGGTGCCGCGGTAGGTCCCGAACCGCGGGCCGTCCGGGCCCACGGGTTCTGCCGGGGCCCGGGGGAGACTCATGCGCCTTCGTCGACCGACAGGGTCCCCTCGAGCGTCCGGACCGGGTACGGGATGTCGATGTCAGCCGCATCGAAGGCGTCCTTGACGGCGGTGACGTACTCGCCTCGAATCCGGACCACATCCGACCGCGATGGATCGGCAATCCAGATTCGGGCCTGCAACCCGACATCGGAGTCCCCGAGTTCCGTGAGCCGAACCGAAGGCGCTGGCTCGCCCAGGATATCCGGATGCTGGTCGGCCTTCTCGATGATGATGCCAGTCGCCTCCTCGATGTCGTCGCCGTAGCCGATTCCAAAGGTAAAGCGAACCCGCAGGCGGTCGGCCTCGACCGGGTTCTTGAGCACGGACTCCGTCAGCACGCTGTTCGGGACCGTCAGCAGTTCGTTGTCGAACGTTCTAACCCGGGTGACCCGGAGACTGATGTCCTCAACGACCCCGACATAGCCGTCCCACTCGATCCAGTCGCCGATCCGGAATGGCTCGTCGGCGTAGATGAAGATCCCGGCCACCAGGTTCGCGATGACGTTCTGCATCGCGAAGCCGACCGCCAGTGTGAGGGCCGCGGCCACCCCGGCCAGCGAGAGCAGGATCGAACTCACCCCCGCGGCAGCGAATGCGCCACCGACGGCGACGATCAGGATCGTGAGTCGCGTCAGGAGCAACAGCGGTTTCTGGGCGTGGCGATCCAGATTCCGGCGGTCGAGGGCCCGCCGGACGAGTCGCTGAATGAGGAGTCGACCCAGCACCACAAGGACGATGAAAGTCGCCACGACGACGATGACCGAAGTCACCGTCGCTGCAATGGCGGCATCACCGATGAGGTCACTCAGCAGCGACTCGAGGGCTGCAAAGGCGAGCATCAGTCACTCCGAAGAACGGCCGTGTGTCCCCTGGTATCATAGACCGACCCGTTCGCTCTCTCGGCCAGTTCCACCGCGAGCTGCTCGACCGAGTCAGAGCGGGCCGCGTCGAGGAACTTGACCTTGACAACGTCGTTCGACTCGAGCTGGGCGGCACACTCCTCGGCGACCGATTCGATTCCGTTCTTGCCGACCCAGACGGTCACGTCGAGGTCGTGAACGGCCGAAGCGAGGTCGTCGTCAGTCCATAGCCCTGCATCGGACCCGGGCGCGTTTCAATCTCCCGACTCGTCCTCGGTCGGATACCGGGACTGGGCCCCGCAGGTACAGGTCACCACCACGTGATCGCCCTGGAGGCGAACCCGGGCAGTGCGACCCGGCCGGAGGTAGCGATCGCAGCGATCACAGGTGAATCGACGGAACGTTCGTGGCAGCTGAATTCGGTTTCGCTCGGCAATCCGGCGGGCGAGGCGAACGTAGGCTGTGCGCGGTCGTCATCGCCCTCGATAGCGGCGGCTCGCGCGAGAGCCTCGAGTCGCTCGATCCGCTCCCGTGAAATCGACGCCACGGCCTACCTGCCGACCGGACGCGATATGTGAATTGTGGTCACGCGGCGGCCGTTCCCACGGTAAATGTAGTCACTCGAGCGGATCCGGAGTCCACAATATTGTTATATTCATGCAGTGTTGAGACAGATACACCCAATGACGGGGGCCCTCCAGACCGCAACCGACGGCATGAGCCGCCGGGCGGTCCTCGCCGCAACAGCCGCCGGTGTTACCGGTGCCTCGAGCGGCTGCGTCGAGGAGGTCGCCAGTTCCCTCAACGGCCTCACCGACGATCGGATGATGCTCTCGATCACGACCCTGCCGGCGGACGGCGATCGGGAGGGGGTCCAGATCGCCCGTGCGCTTCGAGAGAACCTCGAGGCCCTCGGGGCCACCGTCTCGATCGACATGCGCCGACGCTCCCAGTATCGGTCATCAATCCTGCTGACAAACGATTTCGACATCTTCGTCGGCGAAGTCCACGATATTCACGAGCCCGATGTGCTCTATGAGATGCTGCACTCCTCGTATGCGAAGGAAGCCGGTGAGCAGAATCCGTTTGGCTTTGCAAACCGAACATTCGATCAATTGCTCGAGCGACAGCGACGGGTCGGTCCGGCAGCCCGGCAACAGGCCGTCGAGGATGTACTGGTCGCCTTTGCCCAGGAGCAACCGTTCGTGCCAATCAGTCTGCCGACAGAGGTTCGCCTGACCCGAACTGACCGCTTCGCCGGCTGGTCGGGGCCCCATCTGGCGAGCCGCATCGGGTATCTCGGGCTTGATCAAACCGGTTCGAGCGATACCCTGAACGGCGTCCTGACCAACTCCGGCCCGACGCAGAACCTGAATCCACTGACGGCGACCTACCGCGACCGCGGGATGATCATCGATCTCGTCTACGACTCACTGGTCATGGTCGACGACGGCGAGGTCAGGCCCTGGCTGGCCAGCTCCTGGGAGTGGGAGGACGGAAGGGTCACGCTCCAGCTTCACTCGGATCTCACCTTCCACGACGGCCACACCCTGACCGCCGATGACGTGGCGTTTACCTACCGGTTCCTGCAGGATACGAGTCTCGGACGGACCGAGGTTCCGTCTCCAGCTCCCCGATACCGGCGTGAGGTCGACATGATCGATGCCATCGAGGTACTCGACGAGGAGACGATCGCCCTGGAGACTGGCATCGATCCCGACGTGTTCGAGCCGACACTCACGGTCCCGATCCTACCGGCCCACATCTGGCAACAGCGGATTCGAGAGCACGTCAATACCATCGACCAGCAGGAGGAGGGGGCGATGGCCCGGGCCTTCCGGCAGGGCCGGCATAGCCTGCTCACACTCGACAACGTCCCCGCCGTGGGCAGTGGCCCCTACAAGTTCAATGAGAACAGCGTTCGGGAGTCGCTCGCGTTGACACGCTTCGACAACCACTTCACGACCAGAGACGGCGTCGACCTGCCGTCGCCGGTCGCCACGGACATCGAAATCAGCATCGCCCCGAGCAGCGCGACGGCGATCGGCCAGGTCCGCAACGGCGTGGCCGACGTCACCGTGTCCCGGCTGGGATCGTACGCCATCAACCTCCTCGAGCCAATCGAGAATCCTGCCCTCAAGCGCGTCGATAGCCCGATTCAGACGGCATACATCGTCGGCTTCAACACCCAGCGGCGGCCGTTCACCGATCCGTACTTCCGGTCAATCGTCGCCAGATTGCTCGACAAGGGGGCAATCGCCGAGCAGATTTTCGAGGGGCATGCGACCCCGGCAGCTCTGCCACTCACCGAAGAATGGGTGCCGGACCGGCTGGCGTGGGACGATGGGGATCCAACAGTGCCGTTCTTCGGGGAGGAAGGCGACCTCGACGTGGATGCCGCGAAACAGGCTGTCAAGAGTGCCGGCTATGACTACGTCGATGACCGCCTCCAGACCCGGTAGCGATGCTGGCCGACCTGCTCATCCAAGTCGCCATCGTCGTGGGGACGATGATCGTCATCGGCGTCCTCGGCATCGTCGGGCGATATCGCCTCCGGGCCACACTCGAGGAGTGGCCCGACCGGATACGGGCGGCAGGGCCAGTCGGACTCGTCCTCGGGTTCGTGCTGCTCGTGAACCGGCAGTTCCGCCAGCAGGCCCCGGAACTCGAGAAGGCAGTGGGCCATCACATCACGGAGACGATCATCCAGCTCGAGGGGGATTTCGTCCTGCTGTTCCAGGCCGTCGCCTCGTCCGAGTTCAACTTGTTCTTCTCGTTCATCTACATCTATGGCTACACATTCGTTCTCGTCTTTCCCGTCATCGCATACTTCACCCTCTCGAATACGCGCCCCCTCCGGGAGCTGCTGACGGCCTACACGATCGACTACGCCATCGGGCTCGTCTGCTACGTGTTCTTCATCGCCTTCGGCCGAGAACTACTACATCGACCTCGTCGAGGCGACGATGCTGTATGACTCCTATCCCACGTACCAGTACCTGACCAGCGAGGTCAACCGCAACACCAACGTCTTCCCCTCGCTACACGCGTCACTCGCCACGACGGTGGCCCTCTTTGCAGTCAGGACCCGCGAGTTCTACCCGCGCTGGGTGCCGATCGCGATCTTCCTGGCCATCAGCGTCTCGGTCTCGACGATGTACCTCGCGATTCACTGGGCCACGGACGTCATCGCCGGAGTTGCCCTCGCCGTCATCAGCGTTCGGCTGGCCCGCTATTCGGTCGAACACTGGGCATTCTCGGAGCGGATCGGCGCTCTCCTGTCCGAGTACTGGCCCCGTGAAAACTAGTCGTCCTCGAGGGCGTCGGCGATCCGGTCGAGGGCGTCCGTGGCCTCCGCAACCTCCTCTCGTAGCTGGCTCAGCTCCCGGGCAACGCGCCGCCGAGTCGCCGCCGCGACCACCACCGGGACCACCGCCCATCATGCCACCCATCATCTGGGCGAATGGAGTACCTCCACCGCCCATGCCGGGGCCGCCACCCATGCCGCCAAATGGGTCCTCCGGTCGCTCCGATTCGCCTTCCTCGCCTCGCTGTTCGCGGATCTCCTCGACCCGCTCGCGGAAGGACTGTTCCTCGTCGCCATCCCCACCGTTGTCTGCTTCCTCTGGCATGCCTCGAGATTCGAAAGGGACCCGGAAAAGGGTTGCCCACTACGGCGACCGATCGAACGCCCCGAGGGAGGACTGGCGCGCCGGTGGCTCACGGTCCGGATTGACCTCGTGGCCGACGAGGTCACGCATATCGACGACCGAGTGGGTGGACCCGTGAGGAGCACGAAGCCGCCCTTCACGCCCGCCACCGTTCCCGTCGCGATCGTCTCGAATACCGGCTGGCGATCGAGGTGCAGGCCATAGGTGGGGTCGACCCGCTCGAGGACCTCGAAGGACTCGAGAGTCGTCTCCCACGTCTCGGTGTCGACTGCCCGACCCAGCCCCTCGACTTTCAGTCCGAATATCGACCCGGTCGGGAAACTGGCTGGTCAGGCCAGCCTCGATCTCCCGGGCCAGACGGCCATCGGGAACCTCACGGATTTTCGCTCCCCGGTCGGCCCCCTGCTCTCGCAACCGGATCTGTAATCGCCATGTTCTGGTGACACCGACTTTCACCGTATCCGGGGCAAACAGCGCCAGATGAGACGGCATGGGGCTCGTGGCAGTCCATCTCCGGTTTCAGGCAGGACCCGGTACAGCGGGCACAGACCCAGGTCTCCGCGTGGCGATCACAGTAGGGGGCCCTCGGCCGATCGCATGGCTCGTGGCGCTCGCCGTCGACCCGCCCTGCACAGTGGCGCTCACCGAGGCCCAGCGCTATCTCCTCGCCGGGGACCAGCACCTGCCGGGTGACCGTTCCCTCGCTGGCGAGCTGAAGTGCCGGCTCGCCGTCGGCGGCCCCGGTATCGTAGCCGACCACCTGCACGGGTGATCTTGGTGCAGGGCGGACAAATCGGTACCGCTCCCGAAGCGAAACCCCCCTAAAGACGGGCGTCGATGCCGGTATATGGACAAGACGCCGCCGGTCACCGTCCTGCGGCTCGGGCACCGGCCCGGCCGGGACGAGCGCATGACGACACACGTCGGCCTGACAGCCCGGGCGCTTGGGGCCGATCGTGTGCTCGTCACCGATGCGGCCGCAGGGGCCATCGAGACCATCGAGGACGTGACCGCCCGCTTCGGTGGGCCGTTCGAGGCGGCGGTCACCGAACAGCCCCGCTCGGTCCTCACGGACTGGGACGGCGTGGCCGTCCACCTCACGATGTACGGCGAGCCGGTCGAGTCGATCATGTCGGCCGTGCGGGATGCCCACACGACTGCCCCCCTTCTGGTCGTCGTCGGGGCCGGAAAGGTCTCGTTTGACGTCTACGAGGCCGCCGACTGGAACGTCGCTGTCACGAACCAGCCCCACTCGGAAGTCGCCGCCCTCGGGGTGTTTCTCGATCGCCTGTTCGAGGGTCGCGAATTCGAGCGGACCTGGGAGGGCGGCGAACGCCGGGTGATCCCCAGGCGGAGGGCAAGCGGCTCGAGCCGGTCGAGTGAGCCGTCGGGTTGGCTCAAAAGACTTAATGGGCGCATTGGTCTACCGTTCCCAATGGCGTTTGAGGACCTCCTCGAAGATCCCGTCATCCAGAAGTACCTCCACGAGCTCGTCGGGCCGAAGGGGATGCCGGTCGCCGCGGCACCCCCGGACGGCGAGGTGACCGACGAGGAACTCGCCGAGGAGCTCTCGCTCGAGCTCAACGACGTCCGTCGGGCCCTGTTCATCCTCTACGAGAACGATCTCGCGACCTACCGGCGGCTGCGCGACGAGGACTCCGGCTGGCTCACGTACCTCTGGACGTTCCAGTACGACAATATTCCGGACAACCTCGAAGAGGAGATGTATCGACTGCACGAGGCCCTCGAGGATCGCCGCGAGTACGAGCGCACCCACGAGTTCTACCTCTGTGAGATCTGTTCCATCCGCTTCGAGTTCGGCGAGGCCATGGACTTCGGCTTCGAGTGTCCCGAGTGTGGCTCCCCGCTCGATGCCATGGAGAACGAGCGATTGATCCAGTCGATGGACGAGCGAGTGGGGGCCCTCGCCGCCGAGCTCAATCTCGACGCCTGATGGTCGTTCTCGCGAGCAAGTGCTACGTCGAAGGGGAGTCACGCGAGCGCGTGCTGACCGGTCTGCGATCGCTGGTCGACGACGCGATCGGCGATCTCGACGTGGAGTCCGAGATCGGTATCAGGGCAGACGAGTTTCCGTCGGTGACTGTCCAGGGCGACGATGCGGTCGCGGCCCGGAATCTCCCTCGAGAGGACTGGGGCGAGATCGTCCACCAGCACGCGGTTGGCGACATCGCCAGAGGGACGCTCGAGTCATGGGATGACGAGGGCTTCGTGCTGGATGCGGGGACGCCCGTCAGGATTCCCGCCGACGCCATCGGCCTCGGCCAGGGATCACCCGCGCAGCTCCGCCAGCGATTCGGGCTCGTCCAGCATCTGTCCCTCTGGTTCGAGGTGACAGACACCGAGGACGGCCGAGCCACCCGGGGCGCCCTGGCCGACCGCGAACTCGATCGACTCCACGACTGGCGACGGGGGACCGGCCGCGTCAACGTCAACTCCGTAACGCGATCGGAGGTCCGGGCCACGCTGAACCGGGCCGGACACAGCGACGATTACGTGACCGTCGAGCGACTGGGACTGCTCGAGCGCGGCATCTCTGCCGGGAGGGCACCGATCCACCGGGCCTGCTCGCGAACATCGGCACGTACCTCCAGGCCGAACTCCTGTGTGTATCACCCTGAAAGACTCAAGGGGACCCTCCACCCAGATGCCGACATGAACCGGCGGCTCCTGCTGGCGGTCCTCGCAGTCGCCTGTGTGGTTACCTTCGCAGGCTGTTCGGCGATCTTTGGGGGGATCTCCGACGAGGAACTCGACCGGGAGCAGAACTACAGCGATCTCCGTGAACGGAATGCGAGCGTGGCCATCGACATCACCGGTGCGGGCTATCTCAGTGGGGGCCAGTTCCGGGCCGTCTATGATCTCGAGGAGACGGACTCCCTGTCACTCTACCAGTCGAGTTTCTACCGCGAGGAGTCGATCGATGTCCACAGCGTTCGGTACTGGTATCCAAACGGCAGCGAGCTGACCGGGTCGAAGCTAGATGTCGAGCAGAGTCGATCCAGTACCGATATCACCGTTCCAGATGGCAACGGGACGCTCGCGTTCTCTGGTGAGGCTGGGGTGCGATCGTTCGATTTGCCGATCTTCATGGAGGCCGATCACGAGGTGACGCTGCCAGCCGACGTTCGGACGACCAGCTTCTTCTTCGGTGACGTCAGCCCCGGCGACTACGATCGAACGATGGTTGAAAACCGCGAGCGGCTTACGTGGGAGTTGCCGTCGAGCGACCGATCCACATCAGGTACTTCCTCCCCGGGATGTCTGGCTCTTCGTCGGGTTCATCCTCCTTATCGGGTCCATTGGCGGGCTCGGAATCGCGGCACTGTACATTCGAATCCGTCGGTTGCGAGACCGGCGGCGGGATCTGGGCCTGGATGTCGACATCGATTCAGACGACGACCAGAACGGCCCACCGCCCGGATTCCCCTAGCCGGCAGTCGCAGGCTGGTCTGTAAACCGGTCCCAGCTCTACTCGAGAGTCATGGCTCCGACACCGTCAGTGGAGACAAATCGACGACGGAAGACGACTACATTCACGTCCGGTTCCGTGATCCTTCCCAGTTTGCCGAGATCAGGACACCTGACCTGGGCGGCCGACGCGGCGCAGTCGGTCTCAGATGGAAGTGAGGTCCGGACCGGCCGGCGTGACGGCGAGGATGACTGGTCGATTGTCACCGTCCTGATCAAGAAATCCGTTGGTCAGGACAAAGCGGAGGAACAGGCCCGGGAGATCGTCGAGAAAATTGAGTCCTGATCGATCCTGCCCGACTCACCCAGCGAGCCTGGCGAAGATCTCCCTGACTGGTGAATCCTCGGCCATAGCGGTAAGTTCCTCCTTCGTCGTCTGCTCTTCGTACTTGTTCTCGTCGAGTCGTTCCCGGACCCCGTGGTCCAGGTCGAGTTTTCGAGCCAACAGAATCAGGTCCTCGTACCCAGCCGTCTCGAAGTGCTCGGTCTTCAGGGCCGCCCCGAGGTCGTGGATGTCGTGCATGTCCCCATCGGCGGCCTCCTCGAAGAACGTCTCCCGTTCATCGATCATCGCGTCGAAGGCGGGGCTTGGTCGCTCCTCGACCGGTTCGTCGATCAGCTCGAAGACCTCCTCAAGGCGATCGATCTGGGTTTTTGTCTGCTCCCAGTGGGACTCGAGGCCTTCCTGAAGTTCATCTGAACTCACGTCTGCGGCCATTGTCTCGAGAACCTCCAGCAGCCGATTCTCGACGTAGTACATCTCCTCGAGCTCGAAGACGAACTTATCGTGCAGTGTGTCTATAGTCATGGTCTTACCCCGGAAACCGTAGCACGAGTGCCTCAAAAAGCCTTTTTCGTACTTCCACAGACAGTTCGGTCCTGCCGACACACCATCCCGGCGTCGTGGTGAATGTTTTTATCGTTGGACTTAGATACCACGGCAAGGACAATGTCATCGGACCTCTCCAAGGAACTTCTCGGACTCGACAGGGACGAACCTGACCGATCCGGGGAGGGAGACGAAGAAGAGATTGAGCGGGAGTGGTTTGTCTTCGTGGCGATCGGTGAACTCCGCCTGGCGATTCCGGTCAACGAGGTGCGGACGATCCACGGATCCACCCGAGTCGATTACCAAGATCCCACGGACTCCCGATGCCGTCGAGGGCGTCATCGACATCCGCGGGGAGATCACCGCCGTCATCGATCCGCGCATCCACTTCCCTGCGGAGGAAACACACTCGGAAAAGCCCCGTCTGGTGGTGTTCGACCGGCCATCAGATCAACAGCAGGCTGCCACGATCGTCGACGAGGTGATTGGGGTTATCTCGGTCCCCGAAGACAACGTCCGCTTCGAGGAGGACATCGAGGACCGAGACATTGCCGGCGGCGCCCTTGATCATCCACTCGTGGTCGGAATTGTCGAACAGGAACGGACCGTCAGCGTGGATACGGACGTCTCATCGGGGTCACTCGGGATCGAATCGCCACTCGACTCGACAGCGCCAGGACGCCGCGGGGTTGGCAGCCGAGATCGATCACTCAGCAAGCGGTTCCGGCCCGACGATGACGATCAGGACGGCCAGGAGTTCGTGCTGGAGGAAGACGACGACCTCGAGGACGAAGAGGAGGAGATTGACGAGAAGATCGTCGTGGAAATGACCGCCATGATCGACATCGACGGGATGTTGCGGGCATCCGGACAGTGGGCCTGAAAGAATTAGGCCTTACCGTCGTCAAGGCTCGCGATTTTATTGTTTATCACGACTGATAATCGAGAGATAGCATTTATGGTATCGGTATCACTACCTGACGTTGGTGTACTACTGAATGTCCCAAGGGGTGCTCATCGTAGACGACTCCCATTTTATGCGGAATCTCCTTCGTCAGATACTCGAAGACGATTACCGCATCCTGGCCGAAGCGTCGAACGGAGCTGAAGCCGTCCAGTTGTACAAAGAGCACGATCCCGACATCGTGATGATGGACATCGTGATGCCGAAGTGTAACGGATCAAGGCCACGGCGGCCATCAAGAAACTCGACCCGACCGCTCGCGTGATTATGTGTACGAGTGTCGGGCAACGAGAAAAGATGAAGCTCGCAGTGAAGGCCGGCGCGGACGGCTACGTGACAAAGCCGTTCGAAGAGGAAAACGTCACCAAAGCACTACAAGACGTCGTCGCTGCATGACGGACGTACTGGTCGTCGACGACTCGAGGTTCATCAGATCCGTCGTCGGTGATGCACTCACGGACGCAGGCTATGACGTGACCACCGCGACGAGCGGTGCTGAGGCCATTGAACTCCTCGATAGCATCGAGCCCGACGTGATCACGATGGACGCGAAATGCCCGGAATGAGTGGCCTCGAGGCTGTCGACGCCGTCATGGAAACGAATCCGACGCCCAGTTCTGATGCTGAGCGCCTACACACCCCGTGGGGCAGAGGCGACACTTGCAGCACTCCGGCGCGGAGCCGTCGACTATCTGAAAAAGCCCGATGGGACGGGCACGCGAAACATCGCACACCTCGCGGACGACGTCGTCGAGAAGGTGGATCGACTCGCGAGCGCGGACGTGTCGTCGCTGGCCGTGGCGTATACCAGCTCGACGGCCAACTCCATCGGAGACCGATCCGGATCGGCGGAGACGGTGACCGCAAGCGGCGGTGGGGGAAGCGGCGAACTGGCACCGCCATCGATCGCTACCGATGCCTACGTCGACGATCCGACGGTGATCATCGGGGCCTCGACCGGGGGCCCAACGATCCTCGAGCAGATTTTCGAACAGTTTCCGGCGGATCTCGGAGCGAAAGTGGTCGTCGTCCAGCACATGCCGGCGGCCTTTACGGAACGGTTTGCAGAACGGCTGGATGCAATCAGCGAGTACCACGTCCGCGAGGCTCGTGACGGCGACCGGATCGGGCTGGAGAGGCTCTGGTCGCGCCCGGTGACTTTCATCTCGAGATTACCGCCAACTTCGGCGGCTTTCTTCGCGTTGAACTGTCTGAGGACGATCCCATACACGGGGTGAAACCAGCCATCGACGTCACGATGGAGACAGCAGCCTCGGTTGTCGAGGATCCACTCTGTGGCGTTGTCCTTACGGGAATGGGCAAAGACGGGGCCAGCGGAATTACGGCCATCAAGCAGGCCGGGGGCAGGACGATCGCACAGGACGAGGCGTCCTGTCCGATCTTTGGCATCCCCCGGGCGGCGATTGAAACGGGATGCGTCGACGATGTTGTCTCGAGCCAGTCCATCGTCGATTCCATCCTCGATGCGTTCAGGATTGGTGAGATACAATGAGCGACCCAGCAGCAGATTTTGTCCAGGAAGGAGAAGAGCAGATCACGACGCTCAACAACGCGCTCCTCGACCTTGAGCAGTCACCCGATGACGACGAGGCGATGGACGAGATATTCCGGACAGCCCACACCCTCAAGGGCAACTGCGGGGCCATGGGGCTCACTCGGGCCAGTGATCTCGCCCACGCTATCGAAGACCTGCTCGACGGGGTAAAAGCCGGGGATGCCGAGGTGTCCGGTGAGGTGATGGACGCCATTTTCGACGGTGTCGACGCCCTCGAGGAGATGATCACCGAGTTCGGCCAGGACGGTGACGTCTCGACGGATCCGTCGGATACCATCGAAGCGCTTCGGTCGAATCTCGGGGGCGACTCCGGCCCGGCAGATATCGAGGAGCCGACCGACGAAGAGATCGATGCGATTCTCGCACGGTTCGAGCCACCCACAGCGGACGATCACAACGCCTACCTCGTCCGGTTGGCGATCAACGAGGCAGCGGATATCGACAACGGCATTCTAGTCGTCGATGCGCTGATCGACGCATTCGATCTAATCGGGACAGACCCCTCACGTGAGGCGATCGAGAACGAAGAATACAAGGGGGCCTTCGATGCGATTTTCGGAACCCCAGTCGGTGAGGCGGCGATTTCCTCGGCCCTCGATCCCGTCGACGAGGTGGCCGACTTCAAGATCGTTGAGGTAACGGGAGAGTTCCCCGAGCCAGCACTGGACGATCCATTCGACGAATTCACGAATCCCGAGATTTCCTCGGAAGAGGCCAACGAGATGGAGGTCGACGATCTCCTGAACGAGTTCAACGAACTCGATGACATCGACGATCTGGCCGACGACTTCGATGACGACGAGCTGAGTGAGTTTGACGGGATGGGTGAGGCGGGGTCGTTCGACGATCTCATCGAGGAGGAAGAACCAGAACCGACTGAACCGGAAACGACAGACTCAGCCGAAGCTGCCTCCGCCAGTGACGATGAGGTCGTCGGTGACGCATCCTCGGTCTTCAACGAGCTTCAGGACGAGGTCGAAATGGTCGGTTTCGACGAACTCCAGACCGAAATCGACGAACTCGAGTTCGAGGAATTCAGCGACGAAGAAGAGGTGTCGATGGAGGAACTGCTCGGCGACGACGTCGATCTGGAGGACGATACCTTCCTCGAGGCAGAACCCCAGCCTGTCGAAGAGCGGGCAGACACTGCGCCCGAAGAGCCGGAAGTCGAAGCCGATGCCGAGGAGCCAGAGGTCGAGGCCGAAGCCGAAGAGCCAGAGGTCGAAGCCGAAGCCGAGGTGCCAGAGGTCGAGGCCGAAGCCGAGGTGCCAGAGGTCGAGGCCGAAGCCGAAGAGCCGGAAGTCGAAGCCGAGGCCGAGGTGCCAGAGGTCGAGGCCGAAGAGCCAGAAGTCGAAGCCGAAGAGCCGGAAGTCGAAGCCGAGGCCGAGGAGCCAGAGGTCGAAGCCGAGGCCGAGGAGCCAGAGGTCGAAGCCGAAGCCGAGGAACCAGAGGTCGAAGCCGAACCCGAGGAACCAGAGGTCGAGGCCGAACCCGAGGAACCAGAGGTCGAGGCCGAACCCGAGGAGCCAGAGGTCGAGGCCGAACCCGAGGAGCCAGAGGTCGAGGCCGAACCCGAGGAGCCAGAGGTCGAGGCTGAACCCGAGGAACCAGAGGTCGACGATCGGGATATCGAGACCATCGTCGCCGAAGAAGAGCCTGCCGAGGCGACGACGATCATCGACAACCAGTATACCCTCAATGAGCTGCAATCGGGTCCAGCGGACGACTACGAGATCAGCGGGCGATGGGATCTCAACAAGAGCGAACTTGTCGAAGCCGTCGTTGATTCAGTTGCAGATAGCCTGGCCGAACCAGAAGAGCCAGCCGAGCCAGCAGAAACCGAAGCGGTAGACGAGCGCGATCTCGAGACGATCGTCGCCGAGGAATCGACCGCCGATGCAACAAGTCTCATCGACGAGCGGTACACCCTCGACGACCTCCAGCGAGGTCCGGCCGACGAGTACGATATCGAGAATCGGTGGGACCGCTCGAAGAGTGAGCTGGTGGACGCCGTCGTTGAAGCGATCGCTGGGACACTCGAGGAACCGGAGCCGGCCGAGGAACCGGTCGAGGAGCGAGACCTCGAGACCATTGTCGCCGAGGAATCGACCGAGGATGCCGTCGCGGCGGTCGACGATCGATTCACACTCGACGAGCTGCAGTCCGGCCCGGCCGAGAAGTTCGAGATCGGCGGTCGCTGGGACATGACCAAGGCAGACCTGGTCGAAACCCTGGTCGACGCGGTCACCGCCGATCTCGAGGGCGAGCCGGCCGAACCACTGGATGACGCGGCGGAGGAAGACTTCGCTGCCGACGACATCGAGGCCGACGCTGACGCCTTCGAGGCGAGACGCCGAGGACTTCGATGCAGGGGCCGACTTCGAAGCGGAGGCAACCGAGGAATCCTTCGAGGCGGCTGATGAGTCCTTCGAGGACGACTTCACCTCAGGCATGGACGAGATGGAAGTCGAGGGCTTCGATGACGAGGGCCTCGATGACATGGAGTTCGACGACTCGATGGACGAAGACGAGGACATCGATCTCGACGACGAATTCGGCGACGTGTTCGAAGAGATCGAGGTCGAGGAGTCCTCGGCATTCGAGGCGGCCGACGCCGACTTCGAGACGGGATCGAGCGATGCGGAGGACTTCGGCGCCGACGCCGTCGACACGAGCGGGGACGAGCCCGAACGGATCGTCCTGGATCAACCGGAGATGCCGATCCCGGATTCGCTGCAGGTTCCGGAAGACGACGACTCGCATCTCGATGATGACGGGCGAGGAGAACCCAGTCGATCCGGGTCGATGTCGACCAGATTGACTCCCTGCTGACACTGGTCGAGGGGATGGTCACCAGTCGTGTCCGACTCCGACACGCCATCGACTCCGGTGAAGATCTCCAGACGATCGGCCGTGAGCTGGACGATCTCGAGGACATCACGTCCGAACTGCAGACCGAAGTGATGGACATCCGGCTGGTGCCACTCGAGACCGTCGTCAGCCGGCTCCCCCGGGTTGTCCGGGACATCGCCCGGGACCAGGACAAGCAGGTCTCATTCGAGCTGACTGGCGAGGATGTCGAACTCGACCGGAGTATCATCGACCGCATCGGCGATCCGCTAATCCACCTGGTCAGAAACGCCGTCGATCACGGGATCGAGACACCAGAGGTCCGCGAGGAGGCCGGCAAACCGGCCGAAGGCACAGTAGAACTGCGCGCCGACCGCGCCCGAGGTCGGGTAACGATCGAAATCGAGGACGATGGGGCGGGATCGATCCAGCAGGGATCACCCAGGCCGCCGTCGATGAAGGGGTCCTTACTGAAGACGAGGCCGAGGAGCTGTCCGATGACGAGGCCTACGACCTCATGTTCCATCCCGGGCTGTCCACCACCGAGGAGGTGACCGACGTCAGCGGTCGTGGGGTCGGGATGGACGTGGTCAAACAGACCATCGAGGACTTCGACGGCACGATCACGGTCGACAGCGAGCTTGGCGAGGGGACGACGATCACGATGCAGGTTCCCGTCACGGTCGCCATCGACGAGGTGCTGTTCGTCGAGTCCGGCGACCAGGAGTTCGGGCTGCCGACGAAGGCCGTTCAGGACATTGGCGACGCTGCCAGTCTTGAGACGATCGACGGCCGGTCGGTCCTCATTGAAAACGGCCAGCGGGTTCCGGTGGTCAATCTGACCACCGAGCTCGAGACCGGTGGCCTCCCGGTGAACGGATCCGGAATGCTGGTGCGGATCCGCGATGACGTGCGACCAGTTGCGATCCACTGTGACCACGTCGGGAGCCAGCAAGAGGTAGTTGTTAAGCCGTTTGAGGGGTTCCTCGGAAACGTACCCGGTCTCAGCGGGGCGACGGTCCGAGGTCGAGGGGAGGTAGTCAACATAATCGATGTGACGTCACTATGAACGTGAACAAACCACACCACCAACGGAATCCACAATGACTCTGAAAGTCGACATACGGAAGCTGAGTTTCATCAACAAGATGGCAAACGTCGGAACCAACGGCGTCGCCGAGAACATGGGGAAGCTGACCGGAAAGGAGGCGAAGATGGAGGTCATGAAGACGAACTTCATCGACGTCGAGGACCTCAAGAGCCAGCTCGACGGGGGCAAGCGCGTGGGTGTTCGCGTTCGACTCCTTGACCCTCCGCACGGCCACATTCTCATCCTGTTTCCCGAATCGAGTGCCAAGAAGATCACGGCGCTCATGCTGCAGGACGTCGTCGACGATATGGACAACGTCTCGGGGAAGATGGCACGGAGCGCCGTCGAGGAGATGGGGACGATGATGGCGAGTGGCTTCATCGACGGCTGGGCGGACATCATGGGCCGCGGCATCGACATCGCGGCACCCCAGCTGGTCTATGCCCCAGTCGAGGAGATTGTCGTTCGCACAGCGGGGCTCGGTGGCGATGATCTCGCCTTGTTCTTCGATTCCGACCTGTCGGTCCCCAGCTACGATATCGATGCGGAGATTTACGCCTTCCCCGACCTGCAGGAGTTCGTTGAGATGATCAACGGCATCGAAGTGAAACCCGCATGAAACTCGACGTCAACGTCCTGGGGACGTTCTACCGGATGGCCAGCGAGGGCGCCGGTCTCGCGGCCGGTCGGCTGACCCAGATGACCGACGTGCAGACCCAGGTCGGCGTCACGAAACTCAACTTCATGCGCGGCAGCGAGATTCGGCGTGATTTCGAGGACGGGACCGAGAAGGTCGGAGTCCGGGTCAGCCTCACCGGAGGACTCGACGGCTACTCTGTCGTCGTCTTCGAACGGGAAAGTGCCCTGCAGATTGTCGAGACGCTTCTCGGTGAGGAGACCGACGAGTTCGACGAGATGGGCCGGAGTGCGGCGACGGAGGTAGGGCAGGTAATGAACAGCGGGTTCGTCGACGGCTGGGCAGACGTCCTCGAGACAGTTATCGACATGTCCCCCCAGAGTTCATCGAGGGTGAGACCGTCGACCCCTTCTTCGGCGATATCGACGAAGCCCCGGAGGAAGACGACCTTGCCCTCCTCTTTCAGAGTACGATCGAAACGGTCGATACCGAGATCAACTTCAATCACTACCTGTTTCCGGAGCGAGATACGATGGCGGCCCTCTTGGAGCGGCTCCGAACCAGCGAGGGCATCGATTACGACAAGCTGGACGGCTTCGACCGCATGGCCGAGCAGGGTGCAAAGGAGGTCGCAAAGACCGCAACCACCCTGACCGGCGTCGATACCTCCGTCGATATCCGGCGGCTCAACTTCGTTGCCCTCGAGTCCATCCCGGAGTCTGTCCCCGACGAGATGATGGTCAGTGTCGCCTTCGAGTTCGACGGGACCCCCAGTGGCTATCTCATCTTCCTGTTCGATGAGGCCTCCGCCCACGAAATCGTCGACGCCATGGTCCCCGGCGGCGTCGACAGCGAGCCCGGAGACGAGTTCGACGAGATGGGTGTCAGTGCGATCAAAGAACTCGGGAACATCATGGCGAGTGGCTTTCTCGACGGGTGGGCCAACGTCCTCGATACGACCATTGATCACTCGACTCCAGAGTTCATCCACGACTTCGGTCCCGCCGCCGTCGATCCCGTGATCATTGACCTGGGCGAGGATCAGGACTTTGCGTTTATCTTCGACACACAGGTCATCGCCGACGAGCGGGAGTTCGACTGTGACATCTATGCCATCCCCGATGAATCGGACCTCGAGCGAGCCCTGAACGACCTCGACATCAACCGGGTCGAGGAAGCACCGACGACTGCAGAATTTGGAGAACTCCAATGAGAACATACGGAACCGAACCCGGCCGTCCACAGACCCAGCAGGTTGGCATCTCCGAGCTCATCGTCTCTCGGGGCGATGACACCCTGAAATCGTATGGACTTGGATCCCGTCTGGCGATTGCACTCTACGATACGGACTCAGATATCGGGGGGCTCGCCCACGTCATGCTGCCGGACGGCGACACCGCCAAGAACAGTGACATCAAACCCGGCAAGTACGCCGATACCGCGATCCCGGACCCTCCTCCGCCGGATGGTCGAGGAGGGTGCCGTCTACACGTCTGTCGAGGCGAAGATCGCCGGCGGCAGCGACATGTTCGAGTTCGATAGCTTCGAGGAGGGGGTCGGCGATCGGAACGTCAAAGCGGCCAGGGAGGAACTCGAGAAGCTCGGTGTCCCCCTGGTGGCTGAAGACGTCGGTGGCAATCACGGCCGCACTGTCGAGTTTACCCCGGGCACTGGGGAGCTCACCGTGAAGACGGCCAACGGCGAGGATGGAGTGACCACGCTGTGAGCACCGACGATTCGTTCGATGCCCTCTGTGCATTCGTGGAGTCAGACCTCGGCTTCGCGACGAGTCACTACAACGATAGCTATCTCGACCGGCGCATCGCCTCACGCATGCGTCGGCACGCGAACGAGTACATACGAGGATCATCTCACCCTGCTCAAGGAAGACGAAGACGAACAGACCGAACTCCTTGACTCGCTGAGTATCAATGTCACCGGCTTCTTCCGGAATCCCGACGTCTGGGACGGCATCAGAGGGATCCTCCGGACGCTAACAGCCAACAACGACGAGGTCCACGTCTGGAGTGCGGCCTGTGCCGACGGCCGGGAACCGTACTCCGTAGCCATGCTCGCCCAGGACGACCCGGAGATCGACGGTGATGCGGTCAGTGTGCTGGGATCAGACATCAGCGAACCGGCCCTCGAGACCGCTCGGGCAGGCATCTATCGAAGCTCGAGAACCATCGATATCGACGAACAGCTTCAATATCTCGATGATTACAGCCCGTACGTCGACCGCGACGGCTCGACGTTTACGATCACGGACGACATCCAGGAGCAAATCGAGTTTCGCCGGCACGATCTGATCAACGACGATCCCCTCTCCGGGTTCGATCTGGTCATCTGCCGGAACCTCTTCATCTACATCGACAACGAGTACAAGGCCGCCATGCTCGAGACCATCTCCCAGTCGATGAACAAAGAGGGGTACCTCGTCATCGGGAAGACGGAGACGATTCCACCGGACCTGCGATCGGACTTTGACGTCGCGCAGGGGCGCCTCCGGATTTACGAGCGGGCCCGAAAAGCCTCACAGGAAGCCTGAGTTACTGGTCGCTGTCGAGTGGAAGCTCGTCGAGAATCTCGTTTTCGCCATCCGTTTCGGCACTGACGTCCCCACCGATGGAGTCGAAATCGGCGAGGATGTCCTCCTCGCTGTCCGTCTCGTAGTCCTCGAGCATACCCGAGAGGTCGGCCGCCTGGTCGGCGAGTGCGTCGGCATTTGCCGTCAGCGAGGCCAGGGCGGTTGATTGTTCCTGGGTTGCCGAGGAGACGTTCTTGCTCTCGGTGACCGTCTCGTCGGCGATGTCGCCGACCTCGGTGACCGTATCGATGACCTCAGCGGCGGTCCCCGACTGGGCCTCGCTGGCCTCGACGACCTCCTCGATACCTTCGCTCGTCTCCTCGGAGTACTCTGCGACCTCCTCGAATGCCTCCGCTGCATCGGCGACAGCATCGGTGTGGTCGGTGACCCGGGTACTCGCCTTCTGGACCTCTGTTGCGGCCCGTTCGGTCTGCTCCTGGATTCGCTCGAGACGCTCCTCGATGTCCTCGGCGGCGTACTTCGTCTCCTCGGCCAGTTCCTTGACCTCGCCAGCGACCACTGAGAACCCTTCTTCCGAGCCACCGGACCGGGCGGCCTCGATGTTGGCATTCAGCGCAAGCATGTTGGTCTGCTCGGCCACCTCGGTAATGAACTCGATCAGCTCGTCGATCTGGTTCATCTCGTCCTCGAGGCGCTCGATCTCGGTGACGGCCTGTTCGGACTCGTCTTCGATCTCGCGCATGCCCTCGATTGCGTCATTGGCTGCCTGCTGACCGCGGTCACTCGCGTCGGCCGTCTTGGCAGCGATCTCAGCGACCTGCGAGCTCGCCGTCGAGATCTCCGTGATAGCATTCGATAGTGCCTCGAGCCGATCCAGAGTCGTCTCGATCTGCTCGGACTGGGTCTCGGCGTCGCTGGCGATCTCCGCTACGGCCTCGGTGACCTCGTCGGCAGTCTCACGGGCCGACTGTCCGGAGTCCCCGACACTCCGTGAGGTCTGGAGAACGGTCGTGACGAATCCCTCCAGTCCCTCCGTCATGGCCTCCAGATCCTCGGCGGCGGCGTTGAACGACTCCGCGAGTGCTGCCATGCTATCGTTGTCCGGATCTGGATCGAGCCGGGTAGTGAAGTCACCGGCGGCGAACTGCTCAAGGGTCTCACCGTACGTATCGGCACTTGCCTCGATAGCCTCTCGAACTGCAATTGCCTCGTCCAGGTCTGTCTGGGCCTCCTGGCGGGACTTGGTCTCGACGCGAACGTGGGTCTCGACGGCCTCGGTGATGTCCTCGAGGGACTCGGCCATCTGGCCGACCCGGTCGACGCGACCGCTCTCGAACTCGGTCTCGAGGTCGCCGGCGGCAACATCTTCAGCCTGTGCCGAGAGAGAGGCAAGAGATTTCGAGACATTGCGGCCGAGCAGCCCCCCGACGAGCGCCATCGCCCCGATTCCCCCGAGAAGCGCGTAGACGAAGGTCCCCCCGATGGTCGGCTGGCCAGCGGCATAGTAGCCGCCGCCAGCAGCGGCGCCACCGACGATCAGCAACGACAGGAAGACCTTCAGTCCGACACTCTTTCTGATGAATTTTGGGGTGACTATCCGAACGAGAGCTACCATACGGTTTGAACGGTCGTGACTGTCTATAAATCCTCCCCAATCATTATCACAAGTGAAAACACGCGAGGAGATTGGCTACAGCCAACGGTGGCCGGGTGTGCGTCAGAAGCTGAATATGTCGTCGGCCGTCGAATCGTCAGGGTCGGTCCCCTCGGCGTCAGGACTTGGCTGCTCATCCGTCGCTGCCTCGGGTTCCTGTTCCTCCTCGTCGTCAGCGGGCTCGTCATCGGACTCGATGGCTTCGATGATGGCATCGATGAGTTCGGCCTTCGTCATATCCCAGCGATTCGGCACGTCGTGAGTCGTTGCCGGCCCGCTTCGGAGTGCATCGAGTGTGTACTCCTCGTCGATGCGATCGGTGGGCTGCGTCGGCCGATTCAGTGGTCACGATGGTCTCGATGTCGGCGTCCTCGCTCGCAGCGGACTCGGCGGGCTCCCCTTCGACATCGTCAGCCTCATCCGTCATTTCCTCGAGATCCTCGAGTAGGTCTTCGGCCTCGTCCTCGACCGCCTCGAGTGGCTCCTCGGACTCCTCCACCGGTTCCTCGGTCGTCTGGTCGGACTCCTCGTCGGTCTCCACGGGTTCCACATCCTCATCGACGGCCTGGATGTCTCCCTCCTGCTCGGTGTCCTCATCTGCCTCGAGTTCTGCCTCGACGTCGGCCACGATGTCCTCGTCCGACTCCGCAACGTCGGGCTCTTCCTCCTGTTCGGCCGTGTCGTCATCGTCGCTGACCGCCTCCGTCTCGGCCGCAGCCTCGATAGGCTCGTCGATATCGTCGACGGTACTCGAGAAGGGAGACTCCTCAGCCACCTCCTCGTCGATGGTGTCCCCTTGGGGTGTCTCGGCGGCCGTCCCGTCTCCATCCTCAATCGCCTCGGCGGTCTCGACGGTCTCCTCGTCGAAGCTCAGTGCCTCACCTTCGTCCGGTTCCATCATCGGCATGTCCTCGCCGACGACACCTGATTCCATCCCACCCTCCAGGTCGACGGCCGTCTCGAATCGATCCAGTGCCTCGGAGAGCTGCGTTGCCTGATTCGAGAGGTTCTCCGCGCTTTTTGACACCTCGGTCAGCGCACTGGTCTGTTCCTGAGCCGCTGCGGCGACGTTCTCACTCTCGGAGGTCGTCGACTCGGAAATCGATGCCGCCTCGTCGACCATGGTAACAACATCCTGGGTCGTATCGGCCTGGGCCTCGCTGGCCTCGGAGATCTGCTGGACCCCCTTGTTTGTCTGGCTCGCGAACTCGGCAATCTCGTCGAGTGCCTCGACCGTTCGCTGGACTGCGTCGGTGTGCTCGGCAATTCGCTCACTGGTATCCTGCACCTCCCGGGCCGTTCTGTCGGTCTGTTCCTCGATGCGCTCGATACGCTCTTCGATGTCCTCGGCGGCCTCCTTCGTCTCTGCGGCGAGGTCCTTGACCTCACCTGCAACCACGGAAAAGCCCTCGCCGGACTCGTCAGACCGGGAGGCCTCGATGTTGGCGTTCAGCGCGAGCATGTTGGTCTGCTCGGCGATTTCAGTAATGAACTCGACCAACTCGTCGATCTGTTGCATCTCCTCTTCGAGTCGCTGAAACTCGGCGACTGCCTGCTCGGATTCCTGTTCGATCTGGTTCATGCCGGTAATCGCCTCCTGAGCGGCTTCGCGACCACGCTGACCGGTATCGGCCGTTCGCTCGGCGATCGATGCCACCTCACTCGAGGAGGCCGCAATCTCCTCGGTCATCGTCGAGAGGCCGTTGATTTCCCGGGTGACCGTCTGGAGGTTCTGGTTCTGGCGCTCGGCACCGTCGGCGATCTCCTGGACAGACTCGGTCACCTGGACCGACGCAGAGCGGACCTCCTCGCTCGAGGCGGTGACCTCCTCGGAGGCGATGGCGACCTCTGACGCGAAGGATTTGAGGTGGGCCATCGTCTCCTCGATGGTCCCCATCATGTCGTTAAACTCCGTCGCGATCCCGCTCATGGCGTCGTTGATGCTGACCTGCTCCATCCGGGCGGTAAGATCCCCGTTCGCACAGATCTGCATGACCTCCTGGTACTCGTCGGCCTTGTCCTCGAGGTGCTGGTTGATCTGTTCGGTCTCCCGGCGGGCGTGCTGGGCCTCCTGGCGCGCATCGTTTGCCTCCTGAATCTGCATCTTCAGGGAGTTGCGCATGTTCTCGAAGTCGTTGTAGAGCTGGCCCACGCTGTCGACGCGGTTCGTCTCGAACTCCACATCGAGGTTGCCCTCTTCCATCTGCTCGACCTTGGCCCGAAGCCGGTTGACGGACCGCGAGGTGTTCCGGGCGATGATACCGCCGAAAAGAACGACGAGATAGACGCCAGCCAGGGCCGAGAAGATCACGTATTGACCATCGTAATTCGCCTGCTCCCACCAAGTGATGCCACCGACGGAGAGCCCCACAAACAACAACGCGATACTGAACTTCAGTTCATAGCTTCGCCGAATGAAATTTGGAGTGAGTTTCCGCACCAGCCCAAGCATATTGGTTCAACCCGTCTATGCTTCTATAAATCCTCCTTTCTTATTATCAATACTGAGAACATCATTGAGTGAGACCAATCAATTCTTGCCGCCCCTCTCCGTGTGATCTGCCATGGGAGGCCCGGACCTGGAGACCGTCGCCAGCCGGACCCGGATCTTGCTCGAAACGGCCCCGCCAGCAGACACTGCCGACCTTCGGACCACCGTCGTCGAGCCGCTGCTGCAGGCCCTCGGCTGGCCGGTCCGAGGGTCGGCCATCGCCAGTGACATCCAGCTAGGTGGCAGTTCGGTTGAGTACGTGCTCTCGATCGACGAAGTCCCAGCTCTGTTCGTCGCCGTGGATTGTGAAATCGATGAGGACCGGACAGCATCCCTCATCAAACTGGTGACGGATGGGTCGGTCAATCAGGGTCTCTACATCGATGCAGAGCAGGTGCTCGTTCTTGGGGCACCGGAGCCAGAATCAGTTCCCCTCCGTGCACTCGACGAGAACGAGGAGATACTCGCAGCCTGCAGGCGATCAGGGGTCGCCGACAGACTCGTGCACTCGGACCGCAAGCGAGCCGTCCAGCGCATCAGTCAGGAGCGGGAGGCACTTGTTGATGACATTTCGACCGCGCTGACCGACAGGGCCGGGGAGGCCATAGAGGAAACATTTCGTCGGACCGCCGTAGCGTTCGTCGATCGGCTCGTCGACGTCCTCCAGTCACAGCCGGTCGAAACGAGCCCGCCAGACGAGTCACCGCCTGCCTCCACAGACGGTACCGAATCCAGCCCGCCACCGGATGATCTCGAGGACGAGGATGGCGAGTTCGTCGCAAAGTTCTTCGATGGCCCCACCTCGATCGGTGCGGTCGGTGACAGTACGTCCGTCGGGGCTTTCGTCAGTGCTGTCGAATACCTCCTCGAGGGGCAGATATCGAATGTCAGACCACCGTGGCCGGCAGAGGGACCGGTGATCCTGAACGACGAGCCACGGCAGCGCTCGGGCGAGCATATGGCGGCCGCCCGCGAAATTCGTGAGGATGTCTACCTCGAGGCCGGTGGCACGGTGGCCGATCGGGCCGAACGCCTCGAGACGCTGGCCGCCCAGGCCGGCCTCCGGGTGATGTTCACGGGCGACTGGTGAGCTAGAATGGATATTTCAACCGTGACAATTCGGATGATAACGGTGTCGGGTGAATCGCATCGCCACGTTGTGCCTGCTTGCTCATCGAACCCGGCATCTTCCAGAGCCGACGCCCAGCCACCATGGAATGAATTGTCACCACCCAACGTGATATCGACATCACCGCTTGCCTGGAGGGTGTGGGTCCAAGTCGATTGTTCTTCCATCGTGACCATGACAGGGTCATTGCTCTGGAAAGAATCTTGCCCGGAGTCATCTCGAATCAGGGTGATAACCGCCTTCGTTTCCGTGGACGGAGATGCGGTGTCGACCGTACAGGTTACTCGCGGCTTCCGCACCGAGATACTCCCCTCCTCGTCACCGGCGAAGACACCCCCGCCCTCGTAGGTGATCGTCCGCTCCTCCATCTCGTAGGTGAATCGACCGAGGTCGACTGGCTGTTGTGACCACCCTGGCAGCGTAGCGATATTGGACCCACCGATTGTAATGTCAAGAGTGGTCGAGGCGCTTCCGCCAGTCTCGATCCGGCCCTGCTGGAGCGCAATCTCACTGGACCGTGATTGAATCCCACCATACCGGGGCGACATCGTCGAAGTTCTCGGCCATCGCGTCGAAGCTGCGCTCGGCGTTGTTCAGTTGCTCGTGCTCTTGATAATCGATGATCCCAGGATAGCCAAAGCCGTAGAGGAGCGCGATCGAGGCCATGATGATTCCAAAGGAGAGGGTAAAGCCCACGAGTTCGCTGACACCTCGGTCGTCACGGGAAATCACTGAAAGGACACCTCCGAACCGTCGTGAACGAGGACGATCGAGTCACTCCCCGTCGATGCACTATCATCGAGTTCGACGCCTTCGATCGGGACGAAGACAGTCGTGTCCCCGGCTGTCAGTTCGAGACAGTCGTGACTATTAGTCAGAAGGCTCTCATCAGTTTCACACGCCGGCGACGATTCGTGCATCACAACCCGATAGGAAATGCCGGCGACATTCTGTGGGGAGTTCGTCTCGAGGGTAATGTCACCACTGGCACTGTCCGAGAGGTCCTCGAGAGTCGTCATGTCCGAGGCGAGTCGCTCACCGACGATGGTCAGCGAGCCCGAAATGCTCTCTTCGGACTGACCATCGACCATCGAGCCAGCACCGAAAATCAGAAACGTGATCAGGATGCCGGTGATGCCGATCGCGAGCACGTGAGTGATGGCGACCGAAACCCCCCGTTCACCGTCTCCGCGTGGGTGCATCATGCGGTTACCTCCACGACGAGTTCCACGGAGAGTTCCTGGGAGTGGTACGTATACCTCACCTCTCTGGGAGCCGTGAGAAGACTCGAAGACTCGAACTCGACTTTCGCCGGTCGGCTGTTGAGCATCGTTTGGGAGTACAGGTCTGCATGGTCTTCCAACGCGGTTTCCGTTGGGCCTATCGTGACCGGATGTGCTAAGAGGTCGTACTCACGGTCAACGATCCCCTGGGCGGCCTGCTCCAGTTCGTGCTCCACAACAAGTGCGCGGGTTGCTGCATCCTTGGAGTGACTCGACGAGACGGTCTCGGCAAAGAGGATTCCATTGAACAGTACCACCAGACTCAGCAGAATAATCGAGACTGCGACGGCACCGACCAGCATGAGCTGGCCGCGATCGTTCGGGATGGTCACCATACTGTCAATCGCACCTCCACAACGCCATATACTGGCCCCCCTGGTTCTGCATCAGGGAAAATGTATGACCGCTCTGGAGGGGTCTCGAGATCACGCAATCTTGTTGGTGTTGGATCCTCAGTGCCGTCACTCTCGAGGAGTCGATTGTCATCGTACAGCGTTACCAAGTAACTTGCTGTAAAGGCATTTTCTGTGGGTTCACCCTGATATACCACGCGGTGCTCATACCCGGTCTCATTGACGAGGTGGAGATTGTAGCTCCAGCCCTGTTGGTCAAATCGTTCGTGGAGGATAGTCCCGAGCGGGTTGACGCGATTTGGACCGTCGATGATGGAGACGTTGCCCTCGAACCCACTGCTATTGTATCCGGGGTATCCAGCACCCAAAGCCTGGTTGGCGTTATGGAACTTCCCCTCGTCCTCATCGTAGTAGAGTAGGAATCTGGTAAGGGTTCCATTGTCGTCTTCTGTGATAGTCTCCGATACGAGCAACGCGTCCTTTGCCTCATGCTGGAGTTGGCTCTGGACCGTCCGATCAATGGCACCCCCAGTCGAGGGGGTTATGACGGCCGACTGCAGGGCCAACAGCAACGACATCAAGATGACCATTGAGGCAATGAATCCCTCGAGGGTGATGGCCTGGCCACGATCCGAATTTTCCAGCATGATTACCACACCTTGACAACCAGGCGGCAGGCAGTTCCCGGATTACACACGCCTGAAGTGTCGAAGGTCACTATTCGTCCTGAACTGGCCGTGGGCCGTCCCTCCGCATGAACGTCCCCGGCCTCACGAGTGTAGGCCCCAGTTGCGACGGTTTCGTGTAACGGGGTTACCGTGATATTCACATGGTCGAAAGCGACGGACCCATCACCCTGCCGAAGTCCCAACCTCACAATGAGATCATCAGCGGATTCACCGGTAATGTTGAAATCGAACCAGGTAGTGTTGATATAATTGTCCTCGCCATACTCGGTGAGAATCAACCCAGCAATTCGGTCGGCCTGTGCGTTCTCTGCGCCACCAATCCCCGTATCGAACGGCGTGACGATCGTCGGAA
Source organism: Natrialbaceae archaeon (assembly GCA_034521555.1). GTDB lineage: Archaea > Halobacteriota > Halobacteria > Halobacteriales > Natrialbaceae > JAXHMI01. The sequence goes on from JAXHMI010000004.1 coordinate 272,717, forward strand.
CGAACGAAAACACAAACGCCGTGGCAATGACGAAGATACCGATCCCGATGGCGAAGTCCATGTTCGTCTGGCCCCGCGACAGGCCGACCGACACCGTCTTCCTGTCCCCTCGAGGTCGCATGTCAGGCCACCAACATCCAGGACATGAGCGCGATCGTTGCGAGGATGATCACGTACTTCAGTCCGTTCAGAAGGTCTGTCGAGCGCATGTAGCCGCTGATGAATCCGGACAGGACCCCCTGGAGGACGATCGCGTGGAAGAACAGCAGGGACAGCATGTTCGTGTTGATGTCCCCGAGGCCACCGAGACCGCTTCCGCCACCGCCTCCACCGCCGCTGGAGCCACCTTGATCGACCAGCCCGGCCATCGTATCGATGAACTGGACCTTCAGGATCGCGATGACAGCCAGCATCGTCAGGAAGGTCATGATGATGATCACGACCTGCATGCGGGTTCGTGACTGCCGGTCGCGCTCGATGTCGTCGTGGTTCTCACTCGCCTGTGCTGCAGTCCGAAGGACGTTCGAAATCTGGTTCGAGGCCTCCTGGGCCTTCGCGATGAGCTTGACCGTTCGGGCCAGCCGTGGAATGTGATACTTGTTGTTGAACTCGAGCAGCGCCCGGTTGAGACTCGTCCCGAAGTGGACCTTCGTGTACATTATCTCGAACTCTCGGGCCAGTTTGCCGCTGGTCGTCTCGGCGACAGCGTTGAGGGATTCGAGGAGAGTGAGTCCGGTGTCGTTCGCACTCGAGAGCTTGCGCAGGTCCTCAGAGAGCTTGCTCGTCACGGCCTTCCGGGTCCGGACGTTCCACTCCCGGAAGATAGTAAGCGGGACGAGGATCAGATACAGCGGAATGTAGAGGTACAGGAACGTCCCCCAGATCGCGTGCTCGCTGCAAGCCGGTCCACGAGGTCGGTGCCGATCCGAGCGCCAGGGCCAGCGTGATGATCAGCAGCGAGACCGGGACGGTTAGTACCAAGGTGTAGAGTGGGTTGTCCCGGAAGAAGATGTGGGGCCGGCGAATGATGTCGACGGCCTCGTGGGTCCCCTCCCGGTTCTTGATTCGGTCAAAGATACTGCGCTCACCGGTGAAGGTCTCGACTAGGCCCAGGTTGAGGAGCCCACCCTGACCGCGTTCATAGGCGAGTGGGATGCTCGTTGGACTCGCGAGGTAGCCGTCGCCGGGCTCGTCGAGTTTGACTGTCGCAACCAGCACCATGAACCCGACGCCGGTCATCGGGATCAGGGCATAGACAACCGAGTACAGCATCATGTTCGAGACCGATGAATCCGGCATCATCTGCATGATCACCATGATGATGATCAGCAACAGCGGGAACAGCGAGAGGGTCATGTACATCTCGCCGAAGAGCTCGAGCGTCTCGAGCGTGAGCTCCTGTTGCTGCTTGGCCGTCCGCATGTGCTTTTCCTTCTTGTCCGAGAGGAAGCTCTGCATGTCGCCCCCGCTATTGACGATCGAGAGCATGTCCGTCAGGAACTGGGCCAGCTCATCACTTGGCGTCTCGATGGCCTGCCGTCGAATGGCCGACTTGTAGTCTGTATCGAAATACTGGGTCTCGAGGACAATGCTCTGGAACTCCTTCGAGACCTCTCCGTAGGTGTCATCGGCCTCGGCGATCGCCCGGAGGATCTCGAGCTGGTCAAGCCCACCCACCGACAGGGCATACATGAACGAGACCGCGTCGGTCAGTAGCATGTTGATCTCGCGCTTGCTGGCCGATGCCCGCGAGTAGGGGACGGCCACGAGCGACCCGAACCCGATCCCGAAGCCGATAGCCCCGAAGATGATTCCCGTGACAATGATCATCAGTGGGATTCTGATCATCTCGATGAACGCGAGCAGGGCATCATTGCTTACCGGGAACCCGATGAGCGTATCGATCTCGAGGATCACCATGAACAGCAACCAGCCGAGAATCAGCCCAAGCGCCCAGAGGAGCAGGCCGCTGAGCACCCCGATGCCCATCGCTCTTGCGAGATACATTTCGACGGGGTCAGACATGCGAGACTGGGCAAGTTTGTTCTCCAGATCGCGGACGAACTCGCTGTCCTCACTGAAGAGTCGCTCATACAGCGGGTAGAACATATCCCCGAGAGTACTCGTCTCAGCCACCGGCGATTCCGAACTGTCTCCGACCTTCAGGCTCATCGGCTCAGTCCTCGCCCTCGTCTTCGGAGTAGATCGATTTCTCCCTGCCTCCGATGCATCATCGAAGAGCGAGCCGGTGGACTCGGGTGTCTCATCATCAAAGAGCGGTTCTGAGTCAGCTTCGAGGAACGCGTTGTCGCCATCCTCGGCGTCTGCCGATTCGGCTGGCGACGTCCTCGTCGTCCCCGTCATCATCCTCCTCCGCGGCTGCCTCTGGGTCGACGTCCAGTTCGATCGACGGATCGTCCTCCCCAGACTCTTCGTCTTCCTCGGCTGCCTCCGGTTCGACGTCCAGTTCGATCGACGGATCGTCCTCGCCAGACTCTTCGTCTTCCTCGGCTGCCTCCGGGTCGACGTCCAGTTCGATCGACGGATCGTCCTCCCAGACTCTTCGTCTTCCTCGGCTGCCTCCGGGTCGACGTCCAGTTCGATCGACGGATCATCCTCCCCAGCCTCCTCGACTTCCTCGGCTGCCTCCGGGTCAACGTCCAGTTCGATCGACGGGTCGTCATCCGCCGGCTCATCAGCTTCCTCGGCCTCCGGTTCCAGAGACGGTTCCGCCTCAGTGGCATCATCCACGGCGGGCTCACCACTGGCATCTGGCTGGGAATCTGCTGCTTCGGCGAACATCGCATCGAGGTCGTCATCCGAGAAGAGATCGTCGTCGCTCATCGCCTGCCTGGGTCGGCTCAGGGCCTCGCCCGCGTCTGCCGTCCTCGAGGGCCTCGAGCGTACTCCCCATGTCACCGAAGAGAGACTCGATGTCATCGCCCCCTTCGTCCGCCTCGGCAGACGCACTGGTCGAGGTGGTCGTCTCGGCCTCGGCGAACGGGTCATCCGGTTCTGCACTGGGCTCGGCAGCCGTGTCAGCTGAGGCGTCAGCTTCGAATTCCGTCCCGGTCGGTCCGGCGGCTGGTTCGTCGGTGCCTGCGGGTTCAGCAGATGGGGCAGCTGCGCGTCGACCCGTCGTCCTCGCTGGCCCAGTCCGGAGCCTCGGCGAGCCCACCCTCGCCCTCGAACGCGAACTCTGTCGAGTCGTCACCGAGATCCCAGTCGCCCTCCTGGGCCTCGACATCGCTGCCGAAGTCGAACTCTGCCGGGTCACTCGCGTCGACATCCGTGGATTCCTCAGTGTCGACCTCACCGAGCGCGCTCGCGAGCCCGCTGGGCACCTTGCCGCGGTACTCCTCGAAGAGGGCCTCCTCGGCACGCTCGAGAATGTCCATCGAGAGGTTCTCCGTCTCCTTCGTCGCATCGGGTCGGGGAACGAGTTCCTCTTTCTCCGGGTCGACGTCGATCAGGACGCTCTCCATCTCCCGGAGGTCCTCGAGGCTCTCCTCGAGTTGCTCGTTGGCGATCAGCGCCAGGATGGTGTCCGGGTCGTTGATGAACGCCTGGACGGTCGCGGCGACCTCGGCGTACGTGTTCAGGCCGTTCTTGATGAGGTACGCGAGGATGACCTCCCGCTTGAACAGCTCCTCTTCGAGGCGTCTCCTGGTCCACCCGCGGTCGAACATGATCTCCTCGAGGGTGTTCGAGTCGCCCATCTTGAGGAACTCGTCCGTCTCGGCCTGCCACTGGTAGACGTCCTGGACGTTGATCTCGTCGTTTTCGGCGTCGTAGTGGTTGATCTCGGTGAGTGACTTGTTGCGGCGGACCTTCCGTCCCTGCGACTCGCGTCTGGGTCTGGATCGAGACCAGGTCCAGCGCGGTGAACATCGTCTTCGAGACGTTGATCGGGTCGGTGGTGAACCGCTTGAGGACCTCGCCGACGGAGTCGGCGTGGAACGTCGTGTAGGTGGTGTGACCCGTCGACATGACCTGGAAGAGGGTTCGCCCCTCCTCACCACGGATCTCACCCATGACGATGTAGTCAGGTCGCTGCCGGAGTGCGGCCTCGAGGAGGTCGAACTCGTCGATGTCCCCGGTGGAGTCCTCGGAGAACGAGGGTCGGGTGACGCTGGCGATCCAGTTACGCTGGGGCAACTCGACCTCGCGGGTGTCCTCGATGGAGACGATCTTTGCGGACTCGGGATGAACAGGGAGACCGCGTTCAGGCTGGTCGTCTTCCCTGATGCCGTACCACCGGCGAAGATCAGGCTCTTGTGGTTCTCGATGGCGAGCCAGAGGAATGCCATCTCGTCCAGGCTGAACGTGTTCCAGTTGATCAGGTCGATCGGGGTGAACGGGACGTCCTTGAACTGGCGGATGGTGTAGTTGGTCCCGTGGGCGGACACCTCGGCGCCGAGGGTAAGCTGGGCACGAGAGCCGTCCGGGAGCGTCGCGTCGACCTGCGGGAGTCGCTTGCTGATCCCTTTGCCGGACCGCTGGGCCAGCTTCACGACGAAGTCGTCGAGATCTTCCTCGCCGTGGAAGATGTTCGAGATGATCTGCTCGTACTCGGAGTGATAGACGAAGACCGGTGAGTTGTACCCGTTACAGGAGATATCCTCGACGTTGATGTCGTGTTTGATGCCGTCGATCCGTTCGTAGCCGATGAAGTTCCGCTTCAGCAGGTAGATGAGTTTCTCGACCTGGTACTCGTTGAGAATGTCAGAATCTTCCTCGATAAGTACCGGTTCGGGCCGAACCTGGATCCCCTCGAGCTCGCCGAGGGTGTCATCCAGTTCCTGTTCCTCGTCTTCGGGTTCGTCCTCGAAGACCTTCCTGATGACGTCGGTTATACCGAGTTTGCCCTCGGCCCCGGATTGCTCGAACAGGTCGTAGCGCTTGAGGAGGCGTCGCGTCTCGATTTCGATGACCTCTCGGCGACCCTCCTCGTCGGTCTCTTTGATCCCGTCGTCCGAGTACTTGATCGACGTACGCAGCTTTCCAGAGAGGAACTCGCTGAGTTCCGTCTCGATGGAATTCCGGTACGGCTCGATCATGTAGTACTTCTTCTCGTTTTCCTTCTCGGAGTGGAAGATGATGACGAACGCGTAGGGTTTGTTCACCCAGTAGCGCTCGTTCTCGACGAAGTGGGTCTTCTTGTCGAACGAGACCGCCTTCTCGAGGTCGTACCGGTTGGTGACTGTGGTGAACCCGTGGTCGGTCGAGAAGAACTCGTCTTCGTCGAGATCCTCGTTGACGTTGACCGTCCGCCGCTCGATGATATCGTCGAGCTCCATCGCCGCCTCCCCGCCGTAGTGGAGCCGGTGGTGGAGATGATCGGGATCGAAGCCGAGGGCATCCTCTTTGTCGAAGGGAACGACCTGCCCATCGCCGTCTCGTGGTGGATTCCCGTTCTCGTCGTAGTAGTACTCGTGTTTGTAGTGCTCCCAGGTGTAGATATCCTTGATGACCGGCGTCTTCGATGGATCGGCATAGCGCTCAAATCGATCAACGAGCTGTTTCGCGTTGGGGATGAAGTAATCGCGCAGCAGCTCCTGCAGATGGTCCGGATGATACTTGTTGTATGATTCGGGATCGAATTCGACCCGATCCCAGTCGTCGCCTCGAGGGACCGTGGTCCGTCCTTCGGTATCCAGCCCGAGCTGGTCGTCGGGGGCGTCCGTCCCGTGGGGGTAGAGGGCATCAATCTGGTCTTCGTAGCCGTACTCCTCCATAAAGTCAGCCCAGGAGTACTCGCCGACCCGGACCGGTGAACCACTAACGGGGCCGTTCTCCCCCGGAGGTCCTTCGCCGATGCCGTCCTGACCGGCGGCCTCGTCAATCGCCATTACCGTCCTCCAGACCAGTATTGAGAAGATTCATCTCTGTTTACCTCGCGTTTGGTGCCGCATACGGGGTACCGACGGGTCCCGGCACCCCAGTTGCCGATGATTCCCCACGTTCGGTCACACTCCAGTGCAACGGTATCGCTAACTGGGCTTATCAACGACACTACTTTTACTTTGTGGGTCAACGTGACATTTACTCGTGATGAAGTGCGGGGTGTCGGGAGCCTCAGTTGCCGGATCGTTTTTATCTCAAATGTATTAATACCACTCCATTGATTTGTTTCAAGCCGAGCTTACCGGCCCGCCCGCACCCATTATAGGGGTCGAACCCGAACCCACGAGACCGTGAAACGAAATTCCCCGACGGCAGTGACTGTCAGTAAACCATCGAAACCGAAGGCCCAGGCAACTCGGTTAGTTGTCGAACATGGCTGATCCATTCTCCCTGGTCGATCGTGTCGCCCTCGTGACTGGCGGCGGTCGCGGCATCGGGCGGGCCATCGCCACCGAATGTGCAACCGCCGGGGCTGCTGTCGTGCCAACTGCCCGGACCCGCTCGGAGATCGAGGCCGTCGCGACGGCCATCCGCGAAGACGGGGGTCGGCCCTCGCGATCGAAGCCGATGTCAGCAATCACGAGGCAATCGCAACCGCGATCGATGAGACCATCGAGGAATACGGCCAACTGGACATCGTGGTCAACAACGCGGGGATCAACCCACGCACGGCACTCGGCAGGCCAGAGACCATCGATCGAGAGGCGCTCGAGCAGGTTCTCTCGGTCAATCTCGCGGGGGCCGCCGACGTGGCCGAGACGGCCGCCGAGGCCCTTACCGCCGACGGTGGTGGCGTCCTGATCAACGTCGCAAGCGTGGGCGGGCTGGTCGGGCTGCCACGACAGCACCCATACGTGGCGTCCAAACACGGACTCGTCGGGCTCACGAAGAGCCTCGCCCTCGACTGGGCGCCGGACGTTCGGGTCAACGCCATCGCCCCAGGCTATGTCACCACCGAGCTGACCGCCAACATCCAGGATCACGACCACGTTCGGGAGTCGATCCTCGAGCAGACGCCCCTCGATCGGTTTGCCGAGCCAGCGGCGATCGCAGAGCCGGTCCGGTTTCTGGCCAGTGATGCGGCGCGGTTCATCACCGGTGCCACCCTGGCGGCCGATGGCGGCTGGACCGCCCGGTGACTCGCCCACTCGAGCGGTGTCGTCCATAAACAGGTTCTTGGACCGACCGGTCCTACGGCCCGCCATGTACGACGATATCCTCGTGCCAACCGACGGAAGCGACGCCATCGATGAGACACTCGAGCACGCCATCGGCATCGCCGCCGAGGGCGATGCAACGATCCACGGCCTGTACGTCGTCGACTCGCGGATCACCGCCGCCGCCATGGACAATACCCGGGAGGACCTCGCGGCCACACTGCAGGCCGAGGGCGAAGCCGCCACGGCCGCGATCGCCGAGCAGGCCGCCGAGGCCGGGTTGGCCGCAGAGACGGACATCCGCAAGGGAACCCCCTGGCGGGAGATCCTCGGCTATGCGGAGTCGGCGGATATTGACGTGATCGTCATCGGGACCCACGGCAAATCGGCCCGCGAGAAGGCCTCGCTCGGCAGCGTCTCTGATCGGGTCCTCGATGGAGCCGAGATTCCCGTGCTGGTCGTCCGGAACGCCTAGTCGACGTACTCCGAGAGATCTCGGTCGTGGGGAATGACCCGTGGAATCTCCTCGTCCGCCAGTGGCTTGAGCTCAGCACGTCGCTCCAGGGCCGCCTCGATGTGTGGAGCGAGTTCCTCGCGCTTGCGCTCTCTCCGGGCTGCCTCGTCCTCGTGGAACTCCGGCATGACCTCCTCGGCGAAGAGCTCGAGTGAGCGACAGATGTGCTCGTGCTCGTTGTTGCCCCCCTGCTGGAGTAAGATGACCTGATCGACACCCGCCTCGGCGAAGCCACGGAGGTGCTCGCGGAGATCCGCCGGCGTGCCGATCGCAGAGGCCTCGACGATGTCCTCCTCGAAGAACTCGAGGGCCCCGGCCATCTGGAACTGGTCCCACAGGTCCGTCTTGCCCGGTTCGTGACCGCCGAAGGCGTAGTAGTGGCCCAGGCCGTACCGGAAGAAGGCAAAGCCCTCGGCCCCGCGATCGATGGCCGTCTGGCGGTCTGCGTGACAGGAAAAGCCGGTGACCATGGCGATGTTCGGGTTCACGGATCGGCCGATCGGCTCGCACTCGGCCTTGAACGTCTCGTAGTAATCATCGACCCACGCTGCGGCCTCTTCTGGGTTCTGGAAGGCAAAACAGAGGGCACCGACACCGTTGCGGGCCGCCTCGAGGATCATATCCCGTGTGGAGCAGGCCATCCACAGTGGCGGGTGTGGGTCCTGGACCGGCTTGGGGACGATGTTCCGCGGTGGCATCTCGAAGAACTCCCCATCGTGGCCCGGATACGGCTCGGTCGCGAGCATGCGCGCCGTCTCCGTGACCGTCTCGTCCCACATCGCGTACTTGTCTTCCTGGGGAATGTCGAAGCCATCGAGTTCCACCGCCGACGCCGACTCTCCGGTCCCCCACTCGAGGCGGCCATCCGAGACGAGATCGAGGGTCGCGATCTGTTCGGCCACCCGCGCCGGCGGATTGTAGTTCGGCGGCATCAGCTTGATGCCGTGCCCGATGCGGATGTCCTCAGTTCGTGCGGCCGCCGCGGCGAGAAAGACCTCCGGGGCCGAGGAGTGCGAGTACTCCTCGAGGAAGTGGTGTTCGACCTCCCAGACGTAGTCGATGCCCAGGTCATCGGCGAGTTCGATCTGCTCGAGGGCCTCCTGATAGAGCTGGTGTTCGTCGCCCTCGTGCCAGGGCCGCGGGAGCTGATGTTCGTAGAAAATGCCGAATTCCATCTGTCGCCATAGCTACTCGCCAGTGGACGGATAAAGAATGTGCCCCGGATGAGCGGGCCGACGCCTCAGGCAGTCTCCTCGTCTGCCGTCGGGCCGTCCGCGAGGACCTGAACGGTGAATGCCCGGTCGTCCTGCTCGCCGGGCTCGAGCAGGCCGATCGCAGCAGCCGTGTAGTACCCGGCCTCGACGGGAACCTCCTCGTCGAAGACCACGGTGTCAGCATCGCCAGCTGCAGTGATCATGATCGCGTAGGTGCCCGGGTCGAGGCTGAGATACGGCGATACGGCGCTGAATGCGACCTCCGTCAGGACCGGCTCGTCGTCGACGTAGATGTCGACGTTCGGGGCGTCCGGAGCGAAGTGGGCCGCCCGCACCATCGCCGACTCCTGGCCACCGTCAGTGGCATTGTCCGCCCCGTGTCCTGATTGGTTGTCCGTGCCGGTGCCTTTGGCCATCGCCGGACCTGCCAGCGTGCTCGCGCCTCCGACGACCAGTGCTCCCTTGAGTAGTCTGCGCCGTGTCTGCTCCATTGCACCCGAATGGATGCTGGCACTGCAGATGTATCAGGCAGTCAGTTCCCTGAGTAGAATCGCCATTAGCCGCGTAACAGTTCATGTAGGTACAGACAAACACGTCCAGCCGGTGACCAGTCAGGGCGGTGGGGACGGGCGTGGCGGGATTCGAACCCGTGAACTGCATGCCTTCTTTGGAAATTTTCCCGATTTCAACTACCCGACGATATCGTGGAACTCACGCAATAACATCTTGGACGGCTTACTCACCGAATCCACCGCTGTCGACGGCTGTAACTCACGCACGAACATCCTGATCATGCAGTTGGCCAAATAGGACAAGATTTTTGTCATTCGGTCATGATTAAAACTCGTGACATGGGCCAATAATAAGACAGACACGAGGGTCGAGCGATGAGATTGATGATTCGTCTTCGCGCCCGTAGGAACACAGTATACGATAACACGTACCACCACAAGCTACGGGGCCGAATGTGGAACGCGCTCGAGAGCAGCAAGTTCGACGAGCGCCACGACAAGGGACGGCCTGTCGGACTGTGCTTCTCAAACCCGTTCCCACCGGGGGACATGGAGGAAGGTGACGAGCGAACGCTGCTCGTCTCCGCACCGGAACGGGAAATGTTGGGTGCGATCGCTGACGACTTGGACCGAAATCGGGAGTTGAACGTGGGAGAAATGCCCTTTGAGGTCACGGACGTATCCCTACTCACACCGGACGTCGGTGAACCGGGAACTCGGGGCACGCTTGTATCCGGTACCGGCGTGCTAGTCCGCATCCCGCCGTGGCGCTGTGAGGAGTACGGCATCGAGACCGACGAGGAAAACCCGACGTTCTGGGAACCGGAGCATACAATCGAGCCGCTGAAGACGCAACTCGAGAACAATCTGGACAAGAAACACGGTCAGTTCTGTCCGGATGACCTCCCAGGGCCGACCGACCGTTCGAACGAACTCTTCGACAGCTACGAACTGATCAAGACGTTCGCGATTCCGGTCACCGTCACACAGGGCGTCGAGATGACGTACATCCTGAGCAAGTGGCGGTTCGGGTACGAAGTGCAAGATGATCACCATCGTCGCCACCTCAACCTCGCACTTGACGCGGGAATCGGCGGGCGAAATATGCTCGGATTCGGTTTTCTCAACATCGACGAGGACTCGGTCGTCCCCGCCGGACAGACGGCAATGCAGGCTTCGGGTCGCAGGGGGGAGACCTGATGTCCGGGCTGGACCGGGAGAAACTCGAACAGTACCTCCCTGATGGCCCAATAACGTCACTGAGACGAATTCAGACGCTCTACGGCGCGCTCGCCGACGCGTCTAGCGGCGAACTGATCGGTGGCGATCCAGAGTTCGGACTGTACTACACGCCCGGTGAACTGGACGGATTTACTACGTCAGATCCAGGTGAGGACAAGCGGTATCTGATCACTGTCGAGGTAGATCTCACGGCCGAGACAGTAACTTCCGAGAACGTCAACATCGACGTGGACTTCCTGAAGCCCGAGATTGTTGGAAAACTCGGGTTTGCCCGCTATCCATGGGGTGTTCCTCCCGATCATAGTATTACCCGTCGCGGTGCGAAGAGTGGCTCAGATGCAGAGAAGGTGGCCGATTATTGTATTGATTGTCTTAATCGATGGACCAATGGGGACAACCGTGAGCCTGCTATTGGCCAAATTGCGCAGACTCATACCAATGGTTGGATTATCAAATTGTTACAGGATCTCGGCCAGAATGAGAGCGTTCAAGAGAAGATTGGAAGGCAACTCAATGAGCGATACACCGACGATGAGCGTGTTGTCGCGACGGTCAAACTCCGTCAGATCCCGACGAAGTACAAGTAAAGCCGAACGCCGAGGAACAAGGCTGGTACTATCCGGGAGAAATAGATGTTCTTAACGCGGCGATGAAAGCACGAAAAGAAGAAAAGCTTGCCGGCAAGAATCTGCCTGACTCTACCTCTTCGCGTGGCAAGAGCGCATGTATGGTGACCGGCAAACAAATTGAGGTGTTGGGTACTACGGATGATCCAATGGACTTCTTTACAGTCCAACACGCTGAGAAGTTTGATGGGCTTCAAAAGGAGCAATCCTGGCGATCACATCCTGTTTCTTTGAACTCTGCGCTCCTGATCCAGTCCGGTTCGTCGCTCGTCGACACATGCCGGACGACCCGGAACGGATTGGGCGTCTATACGCTTCCGTACTTCGTCGACACGGACGAGCAGGACGCGGAGGAACTCTACTACTCACTCGAACAACTCCAGAAGTTCAACAATGTCGACGACCAGCATCCCATGTTCTTCCTCGAACAAGCAATCGAGGAAGAGGCTGGCCCCGAGAAAGCCGAAGCCCTGCGATTCTACGTCATCTCATTGCGAAACGACAGCGGCGACATCAACGTAATCCACGAGGTTCCGGACGTCTCGCTGTACTGGCCCCGGAAGATTGCGAGTGCACACCGGACGGTTCTCCAAGAAACGAGTGCGTTCGGTCCGATCGGCTTCGAGCGCGTCGAAAACTGGCAACCGATTACGCCTCTCACCGAGACTGACGACGTGGTAAACTCGATCGTCAGTGGCCGCTATGCCTGGGGCACGATGCCGGTAATGGCGGGCGACGACGGTGCGATGGCTGACGACCTCGCCGAGTGGCTCACCTACGCACTCTTGACGGGGGAAGAGGTTCCCGTCGAGCGCTTGCTCGATGGCTATGTTGAGCGAATCGAACAGGAGCATCGGGACGACGAGGAGGATCGACTACCGACCAACCACGTCAAGACGCAGTTCGCCCAGCTCGAAGCACTGGCGCGGGCCGGACTGCTGACCGGCGAATCGACGGCCGAGGACCTGACGACGCCACCCAGAACAATGACCAAAGACGTTCCAACGAAAAAGGAGATCGCTGACGACGGTGATCTCTCTCGCATCGACGTTCGACGGTACCGACTCGAAACATTCATCGAAGACCGTGAGTCTTTGAACGAGAATACGCATCGGAAGAGTGCGTTCCTACTCGGGGTCCTCGTCGGCATGGTGAGCCATCACCAGACGAACACGCGGGAGATGAACCGGACGGTCGTCGACCAGTACCCGCCGACGCAGGTCACTATCGACCGACTCGTAAGGGTCTGGCCGGAACTCGCCGAGAAGAGTGACGTCTACGCGAAAGACGCGGATTGGGCTGGCGAGTCGCTCTTCCCGGAGGTCCTCGACAAACAAACCGAGGACTTCGTGCATCCGGGTGAGTGGGATCTGTCTCTCCAAGACGTCCGATTCTTCTACGCCCTCGGCATCACGTACGGCAAACGAGCCGATTCTCGGGCGTACAATCTCCGTCAGAAGTTCGAGTCACAGGACCCGGGAAGTACCGACGCCGAGACCGCTGATGTCGCATAGCGAGTGCGACGACTAAGTTACAAACGACACTGAAAATCCATGTCCGAAACAGACACCACCGCCGACTCCGACGTCACGAACCGTTCAGAAATCGTCCTCGTCACGGATGCACAGGACTGCAATCCTAACGGAGACCCGATGGGCGAGAATCGCCCGCGCATCGATCCCGTTACCCAACAGGCCGCGATCACTGACGTTCGCCTCAAGCGCTACCTCCGTGACCAACTTCGGGCCGACAACCATTCGATCTTCGTCAAGCGAACCGGGGATGGTGCCGAAATCCGCGCAGCACTGGCACTCGACTTATTCGATGATGTCGAGACAGTCGCGGATCTCGACGACGTCGACGACATCGAGAAGGAGTTCCTCAGCGAAAGCGACCGACGTTCGCTACTTCGGTGCAACGCTCTCGTTCAATGCGGACACCAACGATGAACCGTACGAGGCCGTCAAGGAACGGTTCCCAAGTCAGTTTACCGGGCCGGTTCAGTTCTCTCCCGCTCGATCGCTCAACGCGGTCGAAACCAACGAGGAGACGAGCATGCTTACGAGCGTCATTGCGACGCAGGACGAGAAGGAACAGGGTGGCTACGGACTCGACGATCACCGAATCAAGTATGGCATCTTCCCGTTCCACGGTCTCGTCGACGAACACGGTGCGAGCGACACCCACCTGAAAGCGGCTGACGTCGAGCGACTTGACACGCTCTGTTGGCGCGCGCTGAAGAACCAGACCATCTCACGCAGCAAGATCGGACAGGAACCACGCCTGTACGTCCGGGCCGAATATTCGACCGATGGCTATCACGTTGGAGACCTGCACAACGATGTCACACTCGACGAGGCCGAGTCGAAACCGGACGGCGAGATGCGCTCAGTCCGTGACGTCTGTCTCGACGTCAGTGGGCTCGTGGAAACACTCGCGTCCGTCGCGAATGACGGCCACCTTGAGACTGTTCACATCACCGGAAGCAATCGATTGGCCGTTACCTGTGACGAGGCTGAGATTGAAGCTGCCGACGAAATAGCCGCTGAACTCGAAGGTCGTGGCGTTCCAGTCGACGGATTCGACGTCTACCAGAAGTTCAACGAAACGTCCACGACAGAGTGAGACGATGGCGAAACGAGATACCGCGAGCCAGGCACCCATCGAAGACGAGATCGATGGCGTTTCCGCGCCATCGATTGACGACGACGGTGTCCCGTCGAAGTGCCTGTCGTTCGTGCTCCACAGCGACTGGGGACACTTCCGCCGGATCGACCGAACGGTAACCAAGCAGACCTACCGAATCCCGCCTCGAACGACCGTGGCTGGTCTCCTCGCGGCGATTGCAGGCGTCCGCCGCGACGGCTACTGACGACGTGTTTGCACCCAGAACGTCTCGCTGTCGCAATCACGCCGGTAGCACCGATTCGAACGGTTACACAGCCGACGCTCGGACTCGGGACACACCCCGGCGAGACGATGGACAGCAAAGGTGGCTCAGGCAAGAATACAATCAGGGTCAAGTACCGAGACAGCACCAAAAACCGCCAGATCCACAGCTACGAATTACTTGTTGAACCGGCCTACCGGATCGACGTGGCCGTCGAAAACGATCGATTCTACAGCGTCCTCAAACATCGACTCGAAACGGACTCGTCGTTTTACCCCCCATCGATGGGGCTCTCGGAGTTCCTCGCGTGGACCGAGCCGATCGATGACGACGAACGTTTTGAATATCGACCGGAAACGGCCGAAACCGGGGATTCGGTTCGAATCGATAGCGCCGTGCCGGACGGAATCGAGGAGAATCGTCCACAGGCAGGCGTCACCTACGACATCGAGCGAGTCCCTGGCTACATGGAAGCTCACAACGGAGGTCGCCGGACTACTGGTTTCATCGACTACGCGTTCGCAGGTGAATCGCTGCATATTCATCCTAAGACGGTCTCGCCGATGGACGTCAATGGGTGCGTCGTCGCGTTCGAGTAGCCGGAATCACCAACCATGTCTATTGATACCATTATTTCGCATCCACGAGACGGTCGGCCGGATTACAAACTCGAGAGTCACCTCGATGATACACAGTCTCGAATGCTCGCACTTGGCCGATTCGAGGATTCGGGGCAGTACAGTGAACGGCGAGTTGCGAACATCATCGGGCTGCTCCACGATTTCGGGAAGGTAACACCGGCGTTTCAAAAGCACGTCAGGGACCAGTATAGCGGGCCGCCACAGCAAACCTATCACGCTCGACTTGGTGCGCTCGCGACCTTCTGGGTCGTTCAAGAAATTGGCGGTGACGACCGGGACGCACTCGCGGCGTTTATAGCCATTTCGCGACATCACGGCTCACTCCCGGACGCCGTCCCGCACGTGTTTACTGATATCTATGGTACTGAAACGGGCGAGAAGGACGATGTAAAAGGGTGGGCGACGGACCAGGTCAAGTCGATTCAAGAGCCAGAAAATGAAGCTCATGCACGAAAAGCAGAGGAACTACTCGTCAGCGCGGGAGATGACACGACCACCTGGGACCGGTTCGCTCGCGCAATTGCGGATGAATCCGTGTACGAGTCGTTGGTCGATTTGGTCTCCGAGAGGCGAGGGTACAGTCCAAAAGAAGACGCCGACTCGCTCCCCCCTGACCTGTACGACAGGACTCTCAAGTACTGGGGCCATCTGACGCTCGCAGACAAGACTAGCGCAGCCGACATCCCGCTCTCAAAGCTCGAACGAGAGTCGCTCTCACTCGAAGCGCTCGATACGTACGTCGCAGGTCTAGAGGGGGACAACGCGTTAGAACAGACGCTTAACAGGTTCCGGGAACAGGCAAGAAAAGCCGCACCGGAAAACGCCGTCGAACGCCTGCTCGACGACAAAGCGGACATCGGTCGGTTGACGCTTCCAACCGGTCTCGGGAAAACGTTCAGCCGGATCACGACGGCATTCACGCTCCGCGACGAGATTGCCAAACGGCACAAACTTGAGGAGAAACCTACTGTCGTCTACGCGCTGCCATTTACTTCGATTATTGAACAGACGCGCGAGGTATTCGAGGACCCGGATATTTGGGGCGCCGATCCGGCGGGACACGCATTGACAATCCACCACTATCTAAGCGAGACGGTCACTCGCATCGATTCGGAGGTCGGAACAAACGGAGAAGCCGAAACCGACCAGCAACCCCGCGCTGACGCGATGCTCGGGGAGAGCTGGCGATCAGGGACGGTACTGACGACGTTCGTTCAACTGTTCGAGAGTCTCGCTGGCCCGAGCAACAGCCAGGGACTCAAATTCCCCGCGTTACAGGACGCGGTGATAATCCTGGACGAGCCACAGGCCCTGCCAAAACGGTGGTGGGCGGCGATACCGCGACTCGTCCGAACGCTACGAACGGAATTCGATGCAACGGTAATCGTTATGACGGCGACTCAACCGGCGCTGTTCGAGTCTACCGACGATCTCTCGGCCATCGAACTGCTCGACGACGTTGGCGAGTATTACCACCATGCACGCCGGGTCCGATACACCATCGACGATTCTGTGTGGGCCCTGGGTGTTGCGAACGTAGAGACGGTGCCCCTCGATCACGAAACCGCTGGCGAACGTATCATCGCCGCTGTCTCCCACGGCGGAAATGCGACGGTAGAGGCCACCTCCGCATTGGCGGTCTGCAACACGATTGCCAGTTCGAGGCGACTGACCGAAACCGTCGAACAGGCGGCAGGAAAGGCCGTAGAACACGTCGGAAGCGTATACAGGGAGGTCCTTGAAGGGGCCGGGAGTACTTCAGCGGTGAGACAACCCACTGCGGACGATGGCGGGCTCAGTAAAGCGGAACGCGTCGATCCGCTTGCGTCGGCAGTCCTCGAACGTCTCGGATTAACTCCCGATGAAGACTGGGACGAACCCGAAAACGGCTCCGTCAGCGATGTCTCGTGGTCCTGGTCCGGAAGCGGACGACCGCCACTCCTCCTTGCGACGTTCAACTCGCGATACCGACCGAAGGATCGACGCGTCCTCATCCGGCTCGCCGACGTATTGACGGACTGTGACGTCCCATTCGTACTCGTCTCGACACAAGCAGTCGAAGCCGGGGTTGACCTCAGCTTCGCTCGCGTCTACCGTGATCTTGCTCCGCTTGATAGCATCGTCCAGGCAGCCGGACGCTGTAACCGGTCGTTCGAGTGGGGCGAGGAGAATGGGCGCGTCACGGTCTGGTTGCTCGATGATCCCGACAATCCAGAGGGGGGCGTCAGCCGAACACCCACCAAGTACGTCTACGGTACCGACCTCGGCAGTCACCTGACCATCATTGCCGAAACGCTTCGCGATACTCTCGAAACACAAGACGATGTTGACGAGTTCACAGTCACGCGGCGCGCCGTCCCGACGTACTTCGAACGGATTCGTGAGAAAGCACTCGCCAGCCAAGAGCTACTCAATCACATCGAATGTTGTGAAGCAAAGCAACTCGGCCAGAAATCACTCATCCAGGAAAATTACCCCACCGTCGACGTCCTTGTCGCGGTAACTGACCGAGAAACGGACCTCCTCGAGTCGATCGGTGACGCGTTTGATGTCGGAAACACCCCCGACGCCTACGAGTTGCTTCAGCAAGCGTCCGACCTTCGCGTGTCGATCCCGGCCCGTAACGCGGAGGACGCACTCACCCAGGCAACGAGAGTCGATCGAAAAAAGCGCGGAGAACAAGAAGGTGTGCAGATTCTCGCCTACGAACCTGAGACGGCAGGGGGTTCTTACGATCGTAGACGGCGGCGGATTCGTGGCGAACGACGACGACGTGATCGCCGGACGGTTCACCGTACTATGAACGGGGGTCCCAGTTATTCGAAGAAGAGCCGAATCAACGAACTCATCGAACGCGAGCGGGACCCGCACCGCGAGCCCCCCGTTCGAATTACCGGGCTGATGGTCCAGTACTACCACGTCTGCCGCCGAGAACTGTGGTTCATGTCCAGAGGCATCGACATCGACCGAAGGACGCCGAACATCCAGCGCGGGAGCCACACCGACGAAACGAGTTACCGGGACAGCCGGCGCTCGTTCGCGATCGACGGCCGGATCGCCTGGACGTCCTCGACAACGGCGACGTGATGGAGGTAAAGGTTTCCTCGGCGCTCGAAGAACCACCGCGGATGCAACTATTGTACTACCTCTGGTATCTGGACCGGATTCACGGTGTCGAGAAAGCGGGTGTATTGGCGTATCCCCGTGAGCGCTCCCGCGAGCAAGTTAAATTGACCCAGAACACGGCTAGCAGCGTCGAGGAAACGCTTGGCGGGATTCTCGATGTTGTGAATGCAGATAGCCCACCGCCTCTCGAAAAGAAACCGTACTGCGACTCGTGTCTCTATCAAGATATCTGCTGGTTGTAACCCATGCCACAAGATAACCACCACATCTTCGCCGACGGTGAACTGTCACGAAGCGAAGACACGCTCCGCATCGATACCCTCGAGGGCGAAACTAAGTTTCTCCCAGTCGAAAGCGTCGGAACGATCTACCTGCACGGTCAGATAGATTTCAATACCAGGGCGCTCGGACTGCTCAATGATCATGGGACCACTGTCCACGTCTTCGGCTGGAAGGATTACTACAAAGGTTCATATCTCCCGAAGCGACAGCACCAGTCCGGAAACACGGTCGTCGAGCAAGTCCGCGCATACGATGACGACGAGCGCCGACTGCGGATTGCCCGATCGATGATCGAGGCAAGTATCCACAATATGCGTGCGAATCTGAGATACTATCATACCAGAGGGTACGACTTCGATACGGCGATTCGCACACTGGAGGAACAACGAAAGCGAGTAAGTACTGTCAATGATGTCGCGGAACTTCTCGGTGTCGAGGCGACGGCACGGAAAGCCTACTACAGCTGTTTCGACGACATCCTCAGAGACCCGTTCGAGTTGACGCGAAGGGCGTACAATCCACCATCGAACGAAGCCAACGCTCTCGTTTCGTTTCTCAACGCGATGGTCTACACGACCTGCGTCTCGGCGATTCGAAATACTGCACTCGACCCCACCGTCGGCTACGTTCACCAACCGGGGGATCGGCGATTCACACTGTCGCTAGACATTGCGGATATCTTCAAACCAATTCTTGCCGACCGAGTAATGTTCAGAGTAGTCAATCGGCAGCAGATAGGGATTGACGACTTCGAAAGAGAGCTTGAAGGTTGCCTGTTGAACGAGAACGGTCGGTTGACCGTACTGGAAGCCTACGAAGAAACGCTCGACCAAACCGTGGAGCACCCCAGATTGAAGCGGAAGGTGAGCTACAAGACGTTAGTCCAGACCGACGTGTACTCGCTGAAAAAACACGTCCTCACCGGCGAGCCGTACCGTCCCACGGAACGGTGGTGGTGACGATGTTCGTCCTCGTCACGTACGACGTGCCAGCCAAACGGACGCGGATCTATCGAAAGCTTCTGCGAAAACATTTAGAACACATACAGTACTCCGTGTTCTGACGGCGACGTTACGGAGGGGCAACTCGTCACGATTCAAAACGAGATCCAGAACGTCCTTGACTCAGACGACTCGATTTTCATCTTCGAATCCAATGTATCTGCCTCAGTTGAGTGCACTGTCCTCGGTGACGCAGACGAGCCGGGAAGCAAGTTCACATAAGTTTCGTCGACCCCGGGGGGTTAGCCCATAATCAAGGGTCAACGAAAATACCGTCCGGAAACCAAGCTTATTAGGCCGTATAGAGCCGATATTCGGTATGGGTTTCAGAAGGACCCTTGATGGGTTGAAGCTGTATGATAGTGTGTAGTATAAAGGTGTCGAAATCGTTTCAGAAGGACCCTTGATGGGTTGAAGCCTCGACCTCCGTGACAACAACGACGACGCGCTTGAGTTTCAGAAGGACCCTTGATGGGTTGAAGCGTCATTTGGCATATCGTAGCTTGGATATGCATCTCCGTTTCAGAAGGACCCTTGATGGGTTGAAGCGCACGTCGTTGCCGCTCACGCGGTATGCTGTGCGCCGGTTTCAGAAGGACCCTTGATGGGTTGAAGCGTGTCGCCTATTTCCGAATCCCAGCACGTCGATCTGGTTTCAGAAGGACCCTTGATGGGTTGAAGCGCCGCCGTCGTAGTCCATCGAAGAGGACGTGGCCGAGTTTCAGAAGGACCCTTGATGGGTTGAAGCACATACGCACGTCCGGGTTCGACAACATTAATCCAGTTTCAGAAGGACCCTTGATGGGTTGAAGCGGCTGTAGATGGCGTTGTGCCATAGTGGGTTATAGCTAGTTTCAGAAGGACCCTTGATGGGTTGAAGCACACTCATCGGGTGTCGGTGTGGGTGGTGACATGGAGTTTCAGAAGGACCCTTGATGGGTTGAAGCGGCATTGCTCGAAGCCTGTTGAGCACACTTAGAGCAACGTTTCAGAAGGACCCTTGATGGGTTGAAGCATCCACATCATCGGCACTCTCATCGAGTGCCGTGGGGTTTCAGAAGGACCCTTGATGGGTTGAAGCGCCAGTCACCTCCAGAAGGAACACGCCGAGTATGCGTTTCAGAAGGACCCTTGATGGGTTGAAGCGTATGCGCGAGTCGATGCCCCCGGAACCGGAAATCATGGTTTCAGAAGGACCCTTGATGGGTTGAAGCGAGGACTACCAGACGCTCAAGCTGGCGGTACGCGCACGGTTTCAGAAGGACCCTTGATGGGTTGAAGCCCGACAAATTCGGTACGTGTGTCGCGACTGTTCTGGTTTCAGAAGGACCCTTGATGGGTTGAAGCTTTCCATCGCAGCCGTCAGTCCGACACATCGGCTTGTTTCAGAAGGACCCTTGATGGGTTGAAGCAAGGTCACGAGTACCGTGTTGGCGTGGAGAGGGATGCGTTTCAGAAGGACCCTTGATGGGTTGAAGCAGTCGAAGGTGACGCTCGGTCACGACCTTCCGGATGGGTTTCAGAAGGACCCTTGATGGGTTGAAGCACGCATCGGGCGACCGATACCGATTAGCTCGATGTCCGTTTCAGAAGGACCCTTGATGGGTTGAAGCGTCAGTCTGGCCGGCATCGTCGGGTTCATCGGCACGGTTTCAGAAGGACCCTTGATGGGTTGAAGCACCTCGAGGATGGCCCGGCCGTCGCTGTAGGACCGGGTTTCAGAAGGACCCTCGATGGGTTGAAGCAGGGCTAAGCCACGCTCGGGCCACCTTTGAACGACCAGTTTCAGAAGGACCCTTGATGGGTTGAAGCTGTTTTTCGGGATCGAGGACGATGCGGTGATAGGGCGTTTCAGAAGGACCCTTGATGGGTTGAAGCAGCGACCGACCGACAAGCGTCACACTGACGGACGGGTTTCAGAAGGACCCTTGATGGGTTGAAGCACGGCCCCGAGGAACACGAGCTAACGATCTCCGGGTTTCAGAAGGACCCTTGATGGGTTGAAGCGCTTCGCAGTTTCGACGGTGCTGACGGTGGCGAGAAGGTTTCAGAAGGACCCTTGATGGGTTGAAGCGCCGGGGATCGCCGACGCGTGAATCCCCAAAAACACGGTTTCAGAAGGACCCTTGATGGGTTGAAGCTCGCCGTTTTCGAGCGAGGTGCAGTCGATTGATTGGGTTTCAGAAGGACCCTTGATGGGTTGAAGCGAACCAATCGACGCCGTCGACGCCTACGAACCACTCGTTTCAGAAGGACCCTTGATGGGTTGAAGCGTCCCCGTCACAAACGCCGTTCATGGCGTCAACGCGGTTTCAGAAGGACCCTTGATGGGTTGAAGCAATGGATTGACGCGGCGCCGAGGTCGAGCTCGACGAGTTTCAGAAGGACCCTCGATGGGTTGAAGCGTTCGAAAAGGTCCGCGAGTATCAGATCGACCAACGTTTCAGAAGGACCCTTGATGGGTTGAAGCGACGATCCCGATCGACACGCCGACGAGGCCGGCGAGTTTCAGAAGGACCCTTGATGGGTTGAAGCGAGAGTCCCGGCGGGAAGGACAAGCTCGAGGAGATCGTTTCAGAAGGACCCTCGATGGGTTGAAGCGACTCGGTGGTGTGGCCCCTGTTCCGATCGGCCGCCGTTTCAGAAGGACCCTTGATGGGTTGAAGCGCGTCCGGCATGATCGGCGATCAAAGCGAGCTACTGTTTCAGAAGGACCCTTGATGGGTTGAAGCCGTCGTCGAGGTGGCGACGCCGGGATCGGTTCTGAGTTTCAGAAGGACCCTTGATGGGTTGAAGCGGCACGATCGAGCGGCCGGTCGGCGCCGACCTCGCGGTTTCAGAAGGACCCTTGATGGGTTGAAGCCACTCGGTCAAGCGGCTCGAATTCGTTCTCCCGCGCCGTTTCAGAAGGACCCTTGATGGGTTGAAGCACGCTCAAAAGGACCAGCAACCATGTACACTTCCAGTTTCAGAAGGACCCTTGATGGGTTGAAGCTCGTGACAGATCGCGTTGGTGCATGAGCCGAAGATATCGTTTCAGAAGGACCCTTGATGGGTTGAAGCGGTGTGTTCGAGTTGGTGTCGCTGTGGTCGTGGATAGTTTCAGAAGGACCCTTGATGGGTTGAAGCCGTCTATGTTACAATCATATCACAGACGGCGAAAGAGTTTCAGAAGGACCCTTGATGGGTTGAAGCTTGCCGTCGCCGAACCACACGAGTTCATTGACTGCGTTTCAGAAGGACCCTTGATGGGTTGAAGCGTTCGCCGGAGCAACGCCGAACGAGTGCGAACTGGCGTTTCAGAAGGACCCTTGATGGGTTGAAGCTCGAACATCGCGCAAAGGCCATCGAACTGGCACTGAGTTTCAGAAGGACCCTTGATGGGTTGAAGCACGGTCCTCCTGGACATCACGGGCAACGTCGTGACGTTTCAGAAGGACCCTTGATGGGTTGAAGCTTCCTCTGTATTGACCGATTCGGCATTCGTGAGGCTGTTTCAGAAGGACCCTTGATGGGTTGAAGCGAAATTTCGATGCCATCCGACGCAGGGTTGTCAAGTTTCAGAAGGACCCTTGATGGGTTGAAGCAGGATGCTACCCTTCATCCACTCGCCAAGACCGGGGTTCAGAAGGACCCTTGATGGGTTGAAGCTCCTCGTTCGAGTTGAAAAACGCGTCTCGAACCGTTTCAGAAGGACCCTTGATGGGTTGAAGCCCCGTGAACGTTTTTTCGTTCATGCCTCGTCCCCCTCGTTTCAGAAGGACCCTTGATGGGTTGAAGCGTGTGGGATATGGGGATACCCGACGGCGTGACTATGAGTTTCAGAAGGACCCTTGATGGGTTGAAGCAGACCAAGATCGTTCCATTGTGAAAGTTCGCGACTGTTTCAGAAGGACCCTTGATGGGTTGAAGCTCTTGGCAGGCCTCGAGCGGCCACCGAGTGCGATTCGGTTTCAGAAGGACCCTTGATGGGTTGAAGCTCCCGAGACTGGTTCAGTGCGTCATAGACGAGCTCGGTTTCAGAAGGACCCTTGATGGGTTGAAGCGATGAGCCGACTCAACACGCGCGACGTTGGCATGCTGGTTTCAGAAGGACCCTTGATGGGTTGAAGCGAACCGCTCTACCCGGTGATTGAGGACCTGATGCACGGTTTCAGAAGGACCCTTGATGGGTTGAAGCTATCACCAGAAACAGGGCAACGAATAGTTCAGGCGTTTCAGAAGGACCCTTGATGGGTTGAAGCACGGTCACACTCGAGTATGCGGACGGCCGAACAGAGGTTTCAGAAGGACCCTTGATGGGTTGAAGCGTCTTCCCCATCGGTATCTCGGCACTCAACGCCGCGTTTCAGAAGGACCCTTGATGGGTTGAAGCGGCCAGCAGGTCGATCTGAAAGCGCGTCAGATCGCCGGTTTCAGAAGGACCCTTGATGGGTTGAAGCACGGCAAGCGCCATCCCGGCGACGAAGCCGACGATGTTTCAGAAGGACCCTTGATGGGTTGAAGCAGTCCCTTGCGATACGTCCAGGATTGTGCCGATGTGTTTCAGAAGGACCCTTGATGGGTTGAAGCTCCCGCGATGTCGGTCACGATCGAGGCTGTCGGCGCGGTTTCAGAAGGACCCTTGATGGGTTGAAGCATAAATACCGACTTCTGACTCCAAGATTCGACATTTGTTTCAGAAGGACCCTTGATGGGTTGAAGCGGCTCGACACGATCCTGAGGCCGGCCACGACACGAGTTTCAGAAGGACCCTTGATGGGTTGAAGCGACCTTCGTCATCCTCCACATCCTCGAGGCTGTCAGTTTCAGAAGGACCCTTGATGGGTTGAAGCTTCCGCAGTAGATGACTCCCGGTGAGTTTGATTCGGGTTTCAGAAGGACCCTTGATGGGTTGAAGCGATATTTGCAGGATCTGCCCCGATGACGCCGATTGTTGTTTCAGAAGGACCCTTGATGGGTTGAAGCACGAACCACTCGACGAGGATTGCTGGCAACAGTGATGTGTTTCAGAAGGACCCTTGATGGGTTGAAGCAGCGGTCGACGGATGACGCCGAGCTCGCGTGAGAGCGTTTCAGAAGGACCCTTGATGGGTTGAAGCACTGTATCCTGCCAGCCCCGCTGGGGGGTGCCGTCGGTTTCAGAAGGACCCTTGATGGGTTGAAGCACCAGCATATGCTTGATCTCAAAGTTGAGCACACGGTTTCAGAAGGACCCTTGATGGGTTGAAGCGTCGATATTTTGAATTTCCTCCATGGGAAATGTCGTAGTTTCAGAAGGACCCTTGATGGGTTGAAGCGCTGAAAATAACGATTGTAAAATCATTGTGACCGGCGTTTCAGAAGGACCCTTGATGGGTTGAAGCATCCAAATTCCGATTGTCGTTATCGAGGCAGCAAGGTTTCAGAAGGACCCTTGATGGGTTGAAGCACAACAAGGACAACAGCGTCTCGGTCTATGACGACGGTTTCAGAAGGACCCTTGATGGGTTGAAGCGTCGATGACACGTTTTTAATTTATCACGTAAATTAGTTTCAGAAGGACCCTTGATGGGTTGAAGCACGGCCACACTCGAGTATGCGGACGGCCGAACAGAGTTTCAGAAGGACCCTTGATGGGTTGAAGCATGTTTCACGAGGGGGGATGCAAAATGTGGAGACTGTTTCAGAAGGACCCTTGATGGGTTGAAGCTCGTTTGGTCACGTCGTAAGCCTCCTCGAGGCCGAGTTTCAGAAGGACCCTTGATGGGTTGAAGCAACGCGAGCGACGTCACCACCTGGGCAAACGAGAGGTTTCAGAAGGACCCTTGATGGGTTGAAGCATGGTCCAGGTCGACGCTGGATCCGACTGGCGACACGCGTTTCAGAAGGACCCTTGATGGGTTGAAGCACGATTGAGCACGAGGGAACGAACGAGACGGGGACGCGTTTCAGAAGGACCCTTGATGGGTTGAAGCGACCTGCAAACCCTCGATCCAAACGCGCCGATGGACGTTTCAGAAGGACCCTTGATGGGTTGAAGCCCATAGTGGAATTCGCCAGATACGTCTCCTTCACGTTTCAGAAGGACCCTTGATGGGTTGAAGCATTATCCGATGGTTTGATCCGAACCCCACCAACTTCGTTTCAGAAGGACCCTTGATGGGTTGAAGCTGATGTTGATTGATTGGAGTGCCATCTTTAAACCGCAGTTTCAGAAGGACCCTTGATGGGTTGAAGCGAATCGTTGGCACCAGTCAGGCTGATTGCCGTGCGTTTCAGAAGGACCCTTGATGGGTTGAAGCGTGTCAGCATCAAGGCTATGAAAGTGCCGAGTCGAAGTTTCAGAAGGACCCTTGATGGGTTGAAGCACCGCGGTAATCGGTGGGTCCATGACAATGTTTCTGGTTTCAGAAGGACCCTTGATGGGTTGAAGCTGTTCATCCACGACACGTCAACATAAATTGACGGTTTCAGAAGGACCCTTGATGGGTTGAAGCGTGCCAGTGGTTCCATGACAGATCGAATGGCGCTACGGTTTCAGAAGGACCCTTGATGGGTTGAAGCTGAGCATGAACAGGCTGAGCAAGCAGACAGCGGCTGTTTCAGAAGGACCCTTGATGGGTTGAAGCTCCTCGAGTGGTACCAGCGATGAGCGAGACCATCAAGTTTCAGAAGGACCCTTGATGGGTTGAAGCTCCTCGAGTGGTACCAGCGATGAGCGAGACCATCGTTTCAGAAGGACCCTTGATGGGTTGAAGCGACTTCAAGACGCGGGGCGGGTGGTATCGATTCGAGTTTCAGAAGGACCCTTGATGGGTTGAAGCTCGTCGTTAACGCTCACATCGAACGATTCCAGGTCTGGTTTCAGAAGGACCCTTGATGGGTTGAAGCTTATCGTAATTATCCGACTTACCAAATGATTCCAAGTTTCAGAAGGACCCTTGATGGGTTGAAGCACCGACGGTCCATCCTCGAAACAGCGCTGACAGACGTTTCAGAAGGACCCTTGATGGGTTGAAGCGACGAGCAAGATCTGGCACACTCAATTCACGAGGAGTTTCAGAAGGACCCTTGATGGGTTGAAGCCTCGAGGAGCAGGAGGCCCACCGGCTGAGGACGGCGTTTCAGAAGGACCCTTGATGGGTTGAAGCACATCGGTGTTGGGCCTACCGACCCTTGGGGTTGGAGTTTCAGAAGGACCCTTGATGGGTTGAAGCTACGATCGGACCGATACGCCAGAGCACTGGCTTCGTTTCAGAAGGACCCTTGATGGGTTGAAGCATGGAGGAGAGCGGCGATCGAACGAAGAAGGCACTCGTTTCAGAAGGACCCTTGATGGGTTGAAGCTTGCGTTGAGTCAAGATCATGTATGGAGAAGCCACCGTTTCAGAAGGACCCTTGATGGGTTGAAGCGTCTGACCATCGGTTGTGAAGGCACCGCTCTTGTTCGTTTCAGAAGGACCCTTGATGGGTTGAAGCGCCATCGAGGCACGCAAACGACACGGTATCCATATCGGTTTCAGAAGGACCCTTGATGGGTTGAAGCTCGAGTCCTCGCCACATCCTGGGCACTCGACCGTGTTTCAGAAGGACCCTTGATGGGTTGAAGCCATTGGGCCCCCTCAGGGAAGACACCGATCAACTCGTGTTTCAGAAGGACCCTTGATGGGTTGAAGCGTCGATTGTGACTGTCATAGTAGTATGAGTGTGCTTGTTTCAGAAGGACCCTTGATGGGTTGAAGCGCCGTTCTGTATCGTGTCCGAATTGAGCGGGACGTGGTTTCAGAAGGACCCTTGATGGGTTGAAGCGACACAACGCCGGCCGGGAACGTTCGTTACGGGGGTTTCAGAAGGACCCTTGATGGGTTGAAGCAGTTTGAATTGGGTATTGTCATGGTCGCGTATGAGTGTTTCAGAAGGACCCTTGATGGGTTGAAGCCGACCGGCGTTGCCTCGACGGACCCACCCGGAGAGTTTCAGAAGGACCCTTGATGGGTTGAAGCCATTGAGGCTCTGTCGGGAAGACGCCGATCAACTCGGTTTCAGAAGGACCCTTGATGGGTTGAAGCTCCATCCCGACCCGTCAGACCATGCGGGAGTCCCCGTTTCAGAAGGACCCTTGATGGGTTGAAGCGCGCGTTGGGAGAGTTGTGGGACGCGCGGATGGCCGTGTTTCAGAAGGACCCTTGATGGGTTGAAGCGATCGTCCGAAGGTAGTCGAACGCGAACTCGACGACGGTTCAGAAGGACCCTTGATGGGTTGAAGCCCGCCGACAAGAAGTACAGCCGGGGCGACTGCCTGGGGTTTCAGAAGGACCCTTGATGGGTTGAAGCGTGGGTCGGCGATCGCGTTCGCGAGTGGCGCGGTGGGTTTCAGAAGGACCCTTGATGGGTTGAAGCACCGGGGATCGCCGACGCGTGAATCCCCAAAAACACGTTTCAGAAGGACCCTTGATGGGTTGAAGCGAGTCGGTAGTCTGCGGGGATGAACCCGCGTTCCTGGTTTCAGAAGGACCCTTGATGGGTTGAAGCTGCGCCGATCCGGGTACAAACGTCGGCCCGCTCGGTTTCAGAAGGACCCTTGATGGGTTGAAGCTTTTTGCCCCGAGAGGGGCAGTGACCACCACCATGGTTTCAGAAGGACCCTTGATGGGTTGAAGCACCTTGCCGATCGCGAGGACCGGAAGCCACGGCGGGTTTCAGAAGGACCCTTGATGGGTTGAAGCAAACGTCGGCCCGCTCAAGGTAATGTAGGAGCCTGTGTTTCAGAAGGACCCTTGATGGGTTGAAGCGAATGTCGCGACGCATTCACGTGGGGGATCAGCATGACGTTTCAGAAGGACCCTTGATGGGTTGAAGCGCACGCAGGACGGTCGTTTCGGGCCGTCAATCCCAGAGTTTCAGAAGGACCCTTGATGGGTTGAAGCGGGTTGAGTGGATCGTTGGAATTGTCCACGGCGTCGTTTCAGAAGGACCCTTGATGGGTTGAAGCACGTCGGCGTTTGACCCGACACTGTATCGATGTACGGTTTCAGAAGGACCCTTGATGGGTTGAAGCAGTGCGTTCACGACTGTTGCACGGGTCGTAAAACGGGTTTCAGAAGGACCCTTGATGGGTTGAAGCACGTCCGACAAACTCCGTGGGAATCTCAATTGGGGTTTCAGAAGGACCCTTGATGGGTTGAAGCCACGTCCACTCTGTGTTAGCATGGCCGAAGCCCGGTTTCAGAAGGACCCTTGATGGGTTGAAGCGAACGGGAGGTCGAGCTGTTCCCCGAGATTTTTGACTGTTTCAGAAGGACCCTTGATGGGTTGAAGCTCGTCATAGCCAGCGTCATGGCCGCGCTCTTTCGTTTCAGAAGGACCCTTGATGGGTTGAAGCCTCGTCTCCCTCAACGTAGGCCCGCACGTCGCCGTGTTTCAGAAGGACCCTTGATGGGTTGAAGCCACACGGAGGACGGCCAGGAAATCCACGAGTTCATGTTTCAGAAGGACCCTTGATGGGTTGAAGCTCCGGGTGCTTCCCGAGTATCTCCGACATCCCGAACGTTTCAGAAGGACCCTTGATGGGTTGAAGCGATGAGGAGACGACCTACATGAGCGACCTGGTCGAGTTTCAGAAGGACCCTTGATGGGTTGAAGCACTAGCTTTGGCCCCGACCCGCTCGCGACGCCGGAGTTTCAGAAGGACCCTTGATGGGTTGAAGCCGAGAACATAGAGGCCGTGAAACGAACGTCCAGATTCAGTTTCAGAAGGACCCTTGATGGGTTGAAGCAACACGCCGCGAGACGCTATGCGGTCCCTGTCGGTCGTTTCAGAAGGACCCTTGATGGGTTGAAGCCGGGTTACCTGTACCTCGCCGCCGGTTCAGTGTTGAGTTTCAGAAGGACCCTTGATGGGTTGAAGCTGCGTCTCGGCCGTATATGCGGCGTCGTAGCCCGTTGTTTCAGAAGGACCCTTGATGGGTTGAAGCATCAAATTCGAATCCCGAAACTCGTCAACAAACGGTGTTTCAGAAGGACCCTTGATGGGTTGAAGCGTCGTCCTGGTCACCGAACGCCTGCCGGAACGATTTGTTTCAGAAGGACCCTTGATGGGTTGAAGCGTCTCCAGGTACGTCAGTCGGGCCTCGGCCCGCTCCGTTTCAGAAGGACCCTTGATGGGTTGAAGCACGTCGTTATCGTCCGTCATTGCTCGGTCCCTCCGTGTTTCAGAAGGACCCTTGATGGGTTGAAGCGATTCCGACACTCAACGCAAACACCACGGCAGAAAGAGTTTCAGAAGGACCCTTGATGGGTTGAAGCTTCTCGAGCCACTGGCGCACCTGGTCAAGTGGAGCCGTGTTTCAGAAGGACCCTTGATGGGTTGAAGCGTCAGTTACGTCCTCGCTTTTGTAATGCTGTCTCGGGGTTTCAGAAGGACCCTTGATGGGTTGAAGCTGATACAGGTTAGGCGCAGCTACTGCTATTTCACAGTTTCAGAAGGACCCTTGATGGGTTGAAGCAGTATAAACGAAGTCGAGCATCGCCTGCGTTCCGAGGTTTCAGAAGGACCCTTGATGGGTTGAAGCTCACCGCGAACGAGGGCTGGACAGTCCTCGATGGGTGTTTCAGAAGGACCCTTGATGGGTTGAAGCGTTCGGTCAGCACCGATCACCCAGCCGCATTTGATGTTTCAGAAGGACCCTTGATGGGTTGAAGCATCGATCGGACGAACGATTACCGCCTGCTGTTCGAGTTTCAGAAGGACCCTTGATGGGTTGAAGCCCCGACAACGTCGAGCTTGTCGAGCGGTGGAACCACCGTTTCAGAAGGACCCTTGATGGGTTGAAGCGACACTCGCTTGGCTCGCGTCGTAATCAATGTCCGGTTTCAGAAGGACCCTTGATGGGTTGAAGCACATCACCGTATGTAACACCGATTTGAATTAGGTTTCAGAAGGACCCTTGATGGGTTGAAGCCACCCGTATCGTGGGCCGGATAACGACGACCGTGGTTTCAGAAGGACCCTTGATGGGTTGAAGCGACGTGGAAAGCGGATTCGCCATGCGTGGCCTGTGTTTCAGAAGGACCCTTGATGGGTTGAAGCTGAGAAAAAGTAATTCTCTTTCAGCTACATATCAGGGTTTCAGAAGGACCCTTGATGGGTTGAAGCTATTAGACAATCGGTCAGTACCGCTTGTAGATTGCGTTTCAGAAGGACCCTTGATGGGTTGAAGCGAGTGATGCGCCCAGCACGATCCAATCCGAATACGCGGTTTCAGAAGGACCCTTGATGGGTTGAAGCACTGGCAATTATGGCAAGCGGTGCGACCCTGGCGCGTTTCAGAAGGACCCTTGATGGGTTGAAGCAAACAATCCCCCAACTGAACCATCGCTGGAATCTGTGGTTTCAGAAGGACCCTTGATGGGTTGAAGCACCGCCAAAGTTGCCCGCGGAATTCGCGTCGAACTGTTTCAGAAGGACCCTTGATGGGTTGAAGCGGTCGAGCGATCTGGCGAGCAGTTCTGCCGCCGCTTGTTTCAGAAGGACCCTTGATGGGTTGAAGCAGCCGCAACCAGTGCCACCGCTATCAGCAACAGCGAGTTTCAGAAGGACCCTTGATGGGTTGAAGCGTTGACCGAACCGTGCCTGATTTGACGGAGAATCGTCGTTTCAGAAGGACCCTTGATGGGTTGAAGCTTCGATCGGTTCGATTGCTTCCAGGCCTCACAGACTGTTTCAGAAGGACCCTTGATGGGTTGAAGCTAATATGTTGTTGGGATCGAAGCCCATCGAGCAACTCGTTTCAGAAGGACCCTTGATGGGTTGAAGCCTGCCGTGTCGGGACAGGCATCACCACTCCACATCGTTTCAGAAGGACCCTTGATGGGTTGAAGCTCGAAATCGCTCATGCGGCGACCCTCGCGAGCTGCGGTTTCAGAAGGACCCTTGATGGGTTGAAGCACCCTCGGTCCCGACGGCGGGACCCCGATCCACGAGTTTCAGAAGGACCCTTGATGGGTTGAAGCAATCACAGGTGTCGAACATGATGGAAATGGAGACAGGTTTCAGAAGGACCCTTGATGGGTTGAAGCGTCAGCACGTCCTCGCGAACCGGGCTCATGCCAGCGGTTTCAGAAGGACCCTTGATGGGTTGAAGCCTTGGCCAGATCGTGATTTGGATTGTTGGGTTCGTCGTTTCAGAAGGACCCTTGATGGGTTGAAGCAGGTAATCCACCAACTCCGGCAACTGGCGGAGTAACGTTTCAGAAGGACCCTTGATGGGTTGAAGCACGATTCGGGAGTATCCCGTCCAGGTTGTCAGCGTCGTTTCAGAAGGACCCTTGATGGGTTGAAGCCCACACAGGTCGGGTATGTCTGGGGTTTCGGGGACGGTTTCAGAAGGACCCTTGATGGGTTGAAGCAGCGACACAAATCGCCTCGCTCGGTTTGAGGTCCTGGTTTCAGAAGGACCCTTGATGGGTTGAAGCGATCGACACGTCGTCGCGTGTTTCGGCGAGATACTGCGTTTCAGAAGGACCCTTGATGGGTTGAAGCAGGTCCTCACGCAATGGCCGATACCCAACCGTCGTACTGTTTCAGAAGGACCCTTGATGGGTTGAAGCATGATCGCAGACACCAGCGCCAGCACCAGAGCGCGTTTCAGAAGGACCCTTGATGGGTTGAAGCGAACCTGTAGCTCATTCAGGTACTGAAAACAATCTTGTGCTTCAGAAGGACCCTTGATGGGTTGAAGCTGAGTTGATCACCTGGTACTCGACCGCCGTTCCATACGTTTCAGAAGGACCCTTGATCGGGTTGAAGCATCTCGACAGTCAGCTCCGTCAGTCTCGTTGAACTGGTTTCAGAAGGACCCTTGATGGGTTGAAGCGTTTTACAGCCCGGAAGGGACACCAGCGGGGTCAGAGTTTCAGAAGGACCCTTGATGGGTTGAAGCGTAGTATGACCACCCGGCACCGGTCGCTCGACCTCGTTTCAGAAGGACCCTTGATGGGTTGAAGCTGGGCGTGTGCGCTCGTGGCTGACCATCCACACAAGGTTTCAGAAGGACCCTTGATGGGTTGAAGCACCCCGGACGACATTGCCCACATCGTCTTAAACAAGGTTTCAGAAGGACCCTTGATGGGTTGAAGCGACAATGGAGGTGAGCCGATGGTTGGTGAGGAGTAGTTTCAGAAGGACCCTTGATGGGTTGAAGCACGACAACTGGCCCGGTCGGCTGGGTTCTCGACGAAGTTTCAGAAGGACCCTTGATGGGTTGAAGCACCGAGGGCAATCCTCGAGAAACGGACGAAAGGCCGGGTTTCAGAAGGACCCTTGATGGGTTGAAGCGACAGGCTGGCCCGACATGATGGTGGCAATTTGGGAGTTTCAGAAGGACCCTTGATGGGTTGAAGCGAATCCGCGACGTATGGGCTCGCCTCCCCCGGCTGGAGTTTCAGAAGGACCCTTGATGGGTTGAAGCTCCCAGTCTTCGTAGTCGCTTCCGTCGAGCTGGTTGTTTCAGAAGGACCCTTGATGGGTTGAAGCACCGAACCGCGTCGAACACGCCACGCGTGGGCCTCCGTTTCAGAAGGACCCTTGATGGGTTGAAGCGACCCCACCGTTCTCGCAGAACCAGGCGAACTCGACGTGTTTCAGAAGGACCCTTGATGGGTTGAAGCACCGATTACTGCAACTCCAATCACCAATCCCACAGTTTCAGAAGGACCCTTGATGGGTTGAAGCTCATTTTGTTAGTCGCTATTGCGGTCCCTGTTATGGTTTCAGAAGGACCCTTGATGGGTTGAAGCGAACAGGACGGCGTAACAACGCTGTTCAACATAGTTTCAGAAGGACCCTTGATGGGTTGAAGCACGTCGTCGAGAATCCGAACTGGATGACTCGACCGGTTTCAGAAGGACCCTTGATGGGTTGAAGCGAATCTTCGACGTATGGGCCTTCGCCACCAGAATCAGTTTCAGAAGGACCCTTGATGGGTTGAAGCTCGTCGAGCGGGCGGTCTTCGCCGTCGAGGACGTCGTTTCAGAAGGACCCTTGATGGGTTGAAGCGCGCTAATGGTTCGGGCCCGGCGAGCTGGTCACGATCGTTTCAGAAGGACCCTTGATGGGTTGAAGCAAGGACTCGGGGTTCGTGCCGCCAGCAGGTGGTGAGAGTTTCAGAAGGACCCTTGATGGGTTGAAGCAGGGAGCTAGTCAAGCAGGTGCCCAGGGATAACTCGTTTCAGAAGGACCCTTGATGGGTTGAAGCTATTGTTCGAATTGTGCGACGGTGTGGGCCGAGGCGGTTTCAGAAGGACCCTTGATGGGTTGAAGCCCGTTGAGAACTGAACCACGTCCCCGCTATACCCGGGTTTCAGAAGGACCCTTGATGGGTTGAAGCTATGACCGTAACTGTAGGACGCCCAAACAGGGCGTAGTTTCAGAAGGACCCTTGATGGGTTGAAGCGCCGACTACGCGATGGTTCAGGTCCACGGCGGTGCCGGTTTCAGAAGGACCCTTGATGGGTTGAAGCTCAGAGAGGTACTGGGCGTACCGACGGTTGGCGTCGTTTCAGAAGGACCCTTGATGGGTTGAAGCTTCAAACCCCTTCCGATTAATGGCGACGGATCCATCGTTTCAGAAGGACCCTTGATGGGTTGAAGCACGGGCCTCGCAACTGTTGGAGCTGGCCTGTACGGCGTTTCAGAAGGACCCTTGATGGGTTGAAGCAATGACGCATTTGTTGAGGCCGTTTGGGCCGATCTTGTTTCAGAAGGAATCATGAGGGGTTGAAGCGGGATTGATAGAGGAGCCATCGTCAAAAATTCCGGAGGATTAGAAGGCGGTTGAAGCAGCTTCCGTCGAAACCAATGACGTGCCGACGCGTGCCAGGATTAGAAACTATTTCAGGTATAAGAAGGGTCTACGACGTCGGTCTGTACCGTTCGAAACCGTAACGGACGTGGCGGGATTCGAACCCGCGATCTGAAGGTTAGGAACCTTCTGCCCTGTCCGCTAGGCCACACGCCCTCAGTTGGTCTCTTCCTCGGTCTCCGTCTCCGGCTCCTCGACCGGCTCGGTCTCCTCGACCGTGGTCGCATCCTCGGTGGTCGACTCTTGCTCGGTGGCCTCGTCGAAGCCGGTCTCTCGCATCTCCTCGAGTTCGGTTTCGACCTTCTCTCGTCCCTTCTGGAACTCGCCCATCGCCTCTCCGGTGGAGCGAGCGAGCTGTGGGATCTTGTTGGCGCCGAAGAGCAAGATGGCGATGAAGAGGATAATCAGGAGTTCCGGACCCCCGGGTGCGCCGGGGATGAACAGGGGTGCAATGTCAACTGCCATCTCTGCCAGCAGCTAACCCATTGCCGATTATAACCTTTTTGCTGCCAGGTTCCGGTTGTTCCAGGCGAAACCGACTTTTACGCCCCGGAATGACAGGCGAGGTATGGTCACGACCGGCGACACCGCCCCCGATTTCACGGCACCGCTCGCGAACGGATCGATCGACTCGATCACCCTGTCGGACCAGCTCGAGACCGAGGCCCCCATCGTCCTTGCCTTCTACCCGGCGGCCTTCTCGGGTGGCTGCACGACGGAGATGCAGGCCTTCCAGGAGCACCTCGACGGGCTCGAGGCCGCCGGCGGCACCCTCTACGGTGTTAGCGTCGACCTGCCCTTTGCGAACAACGCCTTCCGGGAGGCGAACGAGCTGACCTTCGATCTCGTCTGTGACCCGAGCCGCGAGCTCATCGACGCCTACGATGTCCGGATGAACTTCGATCACCTGGGGATCGAGGGCGTCGCGAAGCGATCCGTGTTCGTCGTCGACGCCGATGGGACGATCGTGTTCGACTGGGTCTCGGACGATCCCGGTGTCGAACCCGACTACGCGGCGGTTGTCGACGCAGTGCGAGGCGCCTGACGCGCCCGGAGTGTTTTTCCACTCCCGGCGAGACGACACGGCCATGGCCACCATGAGTCCGTACGACCCATCGGCCCCGCATCCGTTCCCCGACGAGCGGCTCAACGCCGTTCTCGCCGCCATCGAGGCCGACCCCGAGATCCAGACCTACCTCGAGGCCCAGAACGTCAACGCCGTCGATCGCGAACGCTACAACGACCACGGCCCCAAGCACATCAGCATCGTCCGCACCCGCGCCCTCTCGCTCTACAGTCTGCTGAAACAGGGTAACGTGTCCTTCAATGCGGGCGAGCAGGGCCTCGAGGAGGCCGACGAGCCCGTCATTATTGCGCTGGCGGCGACACTGCACGACATCGGGCACGTGGTCCATCGTGATCAGCACGTCTACTACTCCATCCCGCTCGCGGCGATCATCCTCGATCGCTTTCTCGCCGACTTCTACGAGATCAGCGACCTGGTGCGGGTGAAAAGTGAGGTCCTGCACGCGATCCTCTGTCATCACTCCCCCGAACGGCCACTGACGACCGAGGCGGGCGTGATTCGCGTCGCCGACGCCCTCGACATGGAGCGGGGTCGCTCGCGGATCCCCTACGAGCACGGCGGTCGCGGGATCAACACCCTCTCGAGCCAGGCCATCGAGTCCGTCTCACTGCAGCCTGGCGAGGACCAGCCCGTCACCGTGGAGATTGCGATGACGAACGCCGCCGGCGTCTACCAGGTCGACACCCTGCTGAAGGCCAAGCTCGAGGGGTCGGGACTCGAAGACGAGATCCGCATCGTCGCCGTGAACAGGCGGGAAGACCAGGACCAGCTGGTCGAGCGGATCGAGCTCTAGTAGCTGCGGGTCTTTGGCTCGTATTCCTTCTCGGCCTCGAGAATGACCGGCCGGTACCGGATCTCGGGCGTGCCGCCCTGCCAGGCCACGAGCGTGTGCTTGAGCCAGTTCTCGTCGTCGCGTTCCTGGTGTTCGGCCCGCCAGTGGGCGCCCCGGAACTCCTCGCGGACGAGCGCACCGAGAGCGATGGCCTCTGCGATGTCGAGCAGGTTGCGCGTCTCGATGGTCATCTGGAGGTCGGTGTTGAAGGTGCGCGAGGGATCCGAGACGGCGACATCCTGGTAGGCCTCCCGGCACTCCCGGATGGTCTCGAGGGCTCGCTTGATGCCGTCTGCCTCGCGGAAGACGTTGACGTCGGCGGTCATCGCATCCTGGAGGTTCGATCGGATGTCGGCGTGGTTGGTGCCGTCCCGGTCCATGAGCGTGTCGACGTGCTCGCGCTCGGTCTCCACTGCCGTCGCGATCACGTCACCCGGTGCCAGTTCGCCGCCGTCGGCGACGGCATCGTCGGCGTCCGGCCCGACTGCCCCTGGCTCGACGGGCAGGTCGGCATCGGTCTCGGCCTCGAGGTCGTCACTGAACCCGGTCTCGATCTTCGCCTCACCCAGATCGGTGCCGGCGGCGTGGTAGCCGGCGCGCTTGCCGAAGACGATGAGCTCGGGAAGGGCGTTGCCGCCGAGGCGGTTCGCCCCGTGGACGGACACACAGGCACACTCACCGGCGGCATACAGGCCGTCGATGCAGGTCGCGCCGTTCTCGTCGACCTCGATGCCGCCCATCTCGTAGTGCTGGCCCGGCTTGACGGGCATGGGTTCAACGAGCCCGTCGACCCCCTCGAAGTCCTCCGCGAGGTGGAGGATGTTCTCGAGGCGATCAACGATGCGCTCCTCCCCGAGGTGGCGCATGTCGAGGTAGACGTACTCGTCCTCGACGCCGCGGCCAGCGTTGATCTCGGTGAGCTCGGCTCTCGAGACGACGTCCCGGCTCGCGAGCTCGCCGTCGTTGTTGGCGTAGCCGTGCTCGAACATGAACCGCTCCCCGTCGGCGTTGTAGAGGATGCCACCCTCTCCGCGGACCCCCTCGGAGATGAGGACACCCGTCGAGGGCAGGGTCGTCGGGTGGAACTGGACGAACTCCATGTCCTGGAGCGGCACGCCGGCCCGGTAGGCCATCGCGTGGCCATCGCCGGTGCAGGAGACGGCGTTTGTGGTGTGGTCGA
This sequence comes from Natrialbaceae archaeon, assembly GCA_034521555.1. Taxonomy (GTDB): domain Archaea; phylum Halobacteriota; class Halobacteria; order Halobacteriales; family Natrialbaceae; genus JAXHMI01. The sequence continues at coordinate 309,771 of JAXHMI010000004.1, forward strand.
AGGCCTGCCCGGGGCCGCCGGTCGCGAGGATCACGCCGTCTCTCGCCTGAAAGCCCTCGATCTGGCCCGTCTGGACATCGATGGCGACGATGCCGTGGCAGGTTCGGTCGCTCGGGTCGGGCTCGTCCGTGACCGCGAGGCGGGTGACGAACCACTCGTCGTGGACGGTGACGCCGCGCTTGACGACCTGCTCGTACATGGTGTGCAGCAGGTGGTGGCCCGTCTCGGCACCGGCGTAGGTGGTCCGGGGAAAGGAGAGGCCGCCAAACGGCCGCTGAGAGACCCGACCGTCGTCCTCCCGGGAGAAGGGCATCCCCCAGTTCTCGAGCTGGATGGTGTCCGCCGGGGCGTCCTTCGCGAGCGTCTCGATGGCGGGGGCGTCGCCGAGGTAGTCGGAGCCCTTCATCGTATCGTAGGCGTGGAGCTCCCAGTCGTCGCCCTCGCGGAGGGCCGCGTTGATGCCGCCCTCGGCCGCACCGGTGTGGCTGCGGACGGGGTGGAGCTTGGTCACGATCGCAACGTCGGCCCCGGCCTCGTCGGCGGCGACGGCAGCGCGGAGGCCCGCACCGCCGCCACCGACCACGATGACGTCGTACTCGTACATGGTCAGACTCCCTCACCTGATGTGGCCTGTGTTGCTCGCGCTGGGCAGGCGCCTGCGTTCATGCCTCTTCGTTCGCAAAGGGTGGGTAAAAGACTCCGGTTTCCCGGCGACGGAAGGACGCTCGAGCACCCGTCCTCGAGGGTCAGGCGCCGATTGCGGCCCACAGGCTCTCGATGGTCTTCGTGCCGAAGAATGCGGCCAGTCCAGCGGCGAGACCGACCTGTGGTGACGCGAGGGTACCGCCCACGGTGAAGGTGCAGACGGCGAGGAGCACCCCGACGCTCGTAGCTGTCACCAGTGTCATCGGATGTCGTTTGCGCCGGCCGATCAATCCACTGTCGTCGAATATGTTCGATTGGCTCCTCTGCCTCGAGGGGTGCAGAAAACGGGAAATGCTCGATCGGACCGACGAGAATAGCCGGCACTCTACGGCGGGTTCCGGGCTGTATTCAGCTCCGCAACGGATCCGGCCACCACAGCCCGTCGCCACATCTTCAGTACCGCCCGTGCCACGAGGCCCGGCTCTTCCACTTCGATACACGATGGTGTTGCCGACCTCGAATCAGCGGCAGGGGGCTCGTGGAAGTGCTTCTCGCTGGAGTGGGTGTTCGGGTGGCGGTCGAACCGCCAGTTCTGGTCGTTCTCATCGACGTGGTGGAATGTGTACGCACCAGTGGTGTACCATGTGACGTCGAGTCGACTCCAGTTTGCATCGATGCCCTCGGACAACAAGATATGCAACTCCCGCTTGGCGATCGGGTCGTTCCACGAGTATGACACCATCAGCGGCTCTTCCTCGAGGAACAGGTCTCGAATGTCCATCATCACGTCAACATCGGGTCTCCCGATATCCCCCGTCAGTTCCTCGTCGGGGATACCAAGCGATCCAGACGGCGATTCGTCCATTGCTTACGCCGTTCTCGACACGCCGTCAGCGTCCCCACTCCCTGCGAACGAACCGGCCGTTTCAGCTGCTGAACGATCACCCTCGGTATCCGGATTGAAGTCATAAAGTGCCAATGCTGCTGTTGCGATGTCGAGATTCTCCTCGAGCGATCGCCACTCGGTGACCGCATTCCATTCGTCTGCCGAGTCACCGTCCTCGATCTGGATTGCGAGGTCGTCGGGGTCTGTCGCGTCAAATTGGTCTTGGAGATCCGTGATATCCCCACGTAGCCGCCTGATCCCCGCGACGAGGTCCTCCCTCGAAAGTTCTCGATGGAGTTCGACGATCCGACGCATCGCGATTGTCTGTCGGGATCGCTTGTACTGGGTCCCCTGTCCTGTCTCGACCGTCTCAGCGTGTCCTGTCTTTACGAGCCGCTTGAGGTGTGCTCGAGCGGTCGGTTCACTCACTCTCGCTCGGTCACCAATTTCACTGGCGTACTGGGCCGTCGATGTCGACCGAATGACTTCCTGAACCCGTTCGAATGGGGTGGTCTCGGCCGTCCACTCCTCGACCACCGCTTCGTTGACATCCCCAACCCAGATGTCGGTATGGTCCTCGGGCATGGGACTCAGTACAATCACAAGAGGTAAAAATGTTTTTTCTTGAAAAATCATATTTTTACTCCTTCCGGATTTGCCAATTTTGACATCCTCCCCGCGCTAGGGACGACGGTAACCGAGTTGACGCGCCTCATTCAGACCACCGCTTGACCTGTCTGGCCGCTCCATCTCGTATAAATGCTCGACCAGGACAGCTGAAAAGTTCATACTCAGCGCGAGACAGGCGTCTGTGAGAACCCCGATTTCGGTATCGTCGGCGGGCTATCGGGCTCGACCTATCGCTCGACCCCACCCTGACGAGGCGTGCACTCGAATTTTCACGTCAGCGGCAATGACCCCCTCCAAGGTATCACGCAGCTCATCTTCGCGTTCACCGAGACTCATGCAGTGAGACGCGGGTCCGCATCCGATTCGGGATGGAACTCTCGCCCCAGGAAGTGGACATCGTGCTCGACAGTTCCGGCCCAGTTGTCGACGTTCGGTGACATCCTCCGCGCCGTGAACGGCGCGGCTTCCCTGCATGGGAATACCGGCTACCTACCGGCAGAGGGTTCCGACCCGACCTCGCCGAGCGTCATCTGCCGTGGTTGGCTCTGCTCGGTGGGGGTCGCGGCGCTGTCACAGGCGCTCCCATCCCGTGAGATGTCATCGCCCGCCGGTTTCAGCGGCAGGCTCTCACCCCACGGGTCGTGGCGGTCAGCGATGTTGACCGCCGCGTTGATGTCTGCGTGATACTCCGTGACCCAACACTCGTCGTTCTGGCACTGGAACTCGTCACCGTTCCGAGTCCCGATGTGGCCGCACTGGTGACACGTCTGCGACGTGTAGGACGGTTCGACGTATTCGACAGGGATGCAATCGACCGGTGCAAAGTAGCCTCGTCGTTCCGTCCAGGTCGAAAGCAGCTCGTTCGCTCGGTCGATCTCGAAGACGTCGTGCCGGATTCCGACGACGAGGATTCCGACAGAACCGGTTAACTGAATCGTCTGGCTAGCTGCGAGTCGGCGAGCTGCAAGATCGTCTGTGGCGAGTGTTCCATCGCGCTCGAGCGCGGCGAGCAGTGCCGCTGCCTCTCCGGTGTCGAGCCGGTCTCGGATGTCGGATGCGGTGGCATCCTCGCGGTCTCGGGTGTCTACCACTTCGATCTCGCCGCCGAGGGAATCGAGTGCGTCGTCGAGGAAGTCCTAACCCTCGTTTCGGCCTCGTTCGAGTTCCGCCTCGACAGCTGGCACTGTTACTGGATGGTCGAGAGATCTCAACGATCTGGTCGACCGTTTCACTGCTCGCGAAATTACTGAGAACGGTCGTGTCGAGAACCACCGGCTGGCCGATGTCGTCCGACATCGACGGCCTTACTCCAGATCGAGGGCGACATCGGCTTCCTCCCGCAACGTCTCCTCTGTTCGAGGGCCATAGAAGGCAGTGAACCCGGTCTCCTGAAGGAGTTCCTCGAACCCCCACCGGCTCAGGCCAACGATCTCCGCTGCCCGTCCGAGAGAGATCTCACCGAGTACGTACTGCCCGATGGCAATCGCAAGTGTGTCGTCACCGGGGTCGCTGGTGGCTTCGGTGGCCATTCGTGGCCAATCCTTGTCGCTCGAACGACGTGAATCTACGCTCCTGACAGCAGGTCGAGTGGTAAAACACGCCGACGCGGACGAACTGAGGCGGACTCGGCGGTCGGAATCTCGAAGACGCGCGACTCGTCTGCAGCGCTCCGATACCCCCACCAGCCATAGGAATCGTCCTCGTGGAGAACTCGTCGCCAAGTGGGCCCCTCCCCAAAGCGATATGCAAATTCCCACCTAATATGGGTCCGTGACGAAGATCGATTCGAAGGGGCGAATTTCCTCCCAAAACCGGTGCGGGAGCGTCTCGGTCTCACGCCCGGTACGAAAGTCACCGTCCGCGCAGAAGACGGGAAAGCGGTCGTCGAACCCGAGGCCGATCCCGAGAGGGTTATCGAACGGATAGAGCAACTCGTCGAGGAGACCTCGTCGGAACGCGGAGCGACAGAACGGCTCGATGCAGTGGCCGATCCAATCGCCGGGCGGCATCGATCTGCCGTTCGGACGGGCACGGAGAAACCCAGTGATGAGTGACGGGGTTGTCCGTCCCTCTTCGATATCGGAGTGATCGCGCTCGCACTCACGGAAACACCGGTCCGTCAGCGGACATTCTCGTCCGTCAGCGTTCGGGTCGCGGGGCAGTCTCGTACCGTTTGATCTCGTCAGTCTTTTCCACCCTGTCGTAAATCGCTTTGAGCGTGTCCTGCGCTCGGAGGAGCGAGTGTTCCTCGAGGAACTGCCGACCAGTCTCGCTGACCCCGTAGAACTTGTACGGGCGGTCGTTCTGCCGGCGGGCTTCGGCCAGGTACACGTCTTCGACGATGTCGGCGTCGACGAGCTGCTCGAGGTGCTGTCGAATCGTCGTCTGGCTCTTGCTGGGGTTGACATAATCGAGTTCCTTCAGTGTCGGCAGTTCTGTCGGGTGTCCGAGGATGTCCTGAAGGAGCGAGAACCGCGTCTCCTGGGTAACCACGTTGAGCCGCTTCCGAACGGACTCCAGGTCATGGGACGACTGGTTGGAGGTGCTCATTACACTCCCAATTTGGGTAGTGCGTGCAAAAGCGTTTCGCTCAAATACGAATCGGTTTGTAGCAATATGGGCATCGACTTCAAACATTGAAGCAGGATAAAGGGGAGAAAATCCGGCAATATGGGTGCAGATCCACTCACTGTCGACGAAGTCGCCGAGAGGGCCGACAATTATCTGGAAGGGGCATCACTCACGCCGGCGGAATACGAAGCGCTCAAACAGAGTGTTGCGGAATTCTCTGCTGTCTTTTCAGCAGGGAATTCGTACTTTGTCCTCGGTAGCTATGGGAAACCGGAAATTCGCAGCCTTCAGCTCGTGAAGGATCGCCTCAACCGGCGGCCCGATGCGTACGCGTTCCTGATGATCGACATTCGGAGCGAGTGGACAAACACCTACCTCAAGTTCCGGGTGCTCGCGGATTACACGGATGTAATCGTGGGTGTCGCCGAACATGCACAGGGTGGCTTCCTCGTCGAGCAGGGCTACTTCACGGCCCTTGAGGAATACTTCGTGAAGACTCACGTGTTCAAACGGGAGTACACCACTCTCGATGCGAATGCGATCGACACCAACGTCGAGGTCGGTAATCCCTACAGTGGAATGCAGACTGCGATCTTCGAGATGCTCGACGATGCTGGACGGCTGTGCCGATGGACAACAGAGGACGACCTCGTCGCGTGTGCTCAGGCCCTCCCGTGAGTGCAATCCTACCTCATCTTCAGTATCCTATTAGCTCTCTGTGACGGGTAGACAGCCTCGTTCCATGAATCGAAATGACTGGACGAGGGAGTTCCCTCCATATCCCTAGAATCGTCGGTACGGCCGTTGGAATTGGGACTGGAGCGTATATGCTAAAGCGCTCGAGAGACTGACTCTCTCACCAGAACTTCAGATTCTTCTTCACCGCTTCCCGCTTGATCTCCTGGATGTGCTCGGTCAGCGGGATGTCCTTTGGACAGACCTCCGTACAGGAGAACTGGGTCTGACAGCGCCAGACGCCGTGGGTCTGCTCGAGCAGCTCCAGGCGCTCCTCCTTCAGTTCCTCACCCTCCCGGTCGTCCATCGCGAACTTGTAGGCCTTGTTGATGGCCGCCGGCCCGAGGTACTCGTTGTCCCCGGCGGCGATGTTACACGAGGACATGCAGGCCGCACACCAGATGCAGCGGGTGCTCATCTTGACCTTCTCGCGGTTCTCGCGTGACTGGCGATTTTCTTCTAACTCACCCTCGGGTTCCTCGCCCTGGAAGTACGGCTCGACGGCGTGCATCTGGTCGTAGAAGTGCTCCATGTCGACGACGAGGTCCTTCTCCACGTCCTGGTGGGGCAGTGGCTCGATGCGGACCGGCTCGTCGAGGTCGGCGATCTGGGTCTGACAGCCCAGACGCTGGGTCCCGTTGACGAAGAAGGCATCCGAGCCACAGACGGCCTGCCGGCAGGAGTGCCGGAAGGTGAGCGATGAGTCGTACTCGTCGCGGGCGTAGATCAGGGCATCGAGGACGGTCATCCCCGGCTCGCTGGGAACGTGGAAGTCGTCGAACCGGGGTGTCTGTTCGTCATCGACCTCCGGATCGTACCGGTAGACCGTGATGTGGACGCGGTCCTCGGCTGTAGCTGCGGCCTCCTCGGCGGCAGCCGTCTCGGCTGCCTTTGCCTCCTTATCGGCCAGCCGCTTGGCCTGTGGCTCCGGGGTGCCTTCGTCCTCCGCTGGCACCTCCTCCTGGGAGCTCATCTCAGAGCCACCCCGCCATGACGAGGGCCACCCAGACGCCCTGGCCGATCAGGGCGATGCCGGCGATCGACAGCACCGCGAGCACCGCCCGTCGGGCCTGTCCGGAAAGGCCCTGGTTGATGAGGGCGTTGTAGACGCCGTTGACACCGTGGAACGTCGCGGTCACGAGGAACAGCACCATCGTCAGGAAATAGCCCACCGTCTCCATGCGGGCCTGGGTGCCCGCAAAGTCGATCTCCCAGGCGTGGGTCACGAAGTGCAGGAGGAAGAAATGAAAGGCGAGCAGGGCGATCAGGATCGCGGCCGTCACCCGCTGGAGCAGCCACGCTGTCCCGCCGGGGGCAAACGAGGAGTAGCGCTCGGCCATCAGATCCCCACCTCCGTCATGAACGTAGGGACACTCGCGACGGCGATCAGCCCCGTGAGGATCAGCGAGGCGTAGAACGTCTTGTCCTGGACCTCGAGGCCCAGCCCGAGGTCGATACACAGCAGCCGCGTGCCGTTGAGGATGTGAAAGACCGCGACGGCCAGCAGGCCGACCTCGAGGACGCGGACGATGAGGAGGTCCTCGAGGCCCTGGAGGGTCGCGGTGTAGACCTCGGGGCCGCTCATGGCACTGCTCAGGACGGCGATGTGTGTGAAGAGATAGCCGACGAGGATCCAGCCGGTGAACTTGTGGAAGATCCACGCCCACATGCCCGCCGAGAACTCGGTCCAGCGACCGTAGTCCTCGACCAGGCCACGATTGTAGGACTGACTCATGTACTCACGTGGCGAGTCGGAACCGCCCGGGTAAAGAGGTTACGCGATGCGGGAGCGCGGGGTCGACCCGTTGACCAGTTGATGGGTTCTCATGCATTCGGCGTGTTGGCCCCATAGCGGACTCGAGCCTCGATTGCGCGAATCTCACCGGCGGGGCATACGTTTAGTAGCAGGCCGCCATATTCATCGCCATGCGAATTCGCGAGGCCACCGGCGAGGACGTCGATGCGATCCGGGCGATCGCCCGGGACTCTCTGTCGTCGGCATACACCGACTTTCTCGACGGAGAGACGATCGAACGGGCCGTCACCGAGTGGTACGACGACGATTTCCGAGAGAAACTCGATCGGCAGGATACCTACGTCTTTGCCGTCGAGGACGACGGGGACCTCATCGGGTTTGCCGAGTGTGAGGTCGTCGGCGAGCGCCAGATCGTCGGCAAGATCAACTGGCTCCACATCGCGCCCGGCAACCGCCGGCGCGGCATCGGTGTCCGACTGCTCGTCCGCGCCCGAGAGGAACTCCACCAGCTGGGCGCCGACCAGGTCAAGGCATTCACCCTCGCCGAGAACGCGGGAGGCAACGCCTTCTTCGCCAATCACGGCCTCGAGCACGTCGGCACCTACGAGGTTGATATCGGCGGCGAGACCCACACGGAGAACGTCTACGTTGACTCGGCGTTCGACGACGGGGACTGGCGGGCGTTAGAGGAGATGGAGGACGACGGCCAGCAGGTGTTCGTCAGCTTCGGGGAGGTGACCCGTGGCTCCCTGGCCCCGTTCTATCCCTCCTACCTCGGCGAGACCGGCGAGGAGCGCTACAGCTGGTTCTGCGGGAACTGCAACTGCTTCGACAACGCGATGGACGCGATGGGCCGCATCGAGTGCAACCGCTGTGGCAACCGGCGCAAGCCGACCCGCTGGGACGCCTCCTACCTATGACATCCACCCCAGCGTGAACGCCGGAGGTTCCCGACCGCAGTTGGGGTAGGCCGTTCGTATGGGCTGACGGTCAGGCTCGCGAGATACTTGGGGAAAATCGAGAGCAGGAAGCCGGGTGTTCCCTGATAGGGAACCTGATCTCGGCGATTTACTATACCGGACTGGTGGCTGTCCTCGAGTGGTGTCTCCACCAGCGATGCGTCCCAGCGTCCTCCGTGGCTTCACGGCGACGCTGCTCGCCCGGGCGATCTACATGGGCTCGAGTGCGATTCTCATGGTCGCCCTCGCCCGCTACCTGCTCCTGCCGGGCGAGTACGGCACCCTCTTCTGGGCCATCGCCATCCTGAGCGTAATCCAGCTCGGGGCCGACTGGGGCTTTGGCAAGTCGGTGGCCCGCTACGTCGCCGAGTACCGCAAGCGGGACCCCCGGCAGGTCCCCCACCTGCTGCGGCTGACAGTTCGATACAAGCTGGTGCTCCTGGCCATCGTGGCCGGCTCGCTTGTCCTGGTACATGAGTCCCTGGCCGGGGCTCTCGGGGCGCCCGAGATCGCGCCGTTTCTCGCGGCCGGATCGCTGTTCGTGATCGTGAAGTCCTTCAGCGGCTTCTCGCAGGTGACCTTCCAGGGATTCAACCGGCTCGTCTACAGCGCAGCGATCAATGCGATCAGTGGGGTTGGCCGGCTGGTCGCTGCGGTGGGATTCGTCCTCATCGGGCTCGGGGCCCTCGGTGCCTTCTACGGCTACGTGGTGGGCTATGCCATCGCCGCCGCGGTCGGGCTCACCATTCTCTACTGGGGATTCTACCGCGGCCAGCCCATCGCGCCGACCGTCGAGCCCGGGCTGACACGGCGGCTCCTGGAGTACTCCGTCCCACTCGCTGCCACCCGGAGTGCCAACGTGCTGGACAAGCAGATCGACATCGTCCTCGTGGGCTTTCTATTGAATCCACTCGCCGTTGCGTTCTACACCCTCGCAAAGCAGATCACCGACTTCGTGCTCGCCCCCGCCGCCTCGCTGGGCTTTACCATCTCCCCGAATCTCGGCGAGGGCAAGGCCGTCGGTGATCTCGAATCCGCCCGCCGGCTCTACGAGTCGGCCCTTCGGACGGCCCTGCTCGTCTATCTCCCGACCGCGGCCGGCCTGGCGATCGTGGCCGGCCCCGGAATCCAGCTCATCTTCGGGACCGACTACGGCGGGGCCGTCCCGGTTCTACAGCTCCTGGCGGCCTTCGTCGTCCTCCAGGCAATCACGAACCTGACCAGTGACGGCCTCGATTACCTGGGCAGAGCCAGGGCCCGGGCCATCGCGAAGGGCACGACAGCCGTGGGTAACTTCGGGTTAAATCTGCTCTTGATTCCGACGATCGGGGTGGTCGGTGCCGCGCTCGCGACCGTGATCACGCACTCGATCTACGTGGCGGTGAACCTCTACATCGTCCACGCAGAGCTGGGGCTGGACGTGACGGGGTTGGCTCGAGATGTCGGCCTGATTGGAGTCGTGACCGGTGTGATGGCGCTCGTGGTCCTCGGGGCGATGCCATTGGTGTCCGGGCTCGGGACACTCGTGGCGGTAATTGGCCTCGGGGTGTCGATCTGGGCCGGGCTGTCGGTGGCGAGTGGGTTGATCGAGCCCACGCGAGTTCGCGCCCAGTTGCTCACCTGATCCGCGCCCGTTATTATCGATCAGCCACATCCACAGACACGTGAACGCGTCCGTCCAGTCGATCCTCCGGACCGATCCCGTCATGGCCGACCTCATCGACGAGTACGGGACCCTCTCAGTTGAGCCAGCCCCGGATCCGTTCCGCCGGCTCTGTACCTCCATCATCAATCAGCAGCTCTCGACCGCCTCGGCAACAGCCATCCGCGAGCGAGTGTTCGACCACCTCGAGTCGGTTTCCCCCGAGCACGTCATCGCCGCTGACCGGGAGCCACTCCTCGCGGCCGGCTTGAGCGACACGAAGGTGACCTATCTCCGTTCAGCCGCCGAGGCATTCCGCGACGGGGATCTCAGCCGCGATCGACTCGAGACGCACTCGAACGAGGAGATCGTCGAGGAACTCACGGCGATCCAGGGCATCGGGCCCTGGACGGCCGAGATGTTCCTGATCTTCGTCATGGGCCGAGAGGACGTGTTGCCACTGGGGGACCTCGCGATCAGGAACGGTCTCGAGCTGGTCTACGAGCGAGACCTTACCCGAGCGGAGATGCGCGAGATCGCCGAACCCTGGCGCCCGTATCGGAGCTACGGGACGCGCTACATCTGGAAGGCGTACGAAGCCGAATACGTGGGTGGCTTCCTCGAGGACGAGCGTGTCATCCTCGAGGTAGTGCTCGAAGTGGTGGGCGTCCTCCTCGATTTCCACCAGTATCTCCCGAAGGATGTGGGCCGTGCCCGGGTCCCCCAGGTTGGCCGCGAGCTCGATCGAGTCCCGCATCGACTCGATGATCTCGCCGTAGATCGCGAGGTCGTTGTCAAACATGGTCCGGACGTCGAGAACGTCCTCGCCCTCGTGCGAGACGGTCGCTCGCTCCTCGAGCGTTCTGAGCCCGGAGACAGGGATCCCGCCGAGCGCCTGGGCCCGCTCGGGGATTACATCAGCGCCCTCCTCGACGGTCTCGTAAGCCTCCTCGAGGAAGACGTGGAGGTCGAGGAATCCGGCGCCCTCAACGACCCAGTGGTGTTTCTTCAGCTGGTGGTAGAGGGCGTAGGCGTTCGCGAGTTCGGTATTGAGTGCATCGACGATCTGAGTGGCTCGTTCATGATCGATTCCAAGGGCCGTTTCCTTGACGGTGTCGGCCTGCTGTCGGATGGTCTTCTGGGTGCTCATAGCAGTATATTATTCAGCATAGATTTCCATAAATCCCACCCTTTGGAAAGTAAATTTTTGTGCATTAGAAACTATTATTCGTTTATTTAAATCCAATATCTCATCGATTCTGAGCACTGTGTAGAGAGCTATCTCGAGGCCCGTCCGGACTAAAATTGCGGATACTGACCCCGCTTTTGCCACGCGCGAGTCACGAGCCAACCGACATTCTAGTAAGGACACCCGACTGGTGGCAGAAATATATTAAAAGTGGTCGGTCAAATAATAATCCTTTTAGTGCCGTCGGTTTCACGGTGCAGTATGTCACTCTCGCGACGGTCAGTCCTGACATTGAGTGCGGGAACAGTTGGACTCACCGTCGGGTGTCTGAATGCCCCCGTGTTTGCCGACAATCTCGAGACGATTTCCACGGCCCTCTTTCCACTCGAGGACTGGACCGGCCAACTCGTCGGTGATGAGGTAACCGTGAGTTCCCCGGTCGAGGTCGGCCGAACCGGCCACGGCTGGGAACCAAGCGGTGGCCTCGCCGCCGATATCGCGCGATCGAATGCATTCGTCTACTTCGACCACCCCGAATTTGCCTGGGCCCAGGACATCGCCGCCCAGCTCGAGCGCGACTATGATTCAGTCGCCGTCATCGACGTGTTTCCCGACGCGATCGGCGAACTCGAGCACGACCACGAGTCTGAGGACAGCCATGATCACGATGATGACCACACCCAGGAGTCCGAGGACAACCATAATCACGACGAAGACCACGACAACGGTGAGATACCGGATCCACATGTCTGGACCGACCCGATTCTAGCCCAGTCGGTCGTCGAGGACCTGGGAGGCCAGCTCGCAGATATCGCCGAGGATCGAACCGAGACACTCGAGCAGCATGCGACAGCGTACACCGATCGACTGGCGGCGGTCTCCAGCACGATTGAATCGACCGTCGGTGCGGCCCCCCTCGATGCGCTAGTCTTTGCCGGCCACAACTCGTTTGGCTATTTCGCCCGGCGCTACGACCTCACGGTCCACACGCCGGTCGGCGTCTCGCCGAATGCAGTCGAGTCCCCCAGTGACGTCGCGGACCTCATCGAGACGATCGACGACCACGGCATCACCACCGTCCTCTACGACCCCTTCGCAGCGCAAGCGGGATCCTATCCCCAGCTCGTGGACGTCCTTCTCGAGAACAGCGGCGCAACGGACGCACTCCCCCTCACCTCCCTCGAGGGAACGACCCAGCAGTGGGTCGACCGCGACTGGGGCTGGGTCGAGCAGATGGAACAGATCAACATCCCGGCCCTCGAGGCCGCTCTTTCACCATGACCGAGGACCTCGCCGTCTCGATGGAGGCTGTCACCTTTGCGTACGATACGGAGCCGGCAATCGAGGACGTCTCACTCGAGATCGAGCGGGGCGAATTCCTCGGCCTCGTCGGGCCGAACGGCTCGGGCAAGACCACGCTCGTCAAGCTCATGCTGGGCCTGCTGGCCCCCGACAGTGGGCACATCCGGCTGTTCGGCACCCCGATCGAGGCCTTCGAGGACGGGCACCGGATTGGCTACGTCGCCCAGCGCGCCACGAGCCGCGAGCAGACCATGCCGGTCACCGTCCGCGAGGTCGTCACCATGGGCCGATTCGCCCGGGCCGGATTCGGGCGACTGACCGACGACGACCACGAGAGCATTCAGACGGCCCTCGAGACCGTCGGGATCGAGCACCTGGCCGACCGGCGGATCAACCAGCTCTCCGGCGGACAGCAGCAACGGACCTACATCGCCCGCGCGTTGGCCTCGGAGGCCGACCTGCTGGCACTCGACGAACCCGCCGGTGGCGTCGATGCCGAGTCCCGGGAGGCGTTCTACCAGCTGCTCGAGCGACTCAACGCCGCGGGGATCACGATCGTCCTTATCGAGCACGACATCGGCGTGGTCACCAGCCACGCCACCCAGATCGCCTGTCTCAACCGGACGCTGTTTCACCACGGCGACCCCGAATCGTTCGTCGAGAGTGACGCCCTCGAGGCCGCCTATGGCGCCAACAGCCGCATTGTCGACCATCATCACCACCAATGACACTCCGGCACCACCTCGAACGAATTGGCCTCCTCGCGTGTGCCCTCCTCGCCGTGGTCATGCTCGGATTCGTTGGACTGTACGCCCTGCGAGATCTCCCCCTGCTCGAGCCGGCCTACCAGCAGTTTCGGGCCCTGGGCTGGTGGCTCGATTACTACCTCGGGACGAACGTCTTCTACCATCCGTTCATCTGGCAGTCGTTCGCGACGGGGATCTTCACGGGGATCACGGCCCCACTCGTCGGAACGTACGTCGTCCATCGGGAGATGGCCCTCGTGGGCGAAACGCTCGCTCACGCTGCCTTCGCCGGCGTCGCCCTCGGCCTCGTGCTGAGCGGGCTGACGGGCTGGACCGGGTCGTTGCTGCTGGTCGCGCTCGTGGTCGGCATCGTCGGCGCCCTCGGCGTCCAGTGGCTGGCCGAGCGCACGAGCACGTACGGTGACGTCCCGATTGCCATCGTGCTGAGTGGCAGCTTCGCCGTCGGGACTCTTCTCGTTAGCTGGGGCCGGACCATCGCCACGGTCCCGATCGACATCGAGGGTATCCTCTTCGGGAACATCGGCATCGTGACCCCGACGGGGACCCGGCTCATGGCGGCGATCACCCTGTTCGTCGTCATCGCGATTGCGGTCACCTACAAGCAGCTCCTGTTCATCACCTTCGACGAGCAGGCCGCCCGCGTCGCCCAGCTCTCGGTCGATCGCTACAACACCGCCCTCATCGTGATGACCGCCATCGTCGTCGTCGGGGCTCTCCAGATTCTGGGTGTCATCCTTGTGGCGGCGATGCTCGTCATCCCGGTCGCGGCGGCCTCCCAGGTGGCCACCAGCTTCACCGAGACGCAGTATCTCGCCGTGCTCTTCGGGGAACTCGCCGTCATCCTCGGCTTTGCCATCTCGATCGCCAGCGAGCTACCGACCGGCGGCACCATCGTCGTCGTGGCCATCGCCATCTACCTGCTGGCTGTTACCAGCAGCACCCACGCGACGGCGCCGCTGTCGGCCCGCTAACCGGCCGGTTTTTTCACCTGTCACACCGAGGATGGAGTCGATGGGATCACTCTCGAGTCTGTTCGCCCCGGACGCCGTGGCCATCATCGGGGCGACAGATCGCGAGGGGTCCGTCGGCCGCTCGCTCCTCGAGAACCTCGACCGCGACTTCAACGGCGACATCGTCGCGGTCAATCCAGACCGAGAACGCGTTCTCGGCCACCAGTGCTATCCAGCGATCACCGAGGCCCCGGCCGTCGAGCTGGCGATCATCGTCGTGCCGGCCGAGATCGTGCTCCAGAGTCTCGAGGAGAGTGCCGCCGCCGGGGTCGACACCGTCGTCGTGATCTCGGCGGGCTTTGCCGAGGCCGGCCACGAGGGGGCCGAACGCGAGCGCGATCTCCGGGACATCGCCGACCAGCACGACCTGAAGGTGGTGGGCCCGAACAGTCTCGGCGTCATGAGTACCCCGGTTGGACTGAACGCCTCGTTCGGCCCGCGAATGCCCGACCCGGGCTCGATCTCGTTCATGAGCCAGTCGGGTGCGTTCATCACCGCCGTCGTGGACTGGGCGATCGACGAGGGAATCGGCTTCAGGGACGTCGTGTCGCTCGGGAACAAGGCCGTCCTCGACGAGACCGACTTCGTGGAAGCCTGGGGCGAGGACCCGGAGACGGACGTCGTCATCGGCTACCTCGAGAGCATCGACGACGGCAGAGCGTTCATCGATGCGGCCCGCGACGGTGACCAGACGAGACGCCGATCGTCCTCGTCAAGTCCGGGCGGACGGAGGCCGGCGCGAAGGCCGCCTCCTCACACACCGGGGCGATCGCCGGCAGCGAGGCGGCCTACGAGGCCGGCCTCGAGCAGGCTGGCGTGATCCGCGCGCCGACTCTGTCGCAGGAGCTGTTCGACTCGGCGCGGGCCCTCGTCGGGCTTCGCCGCTGCCGGACGGCGACGGCGTCGCCGTCGTCACGAACGCCGGCGGGCCGGGCGTCATCGCGACCGACGCCATCGGTGATGCCAACCTCGCGATGGCCGACCTTCGCGGACGAGACGGTCGATCAGCTCGCAGCGGCCCTGCCGGAGGACGCCGACCGTCTACAACCCGATCGACGTCATCGGCGACGCTGACGTCGACCGGTTCGAGACGGGCACTCGACACTGTCGCTGGCTGACCCGGACGTCGGCGCGCGATCGTGCTCGTCAGCGCCCGACGGCCGTGCTCGACCTACGAGGAGCTCGCCAGGCGGTCGTCCCGCCGGTCACGAGCGACACGGGACCCCGATCGTCGCCTGCCTCATGGGCGGCGAGCGCACCGAGGCGGCCGAGCGCCAACTGCGCGAGGACGGCATTCCGAACTTCTTCGATCCGGCGCGAGCCGTCGGCTGGCCTCGACGCGCTCGCCGACCTACGCGCGCGATCCAGGACCGCGAGCACGTCGAGCCGACCGACGTTCGACGTCGATCGCGAGCGGCGCCCAGCGAGATCCTCGAGCGGGCCGCGCGAGCGAGACGAGCCGACGCTCGGCGTCGAGGCGATGGAGCTGCTCGACGCCTACGGCATCCCGACCCCCGAGGGCGCCGTCGTCGACGACCCGGCCGAGGCTGCAGCCATTGCCGAGTCACTCGACGGCGGCCGTCGTGCATGAAGATCGTCAGCCCGGACATCAGTCACAAGTCCGACATCGGCGGCGTGAAGGTCGGCGTCGCCGTCGACGGAGGTCGCCGACGCCTACGAGGACCTCGTCACGCGCGCGCGGAACTACCAGCCCGACGCGACGATCCTCGGCGTCCAGGTCCAGGAGCTGGTGGACCTCGACGATGCGACCGAGACCATCGTCGGCATGAACCGCGACCCGCAGTTCGGCCCGCTCGTGCTGTTCGGCCTCGGCGGCATCTTCGTCGAGGTGCTCGAGGACACCAGCGTCCGGGTGGCCCCGGTCGGCGACCGGAGGCCGCGCGAGATGGTCGAGGAGATCAAGGCCGCGCCGCTGCTGCGGGGAGCCCGCGGCCGGGAGCCCGCCGACGTCGGACGCGATCATCGAGACCATCCAGCGGCTCTCCCAGCTCGTGACAGACTTTCCGGCCATCCTCGAGCTCGACATCAACCCGCTGGTGGCCAGCCCCGACGGCGTACAGGCACTCGACCTCCGGCTGACCGTGGACACCGATACCCTATGACCGACCCACTACTCGTAACCGCACTGGACGACAGCACCGGCAAGACGGCGGTGACGCTCGCACTGGCCCGGATGGCCCAGGCCGACGGGGCGACCGTCGGCTACATGAAACCGAAGGGCACGCGCCTCGAGAGCCGCGTCGGCAAGACCCTCGACGAGGATCCCCTGCTCGCCAAGGAGGTCCTCGGACTCGACGATCCGATCGAGACGCTCGAGCCGATCGTCTACTCGCCGACGTTCATCGAGCAGGCCATCAGGGGCCGCGAGGACCTGCCGCGAGCTCCGAGCGCGCATCCGGGAGGCCTTCGACGAGCTCGCCGCGGACCGCGACCGCGATGGTCGCTCGAGGGCGGCGGCGGCTCGAACACGGGCGGCATCGTCGACCTCACCGACGCCGGACGTCGCCGAGCTGCTCGACGCGACCGTGCTCCTCGTCGCCGGCTACGACGACGCCCGGCGACGTCGACGACGTGCTCGCGGCCGCCGAACGACTCGGCGACCGCCTCGCGCGGCGTCGTCTTCAACGCGCGTCGCCGACGCGGCCGTGCGACGACCTCGAGACCGACGTCGTGCCGTTCCTCGAGGGCCGTGGACGTCCCCGTCCGCGGCGTGCTGCCGCTACGACCAGCGAGCTCGCCGGCGTGACCGTCGGCGAGCTGGCCGACGAACTCGGTGCGGACGCTGCTCACCGACGACGCCGACCGACGCGTTCGTCGAGCGGTTCAGCGTCGGCGCGATGGGCGCCGACAGCGCGCTCCGGCAGTTCCGCCGGACGCAGGACGCCGCCGTCATCACCGGCGGCGACCGCTCCGAGATCCACACGGCCGCGCTGGAAGCCCCGGGCGTGAAGTGCCTCATCCTCACCGGCGGCCATCGACCGACCGGCGCGATCGTCGGCAAGGCGACCGAGAAGGGCGTGCCCATGCGTGACTGTCAAGACCGACACGCTGACGACGATCGAGCGGGCCGAACGTGTCGTTCGCAGTGGGCGAACGCGGGATGCCCAGACTGTCGAGCGGATGGTTGCCCTGCTCGAGGAGCACGCGGCCGTCGACCAGTTGCTGTCTGACTAAGGCTTAAGGTCGCTCCTTTCGTGGCCCCCTGCATGCACGACGCTCCCCAGCAGATCACCGAACTCGTCGACCGGCCCGTCTACACGAACAACGGGATCGAGGTCGGCCACGTCGAGGACCTCCAGCTTGACATCGATGCTCAGGCCGTCACCGGCCTCGCCGTGACCTCGCTCAACGACGACCTCTTCGACGACGAGGTCCGCAAGGCCCGTGGCGTCATCATCCCCTATCGCTGGATCCGCTCGGTCGGCGACATCATTCTCGTCTCGGATATCATCGAGCGACTCCGCGACAGCGAGGAAGACGAGCCAGAAGTCGTCGCCTAGTTCCCGTTCGATCCTTCGCCGCCGTCGACCCCCATCGCGTCGAATAGCGTCCGTTTGACCGCCTCCTCGGTCAGTTCGAGCAGGGTATCCCGCGTGTCCTCGGAGATTTCGATGCCCGTGAAGATGCCGAGTGGGATCTCCGCGCTGGCCTGGGTCGAGTGCCCGCCGCTGACCCCCATCTCGCCGTAGGCGTCGTCGAGGACCTTGCCGATGTTCATCCGGATGTCCTTCGAGCGGGCCGCAAGGAAGATCGTCTCGTCGGCGATACCGAAGACGGCCGTCGTCGTCACCCCCTCGAGGTTGAGCAGGTGCCCGGCCGCCTGGGTGAGGGCCTCCCGGTCCCGGACGAAGCCGGCGTTGCTCACCAGGTGGCTCCCCTGGACGTCGCGGTTGGTGATCGCCTCGGCGAGAACGTCGAGTGTCTCGGGGGACATCGAGGGGGACTCGACCTGCTCGAGGGTGTCGTGGTTCGCGAAGGGGTAGAGATACGCCGCCGCGGTGAGATCGGCCGGGTTCGTATCCCGCTTGAAATCGAGCGTCTCGGCCCGGATGCCATACAGAAGAGCCGTCGCGACCTCCTCGGACAGGTTCAGGTCGAACTCCTGGATGTACTTCGTCATGATCGTCGAGGTCGAGGACATGTTCGGCCGGACGTCCAGGAACGCCGACTCGTACTCCTCTTCGGTCTCCATGTGATCGATCACGATGTCGATGCCCTGCTCAAGTTCGTCGGTCGTGGCGTGATCGACGAGGGCGACGGTGTCATAGCCCCACGGATCGTCGAGATCCTCCCAGGCCAGCAGTTCGATCCCGAGGAGGTTGACGAAGGCACGATTTTCCTGGTGACCGATATCGCCCAGATAGACGATGTCGGACTCGATGCCGAGGTGCTCGGCAATCGCCTGAAGGGCCGATGCACTCGCGATCGAGTCCGGGTCCGGACTCTCCTTGGTGACGATCATCATCCGCTCGGCCGTCTGGCCGATGATGTCGGCCAGTCTGGCCGCGCTGTACTCGAGTTCGCCCGACTCGAGGGCCCGCAGTGCCGAGTCGGCGATGACGGTGGAGGGATTGATCACCACGTCGGCTCCGAGATCCTCGAGTTCGTCGACGGTGATCGGATCGCTCGCCCTGGCGATCACGAACTGGTTGCCGCCGGACACGCGTATCTGTTCGACAGCTCGCTTGTTCGCCTCCACGTCAGAGGCGAGGATCAGCACGACATCGCGGTCCGTGACGAGATCGGCCGCTTTCGACTCGCGAATATCGGCGGTTCGGGCGTCGAGATCCTGATCGCGGAGGGACTCGACCCGGCTCTCGTCGCGGTCAACGATGAGGACGTCCTTGCCCTGCGCTACCAGCTCCTCGGCGACGGCGTAGCCGACGCTCCCGCAGCCAAGAATCGCATAGTCCGACGTAGACGAGATGGTAACCCCCGTACTCATGTGTAGGGTTCGTTGGTGTCGCCATACTTAACGGTCCCGAAGGGGTGATCCAGTGGCCTGAGGGTCTCGAGCGGTCGTTCCGGCAAGGGAAACGTATATCAGCGCCTGTCAGTAATCCACCGACGCAGGGCCGGTAGCTCAGTTAGGCAGAGCGTCTGACTCTTAATCAGACGGTCGCGTGTTCAAATCGCGCCCGGCCCGTTCTCAGAACCGTACAAATCGTGAGTGCCGGGTCGGTCAACACGTCCCGAGCGTAGCACATCTCGACCGATCCCCACTTGTGGTACACTCGCTCTCGCCGGAACACTCCACTATCGTGACCATCGATTCCAGTTGCTGCAGCACCTCGACAAACTGGTATCCTTCATCGGTGAGTTCGTAGGTCGTCGATGGCGGTGTCGTCGGCTCAACCTGTTTCGTCACGACGCCGTGACACTCGAGTTCCTTCAGCCGACGGGACAGCATCGTCGCTGTGATCCCATCGATCGTCCGCTGCATCTCGTTGAACCCATACTGCCCCGTAGAGAGCACCTGAAGGACCTGTAAAGCCCACTTCGATCCCAGAATCGTCCGAAGGTGGTGCCACGAGTGCTGTGAATCGGGCGTCTGTACCATGGCCGAACAGATGCCGGTCGGATACTTCAGTGAACTGCCCGAAGCGGTTCCCGGCCGAGGAGACGGTTTCAGGCTACCTGCCGGGTACGAGAACCGTTAGCAACAATCGACTGCCGAGTGTTCACACTCCGGAAGAAACTCACAAACCGCCTCCACGATGGTCGACTGGTCATAGTCCGATTCGTCGGTATCGAAGATCACCTCGTCGTCCATCCGTACCTGGAATATTCCTCCATCACCAGGGATGAGGGTGACACCGGCCAGTTCGTCACTACACGATTCAAGGATTGCCCGCTGACTGTCGGCTGCCTGTTCGAGATGACCACACGGTTCACAGTATTCGATTGCAACTGTCGTCATTGGAGTACCACAGTACAGCCACTGGCCGACGGGGTCATCAAGATGCAGTACCGTGGGTCTGAGTAGGTTTCACCAGTGAAACCCCTCCCCCTCGAATTGAAGAGCTCCTTAGCGGCCAGTCTCACCCGTACCGACGGATCCTGATGGCCGACTCTCGAGGCGTTCGACGAGCCCGTCCCGGAACAGCTCTCGCGTCCCCTCGGGACCGGTGATCGTTAGCATCGTCTCGTCGTATGGCGGTGACACGGAGAGTGTGTACTCGGCAAACGCACAACAGCGCAGCTCGTTCGACGTGAATCTGGCGGCAGCCTGCAGCGCGTCGTCGGTGCCCTCGAACCGGAGTACCACGCCATTCTCACATGCCTCGTACCCCACAAATCGGTCGGTGAGTACGCGCTGGACCTCGGCAGGACGGGCGGCTTGTTCATCGTCGGTGATTGTACACACAACAGGTCGTGTGGATTCGTTCTGTGCCATATACAGCTATTATTCTATTCCAGAAGTATTTATGCTGTCGAGTCCAAAGTATAGCATCCAGTGTCGTGACACACAGCTATGGCAGATTCGCCAGACCAAGCCGCCGAGACGACCGATTCGGGGTCCACCCACGACTGCCTCTGTCCGCTGGGCGGTCTCATGGACCTCCTCAGCCGGCGGTACGCGATGCAGCTGATCTGTGTCGTTGGAGCCATCGGCCCGGCTCGGTACGGTGACATCGAGGCGGTCTTTTCGGCGGTGAGTAGTTCCACACTCTCGAGACGGCTCGAAGAGCTCGTCGAGGCGGACATCCTCGCTCGCACCCAGTATGCGGAGATCCCACCACGGGTCGAGTACGAACTGACACCCACGGGGGAAGAACTGAGCCGCCGCCTGGAACCACTCCTCGCGTGGATCGACGAGACCGACGTGGCTGTCGATCAGTCGTAACGGTTAGCCGAACGATTCACCCGCCTCCTGCTCTGCGCGCAGGCGCCGAATCGTCGCTCGAGCCGTTGCCGCATCGTACCCGAAGTAGACGTCCTTCGCGTAGGCTGCCGCTACCTCGGTCGCATGACAGAGGTTGTCGATGTCGACGTCGACGGCGTAGAGTTCGATGCTGAACGGCGTTTCGAGGGCGTCGTCGAAGCCACTGGCGAGGATCTCGAGCCAGTAGGTCGTCGTGTAGGCCATGTCGTAGATGGGGACGACGAACTCGTCGACGTACGGCTCGACTGCCCCGAAATCGAGGCCTGACCGCCTGGTGAGGTGGCCCGGATACGGGTCGGGGTAGACCGTCAAATAGAGCCGCCCAGGAACGTGCTCGCGGGCGGTTGCGACGAAGTCAGTGATCACCGACTGGCGCCAGGCCGTCCGGTCGGTGTACTCGCTCGCCTCGAATCGATCGGTGCAGCGATCACAGTAACAGTACTCCTCGCGGGGAAACCCGACGTCGTCCAGTCGGACATCCTCTCGAACGGCGGCACAGTCATCGATCAGCTCGAGCAATCCCTCGCGGTACCCGTCGTGGGTGGGACAGACGTAGCCCCAGTCGAAGTACGGCCGGTCACGCGTGGCCGGCTTTCCCTCGGCCGAAACGGGCACCAGATCGGCCTCGCTTACTGGCCTGACGTGTCCCCGTGACAGGAGACCATGTTCACGCCAGCCGCCACGGGTGATTCCTGGCGGCCGGTGACGTCCTTGACCTCGTAGAACCCGCGATCGAAGGGGGCCCACTCGAGTTCCTCGACATTCCGCGTCACGACCCCGTACATGGAATGTGATATCCGCTATAGGCTCAAGTGCGTGTGCATCTCTCAGGAGGCCGGATCATACTCGATCTCGGCCGGCCCGCGGCGCAGGGCTGCCAAGAGGAGGAGCGTGCCGACGGTTCCCACGAGAAGTGTCCGGTTGCGTGGCATGTGACGGGGTTGGTATTTGGAATACTTAGCCCATGTGATCAATCACGGAGCGATCAGATCAGTGATGTCGTCCCGGATTATGGTCTCGCAGTACTGACAGCGAACCGCATCGTCGAGCACCTCGAATCGGGAGGTCACCGGTTCGTCCTCGCCCGTGATGCAGCCGGCATTGGGACAGGAGAGGACACCCTCGACGGTCTCCGGGCGCTCGACCCGATGCTTCTCGACGACCTCGTAATCCCGGATGATGTTGATCGTCGCATCCGGGGCGATCAACGAGAGGACATCGACCTCGTCCTGGCTGAGTTCGCGGTCCTCGACCTTGACGACGTCCTTCCGGCCCAGTCGGTCGGAGGGGACGTTCATCCCGATGGAGAGTTCCTCGCCGGCACTCCCGTCGATACCGAGGATGGCGAGGACGTTCAGCGCCTGGCCGCCGCGGACGTGATCGATAACCGTCCCGTCCCGGATCTTGCTGACCCGGAGGGCATGCTCCTCAGTCATCGCGACCACCCAGAAGTAGATCGAGCAGGGCCATGCGGATCGGGACCCCGTTGTGGGCCTGCTCGAAGTAGGCCGCATGATCGGTCGCGTCCACCGCGGGGTCGATCTCGTCGACCCGGGGCAGTGGATGCATGACCGTCATATCGGCGGCAGCCGACTCGAGCATCTCCGGCGTCGATCTGGTACTGGCCAGCGACCTTCTGGTATTCGTTCTCGTCTGGAAACCGCTCGCGCTGGATCCGCGTAACATAGAGGACGTCAAGCGTCGAGAGAACCGCATCGAGGCTCTCGTGTTCCTTGACCGAGGCCCCCGCCTGGTGCAGGTCGAAGATAACCTCGCGGGGCAGCTGGAGGCTCTCCGGACTGATGAAGTGCTGGCGAGCGTCGAACGTGTTCAATGCGTAGGCGAGCGAGTGGACCGTCCGCCCGTACTTCAGATCGCCCATGATGCCGATCGTAAGGTTATCCAGCCCGGCGTTTTGCTGGATCGTGTAGAGATCGAGGAGGGTCTGGGTCGGATGGTGACCGGCACCGTCGCCGGCGTTGATCAGCGGGACATCGACGAACTCGCTGGCCATCGTCGCGGCCCCCTGCTTGGGGTGACGAAGGACTATCGCGTCGGCGTATCCCTCGACGACACGGACAGTGTCGGCGAGTGACTCCCCTTTCGAGACGCTCGTCGATTCGACCGATCCGAGGTCGATCACGTTGCCCCCGAGGCGCTTCATCGCCGTCTCGAAGCTCAGCTTCGTGCGGGTGCTCGGTTCGAAAAAGAGGAGTCCGAGGATCGACTCCGCATACCGATCGACGTAGGCCTCCGGATCCGCGTCGATCTCGGCCGCCCGCTCGAGGACCGCCTCGATGTCCGACCGGGAGAGGTGTTTGCTCGTGATGAGGTGGTCGTGACGCATCCGTGCGTCAAGGGGCCGCGGTCCCTCTTGAATCTGACCCCCTGGGTCGACCCGTTCCACGGGCGGAGACCGTTTTGAACAAAGCAAAGAGTTATGCGAGAGTCTCGGGAAATTGTACCTATCTGCATGGCGGGTCGGTTGAAAACTGGGATTGAGGTCCTCGATCGGATGCTCGACGGCGGCTTGCCCCCGGGCTGTGTCGTGGCATTCACGGCCGACCCGGCGAGTCAGTCGGAGCTGATTCTCTACGAACTGACCGCCGCCAGGGGATCGCTGTACATCACAACGGTCCGGAGCGACGAGACGGTCAGACACGCGATCGACGAGTCGATGGTCACCGCCGGAAGTCCCACCGTCCGGCAGGTCGAGAGCGATGAGCCGATCGAGGAGGCCAAGAAGCTCGTCAGCGCCCTCCCGGACGGCGCGAACCTCATCATCGACCCGATGGACATCCTCGAGGATACCGAACGCAGCGGCTACGTGGACTTTCTCAACGAGCTGAAAGACCACATGGTGGCGACCGGCAGCATCGCCTTCCTCCACTGTCTGAAGGGCAATGGCCGGCCACCGAATCGATCGGAGACGGAACACCTCGCCGACGCGGTCTTCGATCTCACGACGGACACGAGCGGGATGGAAATCGAAAATCAGCTGTCGATTCCGAAGTTCCGCAGTGGCGGCGCCCCGACGGAGACGATCAAGCTGGAGCTCTCCGAGCAGGTCGAGATCGACACGAGCCGCGATATCGCCTAGGATTACTCGCCGTTTTCAGCCTCGAGGTCCTCGAGGACCTCCTCAGCATCGATGTCGGCATCCTCGAGGGCCGACTCGATGTCGGCCTCGCCGCCACCCATGCCGCCCATCATGCCTGGCATACCCATCGGCCCGGCCCCCTCGAGAATCTCCTGGACGACGATGCGGTCGACGTCGACCGCGTCGATGATTTCGTCGGCAATCTGTTGCTTCGAGAAGAGCCACTGCTGGTTCATCGACATCTGCGGAGTCGCCTCGATGTACAGCGACTCCTTCTCGACGAGTTCCATCTCCGGTTCCGTATCCTCCTCGTCGTCATCGTCCTCCCCCTCCTCTGACTCGGGGTCGACCGGCACGGGTTCCTCGACCTCGTCGGTCTGGATCCACAGCTCCGGTTCCATATCGAGGTACATCTCGAAGAGCCCGGCGGCCCGCTCCTCGCGGTCCTCGACCTCGCTCAGGATCTCGTACTCGTACTCGATATCCTCCCCGGCGAGGGGGTGGTTGAAATCGACGCGGGCCCGGCCACCCACGATGGTGTTGATGTAGCCGTGGCGTCCATCGATGTGGACGTGCGCGCCTGGATAGCGGTCGTCCTCGTCGATCTTGTCGGAACTGATCGTCTCGACCTCGTCGGGATTGTGCTCGCCAAAGGCCTCCGTGCTGCCCACGGTGACCGTCCCCGTATCGCCGACCTCACCGCCGATGATCGCTTGCTCGACGGGTTCGAAGATGTGGCCCTCGCCGAGGACGACCGTCCGTGGCTCGAATGTCTGGCCCTCCTCGTCGACGCCCTCCTCTTCTGCCACGTCGGGATCGGTCGTGTCGACGAGTTGCTCACCCTCGACGGTGTAGGCGGTGTAGTCCAGGCGGATGAAATCCCCCGCCTGCAGACCCGACTGGTTTTCGTCTGTCTCGGCGGCAGTATCCTCTTCGACCGGCTCCGAGGGCGGTGCGTCGTCGCTCAAATCATCCCCGGCAGCCCCCGTCAGTTCGTCCTCATCACTCATACGTGATCAGTCTGGGTGTCCGCATTTAAGAGCGACGTTTTCGCGGGGCAGAGCGACCGTTTCTTACGCACGCCGGGCGATGGCTGCTGTATGTTCGAGGTGGAGGTGAAAGCCCGTGCCGACCACGAGCGCATTCGGGAAGAACTCGAGACGAAAGGGGCCCACCACGTCGACACGGTCAGCCAGCGGGATACCTACTACGACGCCCCGCATCGCTCGTTCGTCGAGACGGACGAGGCCCTCCGGATTCGCCGGGAGATGATAG
This sequence comes from Natrialbaceae archaeon, assembly GCA_034521555.1. Taxonomy (GTDB): domain Archaea; phylum Halobacteriota; class Halobacteria; order Halobacteriales; family Natrialbaceae; genus JAXHMI01. The sequence continues at coordinate 335,145 of JAXHMI010000004.1, forward strand.
CGGAGGGGGCCGAATCCATCGCGATCACGTACAAGGGTCCGCGGCTCGACGATAGCACTAAAACCCCGGACTGAACACCGAGATTCACGTCGACGATGGCGAGACGGCCGCGGCTATTCTCGAGGCCCTGGGCTTCGAACCGGCTGCCCCGGTCGCCAAGACCCGGGAGCGGTGGGCCCTCGAGGGCTATACCGTGACCCTCGATACCGTCGAGGGCCTCGGCGAGTTCGTCGAGGTGGAGACCACGGTCGAGGCGGAGGCGGCGATCGATGCAGCCCGAACCGAGGCGCTGGCGACCCTCGAGGCACTTGGAATCGACCAAGAGGCGACCATTCGGGAGGCCTATCTCGACGATGCTGCAGGGTGAGCTGGTCTTATTTACAGACATAATTCGTCGCGCCATCCTTTTCGCAAGTTATAGAACCACGCCCGAGCAAAGCCGCGACAATGAGCGAACGGAACATCAGAATCGAACCGATCGACCGACGGGCCGTCGACCGATCAGGAGGTCGAGATCGTCGAGCGCAAGGGGATCGGCCACCCCGACTCGATCTGTGACGGAATCGCAGAGGCCGTCGCGCGGGCGCTCGCCCGGGAGTACCTCGAGCGGGTCGGGACAGGTACTGCATTTCAACACCGACGAGACCCAGCTCGTCGCCGGCGAGGCCGCCCCGGCCTTCGGTGGCGGCGAGGTCGTCGACCCGATCTATATTCTCATCGTCGGCCGAGCGACGAAGGAGTACGACGGGGTCACGATTCCCACCGAGGTAATCGCACTTCGGGCCGCCCGTGAGTATCTGGCGAGTGCAGTGCCCCAGCTCGAGTTCGGCATCGACGTCGTCGTCGATGTGAAACTCGGCGAGGGCAGTGGCGACCTGCAGGAGGTCTTCGGCGAGAACCAGGCGGTCGTCCCGATGGCCAACGACACGAGTTTCGGCGTCGGCCATGCCCCCCTCTCGGAGACCGAACAGATCGTCCTTGAGGTCGAGCGCCAGCTGACCGGTCCCTTCGCTGAGGACCATCCGTACGTCGGCCCGGACGTGAAGGTCATGGGCAAGCGCGAGGGCGACGAGATCGACGTGACCGTCGCGGCGGCGACCATCGCCGAGCACATTCCCGACATGGACGCCTACGTCGATGCCGTCGAGACCATCCGGGCCTTCGTCGCCGAGACAGCCGCCCGGTACACGGACCGGTCGGTCTCCGTGTACGTCAACACGGCCGACGACTACGAAGCCGAGTCGATCTACCTGACCGTCACCGGCACCTCGGCCGAGCACGGGGACGATGGGTCGGTCGGCCGGGGCAACCGGGCAAACGGACTCATCACGCCGAATCGATCCATGTCCGTCGAGGCCACGAGTGGCAAGAACCCCGTCAATCACATCGGGAAGATCTACAACCTGCTCTCGACGGCGATCGCCGAGGACGTCGTCGCCGAGGTCAATGGCATCCGCGACATGCGGGTCCGGTTGCTGAGCCAGATCGGACGCCCGATCGACCAGCCCCACGTGGCCGACATCCACGTCGTCACCGAGGATGGGATCGCCATCGACGACGTTGCACCGGCCATCGAGCCCATCGTCGACGACCACCTTGCTAACGTGACCGACATCACCCGGCAGGTCATCGATGGCGAGCTCACCACCTTCTGAGCGGCCTCGCAATTCCCAAGTACTGTGGTCAGCAAACGGGAGCCATGCATCCGCCCGGCGCCGACACCGTCCTCGTGCGACACGGGGAGATCAACACCAAGAGCCGGTCGGTCAAGGGCGCAATGGAGGGGCGACTCGTCCGGAACATCGAGGCCATGCTCGCCGATCGTGACATCCCGGGGACCGTCGAACGCGAGTGGAACCGGCCGCTCGTCCACACGGCCCCGGATGCCGTCGCAGCTGCCACGAACGCGGCAGCCGACGCTTTCGGGGTGGTGTCTGTGAGTGCATCGAGCACCGTAGCCCCGGATCTCGAGGCCATCTGTGATGGGCTGGCGAGCGTGGCCGATGCCGTCTACGACGGGGGGAGCTTCGCCGTCGATGCCAGGCGAGCACACAAGGACCACCCGTTCACCAGCGAGACGCTTGAGCGGGAAGGTGGCAGTGCAATCTGGGCGGCCGTCGAGGACCGATTCGAGCCCAGTGTCGACCTCGAGGATCCCGACCTATGTGTCGGGGTGGAGGTGCGAAAGGACACCGCTTACATCTACCTCGAGCGAGTCGTGGGCCCGGGCGGGCTCCCCCTTGGAACCCAGGACCCCTTGGTCGCCCTCGTGAGTGGCGGCATCGACTCGCCCGTGGCAGCCTACGAGACGATGCGTCGGGGCTGTCCCATCCGCCCCATCTACATCGACCTCGGGGCCTTCGGTGGCCGGGACCACGAGGCCCGGGCCTTCGAGACCGTCCGAACGCTGTCGGCATTCGCCCCGACGGAGGATATGGGCATCTGGCACGTCCCTGCTGGCGAGGCAATCGCCCGACTCGCCGAGACCATGGATCGCGGCCGGATGCTCTCGCTTCGTCGCCTCTTTTTCAGGATCGGCGAGCGGATCGCCGAGCGCGAGAACGCCGTCGGCATCGTGACCGGCGAGGCAATCGGCCAGAAGTCGAGCCAGACCGCCCGGAACCTCTCGATCACCAGCCGGGTCACGGAGCTGCCGATCCACCGGCCGCTGCTGACGTGGGACAAAACCGACATCGTCGAGCGGGCGAGAGAGATCGAGACCTACCGGGACTCGACCATCGATGCCGGCTGCAACCGGATCGCCCCCTCCCATCCCGAGACCCGGGGGACCTATCGGCGCCTTCTCGAAGATGAGCCCGACGAGCTGCTCGAGTGGGCGGACGCCGCAGCGGCCGACGCCGAGAAGGTCGAGCCCTGAGTGCCGAAACCAACATTAGCCCCACCTACGAGATATATATCGTGACCCGCGTCTGCCTGGTCGGGGCCCCCGACGTTACCCTCCGCTTCGAGCTCCTCTCGCGGGAGACGTCCCGCGATGCCCTCTCCACCTACACACTCACGGAACCGTTCGAGAACGCCCTCGCTGTCCAGACAGTCAGCGTTGGAGCCGCCGTCTCACTGCTGAATGACCTCCAATGGTACATCGTCCGATTCGTCGACGAGGCACTCGTCCTCGATCCAAGCATCAGCGAGACGGAATGGCTCTCTCGCGACCTGGCGACTGGCATCCGCAACAGCGAGGTCGACCCCCACGAGACTGGCGAGTACCTCAAGATCTTCGGTGTCGAGTATCCAGAGCCGGAGTCGACGCCTCCCGACGAGGACCCACCCGACCCCGGTCCGGGCCAGCTCGTCGAGCCGCTGTACGCCAGACGAACCGATGGCGAGGTCCCCGAGTACGACCTCCGGGACGTCGAGGAAACTATTGTCGTTCGACTCTCCCGGGAGGAGTTCGTCGAATGACGGGCGGAACAGGGGTCGTCCCGATCGACGGTACACGGATTGCCTACCGGCGGGCAGGCACCGAAGGACCGCCGGTGGTGTTGCTTCATGGCGGCGGCATCGACGATGCGCGAGTATCCTGGCGTCACGTCCTCGCGGATCTCGAGGACACCCACCAGGTCTACGCGCCGAACTGGCCCGGCTACGGGCGAGCGACGACGGCATCGATCACTCCATCGAGACCTACATCGACATCGTCGAGCGATTTATCGAGCGCCTCGGGCTGGAGTCGATCACGCTGGCCGGCATCTCGATGGGCGGTGGGGCAGCGCTCGGATACGCGCTGGCCCATCCCGAGCGAGTCGACCGACTGGCGCTCGTCGACAGCTATGGCCTCGGGCCCAGGATTCCCGGCGGTCGAATCTGGAAGGCCGCAGCACTGGTCCCGGGATCGAATGCAATGTCGTTCGCGGCGATGGGCGTCTCGCGTGCGGCCACCAGGGCGGGGCTCGGGATGGTCGTGGCCGACGAGCGCCGACTCGAGGAGTCGTTCATCACGGACGTCCGGCAACGGGCCCAGCAGCCCAGCGTCGGTCGGGCATTCGAAGACTTTCAGCGCAACGAGATTGCCATGTCCGGCCGGGCCCGGACGAACTATGCCGAGGAGCTCCCCGACCTCGAGATGCCGACCCTGCTGGTTCACGGCCAGGAGGACCCGCTCTTTCCCGCGCAGTGGTCAGCCGCCGCCGCCCAGCTGATCCCCGACGCGGAGCTACACCTCCTCGAGCGGTGTGGCCACTGGCCGACCCGCGAGCGCCCGGCCCGGTTCGGGCGGATCTTCCGGGGCTTCCTCGAGGGGTCCTGATCAGGGCCGGTATCGCGACCAGATGACGAGCAAACTGGGCAGCAAGAAGACGCTGCCGAGGAAGGCATAGATGATCGTCAGTGCCGTGATGAGCCCGAACTGCTGGAGCGGCGGCAGTATGGCGAAGATGAGGACACCGAAGCCACCGACGGTCGTCGCGGCACTGCCGAGCAGTGCGCCACCGGTCCCGGTGGTGCTGGTCCGGAGGGCCTCGTCGACGGTGGCCCCCCGCATTCGCTCGAGGCGAAAGCGTTCGGCGATGTGAATGTTGTAGGCGACCCCCAGCCCGACGGTCAGGCTCGTGATCATCCCGGTCAACACGTTGAACGGGACTTCCAGCAGCCACATCGTACCGAGAATCCACGCCACTGCGAGGGCAATCGGCGAGAGCGTGATCGCGCCGAGCATCGCGCTGTCGTGGCGATAGCGGTAGACGAGCATGAGAAACGCGACCATCACGACGAAGGAAACGGCCAGGCTCTCGAGAACAGTTCGCAAGAGTTCACGCTCAACAACGTGAAAGACCACGAGCTGGCCGGTCGCCGTTGCCGGTCGCGCCGGTGTGTCGATGGCACGCGCCAGCTCGCGGGTATCCGCCGTGGCCTGGTCTGCCGTGGCGTCTCCCTCGATGTCGATCAGCACCCGCATCGCGGCGTACTCGCGCCCGGTCCGATTGACGACCCGGGCGGTCTGGCCGGGCGCGGCCGCAAAGAGGGTGTCGAGCAACGCGGTAACGTTCCTGTCGGGAACGCCATCTCCGTCTGTATCGGCGGCCTGGAGGGCGGCTGCAACCGTTTCGTTCTCGGCGGCGATCGATCGCGCGACGGTGAGCGGACTCTGGACACTTGCCTCGTCGTCGGCCAGGACCACCACGGCATCCGTCGTCGCGGCCTCTGTCTGGACGGTCTCGAGTGCCGCGAATGTGTCCGGTCGCGTGACGTTACCCCTGAGAAGGATCTGTGTCTGTGAATCCTGCCGGACGAAGCGATCCGAGACGTACTCGAGATTCTGCTTTGCGGTGTACTCCCCGGGGGCGATTGGCCCTGGAGGGTGTCCATCCAGTCCGGAGGTTCGTCTGCGATGAAGTCCTCCTGCTCGAAGCTGGTATCCAGCTGCGTGGCCCCGGCCGCTCCGGCGATGGCGAGCAGTACGGCGATGCCGACGACCAGCCAGGGGACTCGGCCGGCCAGGGATGCACCGCCTGCAAGGAGGCGCTCGAGCCCGCCACCGCCCGTCCCAAACGCCCGTTTTCGCCGGTCGATCCCCCTGGCCTCCAGTGCAGCATCGAGTTCGATCTTTGCGGCCGGGACGAGCAGGCCAAAGATCAACAGCGCGGCGGTGATCCCGAGGGCACTGGCGAGGCCGAACTCCTGGATCGGCCCGATCGGACTGACCAGGTTCGCGAGAAAGCCAATGACGGCAGCGGCTGTCACCAGCACGAGGGCGACACCGAGGCCACGCAACACGACGTCGATCGCCTCCCGGATCGACCGCTGCTTGCGCTCCTGTCGGGCCTCGCGAGTGCGCATGAAGACGTGTATCGCGTAGTCGATGCTCAGCCCGACGAGCAGAACGGGCACCGCGACCATGATCTGGGAGAAGCCCAGTCCGAGCCAGCCCATCGCGCCAAAGGTCCAGACCAGCACAAGCAAAATGCCGGCGAGACCCAGGACGATATCCAGCACGTCCCGATAGGCGATTGCGAGGACCCCCAGGACGAACAAGATCGCAAGCGGCAGGACGATCTGCAGGCTGTCGGATAGCGATCGGTCGATCTCGTCGCTGATGAGCCCGGCCCCGAAGACCAGACCACGGTCCCCGAGGCGCTCCTCGACGATCGATTGCATCGCGGTCTGGGCCTCGGTGATTCGCTCGGGGGCCTCGCCCCCGGCAACCGGCTCCTCTGTCTTCTGGGAGACGATAACGCGAGCGGGCCTCCGCAGTAGTCGACCCTGGCTCGTAGTCCTGGGGCAAGAACCCGTACAGCTCCCGCCCGCCATCGGGGCCAAGCAGCTGAGCGAGAATGGCCTCGACGGCGGCATCGTCCATCTGCTCGAGTTGATCGATCTGGGCCTCGAGCGATGGCTCGCCCTCCGGGGTGGGGCTCCAGGTTCTTGCATGGCCGCAGTCGCGACGATCGAGGCCAGATCCTCGAAGGGGTCCTCGGTGAGGGTGGGTTCGATCCGCGGGTCTGACCGGATGGCCCGCTGGAGCCGGAGGGTCGCGAGGAACGACTCGCGAGTGAGGACATCATCACCACGGACGACGATCTGGACGGTCGTCTCGTTCTCTGATTCACCCTCGAAGGCCTCGGCGACGTAGGCCAGGTCGTTGGCCTCGGGTGAGTCAGTCTCGAACTGGTCGAGCGTCGTCGCCGTCTCGAGTGAGCCCATGCCCGCGCCGATGAGGACGGTCATGAGCAGCATGGCCACGACCACCAGCCCGCTGTAGCGGGTGACTCGGGTCGCAATCCAGCCCCCAACCCCGGTCACCTACCGATCACCGGCGTTCACGCGGAGATATCGACGCACCGTCGGCGGCCTACCACGAGAGAGGCGAAAAGTGTCTGCTCGATTCGCACAGGCTGAGGACACTCAGTTGAACAGGCCGGTCGAGAGGTACCGCTCACCGCTGTCGGGAAACAGTGTTATCACGAGCGGATCTGTCCGGGTCTGGGCGAGGTCTTCAGCGACCGCGGCAGCGGCGAGGCTGGCAGCACCACTCGATTGGCCCACGAAGATGCCCTCCGTACTCGCGAGGCGGCGACACTCGGCTTCGGCATCCTCGAGCCGAACCGTCTCGATTCGATCGATGAGATCGACCGCCAGATTCTCGCTCACGAAGCCGGGGCCCATCCCCTGGAACTCGTCCTCTCCAGCCTCGCCGGTCGACAGCACCGGATTTCGTGCCGGCTCGACGGCGACCAGTTGTACGTCGGAAAACGCCTCCTGTAGCCGTCTGCCGACCCCTGAAATGGTACCCCCCGTTCCGACCCCCGCAACGAAGGCATCGACGGTCCGGTCACCAACCTGCTCGAGGATCTCGGGACCAGTCGTCTCGTAGTGGGCCCGCGGATTCGACGGGTTTCGGAACTGATCGAGGATGATTCCACCCGCCGCCGAGAGCTCTTCGGCGCGGTCTCGGGCCGCGCTGATGTCGCCCTCGACCAGCTCGATGTCGGCGCCGTAGGCAGCCATGATCCGCCGACGCTCCGGTGACTTCGATTCCGGCATGACGACCGTCAGGTCGTAGCCCTTGGCCGCAGCGACCAGTGCAAGGCCGATGCCCGTATTGCCGCTCGTGGGTTCGATGAGTCGGTCGCCAGGCTCGATCACTCCCTCAGTCTCAGCCTGTTCGATCATCGCCATGGCGGGCCGATCCTTGGACGAGCCGCCGGGATTGAACGACTCGAGCTTCGCGGCGACCCTCGTCCCCGGGGAAGACTCGACGGTCACGAGGGGAGACCCAATCGTATCCAGGATGGTCTCGTCCATGCTCGCCTGCATGGAGGCCTAGAATAAACCCGTGCCGGGTCCGTTAAAACACTCCAGTCCCAACGGGTGGCCAATGCCACTCGAGACGCTCCGGCCGAATCCCAGCTGGGATCCGGCCGCCTACGAGGACGCGATCGAGACCCTCTCGACCCACCAAGACGCTCTCGTCTACCGAATCTGGGGTGGGGACTGGTGCAAGGACTGTCGGGCACAACTCCCGGATTTCGGGGCGGCCCTCGAGGCAGCCGGAATCCCCGAGGACCAGGTTGATCACCGGCCAGTCGATGAGGACAAACAGGGACCGGGTGTCGAGGCCTACAATATCGAATACATCCCGACGATCGTCGTCGAAGACGGAGACGGCACTGAGATCACCCGGTTCGTTGAGGACGAAGCCGTCCCGGCGGTTGTCTATCTCGCTCGAGAAATCGAGGCCAATCTGGCCGATACCTGATGGCTTTCACCGATTGACACAATGGACTAGACAATGGACGAACGGATCTCGATATCACGGCGGGCAATGCTAACGGGCCTCGTCGCGGGCGGCGCTGTGGGGATCGCTGGCTGCAGTGGCGGCCCTGCAGACGATACCGAAGCCGACCCGAGTGGCGATACGCAGACGACCTTTCCGGATCATCCGATGGATGAGCCAATGGCCGTCCCGGCCGAGCGCCGGTGCGATAGTACCTGTGGGATGATCGTCGAGGAGTGGCCCGACTGGAACGCCCAGGTCGCCCACGAAAACGGCAAGGGCGCCTTCATGTGCTCGCCGGGCGACATGGTCCTCTACACCATGGCCCCGGTCGCAAGTGGGGGTCTTGACTCCCCGATCGTGGCCATGTGGGTCTCCGAGTACGGATCCGGCGAACTCATCGATGCGGAGTCGGCATACTGGGTGCTCGACGATGATCCGTCGCGCTTGGCCGAGCCGATGTCGCTCAATCCGAAGCCGTTTGCCGAACGTGTTGATGCCGTCGCCTTCGTCGACCAGTACGAGGACCTGAGCGAGGAGGACATCATCGGCTTCGATGAGTTTACACACGAGAACGCCGCCAAATACAGCGGCCACCGGGTCCCGCCCTGGGAACGGTCCTCGAAACGGACTCGCATCACCGTTCTCGAGCCACGCAAGGCCGGTCTCGATATCGTGCTGCGGTGGAGAACAGGTCCGATCCCGGCAGACGTACACAGTCGGTGCCTCGTCACGGGCGTCCCGGCCTGCCCAGATCGACGGGGTCGTCTCGAGATCGAGATGCTCGAGCCACGGCTCGAGTGACTGCTTGGTCGGTGGGCGACGAGTCAGGAGCCGATTGGGCAGGAACCGCTCACCGATCGCCCTGCGCCACTCATCGGGTAGGTGCTGGGCGGCGACGGTGATCTCGGTCGATCCGGTCTCGAGCCGATCGGCTGCGAGACAGAGGCCCACATGCTCGAGCGGACTGCTCGCAAGCCGTTCGCCGTGGGTCTCGAGGACCGTCTCGACAAGTGACTGCCAGTCGGCTTCGCCGAAGGCCCCGAGGCGCGAGCAGGACGTCGAGAGCGACCCCCGTCGCGGCGGGGGTCGACTGATCAGTCAGGTCCTGGGGTCGGGCAAGCAGCTGCTCGCCGTGGGCCGCTGTCAGGTAGAGCGTGCCGGCCGAGGCGTCCCAGAAATCCCGCTCGATCGCTCGGCCTCAGCTCGAGGGCAAAGGTTCAGGGCGAGAGATCGCCGGTCGCTTCGTGACAGCGAAGCGCCCCCCGGGCGAGATACGCGTAGTCGTCGAGATAGCCCTCGACAGCAACGTCGCCACCGGCATAGCGGCGATGCAGGTGCTGGCCGTCCCAGAGGTGGTCCCGGACGAACCCCAGTGCCGCCATCGCTCGATCAGCGTATGTCGGCTCGTCGAGGACCAGCGACGCCTCGGCGAAGGTCTCGATCGCCAGCCCGTTCCAGCCAGCGAGCACTTTCTCGTCTCGTGGTGGGACCGGACGCGTTGAGCGCACCTCGAAGAGTGCCGATCTCCCCGCTGCGAGACGCTGCTCGACGGCAGGCTCCGCGAGGTCCACTGCCTCGGCAATCGCCCCGACGGACTCGCTGATGGTGAGGACCGTCGAGCCCTCGTAGTTCCCCTCGGCCGTGATTCCGAACCGCCTCGTGAGCACCTCCGCCGTCAGGTCGTCCTCGACGGCCGCCGCAACCGAATCGGGCGTCCAGACGTAGAAGACGCCCTCCTCCCGCGAACCGTCTTCGGACTCGCTCCGGGCATCCAGCGTGCTAAAGAAGGCGCCATCGTCGTGCCCGAGCTCGCGATCGATGAACGCGAGCGTCTCCTCGACCGTATCCGCGTACGCGGTTCGGCCGGTGAGCTGATAGCCCGCGAGGAACGCCAGCGGAATCGTCGCATTGTCGTAGAGCATCTTCTCGAAGTGTGGGACCGTCCAGTCGGCGTCGACACAGTAGCGGTGGAAGCCACCGCCGACGTGGTCGTACAGGCCGCCGGTGGCCATCGCCTCGAGACTCTCGAGCGAGGACCTCGCGGTAGGCTGCCCGATCGGTCCGTTCGGCCAGCCTGGCCAGCGCGAGCAGGCGAACTGGCTGGGGAAACTTCGGTCCGCCGCGACCGAATCCGCCGTGCTCGCGGTCGGCACTCCTGAGGGCGGCGTCTCCGGCCGCCCTGAGCGATTCCGTCATCGGCTGTCCCTTCTCGCCCGCACCAGGAGTTGCCTCGAGCTGGCTCGCGTGCTGCCTCGGCTCCACTCGTCGGCCTGGTCCTCCAGGGACGCCCCGGTTGTGCGTCCAGCCGTCCTGGAATCCCTCGAGGACATCCAGAAATCCCGGCATGGACTGGCGGGATCGCGGGGGGAAGTACGTCCCCACGTGGAACGGCCGGCCGTCGGGGGTCAGCCAGGCCGAGAGGGGCCACCCGCCGCGGCCGGTCGCCAGCTGACAGACGGTCATGTAGACGCTGTCGACGTCGGGGCGCTCCTCGCGGTCGACCTTGATGGGGACGAAGTGCTCGTTGAGCAGCCGGGCGATCTCCGGATCCTCGAAGCTCTCCTCGGCCATGACGTGACACCAGTGACAGGCCGAGTAGCCGATCGAGAGGAAGATCGGGACGTCGTGTTCGCGGGCGGCCGTCAAGGCCTGCTCGTCCCACGGCTGCCAGTTGACCGGGTTGTCGGCGTGCTGGCGCAGGTAGGGACTCTCCTCGTCGGCGAGTCGGTTGCGGTCCGTGGGACTGCTCATGTCTGTGGGTGGGCCACACCGGCTGAAAAGGGCGTTGCCCTACACCCGCTGATAGGTCACGAAGGAGTAGCCGTCGTGGTCCTCCCGGTCGAGTTCCTCCAGGCCGACGCGATCCCACGACTGGAAAGTGCGTGTCACCCTCCGGGGTGTCGTGCACCTCGGTCACCACGAGTCGGTCAACGACGGGGAGCAACTGCTCGTAGATCGTTGCCCCACCCGCGACGTAGGCAGTCGTGGTGTCGTGTCGCTCCCTCGCGGCTGTCTCAGCGGCACCAACGGCCGCCTCGAGACTCCCGGCAATTTCGACGGCCGGATCGTCCGACTCCGGTATCGCCTCGGCCGGTTGGCCGGTCAGGACGATCGAGGTCCGATCCGGAAGTGGCTGCCCGAGCCCCTCGAGAATTCCCTCGTACGTAACCCGGCCCATGATGACGGGATGCCCGGTGGTCACCGCTTTGAAGTGACGCAGATCCGCTGGAATGTCCCAGGGCATCGCCCCATCACGGCCGATGACGCCGTTCTCGGCGACCGCCACGATGGCGACGAGGTCGATTGCTGGATCCTCGGTCATTCCGCCACCGCAAACCGAATGCCCGGGTGTGACTCGTAGTCCTCGAGGTGGACGTCCGTCGCCTCGAGCTCGTCGATCGAGTCGGCGTCGATGGCGATCGAGGGGCGCGCAAGAGGTTCGCGCGAGCACTGCTCGAGCAGGCCCGGCACGTGGTCGAGTCGCTCGTCATCGTCGGCCTCGGCTGGGAGCTCCTCGAGGAGCCACTCACGCACCTCGCGATACGCGGCGCGGTCCCCGACATCGCGCAGGCGCTCCTGAAGTCGATCCAGGTTCTCATCGTACCAGGTGCCGCGGTCGCCGCGCCCGCAGTAGATGTGGGCATCGACGATGGTGTGGCCGAACCGCCCGGGCTCGAAGCCGGTCTGGTTCGCGATGACGTGAGTCAGCAACGAGTAGGCGGCGATATTGAACGGAATGCCGAGGGCAACGTCTCCCGAGCGCTGGGTCAGATGGCAGTTGAGCCGGTCGCCCTGGACACTGAACACGAAGGTGTAGTGACAGGGCGGAAGCGTCGAGACGGCCGCGTTGGCCGGGTGCCACGCGTTGACGACCATCCGCCGGGAGGTTGGATTCGATTCGAGCGTATCGATGATGTAGGCAAGCTGGTCGAAGGTCCCCTCGGGGTTCAGCCAGCGATGGTCCGGCTCCGGCCAGGACTCGCCCTCGAGTCGGTCCTCCGCTGGTGGCACTGGGAAGCGCCGCCAGAAGCGGCCATAGGCGGTGTCGAGTCGACCCGCCTCGTCCGCCCACGCATCCCAGATCTTCGTCTCCTCGCGCAGCCCGCGAATGTGTTCCTCTCCGGAGAGATACCAGCAGACCTCGTGGATCATCGAGTTCCAGCGGTAGCCATCCATCTTCTTCGTCGTGAGCAGGGGATAGCCCTCGGCGAGATCAATCTCGTACTGATGACTGAACGAGGCGACAGTATCGACCCCGGTTCGGTTCGGCTTGTACGTCCCGCCCGAGAGCACGTCCGAGACGAGCGCGAGGTACTGACGCATTGAGTGATGCTCTTGGCCCAGGTACCTAACCGGTTCGGCTTTGGGAGCGCCACAGAAAGCAACGCTTACGGAGATACCGCTCGCGTGCTCCCACCATGCGAGAACACGTCCTGATCGTCGGTGGCGGGGGCCGAGAACACGCCATTGCGCGGTCGTTGGCCGACAGCGAGGCCAACCTGACCGCATGCGCGTCGAATCGGAATCCCGGAATCACCGCACTGGTATCCACGTTCGAGTCCCTCGAGACAACTGACCCGGAGGCCGTCGTCTCCTTCGCCGAGTCGGTCGGTGCGACCATCGCCGTCATCGGGCCCGAGGCCCCCCTCGAGGCCGGGGTCGCCGACGCACTCGAGCAGGCCGGAATCTACGCGTTCGGCCCGAAGCAGGCCGAGGCCCGCATCGAGACGGACAAGGTCTTCCAGCGGGAGTTTATGACCGAACACGACATCGCCGGCTGCCCCGACGTACGAGACGTTCGACGACCCGGAGGCCGCCTGTGCCTACATCGACGAGGTCGATCGAGATCTCGTGATCAAACCGGCCGGCCTGACCGGTGGCAAGGGCGTGAAGGTCATCGGTGATCAGGTCACCCCGGAGGATGGGAAAGACTACATCCGCGAGTCGGGCTACGAGCAGCTGGTTCTCGAGGAGCGGCTGATCGGCGAGGAGTTTACGGTCCAGGCGTTCGTCGCAAACGGAGACGTCCGGCCGGCCCCTGCAGTACAGGACCACAAACGGGCATTCGAGGGAGATGAGGGGCCGAATACCGGTGGGATGGGAAGCTACTCGGATGCAACGACGGCCCTGCCCTTCATGGCCGATGGTGACTATGAAGCGGCGGTGTCGATCATGGAGGAGACGGTCGCCGCGCTGCCGGCCTACAAGGGTATTCTCTACGGGCAGTTCATGCTCACGGCCGAGGGGCCGAAGGTCGTGGAGTTCAATGCCCGCTTCGGCGATCCGGAGGCGATGAACTCGTTGCCCGTCCTCGAGACGGACCTCCTCGACATTCTGGTGGCTGCCCGCAACGGCGAATCGCTTCCGGCACTTGCCTTCACTGAACAGGCCACGGTCTGCAAGTACGCGGTTCCGGCAGGCTATCCGGATGACCCTGCATCCGGCACGAAGATCGATGTGGACGAGGACAGCGTTGGTGAAGCACTGCTGTTCTATGCAAGTGTGGACGAACGGTCGGATGGAATCTACACGACAACATCGCGGTCCATCGCCGTGGTTGGTCGGGGTGATTCAATCGCCAAGGCCGAAACAATAGCTGAAGGCGCGATCACTACAGTGAGTGATGCCGGATTGCATGTGCGACACGATATCGGGACCGAAGAACTCGTCCAGCGACGGATCGATCACATGGCCGAACTTCGCTCTGCTTAGACGTCGACGTACTGGGCTTCCCACTCCCGGCGGGCCTCAATTTCTCGGCGACCGCGTCGGGTGAGCGTGTAGACGTTTGTTCGCCGGTCGAGCTGGCCCTTCTCGACCAATCCCTTCTCGACGAGTGTATCGAGGTTCGGGTAGAGCCGACCGTGATGAATCTCGCTCTCGTAGTACGTCTCGAGTTCCTCTTTAATTGCCAGACCGTGGGGCTCGTCTTCGCCACCGATCACGTAGAGCAAATCACGTTGAAAGCCAGTCAGGTCGTACATTGGGAAAGTTTCAACCGTAGTTATTATCGTTTTTTAATAAAGTTATCGGGTTACTTCCAGTCTGCCGCCGGGAATCGGTGTCTGAGGCCGATTTCGACAATAGTTGAAAGTGTAATCGTCTGACTCGTTGAGCTGCATCTAACATATCCTGAAAAACACAATCAACCCGATACTAACTCAGAGTTGGCTCTGAGGATTGTGATGCTCGAAAGGAAAGCAGATCGCGTGACGGGAAAAGTGTCACGCGACCGCTTGCCGCCCTGAATTGGTCCCCGCTGACGCTTCGGCCCTCCAAGCGAAGCGTCAACCGATGCATTTCGTCCGGTCGACTTAAAACTACCGACACCGGTTGAACTGCCAATAGATTGCAATAAAGTATCTCGTGGATTAAATGTACTCTTCTTCGAGGACCCAGCCCAGAGCCCGGCGATAGTACGTGAACATCTGGCGAACGCCATCATGGCGCATATCCTCGCTCTCGAGATGCTCCTTGAGAAACTCGTACTGGTCTCGAATCTCGGCCTCATCTCGCATGGCCGAGTCTTGCGGTCGCGTGGGGAAAAGTGTGCCTCCAGGTGATCACTCGAGCGTCAGCGTTAGCTCTGCGTCCTCGCCGTCTATCTCGACGGTCTCCTCGGCGGACCCGGCATCCGCTTCGGCGCTGACCGTGTACTCCCCGTCGGCAAGGTCGGAGAATTCTGCGACACCATCGGAGTCGGTTTCTTCTTCCATCTCCCCCGTTCCGGTGTCGGTCTCGTTCGTCGCATTGTCCGACATGTTCGTCTCGTTGTCCGACATGCCGGTCTCGTTGTCAGTCTCGTTGCCCACCCCGTCGTCCATCCCATCGGCCATCACCGTCACCGTGGCGCCCTCGACGGGACCGTCAGAGTCCTCCACTGTCACGGTGAGGGTGTACGTCTCTGTGTCACCGAGACCGTCCCCCGTATCGTCGTCGGTATCGTTCTCGTCATCGAGTGGATCATCCGCACAGCCAGCAACGAGCAGGGCACTGGCTGTACCTGTAGCGGCGACGAACATGCGTCGACTGATTCTGCGTCGGGACATACACCCTCGTTGGACGGTCCCGTCCCTTGGTGTGAGGCTTGCAGACGCAGGACCTACAAGTCGGGTCGGACATCCCCGATGAGTCGACGACACTCACCGGCAGGTACCTGTTCCGAATCGACGAGGAAGGACTTTGGGGCTCGCCCGGGTATGGCCCTCCATGGAGGTCCGGGGTCAGCGAGAGTGCAGCGAGTGTGGCACGCAGTGGTCCTACTTCGAGACTGGGTCACGATCCTGCCCGAACTGTGGCAGTCCTCGCAGTGTAGGCCATGGGGAACCCGCGCCGCACACCGACAGTGTCACCGCTCTCGAACTGGAGGACGTGGCCGAGTCCATCGATGCCCAGCCCCTCACGGACACGGCACGGCAAGTCGCGAACAGGTGTCGGACCTACGTCAACGATCGCGGGTTCATCGAGGAGGGGTCCCTACGTGACCTCGACGACACCTATCTCTCGGCGTGGGAGCTCCGGCATCTCGTGACGGAGCTTCGGACACTGTCTGACGCTGATCCATCCACAGAAGAGTACTTCGTAACGCTCCTTGCGACGACCATTCGCGATGAGCGGCCGACCGCTGAGGCTGTTCCACCCGCAGCTGCAGCGGCCAGGGGTCGAGGCTATGCCGATGCCGTCGATCGATACCGGCACGAGCTTCGGCGCTGGCAACCGACAGATCGCGATCGAGGCGGGGCCGCCGAACTGGAACGGCTGCGAGCGATCGTCCGGTCCATCCAGGCCGTCGACGGTGCCGTCGAACCGGCCCTGGCCGAGACGCTGGTTTCGGTAACGCGAGGACTGGCTGCATCACTCCGGGATCCAACCGAACCACGTGCCCCCGTTCGGGAGCAACTCGATGAGCTCGAACACCGATAACTCAAGGGAGGTCCACGGAGACGCCCTCCTGTGCAGCCGCTGCGGATACGGTGTTGTAGAGTAACATCGCGCGTGTCATGGGGCCAACCCCACCCGGAACGGGCGTAATGAGACGGGCCCGCTCGCGCGCGGCCGCGAAGTCGACATCACCGACGAGTTCGTACCCCTTCTCCGTGTCTGCTTCGACCCGATTGACGCCGACATCGATGACGACGGCTCCCTCACCGACCATCGAGCCGTCGATGAGTTCCGGGACGCCACAGGCGGCGACCAGAATATCGGCCTGCCGGGTTTTCTCGGCGAGCCCCTCGGTGCGTGAGTGACACATCGTCACTGTTGCATTCCCGTCGGCTCGCTTCTGGATCAGGAGGTTCGCGAGGGGCTTGCCAACGATGTCTGATCGGCCAACGATGGTCACATCCGCGCCCTCGGTGTCCACGCCCGACTCCTCGAGGAGCTTCTGGATGCCATGAGGTGTACAGGGGCGAAACCGTTCCTCTCCAGCGACAAGCCGGCCCACGTTCTCCGGATGGAATCCGTCGACGTCCTTCGCCGGATCGATCCGGCGGATAACCTCGCGGTACTCGACGTGGTCCGGAACGGGCGCCTGGACGATGTAGCCGTGGACCGCTGGATCCTGATTCAGCGCTGAAATCGTGTCGTAGAGCTCAGCCGGCGGGGCATCGCCAGCGACATCGACATGGATGCCATCAATGCCCACCTCCTCACAGTCGCGTTGCTTCATATTCACGTAGGTCTCGCTGGCGGGATCGTCGCCCATGAGAACCGTCGCGAGGCCGGGTCGCCGCCCCTCGGCGGCAATGGCCTCGATGGCGTCGACCAGCCCCGATCGAATGTCACTCGCGATGGCCTTCCCATCGATGATATCGCTCATGGATGCACTGCGAGTGGGGATCCTCTTGAACGCTCGGACTCAGTCAGTTCGTCTCGAGGAACTCCCGTATCGCCGTATTGACCCGTTCGGGTTGCTCGAGATTCGAGCTGTGGCCGGCCTCCGGAATGGTCGCCATGTCGGCGTCCGGTAAGTACTCGAGCATGGGCTCGGCCTGGGATGGCTCGATCGAGGTGTCCTCCTCACCGTGGACAATGAGGACCGGGACGTCGACGGCTCCGAGCCGATCGGTCAGGTCTGGCCGGTCGAGCCAGGAGTGGAACTCGTGGTAGACGGCCGGGCCAGGGAACGTTTGCCACTTCGCAATCCAGCGATCCACGAGCGATGGCTGGGTGGCCCGGGTCGTCTCGCCGAAGAGCTCGTAGCTCGCCAGCTCGGCCCGGTCAGCGGGAATAGTGAGCTCGTCTTTGAACGGCTCGACGAGGTCGCTGTAGGTGGCCCGCTCCTGGTCCGGATGGGGGGTTGCCATCGTGTCGATCAGGACCAGCCCGGCCACCCGTTCGGGGTACTCGAGGGCAAGCCGGAGGGCCATGAACCCGCCCATCGACATTCCAGCGATGACCGCCGTATCGGCATCGATGCCATCGAGTACCGCAGTGCAGTCTCTCGCGAGGTCACTGAGATCATAGCCCGAGGCGTGCCACTCCGTTCGGGCCCGCAAGTCGTAGGCGGTGACCTGGTAGGCATCCGAGAGGCCATCGAGCTGGCCGGCGAACATCGACCGGTCCATCAGCGTCCCGTGGGCACAGACCACCGGCGGGCCGCTCCCTCGAGTGGTCGATAGTTGGTCGACCCGTTCCCGGTACATCGCTGTCGCCGGATTGGACGTCATGTCTATCCGCCAATCGATATCGGCGACCAAAAAGGTCCGCCCAGATTACTCGTAGATCGGGTTCGATGCACAGAGGTCGCTGACGGTCTCCTGGACGGACTCGATGACGGTGGAATCGGTGGGGTCATCCACGATGCGGGCGATGCAATCGCCGACTGTCCGACAGTCGTCCTCGTCGAAGCCACGGGTCGTCAGCGCCGGAGTGCCAGCCCGGATCCCACTCGGGTCGAACGGCGAGCGGGTCTCGCCGGGAACCGTATTTCCATTGAGGACGATACCGGCCTCCTCGAGTGCAGCCTCTGCGTCGCCGCCGCTCGTGTCGGGATGCGATGGGCGAAGATCGACAAGCACCAGATGCGTATCGGTCCCACCGGAGACGAGTTCGAAGCCGTGGGAAGCCAGGGTCTCCCCGAGCACCGTCGCGTTCGCAACAGTCTGTTCGGCGTACTGCTCGAAGCTCCCGGAGAGGGCCTCGCCGAACCCGACGGCCTTTCCCGCGATGTTGTGCATCAGGGGGCCACCCTGGCCACCTGGAAACACCGCAGCGTCGATCGCATCGGCGTGTTCGTCGCTGGTCATGACGATGCCACCTCGGCCGGCCCGGATCGTCTTGTGGGTGCTACCGGTGACGAAGTCGGCGATACCGACTGGAGACGGATGGACGCCCGCAGCCACCAGTCCCGTAATGTGGGCGATATCCGCGAGATGCAGTGCCCCCACCTCGTCGGCGACGGCCTGAATCCGGTCCCACTCGACCACCCGTGGATAGGCTGGAAAACCCGGAAACGACGATGTCTGGATCGAACTCCTCGGCCAGGCTGGCGAGTCCGTCGTAGTCGAGGTATCCGGTCTCCGGGTCGACCTCGTACTGTTCGACCTCGTACAGCTGGCCGGTGAAATTCGCCGGGTGGCCGTGACTGAGGTGGCCGCCGTGAGTCAGGTCGAGCGAGAGAATCCGATCGCCCGGCTCGAGCATCGCGAAGTAGACCGCCTGGTTCGCCTGTGTACCCGAATGAGGCTGGACGTTGATGTGTTCGGCACCGAAGAGCTCGCTGGCCCGATCGATCGCGAGCTGCTCGATGGTATCGGCGTTTTCACACCCCCCGTAGTACCGGGCGCCGGGATAGCCCTCGGCGTACTTGTTCGTCAACACACTCCCCTGGGCGTCCAGGACGGCTTCGCTCACGTGGTTCTCACTGGCGATCATCGCGAGCGTCGATTGCTGCCGATCGATCTCGCGCTCGAGAGCATCCGCGACAGCCGGATCGCTGTCCCGAACGACGTCGTGATCCATATCGAACGTCCATACTGGCCGATGTATAAGTGTACCTCTCCCGGTGTTTCGCTGATCAAAAGACGGCGACGGAACGCGAAATACCGTTCGATACAACTAACTCACTGGAGGGACATTTACAGGCTCGAATGATCGATTGGGAGGTTTCGGGGGATCAGCTCCGGGTTATCGACGCGGACAATGCGTCGGTCTGGTTACAGGGACCAGAGCTGACCGTCGACACCACGGAATCGCCGCTCAATCGGCCCGTCGACGAGACGCTCGTCACCACCGTCACGGAACTCCGGGTTCCCCACGAGGTCGTCCATGTCTTCCCGCTCGGTGGGGCCGCCA
Organism: Natrialbaceae archaeon; assembly: GCA_034521555.1. Classification (GTDB taxonomy): domain Archaea; phylum Halobacteriota; class Halobacteria; order Halobacteriales; family Natrialbaceae; genus JAXHMI01. The sequence goes on from JAXHMI010000004.1 coordinate 354,676, forward strand.
ACTATGAACTCGATCCGGATTCGATGGATCCGATGACACTCGATCCCGACGAATATCTCGTCGACATCGACGCGGACATCAAGACCTACCTTCGGTTCTCCGGTCGGGCAACGATCAAACGGACGGCAGAGTACGACTCGGTTGTCCTGACGTTTCCCGCCCAGACGCGCGTGATTCTCGGATTCCGGAGCCGCCACGAGCTGCCCGTTGGAACAATCACGGTTCCCGAGACGCCAGAGTGCGTTGCGACCGCACTCTCCCATCTCCACTCCTCGTTCAAGACCAGTGGACCGGATCGAACGTACCCAACACTCCGGGGCCATCCACCGCTGTTCGAGCAGGGGGGATCCCTCGAGATGCCGCCGAGCTAGAACGGAAAAAAGCCAGTACTGGAATCGAACTCGTCGTCCCTCCCGACCTGTCAACCCTCTATGTCACCGCACCCCTGGCGTATTATCTTCAGGCTGACGTCTCGGTCGAGCAGGTGACGACACCGCGGCTGAGTGGGGCAGACGCGTCCATCGACCACCGGTTTGCCCCGATGCCGGCCCTGGAGCAAGAGGTCGAGCGGTTCATCCGTAAGATATTCTTCCTCGACTCGCTCGTGCGGAATGCCGGACCGTACGGCACGACACTCGCCGAGGAAAGCATGCTCGAGGCCCTGAATTTTGATGGCTCGCAGCTCTATGAGGCCGGACCCCAGGAGCGACTGAAGGCATATCTCGGCGTCGCCTACGGATCGATCGAGCACCGGCTTCCCGACTGGCATCTGGCGACTTACGTCGAGCCAACGTACGACGTGATCGAATCGATTCCGTTCCTGCTGGACCGGCTCAGCCTCATTTTCAGCCCCCGGACCTCCGAACTCGATGGCCGAGAGCTGGTCGAGCGATCACTGAATGATTTCTACCGCGCGACGGGCCAGACGGCCCAGGCACTGGCCAGCACCGACTCCCCCGCAGTGGCCAAGACAGGGCCGACCCGGGCCGGTGCTGGCGAGGTGGCGAGTGTCGATATTGTCAAACCCGATCTCCGAAGCGCCCGTGTCCACGGCTGGCTTGCCGATGGGGTCCCGATTGACGTCTTCAAGACATCGCCTGCGGCCTACCGCAATCGGCTCGAGTACGTCGAGCGTGGCCGGGAGCCAACCTCCATCTGTGTCGTGCTGAACGATCCGGAGATGACGGGAGAGCGGACCACTGTCGATGCAATCTATCACCGACGGGCAGAGGAGCTCAGCCTCGAGATTGCAGTCGAGGAGTCGATCGGGACTGACCGCCTGGCGAACATTTTCGAGTCCGATCACGACTTCGTACACTACATCGGCCACTGTGAGGAAGATGGTCTTCGCTGCCCCAATGGCTATCTCTCGACGGCAAACCTGTCAGCGTCGAATGCGCAGACCTTCTTCCTGAACGCCTGTGGATCGTACTACGAGGGAATGGGCCTCATCGAGAAAGGGAGTGTGGCCGGGGCCGTGACATTCACAAAAGTGCTCAACGAGCACGCCGTCAAGGTCGGGTCGACGTTCGCGCAGCTGCTGATGCACGGCTTCAGTATCGAGCGAGCCATGTCACTGGCTCGACGCCGCATCATGATGGGCAAGGACTACGCCGTCGTGGGCGATGGGACCCACTCGTTGACCCAGGGCGAGCATCGGCCTCCAACCACTGCAACAATCGAGTCCCAGCCGGATGGACGGTACCTCCTCACACTCGATTGCTACTCGACGCGATCGACCGGGTCGTATTACGTCCCGCATCTGGACGGCAACGAGTTCTCATTTCTCTGTGGCAATCCCTCGCACTTCGTGCTCATGGAGTCACAGGTGCGATCGTTCCTGGAAGAAACAGCCGTCTCCGTCATCTACGACGGGGATCTGTACTGGTCGACGGAGCTATTCGAGGAGTTCGACGCGACCTAGGGGCCGTTGTACGTCCCAATGCGGCTAGATTCCTCGCTGCTCGACTTATCCACTTGCTGGTCGGTCGAGTCGGAGTTTACCCCAGTCATCCTGAATCCGTGATTCGTCACTTTGGTATATAGACCCATGCGTTAATTTCGTGTTATCGTGATAGTCACGATCGGGGCGTAAGCGACCAGGTGGTCGTTCATCCCAGCAACACCCCGGTATTTTCATATTAACCCCGCGCAGTACGGACAATTGTAAGTCAATTTTGGCTGATAGCTCGCATTAAATACAGCCGTGTGAGCGCTTACACCGACATACCGGCCAACAAAATTAAGTGGTGATGATCCGTTTACTTGTGTACAAACATGACGTCGAATTTTCTCAATCGACAGATTGATGGAATCCTCGGGGACGTCCTGGAGGAGGCCAGTGGCACGGTCTACATGGTAAACCCGGCTAGTGAGGCAATCGATACTCTCGTCGACGTTGCCAGGGCGGAAGGTGCCCCAACCATTCGCGTTCTTGCAGAGGATCAGGTGCTCAAGGACGTGATGACTGATTTTATCGTGGCGTCGAATGCGGCGGATCTCATCGAGGCCGGGACCCTCGAGCTCAAGACAACGCCTGAGCCGGGTGACAACTCGATGGTCATTACTGCCGACCGGGTGGTTGCCATCGTCAGTGCCGGCGATCGTGTAGGTGGACTGTCAACCGATGACGCGGAATTTACCGACGCAGCGTATGAGGCCGCTGCTGATCGCTGGGAGGCTGCAGAGGCGTTCAACCTCCGCACCCCAGCCTTCACCACCGTACGAGATACCCTCACGACCGACATCGGCCCGACCGCCGAATCCGACTTCAGCGCCATCATCGATTCGCTCGAGACCGCCCGCGGCGACGGCGATGGACTCGACGAGGTAACGATCTCACTCCTCGTGGCCGCGCGAAACGAGGCATTGCTCTACGACATTTCCAAATGGGGCGAAGACGTCGGCATTGCCTCGAAGGCAACGTTCTCGCGAACGAAGACGAAACTCGAGGACCGTGGCCTCATCGATACTGAAAAGGTGCCCATCGACGTCGGACGGCCGCGGCTGCGGCTGAAACTCGCTGACAATCGGCTGCGCGATGCCAATACTGGTCAGCTCGCCTCCGTCGCCCAGTCGATCCTCAACTAGGGCGGTCGCCGTTTTTTCGAGGTAACACAAGTGCCAAGGGGCCCCTGGCCCTCGATGAGCGTATGTTCGAGGCCGTCCACGTTCGACCCGAGGGTCGGTCGTCACTCGCGAGGATGGCCCGCACCGCGAGCCGGTATGGATACGACGGGATCATCACGAGAAACCACTCGGATTCGGCTGACATCCCGGTCTCCGAAGCGTATCGCGAGGACTGTGCGGTACCGGTAGTTATGGGCATCGAGGTCAGAACGGACGAGCCGAATGTCGCCAGGGGTACCGTCGGGAACGAGCGGTCGAACCGGTCAATTGTGGCTGTCCACGGGGGGACGATTCCGATGAACAAGTTTGCGGTCTCGACACCAGCTGTCGATGTTCTCGCCCATCCGATGATCGACGGCGGCGACCTCAACCACGTACTGGTCAAAGAGGCCGCTGCCAACGGCGTCCGGCTTGAGTGCAATCTCTCTCGTGTTCTCACCACAAGCGGGGGGGCTCGAGTCCGGGCCATTCAGGATCTGCAGAAGCTCTTCGATCTCGTCGATCACTACGATGCGCCATACGTGGTCAGTGCCGACCCACAGTCACACCTTGCATTCCGTGCCCCTCGAGACCTGGCCGCGCTCGGGGCAGCCATCGGGCTCACCGAGGATTGGATTCTCGATGGTCTCCGGGAATGGGGGAGTCTCGTCGAGCGGAACCGGCGGATCGATTCTGATTCGTTCGTCGAGCCAGGGGTCAGCCGGGGGGAGCGATGAAGCACCTCCCCAAGCATCTCCGGCCACGATGGCGGTACCTCGTCGTTGAACTCGAGGCCTGGCCGGATGCGGCGATCGATCGCCGGTCCTTCCAGGCGGCCATCTGGCAGGCAACTCGACGATTGCTCGGGGATGCAGGCAGTGCCGCGATCGGACTCGAGGTCCATCACTTCGAGTACGATCGGGGTGGCGGTGTCGCAATCGTTCGGGTCAGGCGGGGAACCGAATCGCGGGCACGGGCGGCGATCGCCAGCCTGTCTCGTGTCGACGATGAGCCCGTGGGCCTCCGGGTCCGCGGTGCCAGCGGAACCCTCCGCCGCGCACGAGAAAAGTATTTAGGACGCGACGGGCAAAATCCGGTCGAGAGAACCGTCGCGTTCGATAACGAGGACCGGGTCGCCGTCGTCCGCAACGACGTCGTTGACGTGCGACTCGAAGACCACTTTACGGGGGCGACGGACCTCGATCTAGGTTGAAACTATGCAGGGCCAAGCGCAACAGCAGGCGTATGACCGCGGTATCACGATCTTCTCGCCAGACGGTCGGCTCTACCAGGTGGAGTACGCCCGGGAGGCGGTCGAACGTGGCACGGCAAGCATCGGTGTTCGAACGGACGGCGGTGTCGTCCTGGCCGTCGACAAGCGCATTCCCTCCCCCTTGCTAGAGGACTCGAGCGTCGAGAAAATCCACAAGGCAGACGACCACATTGGCATCGCCAGTGCAGGTCACGTGGCCGACGCCCGCCAGCTGATCGACTTCGCCAGACGGCAGGCCCAGGTGAACCAGCTCCGCTACGGTGAGCCAATCGGCGTCGAGACCCTGACCAAGACGGTGACGGACTACATCCAGCAGTACACGCAGGTTGGCGGCGCACGACCGTTCGGTGTCGCCCTCATCGTCGGTGGGATCGACAATGGCGAACCCCGGCTGTTCGAGACTGACCCATCCGGGACGCCGTACGAATGGAAGGCCCTGGCCGTCGGAGCCGACCGTGGCGAACTCCAGAACTTCCTCGAGGACCACTACGAGGGTGGTAGCGATCTGGATGGGGGGATCGGCCTCGCCCTCAATGCGCTCGCGTCCGTTAACGAGGACGGGCTCGCCCCGGCCGAGGTCGGGCTCGCGACCATCGATGCGGAGACCGAAACCTTCGAGCAGTACGACCACGACAGGATCGAGGAGATCCTGGAGGAGAACGAACTCCTGGGCGACGAAGACGAGAGTACTGAGGAGGAATAGGCGGGCAACACTTTTTGCGGACCGCTGATAGCCTCAGGTATGATATCACTCGACGAGGCGGTCACCGCTCGGCTCGAGTCCCACGGTGCCCAGTTCGAGGTACTCGTCGATCCGGACGCCGCCCTCTCCATCAAGCGCGGGGAGTTCGAGGGCGAGATCGAGGATGTGATCGCCGCAGAGGACGTCTTCGAGGATGCGGCTCGTGGGGATCGCCCGGCCGAATCGGACCTCGAGACCGTCTTCGAGACGACCGACCCACTCGAGATTATCCCAGAGGTCATCACCCGTGGGGAGATCCAGATTACGGCCGACCAGCGCCGGGAGATGCAAGAGCAAAAGCGACGCCAGCTGGTCAATCGCATCGCCCGGAACGCAATCAATCCGCAGATGGACGATGCACCCCACCCGCCGGAGCGGATCGAGAGTGCCCTCGAGCAGGCGGGGTTCACCGTCGATCCGATGGAGCCGGTCGAACACCAGGTCGACGATGCCCTCGATGCACTCAGACCGGTCATACCCATCCGGTTCGAGGAAATCAGCATCGCGGTCCAGCTCCCGGCAGAGTACGCCGGCAGCGCCCAGGCGAAGATTCGCCAGTTCGGCACACTGGAGAAAGAAGAGTGGCAGCCAGACGGGTCGTGGATCGGTGTCGTTACGTTCCCCGCAGGGATGCAAAACGACTTCTACGATGTCGTCAACGAGAACACGAGTGGGGAGGCAGAGACCCAGATTGTCAAGGACAAAGACGAACTGAGCACCCGCTGACCTCCACGAGATTAAAGGCGGTGTGCCGCCAAGTTCGTAGCATGATTCGAGTGGAGGTGACCGACAACCATCCCTGCGATGCCTGAGAGCCGGACCAACGGCTCAATGCGGGCCCTCGTCGTCAAGCGTGTCGACTCCGGCGAAGCCGATACGAGTGAGATTCGAAACCTCGCTAAGGCCGCCGGCTACGAGGTCGTCGGGGCGCTGACCCAGACCCGATCAGAGGACGGTGCCTACCAGATCGGGGAAGGCAAGGCCAGCGAGATGGCCTCGATCGCCCAGACCGAAGACGTCACGAAGATAATTTTCGACAATCGCCTCGGTCCCTACCAGCGCTACAACCTCGGCAGTTTGCTTCCGACCGGGATCGATGTCATCGATCGGTTCACGCTCATCCTCGAGATCTTCGGCCAGCGCGCCCAGACCCGAAAGGCCCAGCTCCAGGTCGAACTGGCCGAGCTGCGCTATGAACTCCCCCGAGTCGAGGCGAAGGTGAGCCTCGCAAAGCGAGACGAGCATCCCGGCTTCATGGGGCTGGGGGAGTACGACGAGAGCAGGAAGCGGGACATCACCAGCCGGATCAGTCGGATCCAGGACGAGCTCGAGCAGATTCAGCAGACCGAGGCAGACCGACGGGAGCGTCGCCGGGCATCGGGGTTCGACCTGGTGGCCCTGGCTGGCTACACAAACGCCGGGAAATCAACGCTGTTGCGACGGCTCGCCGAGGACCTCACGGTCGACGAGAATGAGGACAAGCATCCGGATCTCGAGCCGACGGCGGCCTCGGAGGATCGCCTCTTCACCACCCTCGGAACGACGACCCGCCGGGCCGCAGTCGACAATCGGAACGTGCTCGTGACGGATACAGTCGGGTTCATCAGCGATCTCCCCCACTGGCTGGTCGAATCGTTTAAGTCGACGCTGGATTTCGTCTACCGGGCCGATCTCGTGTTACTGGTGGTGGACGTGAGCGAACCCATCGACGAGATTCACGCGAAGCTTGCGACCTCCCACGATACCCTCTACGAGCGCAACGAGGCCCCCATCGTGACGGTGCTGAACAAGATCGATCAGATCGACGAGGCGGATCTCGCCGAGAAGCGGAACGCCCTCTCGGCACTGGCACCGGACCCCATCGCCATCAGCGCGGAAACCGGCGAGGGGCTCGACCGATTGGGTGATCGGATCGCCGAAGCACTCCCGGACTGGCAGCGCGAGCGACTGGTGGTGCCCATGACCGACGAGACGATGGGACTGGTCTCCTGGATTCACGATAACGCGACCGTCCATGACGTGACCTACGGCTCGAACGATGTCCAGATCACGTTCAAGGCCCGCCCTGTCATCGTCGAGCGGGCACGATCGCAGGCCCAGGAACTCTCAATGGCTGCCTAGCCAGGCGAATCCAACATTTTATTTTTCCCACTGGTGAGGACGAATCATGGAACGGGTAGCTATTATCGGGGCATCGATGACGCAGTTCGGCCAGCGCGAGAGCTGGATTCGCGAGCTCTTGGCCGAGGCCGGGAGTGCGTGTCTCGAGGATGCGAGTGTCTCGCCGTCAGCGATCGACCACCTGTACGTCTCGAACATGGCCAGCGGTGAATTCGAGGGGCAGGGTGGTATCATGAACGCGCTGGCCCACGACCTCGGCGCGCTGCCGGCCTACACCGAGCGGATCGACCAGACGAGCTCGAGTGGTGGGGCCGGCATCTACGCTGCCTGGCGATCGATCGCCAGCGGGGCCAGCGACATGACGCTCCTGGTCGGAGGCGAGAAGATGACCCATCGGACGACGGGTGAGGCCACCGACATCATCGCGTCGATCACGCATCCATGCGAGTACAAACATGGGGTAACGTTGCCATCCTTCGCCGGGCTGACAGCCAGACACTACCTCGAGCGATTCGATGCTCCCCGAGAGAGTCTCGCAAAGGTCGCCGTCAAGAACCATCGCCACGGGGTCGACAACCCATATGCCCAGTTCCAGAAAGAGGTCGACCTGGAGACCGTGATGGACTCGCCGATCATCGCCGATCCCCTCAGACTGTATGACTTCTGTCCGATAACGGACGGCAGCGCGGCGCTGTGTCTGTGTCCCGAATCGGTCGCCAAGGAGTACACGGACGACTACGCTGTAATCAGCGGCATCGGTGGGGCGACGGACACCCACGTGGTCCACGAGCGGCCGGATCCGACGGTGATGAATGCGGTCGTCGAGAGTGGGAATCAAGCGTTCGATCAGGCCGACCGAACCCCTGAGGGGATCGACGTCGCCGAACTGCACGACATGTTCACGATCCTCGAGTTCCTCCAGATGGAGGGCCTCGGCTTCGCCGAGCAGGGCAGCGCCTGGGAGCACGTCGAGGACGGCGAGACAAGCCGGGAGGGAGCCTTGCCGATCAACACGTCCGGCGGCCTCAAATCGAAGGGGCACCCGCTGGGTGCCAGTGGGGTCGCCCAGGGGGTCGAGATCTACGAGCAGGTAACGGGAACCGCGGGACCACGGCAGGTGGCTGCGGATGTAGGCCTGTGCTGTAACGTGGGTGGATTTGGCAACTGTGTGATCACCACCATCATGGAGGTGGGTGCCTGATGGTCCTCGAGGCCGCCCGCTATGCCGATGGCTCGATCACGTATCCGCCGCATCCGATCGGCCCGGATGGCAGTGCCCCGGTCGAACACATCGATCTCAGCGAGTACACCGCGACGGTTGTCACCTGGACAACGAGTACAGCGACCCCGCCAGGCGTGCGCGAACCGAATCACCTGGCTATCGTCGAATTCGAAGTCGAGGGAACGGCCGTCCGGGCGCTGGGACAGCTGACGACTGGGGATGTCGAAACTGGAGACGAGGTCCGGCCAATCTACGTCGACGAGTTGCGAGAGCCGGGCGTCGGGATCAAGGAACCGGCGAGCCAGGAGTGGGATGGCTACCGCTTCGAACCGGTCTAGGCCCAGCATTCCGTTCGTCAGATTTTTCGTTAATTCAGCGAGAGCCATAACAGTTATTTGATCAGCCAAATACGTCAGGTTGAATGGGTTTGGGGGTGACAGGCGATCCAGCGAGGCAGGCCGAAATCTCGCGGACGCTCGAGCGATTCAAGCGCAACGGGAGCACGATTCTCGTGTCCGGCACCGACCGTGAGGCCCACAAGTCCGCGTGTCGGCGATTGCTCGGGTCGACACCGGACGCGACAATCGATCTCATCGTCTCCCCGATTGAGCGCCGGTGTTCGCGAGGATCGAACGGATGGGTCAGCGCGCGAGGAAATCGTGTTGGATCCCACCGAGTACGAGAGCGCAGATGCGGTCGATCCCCTGACCGAACTCGGGGCGGCAATCGTCGAGGAAATCCGAACTGTCGAGGCCCGGCCGGTCCCCCGCAAGGACCTCCGGGTCTGCATGGATGCGATGGACGCCCTGCTCGAGCGCCACGGCCCGGAACCGGTTTTCCGACTCCTGCACGTCACCACATCCTCGATCAAGCGGGCACGGGGCTTGGGCCACGTCCATATCCCGAAACAGCGCTCTCACGAGTGGGTTGGCCTGCTCGAGCCGGTCTGTGAGGCCGTCCTCGAGGTTCGCCGTCGGGATGGACGATCCCAGCAGCGAATCCATCTTCGAGATCGACAGATGAGCAGCGACTGGATTCGACTGTAACTATCGGAACCGCACCGGCGGACCCGAGCGCTTTTGGTGGATCACTGCCCTGCCGAATCTGTGCGAATCGAGAATAGTTTTCGTCACGTGGACGGGGTTGGTCCGACCATCGAACAGCGCCTCTGGGAGGAGGGGAGCACGCACTGGAACGAATTCGACGGGTCTTGCGTCGGCGAGACCGTTGCCGAACGAATCGAACGGGCCATCGAGGAGAGCTGGCGCCGTCTCGATGCGAGCGACTACGGGTACTTTGCCGAAACGCTGCCGACGGAAAGTCGGTGGCGTCTCTACGAGAACGTGGCCGACACCGCATGTTTTCTTGATATCGAGACGACCGGCTTGGACGCCGACAGGAACGTCGTGACAACTGTCAGCCTGCATCGGAACGGCGAGACGACCACACTGGTTCGCGGGCAGGATCTCGCTGGGCACCGCCTATCGGCTGCCCTCGAGGAGGCTGATCTCCTGATGACATTCAACGGCAAGCGATTCGATGTGCCCTTCCTCGAGACCAACTTCGATCTATCGGTCGATGTCCCTCACCTGGACCTCATGTATCCCTGCCGGCGACTCGGGTTGACCGGCGGACTCAAGCGAATTGAACGTGATCTGGGCATCGAGCGGCCTGGGCCGGATATCTCAGGGCGAGATGCAGTTCGGCTGTGGCACGAGTACGAACGGGGGAAAGACACCGCTCTCGAGCAACTGATTACCTACAACCAAGCAGATACCGAGAATCTGGCCGTTCTTGTTGAGGAGGTCACGGACCGACTGCACCAGCGCGTGTTCGTCGAGTGAGTGAGGTTAGGCGACCTCGACCTGGCCGTCACTCGAGACCGTTATATCGTAACCGCAGAAGCTGAACTCGACCTGGCCATCACCCCGTGTGCTTCCATCTTCCCGCGGGGCAAAGAGGGAATCGAGGGCCTCGGGATTGAGTACGCTGTAGAGGGCCTCGTACTCGGGAGGTTCGATGTCGGTGGCGTCAATGCCCTCTTGCTGGGCAACAGCTTCGATCACTTCGTAGCTGAGTGAGCGGGAATTCGTGTCAGCGCGGTCTGTCGATAGCAACATTGGCAGATTGCTGCCGCTGTCCCAGCATAAGTCCTGCGGCCGCAGGGTGAAAGTGAAGTACTGATATGTACATTAGCGAGTGAATGTATCCATTGAAGAATTTAATTTTCACTGCCTGTATATAATATTGTGTTAATAGACCATAATATAAAGTCCTAAATGTGTGCTTTCAGCGTTACAGTGTCTGATTTACTCGGTATCGGGGTTCGATCAGAGTCAGTAGGTACTGATTACATCGAGTTTCGGTAGCCCCACTAGGAAGCACCAGTGCGACACCGTGTTGCATTTCGCGTCGAAATGTGGCGTTTCAGTTGATTGGCGACACACAGTTCGATCATGAAACGTCCCGACGCTCCGTTGCTATCAGTTCCACGGGTTGTTCGCTGGCGCGCAATAGAGAGCAATAGACTTCCGTATCGACCTCGAGAGAAGTGTCATGCACCGAGACGGGGTGAACCATGGCCAGTGACAGTTCGGGCGGACAGTCGGCAATAGCGGACCTGCCAGCACCCCCCTATCCCGAAGCGCTACCGGGGCCGGCCCACCTGCACTTTCTCTTTCTGGCGATGGATCCCGTGGGCTATGGCCGTCGGCTCGAGGAGAGTCCCGACGTCTGTCGGTACTGGCTTCCCGGGACCGGCGACGTCTACAATCTCGCCCGCCCGGATCTCATGAAGCGGGTCGTGCTGACCGATCGAGATGCATTCGCGAAGTCGGACGATTTCTCCGTGGCATTCGGCGAGGGGCTGCTCACTGTCGAAGGCGAGGAGTGGCAACAGCAGCGAAACATCCTCCAGCCGCTGTTCACCCGCTCGAGTGTTCTCGGGTATGCCGATGGGATGGTCGATCAGGTCCAGCGACGGGTCGACCGGTGGTCGGACGGGCAGACACTGGAACTGCAGGACGAGTTTACCCAGATGACCCTCGAGGTGCTCGCCGCGACCATCCTTGGTCGGGAGCTCGACCTGGATGGCGATCGGGCACTCAGACAGGCGGCCGAGTCGTTGCACGACTGGTTCAAACCGACCTCGTACGTGCTGCCACACTGGATTCCGACCCCTGCGCGACGCCGATTCAACCGCGGAAAACAGACGATTCGACAGGAGGCCCAGCGGCTCCTCGATGAGAAACACGGTGATGCACCCACCGATCCGTCCGAGGCCACCGACCTGCTCTCATTGCTCGTCGGGTTGCGAGAATCCGATGCCGTCGAGCACACCCAGCATCTAACCGACGAGCGACTCCGCGACCAGATGGTGACCATCATCTTCGCGGGCCACGATACAACCACCACGACACTCACCTTCGCGTACTGGGCAATAGCGAACCACCCGGATGTCCGTGAGGCGTTCCACGCCGAGGTCGACGCACTCGAGGGCCCACCTACCGTCGATGATCTGGATGCGTTGCCCGTGACAGAATCGATCGTCACCGAGACGCTCAGGATGTTTCCGGCGGTCTACCAGCTGCCACGAGTGGCCACCCGGGACGTGGCCGTCGATGGGTATCGCATTCCGGAAGGCGCTGCCGTTCACGTCCCAATACTGGCACTTCACCGTGACGAGCGCTACTACGACGAGCCCGACGTGTTCCGCCTGATCGCTGGGATGGGTCACTGAGGCAGTCCCTGCCGGATTTCGCCTATGCCCCCTTCGGTGGAGGCCCTCGCCTGTGTATCGGACGGCAGTTCGCCCTCGCGGAGACGAAACTGACGCTTGCGACCATCGGCCAGCAGTTCGATCTCGAGTGGCTGGGGGAGAACACCGACGAGGGTGACCCACCAGTCTCGCCGCAGATGACGATGCGAATGGAAGCCGGCCAGAAGTTTCGGATTCGTTCGCGGTGAATTGCGGAGTCTACCCAAGCGACAATGGCCGACTGAGAACTCTCGGACAGCCAGGGACGGGATTTGAACCCGTGAACTCTCGATTACAAGTCGAGTGCATGTGCCACCCATGCTCCCCTGGCGCATCCGGCTCGTTGGCCCCCAGCCCTTGTGTGTGTATCGTTTCCCGGTCACTCCAGTGACCGCTCCAGACTGACCCGTGCTGGCTCGTACCCGTGGCTGCGATAGAAGCGCCGGGCGGCCTCGTTGCTCGCCATGGACTCCAGATAGACCACCTCGAGGCCTCGATCAGCGAGGGTCAGTCTCGGCCGCCTCGAGCAGGCTGGAGCCGATACCTGCACTGCGATGCTCAGGAACGACGTAGAGATTCGAGATGTGCCCCCTGTCGACATCGAGCTCGAAGGTCCCCTGCTCGGGCGCAAACGAGACGAAGCCGACGATCTCGTCGTCGATCCGGGCCACGATGATTCCGTCATTGACCTGCTGGGCACCCAACAGCTGGCGCATACTCGAACGGTTTGCCTCGGGGCAGAGTCGAGACCCGTGGGACTCCTGTTCCTCCGCGAGTGCCACCCAGAGGTCAGTCACCCGCTCGAGGTCCTCAGTCCCAGCCTGGGTGATCGTGGGCTCACTCCCGGCATGATCGAGCGCGGCCACGGCCGGCAGGCGTTCGTCCGTCAGCATCCGAAGGGCAGCACCGCCCCCCGTGCTGAGGTGAGTGAAGCCATCGATCCCGAGGGCCCGAAGGGCCGCGGCGGTATCGCCACCACCGACAATGCTCGTGGGGACGTCCTCGACGGCCTCGTAGAGTTCACGAGTCCCACGCTGGAACCGGTCATCCTCGAAGACCCCGGCCGGGCCGTTGCAGATGACCGTCTCTGCATCCTCGAGCAGCCGACGGTAGTACTCGAGTGTCCCCGACCCGATGTCCATGACGGCCTCGCCCGGGGCCGGTGGAAGCGCATTGACCCCGACCTCCGTGCGCTCCCCGTCACGCTCGAGCGCGACGTCCCGGGGCAACGCAATGCGGTCGCCGTGGGCATCGAGCAGGTCGGCTGCCCGATCGATCTCGTCCCAGTAACCGGACTCATAGATGTACTCGGAGCTCGCATCGCCCAGGTCGACACCGTCCGCTACGAGAAAGACGTTGGCGACGACCCCTGCTGTGATGATGTGATCTGCCAGATCGTCCTCGAGGACACTCCAGGCCACGTCGATGGAGTCGCTAACCTTGGCCCCGCCAAGGACGTAGACGCGGGGAATGGCCGTCTCTTCGATGGCCCCCAGGACGGACAGCTCGGTCTCCATCACGCGACCGGCATAACTCGGCAGGACCGCCGGAAACCCGACCAGGGATGGCTGGGAGCGGTGAGCCGCGGCGAACGCGTCGTTGACGTACGCATCGAGTACCGGTGCGAGCCCGCTGACGAGGTGCGTGGTGGCCGCCTGCTCCGGTTCGAACTCCATGTACTCCTCGCTGTAGAAGCGGGTGTTCTCGAGGACGAGACAGGCACCGGCCTCGAGATCGGAAACTGCCTCCCGGGCCGACAAGGCGAACGTCGAGTCGACGTAGGTCACCGGGTGGTCGATGAGCCCGTCGAGGTGCGCGGCGTGGGCCTCGAGCGTGGTGAACGAGTCTCCGCCCGGGCGGCCCTGGTGGGCCAGGATCGCAAGCCGGGCTCCTCGATCGAGGAGTTCGGTGATCGTCGCGACGTGGGCCCTGATACGCGCATCGTCGAGCAGGGTACCATCCTCGACCGGACTGTTGATGTCGACGCGGAGGGCCACAGTCGTCCCGTCGACATCGAGATCGTCGAGGGTCGCGATCATTGGCCGTCAGTCCACCGGGCCACCCGAAAGGTCTTTCCATCCAAGAGATACGGCCGACTAGACCGATCGGCAGTCGGTACAGACGAGGCGTCCGTTCGATTCGTAGAGGCTGTCGGCCAGGGTCCCACAGACCTCACAGACTCCTTGCGTGGAGTACTCCTCGCCGCCATTCGCCTGGGTGCCCATGGTCTCCGGTTCGGCGGGCGACTGTGGGCTCGTGGCCTGGCCGTAGGAGCCGGCAACCGTGATGACGTCCCGCTGGGTCAGCATGCCGACGATTTCGTCGTCTGCTTCGACGACCAGATTGCGGATGTTCTCCCGGGCCATGTACTCGGCTCCGTCACTGACGGGTGTCCCGGCGTCGATCCGGAGGACCGGTGAGGACATTACCTCCTCCACGGTGGTGGTCGTCGGGTCGATCTCGTCTGCAACCACGCCGAGAATGTCCCACTCGGTCACGATGCCGACCGGCTCAGAGCCACGCATCACCAGGGCGCAGGCCGCCCGATCATCCCGCATCAGCCGGACAGTTCCCAGGACGGAATCCGACTCGCTGACACCAACGTAGTCAGTGGTCAGCACCTCCCCGACCGTCAACACCGATTCCATGTGGTAGACTTTCGCACGACTGGCCTAAAAGCTACTCCCGGCACACTTATTCGTACTGCCGGCATGGATACGCGGTCAGGCAATCTCGACGCGCGACCCGTTGTCTCGGCACCGCTCGAGGGCGTGTTTTGCCCCATTCCGGCCGTCTGTGCGTCGGCCCCCGTTCCGACACCGACCTTGAGAGCGACATCGGCCGTCCCCTCCACGTGCTCGATGGCCACCTGGTAGTCCCCGGGCTCGAGATCGGGACAGACGGCGATGATGTTGTCCCCGCCGACGAAAAACGAGAGGGTCTCGTGGGTCCGTCGCATGTGGCGCATCAGTGCGGCATACCCCTGCTCGATCTCGATGAAGCTGTCGAAGGCATTGAGTTCATCCGTATACTGACCCGTCGCATCGTTGACGTCGAAGTGGGCGATCTGGACGTCATCAGTCTGGCTGGCTTCGGTGTCGAGAAACGCCCCATCGAGAATCTCCCGTCGGCCGTCGTCCTGGGCACTCCCGGCCGACTGGAGCGCCCCGGTGGCTGCCGAGAGCGCGGCGACGGGACTCGCGTCGTGGGAGACGCCCAGACTGAGCGAGACCGGATAGCGATTGCTGATCGACTCCTGGATCAGACTGTGATCGGCCCGATCGATCCCGTTGGTCACCGCGACCATGTTGTCAAAGCGGGTGAAGAAGACGTAGCCATCGCGGTTGCCGATCAGCTGCGAGAGGTCGGCATAGAGCCGGGACTGCAGCGTCTGGAGATCGGCCTCGCGGCGCGGAGAGGGGGTGACCGTCCAGGGGCCGTAGTTGTCGATCTGGACGAGCGTGACCTGCGTGTTCGTCACGATGTCAGAGAGTTCGTGGGTCCGGCCATAAACGGTGTGCTATCCAGATTCGTGACGCACTACGCCGATTTTTGCTCGGGATCCTGCCCCGATGGGTGATAGGTCCAGAAGTCGCCGGCCCGCATGGCCGCCCCGACGGCCTTGTGGAGATCGACGATTGTGTCGAAGGAGTCCGGCTCGACATGCTCGAAGATGTCTCGAAGGGGGACGACAGTCTCGTGGTTGATCCGGATCGGGTCGTCACCGTACTCCTCGACGAACGCCTCTCGCTCGAGCGGGAAGTCCGCCTCGTCGTCGAGCTTCTTGGCGATGATCGCCATCCCGTACTTGCGTCCCCCGTCACTCGCCTCCGGGGCGTCGGGGTCGTGGGGCCAGTCCATATGCGTTGGTAGACCACTGCGCTCGCAAAAGGATTGCTGTGCTAGTCTTTGCTGGCGTTCCCGATGATATCATCGCGATGCTCGTTGCGAAGCGGGGCTCGCCCCCCTGGCTCGGGCGGGGTCTTGGTCATCTTGATCGGTGAGCCGGCGATCTCGACGGTGGTGTCGGCCCCCGGCTGCTCGACGGAGACCAGCATATCGCGCTCGTGCACGTGGCTGTCCGATACGATGTCGGCAGTCGTCTGGACCGGTGCGACCGGTACAGTGCCCTCGAGGGCCTCGACCACGGCTGCAGTCGACTGGTCCCCGACCCACGCCGCGAGGTCGGTTCCAAGCGACTCGCGGTTGGCGAGCCGGCTGGCCCGGTCGGGATAGTCCGCGGCCAGGTCGGGTCGGTCCATGGCCTCACACAGCGCTCGCCAGTGGCCGGTATCGAACGCGGCGAGAACGACGTACCCGTCCGCTGTCTCGAAGGCGTTGTAGGGAAACAGCGTCGGGTGGGCGTTGCCCTGCCGCGTGGGCGGCGTTCCGGTGTATGAGTGCTGGTAGATGGATCGCTCCGTCAGACTGATCATCGCGTCGTACATCGCCGTGTCGACGAACTGCCCCTCGCCGGTCCGGTCGCGGTGGTGCAGTGCCGCGAGGATGCCAATGCAGTTCAGGGTCCCTGTGAAGAGATCCCCAATGCCAGGGCCGGTCTTCGTCGGTGGACCGTCTTCTTGTCCGGTGATCTCCATGACACCGCCCAGGGCCTGCGCGATGAGATCGTAGGAGGGCTGGCCCTGGCGGTCGGTTGCGCCGGTCCGGGGATCTCCAAATCCCCGAATGGTCGAATAGATCAGCTGGGGATTGTACTCGGTCAGAGTTTCGTATCCGAGGTCGAGCCGTTCCATCGTGCCCGATTTGAAGTTCTCCACGAGCACATCGGCCGTCTCGACGAGCGAGAGGAAGTGATCGCGGTCCGTCTCGTCACGGAGGTCGAGCTCGAGGCTTCGCTTCCCGCGGTTTACGCTCTGGAAGTAGCCGCCGAATGCCTCCGTATCGGGATCGGCAACGAACGGTGGATTCGACCGAATGCGCTCACCGCCGGGTCGTTCGATCTTCACGACATCAGCGCCCATGTCCGCGAGCATCATGGTACAGTACGGGCCCGCGAGAATCTGGGTCAGATCGAGCACCCGGAGGTTTGCCAGTGCACCCATGGCGCGAGGTGACCGGACAACCGCCAAAACTGTTGCGACGACACAGTCGCCGGCTCGAGCGGAGTACACCAGTATCAATAGTACCCGCTTCGATGACTGGCGCATGAACTGGACACGCGAGTCGTCGGCCACGGTGGGGTCCCATGACTGACTGGACCGATTCCGAGACGTTCACGCGAGCACTCGAGCAGGTGTCGACACGCGAGAAGGGCAACTGCTACGAGGACTTCGAGGAGGGTGACGTCATCCAGCACGACCCCGGGCTCGAGCTCACGCGCTGGGGGAGCGAACAGTGGATGGGCCAGACGCTGAACCACGATCCCGCCTACTGGCGAACGGATGCAGCCGTCGACCGCGGCTTCGACGAGCCGCCGATCCATCCCGACTACCTGCTGGCGGCGACACTGGGCATCACCGTCGAGGATTTGAGCGAGAAGGGGGGCTACTTCCTCGGACGGACGGACGTTCGCTACGGCGAGGACGCCGTGTATCCCGGCACCGAACTCACCGTCGAAAGCGAGGTCGTCTCGACGGCCACCTCGAGCTCCCGACCCGAGTACGGGATTGTGACCTGGCGGACCCGCGGCCGGTCACTCGAGACGGACTCGGTGCTCTGTTCCTACGAGCGAACGAACATGATCCCGCGCCGGGAGCCGGTCGCAACTGACGGTGGAAGCAAATCCGATTCAACACCGTCAGCGGACCTGCCAGAGACGTTCGTGACGCCCGACGGGGAGTATTTCGAGGACTTCGTGGCGGCCCTCGAGACCGCCGAGGCTGAAAACGGGGCAGTGGCGTATCGCCACGAGCGCGGGCGGACGATGGACGATGTCACTGTCGCCATGTTGCCACTGGCGACGCTGAACACCGCAAAGCAACACCACAACGTCGACGTCATGGCCAATTCCCCGTCCGAGGACATCGTCACCTACGGGGACGTGACCCGCTCGACCGCCCTCGGCCACGCCCGCTCGGACGAGGCGACCTATCGCGAGGTCGGCACCGACGACGAGTCGTTCCACACCTTCGTCACGCCAGGCGATACGGTGTATGCGTTCACCCGGGTTCTCGAGGCCGAAGACGACGGTGACGTCGCGGGAACGGTCAGGTTCCAACATATCGCGTTCAATCAGAACGAGGAGCCGCTATATTCTGGAATCAGAACAGCACAAATTCTCAAGCGAGGATAGCACTCACGACCGCATTTTCTCGAGTAAGACGGGTGGTTCGTTCCACCGGAAACGGAGGGGTGCAGTATCAGAGAGGATGGCGACCCCATCATGCGGATTTCCAGATGAAACAGAGGGGGCTGCTAACTACTGAAAATTGATTCGATGATTTCATGACTTGCAACTGGATGATTATTTGCTTCATTTTCTAGATTTCTAACCTCCATTAGATTAGCATCTGTATCAGTATTTTGATATTCTGAATTATAGACTTCACGTCGTTCTAATATCGCTTGATACAAAAAGTCCAAATGTTTCCATGCACTCCTTGTTATAGTGCATACAATGTCGTTTTCCAAGGGTAGAGCTCCTCTATATGCTTGATGAAAAAGGTCCCTCACAGTGGAACCATTGTCCATTGATGCTCTTAGTTCAAGGTGTGCGAACAAATTATCTCCAATCTTCGAATGAAATTTTGCAGAATTGACATAGTTCAACGGTGATGTGTAA
This sequence comes from Natrialbaceae archaeon, assembly GCA_034521555.1. Lineage (GTDB taxonomy): Archaea > Halobacteriota > Halobacteria > Halobacteriales > Natrialbaceae > JAXHMI01. Next base: position 373,641 of record JAXHMI010000004.1, read on the forward strand.
GGATGGTCATCACTTAAATAGTATGTCCCCTCACGATATCTATCAATTATCAGTTGCTTATTCGTGTTATTGCTTGGAACTGATTCCCCAGTGTGATAGCATGATACGTCATTATAAATTTCCTCTACTTCTTCTGATTCTAGTTCAATTATTGGCACATCTAAGTGCTTAATATTGACACCCTCAAACTTAGTTTGATATTGATCATCTTGAAAGGGCGGACCTTCTGCAATTATACTCGGATCCAAAACTGGCATTTGAGCTTCGATAGATGTTATTGGCCAATCCCAACATACGTTATGTTCATTGCAGAAACGATAGGAATTTGTATTAATCATTGTATGTTTTTTAGACGAATTAATATACGCCCCATAGTAAAGTTGAGCAACGGCCTCTGATTTTTCCTCATGGTAAGCCTTTTTGAAAAAATTGGCAGCCATTCTATATTTTTCTAGCCTATTTTCTTCAGATGGATTCTCAGCTTTTTGATAGTGCTTATATCCATCTTCGTAATCATTTAGTGCAGTTTTGCTAACATTTGGATCTTGGAAATACAAGTAGGAAACCCCAATTCCAGCTGCAGATGCGAGACCTAACCCTTTCAATAACATCCTCCGGCGCATACATTAATGATGGCACCTTATCATATAGATTCGTCGTAACTGCTTGCTCTTCCTCCCCTTTTCAAATCTATAATTCGCGTCTTGTCTCCGGTCTAACTGAGATAGTAATTGCGAAGTGGTTCGTCAAAATTAGATAGGGCAATTAATTGCCTAATCGCTATTCGGTAGTGTACAATTATTATGGACGGTGGGGATGGGATTTGAACCCATGAGGCTTGACAGCCACCTGCTCTCAAGGCAGGCGCGTTGGGCCGCTCTGCCACCCCACCAGAATGCGCTGCGTGTGCATCTCAGCGGAGGCAACCGGAAAAGTTGAAGGTATCGCTTCCGGCGACCCGACAACGACTCACTCGGAGAGGATGTCGGCGACTGCAGCTGGTACCGCTCGTCCGGCCGCCGTGCGGGCCGCGATGATCGAGCGAACGGTCTCGAGGCCCGCCTGGCTCTCGATGGTCGGCAAGACGCCGACGGTATCCACACTGAGGTCTGCTTCGACGGCACGGTCGGTCGATCGCCTCGAGTGGCTGTTCCGCATAGACATCGGCAAAGTCGATCGGCTGAGTGTATCCCGCGACGTAACAGCCACCGGCAAGTGACGGGCCGAGGATCACGTCTGTCCGCCTGAGCGACATGGCCACACCATCGATCACCGGACGACGGACCAGGGGCGCTGTCGGCTCCAGCACGGCCACACTCGTCGCGTCTTCCTCCTCGAGGAGATGGGTCACGCTATTGCCCAGCCGAGCCGATCGGGTCGACCCGACCTGGGGCTCGAAGCGAAGCGACTCGAGGGCAATCCCGTGGTCAGCCAGGAGGGTCTCCACCGGGCTGGCATCCTCGCCCTGGTAGTTCACGAGAACCTCCCCGCCGCTTTCGATCGCTGCCCGAACGACGTCGGCGGCACTCGCCCAGTAGAGCGCCTGCGAATCCAGCTCGATCCCGTCCGCGACTGGATACGGACCCGTCGACCGAACCGGGATCACCACGATCATAGCCGGTGGTTGTGGACCCGCCACCAAGTACCGCCGGGATTCGTGGTGTCGATCAAATTAAGACGGTCGACAGAGAGGAACACTCGTATGGACGCGCAGTCGATACTCGGCCTGCTGGGGGTCATGGTCGTCGCACTGATTATCGGCCTCGCAACGGGCTCGTTCACCACTGAGGTGGTGCTCGCACTGGATGGTCCGTACGCCATCGCGACAGTGGTCACATTCGGACTCGTCCTCGTCTTCATCGGTGGTCTGTCGTTTCTCGGCCGACTCGGTAACGGGCCGACCACGACGCCTTACTGGTGAGCCGACTCGGCCGAACGTTGCTGACTGACCCGCTGGCGATGAACGACGCCGACGGCGTCAGCGACGGCTCCGGTAAGTGACCGGACGGCATCGGCCGTCTCACTGTCCTCGAGCAGCACCACCGGACGCCCCTCGTCACCGCCGACGCGGACGGCAGGGTCGAGCGGAATCGTTCCCAGGAACGGCAGATCGTGGGTGGACGCAAACTCCTCACCACCGCCTTTGTCGAAGATGTCGTGGGCACTCCCGCAGTCAGGGCAGACGAACGTCCCCATATTCTCGGCGATGCCCAGGACGACCGTGTCGTGTTTTGCGAACATCTCGAGGCCCTTGCGGGCGTCATCGAGTGCCACCGTCTGTGGGGTCGTGACAACCACCGCGCCGGTGACGGGCATGGTCTGGAGCATCGTCAGCTGGGTGTCGCCGGTCCCCGGTGGCAGATCAACGACGAGATAATCGAGATGGCCCCACTCGACGTCCTCTGTCAGCTGGGTGATGACCTTGTGGACCATCGGCCCTCGCCAGATGACGGGGTCGTCCTCCCCGACGAGAAAGGCCATGCTCATGAGTTTTACCCCGTACTTCTCCGGAGGCACGAGCGTCTCCTCCTCGGTTGCCATTGGTGGCTCGTCAGCATCGACCATCCGGGGCACGTTCGGGCCGTAGATGTCCGCATCGAACAGGCCCACGCTGGCCCCACGGTCGGCCAATCCCGTAGCGATATTCACGGCCAGCGTCGATTTCCCGACACCGCCCTTGCCCGACGAGACGGCGATGACGTTCTTCACGTGCGGGAGGACTGCGTCTGGATCTTCCGTGTTGTCCCGGTCGGGTATGCTGGCCGAGAGATCGACCGTCATTCCCTCGTCCTCGAGTGCCGTTCTGACCTCCCCGGCGAGCTGTGTCTCTGCAGGCGAGTACGGCGCCCCGAGCGCGAGATCGACGGTGACGGTGTCATCCACTACCTCGATCTCGTTGACCAGCCCGAGCGAGACGATGTCCTCGCCAAGTTCGGGATCGACGAGTTCCCGAAGCCGATCCCGAACGGCCCCTTCGTCCATGGTCAGTACACGCGGTCTGGCGCCGAAAAGGGTTGTGAGTTTACCCGCCTCGACGATAGTCGAATCCAGGCCCCCGAGCTACAGTCCCCAGCATGCGGATTGTGGCCGGTTTCGCCTGAAATCCTGGCGCTCGATAGTCACGACCGTGTAGAAAGGGAGTTCGACGATCATCGAATTAAATCGGATAATTGGCAACATATTAGTAGCCCTTCTTCCATTGACCGACAATCGGATGGCACAAACCGCACTCGTAACAGGGGCCTGTGGCTTCACCGGGGGCCACATGGTCGAGTTGCTCGTCGACAACGGCTGGAACGTCGTCGCGACAGACCTCGAAGGAACAGAACGAGACGCCTATTACACCGAAGGGGAGGGTGCCGTGCCATCGCCGGTGTACTACAAGGACGTCTTTGCCGACGGAGGTGTCGAGTTCATCCCGGCCGATCTGACCGAGGCAGAGACGCTCGAGCCGGTGTTCGCGGCCCATGAATACGATGCAATCTTTCACATCGCCTCCCTGTTCGATTACTTCGCCGAGATGGAGGTTCTCCAGGCGGTGAACGTCGACGGCGCGAGAAACCTCGCCGAGAAGGCCATCGAGCACGACGTGGGACACTTTATTCACTGGAGCACGCTCGGAGTCCTCGGGGACGCCGGATTTGACAGTCCAAAGACCGAGGACGCTCCCTACGAGCCCCACAACCGATACTGTGTTTCGAAGGTCGACCAGGAAGAACTGCTTCTGGACCTGCACGAGAATGAGGGGCTCCCCCTCACCATTATCCGCCCGGCGCCCATCTACGGCCCCAGGCATCGATACGGCGTCTATCACATCCTGCTCCTGCTCAGGAAGTTCGGAACTGTATTCGTGACCCGAATCTATCCCCGCTCGAAACAGCCGATGTTCCCCTCGGTCCACGTGACCGATCTGACCGAAGCGGCCCTCTTCTTGCAAGAGCAAGGCGACGTGGCAATCGGCGAGACGTACAACGTCACGAGCGACTGTCTCGCCCAGGACACCATTCTCGAGTTCCTTGGTGGTGCCCTCGGTGTCCGCTCCCATCGCCTGCCCCTCCCCTACTCGCTGTTCAAACTGTATGCCCGCTTCACCAAGTGGTCGGCCCACCGCCTCGAGCGGAAGGCCAGATCCCATGACATGCGCCCGAAGATCGACGCCTCGATGACCCACTACCTGGGCCACAACATGTGGTTCTCGAATGAGAAGCTCACCGATCTGGGCTTCGAGTTTACCTATCGCGATCCACGTCGTGGGCTCTGGGATTACATTACCTGGTGTAAGGAGGAGGGGCTGATCTGATGCAGGTGAGTCTCCTCGATCCGGTGGTTCTGGTGGTCCTTGGGATGCTGATCGCGGTCGCGTACAGCCGATGGCTGCAGCCCGGAACCCGGATTGGTACGTGTTCCTGGGCAGCGCCGTCGTGGTGCTGTTCTGGCTCCAGGCCATCGCCACTGTGATGCTGTCGATCCAGCCCTGGGCCGGCGCCCCAGCGGCAGATGTTCCCATTGCAGTCGGCGTCTTTGCCGTGCTTGCCTACCCGTTCTGGGTCCGCCTTGGGGCCGGGGCTGTCTTCCTTGCCATCGGTCGATCCCCGAGCGAGGGTGGGCTGCTCTGGGCGTTCCGGCTCCGTGATCGGACCGAACCCTTCGAAGCCCCCTGGGAGAAGTGAGTCACCCGGAAAGTCTTTGGCCCGCACGCCAGATTGCACGGGTATGATCGACGAGACCGCCGAGGAGATCAGGGAGATGCAGACCCACAGCTCCTCGGTCGTGGCGGTCAATGCGACAGCGGCGCTCGAGGAACTCCTCGAGCGCTCCTATGAGAGCCCAGACGAGTTTATTCGTGATCTCGAGCACAACGCGACGGTCCTTCGACAGGCCAACCCGTCCCACGCCTCCCTGCAGAACGCGATTCGCGAGGTCGTCCAGACGGTCGGTGAGAGCTATGATTCCGTCGAAGCGGCGAAGGCGGCGACTCATGAGGCTATCGAGGCCGTAATCGATCGGGTCGAGGCCGCAAAACAGCGGTCCGCTACCCGCGCCGTCGAGCTCCTCGCAGACGGGGACACCCTCCTGACCCACGACTTCTCGACGACCGTGGTCAGTGCCATCGAGCAGGCCGCCGAGGAGGGCATGGCGCTGGACGTCCTCGTCACCGAGGCCCGTCCCCGTTTCATCGGCCGGAAGATGGCCCGGACCCTCGCCGATACTGATGGGGTGGATGTGACGCTGCTCACCGACGCGGCGGCGGGCACGGTGCTCACCGACTGTGATCGCGTGCTCCTGGGCATGGACTGTATCGTCGAGGAGACACTCTACAATCGCGTCGGGACGTTCCCGATCGCCGTAACGGCGGACTATCTCGACGTCCCCGTTACGGTCATCGGGGCCGGGACGAAGATCATCACCGATGGGTTCGTCTTCGAAAACGAGTACCGGCCCGCGAGTGAGGTCTTACCCGAGCCGGCCGACGGGTTCGATATCCACAATCCCGCCTACGATGCAACGCCAGTCGCTCTGCTCGAGCAGCGTTGTGACGGACGACGAGATTCTTCGGTCCTCAGAGGACCTCGTCGAAGTCGCTGTGGCCGTGGATGTCCACGCCCTCCTCGGTAATCTCACAGAGGAAGACGCCGTTCCCGGAGCCGGTGTCGCGCTCGACGGCCGAGGCGATTCCCTGGGCCGCGATCGTCATCGCCTCCTCGTTGGAGAGGTCGTCCTCGTAGGCCTGCTCGAGGTGTCCGTACGCGACCTGCATCCCGCTGCCGGTGACGGTGTAGTCGTCCTCCATGACCCCACCGGCCGGATCGATACTGTAGACGTGACTGCCAACCTCGTCGACCCCGCCAAGGATCGGGTGAATGGCGAAGAACGGTCCGCCGCGGGCGAAGTTTCCGGCAAGCGTCGCCAGCGCATCCATCGACATATCCTCGCCGCGGCGGGCCTCGAAGAGGTTCACCTCGGCCCGAAGGCTCGAGATGAACGACTGGGCGCCGCCGACGCTGCCGACCATCGTCAATGCGCCGGTCGGGTGGATCTGTTCGACCTTCTGGACGTTCTTGTGCGAGACGAACCGGCCGCCGAGACTCGCTCGCATGTCGGTCGCGATAACGACGCCATCGGCGGTTGTGACCCCGATGGTCGTGGTGCCAGTTCGGTTCACGCTCTCGAGGTCGGCGGTCGAAAGGTCGCTCGAGTCGAGGGAACCGAGTTCGGGTTCGTACGGACCGAGTTCATCCTGAGTGCCCGCGAGGGGGTGCGACAGGTCGGGCTCGAAGGACGGATCGTGCATGTGTCTGGGTTACGACGGTGTGCCTATAAAACATCGGCGGATGCGGTAGCGAACGGGGGCGAGTGCTAATCAGACTGCTGGGCCTCGTAGGCGTCTTCTGACCAGGCGATCAGCCGGTGGACGGGGAGACTCACTCCTACCTGGTGGGTCGCAAGGGCCAGTGGCATCGCGATGATGCCGATCATAATGCTCAGCTGGTAGAGCGCGAACAGGGTGGCACGCTTGACGCGGGATATCATCGAGCTTCAGCCGAGACTCAAACGGGGGGTGTATATAAACTTTCCCTCCCAGCTGGCGATGTTACCTTGCCGTTGTACTGCGGTTTTAGTTTTTGCCGTGGTTGGGGCCAAGGTGTGTTCTAGCGAGCCGGAAATTTTCCTACGATGACCAGATTCACGCGGGCTAATTCTCGTAACTTATCGTCATCATCCCCCTCTCGTGCGCAGGACTGTTGAACCGGAACGCCTGTGAAGGTGAGCGGTGAAAGCCGGTGTATGGGAGACTTCGTCGTAGGCATGGAGGCTGCGTGGCTCGTGCGAGACGTCGATGCAATCGATGATGCAATCGGGGTCGCAGTCAGTGAGGCAGGGAAGCGACTGAATAGCGCGGGGCTGGAGTACGTCGAGGTCGATGTCGGCGCGACGGGCTGTCCGGCCTGCGGGGAACCGTTCGACTCGGCGTTCATCGCTGCAGATACCGCGCTGGTCGGCCTGGCCCTCGAGATGCGGGTGTTCAATGCCGACGGCGAGAACCATGCCGAGCGGATCGCGAAAAGCGAGGTGGGATCCGCCCTGCGAGACGTGCCCCTCTCCGTCCTCGCCGTCGAACCGGTCGAGGAAGAAGAGGACTGACCCAAACACCTTTCTATAACCTGGGGTAATTGTCCCCCATGGAGCTTCCGACGCCCGCGGACCTGCGTCAGCGCCGAACTGACCTCGAGCTGACCCAGAGCGAACTCGCCGACCGGGCGGACGTCTCGCAGCCACTCATCGCCCGGATCGAGGGGGGCGACGTCGACCCACGACTATCGACACTCAGGCGGATCGTCAACGCCCTCGAGGCCGCCGAGAGCGACGTGATCAGGGCCGAAGACCTGATGCACGGAGCCGTTGTGAACGTGACGCCCGCTGATCCCGTCAGTGAGGCAGCGAGTCAGATGGAAGCAGAGGCGTACTCGCAGCTGCCGGTCCTGGATGATGGCATACCGGTCGGATCGATTAGCCAGAGTGACCTCGTCTCGCTCGACGAGGATGCCCGGACCCAGCCGGTCGGCCAGCACATGAGCGAGAGCTTCCCAACTGTCTCGAAGGATGCCACACTCGATGAGATTAGCAACCTCCTCGAACACTACAAGGCCGTGATGATCACCGAGGCCGGCTCGACGACCGGGATCATCACGGAGGCCGACATCGCCGCCCGCCTCTCCTGATCACTCGTGGCCCGAGACCGGGACAGGTTCGTAGGGATCTTCTCGAGTAATCCACATCCGAGTCGGAAAGTGAAATCTCGAGGGCCTCGACCGCATCCTCGAGGTGTTCCACACTCGTGACACCGACGATCGGTGCATCCACCCAGTCCTTGTGAAGGAGCCAGGCCAGGGCGATCTGGGCCATCGAGACATCGCGATCGGCCGCGAGTTCGGCGACCCGCTCGTTGATCGTCTCGCCGCCGCCCGCCTGGTAGGGGTGCTCGTAGAGATACTCCTCGGATTGGCCACGCCGAGTGCTTTCGATCTCCTCGTGTGGCCGCGCGAGATATCCCCGGGCCAGGGGTGACCAGGGAATTACCCCAACCGACTCCTCGGCACACAGCGGCAGCATCTCGCGTTCTTCCTCCCGGTAGACCAGGTTGTAGTGGTTCTGCATCGTCGCAAACCGCTCGAGGTTGTGCACGTCGGCCGTATGCAGCGATCGGGCGAACTGGTGGGCCCACATCGACGAGGCACCGACGTACCGGGTCTGCCCGCGGCGGACCGCGTCGTCGAGAGCCTCGAGGGTGACCCTGATCGGGGTCCGTCGATCCCAGCGGTGGATCTGGTAGAGATCGACCGTCTCCATGCCGAGCCGATCCAGACTCGCTTCGAGTTCCTGCTCGATGGCCTTTCGCGAGAGGCCCCCGGAGTTGTAGTCATCATCGCGCATCCGGAAGAACGCCTTCGTTGCGACGACCGACTGTTCGCGATACCCCTCCAGGGCCTCGCCGAGAATCCGCTCTGACTCGCCGCGCGAGTACATGTTGGCCGTATCGAAGAACGTGATCCCGAGATCGATCGCCCGCTCCAGGATCTCGAGGCTCTCCTCGCGCTCGAGTACCCATGGGCGCCAGTCACTCGAACCGAAGCTCATGCAGCCGAGACAGAGTTCGCTGACAGCCATGCCGGTGCCGCCGAGGGTCGTATACTCCATGATCGACGTTCCCGGCGAACTGAGAAAAAGGTGTGTTCGCTCGGCTGCTAGTCCGGATCCGGGAAGACACCCTGTACGAGTGAGCCCAACAGCGGGAGGCCAATGGCCGTGCCGACGGTCACGTACACGATCGGTGTCAGCTCAGGCATCTGGAGAGCGACTTCCGTCGGCACCGTGACTATCAGGTGGACAGCAAGGGCGACGACCCCGAACCAGATCGCGTTCAGAATGGCCCCGATGAGCGACCGGGAGATGACGCCGATTGCCAGGCCACCGAGCAGGAAGCCGACCCAGTGAAACCACGCGATTCCGGTCCCGACGACGATGATAAGCACCAAGGACAGCATGTTCGTCGTCGTATCGCCCCGGACGTGGTCGACTCGTTGCTGGACCTCGTCGAGTTGGGCCCGGACAGCCTCGAGCGAGGAGTCTTCAGTACTCATGCTTCCTCCTCGAATGTGGTGACGAGATCACCGTCGATGGACCGATCCATGCTTCGATACTCCCCGGCAAGGAACTCATCGAACTGGTCCTGATAGTGATCGGAGAAGTAATCACCCGAGTTGCCCCCCGGCAAGATCGCTGAGGAGCCCCCACCGGGTTGATCGATCATCCGGAGGCTGGTCCCGGCCGCGAAGTCCTGGCCAGGCTGCTCGACTCGGAAGTTGTTGACCGTCCCACGGGAGCCATCGGCTGGAAGAACCGGGTAGTTCAGGAACGGGACCTGCTGGCCGAACGGGTGAGTCACCCCTCGAGTGGTATTCCAGTCTCCGTAGGTCGACCAGCCGGCCTCATCAATCTCGGAAAGGGCGGCCTCGAGAGCGGCGACAATCGTCGCATCCCTGGAGCGGTTCTCGAAGAAGCCGCTGTCTGGTGGCAGGTTGAGGACGACCCAGTCAATTGGTTTGCTGACATCGAGGCCAGCCTCCTCGTACTGGTCCGTGACGACCTCGGTGGCAAAGTGATCCATCCAGATGGCAAAGATGAGGGCGGCCTCCGAGTCCCGGACCATCCGATAATCCCAGCCGGCAAGCAGATCAGCAGCGTCTGCCGTGGCCCCTGAGCCGCCTTCGGCCTCGACAGCGGCGACGATGTCGTCGACGACACGGGCCGCCCGTTCGTCTCGAACGTCCGTCTGCAAGTCTTCGTGGAACGGAATGTCCATCGGGTCGTCGTTGGCAGCCGCCTCGTCGAGGACGTCATAGATGCGCTTGCCCCGCTCCGGGCCCATGTAAGATGTCCCCAGGTAGTAGCTCGGGTCGTCCGCAATGCGCTGGTTGGCAGTCGCAATGTAATCGGCGTCGTGGACGTGGGGCTTCTCGTCGAACGGGATGAAGCCATCCCAGCTCGATTCCCCGAAGGGGGTGTATCCCTCCCACTCGGCCTCGGGTTCGGAGCCGTCGAACACGGTGTTGCCGGGAACGGCCTCGCCATCTGGGGTCCGCCGAATTGGCAGCTTGCCGGTCAGATGATAGATCGCCTCCTCGTCGTCGGCGTAGACAAGGGACTGGGGCGGGAGATCGAAGTCCTCGAGCGAATCGAGAAACTCGTCGGCGTTCTCCGAGTGGGCGAACCCATGGACCGCCTCGACGGTTCGGGAGGCAGTAAATCCGGTCCAGGCGACACCGATCTGTTCGTCCTCGCGTTCGATCAGTGGGCCATGAACCGTCTTCCGGACCTCAACGGAGCGGTTCTCCCCGTCGGCCACCTCGACTTCCTCCGTTCTGGTCTCGATCTCTTCCCACTCGCCGCGGTAGCGATACCGCTCGTTGTACGCATCGAACTCATAGGTGTAGAGGTCGACAACGTCAACCCCGCGTTCGTGAATCCCCAGGACCCGTGGTCGTTTGCTCCGATGATCACGAAGGGGACACCGGGGAAGGTGAAGCCACGAACCGACGCCTCCGGTGTTTGCACGTGCTGTTCGTACCACAGGGCCGGCGCCATCAACAGGAGGTGCGGGTCGTTCGCCACGATCGGTCGGCCGGTGGAGGTGTGGTCGCCGCTCACCACCCAGCTGTTCGAACCGAATCCACGTGGGGGCTCGAACTGGCTGAGCCACTCCGCGAGGGCCGGGTTCACCGGCTCCTCCTGGGTCTCGGCGAATTCGACACCCCCCACATCCCCACTTGCTGAGTCTCGGATGATTGGGGAGTCGTGGTCGATGACCGGCGGGTCGATCTCGTCGATAAGGTCGCTCCCTAAGGCGGCAGCCCGCTGGGGGCGGGTGAGATCGCCGAAGTTCCCACTCAGGTTCCACGAGATGTTCTTCTCCATAAGGAGGGAATCGACCAGTGTCCACTCTGACGGTTCGTAATCAAGCAGCTCAAACTCGATTGGCAGTGGGACATCGTCGATGGCGGCGTTGACCCCAGCCGCATAGGCCTCTCCGATGGGTTCGACAGGAGAGCCCTCGAGTGCATCCCGGGTCGCCTCGGCCGCCGAGACGAAGTCCATCTTCCGGTTGAAGACGTCATCCTCGGCCATCCGCTCGCCGACAACCTCCGCGAGAGTTCCACGCATGATCCGACGCTGCAGATCCATTCCGAAGATCCGATCGACCGACTGGACGTATCCAACCGCATAGTAGGCTGCCTCCTCAGAATCAGCCTCAACATGAGGAATGCCGTAGTCGTCCCGGTACAGGTCAGCGGGGCCGTGTGGCGAACTCACCGACTCTGGGAGACTTCGGTCAACGGAGTCCCAGACCCGGCCCGACATAGGTGCAAACCCGTCGAGGTAGTTACGAACCGATGGTGACAGGCCAATGCCACCGACTCCCCCTGCAACAATGGCGCCCAAAATGGCTCGCCTCGTCTGTTCTCGATTCACGCCGGCCTGTTTCGGGTATTGGTGGTTATACTCTTCGGCAGACAGTCGCAACGACAGTACGGTCCTCGCAACTCACACGATGCCGCGAATGAGCGAGCCGATGACTGGTAGGCCGATCGGTGCTCCGAGGGTGATAAAGACGATGGGCTGCATCTCCGTCACGGTTGCAGCCGGTTCACCGAGCGTGGCCACGAACACTACGATGACCACGACCCCAAATCCGACCGCGCTCGCGATTGCCACCGGGAGAGACCGCGAGACGAGGCCAACAAGCGCGCCCCCGATCACCAGGCCGAACCAGTGGACGAACGCGAGCAATACGCCGATGACAACTGCTACGGCGAGCCCGACGGCCATGTACCGGGGCTCGGTTCGAACGCGGTTCCGTAGATCCTCGAGCGTCTCGATCGCATCGGACTCGGTCATTGGTCTGCCCCCTCGAAGGTGACAATCTGGTCACCTGAAATTTCGAGGTCCATGCCCCGATATTCCCCATCGATGTAGCGCTGGAGCTGATCCTGGTAGTGCTCGGAGAAGTAATCTCCCGAGTTGCCACCCGGGAGGATCATCTGCTTCTCACCGCCTGGTTCGGCAAGCATCCGGAAGGCACTCCCGCTTGCGGTGCCGCCGAATGTTCCCTTCCCGTAGTTGTTCACCGTCATGCCCGAGCCGTTTGTCGGTAGTGCATCGTAGTTCATGAATGGTAGCTGCTCTCCGAATGGGTGAGCGATCGCTTCGGTCGTGTTCCAGTCGCCCCAGACCGACCAGCCCTCCTCGTCGATCTCCGCGACGGCGGCCCTGAGAGCCTCGACCATCGTCTCCGGGCGGCTCTGGTCATCAAACAGCGGATTGTCCGGTGGGAGCTTCGCAAAGACCCAGTCCCGGAGGAACAGGCCCGACCCCAAATCCGCCTCCTCGTAGGTCGGGTTGATGACCTCGTCTCGGAAGTGGTCGTACCACCGATCGAAAATGAGGGCGGCCTCAGATTCGGCGTCCATCTCGTAGTCCCAGGCCGCAAGCGTCGCGGCGGCCTCGGCAACCGCATCATTCACATCACTCGATTCGACGGCCTCGAGTAGCTCTGGAATGACGTCGGGCCCCCGACCATCCCGGTAGTCGTACTGGATCCGCTTTTGGTCCTCGAGTGAAACGGACTCACCGGCCTCGATGAGTTCGTCGAAGAGATCGTAGATGCGCCCACCTCGATAGGGCGCCGCGTAGGCAACGCCGATGTAGTGGTCGGGATCGTCGGCAATGCGCTGGTTCGCGGTCGCCACCAGGCCCGGATCAATCGCGTGGGGTTTCTCCTCGAATGGAATGAATCCCTCCCACGTGGACTGGCCGTACGGTTCGTAGCCCTCCCACTCGTTCTCCTTGGCAGAGCCGTCCCAGATAGTCGCTGCCGGCAGTGGTTCAGGATCACGATCGGGAATCTGTCCTGTCAGCCAGTACATCGTTCGCCCGTCCGTGTCGGCATAAACGAAACACTGCGTCGGCAGGTCAAAGAGTTGGAGAGCTTCCCGAACGTCATCGAAGCCCTCGCTTTTGTTGATACCATACATCGACTCGACCGTTCGGGTTCCGCCGAAGCCTGTCCAGGCGACGCCGACCCGCTGGCCGTGTCGTTCAATGAGTGGCCCGTGAACCGTCTTTTCGACGGTAACGGTCTGGTTCGGTGCCCCGTCGATGACGACTTCCTCCTCACGACGATCGATGTCCCGCCACTCATCGCCGTAGCGGTACTGGTCACCTGCCTCGTCAAACTCGTAGCTGTAGCAGTCAACCACGTCGGCCCCGGAGTTGGTGAATCCCCAGGCACCGTTGTGGTTGGACCCGATGACAATGAACGGAACTCCCGGAAACGTCAACCCTCGGACGCCGTAGTCCTCATCCTCAATGTGTTCAATGTGGAGTTCGTACCACACCGGCGGGGCCATCAGTGGCAGGTGCGTGTCGTTCGCAACGAGTGGTCGACCACTTTCCGTGTGGTCGCCGGAGATCACCCAGTTGTTCGACCCGACGTTCGGTGGAGGTTCGAACTGCTGGAGCCAGTCGGTCGAGTTCTGAGCCAATCTGCCCGTGTGGATCCCCTGACGGATCGAGATCAAACGATACGGCCTCCGTCCCATCAGTCGATTCTCGAAGGATGGGGGAGTCGTGGTCCAGCCGGGTCGGATAGAGGCCCTCGAGCACTGCCTGGGCATCTTCCTCGCCGAGGACCGACTCCAGTTTCTCGACGACCTGGGTGAAGCGGAGTTCGGTCATATTGCCGGTCAGCCCCCAGGATATCTGCTGTTCCATCAGGAGCGAGTCCACGAGATTCCACTCGCGCGGTTCGTAGCCAAGCACCTGGAACTCCATCTGGAGTGGCTCGTTCTCGAAGCACGCGGTCACGCCCTCGGAGAACGCGTTTCCGAGTTCCTCAAGCCGTGTCCCACTGTACCGATCGGCCGCAGCCTGGGCGGCCCCGACGAAGTCCATCTTCCGGTTGAAGATGTCGTCCTGAACGAGCCCCTCGCCAGCGACCTCGGCCACTTCCCCTCGCATGCGTCGGCGAATGAGATCCATCTGAGCGCCGCGGTCGAAGGCCTGGATATAGCCTGATGCGAAGGAGGCGGCCTTCTCGTTTGCCGCCTCTATGTGCGGGACTCCCTCCTCGTCCCGGTGGATCGTTGCCTCGCCGTATGGATTCGGGACGCTATCCGATAGCTCGCGGTCCGCTGCGTCCCACACTCGCCCGGAAAGCGGGGCAAAGGCATCGAGCAACTCGCTCGCCCCGGTTAGCGAGAGCCCACCAACCCCTGCCGCCATGACGGCGGCCAGTACTCCCCGTCGCGTCGTATCTGAATTAATGAACGACGTCGGTCCATTGTCCGATTCCGGTCCCCCCATGTCATCGTCGGCCCCCTCCGGGGAGTCCGACGAACCGGATGAATTAGCTGTCACGCGACGTATGATTTAAGCCGCACATGATAAACCATGTGATTCTCACTCATTGGCGACGAAGCTGTCGACCCGCGACCGGACGAACAGGACGAGTGCCAGTCCGCCCACGAGATAGCCAGCGACGTGGAGTCCGGTAAGGGGCCCCGCCGTGCCGATGGCGAGCTTGGCAACGGTGTTCGCCGTGTGTTCCGGTGCCAGACCCACGAGAACAAGGGCCGCCACGATACCACCGGAAAAGAGGAGCTGTGCCTGCCGTCTATCTGGCGCGTACAACGCGATGCCCAGCCCCGCTCCCACGACCAGGAGGCTGAGAGCGGCCACGAGAATTACGAGGGCGAGAGGCGAGGCAATCGTGATCCCGTTGAGATGGAGGAGAGCGATCCAGATAGCTGCCTGGACTGTCGCGAGACCGGTCATCCCGATCAACTTTGCATCGAAGATCGCCGACAGCGGGAGCGGCGCCACCCGAAGTAGTTCGAGCGTTCCGCGCTGGCGCTCCTCGATCAGTGAATCGACGGCAATGGACCCGCTGATGAACACCGGCAGGAACAACAGCAGCGGCAGGAGGATCGTGTAGGTGAAACCGAAGTAGGGACTGGCCTGACGCTGTTCTGGCACGGCCACCGGTTCGGTCTCAAGTCGGTCGATGACGCCCTCACGCTCGAGGCGCTCGACCTGGAGTAGAAACTCCTGGAGCTGGACCGTCACGAACGTCGACTCGACCCCGCTCTCGGGGACGATAGCCCGAACCAACAGGCGCCCGTCACCACCCCGCTGGGTCGACAGGACTGCCAGAACCTGGCCGGATTCGAAGAGTCGCTCGGCCTCCTCGGCATCGACCGTTCTTGCTGTCACCCGGGACTGGTCGTCCGCGACTGTCTCCAGGCTCTCAGTCGCATTCCCGGTGACAGCGACCTCGACCTCGAACCCATCGACTGAGCCCGGGTCGTACAGCGAGACCAGCCCCACGACGAGGAACGAGGAGAATCCGGCGATCACGAGCTGGATCATGATGGCGAGCACGATGGTCTTCTCCACCCGAAGCGAACGGAGATCCCGGCGCGCGATGATCCACCGGGGGCGAAGCCAGGCCCGAACGCCGTCATCCGGTGACATACAGCACCCCCAGGTTGTACAGCATATGGACGAGCGTGGCCAGAACGACGCCTATCACATAGGGTTTCGGACCGCGCCGAGCCCCGAGTGCAGCGATCGTGGCCGTCCCAATGTGGAGAGCCAGCGGCGCGAGAAACAGCGCGAGCAGAACAAGCGGATCGGCCTCGAGAGCAGGACCAAAAGCCGCTCGAGCGACCTCGAGTTCCGGCAGGCCCACGAGCTGGACGACCTGCGTGAGCTTCTCGCCGACGAAGAACCCCGCCCCGGCCAGCCCGCCGAGAATGAGCGCCCCACGGCGAGATGGAAGGAAGTGCCGCCGGGCGAAGCCGGCGTAGATGGCCACACTCTTGATGACCTCCTCGATTCCAGCGGCCGCGATGAGGACGAGTGGGATGGCGACGGAGGCCGGGGCGGCAAAGAGCAATCCGACGACAAATAGCTGGCCCGCCAGGACGAACGGGATGAACAGGATCGGGAGTATGGCGATACTTCGTCGTCCCGTGATTCGGCTGGCGACTGCATCGATTGCCTTCGCGGGAACCGATTTCTGCGTGAACATATCCTCTTCGCGATAGATGCCAATCCCGAGCAGCCCGAGGACCGTCGCCGCGAGGTAGAACGGGCCAGTCGAGAAGAGGTACGCCAGGGCCGACACCGGTTGCCCCTGCAGGTCCATGACGACGATGGTCAACGGCGAGATGAGCGCAATTGGCGTGATCTCGGTGAAAATCGCTGGAACGAACGTGTAGGTCGTCACGTAGACGCTGATTGCGACCGTCACGAAGGTGAGTTCCTTGAACGATCTCGCGAGCATGCCGCCGACGAACGTCGTTGCGAGAAACACGAGCGCTATTGGGATGGCGGCACCGACCGAAAGCGGTCCGCCCCCGATGAGGGCTGCAATAGCGATGATGACGCCAATCAGTCCGAGGAAGTACGGGAGAGTCTTGCCGGCGACGATTTCATAGCGGCTGGCCGGTGAGACGAGTAGTAACTCGCCACGACGATTGATCCGCTCGTCCATGATCGTGCTCCCGTAGGCCTGGATGACGAAGTTCATCGGCACAACGAACAGGAAAGCGAGGATAAGCGACTCGAACGGAAACGGGGGCGACAGTGCGCCCGGTGTCTGACTTGGACTGGTGGCGTCGCCAGCCCCGGTTCCGAAGGGCTGATTCAGCGATTCACCGGTGGACGGAGAGGGCTGTTCCTCACTTCCATCTGGTTCCGTATCGGTGTCGGTCACTGGGCCGGCCGTCGACAGACTCGTTGCTCGGCCGCGATACTCAAGGCTCACGAGAACGGGAAAGGCGGCGTCCTGATCGGGTTCTGCCGCCAGCGACTTGCGATTGTATCGGACGATTGCTTCCCGAAACGCATCATACGCTGGTGGGCCCGTCCGGCTCGAGGCGGCCCGAATCTCCGGCCCCTGGATGTGCAATGCTGCGGCTGAGCCGGGTGAGACCTGCCTGAATCGATTGTCCGCTTCGACGACTGCCATGTAGGGACTCTCGTCGTCCACGGCGACGCGGTAGATGTCGTCGTCGACGCCGACACCGCTGTCGAGCGTGAACAGGCCAACGCCGGTCGATAGGCCGACCATGAGTAACACGATGAGGAGCGTTCGACGCTCGATCGTACCGGCGCTTCTCGTCACCTCCCAGCGCGCAATTCGAGCAACGCGCCCGAGGGCGTTTGCCAGCCCCTTCACTTTGGCTCCCCCGCGACCCGGAGAAAGATCTCCTCCAGGGACGGTTCGATCGTACGCATGTCCGTGATTGAGCCACCGGCCGCCGTCACGCGCTCGCGAAGGTCCTCGACGGCCGCCATGGTTTCACACTCATATCGAACGCCCTGGTCGGTGGGCGATCCCTCACCCAGATCGATCGTCGCAAAGACCCGGTATTCGGTCCTGCCGTGATCCTCACGAATGGCGGCAACGGTGCCTCGAGCGACGATAGAGCCCTCGCGCATGATCACGAGCCGGTCGCTGATCGACTCGACGTGATAGAGGTTGTGGGCACTGAACAGCACGGTTTTGCCCTCCTCGCAGAGTTCCCGGATGAACTCGAGGATGTAGTTCGTCGTCACCGGGTCGAGTCCCGAGGCCGGCTCGTCGAAGATGAGGACGTCGGGATCGTTGACAAGGGCGCGTGCGATCGTCACCTTGCGTTTCATCCCCTTGGACATATTTCCGATGCGACGCTCACGGTGCTCGAGGTCGAGCCGATCGAGCGTCGACTCGATTCGCTCGCTGGCGACGTCACGCGGGACATCATAGAGATCCGCGAAAAACGACAGGTACCGCACCGCTGTCATCTCCTCGTAGAGCGGTGACTCCTCGGGCACGAACCCGAGCCGTCGTTGCATCTGGGCCGTTCCGGCCTCCTCACCATCGATCAGCACCGATCCCTCAGTGGGATCGATGAGGCCGGCGATCATCTTGAGCGTCGTCGTCTTCCCCGCCCCGTTCGGGCCGACGATGCCAAAGACCTCCCCGCGATCGACCGAAAACGAACTCCCCTCGA
Organism: Natrialbaceae archaeon; assembly: GCA_034521555.1. GTDB lineage: Archaea > Halobacteriota > Halobacteria > Halobacteriales > Natrialbaceae > JAXHMI01. The sequence continues at coordinate 391,760 of JAXHMI010000004.1, forward strand.
CCGCGACGAAGTCACCGTAGACCTTCCGAAGCGACTCGACCTCGAGCATCGACACAACTGATCTGTGAAATGTATGGTGGGGAGTAAAAGCTAGCGGCCTGACTAGTTAGGATTCTGGGAATCGGCCCACTGCTTGCGGTCGGTACTCCGGCCAGTCTGAGCCCGCCCTTCACTCCGGGGCCAGTTCGACCAGACGGAGCGAGCGGTCAAGCCAGCAGACCTCGTGCGGTGGATCCCCGAGTATCTGCGTGATCCGCCGCTCGTCGTCGGGGGCCATCCCCGCCGGCTCGCAGTAGGCGTGGCTGGGACAGTCGATGTATGGACATGGCCCCTCGAGGGTCGCAGAGCTGCCCGCATAGGTTCCAGCCCGCGTGACGTTTGCATCGACCGGTATGGGCTCGACCTCGACAGCACGGACCCCGCCTTCGTGCATGGCACACTCGAGCGTCTGGGCGTTCTGCCGGACCGACGTAATGCGGTATCGCGTTTCCTCGGTGAGATTGAGACACTGGTCCCGGTACGGGCAGCCGGCACAACCATCCGCCTCTCCGCGGTACACGAACTCCGTTCCAGGCTCCGCAAGTCGGGTGCCCACGAGGGTGACGGTCGACATACATCTCGGTAGCCTATCGAGCGGGATAATTGTCCCGCCCGGTACGCTATATTTATCAGAATTATATAATATCTCGATCGAGATAGTACCAACTATAAATATATTTTGGTGATGTCATATTTTGGCGCGGATTGCGTCCTGACAAATATCTTTTGGGGGTAAATTTAAGTGGCTGTATTACTCACTCATTAAATACTATCGGTATCCGTCAGGCCATTTCAGCGGCTCCACTCCAATCCAAACCCCCCGTGGGGCCGATCATCCGGATCGTCGGTCCCGCGACCGATCCATCCGGCGGAACCGAGGTCGTCCACAACCCGCAGCCCTCCGTGGGCGATACCGAGGACGGTGCCTCGCTGTCGTCTGGGCCGAAACGCGCGGCATTCCCTGGCGGACCCACCCTACAACCCAAGAGACCATGACCGGAGATACTGACACGCTCGAGAAGCTGAGTACAGAATACAAGGAGTCGATTCCCGAGGACCTGCGCTCAACCCGATCGTTCGCCTGGTACCTCGAGGAGGCCAGGGCCGACCCCACCATCGCGCGAAACGCACACCAGCGGGTGGCGGACATGTTCGACTTCTACGGGACGGCTTACGACGAGTCCGAAGGTGTCGTGGAGTACCGGCTGGCGAGCGAGGACCCCCTCGGAGATGGTGAGAATACGTTCTACGGGCGAGTGATCCACCAGTCGATCCACGAGTTTGTGAACAAGGTGAAATCGGGGGCCCGCCGGCTCGGACCGGAGCGGCGAATCAAGCTCCTGCTCGGCCCGGTCGGATCAGGGAAGTCCCACTTCGACAAGCAGATTCGACGCTATTTCGAGGACTACACGATGCGCGAGGAGGGGCGCATGTACACCTTCCGGTGGACGAACCTCGGTGACGTCGTCCATGACCAGGACCCGGCCGACGACATCGTTCGCTCACCCATGAACCAGGACCCGCTGGTCTTGCTGCCCCTCGAGCAGCGCCAGACGGTCATCGACGAGCTGAACGAACGACTCGATGCACCATACACCATCCAGAACGAGCAGAGTCTCGATCCCGAGAGCGAGTTCTACATGGATCGACTGCTCGCCCACTACGACGACGATCTGCAGGCGGTCCTCGAGAACCACATCGAGGTCGTGCGGCTGGTCGCCGACGAGAACAAGCGACAGTGTCTCGAGACCTTCGAGCCTAAGGACAAGAAAAACCAGGACGAGACCGAGCTGACCGGCGACGTCAACTACTCGAAGATCGCCATCTACGGGGAGAGCGATCCGCGAGCCTTCGATTACTCCGGTGCGTTCTGTAATGCCAACCGCGGGATCTTCTCCGGGGAGGAACTGCTGAAGCTCCAGCGGGAGTTCCTCTATGATTTCCTCCATGCGACCCAGGAGATGACGATCAAGCCCAAGAACAATCCACGGATCGACATCGACCAGGTCATCGTCGGCCGGACGAACATGCCGGAGTACAAGGACAAGAAGGGCGACGAGAAGATGGAGGCGTTCAACGACCGGACGAAACGCATCGACTTCCCGTACGTCCTTTCCTACGAGGATGAGGCGAAGATCTACCAGAAGATGCTGAACAACGCCGACGTCCCCGACATCAACGTCGAGCCCCACACCCTGGAGATGGCGGGCCTCTTCGGCGTCCTGACCCGCATTGAGGAGCCGGACGTCGAGACGGTCGGTCTCATCTCCAAGGCGAAGGCCTACAACGGCGAGATCGACGACAGCGACGACATCGACCTCAAGAAGCTCAAAGAGGAGGCGGCATCGAAGGCCGAGATTGGCGAGGGGATGGTCGGGGTCTCACCCCGCTTCATCGGCGACGAGATCGCCGAGGCAATCATGGACTCGAAGCACCGCAGCCGGGGCTTTCTCTCGCCACTCGACGGTCTTCAACTTCTTCGAGGAGAACCTCGAGCACCACGGCTCGAATCCCGGAGGAGCACTTCGAGACCTACTACCGCTATCTCGAGAAGGTCCGCGAGGAGTACCGCGAGCGCGCCATCGAGGACGTCCGCCATGCCCTTGCCTACGACCTCGGCGAGATCCAGCGACAGGGCGAGAAGTACATGGACCACGTCATGGCCTACATCGACGACGACACCATCGAGGACGACCTCACCGGCCGGGAGCGCGAACCGGACGAGACGTTCCTGCGGTCGGTCGAGGAGAAACTGGATATCCCCGAGGACCGCAAGGAGGATTTCCGGCAGGAGGTTTCGAACTGGGTCTCGCGACGGGCCCGCGAGGGCGAGGCATTTAACCCGCAGGACAACGAGCGGCTCCGCCGGGCCCTCGAGCGCAAGCTCTGGGAGGACAAGAAGCACAACATCAACTTCTCGGCGCTGGTGAGTGCAAAGGAGTTCGACGACGACGAACGCAGCGCTTGGATCGATGCGCTCATCGAGCAGGGGTACTCCGAAGGCGGCGCAAAGGAGGTGCTCGAGTTCGCTGGCGCAGAGGTGGCGAAAGCCGAGATCGAAGAGTGATTCCCGATGCCACGCGCTAACGAGTTCGTCCGCGAGGCCGACGAGACCCTCGACGAGACCTACGAGGAGCCGATGAGCCTCGACGAGTACGTCGACCGGGTCTTCCAGGATCCGACGATTGCCTCGCACGCCTCGAAGTACCTGCTCGAGGCGATCGAGGACGCTGGCACCAGAAGCGTCGTCGAGGAGGGCGAGGAGAAGGAGCGGTATCGGTTCTTCGACGACCCGCACAACGACGGCGAGCATGCGATCCTCGGCAATACCGAGGTCCTGAATGGGTTCGTCGACGATCTCCGCTCGATCGCCGCCGGTCGGGCCAAGGACGAGAAAATCATCTGGTTCGAGGGACCGACAGCAACGGGGAAATCAGAGCTCAAGCGGTGTCTGGTCAACGGGCTCCGGGAGTACTCGAAAACCCCGGCCGGCCGTCGGTACACGCTCGAGTGGAACATCGCGAGTGTCGATGCCGGAGCCAGGGGTCTGAGCTATGGTGACGGCGCCACGGAGGGCGAGGAGAACTGGTTCGAGAGCCCAGTGCAGATCCATCCCCTGGCGGTCTTCCCCGAGCCAGTCCGTCGCCGCATTCTCGAGGAACTCAATGGGCAGCTCGACGCCTCGATTCCGATCCGCGTCGATACGGGTCTGGATCCGTTTTCCCGTGAGGCCTACGAGTTCCTCGAGGAGCGATACCGCCGTCGCGGCGAGACGCGTCTCTTCTCGGCGATTACCGACTCGCGGCATCTCCGGGTGAAAAATTACATCGTCGACGTGGGAACCGGGGTGGGTGTCCTCCACGCCGAGGACGATGGTGGGCCGAAAGAGCGCCTGGTCGGCTCGTGGATGCAAGGCATGCTCCAAGAGCTCGATTCGAGGGGGCGAAAGAACCCCCAGGCGTTCAGCTACGATGGCGTCATCTCACAGGGCAACGGCGTCCTGACGATGGTCGAGGACGCCTCCCAGCACGCCGACCTGCTTCGCCGACTGCTCAATGTCCCCGACGAGCAGTCGGTCAAGCTCGACAAGGGCATCGGGATGGACGTCGACACGCAGCTCGTCATCATCTCGAACCCCGACCTCGAGGCACAGCTCAACCAGCACGCAGAGCGCAAGGGAATGGATCCGCTGAAGGCCCTGAAACGGCGCCTCGACAAACATCAGTTCCGGTACCTGACGAACCTCTCTCTGGAGACCGAGCTCATCCGTCGCGAACTCACGAACGAGATGCCGGTCTGGGAGGCCGAAGACTACGAGGAACTGGCTGACCGCATCCGGGAGTCGATCTCGATCACCGTCGGCAGCGGGCAGCGCGAAGACCGCGCCCGGGAGTTCGCCCCGCATGCAATCGCGGCCGCCTCGCTGTATGCCGTGGTCACCCGGCTCGACGAGGAGGACCTGCCGGCCGGGCTCGACCTGGTCGAGAAGGCCCTCCTGTTCGATCGGGGCTACCTGCAGGAGGGCGATACGCGTCGGGACAAGGACGAGTTCGGATTCGATGATGACGCACTCGATGGCACCCACGGGATTCCGGTGACGTACACGCGGGACGTCCTCGCCGATCTCCTCCAGGAGACGTTCGATCGGCAGCATCCCGACCTCGCCGTCGAGGACGTGATCATGCCCCGGGACATCCTCAAGCACCTCGTGGAGGGCCTCGAGCCCGCGCCCGTCTTCTCCTCGACCGAGCGGAGCGAATTCGAGGACCGGGTCGTCCCGGTGAAGAACTACATCTTCGACCAGCAGGAGGCCGACGTCATCGAATCGATCATGGCCGACTCGCGGGTGAGCGAGGAGACCGTCTCCGAGTACGTCGAGCACGTCTACGCCTGGGAGACGGGCGACCCGATCTACAACGAACGGGGCGAGGAGACCGAGCCGGACCCGCTCAAGATGAAGGTCTTCGAGATCGAGCACCTGGGCCGGTTCCAGGAAGACGACTACGAAGGGAACCTCCCCAGGGAGGCGGTCAGAACCTTCCGCCGCGAGAAGGTGATCACCTCGCTCAACCGCCATGCGTGGGAGCATCGCGACGAGTCCTTCGGCGCCACCGATGTCGATCTCACCGAGATCCCGGTCATCCGGGAGGTCCTCGAGAGTCACGACTGGGACGACGTTCGTCGGACCTACCCCGACTTCGATCCCCGCCAGTGGGAAGACCCACCGGGTGGCACCGAAACGAAGACGGTCAAGGCGAAGACCATCGATGCGATGGTCGAGGAGTTCGGCTACTCCCCAGCCTCGGCCGAACTTACGAGCCGCCACGTAATGGGGCAGGTGAGCTACCGATGGGACTGAAGGACGACCTCGAACGGTTCAAGGAGGTTGGTGAAGCAAAGCGCGAGGATTTGGCCGACTTCATCCAGTACGGTGATCTCGGCCGAAGCCGGGCGGAGTCGATCAAGATCCCCATCAAGATCGTCTCGCTCCCGGTGTTCGTCTACGATCGGCGTGACCGGGGCGGTGTCGGGCAGGCGGGTGACGGACCCCCGGATGTCGGCGATCCGGTGGAGTTCGGCCAGACGCAGGAGGGCGATGGAGATGAGGCCGGCGACGAACCCGGCGAGCACGAGTACTACGAGATGGACCCGGAGCAGTTCGCCGAGGAACTCGACGAGGAGCTGGGGCTCGACTTGGAGCCGAAGGGCAAGACGGTGATCGAGGAAAAGGAGGGACCGTACACGAACCTCACCCGGACCGGTCCGGAGAGCACCCTCGACGTCGACCGGATGATCAAGGAGGGGCTCAAGCGGAAGCTCTCGATGGACTTCGACGAGACCTTCCTGCGGGAGGTCTGCAAGGTCGAGGACATCTCACCTAGAGAGGTCTTCGAGTGGGCCAGATCGGAGAGTATCCCGGTCTCGATGGCCTGGATCGAGGAGGCCCACGCAGATATCCCCCCCAGCGATCGAGGGACCTGGACGTCGATCGCGGAGGTGGAGGCATCGCTCGAGCGCGAGCCGGTGTATCAGCAGATCCGTCGAGAAGGACTCAGACACATCCCCTTCCGACGCGACGACGAGCGCTACCGGTTTCCGGAGATCATCGAGGAGCGAGAGAAGAACGTGGTGGTGGTCAACATCCGGGACGTCTCCGGCTCGATGCGCGAGAAAAAGCGCGAGCTGGTCGAGCGAACATTCACCCCGCTCGACTGGTATCTCACCGGCAAGTACGACACGGCCGAGTTTATCTACATCGCCCACGACGCCCAGGCCTGGGAGGTCGAGCGCCAGGACTTCTTCGGCATCCGATCAGGGGGCGGGACCCGGATCTCGAGTGCCTACGAACTGGCAGCTGAGTTACTCGAGGACTACCCCTGGAGCGAGTGGAACCGGTACGTCTTCGCGGCCGGGGACTCTGAGAACTCCTCGAACGACACCGAAGAACGGGTGATCCCGATGATGGAATCCATCGAGGCCAATCTTCACGCCTACGTGGAGACTCAGCCAAGCGGCAATGCCATCAACGCCTCCCACGCCCAGGAACTCGAGCATCACTTCACCGACGACGAAGACGTGGTCGTCGGCTACGTCCACGATCGATCGGACATCGTGGACGCGATCTACCGCATCCTCAGCACGGAGGCCGAGACCAATGAGTAAGACCGACCGATTCGAGAAGCGCCGAACCGCCGTCGAACTGGAGCCGGCAGTCGAGGAGGCCCACGAACTGGCCCGGAAGTTCGGCCTCGAGCCCTACGACGTGAACTACTGGATCGTCGATTACGACGAGATGAACGAGCTCATGGCGTACGGTGGCTTCCAGACCCGCTATCCCCACTGGCGCTGGGGGATGCAGTACGACCGCCAGCAAAAGCAGGGCCAGTACACGGGCGGTCGGGCCTTCGAGATCGTCAACAACGACGATCCGGCCCACGCCTTCCTGCAGGTCACGAACTCACTCGCCGACCAGAAGGCCGTCATCACACACGTTGCAGCGCACGCTGATTTCTTCGCCAAGAACGACTGGTTCGCCATGTTCGCGGGCGGCAGGAATGCCGATCAGGACATCGATGCCGCGGCCATGCTCGAGCGACACGCCCGGGCGATCAGCGACTACATGGCCGATCCCGAGATCGACCGCAACGAAGTCGAGCGGTGGATCGATCACGCCCTGACCCTCGAGGACAACATCGACCAGCATACGATCTTCACTCGTCGGGTCGACGCAACGGGGGAAGACAGCGAGGAACTCGTGGATAACCTCTCGGAGAAACTCGACGAGCTCGGCTTCTCCGAGGAGGTCAAGGGGGAGGTCTTCGACGAGGAGTGGCTCGAGCGGATCGAGGCCGACGATGGGGTCGGTGAGTTCCCGGCGAAACCACAGAAGGACATTTTGTCGTTCGTCAGGGAGTACGGCAAACGCTACGACGAGGATAGCGATCGGGCGGTGGATATGACCGAGTGGCAGCGCGACGTCCTCGATATGATCCGGACGGAGGCCCACTATTTCGCGCCCCAGAAAATGACGAAGCTCATGAACGAGGGGTGGGCCGCCTACTGGGAGTCGAAGATGATGACCGACGAGGCCCTCGCGGGTGACGACGAGATCTTCAACTACGCCGACCACATGTCGAAGGTGCTCGGCTCGAGCGGGCTCAACCCGTACAAGCTCGGCTTCCACCTCTGGCAGTACGTCGAGAACGTCACGAATCGCCGCGAGGTCCTCGAACACCTGCTCCGGGTCGAGGGGGTCACCTGGCGGAACCTCACGGATGTGGTCGATTTCGATTCGGTCCTCGAGGCGCTGGCACCGCCGACGGCCCTCGACCGAATCTCGAGTGACTCGCTGGCCGCCCTGGAGCAGCTCCCGGAGGCGTGGCTCGATACCAGCGCGCTGGATCGCGCGAAGGCCGGCGAGGTCGACGTCGACCAGTATCCCTGGAAGGTCCTGAGCTTCGAGGGGCTCGCCCGTCGACACTACTCGCTCGTCAAGCGCCAGCACCGGGGCTTCCTGGGTCGAATCTCGCAGGACGATCTGGAGTCGATCAGTCGATACCTCTTCGACGATTCGAGGTACGGGTCGGTCGAGGAGGCGCTGTCCGCGGTGGACATGACGGCCGGCTGGAACCGCATGTACGACGTCCGCGAGAGTCACAACGACGTGACGTTCCTCGATGAGTTCCTCACCGACGAGTTCGTGACCGAAAACGAGTACTTCACCTACGAGTTCTCGAGGGCAACGGGGCAGTTCCACGTCGCAAGTACCGACCCGGCCGATGTGAAAAAGAAGCTCCTGCTCCGGTTTACCAACTTCGGGAAGCCGACCATCGCCGTCGCCGACGGCAACTACAACAATGCCAACGAGCTCCTGCTCGACCACGAGTACAACGGGGTGATGCTTGATCTCGAACAGGCAACCGAGACCCTCGAACGGGTCTTCGAGCTGTGGGGGCGGCCGGTCAACCTGCGGACGATCGTCAAGGAGATCGACGAGCACGACATCGAGGTGGCGAAACGACGGAATCGAGAGCCGGAGCCAACAGAGCGTGGCCGGCTCATCCGGTATGACGGCTCCGAGGTGACCGTCGAGGAGGTCCCCTGGGATGACGTCGATCACCTCGCCGCCGACGACATCGACTATGACACGAAGCCCGACGAGTGGCTGTAGGGAAACGCTCAATCGCCGGCGTCGAGAACGACTCGACCATGGAGGACATGCGCGTCTCGACCCCCGGCCGCCAGGCGATCGTGGACATCACCGACGAGATCGACTCGCGTCTCCCGGCCGCGGTCGACGATGGGGTCTGTACGGTCTTCGTCAAGCACACGACGGCGGCTCTGATCGTCCAGGAGGCCGAGTCGCGCCTGCTCGATGACATCGATCGCTTCCTGACTGACCTTGTCCCCGAGTCGGGCCACGCCCACGACGAGATCGACGACAACGCGGCAGCGCACCTACGGGCGACGGTCCTGGGGCCGGCCGTGACCGTCCCCATCGAAGCAGGGTCAATCGATCTCGGGACCTGGCAGTCGATCCTGCTCGTCGAGCTCGATGGGCCCCGAACACGGACGGTGACGGTCACCACCGGACCCGGGGATTGATTCGGCCGGGCGGTCAGAGAGTCGTGTATATGACCTCGCGTGTTCGATTCGACTTCGATGGAGCGGTCACAGTCGTCACCGGTGCCAGTGGCGCCCTCGGGAGTGCCGCAGTCGAGCGCTTCGAGGCGGCCGGCGCAACCGTCTGCGCCGTCGACGTGGTGGCCCCCGATGACGAGGACTCCCAGCTCCAGCCCGGGGAGACCCCGTTCTACGCAGCTGACCTGACCGACGAGCAGGAGGTCAGCGCACTCGTCGAGTCGATACTCGATGATCACGGCCGGATCGACCACCTGCTGAACATCGCCGGGACCTGGCGCGGCGGCCAGTCCTCGAGGAGACCGATATGGCCGAGGTCGACCTATTGCTCGACGTCAACCTGCGGACGGCGATGCTCGCGGCGAAACACACGATTCCCGATCTCCGCGAAACCGGCGGCTCGATCGTCAGTGTCAGTTCGCGATCATCGCTCGAGGGCGGCAGTGGCGACGGCCCCTATCGCATCACGAAAGCCGGCATCCGGATCCTGACAGAGACGATCGCCGCCGAGAACCGCGGGGCTGTCAGGGCCAACTGTGTGATGCCGAGCGTGATCGATACCCCCATGAATCGAGAGATGATGCCCGATGCCGATCACGAGTCCTGGGTGGATCCCGCCGAGATCGCTGACGTGATGGCGATCCTCTGTAGCGAGCAGACGAGTGTGACCAGTGGGGCTGCTGTCCCCGTCTACGGCGACGCCTGAGCACGTCTCGCGTACCTGCGCTGTCGGCCTGGCCACTGGGCACGCTGCCGTGAGAACGCTGTGGGGGAATCACGGTGTTGCAGAACGTTTTTTGTGGCCCTAGGCGTTGCCCCGAACAATGAACCGTCTCGGAGGGACCCTATGACGATGAAGGAGCGGATCGAGGAGCTAGAGGAGATGCGAAAAGAGGCGCTGCTCGGTGGCGGTGAGGACCGCATCGACCGCCAGCACGAAAAGGGGAAGATGACCGCCCGGGAGCGGATCGAGTACTTCCTCGACGACGAGACGTTCACCGAGTTCGACCAGCTGCGGACCCACCAGACGCGGCAGCTTCGAGATGGAAGAGCGCAAGATCCCCGGCGACGGCGTCGTGACTGGCTACGGTGAGGTCAACGGCCGAACCGTCTTCGTCTTCGCCCACGATTTCACGGTCTTCGGTGGCTCACTCGGCGAGGTCTTCGCCGAGAAGATCTGCAAGGTCATGGACATGGCCATGGAGGTCGGTGCCCCGATCGTCGGCCTCAACGATTCGGCCGGGGCCCGAATTCAGGAGGGGTCGACTCGCTGGCCGGCTACGCCGAGATCTTCCACCGGAACCAGCAAGCCAGCGGTGTCGTCCCCCAGATATCCGCGATCATGGGGCCGTGTGCTGGTGGCGCCGTCTACTCACCCTCGATTACGGACTTCATCTTCATGGTCGAGGACACGAGTCACATGTACATCACCGGGCCGGGCGTCATCAAGACGGTGACCGGCGAGGAGGTCTCCCACGAGGAGCTGGGTGGGGCGGCAACGCACTCGAACAAGACCGGCATCGCCCAGTTCGCCTCAGGCAGCGAAGAGGAGGCCCTCGACGACATCCGGCAGCTGCTCTCGTATCTTCCACAGAACAACGTCGAGGATCCCCCACGGATCGAGCCGTGGGACGACCCGGACCGACGCGACGAGGCCCTCGAGTCGATCGTTCCGCCGAGCCCCCAGAAGCCCTACGACATGGTCGACGTCATCGATTCGGTCGTCGACGAGGGGTCGTTCTTCGAGGTGGCCGAGAACAACGCCCAGAACATCGTCGTCGGCTTCGGGCGCCTGGACGGCCGATCGGTCGGGATCGTCGCCAATCAGCCCCGCGTCAACGCCGGTACCCTGACCGTCGACGCGTCGATGAAGGGCGTCCCGGTTCGTCCGATTCTGTGACGCGTTCAACATCCCGATCGTCACGTTCGTCGACGTCCCCGGGTTCATGCCGGGAACCGACCAGGAACACCGCGGCATCATCCGCCACGGCGCGAAGCTCCTGTACGCGTTCGCCGAGGCCACCGTCCCGCTGCTGACGGTCATCACGCGGAAGGCCTACGGCGGCGCCTACTGTGTCATGGCGTCGAAACATCTCGGGGCCGACGTGAACTACGCGTGGCCGACCGCCGAAATCGCCGTCATGGGCCCGCAAGGCGCCGTGAACGTCCTCTACCGCGACGAGCTCGCCGAGGCCGACGATCCGGATGCGCTCCGCGACGAGCTCATCGAGGAGTACCGCGAGGAGTTCGCAAATCCGTACACGGCGACGGACAAGGGCTTTCTCGACGACGTCATCCTCCCAACGGAGACCCGCCCACGGCTGATCGACGACCTCGAGATGCTCGAGACCAAGCGGGGGTCGAACCCGGACAAGAAACACGGGAACATCCCGCTGTGATCCATGGCGAAACAGCAGCCTGTCCCGGCAGCGGACACTGATCCCGACCTCGACGCCCCGACACTCGAGGATCTGGCGGTCGATATTCCGGACGACGCCTCGAGTCGAGGAGGCCGCGGCCATCGCCGCTGTCGTCGGCGCACACCTCCACGATCTCGCAGTCGCCGCAGCCGGTGCGGATGAGGGCCACTCGTGGGAGGCCGTCGGTGGGCCGTACGCCGGGCGGATCCGGGCCCAGCAGCATCGCACCGTCAGAGTGCCGAAACCGCGCCCCGTCGATCCCTGGCTGACGGCGGGCAGAACGAACCGATTCTGACGAATTCGATGGCGAGAACCGTTAATATGACATACACCCTCGCGAATTCATACCGTAGGAATGTTTAGAAAGGTCCTGGTGGCGAACCGCGGGGAGATCGCGGTTCGGGTGATGCGAGCCTGTGAAGAACTCGGCGTCGGGACTGTCGCCGTATACAGCTGAGGCAGACAAGAACTCCGGGCACGTCCGCTACGCCGACGAGGCCTACAACGTCGGCCCGGCCCGGGCGGCCGACTCCTATCTCGACCACGAGGCCGTCATCGAGGCCGCCCGGAAGGCCGACGCCGACGCCATCCATCCGGGCTACGGCTTCCTCGCCGAGAACGCCGAGTTCGCCGGCAAGGTCGAGGCCGAGGACGGCATCACCTGGATCGGCCCCTCGAGCGAGGCCATGGAGCAGCTGGGCGAGAAGACGAAGGCCCGCACGGTCATGCAGGCGGCCGACGTCCCGATCGTCCCAGGGACGACCGAGCCGGTCACCGAGCCCGAGGAGGTCGAGGCGTTCGCGGAGGACCACGGCTATCCCGTCGCCATCAAGGCCGAGGGTGGCGGTGGGGGCCGTGGCATGAAGGTCGTCCGGGAGCCGAGCGAGGTCGACCGACCAGCTCGAGAGTGCCAAACGCGAGGGCGAGGCCTACTTCGACAACGACTCGGTCTACCTCGAGCGCTATCTCGAGAACCCACGCCACATCGAGGTCCAGATCGTCGCCGACACCCACGGCAACGTCCGCCATCTGGGCGAGCGAGACTGCTCGCTCCAGCGCCGCCACCAGAAGGTCATCGAGGAGGCGCCCTCCCCGGCCCTCGACGACGACCTTCGCGAGCAGATCGGCGAGGCCGCCCGCCGCGGGGTGCGACGCAGCCGACTACGTCAACGCCGGCACCGTCGAGTTCCTCGTCGAGGAGGACCCGACGGAGGCCGGCGAACTGCTCGGCCCGACGCGAACTTCTACTTCCTCGAGGTCAACACGCGGATCCAGGTCGAACACTGCGTCACCGAGGAGATCACCGGGATCGATATCGTCAAGTGGCAGATCCGGGTCGCCGCCGGGGAGGAGCTACCGTTCGCCCAGGACGAGGTGACCTTCGATGGCCACGCGATGGAGTTTCGGATCAACGCCGAGAATGCGGCGAAGGACTTCGCGCCGGCGACCGGTGGCGACGCTGCTCGACGTACGACCCGCCGGGCGGTATCGGCGTCCGGATGGACGACGCCCTGCGACAGGGCGACACGCTCGTCACCGACTACGACTCGATGATCGCGAAGCTGATCGTCCACGGGTCAGATCGCGAGCGAGTGTCATCGAACGCTCGCTTCGCGCCCTCGAGGAGTACGACATCGAGGGCGTCGACGACGATCGTCCCGTTCCACCGGCTGATGCTGACGGACGAGGCCTTCGTGGCCGGCGAGCACACGACGAAGTACCTCGACGAGGAGCTCGACCAGGAGCGCATCGAGGAGGCCCAGGCGCAGTGGGGACCGGCGGAACCGGCCGCGACGGACGAGGACGAGGAGGTCGTCGAGCGGGAGTTCACCGTCGAGGTCAACGGCAAGCGCTTCGAGGTCAACCTCGAGGAGCGCGGCGCGCCGCCGCATGCCGACGAGTGCCGGCGCCGAGCACCGTCGGCCGGCCCCAGCCCTCCAGTGGCGGCAGCTGCGGACGGCGGTGGCGACAGCGGCGTCCGTGGCCGTCGAGGGCCGACGGCGAGGTCGTCTCGGCCGAGATGCAGGGGACAATCCTGTCGATCAATGTCGCCGAGGGCGACGAGGTCGAGTCCGGCGACGTGCTCTGCGTCCTCGAGGCCATGAAGATGGAAAACGACATCGTGGCGCTCGAGCGGGCGGCACCGTCAGCCAGATCGCGGTCGGGGAGGGCGAGAGCGTCGACATGGGCGATACGCTCGTCGTCGATCGAGTAGCATCACGAAACGGCTCATTCCGGCGCGTCAACGGGTCTCAGCGTCAGTTAGCGTCACATTGTAGGGGGAACTTTTAAAAGGCGCCAAGACAAGTTAACAAATGCCATGATAGACCGACTTGAGAAGGAAGTCGATATGCTCGAACGGCATCTGCAGGTACTGAAGATGGTCATCGAGAACGAGCCGATCGGTATCGTCAAGATGTCGAACGAGACCGGCTATCCACACACAAGGTACGCTACTCGCTGCGGGTCCTCGAGGAGAGACTCTCATCGAGCCCTCGAGCCAGGGCGCGATCCAGACCGAACAGACCGCCGACTTCGTCGACGATCTGGACAACAAGATCGACGGCATCATCGACAAGCTCGACGGGATGAAAATCGAGGACGTCCCGGAGATTCAGGGCTAAGGCTACAGGTCCGGCACGGTCACGTGGAAGCCATCCTCCCGTCCCTCCACCAGGCAGATGTGGTACCCGTTCTTTCGCGTCACATTGGCGTAGCTGAGCTTCGAGTCCCGGCTGAGAAAACCCCCACTCGTCGCCTCCTCGGTGACCTCCAGGGCCCCCGGCTCGAAGAAACTGGCTGTCACGAGAAACGCACAGCCCAGTTCCGGACGGTTGGCGGCGACAGCCGATGCAGCCCCCTCGAGTGACTCGAGCATCGATCCCGGGGGGCGGGGTCTCCGTGAGTCGTTGCAGGGCAACCACGATCAGCGGATCACCCATCTTGTCGAACGCCATCGAGATCGAAGCTGACCGCATCGGGAACGTCCTCGCGCTCGTCGTCCTCGAGTGAGATGCTCGCGTCGAATTCGACCCGGTCGATCCGGGGAATCGCATCATAGAGGTCAGCGAGTCCCGTGGCCTTGCCCGTGTCTCTGATCTCGAAGAGGGCCGTATCGGCTGAGCCAGCTTACGAAGCGATAGGCCATCGTCTCCTCGAGGAACTGCTCGAATGGCCTGTCCATCGACGACGGCCTCGCTGTCATCGAAGGTGGTGTGGTGCTCGAGGCGGAGATTCTCCCGGACCGCCGATCGATCGGTCCCCACCGCCTCCGTGGGCCGCCTGGAGCGTCGGCTCGCTTTTCGAGTGGTACCGCACGAAGACGTTCGTCTTGGCCAGGGCCTCGGCCGGTGACAGCGTCGGGCTGTCGTATCCGGGCGTCCGGCTCCGCGATGCGTCGCTCCTCGGTGGTCTCCTCGAGGCTGGGCCTGAAGTTGCTCGACCGGTCTCGGTGAGATCGGCGTTCTCGGCACGCAGCCGCTCGACCTCCGCGGCCAGCTCCTCGTTTTTCTCCGCAAGAACCTCCCGGCGTACGTCCAGCTCGTCGATCTGCTGGGTCAGCCGGTCGATCTCGTCCTCGCGCTCGAGGATGTCCGGATCGAAGGCGTCATCGACGGTGCCGTAGTCATCGGCTCGGCTCCGAGGTACGCAGTCGGGACTTCGGGATCGATCGACGGGAATCGAGCGGGACTCGCGCCATTCTTCTTCCTGCTCGAATCGCTCGTCAAGTGCCTCGGCAGGGTCGGTCCGGGCGGTCTCCTGCTCGAGGTCCTCTTCGGCCGCCTCCATGGCCTCCGAGACTGACGATGGGGTCGACGTCGCTCGCGGTCCGGCCTCGCTGTCTGGGTCGGCCGACTCCGAGGACGAGACGCTGACTCGGTCTGCGTGGTGGCATTCGGATGAGGCGTCCGATTGGGGGTCCCGATGCCGGCTCGGAAGACTGGGCGTGATCGGAACTCGGATCCGGCCTGGAAGAGGGTTCGGCTGCAGCGGAGGCTGGCTCAGTGGATGGGGCGCCTGTCTCGCTTGTCGTCGGCGATACCTGCTGCTCGTGGGAATCGGATTCGACCTCGGGCACGTCTCGGACGTCGACACGCACGTCGACGACCTGGTAGATGCCCACCTCGTCGACGGCCTGCTCGAAGGCCCGCCCGGTCCGTCAGAAGGCGCTCGGCTGCCCCCACCCAGGCTGCGGCCATCCGCCGCCCGCCGTAGTAGATCAGATAGTAATCGCCACTCAGCACGTCCTCGCTGAGTTCCACGTAGCCGGTGAAGCCACCGTCCTGAAGCGTCTTATCGACGGACTCGAGGGGCGTCTTCTCCGTGTAGTAGCGAGCCCGAGGTTCCCCGCCAGCTGCCTGTATCGCCATGAGCAGCGGGACACCGGGGTCCGGTGCCTCGTAGATCGAGCCCGTCCGCGTCTTGAAGTCCTCGAGGCGACCCTCCTCGACCCCAACGATGCGCCCGTTCAGCATGAACAGCCACGCACCGCCGGCCGTCACCGCCCCGGAAAAGTCTGCGGAGGCAAGCGAATCGAGGGTCTCGTAGCCCGACTCGAAGGGCCGCGCGTCCCACCGTTCGATCCGCTCGACGGTGCGTGAATCCATAGGAAAACCAAATCCGATGCGAGCCAAATACGTTTCGCCTATATTTTCGACTGGGCGTCATCCGCGAGTTCCTTCATGCGCTTGCCGATTCGGCCGGCACTCGAGAACTCGTCCTCACTCATGGACGCCGCCAGGGCGTTGCCCAGCACGAAGACGGCGTGTTTGTGCTCGCTTTTGGATTTGTGGACGTGTGAGGGGTCGACCTCGAGCTCGTGATAGACGTCGAAGATACCGTCGTCGACGTCCTCGTGATCTTCGAAGTACTCCATGATGATGACGAGTTGCTCGTGGAGTTCGAGCAGTTCGTCCTTGTGCATGGTCATGCTCTAGGGATGAGACCGATTTAAGCGTTGTGTGGGTCCGGGTCGGCGGCTCCGACCGGCTGATCTCGCCGTCTGAGCGACACACCGGCAGAGCAGCAGGATCCAGCCGGCGAACAGCACGGCTGCGACGAACTCCTGGACGGCAAACCACGCCGACGGGTCCCCGATTGCCACGCCGTAGCGGAGCCAGACGAGCCAGCTCATGATGTGGGCGATGCCGATCCAGATCGAGGCGAGGCCGAGCCGGGTGTCACCGGCGAGGACCAGGCCCGTACCCGTACACCCAGCTCGCGACGGGGGCGCCCAGAAACACCAGCAGGGCCGAGATGCCGTGGAGACTGACCGAGAGATAGTAGTCGGTGTGGCCGAGGAAGAAGATCCCGACGGCGACCATGCCGAAGACGGACAGCCCGAGGATCGCGACACCGATCTGTTCGACTCGATTGGTCACCTCCTGCCAGAGCCGCCAGCCGAAGGGCAGCCCGATCAGTCCAGCGAGGATCAGCCCCCCATTGAAGAGCCAGAATGTGCCGGTGTCTCGCCCGGCCCATATCGGAGAGGGCCTGCGTCTTCCAGGTGAAGGTCTCCGGTGACGCGATGATCGTCGCCAGCAGCATGGCCCCGAGGGCGAGAACCGGTGCGACGATGCCTGCGTAGGTCGCATAGCGGCGCCTGTCGTCCATACGCCTTACCCCAAGCGATTCCGTATAAACAGTCCGGTCTGTTCAGGGCGTGTGGCGTTCGGCCGGGAACCAGGCCAGCGCATGATCGGCCGTGATGCGGACGGCGACCCGCTCGTCGAGGTCGATGTGATCCGCGTGATTGTGCATGCACTCGACCGTCTCGCCGCTGTCGAGTTCGACCCGATAGAGGACGGAGGGGCCGAGGTAGCGCCGGTAGACAACCCGTCCGTTCGTGTCAGACTCCTCGGCCTGGTAGGCGGTCACGTCGTCCGGCCGGACGAGGAGGTCGATGTCGGAGCCGTCGTACTCGGCGACGAGACCGTCGACTTCCTCGCGCGGTACGCGACCGAGGGCCGTCTCGACGTGCTCGCCGGTCACCCCGGCCGGCACGAAGCTCGCATGGCCCAGGAAGCCGGCGACAAAGCGGGACTTCGGGTGCTGAAAGACGTACTCCGGGACGTCGACCTGGTCGATCTGGCCGTCGTGCATGACGGCCACGCGGTCGGAGATCGAGAGGGCCTCCTCCTGGTCGTGGGTCACGGAGATGGCGGTCACCCCAGTCTCCTTGATGATGCGGCGGACCTCCTCGCGCATCTCGACCCGCAGGTCCACGTCGAGGTTCGAGAACGGCTCGTCGAGCAGCAGGATCTCCGGCTCTGGGGCGAGTGAGCGGGCGAGTGGCGATCGCGCTGTTGCTGCCCGCCGGAAAGCTCGTCGGGGTGAGCGGCTGCATAGTCCGTGAGGCCGACCAGCTCGAGGAGCTCGTCGACACGTTCGGCGCGCTCCTCAGCCCCCCAGCCGTTCAGCGCGAAGCCGACGTTCTCACGAGCGGTCAGGTGGGGAAAGAGCGCAAATTCCTGAAAGACGAGCCCGACCTCCCGGTCCTCCGGGGCAACGAAGTGGCCCTCGCCGGCAACCGTTCGGTCACCAAGCCGAACGGTACCAGCCGCGGGTCGCTCGAGGCCCGCAATGAGTCGAAGGGTGGTCGTCTTCCCACAGCCCGATGGGCCAAGGAGGGTCAGAATCTCGCCCTCCCGAACCGTCAATGAGAGATCGTCGATAACCGGTTCCGTATCGTAGCGATGGGCGATTGCGTCGAGCTCGAGGACCGGATCCCCGCTTGGCTCGGGACGGGTGTGGTCCTGCGTGACTGTCTCGGTTCCGGTGGTGGCCGTCACCATCGATGCTCGACGCTGCACATCTTGATTTAGGAGGGCCTAAAACACTTATAATTGCCGGTCAGAGTTCGACGCCGCCCGGGATCAGACTGTGCTGACGGAGGAGATTGCCCTCGTCGTCGTAGACCAGAAACATCTGTTTGTCATACCGGGCGAGCGCCTCACCATCGAGCGTGATGTCGACCCCGTACTCGCCCGCATCCTCGGCGGCCTGCTCGCCGTAGTGACGGGCAGCTTTGATAAACTGCAACACTGTGGCAGGTGATTCGTTGAGTTCGAGGATGTACGATCCCGTGAGACGATTGGTTACCCCGACGACCCCCGAGTCTGCATCCTCTAAAGGTGACTGCAGCCGGTAGGCAAAGTCGAGTTCGTCGGCCTCGAGGAGAGCGCCTGACTCGTCCCGCAGCCGATCCTGGACGCCGGCCTCCGACTGGCTGATATCGATCTCGAGGCGGGGCTTCACCGGCGGCTCGTCGGCATCAACCCAGGAGACATCGGCGACGTCGAGCGTGACGCGGTCGCGCCTCATTCCCGTCTCTCTGTTGGTGGGCACACCGTATCAACGTAACGCCCACCGCTCCGAGAGCAACCCTTTTCTCGCACCCGCCGTCATCACGATCATGGACACCCGGGGCGATATTCGGGCGGTTTTCGATCGTATTGCCCCGCACTTCTCGGCAACCCGCGAACACCCATGGCCGGAGGTCGAGACGTTTCTCGAGTCGGTCGGTGAGCCGACCATCGGACTCGACATTGGCTGTGGGAACGGCCGCCACGCGGTCGCACTCGAAGGCGTCTGTGCGCAGGTGGTCGGTGTGGACCTGAGCCGGCGGCTGCTCGAGATCGCCGCCGATCGAACCGATGCCGAGTTGCTCCAGGGGGATGCGGTGTTGCTTCCCATCCGCACCGGTGTCGTGGATATCGCTGTGTACGTCGCGACGATTCACCACCTGCCCACGGCGGCCCTCCGGCGGGCCAGTCTGGCCGAGCTGGATCGCGTGCTGGCACCCGGCGGCCGGGCTCTCGTCAGTGCGTGGTCGACAGCGGACGAGCGCTTTGATGAGACCGAGGGATTCGACACGACGCTCACGTGGACCCTGCCGGACGGCGAGGAGGTGGATCGGTTCTACCACATCTTCGATCCCGGGGAGTTCGAGGCAATGCTGGGCTCGAGTTCGCTCGTCGTCGAGGACATGTCCGTCTCGAGTGGCAACTGCTATGCAGTGGTGACGTCCTCGGATGAAAAGGAACGCACTTAACGCCCTGTCACGAACCCCCGCGAGAGCGCGGATGGTCTAGCGGTAGGACCTGAGCCTTCCAAGCTCATGGCCCGGGTTCAAATCCCGGTCCGCGCATCTCTCGATGTTAGATTCTGGGATTTCTGTTACGTGAGAGAGATTTTTGCCCGCCAGGATTTTGTTTGGGTGAAAATACATTCCAGCCCAGAAATTTTATTATGTATGGTTATTATTTTAGCGTGTGTGGGTTGTTAGCAATATCGACGCCATCCGGTGCGCTAGCGCGTTGAGGGAACTTCGATGAACGGCCGGATGCTTCGAAAGTAGAATGGCGGACTGTCTCTCGAGTCGCCGCTCATTCCTGCATCTCAGTAGCGGAATCCTCGGATCCGGGTTCGGCATTTCGCAGTTACAGACTGACGGGGACTCGAGAATCACCTGGGTTTCCGACACCCCCTCGACCAGCAGAGCGTCGCCAACGGTCGTCGATGGAATCGTCTATACTGGCACCTCCAATGGCGGCCTCTTTGCGCTGGATGCCCAGACCGGTGAGATCATCTGGCATAGTCGTTCTATTTCGGCTTGTGGACAGTGGGCAGCACCGGCTGTGGCGAACGATCTCTGTTACCTGAAAACAGGCGGCACGGTCTACGCCGTTGACAAAGAGACGGGAGCCATCGAGTGGGAGTCCGAAGCCACCGGTTCTGGCGAGACATCACCGACTGTGAGGAAGGACACCTGTTATCTCGGTGGGGCTGACGGTGTCTACGCACTGGATGCCTTCACCGGTGAATTGCTGTGGCAGAACGACGAAATGGAGGGGCCAGTCCGTTCGAAGGTCACCGTCGAAGGTGATTGGTGTTTCTGCAATGCGATCCGAACTGTAGTCTGTCTCGACCGCCACGGAGGTGAGTTGCTTTGGCAGACACACGATGGGGGGGATGGTGGAATTGAAGCCGCCGTCACCGCGCGCATCCCCAGTTCACCGATCGTGAATGGTGACGCTCTTCTTGTCGGCGAAGGGGGAGAAGGTAGGGCGAAAATTCATTCATTGAACGTCGAAACTGGTGAAACGCAGTTTTCCAGGGAACTCGCCTCGAGAGCAGATGGCCAGGTTGCTACGCCGACCGTCCGGGATGACTTCGTGGTCGCGACAGTCCTCACCTTCTCGGGGGCAGGCACATGCCCTCTACCGGATAATTATCGGCTAGGGAGGCCCTATGTCTGCCTTCACGGCTTTGACATCAGCGATGGATTCTGGAATCAACAGTGGACGGCATTCTATGACCAGCGACTCGCATCCGCACCGACGATAGTCGGGAATTCGATATATGTTGGCGGATATGGTGGGTGCCTAACCGTCAGAGATCTCCCAACTGGCGATATCCGATGGGAACGAAATGCCCCTGGACCCGCAGCCGCTGGATCGATTCCGATCGGGTATGACGGGACGCTGTACATCGGAACCAGTCGCGGTGTCATCGCTTTCGACATCGACGAATCGGGCTCGAGTACCGGCGAACGCGTCAAACAGGGTGTCGAGGGCCACCACGATCACTGGCACGAGCGCTCGACGATACCGCTCGATCGCCTCGAGATCTCGGTTGCCAATGGCTCGCTCGAGCCGGACTCTGATTCTCCGATCACGGTCGAGGCCATCTACGGCAATCGCACGCGGAATGTGACCGAGTTGGCGACGCTCTCGAGTTCCGATGACACCGTCCTCGAACTCGAATCAAACACCTCGGTCGTAGCCCGCCAACCCGGCAGTGCAGAACTGTCGGCGACGTACGGCGACATCGTCGCGAACGAGTCGGTAACCGTCAGCGATCCAGAGCAAGACTCCCAGAATGAGGAGTCCGACTCGATGCCACTGGGAGTCGCCACGACCGCGGCTGGTGTCGGCACCGGGGCCTACCTGCTGAAAACGGTTGCTGAGAGCGGAGGGATTGATTCAGAGAAGAAGCCATGACGAGCTGTCTTTCCACCAATCGTCGAACGTTTCTGCAGTTCAGTAGCGGTCTGATTGGGACTGGATGGGGTTTGTTCCAGACCGATGAGGGTCGAAGAAGACTATCGTGGCGGACTGGTGTCGCAGGCAGTGCTGCCTCACCAACTGTCGTAGACGGTGTTGTGTATTCTGGCGCCACCGGCGGGGGGCTGTTTGCCATGGACGCGATCGCTGGCGACGTTCGGTGGGAAAATGAGTCCATCCCTTCCATTAAAAACTGGACCGCCCCGGCGGTAGCCAATGGCCTCTGTTATCTCAAAACGGGTGGCACCGTCTATGCCGTGGACAAAGAGATTGGTGTCATCGAGTGGGAGTCGACGGACGCTGGCTCCGGTCAAATATCACCGACGGTGTGGAAAGATACCTGCTATCTTGGCGGTGGTGACGGGGTCTACGCTCTCGATGCCTTCACCGGTGAGTTCCTGTGGCAGAACGATGAGATGGAGGGGCCGGTTCGCTCGAAGATCACCATCGATGGGGATCGGTGTTTCTGCAATGCGATTCGTACTGTGGTCTGTCTCGATAGCCAGACCGGTGAGATGCTCTGGCGGACACACGATGGTGGTGATGGAGGAAGGAATCGAATCCCCAGTTCCCCGATCGTGTATGGAAACGCGCTGATCGTCGGCGAAGGAGGAGAAAACAAGGCGAAAATTCATTCGTTGGACGTCAAAACGTGGTGAAACCCGATTTTCAAGAGAAGTCGTTCAGGGAGATAGAGGACAGGTTGGGACGCCGACCGTGAGAGATGATTTCGTCGTCATTACTGTCGTATACGATCTCTGGAGGTGGAACATGTCCCCTCCCTGATTATTACTGGGGAGGGCCCTATGTCTGTCTTCACGGCTTTGATATCAGCGATGGATTCTGGAATCAAGCAGTGGTCGACATTTCTATAACGAACGGACTACGCACTCGGCACCGACGATCGTCAATGGATTCCGATCTATGTTGGCGGTACTATCGTGGCTGTGTAACCGGCACGAGAGTCTCCCAACTGGCGGTCCGTCCGATGGGAACGACGAGCCCCTGGATCCGCAGCCGCGGGGTCTGTCCCAATCGCATCGAATGGGGCGCTCTATCATCGGTACCAGACCGCGGGCGTCTTCGCTTTCAACATCGACGGGTCGGGCTCGAGCTCCGGCGAACGCGTCAAACAGGGCGTCGAGGGCCACCACGACCACTGGCACGAGCGCTCGACGACACCGCTCGATCGACTGGAGATTTCTGTAGCCGATGGCGAGCTCGAGCCAGACACGGATTCTCCGATCACGGTCGAGGCCGTCTACGGCAACCGGACGAGAAACGTAACCGAGTTGGCGACGCCTCGAGTTCCGACACAGCAGTGCTGGATCTCGAGACGGACACCTCGTTTCAGCCTACCAGCCGGTAGTGCAGAATCGGCGTTATGGCGATATCGCCACAAACAAATCGGTGACCGTCAGAGCCCGAGCCAGACTCCGGGAGCGAGCAGCCGACTCGATGCCACTTGGAGTCGCCACGTACTGGCGTGTCCATCGGCACTGCCGCGTATCTGCTGCACCGACATCGAGTCGGAGCGTTGAGGAACCCGTCACGCATCGATCCGAAGGAGCAACCTGACTCTCCGAGCAGTGAGCCGATGTCTCCACTCGACGGTGTCGGCTGGACTTGGCGAAGGCCGACCCGACGCAGCGCTGGGAGCAGTTGGCTCAATCGGCGAATCACGGCAGCGTATCTGCTGGCACGCCGACATCGAACTCGACTGAGCACTGGTGAGCGACTGGACCCTGCATCGAGTTGCTCACGAAGCCGGCACGTGTAGGACGGTTTGTTAGATCATCGCGACCCTCAGGCGGCGAAGACCCGGACTGTGCGCCGACACGCTAGGCCCTGATTGTCCTCCACTCGATCAGGTCAGCACCCCGAAAATCAGTATCTTCACTGAGAATGAGCCGGTTCGTATCCAGGGCGTACCTCATCAACTCCATATCAGTCGCTCCATGGTCAATCTCTTCCCCGACGGCAACGACATCATGGCCTTCACCGCGGAGCGGCTAAGGACTCTGCAGGAGGGATATGTTCATCAGCCAAGAGTTTCATGCGTCAGGTTCGGACTGAGTCTTCAGTCAGGTCGGCTGGTCCATGAACCTCGGTATACGTCGGGGGCACTGATTGTCGCTCGGCCTGCACTCGTCGCATCTCCTCGGAATGGTCGTAGTAGTACACCAGTGCGCGGTACACGTCGGCAATATCGAGATCGTAGTCTGCGGCGACTCGCTCGGGGGACTCGCCTGCATCAATAATACGCCGAGCGATATGGTGGACACCGATCCGTCTCCCTTCGATACGAGGGGCTCCACCCAGGGTATCGTCGGTCGTGACGATATCAGCCATTGAGCGATGTACGCCTCAAAGTACTATAAAGACTGGCCGTTACTCGCCTCTCGCGATCCCACTGTCGAGCGTCCAGAGAGACGATTCCGATCGGTGCTGGTCGCTGCACTTGGTTCTCACCAGAGCCCTGACTCGAGCACCGGAATCGACTCGAGTACCCACTCCCGTGGGGGCTGCTCGAATGGCCACTCGACCACACGTCTCGACCGTCAGTGACTCGCCGACCCGCTGGGCGTAGGCCTTCTGCTTGTGGCCCAGGCGGTAGTGACAGGACGCCGGTTCCTGTTTCTCCCAGTAGATCGTCTCCATCGAGTCGATGGCAGCCGGATCCTCGGGCAGCGTCTCGTAGGGTGGGACGGAGTGCTGTTCCAGCTCCGTCGCGACTGCTCCCTGTCCGAGCCATCCGGCGCCCCACACGAGACTCGTCAGTGCGAGCACGGCGATCACCCCGGCAACTAACACCGGCCGATTGGTCCGGTCGACGACGACGGCTACCCCGAGCGCGAGAAACACCAGACCGAAGATCCACTCGATGGCCCCCTGGAGCTCGAGGAAGATCTGTAGCAGGTAGATGCCGGCACCGAGCCCGACCCACCAGTACCGGGTGACATCACGGCGAAGCCCGATGACCAGCCCGGCACCGCCAAGCGGCACGAGGAGTACCCCCGGCCCGAACTCGAGGAGGAAGGCCAGGAGGCGTCCGGCGATCGTGTAGCCCTCGATGCCGTACAGCGGCCCGAGGACGGTCTGGAGGAAGAGCGGAATCGTCACCCCGGCGAGGACGAACGGACCGACCACCAGCAGCGTCACGGCGAGCCCGCCTGCCACGGTCCGGGCCAGCCCACGGACGCCATCCCGCTGCCAGGCGATGCCACCAACCAGGATCGTAAGCGGGGCCGCCAGCTGCCAGAATCCGGTGCTGATCGCGACCAGGACACCCCCGAGGGTGGGCCGATCGTCCAGCGCCACCACGAGCGCGGCTGTCCCGAACGCAAAGGTCAGATACTTCGGCCGGATTCCGGCCACGGGGAAGCCATAGAGAGAGGGCACGACGAACACCGTCGCACCCGCGATGACGGCCGCGGTTCCGTTGCCGGTCAGCCGGTGGGCGAGCACTCCGACCAGCGTTGCGCCGGCGACGACGGCACCCACCGCGACCACGATGCTCAGGACGTGCAGCACGTGCATGTTTCCACCCGATAGCGCGGCAAGGGCGGTGGTAACCGCGTAGATGAGTGGTGGCTTGAGATCCCAGAAGTCGACGTATGGCGTCGCGCCCTGCAGAATGTACCAGCCGGCATGCTGGAAGAGGGCCGAGTCTGCGTGGATGCGGATGGCTCCCGGAGGAACTGGATTACCGTCGCGACGGTAACGAGGAGGGCCGCCCCCACGAGCAGAAAGGGAAACCACTGGCGCTCGAGGCGATCGCCAAGGGCCATGGCCGATGCCTACCACCTTCCGACGGAAGAATTTTCAGGTCAGCTATTCGTGGGCGTCGAGCGAGGCCATTCGCTCTTTCAGGTCGATCCCCTTCTGCTTGAAGGAATGGACCCGGTAGCGATAGACGACGTACCCACTCAGGATGAGCGCGACGATCACGCCGACAACCTCGGGCAGTTCCGTGATCATCGCGAGCCAGAAGAACGACGAGAAGAAGGCGACGGACACTGCGGTGATTTTGAGCACCGGCATCGAGAGCTTGTAGATCGAGTGCTCGTAGCGAAGCGGAAAGCGATCCGGCAACCGCCAGAGGGCGACTCCCGAGATCATGTTCGCAAATAGCAGAATGAGCGCGAGGAAGATCGAGGAGATGACCGGCTGGTGGGTGATCCGCCAGACTGAGAAGCCGGCCATCTCGAGTAGTGCCTCGCCCATGATGAACAGGATCGGGGGAAACCCGAGCAGGACGATCGAGCGGTACGGCGTGCCCAGCCGAGGGTGGATCTGGGCGAGCCAGGCCGGGACCATGTCGTCACGGGCCGGCCCGCATGATCGTTCGCGAGTAGGAGGTGATCAGGGCGTTCAGGGACGTGAAGGCCCCCAGGACGGCGGCGATCGCCACGGCAGCACCGACGCCGGGATGGATGAAGTCGCTGGCCGCGTTCGCGAGACCGGCCTCCTCGTGGACGAGCTCGTTCCAGGGGGCGAGGCCGACGAAGACGGCAACCAAGAGGAACGTCAGCAGGACCGAAATCGCCGTGCCCAGAAAGAGGACCCGGGGAATGTTCTTGATCGGGTCCTTGAGCTCCTCGCCCAACTCGATGATCATCGTAAAGCCCTGGAACGGGATGTACAGCGAGACGAGTGCGACCAGGAAGCCCTCGACGCCGCCCGGATCGGCCTCGAAGCCATTCGCCTGATCGACGAGGAACGGGGTGTAGTTCGCCAGTTCGACGTTAGGCGCACCCGTCAGAATGAACCTGCCCATGCCAGCCAGCAGGGCGGTGACCATGACGAACTGCACCTGGGTCACAATCGTGATTCCGAGCAGGTTCAACACGAGAAAGACCGCGAGAACCAGGATCATGAGCTGACCGTGGGTCGCGACATCGGTGAAAAAGAGGACGAAATCTGCAAAGCCATAGGCGGTGAACAGTAAGACCGACCAGATCGCCGGGACCATCAGCCAGATCGCGAGAAAGCCCCAGTATGGCCCGACGAGCCGAGAGGCATAGACGTAGATGCCGCCGGCGACTGGGATGGCACCGCCAAGCTGCAGGAGGAGCAGGACCGCAAAGACCATCGGAATGGCCGTCAGCGCCAGGGCCGGCACGATACTCGGGCCCGCCTGGTCCGATCAATTCACCCGGCAGCAGGAAGACCATGATACCGATGACCGTTCCCACGAGCAGGACAGTCCCCCGAGAAGCCCCACCTCCTCGCCGATCGGCTCGTACTCAGGTGCCGCCATTACGAATCCGGTTGCGAGGACACTCGGATAATTCGATCGGTTGCCAGGCGGTTCTTTACCCTCGAGGGTCTCAAGTCAACCGTGGACTTCGAGTTCCTCGGCTGGCCGGCAGACGGTCCCACGCTGGATCTCGATCATCGCCAATTCAGCTACGCCGGCAAGTTCGTCATGTCCGGGACGGGCAAGGCTGTCGTTCGCGATAACTCGAGAATCGTCGGGGCCATCGCCTTCGATGAGGACCGGACGGACCCGACCACGATCCGAATCCGGTACGTGACGGTCCGGACCGACCGACGCGGCGAGGGACTTGGCCCCCAGCTGGTCTCCTTCTGTCGCCAGGTCGTCCGGGACCGCGGCTACGAGCGACTGCAAAGCCGCCGTCAACAACGCTGCCGCCTACGGGGCGTTCGCGAAGGTCGGCTTCGCCTACACAGGGCGAAACGACGGGCATGGCCGAGGTCGTCCTCGCGAGCGACGTCGAAACGATTCCCGAGCGAGTGCAACCGGATCGCTTCCGGGCAGGACTCCACGCACTCCAGGACCAGACCGGTGACGACCACGACCTGGAGTCCCTCCTCGATCGGGGGCCGACCCGCGCCCCTCGAGGGGCCGAACAACGGGTACTAAGCCCGGCCAGTCCAAGGGCCCAACAATGGGAAACGCCGCGCTCCGGGACCTCGCGGTGATCGAGGATATCGCGTTCGATGCCGTCGAGGGGACCATCGCCATCGACGCCCACAACTGGCTCTACCGGTATCTGACGACGACCGTCCAGTGGACCTCGAGTGGGGCTTACACGACCGCCGACGGCGAGGAGGTCGCCAATCTCGTCGGGATCATCCGCGGCCTCCCGAAGCTGCTCGAGCACGACCTGCAGCCGATCATGGTCTTCGACGGCGGCCCCTCCGAGCTGAAAGCAGATGAGATCGAGGATCGCCGCGCCCAGCGAGAACGGTACCAGGAAGACCTCGAGGCCGCCCGGGAGGCCGGCGATCCAATTGCCGTCGCCAGACTCGAATCACGCACCCAGCGCCTGACCCCAGTCATCCAGGAGACGAGCCGCGAGCTGCTCGAGCACCTGGGCATCCCGATCGTCGAGGCTCCCGCCGAGGGGGAGGCCCAGGCGGCCCACATGGCCCGTCGCGGCGATGTCGATTACGTCGGCACGGAGGACTACGACGCCCTGCTCTTCGGGGCGCCGGCGACGCTCAGACAGCTCACCAGCAGTGGTGATCCCGAACTCATGCGGCTCGCGACCACCCTCGAGGCCCACGACATCTCTCACGAGCAGTTGATCGACGCGGCGATCCTCATCGGGACCGACTTCAACGAGGGCGTCACCGGTATCGGCCCCAAGACCGCCATCACCGAAATCACCGAGCACGGCGACCTCTGGAGTGTCCTCGAGGCCAGGGGCGCCCACATCGAGCATGCCAGACCGCGTGCGGGACCTGTTCCGGAATCCCAACGTCACTGACGAGTACACCGTATCGTCGATGCGGCTCCTGATATTGCAGCAGCCCGACAGTTCGTTCTCGAGAAGTGGGAGGTCGATCCGGAGCCGGTCGAGCGCGGGTTCGAGCGCCTCGAGACGAGTCTGGTGCAGACCGGCCTCGATCGATTTACCTAGAAGAGGTGGTCGTCTTCGTCCTCGAGAAGCCGGGCGGGACCACCGGCGCCCCAGGTTGTCGTCGAGACGCCGCAGTCAGAGACGACCTCAGCGACCTCATCGACGTGTTCGTCGGTCGTGTTGACGTAGACCGTCGCGCCGGTGTCCGTCGAGAAGTAGACGGGAATGTCCTCTTCCTCACGGAGCTCCCGGACGGCGTTGAAGACCGCAAGCGTCGCTGGCTGCCAGTAGAGCCAGCCCGAGGGGCCGGTCATCGTTGTCGCGGCGAGTGACAGGCTATCCTGCTCTGCAAGTGAAAAGACTCGATCGAAGTCGTCGGTCTCTGAGAGCATCCCGCATCTCGACGATCTGGTTCTGGACGTGGGCCATCCGGGCGTCGAAGAAGTGGCTGTCGACGGCCTCGGCGTGGGCCTGGTCGGTGTCCTTCTCGAAGGGGACCAGCCCGACGACGATCTTCAGGTCCTCGTGGAGGTTCGTCGGAATGCGGCTGGATCGACAGTCACTGTCGTTCATGCCAGCACGAAGGTGGGAAAACGCCCCGGTGACCGACCCGGGCTGCTGAGGCCGAGCCGACGCGGGCGATGGTCGAGATTTCGGCTCGTGACGCGTCCAGTTCGGCTGCTTCGGCCAGTGCCACCGCCGCGGCTGCGAAGCCCGAGGACGAAGAGCCCAGCCCCACGTTCGAGGGAAAGCTGTTCTCGCTCTCGAGCTTGAGTGGATAGACCGTGTGGGCCGCATCCGACATGTTCCGGGCCTTCTCGACGACGCGATCGACGCGATCGAAGGCGGCACCCTCGAGCTCCTCGCCATCGACGATGTAGATGTCGTCGTCGTGATCCATCGAGAACTCGACGGTCGTCCGGGTGTCGTATGGGCGGTACGAGACACTGATACTGTCGTGGTAGGGTACCGCTCGAGGTCGTCCCGGAGGCCGTGGTACTTCACGAGCCCCTGGATTGGATGTGCGACTGCCGTAGCTTTCATACCCAGTACCGGGTGTGACTGTCGCATAAATGTCACGGCATCTGTGCGAATCGTCTCTAGGGGTGTTGATCGCTTCCGAGGAGTGTGAATCCGGAGTCCATACAGGGAGGTGCCCGGAAAAGCCATATAGTCGTATGTATAATGTATGTACAACTGGAGGTATTCGAAATGGGGACTACAAGAGCTGGACTTTCGCCTTCCAAGCGAGCTGGTGGAGAAGCGGACGTCGTTGCCGCCCGTGTATCTCACCGAAAATAGGACTGATATCATTAGAGAGGCACTTCGAGCGATATTTCGAAGCGGCAGAGGACGATGAACGGTCTTCAAAGAGGATATTGTTGATCTATACCTCGTAAAGAGCAGATCGGGTTCGATATCTTGAAGGAATTCATCGGCCGGCAGGACGCCGAAGCCGTGAAAGCCTCGAAAGCTGTTCTCGATCAGGGCGAGGAGTTGGCGGACGAACTTGCAGACCTCTAGACTTGGCCTGCCATTTATGATGATTGTTCTCAACGCCCAGTTACCGTGATTTCTCTTGCACAGCGATACGTTGGACCTGGTGATCAAGGATTGGATATTCCATTAGCAGAGACAGTGAGTGAGGAAACTAAACAGACGGTGAATTCGACCGCTCCCACGGTGATGCAGCCCAAAGTGCGGTGCGCAAACTCGATGGTAAGCACTATTTGGTCGGGGTGTGAGCCCTGGTGAACGGCAAGAATATCAATCCGGCGAGGGGAGTTGTGCGATGCTTCCGCCAGGCAACCTCGGGGAGGCCAAGCTCCTGATACGGATGATCTCAGGGCACTTCCAGAACTTCAGAAGATTGTGGCTTGCCGTGTTGCAATCTCTCCAATCGTCCTGCGAGCACTCGTTAAACGCGATTGTCTCTCCAATGAAGCGGCCAAACACCGTGTTAAGCGCATGGCAGACCGCCGGGACTGGCTGGGGACATCAATTTATCGACGAGCAATAAGGCTTCTCGAGGATTCGCCAGAGAGCCGGTGATTGTTGGCGGGACGATTCCACCCACAGTGGCTTCGTCGTCGCCCCTGGGTGCCCAACCCTCAGACTCGGACCAAGCGCAACCGACTGGCATCGGGTCCCCCACGCGATACGCGTGCCGAGCAGGCCGCGACGATCGCTCGAGCGACTCGAGGCGCAGAGCCCCGACTCGACGATTTCGCTTCGCCTTTCCAATCGCCTCGAGCTGCTCATCGCGGTGATCCGCCCGGCGCGCATGTACGGACAAGCGCGTCGACGCCGAACGCGAACACCTGCTCGAGCACTACACCTGGCCGGAGGAACTACGCGAACGCCACCCAGGAGGAAGTGGCTGCGGATCTGGACTGGATTAACTTCTACAACAACAAGGCCCAGTACATCCGCGAGGCCTGCCAGCAGATCGTCGAGGACCACGACGGCGACCGTGCCGGACACGATGGCGGCGCTCGACGGACCTCCCGGGCGTCGGCCGGAAGACGGCCAACGTCGTCCTCCAGCACGGCCACGACGTCGTGGAGGGCATCGTCGTCGACACGCACGTCCAGCGACTCTCCCGTCGGCTCGGGCTGACCGAGGAGGAGCGACCGGAAGCCATCGAGACCGACCTGATGCCGATCGTTCCGGAGGGGTACTGGCAGCAGTTCACCCACCTCTGTATCGACCACGGCCGGGCGGTGTGTACGGCCCGATCACCCGACTGCAGTGACTGCGTGCTGGCCGACATTGTCCTCCGGAGCGGGACGACAGCCCGATTGATCTCGCAAGCGGCGAGCCGTGGTGATCAGGGCTCGAGGAGCGAAATCGAGTCGGAACCCTCGATCGTAATAGCATCGCCCTCGTCGAGATCCGCAACCGCTCTGCCGTCGGCGCGCAGGGTCACAGGCACCTCGTCTCGCTCGATGCGGAGCTCGAAGGGGCGGTCCTGCGAGACGACCCAGTCGTGACGATCCAGCGAGAAGTCGGCCACGGGGACGATGGCGAGACTGCCGGCGCCGGGCTCGAGCCGGGCACCGGCCGGCGGCTGCGGCCGCGCCCCAGCTCCCCAGTGGCGTGCGACCGTCAGCCCGTCTGCGCGAATCACCTCGAGTTCCGTCCCATCGGCGTGAATCGAGAATCGGAGGATCAGCCGGGAGTCCCCGCGGTCACCGAGACGTCGGGAGGACTGCCCGACGTGGAACTCGGCGGGTGGAGCGGACAGCAAAGGTGCCGTTCGTCGGGCTGCGCCGTCGGCCAGGGTGACCTCGAGGGCCGCCCCAATCGCATCCCTGTCGACCCCGATCGGTGCCTCGAGACCGGCCGGAAGAACCGTCGCTGCCCCGGCCTCGATGGCGGTTGCACAGGCCGCGCGTCGCCGACGACGACGGCGAGGTCGCTCTCGGCCGGTGGCACGATCGACCCGCCTGCTGAACGGACCGTTGTCTCGAGTGCGTCGTCCGACGCGAGGATCGCAACCCCAGGCGACGGCCCGGCCGCCCAATCGGGTGACACGGCCTTACTCGACCTGCTCGGCGATGTCCTCGACGACGTCCGGATTCCGGAGTGTCGAGGTATCACCGAGTTCCTCGCCGCTCGCGATGTCCTCGAGCAGTCGCCGCATGATCTTCCCCGACCGGGTCTTGGGTAACTCCGGCGTGAAGACGACCTGTTCGGGCCGGGCGATGGGTCCAATGGCCCCCTCGACGGAGCCCTCGATCCGGTTGCGCATGCTCGAGGAGGGGTCCTGGCCCTCCTCGAGGATGACGTAGGCGTACACCGCCGATCCCTTCACCATCGTGGGAGCCACCGACGACGGCCGCCTCCGCCACGCCCGGGCGTTCCAGACGATCGCACTCTCGATTTCCATCGTTCCGAGCCGGTGGCCGGAAACGTTGATCACGTCGTCGACGCGCCCGAGGACGGTGATGTAGCCGTCGTCGTCGAGTTTGGCGCCGTCCTCCGGGAAGTAGACCCACTCGTCAGCGCGACCTCGTCGGAGTACTCGGCCCAGTACTCGTTCGATGAACACGCTCGTCGTTGTTGTACAGGGTGCGAAGCATGCCCGGCCACGGGCGCTGGACGGTGAGATACCCGCTTCGCCGGGTTCGACCTCCTCCCCTTGCCCGTCGACCACGCGGGCGTCGATGCCCGGGAAGTGGCGGGCCGGCTGTGCCTGGTTTCATCGTGCCAATGCCCGGCAGGGTCGATCACCGTCATCCCGCCCGTCCGGTCTGCCACCAGGTGTCGACGACGGGACACTCGCCCCGCCGATGTGTTCGTGGTACCACTCCCAGGCCCGGGGATTGATCGGCTCCCCAACGGTCCCCAGCAGCCGAAGCGATGGAGAGATCGTGCTGGTCGGGGTAGGACTGGCCCCACTTCATGAACGCCCGGATCGCCGTTGGCGCGGTGTAAAAGATGTCCACCCTGTTGCGCTCGACGAGCTCCCAGAGGCGATCACGATCGGGATAATCCGGCGTCCCCTCGTACATCACCGTCGTCGTCCCGAGCGCCAGGGGCCCGTAGACGATGTAGGAGTGGCCCGTGATCCAGCCGATGTCGGCCGCACACCAGTAGGTGTCGGTGGGTTTGACGTCGAGGACCGCCTGGCTCGTCCAGGCTGTGTAGGCGAGATACCCGCCCGTAGTGTGTTTTACCCCCTTTGGCTCTCCCGTCGTCCCCGAGGTGTACATGAGAAAGAGCATGTCCTCGGCGTCCCGGCTCACCGGCTCGACTGACGTCCCCCGGTGTCGCTCGACCAGCTCGTCGTAGTCGTGGGCCCCGTCGCCGAGGAAGTGGGTCAACTCCTCGCCCAGTCGGTCCACGACGACCGACGTCACGTCGGCATCCACCGCCCGGAGCCCCTTGTCGGCCTTCTCCTTGTGATTGAGCGGATCACCGCGGCGGTAGTACCCGTCGCAGGTGATCAGCACGTCGCTTTCGGCGGCGTTCATTCGCGTCGCCAGCGCGTCCGCGGAAAACCCGGCGAAGACCACGCTGTGTGGCGCTCCGATTCTGGCACAGGCCAGCATCGCGATCGGCAGCTCGGGGATCATCGGGAGGTACATCGTCACCACGTCGTCCTGCTTGACGCCGAGCTCCCGGAGCCCGGCCGCAAACGCCTCGACCTCGTTCAGCAACTCGCCGTAGGTGTAGGTTCGACGCTCACCGAGTTCACCCTCCCAGACGATAGCGGCCCGGTTTTTCGCCCCAGACTCGACGTGGCGGTCGAGGCAGTTCGCCGACGCGTTCAGTGTACCGCCGCGTGAAGCCAGCGATCGATGCGGTGCATCGTCCTCCTCGAGAACGGTGTCGTAGGGCCGGTCCCAGCTGAGTAGGTCCGCGGCCTGCTCCCAGCAGTCCGGCCAGTTCCGCTCGAACTCCTCGTAGATACCGGGATCGGAGACGTTTGCCTGCTGGACGAACGATGCCGGTGGTTCGTATGGCTCTGCCTCGTCGAGTCGTGCCTCGAGCGCCGGTTCCCCGGGCCCATCCTCCGCAGTCATGCGTACGGCGACAAATGTCGATGAGTGGAATAAACGTTCCCCCAGCCTGCGGCCTACGCCAGGCCGATCTGCTCGGCGTAGGCGCCGTGGTGGGCTTCGAAGACCGCCATGATCTCGCCCATCGTCGCGTAGGCCTTGACCGCCTCGATGATCGCCGGCATGGTGTTATCGCCCGCCTCGAGCGTGTCGGCGAGGGCATTCGAGGGCCGCCTCGAGGTCAGCCTCGTCACGCTCGGTTTTGACCGCCTCGAGGCGATCCATCTGGACCTCCCTGGCCTCCCCGGCATCGACGTGGAGCACGTCCGGACTCGTGTCCTCCTCGATCGTGTAGGCGTTGACCCCCACGACGACCTCGTCGTCGTCCTCCACCCGACCCTGGTACTCGTAGGAGGCCTCCTGGATCTCCCGGAGAAAGTAGCCCTCCTCGATCCCGGCCAGCACGCCATCCCGGACCGAGCCGTTGCCCATCTCCCGGATGGTTTCGATGTACTCCATCGCGATCGATTCGATCTCGTCGGTGAGGGCTTCGACCGCGTAGCTCCCCCCGAGTGGATCGACGATGTCGGCCACCCCGGACTCCTCGCCGATGATCTGCTGGGTCCGCAGGGACACCCGAACAGCCTCCTCGGTGGGCAGGGAGTGGGCCTCGTCGAAGGCATTCGTGTGGAGTGACTGGGTCCCGCCCATCACGCTGGCCAGGGCCTGGATGGTGACCCGAACGACGTTGTTCAGCGGCTGCTGGGCCGTCAGTGACTGGCCGGCGGTCTGCGTGTGGAATCGGAGTTTGCGGCCGGCCGGGTCGCTCACGCCGTACCACTCGTCCATGACCCGGGCATAGATCCGGCGAGCTGCCCGGAACTTCGCCACCTCCTCGAACAACGAGTTGTGGGAGTTGAAGAAAAAGGACAGCCGTGGGGCGAACGCCTCGACCTCGAGGCCCCGATCGCTGGCGTCTTCGACGTAGGCAAAGCCATCGGCGAGGGTGAACGCGAGCTCCTGGGCGGCTGTCGATCCCGCCTCGCGGATGTGATACCCCGAGATGGAGACTGGGTGGAACTTCGGCGTCTGTTCTGTCGAAAACTCGACGACATCCGTGACGAGCGACAGCGACGGTTCCGGTGGGATCACCCACTCTTTCTGGGCGATGAACTCCTTGAACATGTCATTCTGGAGCGTTCCCCTGATCTCCGATCGCGGGACGCCCTGCTTGTCCGCCAGCGCGATGTACATCGGCGGTAGATCACCGGCGCGGACGGGTTGATCGTAAAGGAGGTGGAGACCTCGCCCAGATCGATGCCATCGAAGAGGACCTCCATGTCCCGGAGGGTATCGACGGCCACCCCCTCCTTGCCGACCTCGCCGTCGCTCATCCGGTCGTCCGAATCGAGGCCCATCAGCGTGGGCATGTCGAAGGCGACCGACAGGCCGGTCTGGCCCTCCTCGATCAGGTAGTGAAAGCGCTCGTTCGTCTCCTCGGGCGTCCCGAAGCCGGCGAACTGCCGCATGGTCCAGGTCCGGCCCCGGTGCATCGTTGGATAGGGGCCCCGGGTGAACGGGTCCTGACCGGGAAACCCGAGATCGCGCTCGTAGTCGAGATCGGCAATATCATCGGGCGTGTACAGCCGGTCGACTTCGAGATTGGAGCACCGTGGCAAAGCGGTCCTGTCGCTCCCCGTAGGCATCGAGAACCGGCTCCAGGGTCTGGCGCTCCCACTCGCCGGTTGCCTCGCGGATGGCGGCGAGATCGTCCTCGTCGAACATGGGCCCGAGTTGGTCCGGCCGGATAATGAAGGGTTCGACGGCCTACTCCGACTCGGTGGCCTCGCGCAGCCGCTCTGTCGTCTGGACCAGCGGGTGTCGGGCGTAGTCGACGACCTCGATGTCATCGAGGGACTCGAGTCCCTCGTTCGCCGCGGTCTGGGCCATGCCCAGGTCGAGTTTCTCCTCGATGACGATGACGTAGGCGTCCATCGTCGTGAGGCCCAGTCGCTCGGCTGCGAGCACCCGGTGGTGGCCGTCCGCGAGCAGCAGCTCGCCGTCGTTGTCGATGACGACCAGCGGCTCGGCGAGGCCGTGCTGGAGTTCGTACTGTCGGCCCTCGAGCTCGTCGGCGTACACACGGCGCTGGGTCGGGACCAGAGCCGGATCATCGACAGCAGTACGGCGATCCTGACTCAGACGAACGTCGTGGATGTCCTCGAGGGCCTGGATGAGTTTGCCGACCTTCTCCGGGGTGGCCCGCTCGATCTGGCTCCGGATCACGTCGGCGTTCGAGATGATCCCCACGAGGTTCCCCGCATCGTCGACGACGGGCAGTTTCCGGATGCCAGAGCGGAGAATTACCCGGGCAGCGTCCGTGACCCGCATGTCCGGGATGGGCCGCCGATCAGGTCGGTCTCCATCACGGTGAAGATCGGATCCTCGTCGTCGGCGAGCAGGAGATCCTGCGCACTGACGAAGCCCTCGACACGCCGGCGATCGACGACGGGATAGCCGCTGTGATCGTCGCTGGTGGCGATCCGATCGGCGACCGTGCCGACCGTGTCATCGGGCGATACCGTCACGACCTCCTGGGTCATGTACTCCTCGACCCGGGGTTTGTCGGCATCCGGCGACACGGTCATTGCTGGCCATACGTCGTGGATAGAGAAAAGTGCCTTCCTCCCTGCCGTCCCGGGAGTTCCACAAGTGAGGTGGTTGTAGTGCGTAGATGGAGTATTTGGCCTTGTCGGGCATGATACTCGTTAGTTCCATGCGATACAATACGTTACATACATAGATTATATTACATACAGTAAATATTCTTAATACAGTCCGTGTCGTGGTTTCGGTGTGTCAATCGATATCGATCGCTTCGAGGAACGCTCCCCCGAGGAACTTGAGGAGCCGAGCAATCCCGAACTCGTGCTCAGATTCCTCTACGAGCACCGGGATCGCGCGTGGAAGGCCAAAGAGCTTGCACGTCGCACCCCGGTCGCGGCTAACTCCAGTTCCGCCGGTTCTGTCGCGATTAGAAGAGCGGGGCCTCGTTCGTCACAAGGGGCCGTACTGGGCGATCACCGATGATCTCGACCGGCTTCAAGGCGCCTACGATCTCCATCGGGTGACGTCGACTCTTCGACGAACGGTATGGTGAAGAAAACCGTGATGAGTGGACGGACACTGGCGAAACACACTAATGACATACACACGAGGAATGCTGGTCTGGGCACCAGATCCGTTCAAACAGGAAGATAGCGGGAGCCCGTGGGTTATCGTGAGTCGTTCAGTAATGCCCTTTCACGGTGAGCAGTATATTTTGCTCACGCTCTCGTCGAAAACGTGGCACGATGATCGCCTCCCGATCGAGGATACTGATCTCCTCGAAGGTATGCTACCTCAGGAGAGTTCGATTCTTCCGTGGGCGGTCACCTCGATTGGTGACAGCGAAATTACCCGGAGCTATCGGTCGGCTTGATGCTAGGTATTGTCGACCAGGCGGTCACAAGCACTCGTGAGCTACGTGTCCCCGTCGGAATGACGGCGGAAATGACTGCTTTCGACCGATTGGCTACTCCTCACTCTCGTCGTCGGTCCGGAACAGGCGCTCGCTCGTCTCGCGATAGGCCGCAACCGGCGTTCCCGGTCGCGTTCTGATCGCCTCGAAGAAACGGCCCGTGATGACCTCCTCGACGGTCCCGACGATGTCCCCCTCTGGCTCGTCCTCGTCGAATCCGGCCATCATCCCGACCTCGAGCTGGGCGCCCGCCATGTCGGTGTGGCCCCCGGCACTGCCGATGGGCGAGAACGCATCCGTAGCGTCTCGCCGAGATCGATCGAGCTCGCCCGCGACCGGGCCGAGATATACACCATGCCGTCCAGAAACCCGAAGACGAGCGTGGTGTCGATGTCCTCCAGGGCGAGCAGCTGGTCAGCCGCCTGGGGCAGGGCATCACGACTCGAAATGTAGCCGGCACTGGCGACCACGACCGAGCCCCGGGTTTGCCGGCCCTTGATCGTCCGGGCGATCGCATCCAGCGTTTCGCCCTCCACCCGGGGGTTCTCAATGCGTTCGATGACCCCCGTATCGGCGGACTCGAGCAACAGCGAGGCCGCGGCGAAGTCGACGGCAGACACCTCGCGCCGGAAGTCGTTGGTGTCGACCTGAATCCCGAAGAGCAAGGCGGTGGCAGTGCGCTCTGTGAGCGGGACACCGAGCCAGTTGAGATACTCCGCAAACACCGTACTCGTCGCCCCTGCGTCCTCACGGAGATCGTAGACCACGGCTGGCACCGGCCCCCGCGGGGGATGGTGATCGACGACGATGTCCACGTGTAGCTCCGAGGGGAGCTGATCATTGACGCCTGGCCGGGCGTGGTCCACCAGTGCGAACGCCGAGAACTCGCCGAGGGAATCTGCCGCATCGAGCCGACGGAGATCGAGATCAAGGAGATTGACCATCGCTCGATTTTCCTGGTGTGAGATCTCCCCGTGGTAGCAGGCCTCGGCCTCGAGGCCAACGGCAGAGGCGATATCAACCAGGGCGATGGCACTGGCGATTGCATCGGGGTCGGGATTGTCGTGGGTGACGACGGCGAGTGGCCCCTCGAGGGTCAGGAGGTGCCGGTAGAGCTGCATGGCCCCTTCAGCGTGGCGACCGGTTGCGCTCTCTCCCATCCAGTCGGCCATCGCCTCGGGCCCGGAGACGGTCACGTTGGCCGGGATATCACCGCCTGACTCGTTGCCCGTATAGGTCACGATGTAGGACTCCGGAAAGCGATCTCTGACGTTCTTCGGTGGCACGCCGATTGATCTCGGCCTGCTCGGAGCCGATAAAGGTCTGGCTCGGTGAAGTCGAGTCCTCGAGGACGGCCGGATCACTTGGATCGCCGACCTTCGCCGGTATCCCTCGTCACGCAGCTGACCCGACCAGTGACTCATCGGCGTCGATCCACCTCCAGTGGCGTCCCGTCGGGGGCCAGGGCATCGACGACCTGTTGCCCAACCCCCCCACACCCCAGCACGAGCCGGGAACCCATGCTCGCGGCTTGCGCTCTCATGGGTAAAAGTTACCGGACCCCACTCATCCCAGGAGCCCGCCGGCAGCCCCGATGGCCGCCTCTGCCACCGGTCCGAAGCCGGGGAGGACGATCACCGTCATCACCGCTGCCACGAGCAGCGCAACGTAGAGGCCGGTTGGCTGGGTGAGCGAGTCGCGAGAGTCGTCGGGGGCCTCGAACCAGATCGCCCGAAGGAGACGGGAATAGTAGTACAGCGACAGCGCACTGTTGACGAGCAGGGCTCCCGCGACGATAAACAGCCCAGCGCCGATCGCACCGGTGAACAGGAAGAACTTGCTGAAAAAGCCCCCGAGTGGCGGGAGGCCCGCCAGGCTGAACAGGAAGACGGTCATCGCGACGCAGGCGATGGGAGCCTGGCGGCCCAGGCCGTTGAAGTCCTCGAACGTCCGGCCGATCTCCCAGTGTTCGGCGAGGGCCACGAAGAGGAAGGCCCCCGTATTCATGAAGCCATAGACCAGCAGGTGCATCATCGCCGCTCCCAGGACCAGCGTGTCATCACCGACACCAGTCAGCCCCGCGAGCCCGATCAGCGCATAGCCCGCATGGCCAATTGATGAGTACGCGAGCATCCGCTTGACAGTGGGCTGAATCGCCGCCGCAAAGTTGCCAAGCGTCATCGTGACGATGGCCAGCACCACAAAGAGCAGCGTCCAGTCGAGACCGATAACCGGCGTCACGTCCGCGAGTGGGAAGGCCGTCGTGAACACGCGAAACGCGACGACAAAGCCGGCGGCCTTGGAGGCCGAGGAGAGAAACGCAGATATTGGTGCCGGCGCGCCCTCGTAGGCCTCCGGCGCCCAGAAGTGAAACGGGACGCTTGCGGTCTTGAACGCGATGCCCCCGAGGAGAAAGAGCAGGCCCAGGCCGAGCAGGCCCCCGGCGTCGCCGACGTTCCCGAGCTCTCCAGCGATGGCCTCGAGCTGGAGGAAACCGGTCGCCCCGTAGACGAGGCTGATGCCGTAGACGAAAATGGCAGAGGAGAGTGCCCCGACCAGGAAGTACTTCATGGCGGCCTCGACGCTGCCCCGGTTGTGCTTTTGAATACCAACGAGTGCATAGGAGGGCAGACTCGTGAGTTCGAGGGCGATAAAGACGGTCACGAGGCTGTTGGCCGTGGCCATGAGGGCCATTCCGGTCGCAGCCAAGAGGACGAAGCGAGTAGCACTCGCCCTGGTGCGGGGACTCAGCGATGGCATCGGCACTCGCGAGCGAGACAAGCGTGGTGACGATGGCCACGATGAGCATGAAAAAGATCGCGAGCTGGTCGACGACCAGTTGATCGCCGGCGAGTTCAACCACACCGAGCCCGCCATCGACGGCGGGGGTTCCGAGGCCGGCAAGGGCGAACCACGACGGCCAGGGCGACGGAGGTGAGGCCCGTTGCCGTCGCAATGGCCGCAAGGACCCCGCCCTTGCTCGAGTGGGGTAGACGGAATTGTACGACGAAGACGGCGAATGCGCCGACCAGCATCGCCAGTGCCGGTCCCAGCGCTGCCACCGCCGGGAAGTTCGATGAGCGCCATTACGGCCCACCCCGAGCATCGGATCAACCGCGTCCGTGATCATATCGAACACGAGCTCCGGGGCCACCCCGAGGACGATGATCGCCGCCAGGAGGACCACCATCGGCGCGATGTCATGGAGCGGTGCTCGACCGATCTCGTAGTCCGTTCCAAGCTGGTATTCGCCAAACAGGGTGCGTTGCATCGCAAAGAGGAGATAGCCAGCCACGAGGACGATCCCGAACATGGCCGCCGCCGTGAACACCGGCGCATAGGTGAGGACCGTCGACCCGAAGGCGCCAAAGAAGATGAAAAACTCCGCGGCAAAACCACTCATCAGCGGGAGCCCCATGTAGCCAAAGGCACCGGCCACGAGGATGCCCGCAGCGATGGGCATCCGATCGGCCAACCCTGACATGTCCGTGACGATCCGGGTATGGGTCTCGTTGTAGATCACGCCGACGACCATGAACAACAGGCCCGAGATGAGCCCGTGTGACACCATCTGGAAGGTGGCCCCGCCGAGGCCGAATTCGGTGTAGGCGACCAGTCCGAGGATCACGTAGCCCATGGAGGCGACCGACGAGTAGGCCACGATCCGCTTGAGGTCGGTCTGGGCCATCGCCAGGAAGGCCCCGTAGATGATGCTGATGACCGCAACGACCCCAATCGGGACGGCGAACGCGGCGACCTGGTCGGGGAACATCGTGAAGTTGAATCGCAAGAGTGCGTAGGTCCCCATCTTCAACAGCACCCCCGCGAGCAACACCGATGCGGGGGTCGGCGCCTCCACGTGGGCGTCTGGGAGCCAGGTGTGAAACGGAACGATCGGCACCTTGACCGCAAATCCGGCGAACAGCGCGATGAACGTCACCGACGCAAGGGTGGATCCCTCGATACCCGCGAATGCCCCCGGCCCCCCGTCGAGCATGGCCGTCGCTACCGCAGGCAGGGCGAACGAAGAAACGGCATCCCCGAGACCGAAGACCAGGGCGATAAAGGCCCCGAACAGCACCAGGGATGCGACGTTCGTGTAGATCAGAAACTTGAGCGCCGCATATCGGCGTCGGGGACCTCCCCAGACACCAATCAGCAGGAACATGGGAATCAGCACCGCCTCCCAGAAGACGAACCAGAGGAAGAAATCGAGCGCAACGAACACGCCGATCAGGTTGGCCTCGATGAACAACACGAGCCCGTAGAACTGGGATTCCCGCTCGTCGATCGGCGTCCACGAGCTCAGTATCGCCAGGGTCGTGAGCACCGTGGTCAACACCACCAGCGGGAGGCTGATCCCGTCGAGGCCGACGAACCAGCTGATCGTGTACTCGCCAAGCTGGATCCAGGGTCGGTGGGATTCGAACGCCAGTGTTCCCCCGAGCAGGGCGTTCCCGCTGCCGTCGAAGGTCCCAAACAGCCACAGGGACAGCCCGAGCGGGAGCAGACTCAGCACGAAC
The DNA here is from genome assembly GCA_034521555.1 of Natrialbaceae archaeon. Taxonomy (GTDB): domain Archaea; phylum Halobacteriota; class Halobacteria; order Halobacteriales; family Natrialbaceae; genus JAXHMI01. Next base: position 433,810 of record JAXHMI010000004.1, read on the forward strand.
GCGACTCGGCCCGCCACGCGCTCTGGAGCGAGGAAGGTGATGAGCGCGGCTGCGAATGTCAGCCCGAGCAGGGCCTCGAGCATTACCACGGGAACCACCCCCCGAGCAGGCCTGCAAGGAGGATCAGCGCCAGGAACCCAGCGACGAGCATCGTGGCGTAGTTTGTGACCACGCCGGTCTGCAGCCGCGAGATCTGCCGGCCACTCGAAAGTGAGAGGGTCGAGACACTATTGACGGCGCCGTCGATGACTCCCTGGTCGAACCGATCGGCGGCACTCGAGAGTGGCTGGGCCACGCCCTCGGCCAGCCAGACCTGGTACTCGTCCTGATAGTAGTTCGCCCGCAGTGTCGTGTAAACCCGACCGAGTCGCTCGGCCGGTTCGGTCGGTTCCGGACCGGCGTACAGCCACCAGCCCAGCGCGAGGCCGCCCACGGCGAGCAGCAGCGAGGAGCCACCTGTCGCGAGCACGGTGGCAGCCTCCGAGCCCAGATACCCCGTCGAGTAGGGGAAGGCCGACTCGTAGCCGCCCGCTGTCAGCGCCGAGAGTGCCGGATCCAGCCCGTACTCACCGCCGAGCCAGTCGTGCAGGTACGTGGCGTGGATCCCCGCCAGCTTCTCGAGCGGGGCGAGATTGGCGACACCGGCGACAATGGACAGGATTCCAAGGACCAGTAGCGGCGCTTTGATTGACCAGCCAACGGCGTGGGGCTCACGGGCCGCCTCGGTTCGCGCCCGTCCGTGGAAGGTGAGGATTACCATCCGTGCCGTGTAGAGCCCCGTGAGAAAGACCGCAACGAGGGCCATCGCAAACGCCAGCAGGAACGCCGGCTGCTCGAGGCCGACGATCAGCGCATCGTCGAGAATCTCGTCTTTCGACCAGAAGCCCGACAGCGGTGCCACGCCAGCGAGTGCCAGTGAGCCAGCGAGGAACGTCCAGTAGGTCACCGGTGCTCGGCGGCGAAGCCCGCCCATCTCCCACATGTTCTGGCGGTGATGGACGAGGACGATGACCGAGCCGGCCCCGAGAAAGAGCAGGGCCTTGAAAAACGCGTGATTCATGAGATGGAAGACACCGGCGACGTAGCCACCCGCCCCGAGTCCCAGCATCATGTACCCGTACTGGCTGATGGTCGAGTACGCGAGGACCTGCTTGATGTCGTCTTTCACGAGGGCCATCGAGGCAGCGAATAGGGCGGTAAAGCCTCCGACAAACGCGATGACGGCCAGTGCGTCGGGCGAGAGGGCGAAGTAGCCGTACATCCGGGCGATCAGGTAGACGCCGGCGGCGACCATCGTCGCCGCGTGGATCAGGGCCGAGACGGTCGTCGGGCCCTCCATGGCGTCCGGCAGCCAGGTGTGCAGCGGGAACTGCGCGGACTTGCCGATGACACCGCCCAGCACGAGCAGGGCCGTGATCGTGACCCAGGTGGCTGCGTCGAATCCAAAGAGAGTCGCGCCATCGGCGATCGCGGTCTCCGCCGACTGCACGAAGGAGCCATCGCCAGCGAACGCCAGCGAGCCGTAGGTTACGCCGATCGCCACCACGCCGACGAGGAGGAAGTAATCACCGAACCGGGTGACGAGAAACGCCTTCTTCGCGGCCGAGGCCGCCGAAGGCGTCCGGAACCAGAAGCCGATCAGGAGATACGAGCACAGGCCGACGAGCTCGAAGAAGACGAAGGCAAGCAACAGGCCGTCGGCGAGGACGAACCCGAACATGCTGAACGTGAACAGGCCGAGTGCACTGTAGTATCGCGGCAGGCCAGTCTCGCCCTCGTCGTTCATGTATCCCAGACTGAAGACGGTGACGAGGAAGGCGATCAGGGCCACGATGACCAGCATCAGGGCCGACAGTGGATCGACCAGCACGCCGAACGAGAAGGTGATTGTCTCGCCACTGGCCCAGGTGTGGAGCGTTCGCTGGCCTGTCTGGCCCCCGGCGACACCGAGGGCGACGTACAGTGACAGCACGAACGAACCGCCCATCGCGAGGATCGCCGGGAGTGCCCCCCGTTTCGGGAGCCGCGAGCCGACCGCGAGCGACCAGCACGAACGCAAGCAGGGGCAACAGCGGAATAGCCGGTGCAAGCTCGAGGTGCATACTCATGATATCAGCCCCGCATGATGGCGGGAAGGGTCACGTCGATATCGCCGAAGGTGCGGTACAGGACCAGGATGATCCCGAGTCCGACCGCCACCTCGGCGGCGGCGATGGCGACGGTGAACAGGGCAAAGATCTGGCCGGTCAGGTTGCCGTGGTAGTACGAAAACGCGATGAAGTTGACGTTGGCCGCGTTAATCATGAGCTCGACGGAAATGAGAAACATGAGCGCGTTCCGGCGGGTCAGGATGCCAAGAAGGCCGATGGCAAACAGCCCCATCGATAGCAGGACGTAGTACTCGATCGGGACCGTCACGATTGATCGCCTCCATCACGTTTTGCGAGGACGAGGGCCGCATCCAGCGCCGCATCGAGCAGGACAGCGACGAGCAAAAACGCCGCGAGGAACGGCTCCGTGTGACCGAGGGACCCACGGAATCGACCGGAGGGCAGTGATCTAAAGAGGGCGTAGCCGATCTCTGCGGTTATCGAGACGCTGGTTGGAAAGCCCGCTGGCTCCGAAAACGGCGTCGCGATCGCAACGAGGGCCATCACGACGAAGAGCACGCCAGCCAACAGGGCCGCACTGATTGATGCACCGCGATGGAGTCGAGGTCCCGTCACGTCCCGGCCACCTCCGGCGATCCCTCCTCGTCGCGGCTCGTCAGCATGACGGCGAAGGCGATGAGCACGAGCACCCCGCCCACGTAGACCAGTATCTGCATCATGGCGACGAACTCGGCGGCGAGCATCACGTAGTGGATCGCGACACTGAGCAGCGTCAGGCCAAGCAGGAAGGCCGCATGCCACGGGTCGGCAACGAGGACGACGCCGAGCGCGCTCGCCAGGGTCACAATGGCGAACAGGCCAAAGGCGATGAGCTCGAGCGTCATTTGAATCGAAACTCATCGAGTCAGGACTATCGTACACTTCAGAGTACAGTTGGCCGCCCATCACTGATAGTCGACCTCCCCCTCCCCCTCCCGGACCCAGCTCCCGCGGGTCCGGCTCGCGGGCCTCGAGTGGGTCGATGTCCTTGTACCAGGGAACCGCCTTGAGCTGCTCCATGTTGTAGACCAGGTCGTCTTTCGTGTCCCCGGTGAACTCGAAGTTCTGGGTCAGGACGATGGCATCGACCGGACAGACCTCCTCGCAGAGCAACAGTAGAGCTAGCTGCCCGACGTGGAGGTTGTACTCGCTCGCCGATTGCGTTCGTCGTCCATCGACAATCTGGATCGTATCGTTCGGACAGACGTTCTCGCACTGGCGACACCAGATACATCGCTCCCGGCTGGTCTTCGCTCGCCACCCCGCGAAACCTCGGTGAGACCTCGGGTGCCGTCTCCGGGTACTCGACCGTGAACGTCTTCCCATCAAGCGCGTGGCGCATCGTGGTCGCCATCGATTTCAGGACGCCGATCATCCTATCACCCCCACGATCGCGACGGTGAGGAACAGGTTCGCGAACGCGAGAACGAGCAGCCCCTTCCACCCGATCTCGATGAGCTGATCGATGCGAACCCGTGGAACCGCCGATCGCAGCCACTGGGTCGCGAAGTAGACGGCCCAAGATTCGAATCATGAACTTCGCGGACCGATTCGCGGCAGGACGCAGGCCCAGGCTGGCCCACCAAGGAAGATCGTCGCGATGACGGCCCCACCGAGGAAGATGTGGAGGAACTCACCGAGATACGAGAGGACGAAATACACCGAGGAGTATCTGCGTACTGCCAGCCCGCGACGATCTCGGTTGGGGCCTCGGGCGTGTCAAACGGATTCCGTCCCACCTCGGCGAAGTTCGCCGCGAGGAAAATGGCGAACGCGAACGGATTGACGACCGGCAAACCACGGCGGGATCGTCACCGAGATCCCAGGGAAACCAAGGGTTCTCGCCTGGGCGGCGACGATGGTGCTCATCTGGAGCGAGCCGGCGAAGATGACGACCGACATGCCGGTCAGCACGAGCGGGATCTCGTAGGCGATGTTCTGGGCGACGGCCCGGAGCCCGCTGAGCGTGGAGTACTTGTTCGCGGAGAGCCGTCGCCCTGGCCATCGACGAGGCGATACGTGACACTCGCGATCGCAAAGACGAACACGAGGCCAACTTCAGGGTCAGCAAGGTGAACGCCGCTCCCCATTGGAATAACGGCGAAGCCCAGCAAGGCGGACGCCACGATGATGATTGGCGCGATGTCGTAGGCCGGTCGGTCGGCGTGCTCCGGGATGTACGTTCTCCTTGGACAGCATCCTGGACCGCGTCAGCGGCACGCCACCGATGAGTAGCCCGAACGGACCGACCGGGTCCTCGACCGCGATGCGGTCGGTGAAGGCCGCGGTGATCTTGGCGTTTCGCCCAGGGACCCGCGACCGCTGTCATGGCGAGCATGATGTTGCCGACGATGAACGCCCCCACGAACGCCGCGATGACCGAACCAACGACCCCGTATTCTCCCAGGCCGAGCAGATCCGACGGCTTGTCGTTCTGGCAACAGGTAGACGTCCCCCGCCTGCAGCGGCCCCACCATCAGGCGATCGACCTCCCCGAGGTACGACGGTCGAGACTCCGAGCGCAGGCGATCAGGTCGGGGACGTACTCACCGGTGGAGAGTTCCGGGAGGACCGAGAGATTGTGAAAGCAGGGGCTCCGAATCTTGAATCCTGCTGGTTGCTGGGTCGCCATGGCCGCCGATGTTGATGCCCGAGTTCACCCTTCGCGCCCTCGACGGCCCATTGGTCTCCGTCGTATCGGCGGCGGGCTTCGACGTCCGGGGACGTTGCTCTGGATCTCGCGTCGGTCCTCCGGCCAGTCCTCGAGCCTCGATCCGGTGGCGCCTCGAGCGATCTTGGCCGACTCCTCGACCTCGAGCATCCGGACCAGCAGCCGACTGTAGTTGTCACAGCCGTCGGCGGTCACAACGTCCCAGTCGAGGTCCTCGTAGATCCCGTAGGGATCGTCCCGCCTGAGGTCGATATCGATGCCAGAGCCCCGGGCGACCGGCCCCGTACAGCCGTACTGTTTCGCCACGGCGGGTTCGAGGACCCCGGTGTCCACACAGCGAATCTGGAGAATTTCGGTTGGAGGTCGACGAATCGCGGCGCCGTTACGGTCTCGGGAATTCCCTCGACGAACGACCGCGCATTCGCGATGAACTCCTCACGGGGGGAGGGCAGATCCCAGGCGACGCCCCCCAGACGGAGGTAGTTGAACATGAGGCGCTGGCCCGTTAGGTCCTCGAGTATGTCTTGGACGAGCTCGCGGTCCCGCATCGCGTACTGGAAGATCGCGGTAAAATCACCGTAGGTAGAGGGCCGAGGACGTCCAGGGGGCCGAGCGTGCGGGCGGCAATCCGGGAGAGTTCCGCCCCCATGGTGCGGATGCCGGGCGTAGGCCGGCACCTCAAGGTCGGCGAGATCCTCCGCAGCCCGCGCGTAGGCCCACTCGTTGAGCAAGCCAGCGGAGACGTAGTCCCACCGGTCCGGATAGGGCATGATCTGGTCCCGGGTAGGTGCAGGACTCACGCATCTGCTCCTCACAGCGGTGAAGGTAGCCGATATCCGGCTCGACATCCGCCACGGTCTCACCATCGAGGACCGTCTTGATGTGGAGGACGCCGTGCGTGGCAGGGTGATGGGGACCGATATTGAGGAACATCGTATCACCGCCTGGCCCCGCGATGATCCGGCTCGATGGGATTGGCGTGCTCTCGCAGGGGTACTATCTGGGGTCGATCCTGATCATACTGGTTCGAGAGCGGGTGACCCTGCCAGGTCTCGGGCAGGAGGATGCGCCGCAGGTCCGGATGACCCTCGTACTCGATGCCGACCAGGTCGTAGGCCTCCCGCTCGGCCCAGTCGGCCGACCGATAGACCGGTTCCCCACTCTGACTGCGCGGATCGTCAATGCTGGTGGGGACGACGAGGCTGACCTCCTGAGTCGGGTCGACGTAGCGCTTGAGGTGATAGATCGACTCGTAGCGATCGGCATACTGCTGGGCCGTCACCGTCGAGAGGTGATCGAAGCCGAGGTGATCACGGAGATCGGTGAGGACATCCTGTATCTCGTCGGGACGGACGACGAAGGCAGGGGCGTTCTTGTGGTCGTCTCGTCCCTGGACCCGGTCGCCGATGACCGCAGCGATGTCCTCGGGTTCGACGACGGCGGGCTGGTCCCGACGGAGCTGGGTGCTCATGGCGACTCACCCCAGTCGTAGCGCATCACCAGGTCGTTCTCGTCGATCTCGTCGGCCATCGACTGGACCAGTTCGTCGCGGGGAAGGTCACCGAACTCCTCGAGTTCGTAGGGCTTGACGACGATCGGGGATCCCTCGCCGTTGCGGACCCGCTCTTGCAACTTCACGACCCCGTAGACCAGTGCCTCCGGTCGCGGGGGACAGCCGGGCACCTGGATGTCGATCGGGATGATCTCCTCGGCGCCCTTGACCACGTTGTACCCCTCCTGGAAGGGGCCACCGGAAATCGTACACGACCCCATGCCGACGACGAACTTCGGCTCGGGCATCTGATCGTAGACCCGCTTCATGCGGGGGCCGAACTTCGAGACGATGGTCCCGGGGACGATCATGACGTCGGCCTGTCTGGGAGAGGCCCGGGGAACCCCGGCACCGAAACGATCGAGGTCGTGCTTGACGGCGTAGGTGTGCATCATCTCGATGCTGCAGCAGGCGATCCCGAACTGGAGCATGAACATCGAGGACCCCCGCACCCAGTTCATGAACTGGTCGAACTTGGTGAGGATGAACGGAGAGGTGCCAAGGGCATCGCGAAGACTCGAGTTGAAGCGGTCGTCGACACCAGCGCCGCTCCGGGCCTCCTGTTTGGCTTCTGACGCCGCTCGCTCCTGCTGGCTCATTCCGATCGCACCCCCGTCTCGGTCGCCGATGCGGCCCACTCGACCGCCCCTGTGCGCCAGGCCCAGACCAAGCCTATGAGCAGAGTGCCCACGAACAGTGACATTGGCCAGATGACCTCGAGCGTCGCCACCGCGGGCTGACTCGACCAGCAGCTCGGTAGATCGACGCCCACGGAAACAGGAGAACGGCCTCGATATCGAAGATGACGAACAGCAGGGCGACCATGTAGTACTGGATGTTGAATCGGATGCGCGTCCCCCCTGTCGGGATCTCACCGCTTTCGTAGGTGGTGCGCTTGCTCAGTTCTGGGACGGTCGGCCGCAGGAGGGCAGAGACGACCATCATGCCGACAGGTATCGACACGGAGACAAGCGCCAGAGCCCCGACGGCTATCCAGTCATTCATCGGCTCGAATGCGCGACCTTTGGCAATGCGGCCATATAAGGGTTGATTCTCTGCATCCCTCGGCCAGTTTCACCGTCGCCGTTCACTCGGTAGTTCTCGCGGTACGTCCATGTACCCGACCCATCGTGGAGTTCCCGGGAGATCCGAGCCCACCTCGGTGCGCTGGGCGTCGTGGATGTCTCGAGTCGCTCACGGACCGTCTGCATGCTGACGGGCGAGAATCTGGGCGGCCGAGAGCGCCGCGTTGAACGACTTGCCGGCGTCGACGGCGACGATCGGTGCCCCCGTCGGCATGCCGATGACCGAGTCGACCGACTTCTCCTGGACCGGCACGCCGATCACGGGCACCGGATACGCGATCGAGGCGGTCATGTTCGGCAGGTCGGCGGACTTGCCGCCAGCGCCAGCGATGATAACCTCGAGTCCCCGGTCCTCGGCGGTCTCCGCGTAGGCGGTCATCAGGTCGGGGGTCCGGTGGGCGGAGGCGACGTACGTCTCGAACGTGAACCGTTCCTCGGGCGGCTCGTCGTAGGATCGCTGTTCACCAAACCCGAGTTCCTCGACGAGTGCATCGTAGGCACCGGGGCGCCGGCCCCCGGTCATCATTGTCTCGAGGTCGGAGTCACTCCCCATGACGATCCCGACGTCTGGGTCGCCTCCGCCGGTCGGTCACGGGCCGCTTCATCGTGCAGTCTATCGATCAGTGCTCGTCGTGCTGTCAGTCATGATGAGGAGTCGCTGGCCGCCAGGGTTACCGATTCCCGCAGTGCGTGAGCCCGCTCGAGCAGTGGGGCCACCGACTCGGCACCCGTGAGCGTGATGTGGCCCATCTTCCGGCTCGGTCTGGCCTCCCGTTTCCCGTACCAGTGGAGATGGGCACCCGCCGACTCGAGGACGGAGTCGACACCCGAGAGCCGGGCCGGAGCTCGGTTCCTCGACATCGCCCAGGATGTTGGTCATCACCGCACAGCCGCGAGTTGTCGGTTGCGCCGAGCGGCCACCCGCAGACCGCCCGGAGATGCTGTTCGAACTGGGAGGTGACCGCCCCCTCGATGGTCCAGTGGCCGGAGTTGTGCGGCCGGGGGGCGATCTCGTTGACCAGAATCTCTCCATCTTGGGTCTCGAAGAGTTCGATGCCGAACATGCCGCGACCATCCAAAATCTCGAGGACATCGAGCGCGACCGCTCGAGCCGACTCGAGACGAGGGCGGATCATCGGGCGGGAACGATCGTTTCCCGGAGGATGGCATCCTCGTGGACGTTCTCCCCGACCGGGTAGGTACCGACGATCCGCCGTCACCGGCAACGGCCATGACCGAGAGCTCCCGCTCGAAGTCGACGAACGCTGCTCGGCCATTGCTGGTCCTGCGATCGCCTCCATCGCTTCCGGCGGCGTCGTCGGGCCCCTGGACAAGCAACGTGCCTCGACCATCGTACCCGCCCGTCGCGGGCCTTGAGCATGATCGGTGCCCCGAGGCTGTCCATGGCCTCCCTGAGGTCACCAGCGGTCTCGACTGCCCGAAACGCGGGGACGGGCATACCCGCCTCCTCGAGAGTGCCCTTCTGGACGAGCTTGTCGTGGATCATCCGGAGTGTCCCTGGCTTGGGATGGACCGGCACGCCGGTCTCGGCACTGACCGACTCGAGGGCGTCCTGATCGGCGAGTTCGATCTCGAAGGTCAGCACATCGGATCGGTCGGCCAGCGCTCGAATCGCCGCCGTGTCATCGAATTCGGCTTCGATCTGGTCGGTGCTGACACGAGCTGCCGGGCAGGACGGCGTGGGGTCGAGAACGATCGCCATCGATTCCGAGCGGTGCCGCCGCCTCGCCCGAGCATTCGACCGAGCTGGCCACCTCCCACGACACCGACTGTGGGCGCGGGTATCGAGGGTGGCGTCATCGACTGGCGATTGGCCTCGTCCTCGCTTAAGGATTGGTGTTGAGCGACACGTGGCCGACAGTGACATGGGTCACCATGACAGTGTAAATCCTTCCTGAAGTCGACGCCGTCCCCCTATTTTCACGCCAGTATCGACCGGTACCTTTAACTTTCGAGGTCCGGTAGCGATTGTTACCAGAACGTCACCGCCGTGACGCGTATCGCTCGACGACCGATGACCAGGAACTTATTCCCCGGTGAATTGCAGGCCCTGAGCGAGTGCTTCGGACGGTGCGGGCTTGGCACAGAGGTACGAACACCATGGTAGACGAATCGAACAACGTAGAACTCACAGACGAAGAACTCGAGAACGAATCGAAAGGCCAACTGATCAAGAAGGCTGGCCAACTGCGCGACCGGCGCAACGAACTGAACCAGATGGCCTCGAAGCGGGCCTCCAAACGCGACGAACTCAACGCAGAGACCCGCGAGCAGGTCGACGAAGCCCAGGAACACCGGGAAAAGCGCGACGAGCTCAACGAACAGGTTCAGGAACACAAACAACAGCGCAACGAGCTCAACGCGAAGGCCAACGAACTCTTCGAGAAGGTCGAACAGCGCAAGTCAGATCTCGAGCTGGACGAGGGCAAGGATCTCGAACAGCTCGAATCGGAGATCGAAGACCTCGAATTCAAACAGCAAACGGAGGTGCTGGCCAGCGACGAGGAACGCGAACTCATCGAGAAAATCGAGGAAAAGCGCGAGGAGTACGCGAGCCGGAAATCCACGCTCGAGCAGAACGACGATCTCGAGGGGCTCGTCGAAGAGGCCGAAGAAGTCAGGGCAGAAGCGTCGAACCACCACGAGAAGGTCACCGCGCTCGCCGACGAGGCCCAGGAGCATCACAATCAGATGATTCAGGCCTACCGGGAGGCAGACGACGTCAGAGACGAGGCCGACGAGATGCACGAGAAGTTCGTCGAGGCCCAGGAGGCAGCCGACCGACACCACGAGGACTTCGTCCGGGTCCAGAAACGGCTTCGCGAACTCGACAAGGAAGAGGAGGAAGAGCGCCAGACCGAGCGAGACAAGAAGAAAGAGGAGGCGAAAGCCGAGGCCGAGGAAATCTACCAGAAGTTCAAGGAGGGCGAGACCCTCGACACAGAGGACCTGATGAAGCTCCAGAAGACGGGGCTGCTGTAGGCTGGATCGGCTGTTCTGCAATCCGATACACGCCACGCGGCCCGACGCGTGGAGGCCTGCCTATGATCCGTGAGGGGGACTGATGGTCGGATCTCGGCGGGATCGGTCGAGTGCCTGATCGTCATACTGGGAGCAGTGCTGTCGGTCGCGCATCGGCCTGGTGCTCTTCGTGTTCAATCCGGACCGGCTGGTCGATCTGCTTGGGATCATCCTCGCGGTGATCGTCGCGGTACTCGGCATCCGGGTTGCCAGCAATGTCGCGGGGTCAGTGTTTCCCGCCTACAACGTTGCCGAGGTCGCTGTCGAGGGACCGATAACGCGCGATGGTGGTGGCGGCATGCTGCCCTCGGGACCCAGTCCGTGCCGGCCGATGACGTCGTCGAGCAGATCGAGCGGGCCGACGCAGATGGCGGAGTCGAGGCGCTCCTGGTGAAACTCAACACCCCGGGCGGCGAGATCGTTCCGAGTGACGATATCAAGCGGGCGGTCGAGTCGTTCGATGGGCCAACGATCGCGTACACGACGGATCTCTGTGCGAGTGGCGGGTACTGGATCGCCAGTGGCTGTGACAGCCTGTGGGCGAGGGACGCGAGTATCGTCGGTTCGATAGGAGTCCGCGGGTCGCGCATCGTCGCGAAGGAGCTCGCAGAGAAGGTCGGACTCGAGTACGAGGGCTTCACCGCCGGCCAGTACAAGGACGCAGGGCATGCCACTCAAGGAGATGGACGATGATGAACGGGCGTACTTTCAGGCGCTGGTTGACGAGTGGTACGACGTCTTCGTCGAACGCGTGAGCGAGGGGCGAGAGCTCGACGAGGAGCTCATCCGGGAGACAGAGGCCAGGATCTACCTCGGACAGGAGGCCCTTGAGATCGGCCTGGTCGATACACTCGGCACGCGAGATGACCTGGAGACAGCCCTCGAGGACGACCTTGGCACGCCGGTCACCGTCCGATCGTTCGAGCCCCACCGGCCGATTGTCCAGCGCTTTCGGAGCGGTGCGATGGACCTCGCCTACGCCTTCGGGGCCGGTCTCGCCGGCCTCGAGGAAGAGGGCTTTCGGCTGCGGGCGTGATGGCGGACGTACATTTATCCTCACGGGGAACCGAACGGCGCTCGTGACCACGCTGGTCGTCTGCCTGGATCGCAACGACGACATCGGCCGGACGGCAGCCAGCGAAGGGGCCATCATCGGACGAGACGATCTCGAAGCACTCGTCACGGACGTCGGTCTCATCGATCCCGAGGACTCGAGTGTGAACTCCCTCCTTGAGACATTACACGTCGCCCAGTCCCTCGAACGCGATGGGGAGGATGCCCTCGTGGCGGTCGTCTCGGGTGATCGGGAGTCGGTGGTGCGGGCCGATCGGGCCGTGGCCCGCCAGCTGGACGAGATCGTTTCGGACTACGATCCGGACTCGGCAATCGTGGTCATCGACAGTGCCGAGGACGAGCAGCTGGTCCCGATTGTCGAGAGTCGCCTGCCGGTCGATTCGGTCGACCGGGTTGTGGTCAGGCAGGCGCGGGACATCGAATCGACCTACTACCTCCTCAAACAGTTTCTCGCAGACGAAGAACTTCGCCAGACGGTCCTCGTTCCCGTCGGGCTCGCCCTGCTCGTATTTCCACTGCTCGCGACGGTGTTCAGCGTCGCAGAGGGCGCCGCAGCCATCACAGCCGTCATCGGTCTTTTCCTCCTCTACAAGGGATTCAACATCGACGAGGCACTGACCGTCTTCGCCGGGCGGACGAAGACAGCCCTGTATTCCGGCCAGGTCTCGATCGTTACCTACGCGGTCGCCGTGGGGCTGACGCTCGTCGGAGTCTTTGCCGGCGCCCTCGGGGTCTCGGCCCTCGATGGGCAGCAGGGGGTGTTGTTGCCCGCCACGGCATTTGCATTCGACAGCGTCCCCTGGCTGGCGATGGCGGCCCTGACCGCCAGTGCCGGTCGACTGCTCGACGAGGTAATCCGTGAGGAGCCCCTGCGGACCTCTTACCTCAATCTGCCGTTCATCGTGGTCTCGGTCGGGCTGGTCGTCAGAGGATTCTCGTCGTACTTCCTCCAGCAACAGGACGTCGTCGCTGCCTCGAGGATTCCAGCGGTCAACTGGGGTCGTCTCGATCGACCCGATCGCGCTCGGACCCGGGGAGGCACTCGGCGGGTACATCGTCCTTGCGGTCGTGTTGAGTCTGGTGGGCGTGCGCGTGGCGACCTACTTTAGCGGGAAGCGCTTTCGGACCCTCACCACGGAAACACGTGATCGCTAGCGGTATCCATTTGCTCGCTGGGCGGCAATCGCCAGTATGGCAGACGGATCCGGCGCCTGGCTATCCCTGTTCTCCGGCGGGAAAGACTCCGCCTGGGCCCTCTATGCGGCCCTCGAGCAGGGCAGGACCGTCGAGCGACTCGTAACCGTTCATCCGCCAGCTGATTCGTATCTCTACCATGTCCCGGCGACCGAACTGGTCTCCCACGCCTCCCAGAGTATCGGGATTCCGGTGTCCACCATCGACGCCGATAGGTTTCCCGCACTCACGACCGATGATTCGACGCAACGCGGCGCCATGGAACTGGAGCCACTGGAGTCGCGACTCGGTGAGATCGCCGACTCGATGGATCGAAAGCTCGGAGGCCTCGTGGCTGGTGCCGTCGCCAGCGAGTACCAGGCCGATCTCCTGGAGGGTATCTGCGATCGCCTCGGGTGTGACCTCGATACCCCCCTCTGGCAGGCCGACCCCCGTTCAGCCGCCACCGCCATGCTCGACGCTGGCTTCGAGATCGTCATCGTCGCCGTCGCGGCCGCCGGACTGGATCAGTCCTGGCTCGGCCGCCGCATCGACGAGCGAGCCCTCGAGGAACTCGAGGCCCTGGGAGACAGCCACGGGGTCCACCTGCTCGGTGAGGGTGGTGAGTTCGAGACACTCGTCGTCGATGGTCCCCACATGAACCAGCGAATTGACATCGAATTCGAGCGAGAGTGGGACGGGACCCGGGGTGAGCTCCGTATCACGGACGCGGCACTCGGTAGCCGTTAGACGACGTCGAGTGCAGCGATCCGTTCCTCCTCGTCGGTGTAGAGCCACCAGGCCAGGCGATCGATTTCCAGCATCCGGTAGTCCGTGACGTATGAGAGCCACTCCGCTCCGGCGATGGCGCGGAGTCCAGTGGCATCGGCAATCGGCCCGATATCAGCCTCGAGGTCCGCCAGCAGCTCCTCGAGCTGAGGATCCGGTTTCGCCGTATCCATCCCCGCCATCATCCGAAGATACTGGAACGTGGACGGACCGACCCCCGAAATATCGCCGATTGGATCCGCCTCATACCGGTAGTGATCAGCCTCCGCAGCCCAGCCCAGCAGCGCATCGAAATCGCTCGATTCCGACCGACTCGAGAGGATGTCGGCCGTCTCCAGCAGGACGTGGCGCTTGCGCTCGGCCCCGAAGGCCTCGACGAGCTCCTCGTCCTCGATCTCGCCACCGCCGCCAGCTCGTCGAGCGTCTCCACCCGGTCGCCGTCGACGAACTACTCACGGAACCGTTCGACGGTCGGATAGATGCCCTCGACGTACCCCTGGCCCGTGGTCGAGGCGGCCGCTTCGGCCACTAACAGGAGTGGATCATGACCAGGAGGGCGCTCGAACTCGATGAACGCATCGGCAAGCTCCTGGTACGGAACATCCGCCGCAAGTTCGTCCAGAAGCTGCTGGGCGGCGCTCATGCCTCGTCGGCAACCATATTGCGGCGCCCCTATAGGTGTATCGCCGGGGTGGCGGGTCTCGATTTTCGCCGTCAGGGGCCCGGACCGTTCCGAATTGTCGTGTGAGCGCCGATCAGGGCGCCGGCGAGATCCAGATCCTCGATGTAGGTCCCCTCGTCGATGATCGAGCGCCGAATGTCCGACCGCTCGACGGTTGCATCCGGAAAGACAACAGAGTGCTCGAGCGTCGTATCGACGATCGAGGCATCGGCCATGACGTGGACATTCTCGCCGATCTCGGCGTTCTCGAGCGTTGCCGAATCGTCCACGATCGAGGCTCCATCCAGATACCAGGCCACGGCATCGAGATAGCTCTCGGGTGTCCCGATGTCGAACCAGGCCCCCTCGAACGTGAACGCGTAGGTCGCATCCCGTTGGTAGAGCCACTGGACGAACCAGCCCGGCTCGTCAGGGTTGTTTCCATCACTGAGGTACGTCGAGAGCAGGTCCAGCGAGTTTGCCGGGAAGGCATAGCAGGCGATCGAGACCAGCGTGCTCCGGGGATCCTCGGGCTTTTCCTGGAACGAGACCACCCGATCGTCCCTCGAGTTCGACGAGACCGTAGGATTTCGCCTGCTCGCGGTTCTCGACATCGTAGGCCGCAAGTGTCGGTCCCTGTTCGTCCTCGTAGTAATCCAGGAACTCGCTCACTCCGAAGCTGATCCAGGTTGTCCCCGGCGATGACGAGGAGGTCGTCCTCGATGCCTTCGCGTTCGATGAGTTGCTGGAGGGCGCCGATGACCCCGAGTTTCGCCGCTTCCTCGGTGGTTTCCTCGACGGAGAGGACCGGTTTGTCGTATTCGGCCCGTTCGAGATGGGCCACAAAATCGTCGGCAAATCGCTCGTTCGTGCTGACGTACACTGTATCGATCCGAGACTCTTCTTCGAGGTCCGAGAGGATGAGGTCGATAACGGTTGCATCGCCGATCGGCAGGAACATCTTGGGCCGATGTTTGGTGATCGGCCACAGGCGTGTCGCGTATCCACCGGCGAGGACCACGGCCTCCATGGTCCCGAATCCGGGGGCACCCGTAAGTCTCTTGCTGTTCTTCCGCCCGTAGGGTATGCCTGGGACCGGGCATCACGCGTAAGCAATTCCTACTGTGCAGGGAATACCCCGATGGCGCCCCCGGGTCGGAGGGCCGCTCGGACGGAAAACATTTCATTAATCGAGTTCGTTACTAATATTTACGTCGAGGACTGTGGTTGATAGTGGAACAGACCGGGAGAGTAATCGAGCGATCGATTACGACCCACCCCACTGGGACAAACATGACTGGGAGCACTACCACGCCCAACGGATACGAATTCGTCACCGGCCTTCTCTCATGGCTCGAGAACCGAGAGGACACAGTGTCTGATATTGATCGCTGGGTTCGACTCCTGAGTCACCATCGTCGGCGCCACGTGCTATCGATCGTGTACTCATACGGCGAGGCAGTGACGCTTGCAGATGTTGCAGACGCAGGTCGCAATTCGTGAGCGAGGGAAACCACTCGTCGATATTTCTGCAGACTACATCGCCCGTATCTACATCACCCTCTATCACGATCACTTGCCGAAAGTCGTCGATGCGGGCCTGCTCCAGTACGATCAGGAGCGGGAACATCGTCGCACCCCCGAATACGCATGCTCACCCCGTCCGGGTGAGAAATCCCTGTACTTGTATATCACGCCCGATCAATTGGTCCGTATGCTAATCTATGGGGCATATGGGTACACGGGGACCCTAATTACCGACGCAGCCGTTGAACGGGGCCACGAGCCGATCGTGGCCGGTCGAGACGGAGCCAGAACAGAAGCGCTGGCCACACGCCACGGTCTCGAGTCCCGCGTGTTCTCGCTCGAGGACGCACATGCCCACCTCGATGATGCCGAGGTGGTCCTGCATGCAGCCGGACCCTTCGAACAGACCGCACGACCGATGGTCGAGGCCTGCCCTCGCGATCGGGGACGGATTACGTAGATATTACGGGCGAACTCAATGTCTTCCAGGATATCGAATCGCTCGATCCAATAGCTGACCGCCGGGACTGTACCCTCCTTCCCGGCGCAGGCTTCGATGTCGTGCCCTCTGACTGCCTCGCCCGGTGGCTCGTCGAGCAGTGTCCAGATGCCCGGGAACTCAGTATCGGTCTCAAGGGCGTAGGGGTGGGCGATGAAGCCAGCATCTCTCGCGGAACAGCACGAACCCTCGTCGCCAACCTCGGGAGCCCGACAATCCGCCTGCACGAGCGGATCGCCTGGAGGCGATCCCGATGGGCAGCGACACCCGGACCATCGATTTCGGTGACGGCCCCCTCACCACGATGGCCATTCCGATGGGTGATCCGATCACGGCAAAGCACAGTACTGGCATCGAGTCAATTACCGTCTATGCCCCCGTTCCACCCCGTCTCCTCCCCGTGCTTCGAGCCACGAATCGCCTCTCACCACTCCTGCGATCGGAGCTCCTTCGCGGATTGTTGAGCGCGATCGGTCGGGCAGCTGTTGACCGGCCCGGGGGAGACAGAACTGGCGTCCACCCGCGCGACGGTTTGGGGTGAGGCCCGGAGTGAGGATGCGGTCCTGCGAGGAACAATCGAAACTCCCAACCCGTATGCATTCACCGCTGACTCGGCCGTCCTGAGTGCGGCTCGCGTCGCCAACGGGGCCGTGGAGCCGGGGTTCCAGACGCCAGCAACGGCATTCGGCCCGGACTTTCCCCTCGAGATCCCCGGTGTCGAGCGATTGCTGCTCACTCAGGACTCATAGCAGGTCTCCTCGACGTACTCATCGAAGGCCGAACGAAGGCGGCTCGTGATTGGCCCGATGTCAAAGTCCTGCCCGTCGATGGTCGAGACCGGGCGGATCTCCCAGGTGGTATTGGTCAGGAACACTTCGTCTGCCTCAAGCAGCGCACCCGGTCGATACCGGCCGGTTGCCGTGGGAACTGAGAGTGTATCGGCGAGGTCCAAGACGACACGACGCGTGACTCCCGGGAGGACCGGTCCCTCGAGGGAGGGGGTGTGCAGCGTTCCATCGGTCACGAACCAGACATTGCTCGTTGCTCCCTCGCACACGAAGCCATCGTCGTCAAGCATGAGCGCCTCATCACCCTGCTCGAGTTCGAGCCTGGCGAGGATTCCATTCAGGTAATTGAGCGTCTTGGCAGCCGCCGGAATCGATCCGTTGGGAATGCGTTGGGTCGTGACCGATCTCGCAGCCGGCCGTTTCCGTCCATCTGGGTGTCCCCGCTGTGCCGCCCCGAGGGAGCGACTTCGCCGTGATCCACGACAGTGGGATCGACTGCAGCAGCAGGGGTCAACCGGCCCGGCTGAACCCCCCGCGTAATCGTGAGCCGAACGGCGGCATCCGCCAGCTCATTCGCAGCAACCGTCTCGTGGATGCGCTCGAGCAGTTCAGCATCCGGGAGCCCATGATCGAGCGAGAGTGCGTCACAGCTTCGCCCCAGTCGCTTGCGATGGGCATCCCATTCGAAGACAGCTCCTCCGTAGACCCGGAGCGTCTCGAACACGCCGTCCCCATAGCGAAAGCCACGATCCATCACGTCGACCGAGGCCGCCGATGCTGGCACGATTGACCCGTCCACCGAGATCACCCGGTCGGTCATACGCGAGCCTCCGACGCGATTCGGCAGAAGTTCTCGATCATGCGCTGGCCAACCGAGAGGTCAATGGTTCCCGTAGCCGAGTCGGCGGGACCTGTCAGAATTGACTCGGATGGAATTGCACGCCCAGGTGGGGGAATCGCCGGTGGCGGACGGCCATCACGATCGACCCTTCGGCCGCAGGCGTCGCGATCTCCTCGAGGGACGGGGGCAACGTTGCGCGCTCTACCGCCAGGGAGTGGTACCGACCGACCTGCAGCGGCGATGGCAGCCCGGCAAAGAGGCCCGTCCCATCGTGTCGAACCTGGGAAGCCTTGCCGTGCACGACTGCCGGAGCCTGCTCGACCGGGGCTCCGTGTGCCGCACACAGGGCCTGGTGGCCCAGACAGACACCCAGAGTTGGGTAGGCAGTCTCCTCGAATATCGGCACCGTTACGCCCGCCTCGGCCGGCCGACCCGGCCCGGGGGAGAGTACGATACCGGTCGGATCGATCGACCGTATAGAGTCAATGTCAATCTCGTCGTTCCGGCGGACAACCACCGAGGAGGCCGTCGCCTCGATGTACTGGACCAGGTTGTAGACGAACGAATCGTAGTTGTCGATCACCAGTATCCGGTTCGGCTCAGCCACGGCCACCACCCCCAGTCGCCTCGACCGTCATCGCCGACTGCTCGAGGGCATCATCGACGGCCGCGATGAGGGCCCGTGCCTTGTCGAGCGTCTCTGCATACTCGCGATCAGGGCGTGAGTCATGGACAATCCCGGCCCCGACGCGGAGTGAGTACGTGTCGTCACGGCGCACCAGCGTTCGAATGACGATGTTGAGCGTGGCCCGCTCGTCGAAGCCAAACAGGCCGACTGCTCCCGTGTAGGGGCCTCGCCGCGTGGCCTCGACTTCGTCGATGAGCGCCATCGTCCGGGGTTTGGGAGCACCGGTGATCGTCCCGCCCGGGAAAAGCGCCTCGATCACCTCTGCAAGCGACGTATCTGGCCGGCGTTCCCCACAGACCTCCGAGACCAGGTGCATGACCTCGGAGTACCGATCGACGCGGCGGTACTCCTCGACCGTCACGGACCCCGGTCGGCAGATCTTCCCGAGATCGTTTCGTTCGAGATCAACGAGCATCGCGTGTTCGGCTTGCTCCTTGGCGTCGCTCGTCAGTTCGGTCTCGAGGCGATCGTCCGCAGTCGACGTCTCGCCCCGTGGACGGGTGCCCGCGATCGGTTCGGTGCGGACCGTCTCCCCGTCGACGGCGAGCAGGAGCTCCGGGCTGGCACTGACCAGATCGAGGGAGCGCTCCTCGAGCAGACAGGAGTACGGAGCCGGATTTCGCTCCCTGAGGGCGCCATACACGGTGACGGGATGGACCGATGCCGGCGCTGTAAATCGCTGGGAGACGTTTGCCTGAAACGTCTCGCCGGCCTGGATCGCGGCTTTGATCCGGCGAACCCGGTCAGCGAACGCCGGCTTGCCACACTCGCTTCGAAACGAGGTGGCCCCTCGATCCGGGTCGAAGTCGACCGTGGTGGTCCCCGAGTTGAGCCGCCTCACCAGTTCCAGTGCTCGCTCCCGGCCCCGCCGGTAGGCCTCGGCCACGTCATCGCCGACGCGTGGACAGGCAGTGACATGCAGCTCGACGCGATCGCCGCGTGCTGGACATGACCAGGCTGCCAGTCGATCGTAGACACCGACCTCGAGGCGGGGCAGTGGTCGGTCGGTCCTCGCCGAGGTGGGCAGCGATTCAATTTCCCGGGCGATGTCGTAGGATAGCCACCCGATAACCCCTGCGGGGTATGGTACCGTACAGTCCCCCCTGGCGAGCGAACAGGTCTCGAGGAGTCCAGCCAGGGCTGCCAGCGTCGGGGACTCGCCACGCCGGGTGCGCGTGGTTGCCGACGCGGACACGGTCAGGTGATCGACCGGATCGACGCCGAAATACCCCCAGCCATCCCGGCCCCCGGAGGTTTCGAGAAACGCGCCCTGGCCCCCATCGCGAGCCCGGCAATAGGCATCGAAGGGGTCCTCGACGCTCGTTCGAACCTCAATGGGTACGCGAAGGGTCGACGCGATGGTCGCCTGCTCGACCGTCTGCTCGAAGTCGGCGAGCGAGGTGACGATGCGCGCCCCGTCCATGGTCACCCCTGGTGGAGCGAGACGAACCGCCTTGCGATCGCTGGGCGGGTGTCACTGCTCACTCGCCTGATCGACCCATCGCTCGATGCGGGCCGCGGCGATGTCGGTCTCTGACGACAGGCGCTCGATATCCGCCTCGAGTAGCTCGCCGACCGAGGTCACGCCGGCCGATCTGAGGCGATCGGCGTAGGCCGGGCCAATGCCGGAGATGCTCATCACCGGTTGCTCGAGTGACTCCGATGCCGCTGTGTCCGTGTCCGGTGTCTCCGCCGGGGTACTTTCGATTGTAACCTCTTTCGTGCGGGGTTTCCGGGGGGATTCGGTACCAGCATCGAGGCCGAGAACAGCTTTTAGTTTCCGAACGAACCCCATTGGCTGCAGGAAGGTCGTCCCACCCTAAAAACGGTTCTGTCCCGACAGTCCGTCTCGTAGCGCGGCGTTCATGCGCTCCACGGGTGCGGGCTCTCCTGTCCAGTGCTCGAAGGCCTCGACTCCCTGAAACAGGAGCATCCACCCGCCGCTCGATCGGTGGTGGCACCCACCTCCGTGGCGGCCGCGAGGAGGGTTGTCTCGACCGGACTGTACACGGCGTCCATCACAGTCAGGTCGGTGTGCAGCGCCGCGGTATCGATGGGTGTGGCGCTCTCGTCCATGCCGACGCTCGTTGCGTTGATGAGAATGCTCGCCCGCTCGAGCAGCTCCGGGACTGCCGAAAGGGGATGGCCACGGACCGACTGGAGGTCCTCTGCAACAGCGTGGGCCTTTGATTCGGTTCGATTCGCCAGCTCCACCGAACAGCCGGCATCGGCGAGCCCCACCGTGATGGCCCGGCCGGCACCACCCGCTCCAACGACCACGGCCCTGGCTCCGTCGAGGGCGACGTCGTGGTGGCGCAGCGCCCGGACGGCACCGCTTGCGTCCGTATTGTAGCCGATGGGCCCGTCATCGAACGCGATGGTATTGACCGCTCCAATTCGGTCGGCAAGCGGCGTCGGGTCGACGAGAGCGTGGGCCTCCTGTTTGAATGGAATGGTCACGTTGAGCCCACGGATGCCGAGGGCAGCCGCGCCAGAAAGGGCTTCCTCGAGTGCGCCGGGCTCCGGTTCGAACGTGACATAGCGCGCATCGATATCACACGCCGCATAGGCCGCCTCGTGCATTGGCGGTGAGAGCGAGTGACCGACTGGATTGCCGATGAGTCCGTACACGTCCATGTGGGCTCCTGCGGACAGGAGGACTATAAGAGATTGCCGTCTGCGGTCCGGACGGCTTTTGGTGAAACGCCCGGAATCGACCGCTATGGTTCTCGGGGAGTCGCTCGTCGCCGCCCTCCTGATCGGTCGGCGGCATCACCGCGCTCTACGTGGGGGCGGAACTCCTCGTTCGGGGGGCCGGTCAGCTCGCCCTCGGTATCGGAATGCATGCGGCCACGGTCGGGGTCACCGTGCTCGTCATCCGCCACGACTGCCCCCGAGCTGTTCGTCGCTCTGATCGGCGCACTCGAGGGGACCACGGAGATTGGCCTGGGTACCGTGATCGGGTCGAACGTGGCCAACATCGGGCTGGTGCTTGGCCTATCGGCGCTGATTCGACCCCTCTCGATCAGCGAGACAGCCCTTCGAAAGCACGTTCCGTTCATGGTCGTCGCGGCGTTCGCTGGCCGTCGGACTCAGTCTCGACGGCGCACTGGGCCGGGTGGATGGAGTGGTCTTCTCCTGGTTCTCGGTGGATTCACCGCCGTGTTGCTTCGTGGAAGAGCGAGAAATCCCACCGATACCATCGAGGTTCATGAAGGAATCCACGCCAGAGACGTGATATTGGTACTCGTAGGCCTGGAGCGCTCGTACTCGGATCGCGCTGGCTTATCACCGGCGGGAGGTCGATTCTCACCGATCTCGGGTTCTCCGATCTGTTCATCGGAATTACCCTCATTGCGATCGGGACGTCGCTGCCGAACTGGCCGCCTCGGCCGTCGGTGCACTCCGGGAAACACGGAATTCGCGATTGGGAATGTCGTCGGGTCGAACATCTACAATCTTCTCGCTGCGCTCGGGCTGACGGCGATCGCGATACCGATCGCTGTCGAGCCGGGTGCGTTGCACTACGAGTATCCGGCTCTGGTCGTGTTTACGGTGGTACTGGTTGGCATGATGGGGATCGGCGATCGGCTCACGCGACTGGATGGCTTGGTCCTCGTCAGCGGATACGTCGGATTCCTGTACTTCCTCGTCGGCTGACCTCAGGGGGAGAGCTCGATGGGTTGACGCTCCTGGCGATCCTCTGCAGGTGGCTCGAGAGAGGGCTCGATGTGTCCGCGCTCGAGTAACTCGAGGTACTCCTCGACCGACTCGACAACATCACCGTTCGAGTACGGAACGACACAGCGCAACTGGTCATCCTCGAAGACGGCGAGGCTGACCATTGGCACCTCGACGGCCGTTCTCGACGTGGTCTCGACAAGCGAGGACGACTCGTGGCATCGGAAGGCCGGCTGCAACACGTACCCGTGCCGGCTGGCCCAATCGAGGTACTGCTGGAGTGTCTCCCGCTCGTTGTTCTCGAGAACCGGACGATCCGGGTAGAGCCTGATCCAGGCCGATACGTCGACCGCATCGATGGTGCCCTGCTCCAGCAACCCCTCCACCCGCGAGACCACCTGCTCGAGCCGATCCGACACGCAGCTCGGGAAATGGGCCCGAACCTTCAGATGGACCTCAAGTCGCCCCGGCCCATCATCGGCCGATGGTGGCATCATCATACCGTCACCCATCGGTCGCCCTGTCGTTCCATCAAGCCCCGCTCTACAAGCGTCTCGAGCACGGCAAACAGCGTGATTTTGCGGACCGCAAGAGCCCGCTGGAGTTCATCGACGGTACTCGATTCGGTTCGCAGAATCGCGAGATACACGAGTTTCGCCTGCGGTGATGAGATATCTGTCGGGATTGCCGTGTCACTCAGCTCTCTCAGATCCATGCTCATCCAATGCCGGGTGGCAGTTCTACATTGGTATAGAGGACGTACAGCCGACAATCGGATATTATTCAGTCTGTGGTACGGTGTGCCTAAGAGCGCCGCAAGGGGACCGACGGCTGCCCTAATCTCGAATTACCAGGTCGCCAGTCGAGCGGCGCGTTTATCGACCGGGAGTGCTGAGGGACCTGTGCTCGCTATCGTCGAGAGCCGGGCGGATTCCGCGGCAACCACGATCGGACACAGCCTGCGGGAGCTGGCCGACTGGTCAGTCACCGACGATCCAGACCATCCCGAGGCCGACGGCGGCGGCACCGTCTACCGCACTAGACGGCGTCGAGTTGCGGACGGTCGACGACCGTCATCTCGATCTCACCAGACCGTCGGCCGTCTTCAGTGAGGAGCCAACGCTGCTCGTCTTCATCTCTCGGCATGCGGGCGATACCGGCCCGCTCCTGACGGGCCACTTCACCGGCAACTTCGGACCAGCGGAAGCCGGCGGGACGGCCGGGACTGTCGCACCTCCGGCGCCAAACGCACTCACGCACTTTCTCGAGTCCCTCGATCGTCATGCCCCCGAGGCGTACGAGACAGGTATCGAGTGTACGCACCACGGCCCAACCGACCTGGCAGTGCCCTCACTGTTTGCCCGAGCTCGGAAGCAGCGAAGAGGCGTGGGAGGACCCCGAAGGGGCCACCGCCGTCGCACAATCGGTCCTCGAGCTCAGGGGTGTTACACCACATCGGGCCCAGCAGGTCGTGGGATTCGGGGGTGGACACTACGCCCCCCGATTCGAGCGAATCGGTCGGGAGACACCGTGGGCCGTCGGCCACATCGCGGCGGACTGGTCCCTGGATGCCATGGGTCCACCGGGTGAGAACCGACAGCTCATCGAGGCGACCTTCCGGGCGAGTGAGACCGACCTCGCGGTGCTAGCGGATGAGCGGCCAGCCCTGCAGGCACGGCTCGAATCCTGGGGGTACCGGCCAGTCTCGGAGACCTGGCTCCGCGAAGTCGGCGACCGGAATCGGGCACTCGTTGAGGCGATCGAACGCGACCTCGGTTCCGTCGAATCTGGCGTTCGGTTCGGCGAGCAACGGACCAGGGAGTATGCCATCGAAGCCCTCCCGGAGCGGCTGCTGGCCACGGCAGCCACCATCGATTCGTCCCACTGTCGGTCGGTTCTCGAGCGACAGACCGTCGCCTTCGAGACTGCGGAGGGAGGACAGTTCCCCGGTGCATCCGCCGCGGTTCCGCCGAGCTGGACAGCTGAAGAACTGGTTGAGGCCCTCGTGCCACTGCTCGAGTCCCACTACGACGCGGTGACCGTCGACGCTGATGCCGTTCGGCTCGAGGAGACCGTCTTCGACCCCGAGGCCGCGCTCGCCCTGGGGGTCCCCGAGGGCCCACTATTCGGCCAGCTCGCCGGTGGCGAACCAATCGAGGTCGATGGCGAACGTATCAGACCAGAGACGGTTCATCGGACCCAGACTGAGCGGATCCCGTTCGAGTGACTGGCCTCCCGCAGAACCGCATCTGAGCGGGTTTTCGCCGAGAACGTTGCAGTCAGGCTGCTTGATATGACGAAATACTGACCTTCGTCATACGCTCGTCTGACAACGGGGCAACAATAATAATACCGGGTTGTCTACGACGTGACAACCCCATGGACTCACTTGTCAATGAAGCCCTCGACGAGCGCGAGGACGCCGAGCCCTCCAGCAAGACCCAGCCCTCCGACATCGGCGCACAGCCAACCTCCGGAACGATGACCGACGAGCAGCTCCTCTCGGTGCTCGACGACCTCGGCACCGAGATTACCGTGGTCGGGTGTGGTGGAGCAGGGGGCAACACCGTGAATCGAATGGACGTCGAAGGGATTCACGGTGCCACCCTGGTGGCGGCCAACACGGACGTCCAGCACCTCGTTGAAATCGGGGCCGACACCAAGATCCTCATGGGTGAGCAGCGGACGAGTGGCCGCGGCGCCGGGTCCCTGCCACAGGTCGGCGAGGAGGCGGCCCTCGAGAGCCAGCAGGACATCTATGACGCCATCGATGGCTCGGACATGGTCTTCGTCACCGCTGGCCTGGGTGGCGGAACCGGAACCGGCTCCGCACCCGTTGTCGCAAAGGCCGCCCGGGAGGCCGGCGCGCTGACCATCTCGGTCGGTGACGACACCCTTCACCGCCGAGGGCGAGGTCCGTCGCACCAACGCGGAGGCGGGTCTCGAGCGACTCCGCGACGTCTCGGATACCGTGATCGTGGTGCCGAACGACCGGCTCCTCGACTCCGTTGGCAGCTCCCGGTCAAGCAGGCGTTCAAGGTCAGCGACGAGGTCCTGATGCGATCGGTCAAGGGTATCACCGAGCTGATCACCAAGCCGGGCCTCGTCAATCTCGACTTCGCCGACGTTCGGACGGTAATGGAGCGTGGCGGTGTCGCCATGATCGGTCTGGGTGAGTCCAGTGCAGAGGCCAAGGCGGAGGACTCGGTGCAGTCGGCACTCCGATCACCGCTGCTCGACGTCGACATCTCTGGAGCGACATCCGCTCTGGTCAACGTCACTGGCGGAAACGACATGTCTATCGAGGAGGCAGAGGGCGTGGTCGAGCAGATCTACGATCGCATCGATCCGGACGCCCGAATTATCTGGGGAACCTCGATCGACGAATCCCTCGAGGGCAAGATGCGGACGATGATCGTCGTGACAGGGGTTCGATCCCCCCAGATCTACGGTCGTGGCCACGAGCAGCCCGAGTCGACCCAGCCGGGTATCGAACTCGTCGAGTGAGCGATCCTGCCCCTTTCTCCGATTTTAAGGCCCTCCGGAGATCAGCGACCTGGTATGAAGGTAGTCGAGGTCACCGGATTCGGCAGCGCAGACAAGCTACGCACCCGGGGAACGGGACGTTCCCGAACCCGGGGCCGGCGAGGTGCGGATCGACGTCACCGCAGCCGGCATCAACTTCGCCGATATCATGCAGCGACGGGGGCTGTATCCCGGAATGCCCGCCCCGCCGTTCGTTCCAGGGATGGAGGTCGCCGGCACGATCGATGCCGTCGGGCCGGATGTCGATCTCGAGCTTGGCAACCGGGTGATGGCGATGCTCGAGGGTGGTGGCTATGGCGAGTATGCGATTGCGGACGAAGCCATGGTGATGCCCGTCCCGGCGACGCTGTCCCTGCAGGAGGCCGCCGCTGTTCCCGTCCAGTGGCTCACTGCACACTGCTGTCTCTTTGGCTGGGGTGGCCTCGAGGCTGGCGAGCGGGTACTGATCCAGGCGGCCGCCGGTGGCGTCGGCACGGCCGCGGTCCAGCTAGCGTCGAACGAAGACGCCGAGGTCTTTGGCACGGCCAGCACGCAGGCCAAGCTCGATCACGCCGCTTCTCTCGGCTGTGATCACCCGATCCAGTACACCGAGACCGACTTCCGTGATGTCATCGAGGACGTCACCGACGGGGAGGGCGTCGATCTCGTCCTCGAGAGTGTTGGCGGTGATGTCTTTGATCGGAGCCTCGATGCGCTCGGTCACTTCGGTCGCCTCATCACCTACGGCGTCGCAAGTGGCCAGATCGCGACCGTCCAGAACCAGGAGCTGCTCTTTGCGAACAAGAGTGTCCACGGCTTTCACCTGGGCTTTGCGGCTGATAACGATCCGAGTACGGTCATGCCGGCCATCGAGGGGGTAACGAAGGCACTCGAGAACGAGGAGGCCGAAATTTACATCGGCGAGACGTTTGCCCTCGAGGAGGCCGAGGCCGCCCACGAGTACGTCGAAGGCCGGGAGAGCACGGGCAAGGTGCTCCTGTTGCCCTGACGACCACCACGATTGAAACCACATCGAGCCGAACAGGCCATCGCACATGGACCGCGATAGCTTCGGCCACGTGACCCCCGAGACGCTCGGGCTGTTCACCGATCTCTACGAGCTCCGGATGATGCAGGGGTATCTGGCCCGGAGCATACGCCGGAGGCGACCTTCAGCTGCTTCTTCCGCTCCCTGCCGGCCGACCGGGGCTACATGGTCGCGGCCGGCCTGGAGCAGGTGCTGGCATTCGTCGACTCCGTCACGTTCTGGTGACCGGGCCCTGGCCTATCTCCGCGAGCTGGGATTCGAGGAGTTCTTCCTGGAGTACCTCGCTGACTTCTCCTTCTCCGGCGAGATCCGGGCAGTCCCCGAGGGGACCCCGGTCTTTCCCGACGAGCCCCTCCTCGAGGTGACCGCGCCGCTCCCGGAGGGACAACTCCTCGAGACAATCGTTCTCAACCAGCTCGGCTTCCAGACACTCATCGCCACCAAGGCCCGCCGTATGCGGGACATTGTTAACCGGGAGGGTGACGGGCAAACGCTCGCGGACTTCGGCACGCGTCGTGCTCATGGAACCGATGCCGGCGTCAAGGCCGCCCGGGCCGCCTACCTCGGTGGCTTCGACGGGACCTCGAACGTCGCGGCTGGTGAACTGTTCGACATCCCCACCATCGGCACCATGGCACACGCCTGGGTCCAGAGTTTTCCCTCGGAGCGAGCCGCCTTCGAGGCGTTCGTCGACGAGTACGGGGCAGAGACCATCCTCCTCGTCGACACCTACGATACCCTCGAGGGAACCAGGCTGGCGCTCGAGGTCACCGAGGATCGGGGCGTCGATATCAGGGGGATTCGACTGGACTCGGGGGATCTCGTTGACCTCTCGAAGGCCGTCGAGGAGATCGCCCCCGACCTGGCCACCTTCGTCTCGTCGGGACTGGACGAGTATGCGATCAAGGACTTTCTCGACGCCGGCGGCATCGCGAGTGGCTTTGGCCCGGGCACTGCCCTCACCACGAGTGCAGACGCACCGTCCCTCGATATCGTGTACAAACTGGTTGCCGTCGAGGAAGACGGGAGCCTCGAGCCCTCGATGAAGCTCTCGACGGGGAAGGTGACCTATCCCGGTCAGAAAGACCTCAGGCGGCAGCGATCGGGCGAGCGCTACACTGGCGATCAGATTGGCACACGTGGGGAGTCCCTGCCGGGTGAATCACTGCTCGAGGCCGTCGTCGAGAATGGGGCGAGAGCACACACCGGGAGCTCACTCGAGACGGCCCGAACCCGCGCCCTCGAGAGTGTTCGACGGCTCCCGAAGGCCTGTCGTGCCATCGAGACTCCCGATCCATATCCGGTCGAAATCAGCGCGACCCTCGCGGCAGAGACAGAGGCCGTGCAGGCTGAACTCGAGTCCTCGAGGCGGTAAGCCGATCCCTGGATCAGTCGTCGGCTGCCGCGCCGTCGGGACTCGACTCGAGGTCGCCCTCGATGCTCGGCGGGTACTTGCCGCGGTCCAGTTTCAGGTCCGACTGCGGCCGGGCCATACAGGTGAGAGCAAAGCGCTCGGCTTCCGCCTCCGTCAGTGCCCGGGCAGCCGGCTGGGTGACCTCACCCTCGATGATCTCTGCGGTGCAGGCGAGACACATACCGACCCGACAGGAGTACTCCTGAGCGATTCCCTCCTCCAGACACCGACTGAGGATAGTTTCCGTATCGGAGCAGGTGATCGTCTCACCCGTCCCGACGAACTCCACCGTGTACTCGGTCATGGCGTCGGCTACGGGGGTTCGGGTCAAAACTCTTGTTTTCATTCTGTGGTGATGGGATGGACGGGTTTTCGACAACAGTTTTGACCGTCAGGTCTGTGAGTACCGACAATGAGCGTCCAACGCGAGTCGTCGGACACTGCGTCCTCGGGACGCAAGCGCCGGACGTTGTGGTCGTCGGCGCTGGAACGTCGGGCTGCTATGCTGCGGCCACGATCGCCCAGGCAGGCTACGACGTGGTCGTTCTCGAGCGGAAGTCCAGCCGAGGAGGCCGGTCACATCGCCTGCGGGGACGCACTGAAGGGGGCCGACGAATTTCCGGATGCGATTCCGAAGCAGACACTCGAGCCGGCCTTCACCAACACAGGCGTCGACCACGGCCGGTTCGAGATTCCCCAGGAGGACACCGTCCTCGAGATCCCGGTTCCCGGCGAACTCGCAGTCGTCGATCGATGGGAGTATGGACGGCGGATCATCGCCGGGGCCGACGCCGCTGGCGCCGACTTCCACTACGACACGGTCGTCCAGGACGTCCTCCAGGACGAGAACGGGACGCGTCACCGGGGTCGTCGGCATCCATCGAGGCCAGCCCGTCCGGTACGAGGCGGACGTCGTGATCGACGGTGCAGGCGCCCTGTCGGTGCTCCAGGAGCACGTCGAGTTTGGCGACTCGACCTTCGATACGAACGTCACCTACCAGCAGTTCTGTTCGGCCTACCGCGAAATCGTCCATGTCGACGAGCCCGTCGAGTGGGCCGACGCGCTGGTGTTCAAGCCGACCGAGCGCGCCGCCGGCTACCTCTGGTATCTTCCCACGAACGGCAACCGAGATCAACGCCGGCCTGGGCTTTCAGATGACCGAGGAACCGATGACACTCGTCGAGGATCTCAAGCGCGATCTCCGGGACCGACCCGAGTTCCGTGACGCGCGGGTGGCGGACAAACTCGGGGCAGCGCTGCCGACCCGCCGGCCCTACGACTCGGCCGTCGCATCCGGGGTTCATGGCCGTCGGCGACGCCGCGGGCCACGTCAATCCGACGACCGGTGGCGGGATCGCCGGCGCCGCGTACGCGGGCGCCTACGCTGGCGAACAGGCCATCGAGGCCATCGAGGCAGGCGGACGTCGAGCGAGGCTGCACTCTGGGAGTACAACGAGCGCGTGATGGATCACTTCGGGGCTCGATACGCCGCCCTCGACGTCTACAACGTGCTCTCGACAGCCATCGATGTCGACGACCTGATGGGGCTGCTCGCCGCCCTCCCCGGGGAGAATCTCGCCGAGGCCCTCTACTCCGGGAGCACGACCGTCAGCTGGCGGCTGAAGCTCAGGGCCCTTCTCCAGAGTCGGGGTCACTGGGGGACGATCCTCCAGCTCTACCGGACGAAACGACGGGCCGACGAACTCCTCGAGCACTACGAGTCCTATCCCGATGGCCCAGCAGCCTTCGATGCGCTGGCAGGCCGACCGCGACCGGGTGATGGAGACCGTCTACACGACGCACCGGAGCCGAGCCGAAGTACTAGTGGATCTGTTCGACCTTGGCCTCGAGACGGACCGATGAGGGGTACTTGGCGGCAGCGACCGATCGGGCGAAGTCCTCGTACCCGTGAATCTCGAGTTCCCGCACGTAGACCGTGTAGCTCCAGGAGTCATAGCGGTCCCCCTGCGACCCCGAGAGTCGCTTCAGCAGGGGCACCGCGTGTTGTTCGTGCGGTCTGGCGTGGGGTCCCTTGATCGCCACCCCCTTGCGCTCGGCCTGAGCGGTGATCTGATCGATCACGCCGTCGAGGGCAGCGTGATCGCCGCTCGTGAGAAAGAGTCGGCGTGACGAAGGTCATCGTTCTTCGATAGCATTTCTCCACACGCCAGTAGTAAAACCTTGCCGAGATGGGGGCGTCAGCGATTGGTGGCGTCCGATATTCTCTTAACGTATCGCCCGTACTGTCATGTAATGGCAGTCGAAGCTACGAGTGCGGGCGCGATCCTCTTTCGGGATACGCGTGGCCGCCGGGAGTACCTGCTCCTCAAGAGCCGACCCGGGGACTGGGAGTTCCCGAAGGGCGGCGTTGAGGGCGAGGAGGAACTCCAGCAGACGGCGATTCGAGAGGTCAAAGAAGAGGCAGGGATCGAGGACTTCCGACTCCTCGATGGCTTTCGCCAGGACTACGACTACGTCTTCCAGGCCAACGGAAAAACGATACACAAGACCGTCCACCTGTTCGTGGCCAAGTCCTTCGAGGCGAGCGCCGAGCTCTCACAGGAGCACCGCGATCTCCAGTGGCGGGATTACGAACAGGCCGTGAACACGGTCACCCAGGACGGGCCAAAGGAAATTCTCGAGGACGCCCATGAGTTCATTGAAGACTACGAGGAAGACATCTCAGCCAGGCAGTGACCCCCAGGCCCCGGACGCCGCACCGTCACTCGACGTCGACAGCCGCTGGCGAGTTCGGCTTCGAACTCCGGACCTGTCGGTGGGCCGAGCAGCACTGGCCGCCCGAGGGCGCCGACTCGGAGTCCACGGTACTCGTCGCCAGACAGCTCGGGAGCCGACGACGGCGCTGGGACACAATCGTAATCGAGTGTGAGCCGAGCGGCCTCGCCGAGCGGGCGGCCTTTGGCGAGCGCCACCTCGACAGCGATCTCCTCCACGTCGTCCGGCACGCGCCGGCAGAGTGGGCCTACTACCGCGACGCACTGCCCCATCCGGGCTACCCGTGGCGGTACGTCAGGGAGTCGATCCACGAGGCCGCCGACCGCGATATTCTCGAGACGCGGCGTCGGGGAAACCGGATCGAGATCCGTCGGCATCAGCCGTATCCGGACTGGATTCGGCGGATCATCGCCATCGAGAACAAACCCGACCTCGACGCGAGTGCGGCACGAGTCCTCGCCGACCAGCTCCAGTACGACGTGGCCGCCGGAATCGCAGACGAGGTCTGGGTGGCGACCCGACAGACCGGGGATCCGGTCGAGCCCGCCATCTTCGAGGACCTCCCGGTTGAGGTTGGAATCCTCAGTCTCGATGCCTCCCAGCTCACCGCCAGTGTCGAGTGGTATCCCGCCGCTCTCGACCCAGACCAGGTCGGCACACGCATCGTCGAGAATCCCTCGGGCGGTCGCCACGATGCCTCAGCCGCGCGCTTCGAGTACCTCGAGCCGACCGACAAGCGCGACCGCCGGCTTGCCATCGCCGAACGGGCCTACGAGCGTGGCTTTCGCTCGTTCGTGGATACGATGCGCCCGGACTGCCGGCATTTCCACCTGCGATCGAACGACCAGCTCCTCCCCTACTGTTCGGCCAAGGAGCGAATGGCTGACGGCCACTCGATGCGCCGGCTCCTGTCCATCGTTCGAACCGGAGCCCGTCCAGTGGCGGACGATGGGCTGGCCGATCAACGGCGGCCCAGGTGGCCGGCTCAAGGAGTTGCTTGCCGAACGGCGCCGCACTACTCGATGATCTCGACGTCGATGACCCCGCGAGGCGCACTTCGGCGGAAGGTTGGAACCGTTCGATACTCGACTTCGACAGCGCCCTTGCGACGAAGGCGCTGCAGTGCCGATCGAACGGCATCGACGTCCGTCTCGAGGCCAGTCGCATCTCGAACGGCATGGAAGATAGAGACGACACTCTGTGATTCCTCGTCCGGTCCCGGGAGGACCTCGAGAATGCGTGCCTCGAGTTCGGGAACCCGGACTCGGCTCGGGGGCCGTCGGCGCCACCCTCGATCCCCGGCTCGACGTCGACGAGGTCGGCGGCCTCCTCGGTCGCTCTGATCAGGCTGTTGTCGTCTCGAAAGTAGTAATCGGACAGTTCGGACTCCAGATACTGGTGAACCTCGCTCCCGCTCTCCATGTCCCATCGCTCCTGCAGGTCTGAATTTTTGGTCGGCTGCAGTTCGACCACGTCGGCAAGCCGATCGCGGGCCGTCTCGGAGAGCGTCATCTCGAGGGCGTACGACCACGGCCTATTTTTGCGTTCCGTCACGCGCCGCGGCAACGTCGGGTTCAAGCGGTCGGCTTAAGGGCAATCGCCCGCCTACCAGCCCCCAATGGAATTCTGTGACGAGTGCGGGTCGATGATGAAAACCCTCGACGGCGTGTGGACATGCAATAGCTGTGGGGCCACGAAGGCACGGGATGAATCCAAGGAACTCGTCATCACGGAGGACCAGGAGGTCTCCGAGGTCATCGAATCCTCCGAAGAGACTGCCCTCCCGGAGACGAATGCCCACTGCCCGGAGTGTGGTCACGATCGGGCCCGCTGGTACATGCAACAGATCCGATCTGCAGACGAGTCCGAAACGCGCTTTTTCATCTGTTCGGAGTGCGAGCACAAGTGGCGCGAGGACGATAACTGACTCAGGCTCGATAGCGGGCAATCGTGAGATAGCCCGTGTGGCCGACGGGTGCCGTCGATGGGCGAGAGCCCCGCTCGTCGAAGGTCATCTCTCGCTGGATGGTCTCGAGCGTGCGGATGTCCTCGAGTGACTGCGCCCGGGCTGTCTCGGTGATCGAGCGGGCGGCCTCGACGAATGGGCTATAGGCGGCGATGAATCCACCGTCGGCGAGCAACCCCGGTGACGCCTCGACGATCGCTGGGGCATCAGCCGTATCGAGTGTGATCACGTCGAAGGCTCCCTGGCTGAGCGAGTCAAGTGCCGAGGTGGCATCAGCTGTCCGGACCTCGACCCGATCCGAGACACCCGCCTGCTCGAGATTGGCCCTCGCAACGTCGGCAAACTCGTCATCCTGCTCGTAGGTGATGACTGTCGCGCCAGTCCGCCCGAGATACGCCGCCAGAATGCCAGTGCCGGTTCCAACATCGAGGACCCGATCACCGATGCTTACCCCAGTTTCGCCAATGAGCAAGCCGATGTCCCGCGGGAGCATCGGTGCCCCGGTCCGCTCCAGATGATGGAACAAATCGGGGCCCCGCAGCGCACGGACGGTAAACGGCTCCCCGAGGTGGGTTTCGATAGTCGTTCCCGGCTCTGGATCGGCCGGGACCTCGAGCACCCCTAGGTCCGTCCCGAGTTCCTCGCCAGGCGTAACGAGGTACTCCCGGTCCTCGTGGACGAGCAGAACAGGAGGGCTCACTCGAGGTCGGCGACGGCGGCGGCCAGGTCCCCGTCGGTTCGCTCGAGTGCCGCTCGAGCCGTCTCTTCGTCGACGCCGGTCCGCTGGGCCACGAGCTCCACGTCATCGGCCGGAGTGGCCTCGTCGCTCTCGGTCGATGCTGTTCCACCGGAGGCTTCCTCCTCTGTCGGGGAGCCGACGATCTGGTAGGTCTCCTGCCCACGAGCGTCCATCTTCGTGACCTCCGGGCCAGAGAAGACGAGGTCGGTGTCGGCCGTCCGGATGATCACCTCCTCGGCATCGATTTCCTCGATGTCGATGCCCATCTGCTTCATCATCTGTTCCATCTTGCGCGGGTTGAGTCCGCCGCCTCCAAACATACGGCATCCGTCGGTGTGGTTCGGGAAAAGGCTACCGGGGTTCAGGGCGACGGGACCGCCTCTCGAACCGTGACCGCCATGCCCCGTTCGAAGTCGAGGATGGCGGACCCGGCAAGCTCGGCGCGACCGACAGCCAGCAAGTGCCCGTCCTCGTGGACGACCAGTACCTCGTCGCCAGGGCGAATCGCCGCATCCACGGCCCGAACAAAGCGAGCGAAAACGTTCTTGCCGTCCCGGACGTACGGTTCGCTCTCGTCGTCCACGATGACACGATAGGCCGGTGGCCTCGATGCCCGTAGCGAGTCGACGCCCGCCCTCGATTCCGAGGGTGAATTGGCCATCAGTTCCGAAGGAGGCGATCCGCCCATCCTCAGCGATAATTTGTCTGGGACGACCAGAGGTCGAGCGGGAGATCTCGAGGGGCTCCTCGAGCGGGAACAGCGACACCCCAGCCCCAGCGCCGAACTGAAAGTCGGCCACCGTCCGCAGGTCCTCGAGGTCCGTCGTCATCAGAGCAGGTATGTGTCGATATCCGAGCCGAGGTCGACGAAGTCCTCGGCCTCGTCGATCAGCTCCTCGGCAGTGGAGGCTGAGAACGCCATGACCTCGACGCGAATCCCTCGTGGCGCAGGTGCGAGCAGAGTCTGGAGAAGTCGCCATCTCCAGTACAGAGGACAATCGTATCGACGTGGTTGGCGAGTGTCACGGCATCGAGGCTCATACCCACGTCCCAGTCGGCCTTCTTCGATCCGTCGGAAAAGCGCTTGATGTCCTTGATCTTGGTCTCGAATCCGATGTCGACGAGGGCTTCGAAGAAGCTCTCCTCCTCGGGGGCGTCGGCGCGAATTACGTAGGCGATGGCCCGCGTCAGCCGGCGGTCGCCCACCGCATTCTCGAGGAGAGCCGTGTAATCGAGATTCTGGCTGTGCATACTCTGGGCGGCATGGTATAGGTTCTGCGAGTCGGCGAGAACGGCAACCCGCTGGTCGGGGTGGATATCCGTCATGAGTTGGGCTTAGGCGCCGTCACCAAAAAAGGCGCTCAAAGCCGCTTACGCACGGAGTCGGGCGATCCGTTTTTCGGTCGGCGGGTGTGTCGACAGGAGCTTCTGCATAATCGAGCGGTCAGTGTTGAGAATACAGAGCGCACTCACACTGTCGTCGACGGCCGATTCCCGACCCTCGGATGCCTTCGAAATCTTCTCGAGGGCCCGGGCGAGGGGATCCCCACTCCCGATGGTCGTCCGGGCGTCGGCGTCGGCCACGTACTCGCGGTACCGCGAGATGGCGAGGACGAACAACATCACGAGGAAGTTCGCGAGCATCGAGGCGATGTACGCCAGGAAGAACGACCCCATATTGTTCCGGCCAAGGAGCTGAACGGCAAAGAACACGGCGTAGCCGACGATCATCGCGATGGACTGGCCGATAACCATCGTGATCACGTCACGGTTCTTGAGGTGTGCCAGCTCATGGGCGATCACCCCTGGAGTTCGTCCTGTTCGAGCACCTGGAGGAGTTCGCTCGAGACGACGACCACCCCGGCGCCGGGTCGGCCCGTGGCAAATGCGTTCGGGACGCCCATTTGGGCAATCATCAACCGGGGTTTCTCGATCCCCATGTCGCGGCTCATCGATTCGGTCATCTGGTGGATCGGGAGAAACTGGCCGTCTTCGGGCATATCCTCGGCCCCGACGCTACGAATGGCCATCCACTTTCCGAGCTTGTACTGGATCGCGGGAAGGAGGATGATTCCAACTGCCAGGACCGGGATAATCGGGAGGTTGAACGACTCCGCAAAGAACAGTCCTGCCACGAGGTAGAAACCGAACAGGATGGTCCCAACCACCGCCATTCGGATTTTCAATCCAAGGTTATTCATGTACAGTGATTCGTACTTACGACGCATAAATGTCGCGGGAGACAGCGCCGCATTCCGCCGGGAGGCAGCGTTGGGGAGCGCAACCGCTGAAGAGTCTCGACGCATAGCTGTCTGGTATGCGACGCGTCACTCGTCCAGTGGGCCAGCAGGCCGCGAGTGACATCGCCACTCCTCGTTTTACCGGCAAACGCGCGTCCTGATCGCTCGTGGCGAGGGGTGGCACCCTCGTCTCGGGCGAGTGCCGGGACGATCATGCGCTCGTACCTCGGGTCGATGATCGACCGAGTGGGAATACCCCAGAGAAACCACTGAACGACATGACCGATACGATGGCACCTGACCGGCGTCTTTCCGGCGATGTGTACGCCGTTCGACGCCGACGAACGAATCGACTTTGAAACACTGCGGGCTGACGCCCAACGACTCGAGGCAGCCGGTGTCGACGGGCTCGTTCCCGTCGGCTCGACCGGCGAGTCGGCCACACTCACCCACGAGGAGCACGTCCAGGTCGTCGAGGCCGTCGTCGATGCGGTCTCCGACGTGCCCGTCATCGCCGGGACCGGGTCGAACAACACCCGCGAGGCGCTCGAGCTGTCCGAGCGGGCGGCCGACGCGGGGGCCGATGCCCTCCTGCTCATCTCGCCGTACTACAACAAGCCCGAACAACGCGGCCTGATCGACCACTACGAGACGATCGGCGATGCCGTCGACCTGCCCGATATCGCGTGCAACGTCCCTCCCGGACCGGCCAGACCCTCGAGCCCGATACGGTCGTCGAGCTCGCGGCCCATCCCTCGATAGCCGGCTACAAGGCCGCCGAGGGTGACCTCAACGCGATCGGTGAGATCACCGAGCGAACCGAAGAGGCTGACTTCAACGTTCTCTCCGGTGATGACGGCCTCACGCTTCCGATCCTCTCGATCGGCGGTACCGGGGCGATCAGCGTCACGGCCAACATCGAGCCAGAACGGACCGTTGCCATGGTGGGCGCCGCACTCGAGGGCGACTACGAACGGGCCCGCGCGATCCACTTCGAACTCGGACCCCTGATGCGGGCGCTCTTCATCGAGACGAACCCGATCCCGGTCAAGGAAGCGATGGCCATTCGCGGGTACGGGCCGGGCAGGATGCGATCGCCCCTGACCCGACTCCAGCCGCAGTACCGGGAAGAGCTGGAAACCATCCTGTCGGAGCTCGACTCGGAGTCCGTCTCCCTGGTGGAGGGGGATCGATGACGGTCCAGGTCGGGGTGACTGGCGCCACCGGCCGGATGGGACGAACCGTGCTTCGGACCATCGAGGACCGGACGGACTGTGCCGTCGCGTTCGCAGTGAGTCGGTCGCCCGACACGCCACGAGTCGCAGATGTTCCGGTGGCGCCACGGGCCGCATTCAGCGACGCGCTGGCCGATCGATCCGTCGACGTCGTCGTCGACTTCACCGGGCCAGAGGCGACCGTCGAGTACGCCGAGGCCTGTGCGGAGGCGTCGATTCCCTTCGTTACCGGAACGACGGGGCTCTCCGACACGGATCTGGAGGCACTCGAGGCCGCGAGTGATCGGATCGCGCTCATGCACGCCCCGAACTTCGCCCGGGGCATCCAGGCCCTGCTCGACGCCGTCTGACGGCAGCGGTCTCGGCGCTGCCGGGCTACGATGTCGAGGTCGTCGAGACGCATCACAACGGCAAGCGCGACGCCCCCAGTGGAACGGCCACCCGCCTGCTCGAGACGATCGAGGCCAGTGGTGACTTCGGCGAGCGAATTCACGGACGGGTCGGCGAGGCGCCTCGGACCGACGGTGAAATTGGCGTCCACGCCATCCGGGCAGGCGACATCA
This sequence comes from Natrialbaceae archaeon, assembly GCA_034521555.1. Taxonomy (GTDB): domain Archaea; phylum Halobacteriota; class Halobacteria; order Halobacteriales; family Natrialbaceae; genus JAXHMI01. Next base: position 471,498 of record JAXHMI010000004.1, read on the forward strand.
CGGGCGAACACGAGGTGATTCTGGCTGACAACCACGAGGCCATCCGACTCACGCACCAGGCAGAGGATCGAGGCGTCTTCGCGGCGGGGGCCCTCGACGCTGCAGTCTGGTTGTCCGACCAACCCGCCGGCAACTACGATTTCGACGAGGTACTTGCAGCATGAGCACACTCGAATCAGCAATCACGACGCTGTGGAACCGCTACGATACAGACGAACTGTCGGCCGCGACAGCCACCGAGGACGACTATGCCACGCTCGAGACCTTTCTCGATGCCCTCGAAGCTGGCGACATCCGGGCCGCCGAACCGGGACCCGACGGCTGGACGGCCAACGCGTGGGTCAAGCAGGGCATCCTGCTCAACTTCGCCCTGCGATCGATCGAGACGCGCCAGTATGGCGATGTCGACTACAACGACGTCCTGCCACTGGCCGAGACGGGGAGCTACGGGACCCGTGGGAGCCGCAACACCCCCGACGGGACCGTCGTCCGGCGCGGTGCCAACGTCGGCAGCGACTGCATCCTCATGAGCCCCGCATTCGTCAACATCGGGGCCACTGTCGGTGACGGCACGCTCGTCGATTCCTGCAACACCATCGGGTCGTGTGCACAACTCGGCGCGAACGTCAAGGTCGGTGCCAACACGCTGATCGGCGGGGTTCTCGAGCCCGTCGAGAGTGCCCCCGTCATCATCGAGGACGAGGTCTCGCTGGGGGCCGGCTGTCGGGTCACGTCGGGGTTCGTCGTCGGCGCGCAGTCCGTCGTCGGGGAGAATACCCTGCTGACCCCGCGGATCCCCGTCTACGACCTCGTCGAGGAGACCGTCCTGTTCGGGGAATTGCCACCGGAGCGACGGGCCTTCACGCGGTTCGTCGAGTCCTCGATTGGCGACCACGACCTGTTCAGCGGGGGCGCCTACAAGCCGGCCGTCGTTGCGACGGATCTCGAGGACCGAACGCTCGAGCGCTCGGAACGTGAAGAGGTGCTGCGCGAATGAGCTGCGAGCCCGCCGGTCAGACGTCTCGCCGACTGGAATGGCGAGCGACTGCGCCGGCTGGCCACCACCTACGAGACACCGCTGTACGTGCTTGATCTCGACCGCGTCCGGGAGAACTACGACCGCCTGGCGGCCGCGTTCCCCGAAGGCGGACATCCTCTATGCCGCGAAGGCAAACGCCCTCGGGGATGTCCTGTCGACGCTGCTCGATCGGGGGGCCGGCATCGAGTGTGCCTCCGCTGGTGAGGTCGAGCGGGCCATCCAGGCTGGCGCAGACGGCTCACACATTCACTATACAGCCGTCAATCCGCCGGCGCGAGACCTCGATGCAGTGATGGAAATCTGGGCAGACAACCCAGCGCAGACCGTGACCATCGGGGCCCGCGATACGCTCGATCGCCTGGTCGAACGGGGGTACGATGGACGGGTCTGCATCCGCGTGAACACCGGAGTTGGCCTCGGCCACCACGAGACCGTCAGGACGGGCTCGGACGACGCCTTCGGAATACCGGCCGATGCCGTCCTCGACGTGGCCGAAGCAGCTGCCGATCAGGGACTGGATGTGGTGGGCCTGCACGCCCACGCTGGGTCGGGCTTCGGTCCAGACGACCTCGGCGAGCACCAGTCGTTTCTCGAGCGACTGGGTGACCTTGCCCGTGAGGCCGTCGATCGGCGTTGGCCCGCTCGAGCTGGTCGACGTCGGCGGCGGTCTTGGGTGTCCCCATGCGGGAGACCGACGACCCGCTGGACCTCGAGGCCGTCGCAACGGCCACCCGCGAGGCCCTCGGTGCAATCGACGCGACGCTCACGATCGAGCCGGGGCGCTATCTTGTGGCCGATGCCGGTGTGTTGCTGACGACTGTCACGACCGTCAAGCACTCGGTGACGCCCGTCGTAACCGGGGTCGACGCTGGCATGACCACCCTGATCCGACCGGCCCTCTACGGCGCCTATCACCCGGTGCGATCGCTCGCCGAAGACGCGGCGACGCGAGCAACCGCCACCCAGACGCTCGCAGGGCCGATCTGTGAGGGCGCAGACGTCCTGGCCGAGGAGCGGCTCCTCCCGGCGAGCGAGCGAGGCGACATTCTCGCCGTAGGGATGACCGGCGCCTACGGTTACGAGATGGCCAGTCACTACACCTCGCGACCACGACCCGCCACGGTCGTCCTCGACGGTGGCGACCGACTCGGCCGGCACCGGGAGACGGTCGCCGACATTACTCGACCCGAACGAGGCGACACCCCACCCCAGGAGGCCCCGCGATGACCGTCCACTTCGAGAAGTACCACGGCACGGGCAACGACTTCCTTGATCGTCGATGCGCGCCGATTCGGTGCCCGACCGAGCCGCATTCGCCCGACACGAGTGCGATCGGACCGAGGGTGTCGGCGCCGACGGGGTCCTCTTTCTGTCACTCGAGGACGGCTACTCGCCACCCCGCATCGTGATGACACTGGTGCAGCCCGACGGCTCGGTCGCCCCAATGTGTGGCAATGGTGCCCGCTGTGCCGCGGACTGGGCGATGGACGAGACCGATGCCGACCGGGTGATGATCGATACGCAGGTCGGCTCGCTGCTGGCGCGGGCGGACGGCGCAGGACGGGGTGGCCGTCGAGATGGTCCAGCCCATCGTTCGAACCCGGACGAGGTGCCCGGTTGATGCACCGGGGCCGGTCCTTGGGGAGACGATCGAGGGCCTCGAGGTCACGGCGGTGAACACCGGCGTCCCCCACGCGGTCGCGTTCGTCGACGACGTCGACGAGGTCGCCCTGGCATCCATCGCTCCGCCCGTACGACACGCGGACGTCTTCCCGCGGGGAACGAACGTCACGATCGCCAGCCGGCGGGACGATGGCGGATTCGACCAGCGGACCTACGAGCGTGGCGTGGAGGGTGAGACCGACTCGTGTGGCACGGGAGCCGTCGCCATCGCAGCCGCGGCCCAGCAGCTCGGGCTGCTCGAGGACGGTGCGGTCACCGTCCACCCGCCGGGTGGGGCCCTCGAGATCAGCATCGACGGGAGTGGCCGGGTCATGCTCGCCGGCCCGGTCGTCCACGAGTTTGGGGGCGACCTGGAGGTCGAGCGATCGACCGCGGGGCCGTGACGATGGCGTTCGATCCGATCGAGTTTCTCGAGGAGGCGGTCACGTGTCGATCCGACGAGTCTGTCGGGGCGATGCGCGAGCTCCTCTGTGTGAAACGCTCGAGACCGCAGGTCGTGAGCCGACAGTGGATGCGGCCGGCAACGTTCTTGCCACCCGTGGATCAGGGACGCCAACCGTCGTTCTCAACACCCACATCGACACCGTCTCGCCGCACGTCGACTTCGAGCGCGACGGAGACAGCATCCACGGGCGGGGCGCCTGCGATGCGAAGGGGCCCCTGGCCGCGCTGCTTGCTGCATTTCTCGACGCCGATCCAGCCGGAACGGTGACGCTCGCGGTCACCCCCGACGAGGAGACTGCCTCGAGCGGTGCCCACGCCCTCGTGACCAACGACTCACCACTCGCGGAGGCCGATGCAATCATCGTCGGCGAGCCGACCGGACTCGACGTCTGTACGGCCGCCCGTGGGCGCTTCGAGGGGACGATCACACTCGAGGGGGCCAACGCCCATGCGGCCACGCCCGACGAGGGCGCGAATCCGATCGACGCCCTGGCTGCAGTCCTCCCGGCCCTCGAAACGGTCACGGAACAGGAGGGGGTCGTCGCGACCCATCCGCGGCTCGGCGAGTCATCCCTGACCGCCACCGTCGTCGACGGGGGGCAGGCCACGAACCAGATTCCCGCGAGCTGTGCGGTCACGTTCGATCGACGGCAGTGTCCCACCGGAGACAGCCGAAGCCTTCCTGGCTGGCCTCCAGAGCCCACCTCGAGGCTGTCGTTCCCCCGGACATCGGCGTGCGTATCGAGTACACCGATCGGCCCACACCCTTCCTCGAGGCCTGGGAGACCGACGAAACAGCCCCAGTTGCCCAAGCGCTGGCGGACACTTCAGGTGGGTCGATCAGACCGTTCGGTGCGGCCACAGAGGCGGCGTACTTCGCCGACATTGCGCCGACGGTCGTGTTCGGTCCAGGCGAACTCGCCGACGAGAAGGGGGCCGTCGCGCACGGACCACCGGGAGTACGTCCGGGTCGAGGACGTCCAGCGTGCTGTGGCGGCGCTGACCGACACCTCTCGAGCAACTGTCTTCCTGTAGCCTCGCCACACGGCCAAGACGCGCACCTTTACGGGGTGTGTGTCGATCTCGAACGCATGTCGTACCGACGCGAACACGAGACGGGATACCGGGTGACCCGATGATGGATGGGGAGGCGCTCTCGAACGACGATCTCGACGTTTCAGTGAGTGATGACGAGCTGGTTGTTCGGGCGACGATCGATCGACCGGAGAAGCGAAACGCGCTGAACGACGCGGTGATGTTCGGGCTGATCGACGTGCTCGAGGCCGCTGACGAGAGCCCGGCGCGGGTTGTCGTCATTCGGGGTGCCGAGGGAACGTTCTGCTCTGGTGGCGATCTCACCGGCTTTCCGATCGGCCAGGGTGTCGTTGCCTACCGCGAGAACTTCGGCTCGCTCGCGACCCTGATCGATGCGATGCAATCGACGAGTGCCCTGACAATCGCGGCCGTCGAGGGGTACTGTCTCGCTGGCGGGTTGGGAGTTGCATCGGCCTGCGAGTTCGTTCTGGCGAGCGAGGACGCGACCTTCGGGACGCCCGAGGTCGACGTGGGCCTGTTCCCGGCCCAGGCGATGGCCCCGATCACCAGAGCAGCGAGTGAGAAGGCAGCCCTGAAGCTCCTGTTCACCGGCGAAAAGATCGGCGCCGAGGCGGCCCGCGAGATGGGGCTCGTGACGGACCTGTCGTCTCCGGATTCCTTCGACGACGACCTCGACACCCTCGTCGACACGCTCGCCGCCAACAGCCCGGCACTGATCGCCGATCGGCAAGGAGGCCTACTACGAGCAGCGGGACATGGCGTTTTCCTCGGCGCTGTCCTACCTCAAGGAGATTCTCACCCTGATCGCGATGAGCGAGGACACCGAGGAGGGCATCAACGCCTTCCTGACCGACAGCGAGCCGGAATGGCGGGGGCGGTAACATGGCGAAGTTCTACGCACAGCAGGAATCGCTGAAGGGCAACGACCCGGAGAAGGTCGTGATCTCGGCGGCACTGACCGGCGCGCTGACGACGCGCGATCAGTGTCCGGCGATCCCCTACACCCCGGAGGAGATCGCCGAGGATGCCGCCGAAGCCCGGGAGGCCGGGGCCGCCGTCGCCCACATCCACGCCCGCACCGACAGTGGGTCACCGACGTTCGAGACCGAGACGTACCGCCGCATCGAGGAGGAGGTCCGTGACCGAACCGACATCGTGGTCAACTTCTCGACCGGGGCGATCGGCGTTCCGCTCGAGGAGCGCCTCGAGTACGTCCAGGAAGTCAAGCCGGACGTGGCCGCGCTCAACATGGGGTCGATGAACTACGCGAAGTACTCCGAGAACCGCGAGTCATACGTCTTCGACATGATCTTCGAGAACCCGTTCTCGGAGATCCGCGATCTCCTTGCGGGAATGCAGGAGGTCGGAGTGACACCGGAACTCGAGTGTTTCGACACCGGTCACATCGGCAACACGCGACCGTTGCTGAAGGAGGGCGTGCTGGAGCGACCCTTCCACGTGAGTCTTGTCATGGGCGTCCTCGGGGGCATTCCGGCGACCGTCGAGAACCTCGCCCACCAGGTCCGCCAGCTGCCCGACGACTCGAGCTGGCAGGTCATCGGGATCGGGCGAGACCAGTGGCCGCTCGTCCTGTGCTGCGCTGACGATGGGCGGCAACGTCCGCGTCGGCCTCGAGGACAACTTCTACCTGCCCAACGGGGAGATGGCCGACAGCAACGCCGAACTCGTGGCGAAGGCCGCCCGGAGTTCGCCCGTGAGTCCGGCCGCGAGCCCGCCACGCCCGACGAGGCCCGCGAGATCATGGAGATCGACGGATGAGTAGCTTCGGAGCGACCCCGCCGAGTACCGATATCTTCGCGCCGGACCTGCTCGAGGGCGAGACCGCCCTGATCACCGGCGGCGGGACTGGTATCGGCCGAGCGGTCGCCCACGGCTTCGCGGACCACGGGGCCGACGTCGCGATTGCGAGCCGCTCGATGGAACACCTCGAGCCGGTCGTCGAGGAACTGGAGGACCGGGGGGCAACCGCCTGTGCGACGACGGTCGACGTGCGAGAACCCGACGATGTCGAGGCGATGGTCGATACCGTGCTGGACGAACTCGGTGACATCTCCGTGCTGATCAACAACGCGGGGGCGAACTTCCTGACCCCTGCCGAGGACCTCTCGCCGAACGGCTGGCGAGCCGTCGTCGGCACGATTCTGGACGGCACGGCCAACTGCACCTTCGCCGTCGGCGATCACATGATCGACCGCGGCGGTGGCTCGATCGTCGCGATGGGGGCGACGAACTCCGTCCGCGGCGCCCCGTATCACGCCCACTCTGGGGCCGGGAAAGCCGGCGTTCACAATCTGATGCAGACGGTCGCCACCGAGTGGGCGACCCACGGCATTCGGGCGAACACGGTTGCGCCCGGCGTGATCCGAGACCGAGGGAGTCATGGAGGTCATGGGCGAGGACTACGCCGACCAGATCGTCGAGCGCGACCTCGCGGCGGATCGGCTCGGCACGCCGGAGGACTGCGTGCCGATTACGCTCTTTCTCTCGAGTGCGGCGGCCGCCTACGTGACCGGTGGCTACTTCGTGGTTGATGGCGGGCAGTTGTTGGCCCCGAGGCCGTTTTAACGATTAGATTGAGGTATCAGCTACGATCGTTTGGGGGCAGATCACCGACGGCCTCCCGTATCATGATATCAGCGATGAATAGCTGCAGTTCATCCACGAGCTCTTCCTCATCCGAATATGAGATGATGGTCGCCTCCCATCTCCGTGACACCGATCCAAGCATTCCCGATGAGACGTTGTCCTCGTGAATTACGATGGCTCGTTCACTACCTGGGTAGAGATCTTCGAGGACGGCACCAATTTCCATTCCGACACCAAGATTCGCTCCGAGATACGGTACGATGAACGCAATGACATTGCTCACGCGAGCGAACCGAATGCTCTGTGTAGCCGCATCCATTCGGTCTAGCGGGATGTCGGCATCAACGGCAAGGAACGCATTAACGCCTGGATCAACTCGGAGGTTCCCCTGAACTCGCCGAAGAGTAGCGAGCATCTCGTCGATTGTTTCGTCGGAGGCACGAGCCGACGGGAGAGAAACCTCGTCGGCATCGTGGTCAGTTGGAAGTAATGCGGCCACCGGAAATGAGGTGTACGGACCCATCAGAAACACCAGGAATCCAGGGAGTGGGACAGTCCCAAGCTCACCTATCAATCGGTCACGCATACCGATCACTCGTGCGGTTTCTTATATAAAGGGCCGATTTGGTCAATGAGTGTTGACTCAATAGGAGTTAAGGTCATTCAGTGCATTACAACAATCGACAAATCATGGCCGCCAGCAACGACAAGGAACGGCCCATTGATCCAAAGGAGATGCTGCCAGAGGATAGTGTCCTGTCCTTCGAGGAGTACATGGAGATGCAGCGATCTATCGGCGAGGAGAACCGCTACCGAATCCTCTACTTTTTGCACCATCAGTGGCGAGAAAAGTCCGAAGGAATTGCGAGAAGGGCTCGATCTTGCTGGGAACACCCTGCACCATCACCTCAACAAATTAGTCGATGTCGGGTTGGTCCAGAAGAGGGCCAGAAAAGAGGCCGACAGTGAGGGACTGTTCACGTATTATCGAGTGAGCGGATTGGGTCGTGCGATTCTCGAGCATGGCGTCGGAGAGCTACTGGAAATGGAACACGAGTACCGAGATATGTACGGAAACTAGGACGCCAACCTACCCGAACAGAGTCTCCCCGTTAGAGCAATGGCATCGACTCGAAAGCAGACTGAGCGCTTCGAGGTCTGTTACGTGGGCAGAAGGTCTACTAACCGGATGACAACGGCATCCTCGTCGGTTCGGAACCATTCGAAGGGCCTATCGCTTGAGCCCGCCCTGAAGGGCGAGGCGTGCGCTGGCTATTCATGTAAGTGCATCCACAACATCGCTAGCACCAAACAGCCGAAGGTCGTCTCGCTGACTGGCAGCCTCTTCGACTGATCGGTTGAACCCGCTCCGGGAGAAGAGGGCGTACTCGACGATCCGATCACTCCCACTCTGTGGTGACCATCGAAGTTCATCAACACGCGATTCGAGCGTAGAAAGCGCATCGTAGCCGAGTGGCGACTGCTGAAATTTGCACTCGCCAACGATCAGGGTCTGGCCGGTCGTCAGTCCAACCACATCTATCTCGTGTTCATCATACCACCACTGTCCCGTATCCGCAATCGTGTGATCGTGATAGAGTGGCCGCAGGGCCGAACAGCATAGGGTCTCGAATGAATGGCTGACGAAGTCAGCGAGTTCCGGCTCAATTAGAGCCTCGTAGGCGTCGACCCCTAACTCGGCGTACTGGTCGCCACGACCGTATACGAAGCGAAACCAGAAACGGAAGAACGGATCACGAATGCGATACCGACTGCGTTTACTACGCGTTTGCTGTTCGGTGATAGGGACGTCCTGGTCCACGAGTCTGAGTCGGGACAGCCGGTTGAGATACTTTGAGAGTTGATTGTACTCGATTCCGGTTGTCCCGGCGATGTTGTTCCGGCTGGTGTTCCCACCCGCAATCGCCTCAATGATCGAGAAGTAGCGCGTGGGTTCGGTGAGTTCCATTCGGAGCACATAATCGGGTTCGTCGTGGAGCGTTCCGTGCCGAGCGAGGATCGTCCGATGAATGTTCGCTGCCAGTGACGCCGCCGGGGAGACCTCCTCCAAGTAGTACGGCACGCCACCGAAGACCCCCCAGGTCAGAATCTGCTCCTCCGGGCTATAGGCATCGTCGAAAAATTCCATGGCCGCCCCAAAGGGGAGCTGGCGAACGTCGAGTTTCAGTGACGAGCGACCGTAGAGTGGACTGTTTCCGAGTAAGGCTGCGTCTTCCATCATGCTAATTGATGATCCGACGAGGACGAGCGTCCCGGCTGATTCATCGAGGTCGTGATCGAACAGAGCCTGGATGACGGATGGGAGACTCTCGTCCTGCTCGACGAGGTACGGAAACTCGTCGAGGACGATTATCGCGTCCTGATTGGCGAGATACCCGAGAATTTCCTCCCAGTCTTCTCGTACGCTCGTCACTCCCGGATACGATTTCGCCGCGGTGTCGATGAACTGCCGGAGCTCGAGCGCACTCGTTTTTTGCTTTGCCTGGTAGACAACGGCGTCGTCGTGCTTTGCAAGTGATTCGAATGACGTCAGGCCGTTTTCCCGAGCCGACGACGGCCGAATATCACCGCGAGTTCGGCATCGACTGAGTCGTAGCACTCGTGGAGGCGCTCGAGTTCATCAGTCCGGTTCACGAAATCGGTCATGCATGGATATACCGGCGGACAGAAAATAATACTTCTGATAATCGTACTTCAGAGTATGATACTTCAAAGTATGATACTCCAGAGTATTATTATTCGATGAGGGCACTCGAGACAGAACCAGGCTGGACCACGCCATATCGTCTTTTATCAATGACCCTGCAACTGGAACACGAATACCCGTCCTATACGGGGACGTGTGAGCGAAATCTTGGCCACTCTCGATTAGAATAGGATAGTCCCGTGATACCGGTCGCGCTCTGTCCGTCGTTTGTTCCGCAGCGCCTCGAGTCGAGCGCCGAGCTGATCGCGAAGATCACCCGCGGGAACGAGCTCGTCGAACTGCATCTTCGCCGCTTGCTTCCGGACGTCGATCATCTTGTCGTGTTCCGTTCGCATCCCATCGATGAAGGACTCGCGCTGCTCTGCGTCCATGTCCTCGAGCTGATCGCCAAAGAGGGCGAACACGGCGGCCTTTGGCCCCATGACTGAGATCTCCGCACTTGGCAGAGCGAGCGTCGCATCCGGGTCGAACGACGGACCCGCCATCGCGTAGATGCCGGCCCCGTAGGCCTTGCGCGTGATGACACAGAACTTCGGTACCTGGGCGTTCGAGGTCGCGTAGATGAACTTCCGGCCCTTCTGGAGGACGCCCTCGCGCTCGACAGCCGATCCGACCATGAAGCCGGGCGTGTCACAGAGGTACACCAGCGGGATGCCGAACGCATCGCAGGTCCAGACGAAGCCGGCACCCTTCTCTGCCGAGTCCGGGAAGATGGCCCCACTCTTGACCGCTGGCTGGTTGGCGACGATTCCCACCGGGCGGCCATCGATGCGCCCGTAGCCGGTCACCAGCTCGGGAGCGAACTCCGGCTTGAGCTCGAACCACGAGTCGCGATCCACGAGGTGTTCGATCGCCTCCGTCACATCATAGCCAGCGTTTGGCTCCTCGGGGAGCAGGTGATCGAGGCTCTTCGGGTTCCGGGCTGGCTGGATCGTTTCACGGGTAGGTAGCGGGGCGTCGTGACGCTGTGGGATGTAGCCGAAGAGGTCCCGGACCGATGATGCCGCGGTCTCCTCGTCGGGCACAACGAGATCAGCACTTCCGGACTGTCTGGCGTGGACCTGAGGCCCACCGAGTTCCTGCATCGTCGTCTGCTCCCCGGTGACCGCCTCGACGACACGGGGACTGGCGATCGCCATCCCCGCGATCTCCTCGACCATGATCAGGTAGTCACAGAAGACGGGCGTGTAGGCCGAGCCGGCGATGTCGGGGCCGTAGAGGACGCCGATCTGGGGCACCTGGCCCGAGTGGATGCACTGGTTGTAGAACATCTTCCCGCCCCGGTAGCGGTCCATGTGGGTGTCGCCCGGGTCGCGATCGTCGAGGTCCAGTCGGGCCCCCGTCGAGTCGATCAGCCGCAGAATTGGCGCCCCGGCTTCGGCCGCTCGCTCGGACAGTCGAATCTCCTTCTCGACGCCCATCATGCCGAGCGAGCCGGCCTTGACGGTGTAGTCGTTGGCGGCGAAGAAGACCGTTCGGCCGTCGATTGTCCCGACGCCGGTGATCAGCCCGTCGGCCGGGAGCTCGCCGTCGGCATCGTGGCGGGCGAAGGTACCGTCCTCGTACGTGATCTCGTCGAAGATCATGTCGAGCCGATCACGGACGAACACCTTGCCCAGTTCGGCGATCTTCTCGTGGCCCCGCTCGGGCCCGCCGCTCAGGATCTCTTCGATCTCTTCCCGAAGGCGTTCTTCCCGGTCGGTGACGACGTGATCGTCATAGTCCTCTTCGGTCCCCGCAGAGGCGACTGCCTCGTCGTCGACCACGAGTTCGACCGACTGCTCGAGGTGTGTCGAGAGTGCTGTCGCGATCGCCCGGGCCGTCTCCTCGTCGGGCGCCGCGTCGATCGTGATTCTCATCGCCACCTGCCTGCCCGGTGTGACCGAGGCCCGTTCATGGGCCCCGATTGGGAGCGAGGGACAAAACCGTTCGCCTCCGCGGCGTACTGGCAATCGGAACGATATAGTGTGGGCATCGACTGCATATCACATGGACTACGCCGAGACCCCAGAGCAGGAGCTGATCCGAGACAGTGTCACCGCCCTCGCCGATGACTTCGACCGCGAGTACTGGGACTCCCACGTACGGAACAAGGAATTCCCGGAGGAGTACTGGCAGGCACTGGCCGATGACGGCTGGCTCGGCGTGACGATTCCCGAGGAGTACGGCGGGTCGGGGCTGGGGATGCTCGAGATGACGATCGTCATCGAGGAGTTGACGCGGGCTGGCGGCCAGGGCGGTATCATCTTCGTGCTCACCCCGGTCTTCGGGGGCATCAGCATCGCGCGTCACGGCACGGAAGCTCAGAAAGAGGAGTACCTCACCGCCATCGCGAACGGTGAGATGCGGTTTTGTATGGGGTTGACCGAGGCTGGCGCCGGGACGAACACGCTCAACATCGATACCACCGCCGAGCGCGATGGTGACGAGTTCGTCATCTCCGGCCAGAAGATGTGGATCAGCGGTGTCGAGAATGCCGATGCGATGTTGCTGATTTCACGAACCTCCGAGTTCGATCCGGACAACCCAACGCATGGCGTCTCGCTGTTCGTCGTCCCCGAACCGGCCGATCAGGACGGCATCTCCCTGACCACCCTCGACGTGCAACTACCCTGGTTCGAGAAGCAGTACCAGGTCGACATCGACGGGCTTCGCGTCCACGAGGACCAGATCCTCGGGGCCGAAGACGGTGGGCTGTATCTCCTGTGGGACACCCTCAACACCGAGCGGATCGCCGGGGCCGCATCGGCCCTCGGGGGTGGCTACCGAGCCATCGACCTCGCCATCGAGTACGCCAACGAGCGGTCAGTCTTCGGCCAGCCCATCGGCGGGCACCAGGCCATACAGCATCCCATCGCGGATGCCTTCGCCAAACTCGAGTGCGCCCGCGAGATTACCTACAAGGCCGCCTGGAAATGGGACAACGATGAGGACGCCAGCAAGGAGGCCAATATCGCGAAACTGCGGGCCAGCGAGGTGGCAACCGAGGCGGCCGACCACGCCATCCAGGTCCACGGTGGCAACGGCTTCACGTCCGAGTACGAGGTCTACGACCTCTGGCAGAACTCGCGGCTGACCCAGACGGCCCCGGTGACGAACCAGATGGTGCGGAACTTCCTCGCCGAGCACACGCTCGGTCTACCCCGGTCCTACTAGCTGCGCATTTTTTGCGCGGCCGGTCACACCACCCACCATGGGAGAGGCACCAGAGAACGGAGCCCTTCGTCAGCTGTTCTCGTTCGAGCCAGACGTGCTCGTCCTCTCGGGTGCCATGTTCGCGTTCAGTCTCGGGTTTCAGATGACCAGTCGCTTCCTGCCGGAATACCTCACCGTCCTCGGAGCATCCGCTGTCGTGGTAGGACTGTACGGGACGCTTGGCAACCTCATTGCCGCAGTGTTTCCGTACTACGGTGGGGTTATCTCGGATCGAATTGGGTCCCGTTATGCACTGACTCTCTTCGGTGTCCTGTCGACGATCGGGTTTGGCGTCTGGCTCGTCGCTGCCTTCATCCCCGTCATCGACCTGGGCCCGGTGAGTCTCGAACCATGGATCTGGATCTTTGTCGGGTTGATCCTTGCACAGGCCTGGAAATCGTTCGGCCTGGGGGCGACATTCGCCGTCGTCCGGCAGAGTGTTCGACCAGACCGACTCGCTCGCGGGTTTGCGAGCACCGAAACGGTCCGCCGCACCGCCTTCCTCATCGGACCGCTCGTAGTGACCGTCCTCGTTGCCGATGCGCTCATGCCAGGGTTTCTGTGGGTGCTCGGACTCGCCATCGGATTCGGAGTCCTCGCAACAGTGGTGCAACACGTGCTCTACGACGCGAGCGCGGATACCATCGGAACGGAGTTCCAGGGGCTCGAGCAGATCCGTCACGATATCGAGGCGCTGCCAACCACCCTTCGACCCCTGCTCATCGCAGACACCATTGTCCGCTTTGCCAACGGGATGGTCTACATTTTCTTTATCCTCGTGGTGACCGACCTGCTCGAGGTCGGGCTCACGGTCCCGGTACCGGGCCTCGAGCCAATTGACCTCTCCCCGACAGCCCTCTTCGGTGTACTCCTGTCTCTCGAGATGCTTGTTGCCCTCATCTCGATGGGACCCACAGCCAGAGCGGCCGAGCGGGTGGGCCTGAAACCGGTCGTTGGGCTCGGCTTTTTGGTCTATGCGATCTTTCCGGTGCTGTTCATCCTCGCCCCGCCGAATGCGGCCGTCCTACTCGCACTCTTTGCGTTCTCCGGGCTCCGGTTCGCCGGGCTCCCGGGACACAAGGCACTGATTGTGGGGCCGGCAGACCGCGATACCGGTGGTCGGGTGACCGGGACCTACTACCTGATCAGGAACGCAGTCGTGATTCCGAGTGCCGCTCTAGGTGGGCTGCTCTGGGCCTATGTGAGTCCCGAGGTGGCCTTCTCGATTGCCTCGATCCTTGGCGTCATCGGCGTGCTCTATTTCGCCCGGTACGGCCAGGAGTTCGACGCCTACAGTTCAGCGCCGAACTAGAGGTCCTCGTCAGAAGACTCGAGTGGCTCGTCGAGTCGCTCGGCGGCCTCCTCCTCGAGCTTGTACCGCTGGACCTTCTGGGTCGCACTGCGGGGCAGTTCGTCGACGAAGAAGATGCGCCGTGGGTGGGCATACGAGGCGACGTGGTCGAGCGTGAACTCGCGAAGGTCCGCCTCCGAGATATCCTCGCCCTCCTCGAGGACCACGAAGCCGACGGGTGCCTGGCCCTTGACAGCGTGGTCGGCAGCAACCACGGCGGCCTCGGCGACGGCCGGATGCTCGTACAGGGCGTCCTCGACCTCGGCCGGATAGACGTTGTTTCCGCCGGTCAGGATCATGTCGTCGGCCCGATCGACCATCCAGATGTAGCCGTCCTCGTCGATGCGGGCGATGTCCTCGGTGTAGAACCAGCCGTCTTCGTCTTTGACCTCGTCGGTTACCTCGGGCAGGTTGTGATAGCCCTCGAAGACCATCGGGCCACGAACGGCGAGCTCGCCCGTGACCGGCCTCCTCGTCGTCTGAAGTCGATGTCCGGATCGGGAAACGGCTCGATGTCTTCCTGGGCGATAATCGTCTCGCGGGTTTCGGCATCGACGATCTTTATCTCGACGTTGTACAGCGGTGGGCCGACACAGCCGGCCGCCTTCCGCACGCCATTGGTCGGTTCGGCCGAGTCCCGGCCGGGGACAGTCTCGGTCATGCCCCACCCCTCGACCATCGGGAGGTTCCATTCCTTTTCGATCGTCCGGCGAACGTCCTCGGCCAGCGGCGCGGCCGCACACACGACGTACTCGAGCGAAGACATGTCGTACGCGTCTGGCGATTCGCGGTACTCGCGCCACATCATCGTATACAGTGCTGGGACCCCGGCAAAGATCGTCGCGTCGTTCTGGTCGACGGCGTTGAGTAGTGGCTGGGGCTCTGGCTGGGGCACGAGGACCAGCTCGGCACCCTGGTAGACATACGAGCCCATGAGCGCGTTCATCGCGTACACGTGGAACATCGGGAGCACGAGCACGAGCGTGTCATCGGCATCCGCCGAAATACCGCTCTTCGAGAAGCTCTCGATGGCCGACAGCAGATTCCGGTGACTGAGCAACACGCCCTTCGGGCGGCCCGTCGTCCCGCTGGTGTACGGCTGCGCAGCGATATCGTCTGGATCCCGCTCGACGGTTGCGAACTGATCGTCGGCCTCCATCGTCGCATGCGAGTAGTTGACGATCCCCTTCTCCTCGTCGCTCACGCCCGGCAGCAACAGCGTCTCGACATCCGCCGCTTCAGCCAGCTGCTTGGCCTCATCTGGCAGGAAGGCCGATGCAACGATGACGTCGATCCCGGCGTCCTTGACGACATAGACCAGCGTCTCGGGGTCCATCCGAAGATTCAGCGGCGTGGCCACGGCGCCGGCCTTGATCGCCCCGAAGTAGGCCGCTGGAAACTGCGTGGTGTTTGGAATGAAAAGACCAACCCGGTCACCCGGTTCCACGCCCTGGTCGACGAGGACATTGGCGACTTTGTTGGCCTCGGCTTCGGTCTCCTCGTAGGTCTGCTCGTTGCCCATAAAATTGAACAGCGTCTTGTCCCGATAGCGGTCGGCGGCCATCGTGAGGACATCTCCCATGTGCGACAGGCGCTCACCTTTGTGGTACTCCATGGTATGCGAGTAACTCCCACGTTACTGGGGATTAAAGTATCGCTCGAGGGGCCAGTTTATGCCCTGTCCAGTTCATCGACGAGCTCACTCGCGAGCCCGACGTAGGTCGCCGGCGTTAGGGCCAGGAGATCATCGCGGACAGCCTCGTCGACGTCGAGTGTCTCGATGAGGCTCTGGAGATCCTCGAGGGTCGTCGTCTCGCCGCGGGTATGGGCCTTGACCTGCTCGTAGGCGTCGGCCTGTCCCTCACGGCGGAGGATCGTCTGGATCGCCTCGCCGAGGATGGCCGGATTGGCCTCCAGATCGGCCGCCATGGCCTCCGGGTTTGGCGTAACCTTCTCGAGGCCGTCTGCGGTCTTGGTGTAGGCGATCAGGCAGTGGGCGAGGGCGGCCCCGATCGTTCGCTTGACGGTCGAGTCCGAGAGATCGCGCTGGAGCCGGGAGGTCGTCACGTAGTCCGCTAAGAAGGTGAGGTCCGACGATGGCCTTCGAGAGGTTGCCCTCGCTGTTCTCGAAGTCGATCGGATTGACCTTGTGGGGCATCGTGGAGGAGCCAGTCTCGCCGGCCGTCGCCGACTGGCCGAGGTATCGATCGGAGACGTACAGCCAGATGTCTCGATCGAGATCGAGGAGGACATTGTTCACCCCGCGGTAGGCATCGAAGAGCGCGGCCAGGTCGTCACAGGGGTTGACCTGGGTGGTCAGTGGCTCGAAGTCGAGGCCGAGGTCGGTGACGAACCGCCTGGGCGACGGCCCGCCAGTCGACCGTCTGGGTACGCTGCATGATGGGCCGCGTAGGTGCCACTCGCGCCGCCGAGTTTGCCCGGAGGCTCGAGGCCGCATCGTCGATCCGGTCTCTCGCCCGTTCCACCCGCGTCGCGTAGACGGCCATCTCCTTGCCGAACGTCGTCGGTGTGGCCGGCTGGCCGTGGGTCCGGGCGAGCATCGGGAGGTCCCGGTGCTCCCGGGCGAGATCGGTGAGCTGCTCGGCCACGGTCTCGATCGCCGGCAGCATCACGTCGGCCGTCGCGTCGCCGGAGCAGCAGGCGGTGGGCGAGGTTGTTCACGTCCTCGCTCGTCAGGCCGAAGTGAATCCAGGGCTCGATGCGTCGCCTTCGCCGGCAGGCCCAGCCGGATGAAGTACTCGACGGCCTTCACGTCGTGGTTCGTCGCCTCGTACGGCCCATGCCCCGAGACCTCGAGGTCGCTTGATCAGCCCGGGCATCGTCGGCATCGAATGTCTCATACAGCGATCGAAGCGAGGTTCGCGTCTCCGCATCGAGTGAAAGCGGCAGCGCCTCGAGGTCGGCCAGGTGACAGAGGTACTCGACCTCGACGCGGACACGGGCTCGCATCAGGGCCGCCTCGCTGGCGTACGGGGCGAGGGGCTCGGTCCGGCTGGCATACCGGCCATCGATGGGCGAGACGGCATACAGCGCCTCGGTGTCCGTCATTGGTTGGCCAGACACAACGGGCCGGAAAAAGCGTATCGACCGACGTATCCCCCACCCTGATTTCCGCTGTCTTTACGTAACCGGCTCTCCCGTGAGCATCCATGACGACGATCGCGGGAATGGCCGGCAACCGGGGGCGCAATCTGTTGAATGTCGCTGAGCTGGCACCCGGTGGCGCCGACCTCGCGGTCATCCTGACGATGGACGAGGATGCGCCGGTCCTCGAGTCGGCCGCCGAGCGAGACATCCCAACGGAGGTCGTGCCCCTCGAGGATGACATGGACCGCCGTGCCCACGAGCGGGCCGTGCTCGAGGCACTGGACCCATACGACTTCGAGCTGGTCTGTCTCGACGGCTACATGCGGATCCTCTCGGATACCTTCCTCGAGCCCGCTCCGACGACACTGAACGTTCACCCATCGCTGCTGCCGGCGTTTCCCGGGATGGACGCCTGGGGCGATGCCCTCGACGCTGGCGTTGCCGTCTCCGGGTGTACCGTCCACGTCGTCACGGACGCGACCGACGAGGCGGGAGAGGTCATCGAGGAAGAAATCGACATGGGACCGATCGTCACCCAGGAGCCGGTCCCGGTCTACGAGGGAGACACCCGGGACACGCTGAAAGCCCGAATCCTCAACGAGGGCGAGTTTCGGGCCTATCCACGGGCAGTCAAGTGGTTCGTCACAGGCGCCGCCCACCTCGAGGGAGACACAGTCAGGATCGACGACGATGTCGAAAGCGACAACGGCCTGCACGGCCGGCAGGTGACCGGCACTGACCGACTGGCGCGGCTTCGGTACGGAGAAAATCCCCACCAGGACGCAGCCGTCTATACCGATTTCACTGCCGATGAGGCCTCGGTGGTCCACGCCGAGCAGCTGAATCCAGGGGCGAAGGCCCTCTCGTACAACAACTACAACGACGCCGACGGCGCACTGAATCTCATCAAAGAGTTCGACGCCCCCGCCGCGGCGGTTATCAAGCACACGAATCCGGCGGGCTGTGCAACCGCCGACACGGTTGCACGAGGCCTACGATCGGGCGCTCGCGACCGACCCGATGAGTGCCTTCGGGGGCATCGTCGCCCTCAATCGCGAGTGTGACCGCGGCGACCGCCGAGTGCCATCATCGACTCGTTCAAGGAGGTCGTCGTCGCGCCCGGCTACACCGACGCGGCACTCGACACCCTTCGGGAGAAAGAGAACCTGCGCATCCTCGACGTCGGCCACCTGGGCGAGCGGACCGAGCGCTTCACCGAGAAGCCGATCGTCGGCGGTCGCCTCGTTCAGGAACGTGACCTCCAGGCGATCGCGACCGAGGACCTCGAGGTCGTCACCGAGCGGGTGCCAAGCGAGGCCGAACTCGAGACGATGGTCTTTGCCTGGCAGACGCTCAAACACGTCAAGTCAAACGGTATCCTGTTCGCGTCGGGCACCGAGACGGTCGGGATCGGCATGGGCCAGGTGTCGCGGGTGGACGCCGTTCGCCTCGCCGCGATGAAAGCAGACGAGCATGCCGAGGGCAAGGACGCCGAAGGAGCGGTGATGGCCTCGGACGCCTTCTTCCCATTCCCGGACGGCATCGAGGTGGCCGCGGAGGCCGGCATCGAGGCCGTCGTCCAGCCGGGCGGCTCGGTCAACGACGAGGACGTCATCGACGGCGGCGGACGAGCACAACATGGCGATGGCCCTGACCGGCCAGCGCTGTTTCCGCCACGACCTCGCTACTCGGGTTCGAACGTCGTGGTGAGCGAGCCCTCGATCGTCAGTGGCATTGACCGGAACTCGCCGTCCCGATAGCGCTCGAACTGATCGTCGTAGTGCGGGGAGAAGTAATCGCCCGAATTGCCCCCTGGCAGCATCGCCGAGGCCCCTTCGCCAATCTCGACGATCATCCGGGTGCTCGCCCCAGCGGCGAATCCTCGGGTAGATCGTCGAAATGCCCGAGGTGTCCCGCGGGAACCAGCAATGGGGCCGTCGGCGTAGTTCAGGAACGGCAGCTGGCCGCCGAACGGGTGTGTCACGTTACGCGTGGTATTCCAGTCACCGTAGACCGACCAGCCTTCGTCGTCGATCTCGGCCAGGGCATCGTCGAGTGCGGTCACGATCAGTTCAGCCCGACTGCGATCGACGAAGACAGGGCTATCGAGCTGGCAGATTGATCGCCACCCACCCGCTCGGAGCGCTCGGCTCGAGACCGGCCGCCTCGTAGACATCCTCGACCGCCAGCCGTGGATAGTAGTTCATCCAGCGATCGAAGACGAGGGCGGCGGAGGATTCGGGAACCATCCGGTAGTCCCAGGACGACAGGTCCGCACGCACATCGGCGAGATCATCGCGGCCGCGTTCGTCGATCGCGCCCACAATAGCCGGCACCGCAATGGCAGCTCGCTCGTCCTGCGCGTCGGTCATGATCGCCTCGTGGAACTCAAGGTCCATCGTCTCGCCAGCCTCGGCGGCTGCCTCGAGGGTGTCCCAGATGCGTTTGGCGCGGTCGGGTATCCCGCTGCTCAAGCCAAGGGGGTACAACGGCTCTTCGACGACGCCCTGGTTGGCCGTCGCGAGGATCGATGGGTCCCTGACGTGGGGCATCTCATCGACGGGAACGAACCCGGGGCCATCCCAGTCAGTTTCACCAAAGGCCTCGTAGCCGGGCCACTCGGCCTCCGGTGTCGATCCATCGAAGACGCGATCGCCAGAGACAATCTCACCCTCGGGTGTTCGACGAATCGGCACCTTGCCTGTCTGGTAGAATATTGGTTCGTCCCGGTCGGCATAGACGAATGCCGCCGACGGTATATCCATGAACTCGAGGGCCTCGAGGATGTCATCGACAGACTCGCTCCGCGTGATGTCGTACATTGCCCTGACCGACCGCGACCCACCGAACCCGGTCCAGGCGACTCCAACGCGCTGGCCGTTCCGCTCGAGGAGCGACCCGTGAACGGTCTTCTCGATCGATATCGTGCGCGTTTCTCCACCGGCTACCTCCAGTTCCCGGGTCTCTCGCTCGATCTCCCGCCACTCCCCCTTGTACCGATAGCGATCGCCGCTCTCGTCGAACTCGTAGGAGTACAGATCGAGGACATCCGGTGACTCGCTCGTAAAGCCCCAGGCCCCGTACTCGTTGGCCCCGAAGACGGCAAACGGTATGCCGGGGAACGAAAAGCCGCGAACATTCGCCTCGGGGGTGAGGACGTGCTGTTCGTACAGCAGTGGCGGGACCATCAACAGGAGGTGCGGGTCGTTGGCGACGATCGGACGGCCACTCTCGGTATGCTCGCCGAAACGACCCAGCTGTTCGAGCCAAAGCTCTCGGGTGGTTCGAAGCGCTTGAGATAGCTGGCCAGCTCGGTCGACAGCCCACTGGAGTCATCAGTCTCGCTCGAGGGATCGAACGGACTGTCTTCGCTCCAGGCAACGCCGCCCGCATCCATCCCCTCGCGAATGATCGGATAGTCATGGGAGAACGGCTCCGGGTGCAGCTCATTGTAGACAGCCGAACCGAGGGCCTCCTGGACGTCGCTGTTGTCGCTGAAGCCATCGAAATTGCCGTTAAGAAACCAGCTGATGTTCAACGCGACGAGCATCGAGTCCTCGAGCGTCCACTCGGCTGGCTCGAAATCGAGGACGCCGAACTCGATGGGCAGGGGCTCGTTCTCGATCGCATCGTTGACACCCTCGACGTAGGCCCTGGCAATCGGCTCCACTTCGGTCCCCTCGTTTCGGCGCTTTGCCGCACTGGCTGCCTCCGCGAAGTCCATCTTGGCGTAGAAAATATCGTCCTCGACGACGCCGGACCGCTCGCCGACAACCTCGGAGAGCGTTCCCCGCATGATCCGGCGCTGGAGATCCATGCCGAACAGGCGGTCGAACGCCTGGACATAGCCGACTGCATAGTAGGCAGCCGCCGGATCCTCCGCCTCAATCTGGGGAATGCCCTCCTCATCTCGGTGCAGGGTGGCCGCACCATAGGGACTGGAGATCGTATCGGGGAGTGTCGCTCCGGCACGTCCCCAGGTTCGGCCCGAAAGCGGCGCAAAGGCATCCAGCAGATCGCGAGCGGTTTCAGACGACGCCAGTGCACCGACGCTGACCGCGAGCGTCAGCGCGATAACGCCACGACGTGGAATCTCGACGTTCACAGGTCAGGCGTTTCGAGTGAAAGGATAAATAGCATGACCTTCTCGATAGCCAGTCGAATCGGGTCACTGTAGCCGGTGGACTACTTACTGGCCAACCGTGGGAAGATAGTGGGTGGATTACACGGCGGAACGGCGCTGTCTCCTGCTGGTCGCTGGTGTTGCTCACGATCGGGATTGGCTACTGTGTTCTCGCGAGTAGGCTGACGTTCTCTTCGTTGTTGTCGGGTTAGCCCTCGAGTGGGTCTCGATACTGTACTGTCTCAGTCACGGGTCCTTCATCAGTTCCGGGTGAGCGCCTGTCTTGCCCGAGACAGCCCTCGAACCGAGCCGCCTGATAAGCGTCTGAGGGCGACCTGGTTGTCGTTTCACCATGAGTACTGCGCCATCGGCGTCGCGGGCGATCTGTTCTGGCAGTGTTCCCACAAGTGTCCGCCGAAACAGCCCATCACCAGCGGCCCCGAGAATGGTCAGATCGTGCGCTCCAGATCGGCGGACTATCGTGTTCACGACCGGGCCGGACGAGGACCGTCTCGGTGACCGATCGAACCGGCCCCACAGCCGGTGTCGACGTCTCGAGCAGCTCCCGGCCGGTCGAGAGGGCCGACTCGCTATCGACGATTGACAGCAACTCGACATCGGCGTTTCGAGCCCGGGCGATTGATCCCGCGATTCCGGCCGCATATTCGGTATTCGGCCCGCCGGCGATCGGGACCAGCACCGACTCGATTGCAGCCGATTCTCGGTCGATTCGCTTGACGATGACGTCACTGGGGGCCGTTGTGAGTAGTCGCGTCGAGGTGACTTCCCAGAACGATATCCCGTCGACGGGACGCTGCCGCCAGCCCAGCAGGAGCGCTTCGATGGACTCCGATGCTGCCACCGTGCAGATACTCCGTGCGACATCCCGGCCGAATCTGATTTGGCCAGTGACCCCAACTCCCCGCTCGACGGCCCGGTCGACGGCATGCTCGAGGACTCGTTCGGACTGGCTGGTGTCGAGTTGCTCCCGGGCTGCCGACAGGGGAAGCTGTCTCGGGACCTCCACGACGGTGAGGACGAGGACACCGAGGTCTCGGTCCAGCGCGATATCAGCGGCGGTGTCCATGAGCCGGTCGGCTGTCTCCGGATTCGCGACCGGGACAAGGAGCCGACTGGGTGCCATCGTCGCTGTCGTTGGACGGAGAGATGCCTAAATGTTCGCCTGCTCACATGAGAACGGGTGGGCCTCCCGATCAGTCCGCCGCCGGCGGGGTCGCCTGGGTGTCTGCCATCGAAAGGACGTCATCGAAGAAGTCGAGCGTGTCGTGTGGGCCGGGATTGGCCTCCGGGTGGTACTGGCGGGTGATGACCGGGCAGTCCTCGCCGACCAGTCCCTCCGGGGTGTCGTCGTTGACGTTGATCTGCGAGACTGCGAGTCGATCGCCCGGCTCGGCAACCGAGTAGCCGTGATTCTGTGTCGTCATGACGACCCGACTGCTCTCGAGGTCCAGCACCGGCTGGTTCACGCCACGGTGGCCGAAGGTCATCTTCTCCGTCGAGCCCCCCATTGCGAGCGAGACGATCTGCTGGCCGAGACAGATGCCCGCCACGGGCCGCTCGTCGACGACGGTCTCGACCAGATCGATCGCCGCCGTGTACGTTGCCGGATCACCAGGCCCGTTCGAGATGAACACGAGGTCGGGATCGATCGACTCCATCTCGGCCGGTGTCGCATCGTGGGGCAGGACGTGGACCGTCGCATCGCGCTCCAGCAGCGACGAGATGATCGATCCCTTGACCCCGCAGTCGACCAGGGCAACGGTCGCCCCGCTGTTGGATTCCCCGTGGACAGTCGTGTCGGCCACACTCACCTGGGCCCCGATGTCGGTGTGGTCGCTCATCGCCGGGCAGGCCTCGAGTTCCGCCAGCGCGTCCTCGGGTGTCACGTCCTCGCCAACGGCGATTCCAGACTTCATCGCGCCGCTCGTCACGGATGTCGGTCACGATATCGCGGGTATCGAGGTGATCCAGTGCCGGAACGCCCTCGTCCGTCAGCCACTCGCTGACGTCCTCGGTGAGCTCTCGAGCCAGGACAGCCCTGGGATGGATGCGGTCTGATTCGAACCGTTCGGAGCGCACCCCGTAGTTCCCAATCAGCGGATACGAGAAGGTGAGTACCTGCTCCTCGTAGGATGGATCGGTCAGACTTTCCTCGTAGCCGGTGTAGGCCGTGGTGAAGACGAGTTCCCCGTGGGCCGTGCCGGGTGCACGACCGCGGCCCTCGATCACCTGGCCGCCCTCGAGTGCGACGTAGGCAGTATGCATTACGAGATGCGTATCGTTCTGACCACAATAAGTGTTATCTTCGAAGCTCAATTACGAATTTCGTAACGGTCAAGTCCCCATCGATCCAACGATCATCCCTCAATGGACGAACTGGACCGCCAGATTCTGCAGATCCTCCGTCGCGATGCCCGGACACCCTACACGGAGATCGCCGAGCGGGTCGGCACCGAGCGAGGGAACGGTCCGGAACCGCGTTGAGCGGATGACCGACGACGACATCATCGAGCGCTTTACTGTCTCGACACGGACGGGGAACGTCAAGGCGATGCTCGAGATCGGCGTCGATGTCGACGTCGACACGAAGGCCGTCGCGGATCGAATGGCCGACTGGGAGGAAGTTGATTTCGTCTGGATGGTCTCCGGGGACGAGGATATCGTGCTCGTCATCGACGTCGTCGACACCAGTGGCGTGAACGACCTCATCACTCGAGCGCGCGAGCAACAGGAAGTGGTCAGTACGAAGACACGTCTCATCCTCGACGAACGACTCGGCTAGTCCCGGGCGGCACGGGCTCGCTCGAGAATCTGCGCTGCCTGGGCAATCAGCGGCGCGTCGATCATCTCGCCATCGACCTCGAACACACCACTGTCGGCCGCGTCGCTGGCCTCGACAACCTTCTTTGCCCAGGAAACGGCCGATTCGTCGGGTGTGAACGCCTCGTTGATCGGGCCGACCTGGTCGGGATGAATCGCGAGCTTCCCGTCGAAGCCGTACTGGACGGCCGTCGCTGCATCCGCCCGAAGCCGCTCCTCGTCACCGAAATCCGCGACGATCGTATCGATCGCATCGCACTCGGCGGCTCCCGCCGCGATGACGACCCGCTGGCGGGCGTAGGTGACCTCCGTCCCGGATCTGGTCCGCGTCGCCCCGATGTCGGCCGCGAGATCCTCGGCCCCGAAGATGATCGCGTCTGTGGCCTCGTGGGCCGCGATTGCCGGCGCCGCTTGAACGCCAGCGGCACTCTCGATGAGCGCGAGCAGTGGCCGGGGCTGGCCAAGGTCTCGGAGGGTAGACGCTACCTGCTCGATGGTCTTAGACACTGCCCACCTTTGGGATCATGATCGCATCGAGACACTCGGCGCTCGCGAGGGTCTCGAGATCGAGCCTCGCCGGTCGGACCCGTGTTGACTCGGACCGCGATCTCGCAGTCGGGGTCGAACGAGGGATCGGTCAGCAGGTCGTGGATGGCCGTTCTGGCCGATTCTTTCGCATCCGGCGTGACGGCATCCTCGAGGTCATACACCGCTGTGTCGGCCCCAGCAGCCGCTGCTTTGCGACAGAGTGCTGGCCGGTCACCGGGGGCAAACAGGAGACTCCGTCGGACCATGCGGCTAACTCGTCCGACCGGGACCGTGAATCTACCCCCTACGGCCAGAGCCCACGTGCCTCATGGGCCCCGGCCACTCGTTCAAGTGCAACGATGTATGTTGCCTCACGCCAGGAGACCGACCGATCCTCCCGCTCCTCTCGAATGGCTGCCCAGGCTCGGCTCATCTCTGACTCGAGTTCATCGTTGACACGCTCGAGCGACCAACGTCGCCGGTTGAGGCCCTGGAGCCACTCGAAGTACGAGACTGTTACACCACCAGCGTTGGCGATAACGTCGGGGATCACGGGAATGTCCCGCTCGGTCAGAATGCGATCGGCGGCTGTGGTCGTCGGACCGTTCGCCCCCTCCACCACGATGTCAGCAGCGATATCATCCGCGTTCTCAGCGGTGAGGACGTTCCCGACCGCCGCCGGAATGAGGACGTCCACATCCAGGGTCAGCAGCTCATCGTTGCTCAGTTGGTTCGGTGAGCCGAACGAGCTAACGCGGCCGGGCTCAGTTGCGTGGTCTTCGACCGCCTGCGTATCGATCCCGTCCGGATCGTAGATCGCTCCCTCGACATCCGAAAGCGCGACGACGGTAGCACCTCGATCGTCCAGATATCGAGCGGCGTTGGCCCCCACACTACCAAACCCCTGTACCGCCACGGTGGTGCCCTCCAATGATCGATCGTAGTGGGCGAGAGTGTCTCTGGTGACGATGCCGACGCTCCGACCAGGAGCCTGATCCCGGCCGGCTGACCCACCAACAATGGGTGGTTTCCCGGTCACGACCCCGGGCTGGGTCTCTCCCTCCTGCATGGAGTATGCGTCCATAAACCAGGCCATGGTCTGTGCGTCAGTTCCCATGTCGGGGGCCGGAATGTCCTTCATCGGCCCGATCACCGGTCGGAGTTCCTCTGCGAAGCGTCTGGTGAGCCCCTCTTTCGTCGGCACTGAGGTCCTTCGGGTTGACGATGACGCCCCCCTTGCCTCCCCCGAATGGCAGATCCATGACTGCACACTTCCAGGTCATCCACATGGCGAGCCCGATCACCTCGTTTTCGCTGACACCCGGATGGTAGCGGAGTCCGCCCTTGTACGGCCCCCGAACGTTGTCGTGATGGGCGCGGTAGCCGGTCATAATCTCGGTCTCCCCATCGTCACGATTGAGCGGAATCGAGACCCGGTAGACCGCATTCGGCTCTCGAAGTCTGCGCAAGATGCCCGCAGGGAGATCCAGGTGCCCTGCCGCCTCCTCGAGTTGTCGCTGGGCCGTCTCGAGCATCGACTCCTCCCCGATCCCGTCGGGCCGAATAGGTTGCTCGGTCATGGTACCGAATCCGAGCGACGACCCTTAACGGTTGGCCGACGGTGCCCTTTTGACTCCGCTCGCCGTTGGCCGGATCATGACCGGCCTGTACTACGAGGACTTCGAGGTAGGCGAGACGATCGAGCACGAGCGACGGCGGACCATCTCGGAGAGCGACAACCAGCGCTTCTGTGACATGACGATGAACCAGCAGCCCCTACACCTCGACGCCGAGTTCGCCGCGGATACCCAGTTCGGCGATCGACTGGTCAACGGCCTCTACACCATGTCCCTGGGCGTGGGCATCACCATCCCCGAGACGACCGACGGGACCATCGTCGCCAACCTCTCGTACGACGACGTCGAACACCCCCAGCCGGTCTTCCACGGCGATACCATTCACGCCCGCTCGACGGTCACGGACAAGCGAGAGACCTCCGACGGTGAGCGAGGGATCGTCACGATGGCTGTCGAGATCTGCAATCAGGACGACGAGGTGGTCTGTTCCCTCGAACGGACGATCCTCTCGCTGAAGCGCGAGAGTGCCTAAACCACGCTCGAGAGCATGTAGAGATTGATGGCGACGGCCCCGAACCAGGTGAGTGCCAGCGCGGCGGGAATGAGCGCCCGGAATTCGGGGGGCATCGCCGGCCGCATTGCCAGGGCGACGGCCACTGCCACGAGCTTCAACCCGAGCATCCCGACGAGACCCCACGAGTCGATCACCGATCGGGCGACCGGGTTGCCCTCGGCAAAGCCGATGTGTAGCCCGACGAACGTCGTCGAGACGTCACCGACGAGTGAGACGGCAACGAGGAGCCACAGGGTCCCCTCGAGGCCGTTCATCGCGAGCAGGCCGTCCAGCAGCTGCTCGATGCCCTCGACGTGATCGGTACTCACATCGAGCCACCCCTGTCATGGCCGCGCCACCAGACCATGGCCGAGCGACCAGCGAGGGTGGCATTGTAATGCGACCGGTAGCCTCGTCAGTCACCGAATAAGCACCCCATACAGTCGGTGCCGGCTACAGGATCGTCCCGTGTTTCTTCGAGGGAACGGACTTCTCGAGATCGGCGTAGAAGTCGAACCGCGTGGCAAGTTCCTCACGGAGCGTACTCGGTGGCACGATCTCGTCGATGACGACCTCGCTGGCCATCCGGTGGACGTCAATGTCCTCGCGATACTCCTCGCGAAGGTCCTGCTTCGGTCGCGGCCCGCTCGTCCGGGTCGTCGATCGCCGCGAGCTTCCTGGCATAGACGGCATTGATGGCTGCCTCCGGGCCCATGATGGCGATCTCTCCCGAGGGGAGCGCGAGCGTGCTCTCGGGGTCGAAGGCCGGGCCGGCCATCGCGTAGATGCCGGCGCCGTAGGCCTTCCTGACGACCACGGTCTGTTTTGGCACCGTCGCCGAGGATGTCGCGTAGATCATCTTCTTGCCGGCCTCGAGGATGCCCTCTTTCTCGACCTGTGAGCCGGCCATGAACCCCGGCGTGTCACAGAGATACAGCAGCGGAATGTTGAACGCATCGGCGGTCCAGATGAACTCCGCGGCCTTCCTGGCGGAGTCGGGGAAGATCGCCCCGGCCCGGTGGGCCGGCTGGTTCGCGATGATCGCGATCGGCCGCCCGTCGATCCGGGCGAACGCGGTGATGATCTCCTGGCCGTACTCGGGCGGAGTTCCAGCATCGAGCCGGCGTCGACGACGCGCTCGATCAGGTCGGTCATGTCGTAGCCCCGGTTGGGCGCCTGGGGGATGAGTTCGTCGATGTCGGCCGGTGAGTGGGCCGGGGGCTGTCCCGGGGTTTGGGGCGGTTGCTCGTTGGCGTTGTTCGGCAGGTAGCCGATGAGCGTGGCCACGAGCTCGCGGGCGTGCTCCTCGTCACGGGCGACCAGATCGGCCGAACCGGACTCGCGGGCGTGGACGGCCGGGCCACCCAGCGTCTCGAGGTCGATATCCTCGCCGGTCACCATCTGGACCATCCGCGGAGAGGCGATCGCCATGGCGGACATCCCCTCGACCATCACCGTGAAATCGGCGAAAACCGGGGTGTACGCGGCCCCTGCGATACAGGGCCCGTAGAGGACGCAGATCTGGGGGACCCGCCCGGAGAGCATCGAGTGATTGTAGTAGAACTTGCCGATCCCCTCTCGGTTGGCGAAAAAGCCCGTCTGCTGGTCGATCCGGCCACCCGAAGAGTCCATCAGATAGAGGACGGGCTGGCCGGTCTTCAGGGCCCGCTGTTGCATCCGGAGGAACTTCTCGACCCCCTTGGCCGCCATGCTGCCACGCTTGACGGTGTAGTCGTTGGCCATGAAGTGGACATCGCGGCCCTCGAAGCTGGCACCGCCAGTGATCAGTCCGTCAGCGGGTAGTTTGTCATCGGCGTCGAACTCCGCAAAGGTCCCGTCCTCGAAGAGGAAGGCATTGTCACCACCTTCGAACCAGAGATCGAGCCGGTCGCGGACGAACAGCTTGTCCTCCTCGGGAAGCTGCTCTCGATATTTTTCTGGCCCGCCCTCGTGAATCGCCGCGATCTCCTGGAGGAGACGGTCCTCCCGTTCGCTCGAGCCCGTTGCCGCCACCGGCGGCGAGTCGTCCGCATCTTCGAGTTCGTGGACGGCGGATGGCTCCTCGGCGGTTCCGACGTAGACCTCGACCGTCTCGCCAATATGGTCGGCGAGTGCCGAGGCGATGACGGAGGCCTCCTCGTCCGTCGCGTCGGCCCCGATGGTGACCTTCATGGCTTGGGCTGTGCGTGGTGGGGAAATACCGTTTTCCCTTCCTGAACGCGGAGAAAATGGCAGGGGTGGACGTCGACCGACCAGGTATACGCCCACCGATGCCTGGGAGTGAGCACCGTCTCCGTGAAATCACGAAGACGTTCACGCTCGGTGCCGGAGTGCTGAATACGATACGCCTGCACCAGTTGTGCCGTTAAGTTGCTGGACCCCTCGGTGATCAACTCGGCTGCAATCGAGAAGCAGGTGCGATTCCCGAGCTACCAAGATTTTCTGTGCACAAACTACCCTCAGGCATGGGATAGCTGATGAACTGCACAAAACCTCGAATGCAGGTTTGAGAGGAGCTCAATCCTCGCTTTCGCCGTACGATTCCTCACCCCACCCAAAGTCGGACATTTCGTCGTTCCGTTCCAGATAGTCCCTCAATACCTCCTGTACCGCTCGGCCGAGTTCAGCCAGCTCCCCGTCGATCATTGAAACCGTGCTCGAATCGAACGAGTCAGACACATCTTCCGTCTGCCAGTCGTCCGGCATCGTCGGGGAGTTGAATCGAAGGCGATCTTCGGTTGGATCCCAGTAGAAGTCGAATGCCCGGAACAGACCGAGGTCGCTGACGAGCTGCGCGTGTTCTTCATCGAGATTCGTGTGCTCGGTCCACTCGTTGAATCCCTCCTTCCACGCCCCCTCCTCAAGCAGGTCTTCGATGTCCTCGCGGTAGAAGTCCTCTGATCCAGCGTGCTCTTCTTGCCACTCGAACTCGTTGGGCATTCCTCGGTTCGAGATGTCTGGTGGTTTCGGGACCGATATATCGAGCACCATACCAGTAGTTTCTCTGCTGACACAATAAAGCCCATAGCAGTTCCAAACAAAACGAAATGAGACGCCTCTCGCAAGAGAACATTCCAGAAGGCGCGTATCGGTCATGCTAGGAGTTTGACGACACCATTGCAACGGTCGCTTATTATCCCAGACTATATCCCGAGCCACTCATCGCTTCGGACCTGATATCCGTTCGCCCGACAGAACTTCGCCGCTTCTCGGCGCACTGCCCGGGACGTCGGGAGCGTTTCTTTGTCATGGATTCGCTCGACGATCCAGTCGGTGATGACCTGGATACCCTCATCGTCATCATCGGCGTCGATCGCTTTGAGTTCCTGAAAGGTCTTCTCGTACGCCTTGCGCTGTGTCCAACTGAACTCCGCATTTCGAAAGGAGTTGCTGGCCTCCACAACCCGTTTCATTGCCGCGGCAACCGTCGGGCGCTGAACCTGCACCCGGACGGCCGCTGGAGAATCGAACGTCTCCTCGTCTGTCTCCGGCACGAGTTCCTCGATGCGATAGCTCCCCTCACCCGAATCAATCTCATGATCACCGATCACCGCGACGACCTCCGTCCCCGTAGCCGGGAATGGCAGCTCTTCTAGTTCAGCCGTAAAATCGTCAACGTTCTCCACGTCCAGCGGTGGCTCTATTTCGTCCTCGCGTTCCAGTTCTGTGGCAATCTCCCGCTCTCGCTGGCGTTTGTCAGCGTCGTGTGCTTGCTTGTCTCGACCGCGCTTATCATCTGCCATCCTCTGGTTTTGGCTCCCCAGCCGGATACCTTTGTGGTCGATACTACTCCCTATCGGTTGCACCAGACACTACTATTGACTGTATCAATCATCGACCGACAGGTCGATTAATTCACTGACATGAGGGCGAGAACCATCGAAATCAGAAGTCGTACTCGATCGCCCAGTGGTGGAGGTGGGCGAATACTGGAAACAGCGATTCCGCCTTCTCCGTCGGCGTGTACTCTACACGAGGTGGGACTTCGTCGTAGGCATTACGGTCGAGCAGTCCTGCTTCTGTCAAGTCCTGCAATCGCGTCGAAAGCGTGTTCGGTGCGACGTCGAGATCGGTTTCGAGGTCGCTGAATCGAAGCGGTCCGTCGGCAAATGCGAACGCACTCAGAATCGCCATCGTGTGGGTCTTCCCGAGCAGATCGAGCAGTTCTGCGACCGTCTGGCTGATGCGATCCTGTTCCTCGGGGTCGAATGATTCACGGAGGGCAATCGCTTGCTCACGGGACAATCCCGCACTCAGATCAGGAATTGTGGGCGGATCGCTCGGTCCGGACATGGGTGTTTGAATATCCACACTTGTGTCTTTGTATCTTTGGTTATACTGTGTCTTAGTGTCCAAAACTTCGAAACTTCGAAGTTGCAAGTATATACTCTCTGAGATGGTATTTCGCTTATGCGAATCGCAGTATTCGGTGCAACCGGCCGGACCGGCCACCCACTGGTCGAACAGGCAATTCAGCGTGGCCACGAGGTGGTGTGCTTCGTCCGGGATCCAACTGGCCTGGCATCCACACTTCGGAGTGACGACCGGGTCAGTATAGTCGAAGGTGACGCATACACCGGTGAGGCTGTCGAACGGGCGATCGCTGGAGACGGAACCCCTGTCGATGCCGTTGTCAGCGTACTCGCCCAGACGTCCAATGGACCGGATGACCTACTAACGGAAGCCGGCCGACACATTCTTTCTGCGATGAATCAACACGGCGTTGAGCGGTTCGTGACGTTGGTCGGTGCGGGCGTTCGTGAGGACGGCGAATCGGTGAGTTTCGGTGGACGAATAATGGGTGTCTTGCTGAAGGTTCTAGCGCCTTCAGTCCTCGAAGATGCCAGTGATCAGGTCGACCTACGTCAAGGCCAGCGACATCCAATGGACGGTCGTTCGCGGGCCTCGTCTTACCGAGGGCGCCCATACAGGCGAATTCCATCACGGAATGGATCTCTCGCTCGGAATACGAGATACGGCCGCTCGGGAGAACGTCGCCGAGTTCATTCTCGACTGTCTCGAAGATGTCCTGTACGTCCGCGAGATGCCGAAGGTCGCCGATGCATGACGAACTTGCTACACACTACTCCCCGGTCACCATCCGTCGCGGTTCGGGGTGGGCTCGCAGTCCTGCTCGCTGTACTCGCCAACGTGGCACTCGTGCTTGGCGTGGACGTTTTCGACATTGCCCCTGCGTTCCGCGCGTTGACCATTCCGCCCGTTGCGGTCCTGTCGGCGCTCGGAGCAGGTGGGGCAACAGCCGTCTACTGGCTTCTCGGTCGGTTCGTCAGTAATGCTGATCGAATGTTTGTGCGGGTGGCCGCTGGCGTGTTACTCCTCTCGTTCCTCCCCGACATCGCGTTGCTCGCTATCGATCCAGCTGCGACCCCGCTTGCCGTTGTCGTCCTTATGGCGATGCACGTAGTCGTGGCAGGGGTGTCGGTCTGGGTGCTCCGCTACTGGAGGGCCGAACAGTGACAGAGTCGATACTCGTCACCGGAGCAACTGGGACTGTCGGTCAGCACGTCGTCGCCGCCCTTTCAGCCCGCGACGCCACCATCACGATTGGTGTTCGCGACCCCGAAACGATCTCGGACGAGATCGCAGCCGCCGGAGAAGTTCTCGAGTTCGATTTTGTGAAGCCCGAAACCTGGGGTCGTGCGCTGACAGATGTCGATGGGATCTTCCTCATTCGGCCTCCAGTTGTGGACAAATCAGCCATCGGATCGTTCGTCGAGGCTGCGGACCGAGTGGGCGTCGCCCGTATTGCCTACCTTTCGACAATCGGTGCAGAAAAGAACGTCCTCGTCCCACATCACTGGATCGAGAAACGAATCAGGGCAACAGAGATGGACTACACGCTGCTGAGAGCGTCGTTTTTCATGCAGAACCTCCTCGAGGTCCATCGTCGAGACATCGTCGAACACAACGAGGTCTTCGTGCCAGCCGGGGACGGGAAGACCAGTTTCGTTGACGCACGAGATGTCGCTGAGGCAGCAGCAATCGTGTTGACCGAGTCCGGGCACGAAACTAATGCCTACGACCTTACAGGACCCGAAGCACTGGACTATGCGGAGGTAGCCACCGTCTTCAGCGACGTCCTAGATCGGTCAATCAGCTATCCGAATCCATCCCTGTTGGCGTTCGCGCGACGGATGCACAGCCAGGGGAAACGACTGGCGTTCATTGTGCTCATATGTGGCATCTACACCACGGCACGCCTCGGATTAGCTGCCCGCGTGACCGACGACAGCCGAACCCTCCTCGGCCGACACCCTCGAGGAATGCGTGCATTCGTCAAAGACCACACAGATGAGTTTCGCGGAGACACTTAGCCAAACTAACATATTAGTCCCCGAGGGTGGCCTCGAGCCGTTCGATCAACTCATCGGTACCCACGTGGACCGGCGTTCGCTGGTGGAGGTCGGTCGGCTCGACCTCCAGCAATGACTGGGTGCCATCTGAGGCTCGACCCCCGGCGGACTCAACGATATACCCGACGGGATTGGCCTCGAACTGGAGGCGGAGCTTGCCCTCGGGGTGGGACTCGAGAGCCGGATAGGCGAATATTCCCCCATAGGTGAGTACCTGGTTGACGTCTCCGATGAACGCGCCACCGTAGCGCAGTTTCAGCTCCGATTCGATGGTCCTCGCATAGTCGGTAAACGCCGGCGTCCAGTCGGGCACCCGGCCACCGAACCCGTAGACGACCGGATCCGACCCCACCGTCACGGACTCCTGGACGACCGTCCGCTCGCCACCGGAGAGTTCGTACTCCGTAACGGTACCGTCTCTCGCCACCATGGCCGTCGTGATCGGCCCGTAAAGGACGTACATGGCGGCCACGAGGTCCGTCCCGACCGCCGGCAATGCGTCGTCGTAGATCCCAACGATGGTCCCCATGGCGTTGTTCGACTGAAGATTCGAGGAGCCATCGAGTGGGTCGACCGCGACCGCGAGGGCGTCGGTCTCGGCAGGGCTGGCCCCGCACTCCACGATCGCCTCTCGCTCCTCGCTGGCGTACTGCCCGATACCGTCGATCGAGCCCAGACGCTCGGCGAGCAGCTCGTCGGCCCAAACGTCTGCCTCGGCCTGTTGCTCCCCGCTGGGATTGGCCCCATCGACAGTGCCCCGGCGGCCCACCAGCCCCTGTCTGATCTCCGTGGCGGTCCGACCGACGCGGTCGATGACGGCCTCGATCGGATCGCTCATCCCTCGAGGGCAACGGAGGCGGTCTCGCCATTGTAGATGACCTGCTCGAGTGCATCGAGGATGGCCGTGGGATCCTCGCGCTGCCAGATGTTACGCCCGACGGCGAGCCCCGATGCCCCGGCGCCGACGGCCGATTCGACGGTCGAGAGGAAGGCCCGATCGGAAGTCTTCGAGCCCCCGCTCATGACGACCTTCATGTCACCGGCCGCCTGGCAGGCGTAGGCCATCGCGTCCTCGCTCCCTGGATACTTCACCTTGGCCACGTCGGCCCCGATCTCGAGGGCAATCCGGGTCGCATACGAAATGACCCCTGGCTTCGTGTCGTTCTTCAGTCCCTGTCCCCGGGGGTAGGACCACATGACGACGGGCAGATCGTACTCGCGAGCTCGCTCGTGGATCGCACGGAACTCCTCGAACATCTCCACCTCGTGGTTCGAGCCGCTATAGACGGTAAAGCCAACAGCGTCGGCACCGATCTCTGCTGCGTAATCGACCGAACAGTTCACGGGACTGTCCGGCTCGCCCATCCAGAGGTTCGAGGTCCCGTTCAGCTTCACGAGAAGATTGACGTCGTCCTCGTAGCTGGGATAGTAGCCCTCGGCGACTCCTTTCTGGACAGCCATCGCCGTGACGGCATCGTGGGTCGCAGTCTCGAACACCGTGGCAGGATCGAGTTTCTCTGGAACCGCCTCGAAGTCCACCGGTCCGTGCTCGAGCCCGTGATCCATCGCGAGAATGAGAACCTTGCCATCACGAACGATCGGGGAGTCGTCGATCGGTATCATTGGGACAATACTGCGACAGGACCGTATAAATCTCTGGTGATCGAAACCGCCCCGTACCCCTACTCGAGGGCGTCTCTGGCCGCGTGTCGCCACGTTCTGACGTGGCGGATGTCCAGGTCGAGGAGGGTCGCGATTTGGGTGGCGTCGATAGTCGCCAGCCGCTCGAGCGAGGTGATCCCGGCCTCGGCCAGCGTGGCCGCCGTCTCCTCGCCGATGCCGGCGACCCGGGTCACCGGAGTCGGTCTTGGAACGGGTCTCGGTGTCGGGTCGGTCGAGTCAACCTCGGGTGGTGGATCGAGGTCCTCCCAGCTCCCGTCCGCGCTCGCCCGGACCCACTCGCGCTCTGCGGCATCGAGGCCACTGACCCCATCGGATCGCTCGGCGAGTTCCTCGCCGGCTTCGAACGTCCACGCAAGCGAGTGCTGGCGTCGGAGGGCGTCAGCGTCTGCAGCCGCCACTCCGGCGTCAACGAGGTCGCGATAGGAGACCTCCCCCTCGAGTACGGCGCCCGGATCGATCTCGACTGCCTCGAGGACGTCCCGGGCCGACGGCTCGAGTTCGGCTGGCTCAGAGTCGTCAGCCGCTGGATTCACTGTCTGATCCGTCAGGGGCAGAACCTATGAAGATTTGGCTAGGGCATCCGTTCGACGATTGTATGCTCGAGGTGGGCGTACTCCGCGAGAGTCATCGGTGCGCGGCGCTCGAGGCGCTGCTGGATCTCCTTGGGCTCGAGGTCGATCGGCAGCTCGCTGGCCAGGGTCTCGACGTCAAGGACCGCCGAGGACATCCCGAGGAGGAGCGTTTCGGTGGCAACCTGGGCGAGTGTCTCGGCGTCGGGCTGGCCGTCCTCGAGGGCCTGAATGGCGGCCGCCTGCTCGAGCGAGAGAGTTGGGCTGTCGCCGTTAACGAGTGTCCGAAGCGTGGCCACCTCGGTGTCGGTTTCCTCTGCTGCGGCCTCGAGGCCGACCTCCTCCACGATGGCCGCGAGCGCCCGCCTGTACTCATCGAGGAGTGTCTCGGGGGTCCCGGGGACGCTCAACCGCTGCTCGAAGATCATCCTATCTGGACCGAGGGACGACGGGCGCTTGAGGGTTGTGACCAGTGGCTAGCACGAGGTCATGGCGTTATCAACACGACCGACCTCCGGGAATGACGGCGAACATCTGGTTCGGTCGCCCGTCCGATCACCGACCCCAATGCCACCGGGTGGGACCACGACGACTACGGTCGTCCCCCCGTCGAAATCGACCGGATCGGTCCATCCGAGGTGGTGAACCGTCCCGTTGATCGTGACTGTCACCGGTTGCCGCTCTCGCACGTAGGTCAGTCCGCCTGGGCCGGCCGTGGGCCCGACCCTCGACCGGAGCTCGAACCGCCGGTACTGGCCACTTACGTCGATATCCCAGACGTTCGCGGTCACGGCCCAGTAGCCAGGGACGGGAAGGATGGGGAGCCCCGCCGGTATTCGGTTGGGACTCGCGTTCACGCTCGTGTTGAGCCAGACATCCGCGAGCCGGCTGTCGTTGCCGGACAGACGGTCCGAGATGACCCGCGTCGCCGTCTCGTTCACGGCCGATCGGACGGCCCCGTCGAGGGCCTCGAGCTGCGAGGAAGCGACGGTCACGCTTGCATTCCCGACACGTCGATCGATCGTCGGCCGAACGACGGAGACAACCATCCCAGGCCAGGTTTCGGGTGCCGCATCGTAGCTGGCCGGGCGGTCGTCCGAGAGTGCCAGGCCCGCTACCGTCGCCATTCGATCGCTCGCCTCGCCGTCCCCAAGCGCCACCGCCCGACTCGCCACGTCACTGCCACTGGCCGCCAGCCCTGACTGTAAGGCATCGAGGAGGAGGGTGGCATCGACATCAAGAACAGGCGCCAACTCGAGAGCCACCTCCGTCACTAACCGGTCCATCTCGTCGGCGACGGCCGTCTCGAGCGGGCCTGGTTGACCGACCTGCCCAGGCGCCAGCTCGTGGGCCACGGTGGCGGCCTGGAGGGCCTCACCAGCAGTCCGGAGGGGAACTTCGGCCCCGTCCGGTTCCAGGTCGAAGTAAGGCAATGGTATGCGACTCAGGATGCCGCCAACGATGGCATCGTAGGGAATCGAGAAGTGGTTGGTCGTCCGAACGGCGAGCGGTGCAAACGTGGCATTGGATTCGATAGCCGCAACGCGGTCGCTGGTAACTGGTTCCCGCGTCAGGTACGTTGGGCTTCCCGCGACCCCGACGGTGTAGTTCGGCGTGAACGACGGGGTTGGGAGCTGGCCCGGGGCCGGCTCGGAGGCTCCAAGGGTTGACCGAATCAGCGCGGTCGCATCCCCGAGTCCGTCGTTTGCTCCGGCCAGTTCATCGTCGAGGGCAGCGGTCGCCGTCTCGTGGGCCTCGGCCACCTGCTCGAGGTCCGCGATCACTGCCTGCAGGTATACATCCCTGGCCTCGTGGCGGCTCCGATCGGCGACATTTGCGTAGGGCCCGGATGTCACGAGGGCGGCTCGACGGGATTCGAGACGAGCGATGAGCTCTCGCACGGGAGAGCCACCCGGGGCCACCAGCGAGGCTCGATCCACCGTGATCGATTCGGCGGCGATGCGGTCCCGAAGGGTCAGCAGGTCCGCCGCCACCCAGGCCCTGATGCCAAGCGGAGGATCGGCCTCCAGGGTGACTGCCGGCTCAACCGAGTCCGCGAGCAGGCCCCGGAGGTCAGCCGCGCTCGAGACCGTCTCACCCCTCGAGGCGAGTGTCTGCTCGAGTGATGCAACCGGGGCTTGATCGACCAACCGTGCCGTCGCCGTCGAGGGAATTGAGGCAAAGTTGGTAGGTTCCGTGTGGAGGAGGTCGTGTCGGTGGTGCCAGTCGGGAGGCCCAGCCTCGTATTCGGTCTGGACCCGATCGGGAGTGGTGGCCCCTGGACTCTCTGCTCCGTCAATGGTGATCGTGGCCCGGAAGGTTCGCCGGGTCGAGGCGTGTCGTGAGATGGTGGAGCCGTTCGCATCGTGCCAGCGTTGCGTCTCGCTGAACTCGTTCGTCAGCGAGAGTGTGAACGTATCATAGGTGCCCGAAGAATCCCGTCGGACAGCTGTATCCACCGTCTCGGTCGTCCGATCGGGTGGGGCGGCCGTCCAGTTTGGGTCAGACCGAACGGCGGGTGGCGGTCTGATGTCGAAGCCCGTGAACGCTCCGCCGGCTGTCGTGATGTCACTGGTGACACGGACCCGATGCACGCGGTCGATTGCCTCTCGAATCGACGATTCGCCCCCATCCTCGAGCAGGGACCGAAAGGCGAAGTCGGCACTGTGGCCGACGGTGATGTTATCCTCCGCGTCGAGACCTGGCGCCGAGCCAGCGAGCCCCTGAACGGTCGGGGGATCGGGAAGCGTCCCGTCCACGTCACCGTAGATGTACGCCAGGTGGTTACAGACCGCACTGGCATCGACACCCGGCGGTGTCTCTCGATCGTAGAGCTCCTGGGCGTCCTTGGCGGCGAGACAGAGCCACGCGCGCCGCTGGGCATCCGGCCCTCGAGGGTCTGCCGTCCCGAAGACAGCCCGCTGGGTCGCCATGATCGCGTCGTTCGTCATGACCTCGACGTGTCGGTTGGCGATTACCTCGGCGATCGGGGCACCGCCGTACTGCGCGTATCCCCTGGCCCAGCCGATAGCATAGAGACGGGCGGCCAGCTGCCGTCCGAAACCTGGTTCGAGTGGCCCGGCCTCAAGTTGCCGTTCGAACTCCGAGACTGACTCGTGAAGCTCGACAATCGGCGTCGCCACCCCCGTCCAGATGTCGATCTGACGTTCCTCGAGCACCCTCTTCATCCCGACGAATGGTCATCGTGACGTTGGGGACGATGACCTCGAGCACGCCGGGTTCGAGGCCAGGCCGATCGGCCTGGATCGTGAGACGGTCACTCCACTCCGTCGGCTGACGTGGCTCGAGTGAGAGCCGGGTTGTTACCCCGTCGACCCGCTGGTCACTGGTCGCGAGGGCTGGTCGGAGCTCCTGATATATCAGGAATGCCAGATACTCGAGGAACGGGTCTGCCCCGTCGAACGAGCGCGCAATCGGGGTAGACGACCGCGTCGTGAGAGGCTGGTCACCGGCCCGTTCGGCGGCTCGCATCACGGCAGTGCGAACCGCCGTCTGGGCCGCTGCCTCGGTCCGATCGACTGCCTCCGCTACGTCGTTCTCGGGGATGGCCCGCTGTCGTGACTCGAGGGTCACGCCGACCGTGACCGCGCTGACGAGCAGGAGGACACCGATCATGGCAAACGGGATCCGCCCGCGATCGCCGAGGGTCACGTGTAAGTACTCACCTCCAGGCGCACCCGCGATGCCCTGTCTGTCCTCGAGAGGTACTCGGCGAAGGCCCCGATGAGCCGATCGACAATCGACTCGAGTTCGAGCGGTGGTTCGAGGGCCTCCGCGTCGATGTGAACGTCGACGAGATCGGCGAGAGTCACGAGGCGGTCGGTGGCGACTCGAGCGGAGGGTCCACCGCCCTCGATTGCCCGCGTCGTGGCCGGCGGGTTGATGAGCTTCGTGATCAGTACCGAGGCCGTTCGATTCGGTGACTCGGCTGCCGGAATGCCACTTGGGAGCGCGAGCACGGCCGTGCTGACGTCTGCTGTCGGCGGTGGCCGCGTTCCGACGGTCGCCATTCCCTGGAGTGAGGCGTTCTGAGTCGGACGCCAGAGGGCGACCACGTAGACGGACGGTTCGCCGTCGAGACCATCGATCGTCGGTTCGAGCGCCCGCTCGAGGGGTGGCGGGCTCGCCCGACCGTGGCCGTCAATCGAGAGGTTGGCGAACGCAGCCGCGACCAGAAGACTGGCGATCGATCCCGTCGCGACCAGGGGAATGTCGGCGGCGGATTGTGAGACGGTGACCGACGTGGTGGAAGTGCCGAGAGTGGTTGCGACATGATCGGCCATCGTCGGATCGGGTCGCTTCGGCGGCTGGCCGAGCATGACCAGCGTACCGACGGCCGCCGAGATGAGGAGGAGACAGACGGCAACGTCCACGACCGTACTGATCGCCCGATTGGTCACGGCCACACCTCCACGGTGAGCCGGCCATCTCGGACCTCTCCGGTGTCAGCACGACCGGTAGAGTGCGGCTCGCCTCCGCAGCCGGCTGACGAGGGCCCTTCCCAGCGAGCCGGTTGCCGGCTCGGTCCAGTGTCAGCTGGTCGATTGGCCTCCCATCCACCGCGATGGTGATTCGAACAACCTGGCCCGCCGGGTGGAACACGGTGTCAGCGCTGAGCGTTCCAGCGCGGTAGCGACCTGCCTCCACGACCGCCCAGGAAATCCGCTCGAGTGTCGATTCGGCATGGGTCCTGTCGGTCGGTTCCGTGAGTGAGCCACCGAGTGTCGTCGCATAGAGGGAGACGGCGACACAGACCGCAATGGCGGCGACGAGCGTACCGAGGGGTTCCGTCTGGCCTCTCAGATCATTCATCGACGAACACCACCGTTTGCCCGTCCACCGACAGCGATCGCGCACGGAGCGTTCCCGTCGAGGGGGTCCACCCGGCGGTGACTGACCCGACACGCTCGATGTCGGCCTCGAGCAGCTCTCTCCAGGCACCTGCCGACCGATTTCCGTAGATGGTGGCTGGTGTCGCTCCCGCAACCAGTGCCACCAACCGCTCGTTACCGGCGGCTGGTACGATCCTGCCAAAGGCAATCTCGGCGTGGCTGACACCGCCGTCATTT
The DNA here is from genome assembly GCA_034521555.1 of Natrialbaceae archaeon. Lineage (GTDB taxonomy): Archaea > Halobacteriota > Halobacteria > Halobacteriales > Natrialbaceae > JAXHMI01. The sequence continues at coordinate 512,047 of JAXHMI010000004.1, forward strand.
CGCAACGACAGGGTTGTTCGACCGAACCGGCTCGACTCCGCCTGGTGGCTGTACGTGACCGTGCTCCCTGGCGAGGCAGCCACAGCCTCGAGTGCGTTGGCCGCCCCCGTCGCATCGGGCGGCGGGGTCGTGGGGAGGGCCACAGCCATCCCTGCCAGCCCAACGCTCAGTATCGCCGCACCGAGCCAGCCGTACCAGGCATCCACGGGAGCCTCGAGAAACATGGACCGGGATGGGCGCCGGTTCGGACTTAAACCATCACACGATCGCGCCGACGGCCACGATCGATGCGACGTACAGCGGCATTGCGATCGTCAGGGATCGGCCGACACGGTAGCCGACCAAGGGCCGGTCGAGGCCGTATCGCAGGCCAACGGAGATCGTGGTGAGGATGACCGCCAGCAGGACCACGTAGCCTCCCACGGCAACCGACAGCGAATTCACGGCCATATGGTCTGTTCCAGCAACGCCAACACCCGCCATGGTGGCCCCAAGTGCAACGGTCGAGCCGGCGACGAGCGGGGCAAAGACCGTCGCCGTCGAATCGAGCGTACCGGTGACGGTGACCAGTTCTCGCCGGGTCTCGCGCTCGAGGTGCTGGAGGTCCTGCAGATGGTCGGCCATCCGGACGAGAGCCAGTCCAGCCGGTCGCCCCTCGGTTGCCGCCGTTCCGAGCAGTGTTGCCATCCCGCGGGTTCGCGGACTGGGAACATCTCGAAGGACACCCCACTGCCCAAGGAAGGCTCGCTCGACGTCGAGCGGAATCGTTCCCTGCAGATTTGCCGCCTCTGCGAATACCGTTCCGGTCCCGCCGGTGACGCGCTTGCCCGCGAGTTCGATGGCAGCCTCCACTGCCATCCCATCGCCGACGTGTTGCCCGACGAGGGACAGGCCATCCGGCAGGTTCAGATTCGATCGAACGGACCCGGGCTCGGGCGATCGTGACTGGTCGATACCCGAGATAGAGACAAGTCCCGACGCCGATGGCGAGGGCGGACACCGCTGCGAGGGCTGGGGCGACGACGAGACCGAGCACGCCCCAACCGATACCAGAACCCACAGCAGCGATGCCGATCGGTCGAAGCCACGATCGGGATCGAGCACGTTCGGCGGCGGAAAGGCAACCGGTCGTCGGCCGAGCAGCCAGGCGCCGACGAGAACCAGCAAGATCGGTAGCACGACGAGATAGAAGACAGCGAAGAGTCGCACCGAGATGGCATATCCCGCTACCGCTGCCGCGGGGACGAGAGCGACGAGAGCGAGTGGGAGCATCACGCCAAAGGCGAACAGACCGGTGGCTGGACCCCTGATCTGACTGGTGAAGGTGGCCATCTGATCGGCGGGTTCCGGCCAGCGTCGCATCCAGTGCCCGGTCAAGCGTTCGGGCTCGCTCGCCCACCGGTGCATCCTCTGCGGCCTCCAGGAGATAGGTGGACCGCCGGAGCGAAGGAAACCACTCAGCCCACTCCCTGGCGAAGGAACGAAGGCCTGCCTGTGGCGTTCCAGTGGCCTGCTCCACGTGCTCGGCCAGGCTTGCTGCGAGGGGGCCATCCCGGTCGCTGCCGCAAAGGCGACCGCTGATTCTGTCGTTGGCTCGAGATGCATCCGGAGAACCATTCGCGCAACGAGATCGGGCGTGGCGCCAAGCGCGCGAGTCCGCCGCAGCGTGGCGAGATGGCGGGGTGCGACGTGCACAGCGTGGATTGCACAGATTCCAGCACAGAGGCCGACCACAATAGCACTCCACCACGGGACGAGCAACAGCAGGGCGATGGCCACCACCGGGACAGTCAGTATCCCAAGGCCGTATCCCGCCCGGACGACGGTCTCGGGTTCGATTTCACTTTCGATGAATGCGAGAGCCTCGACCAGCGGCTCACTCGGGTTCACACCGACAGGCACCAATCGGGCCAGCCACTCGAGGAGGTGATGAATCACCACCGCTGTCACCGTTCATCGGGCGAACGAGCCCGTCACGGGCCAGTTCAGCGAGCTTAGCGCGGCGATCTGCCAGCCGATCGCGGACGGCTGAATACGTTTCCGATGGGCGTGTAAGCGTGGACAGCAGGTGACTTTCCCCGCGGTCGATGCGACCTGTTGCCGTTGCGATTCCGTCTGCATTGAGATCGAACAGCGGTTCGAAGGCGACCGTCCCATCTCGCATGAAGACCTCTTCCACACGGGCTACCCGACGCTGAACGTCGCCACTATCGCGGTGGATCTGGACGGTCACGATGAGGTCAGTGGCGCCAAAGGACGAGGGCGGGACGTCCAGATCTGCGGTCACCCGCTCGTGGACATCGAGCGCCCCGTCGCCGTGGATGGTACCCAAAACGGCATTCGCGTTCGCCCCGACGCGCATCGCCTCGTAGAGCACCGTGGCCTCTCTCCCCCGGATCTCCCCGATGATCAGTGCACCGTCTCCAAGCCGTAGTGCCGTCCGCAGTGCCTCTGTCGGAGTGAGTTCCGGCCCCTCCCGCGTACCCGTTCGCAGCCCCTGTACATCCCGGTCGAGGGCCTGGAGCTGGGGGATGGGCAGTTCTCGCGTGTCCTCGATGATCACGGTTCGGACCGATCCCGGGAGTTCGAACAGGAGTGCCCCAACAGCGTCGTCTTTCCGGCACCCCGGGTCCCGGCGACCAATGCCGCTACGTTCCGCTCGACCGCCAGAGAGGAGAGCCGCTACTGCCGGGGGAACCGTGTCGTTCGCGATGAGCCGTGGCAGCGTGAAGGCGTCCCGATCCTGTTCGCGGAAGGCAAAGGATAGCCCAGGGGAGACCGGTTCCGACACCCCGGCTACCCGGAGTCGTCGGCCAGAGGCGAGGGTTATCGACGCGTCAACAGTCGGCGCCGCACGCGAGAACGATCGACCGCTTGCTCGGCGGAGTCGGGACGCGAGGGCGTCAACAGCTTGCTCCCGAAGGAAAATAGCGGTCGTCATCGACTCCCGTCGCGGACGATCCGGAGCGGATTCGAGCCGACCGGCGCTGTGACGAACACATCGCTGACCGCGGGGTCGGCAAAGCAGTCCTCGAGGATGCCGTAGCCGGTGGTGTACTTCTCCAGGATGGAGACGAGCCCCGGCTCGCCAGCAAGGGCATCGACTGGATCGACAGCGCTCCCGGTCGCGATCGCCTCCGATCCCCGGTCCAGGAGTTCTCTATCGTTTTCGTCGAGGCTGAAACCCGCTGGCTCGAGCGCGTAGCATGGTCGACCATCTGTTTCGTAGACTCTGGCAACACTGCCAGTGGGGAGCTGTACGGCGGTTCGGAGACTGACGCCGGCTGGGCGATTCGGATCGATCAGTGCATTGCCGATGGTGAGTCCTCTGGAGGGTAACCGCTCGTCGAGTGCTGGCAGCGAAACGAACCCAACGTCCTCGGCCACCGATCCAACGATATCAGCCCGGCTGGCGACAGCCGCCGCAGTCTCCCGGGGGTGCCGAATTGCCCGGCTTGCAAGCTGCTCGTCGATTGAGCGAATGCGCGCGCCAAACTGGGCGGCCCTCACCAGGGCACTCACCGTCGATTGTGGGTAGTGATACTCGAGAGCATTGCGGCGAACGACCACATGCTCTACCGATTGGTCGAGCCCGACGCACGAGACGAGCCCGACAGTCGGGAGCCCGCTCGATGGTGCCATCGCAGCTGTCAGCCGTGAGGGTGGCTGTTTCCCCATCGATGGTGAGCGAACAGGTGCAAGTATTGGACTCGTCGCTGTCCGTCCTGAGGAGGAGGGATCGCATAGCGCGCATGGTCGCCCCATCAGTGAAAAATCGGACCTCTGAAATCCCCATTCGGTGACAGTGTTTCGACGCGCAGGATCCAGCTCGCACATGATTGTGCCGTGATGTGGCCGAAGCGTACACACCAGAGTCTTTAGTTGACGAGGGATGTTCTCCGAATCACGAATGACAGCATCCAATCTTTGCGAGACTCACGTTTGGGCTTCCGTCGGCGTCACCACCCGGAATGAGAGCGTATGTCGAATCTGGGAATGTGAACAATGTCCCGTCTGGACCGTAGAGCCGTTCGACGCCGATCTCGAAGTTCCGTGGGACGAAACCTGGCTCTCCGAGCGCTAAGATGCCAGTTTCTGGCCAGTTGTTGACGCAGGTAACCATCGGGGCAGTTGCGATCTACGCCCTGATTACCGCAGCGAGCGCAGCGATAGATCGGCTCTTGGCCCTTGCTGAATACTACGAAATCGACGAAGTCCTAATCGGGGTAACAATTCTGGCGGTTGGAACGAGTCTTCCCGAAATTAGTTCGCATCTCATAGCCTCGCTGGGGATTCTCTCCGGCGTTCTCGATTACCAGATTACCTCGGCGGTCGTCATCGGCGGCAATACCGGCTCTTCGACCGTTCAGCAGTTTCTCCTCATGGGAATCCTCCTCATCGGATACGGGAGTGTTCAACTCACCCGGGATTTTATTCGTGAAAGCTACCTTCCGATGCTGGCAGCGTTCGCGGTAACACTGCTCGTTGCCTGGGACGGGACGATTAGCCGACTGGACGGCCTGATACTCCTGGTTCTCTATTTGGCTTACATCGGTATGTTACTCACCCAACGGGAGCGCATGCCGACCCTTCAGCAACGCCCGAGTCGGAATCCTCGCCGGGATGCCCTCGTTGCTGCTGGCCTGCTCGTCATCGTCATCCTTGCTGCGTCGCTCATGCTGACGGTTGTGGAGGTAATCGTCACTATGCTTGCTCTGGGTGGTTCGATGATTGGCATCGTGACGGTCGGTGTGGCCGCTGCCCTTCCCGAGCTGACTGCCGTTATGGACTCCATCCGCCGACGGGCCCCGAATATGGCCCTAGGAACCCTCGTTGGGAGTAATATCGTGAACCCGCTCCTCGGAATCGGACTGGGTGGTGCACTCTCGACTTACTACGTTCCGTCGGCTGTCATTCTCTGGGACTTGCCGTTCAAGCTCATCGTCGGTGCCCTGCTTCTCGGCTGGACGATGTACTGGTGCGACGGCGAACTCTCCCGTCGAGAAGGTGCGTATTTGCTTGGATTCTTCTTCGTGTTCGTGGTTGGCAGACTACTGTTGTTCCCTGGACAGTAGTATTCGTCCGCGTTTCGGACCCGAGATTGCACCGGCGACTGTACAGGAAATTGGTTTGGATGCAATTTTTCCCCTTGGCATATCAGACTGTATCATGGCAGAGCTCGACCGAACAATCGGGCTGTTTGAGGCGTCGGTGTATGGGGTCGGGCTCATCTTAGGTGCTGGTATCTATGCGATCCTGGGCGAGGCAGTAGCAGAGACTGGCGAGTCGGTTATCCTCTCGTTCATCCTCGCGGCCACTGTCGCAACCCTCAGTGGGTTGAGCTATGCAGAACTCGCATCACGCTATCCGAAAGGCGAGGGGGAGTATCTCTACGTCTGGGCGGCGTTCAAACATAAACGGCTCTCGGAGGTGACGGCAGGATTCCGGGTGCTGACAGGCATCATCGCAGCAGCTGCGGTCGCCCTCGCCTTTGGCCAGTACCTCTCGGCCTTCGTTCCGCTCTCTATCGTCTCAGTCGCACTCGGCGTCCTCGTGGTGATGTCGGTAATCAACTTCTGGGGCATTCAAGCGTCGGCTCGGGTCAACCTGGTGTTCACTGCCATCGAGATTGCCGGTCTGGTGTTCATCATTGCGATCGGAATCGGGACCTGGGGATCGGTTAACATCATCGAGGCAACGCGAGGAACCGCTGGTGTGCTTAGTGCGACCTTCCTCCTCTTTTTCGCCTATACTGGCTTTGAAATCACTGATCAACATCGCTGAGGAAGTGGAAGCCCCTTCGAAAACGATTCCACGTGCGATCGGCATCTCGATCGTTGTCTCGACTGCAGTCTACATCTTTGTGGCCCTCTCCGCGCTCGGATTGGTTGAATGGCAGGTCCTGGGCTCCTCGCAGGCACCACTGGCAACGGTCGCCCGTGAGGGATGGGGGAGCGATGCCTTCGTCGGGCTGTCCGCAATCGCGCTGTTTGCAACCGCCAATACCGTGCTCGATCACGCCGATATCGACTTCGCGAATCGTCTACGGGGTCTCGAAGGAGGAATACAACTCGTTTCCAGCTGTGTTCGCTCGGGTGCCATCCGACGCGAAAGACACCGCATGTCGCCGTCTTCCGCATCGGTATCGTAACCCTCCCCTTTGTTCTCGTGGGAAGATCTCGGCGTCGTTGCCAGCTGTGCGAACCTCACACTCCTCGCAGTTTTCGTGGATCGTCAACGTCTCGCTGCTGGACTTCGAATACGACGGCGATGGAGCAGCGACCGGATATCGGGCCCCCGTTGAATATCGGCTGGTTCTCGCTCGCCGCATTCCTCGGGATCAGTGGCGAGCTCTCGGCCTGATCACCTCCCACCCCGTCCAGACACTTCCGATCATCTCGCCGCCCGTTTCAGCCTTTCAACTCGCCGGATCCGGACCAGTGGATCATTTCGGGATTCGACCACCGTGAGAGTGACCGTGTACTCCGCCCGGGCCCCCTCCCACACGAGCGGATCGCCGCCAGGGCCACGCCAGTCTCGATCGGAACCGGCAATCCGGATGGACCGCGCCGCCATGCACCCGATACCGCACGACTGACCCATTGCCGGGTCCAGCCAGTGGCGCTCCGAGAACAACTCGATCGACAGCCGCCCAGGTTTGGGCCTTCGAGGGAAGGGTGAATGAGTACCCGGTCTGGGCCCCGGACCCGCAACGAGAGGATCCTCGTGAGTCGCGAGAGCCGTCGCCGCGGTTACGACGCGATCGAGCTCCAGACCAAGAACTCGCTCGGATCGATAGGTTGCCCCGGTCTCAATGGCAGGCACCGCTATGGAGAGGATCGCGACGGTCAGGGCCACGGCAACCACGAGACGGATCACGGATGAGACTGCTGCCAGCGAGGCTCTTTCCTGACATCGCTCGTCTCGATCACGAGTTGGCCGGACTCGTCGAGGAAGGGAGAATCCGCCGGGGGTGGGGCGAGGGCCGACTCGAGCAGTACGCTCGAACAGCTGGCTGGCGAGCGTGTCGGTCCCGACACATGTTCGCGGGGGTGGATCGATCGATGGTGTCGCCTCGATCGACGCAAGTCGTCGTTCGAGTTGCTCGACCCGGACCAGCGCCAGTTCGGCACGATCTGCGACCTCCTCGTCCTCAACAGCCAGCGTATCGAGACAGCCTCGAAGGGCAGCCACGTCGCCCTCGAGGGTGGCGATCCGGTCCTCAAGGGTCTCCTGGAGCCCAGTGAGCTGATCGAGGTCGTCAGTCAGCGCCGCCACGGTGGTGAGATCCCCGAAGAATCCATTGCCATCCACCACGGCCCGTTCGACAGCCGCCAGTCGCTGCTCGAGCTGTCTCCGTTCGTCCATGGGCCCTGTGGCCCCGGCTTCCTACAAAGAGGGGAGGACCGACACGACAACAGTAAAGAGACGACCAACCGATAGCCCGGGCATGGACTTTGCGCTCTCGCCCGAGCAACAGCAGATTCGGGAGATGGTCGCCGACTTCGTCGACGAAGAGGTCGTCCCGATCGCCGCCGACATCGACAAGACCGACGAGTTTCCTCACGATGTGATCGACGCCATGGCCGACCTCGGGCTGATGGGCATGCCATTCCCGGAGGCCTACGGTGGCGCCGGGCTCGACTACCACTCCTACGCGATCGGACTCGAGGAGATCTCGCGGGGCTCTGGCGGGCTCGGGACGATCGTCGCGGCCCACACCTCCCTGGCGGGCAACATGCTCTACGAATTCGGTGACGAGAGCACAGAAAGAGCAGTACCTCGCCCCGCTGGCGGCGGGCGACGACATCGGCGCGTTCGCGCTCTCCGAGGCCGGCGCGGGCAGTGACGTGCCCGCCGATGGAAACGACGCGCCGACTACGACGAGACGGCGACGAGTACATCCTCGAACGGCGGCAAGCTCTGGATCTCGAACGGCTCCGTCGCCGACACGGTGACCGTCTTCGCGAAGACGGATCCCGACGCCGGCAACAAGGGCATCTCCTCGTTCGTCGTCCGGCCCGAGGAGGACGACGGGTTCCACGTCGAGGGCACGGAGGACAAGCTCGGCGACAAGGGCTGTCCGACCGCCGAACTCCGGTTCGACGACCTCCGGATCCCGGTCGACCGCCGGCTCGGCGAGGAGGGCGACGGCTTCGTCCAGGCGCTGAAGACGCTCAACGGCGGCCGGATCACCATCGCCGCTCGTGGCGTCGGCATCGCCCAGGCCGCCCTCGACGCCGCGGCGGAGTACGCCCAGGAGCGCGAGCAGTTCGGCCAGCCGATCAGCGAGTTCCAGGCGATCCAGCACAAGCTCGCCGACATGGACACGAAGGTCCAGGCGGCGCGGCTGCTGATGCACCGGGCAGCCGACCGCAAGATGCGCGGCGAGGACTTCATCAAGGAGGCCGCCCAGGCCAAACTCTACGCCTCCGAGGTCTCCCGCGAGGTCGCCAACGAGGGCATCCAGATCCACGGCGGCTACGGCTACACCAAGGACTTCCCGGCCGAGCGGTTCTACCGCGACGCGAAACTCAACGAGATCTACGAGGGCACGAGCGAGGTGCTGCGAAACACGATCGCCGACCGCCTGCTCGCCGAGTAGGGCTACTGAAACGCCTCGAGGGGGACTCGGACGACCCGGTCGTCGTTTTCCGCCGGGTTGCCACGGCCGTCGGTGTTGCTGGTCGTGAAGATACAGGGACTCTCCCTGAGGGCCGACCGTCACCGCCCGGATCCGACCGAGGTCGCCCTCGAAGTGAGCCACGTAGGAGGTGACGCGGCCGTCGACGATCTGGAGTTCGTAGAGGCGCATCCCCCGTAGCCCACCGAAGAACAGACTGCCGTCGTGATACGCGAGGCCAGCGGGTGCCCACGTCTCGTAGCGCCCGGAGGTGAAGACGGGGGTCTCCATCTCGGGATGCGTGTCGGCGCCGGTGATCTCCGGCCAGCCGTAGTTCTGCCCCGCCTGGATCAGGTTGAGTTCATCGTGGGCCGACGGGCCATGCTCGGTTGCCCAGAGGCGACCCTCGCTGTCCCAGGTGATCCCCTGTGGATTCCGGTGGCCGTACGAGTAGACCGGGCTGTCGAAGGGATTGTCTTCGGGAACGGAACCATCGTCGGTCAGCCGCAGAATCTTCCCGGCCAGTGCGTCCCGGTCCTGGGCGAGGGCTTCCTCGCTGGCATCCCCGGCGGTCACGTAGAGGTATCCGTCAGGGCCGAACGCGATGCGACCGCCGTTGTGGATCCGGTTGCTGGGAATGCCGTCGATGATCATCGTCTCGTTCTCGAGAGTGTGGTCCTCGAAATTGACCTCGAAGCGCCGGACCGTGTTCTCGATATCGCCCCGGTCCATCGTGAAGTAGACGTAGAGATAGCGATTCTCCTCGAAATTCGGGTGGGTGGCGATGCCCAGCAGGCCACCCTCCCCGTAAAACGCCTGCTCTACGTCGTCGAAACTGCGGAGGACGTGGCGCTCACCGTCCTCGAGTACCAGCAGGTCGCCACTGCGCTCGGTCACCAGGTATCGATCTTCCTCGAGGGGCACGACCTCCCAGGGAGTTTCCAGGTCGGTCGCAACGACGTCGTGGTCGACGTCGTCCAGTGCCAGGCCGGCGGGGGCTGCACTCGGGGTTGGGCGAGGACAGCAGGAACACCGTCAGCCCGCCGACGGCGACACCAGCGAGAACCAGGACGATCACGAGACCGGCGGCGAGGAGTCCCTTGCGGCGATCCATTGCTCTGGGTCCCGATAGTGAGGACTGGGGTAATAACCTCCCGGCCCTACGGGTCCTCGAGACAGGTCGTCGCCCAGGCGTGGTGCTCGTGCAGTCGATCAGTTTCCTCGCTCAGAGGGTGTACACGTCCTGGACGCCCTCGGTCCGTCGCCCGAGGTGCCCGCTGTCGACCAGTGCCCCCACCGTGTCGTAGAAGGCCGACGGGTCGATTCGCTGGTCGTAGTGAGCCTCGAGGGCCGACTTGAGCTGCTGTCCGGGCAGTTCACCGGCATCGGCGAGCAGGTAGCAGAGGTCCCGACGGCGGCCGCTCTGGAGCCACTTCGTCATGAGCGTTCCATGGGACGCCAGGGGGTGGTCACTTTCGAATCCCAAGGGCTTACGCGCCCCGCCGCGATTGGTGAATCATGCGTTCCGAGCCGGTGCGACGCGAGGAGGATGACATCCGGGCCACATACCGCGAGACGGCTGCCGAGCGACAGCTCGAGCTGGAGCGAGGGGACCGACACGTGGTCCTCGCCCAGAATGCCGAGGGGTATGCGATGGTGGCCGTCCGTGTGGACGATACAGACCTTGAATCCTACTACGGCTTCGACATGGCCCTCGATCACGCGGCAGAAGTCCTCGGGGTCTCACCCCACACGATTCCGATTCCGGAGCCAGCCCGCTCGATGGGGATGTGAACCGTCAGTCCGCAGGTTCATACGCCGAGGCTTCGACGGAGTGCCATGGCACCGAAGACAGTTCTCATCACCGGCTGTTCCTCAGGAATCGGCCGATCGACGGCCCTCGCCTTCCACGAGGCTGGCTGGGACGTGTATGCAACTGCACGTACTCCGGGGGATATCGAACCACTGGCCGATCGGGGAATGGCGACGCTGGAACTCGACGTCACCGAAGATGCCCACGTCGAGGCGGCCGTCGAGGCAGTTGTTGCCGAGGGTGGCGGCATCGACTGTCTGGTGAACAACGCCGGCTACGCTGAGACGGCCGTCGTGGAGGACATCTCGATCGAGGCCCTGACCGCCCAGTTCGAGGTCAACACCTACGGCCCGCTGCGGCTGATGCGGGCTGCACTGCCCCATATGCGCGAGCAAGAAAGCGGAACCATCGTGAACGTCTCGAGTGTCGGTGGCCGGATCGCCCAACCGGGACTCGGCGCCTACTGTGCCTCGAAGTTCGCGCTCGAGGCCTTCAGTGATTCCTGTCGCGTCGAGGTGGCCCAGTTCGGCATCGACGTCGTGCTCGTGGAACCGGGCCCGGTCCAGACCCCATTCGAGGACAAGACAGCCGAGCTGATCGACGAGCGCCACGATCCGGACCATCCGTATGCGAGCGTCTACGAGGGTCTGGACGAGTATAACGACAGTATCGCCGAGCGGGGTGGCCACCGACCAGTGGCGGCGCTGATGGGGGCTGTGACGCTCTCACCCGATGATATTGCACGGACCATCCTCGAGGCAGCCACGGCCGAGCAGCCACGGGCCAGGTATGCCGGCTCCCCGATCCACCGGCTCATGGCCATGGGAGATCACCTGCCCGATCGGGTGCTCGACTGGGTGTTCAAGCAGGCGATATAACCCGGCTGGACGCTGACCGGGATTGATTTAACGTTCCACGCTAACCGTCCAACGAATGGCAGTTTCGTCCCGAAGACCCACGTCCGGCCGACCTTGGAGCCTGGGACTCGCCCAGTTGCTCACGGTGACGGCGGTCGGGCTCTATCTCCTGTTGGTGGTCTGGGGCGACCACCTCCCTCACGGATGCCGTCTCGGCGTGTTCTACCTGGCCCACCTGCTCGGCGCCGACCGATCCGCTGAGTCAAACCGACCTCGCGATCGCCTGGGCCCACCGAATTGCGGCGGTCCTCGTGGGCCTGCTGGTGATCGCGACGACGGTGCGAGCCTTCACCGAGGAGGCAGCAGCCCGGGTCCGCTGGCTCCTCGTCGGCGCCCTGGCCGTGTTTCTGTTGCAGATCGCCATCGGGGCCCTGACCGCGACGAATGGCCCGGAGGCGGTCCTGCCCGGCCTCCATCTCACGCTCGGCGTGCTCGTGTTCATTGGGACGGTCCTCGCACTGGCCTGGGAGCTCGAGGACACGACTGGCACACCGAACGAGACGCCCATCAGTCGTGATCCGCCGGCGACCGCTGACGACGCTCCCCCCGTTCCGGCACCCAGCAGCACGCTCGAGGGACTCAAACTCACCGGCCTCGCCTATCTCCGGCTGACGAAGCCCCGGTTGATGTGGCTCCTGTGTCTCGTAGCGGCCGCAGGCATGGCGCTCGCGGCCGGTCCCACACTGCGGCCGACGACCGTCGCGGCCACGCTGACCGGTGGCGTGCTCGCGATCGGGGCCTCGGGCACGTTCAATCACGTTCTCGAACGCGACATCGACAAGCGAATGCAACCGCACCTCCGATCGACCGCTGGCGACGGACTACGTGCCGGTGCGGAACGCGATCGGCTTCGGGCGTCCTGCTCTCGGTCGCATCGCTCGGCATCTTCTACTCAGATCAACGCTCTCGCCGCCGTTCTGGGGCTGGCGGCGATTCTCTTCTACAGCGTGATCTACACGCTCGTGTTGAAGCCCAACACGGTCCAGAACACCGTCATCGGCGGCTTCGCTGGAGCGCTCCCAGCGCTGATCGGCTGGGCGGCCGTCACCGAAACGATTGGCCTGCCGGCCATCCTCCTGGCCGGCGTCATCTTCCTCTGGACGCCGGCACACTTCTACAACCTCGCCCTTGCCTACAAGGACGACTACGCGAGCAGGCGGCTTCCCGATGATGCCCGTCGTCCGGGGCGAGACGACCACGCGCAAGCACATCGTCTACTACCTCGGCGCGACGCTCGTCGGCGCCGTCGCGCTCGCCTGGCTCTCTGACCTCGGTGTCGATCTATGCGGTAACGGCCGCGACGTTCGGTGCCGTCTTCCTCTGGCTGGCCGTCCAACTCCACCACGAGCAGACCGAAGCCGCCGCATTCCGGTCGTTCCACGCCTCGAACGCCTTCCTCGGGGCACTCCTCGTGGCCGTTGTCATCGATGCCCTGGTCGTCTAGCGATCGGCAGCACTCGCGTGTAGGAGACGATTTCCGCCAGCCGAGTCGTTGTACCGGGTCCCTGCAAGGTCCCGCAATCCTGTAGCCTCCACCAGCCATGTGCAACGGTGGCATGTCTTTATGCCTGCTGCTGTGGTCACTGTGCTATCGTGAGTCAGCGACTGGCCGCCGATAGAGAACCCCCGGCAACCACCTGGCTGAGCGGGCTGGCAGCGCTCGTCGGGATCTGGATCGTCGTCTCCAACGTCGTCTGGGAGCCGACCCAGGCGGGGCTCTGGAACAATGCGATCGTTGGAGTCGCGATCCTGCTTGTCGCTGGGTTCAACTACTATCGACTGGCCAACAACAGGCCCTCGAACGTCGCAGCCATGACGCTGGTGGCCCTGCTGGGGCTCTGGATGATTATCTCCCCGTTTGCCTTCGAGGTGGGCCACGAGTTACTCCTGTGGAGTGCCGTCGTCTCGGGTATCATCGTCGGAATCTGTGGCGCCTACGTGGCCTACGAGCGGCGGTCCAGTCATGACCGGAACCATCACCCCAACGCGCTGATTGAAGCGAGCCTGGCGGAGCCCTCCTGGGGGTGAATCGAACCGCTTACCCGGTGGCACTGGCTATCAGCCCGTCATGGCAGTTGTGGACGCGAGAGACCTCCACCGGCACTACGGGGAGACTGTCGCCCTCGATGGGGTCTCGCTGTCCGTCGAGGAGGGAGAGATCTTCGGCCTGATTGGACCGAACGGGGCCGGGAAGACGACCCTCGTGCGGGCGCTCACTGGAACGACGGTTCCCGACGACGGCACCGTTCGCATTCTTGAGCAGTCACCCACCACGGTTGACCGGGATGCGATCGCCGTCCTACCCCAGGACTTCTCACCGCCGGCCCGACTGACGGCCAGGGAGCTGATCGAATTCTATGCCGGGCTGTACGACAGTGCCAGAGAGCCAGCGACGGTCCTCGGGGAGGTCGGGCTCGAGGGCGCCAGCGACACCCGCTACGAGAATCTCTCCGGCGGCCAGCAGCGGCGTCTGTGTGTCGGGACCGCGATCGTCAACGAGCCGACCGTCCTCTTCCTCGACGAGCCCACGACCGGTATCGACCCGGCAGGCAGACGGACCGTCTGGCGGCTCATCGAACGCCTCGTCGCCGAGGGGACGACGGTCGTCCTGACGACACACGACATGGCGGAGGCCGAGCGCCTGAGTGACCGGGTGGCCCTCATCACCGATGGCCGGCTGGTGGCGATTGGGGCGCCACCCGACTTGGTCCGGGACCACGGGGGGACGAGTTATCTGACCATCGAGACGGCCGCCGAGGTGGAGGCATTCGATGGCCTCGGCTATCCAGTCGAGGCGGCCGATAGCGGGGTCAGGGTCGATTCGGTCGACCCCGAGGGGATCGGCACCGTCATCGAGTACTGCGAGCAGCAGGATGTGTCCTATACCGGCCTCTCCTGGACAGAACCCTCACTCGAGGACGTCTACCTGACGCTGGCCGAGGACACGGAACGTGACCGGACAGGTCGGGCGCTCGAGGAGGCAGCATGACCCGGCTGGGGCGCATAAGGGCGACCGCGCTGGCCGATGGCCGTTCGTTCATCCGCCGGCGGACGGCGATCTTCTTTACCTTCCTCTTTCCAATCTTGCTCATCCTCATCTTCGGCGGCTGAATCGAACGGACCCGACCGGTGGCGGTCTCTTCGGCGGAACCGCCGCGTGTCTACGTCCCCGGCTATCTCGCTGTGGTGGTCCTGTTTACGCCTCTCTCGCGGGTGAGCAGCGAGGTCGCCAGGACCCGGGAGGGAAATCGATTCGAGAAGCTTGCGACAACGCCGCTGTCACGAACGGAGTGGCTGCTCGCCCGAACTCTCGTGAACGGGGCGGTGATCGGAGCTCGCCGCTATCCTCATCCTTGCGCTGGTCATCGCCCTCACCGGTGCTTCCATCGACCCGAGCCCTGGCTCGTCCTGTTCGTGCTGACCGGCGTGGTCTGTTTCTGTGGCTTTGGCTCGATGATCGGCAGCTACACGGGCTCGAGAGATGGCGCCATCTCGGCGAGCAATACGATCGCCCTGCCCGTCCTCTTTCTCTCTGAAACCTTCGTCACGACCGACCAGCTTCCGGGCTGGTTCGGACCCCTGATCGACCTATCGCCACTCACGTACTTCGCTCGAGGGGTCCGGGCGGCGACGATGCCCGGGACCGGCGATCCCGTCGCTAGGGCTCGATCCCGTGATTGAGGAACTTCATCGTACTGATTGGCGTCGCTTGGCCTAGCGCATTTCGCCCTCGGGGCCCGTTCGATCCCCGGAACCGATCTAGGCGAACTCGTAGCCGTAGATGTGATTGAGCATCACGTATGTGATTACCCCGAGCACCAGACTGAGAATCCACGATGCAGCGGCGATACGACCGACACGAGCGTGGGCCGTTCGTCTAAGCTCGGCGGGGGTGTGGGTCAGCCCCAGGATCAATGCATAGAGGACCACCGGGACGGCGACGATCGAGAGGAGAATATGAATGGCAAGCATCGCCAGATAGATGTACCGGACAGGATCCGAAACGCCGACGATGTGTTTTTCGCCACCGCCCCCGACGCGGACGAGGTAGACGACCAGAAAGAGCATAATCAGCGTAAACGCGCCGGTCATCGCCAGCCGGTGTCGATCGATCCGGTTCGACCGAATGGCCACCCAGCCGGACACGAGGAGCACCACCGTCGTCGTATTGATCACTGCGACGAGGTGGGTCAGCAGGTTGATCTGGGCCGTCGACAGCGACGGGTAGGGGAGATCCAGCGCGAACGTGCCGATGACCAGGGCATAGCCGAGGATGGACAACACAATAGTCGCGCCCAAGGGATGCTCGCGCATCGACTCCCGAACGGACCCATATTCCATACGCGGCCTATCGAGGCCCCGGCTTTCTGTCTTTCTACTCGACGCGGATCGCCGGCTTGCCGGGAGAAGCCCGCTCGGCGAGGTCCTTCATCGGGATCGGCCTGTCGAACCGCGACACCCACGGCGAACTCGTCGGCCAGTAACCAGCCCGCGTCCTCGAGCAACTGTCGCTCTGCATCGGCGGCCAGCGACGAGGATCGATCGGTGGCTAGCCCTCCGACAAACGGACCGACCCGGTCTCGGGGCTGGTCGATCGCCTCGGCGACGGCACCGGCATCCGGTCCGTGCTCGGCCACGGCGGCGATTGCCTCGTACTTCCAGTCCGGGGCCACGATCAGCTCGATGCGATCGGGGTCCTCAATCGCAGCCGTCTCGACGATATCACGAACGTCATCCCGGGTGTCCGCGACCAGGCGGCGCTCCTCCCGGTACTGGGAGACGTCGTGTTCAGGGGTCGGCCAGTCGGCCTGCACCACGAGACCCTCTCCCCCGAGCTTGTTCCACAGCTCCTCGCCGAGGTGGGGCGCAAATGGCGAGATCAACGCGGCCACGGTCAACAGCCCCCGTCGATAGGTCGGCTCAGCTGCCCCGACCGATCGGTAGCGACGAAGCAGTGTCGCCAGTCCGCGGATCTCGGCGACAGCCCGATGGAACCGAAAGCGCTCGAGTTCGTCGCTGACGGCGGCTATGGTGCGGTCGATCTCCCCCTCGAGGTAGGCGTCATGCTCTGTTGTTGCCGCAGTCGGTGGGTCCGCTACGTACTCGGTGACCATCCCGTGGAGGTCCTGCTGGAGTTCATAGGCCGCCCTGACGTTGTTGGCAGTCCACTCGAAGTCCTGGGTCGGGTGGGCCGCCGAGAGCACGAACAGCCGGGTCGTCTCGGCCCCGTACTCGTCGGGATCGACCACGTTGCCCTTCGAGGCCGACATCTTCTCCCCGTCGTAGAGGACAGTGCCCTGGCTGACCAGCTGCTCGACCGGCTCGCGCTGCTCGAGCAGACCGAGGTCCGCGAGTGCTCGAGCGAAAAACCGCAGATAGAGCAGGTGAAGCGTCGCATGTTCCTCGCCCCCGACGTAGACGTCGACGGGCAACCACGTCTCGGCCAGTTCGCTGTCAAATGGCGCATCGGCCAGGGCTGGCGAAAGGTAGCGGAGGTAGTACCAGGACGAGTCGACGAACGTGTCCATCGTGTCGGTCTCGCGCTCGGCAGGCCCGCCACAGTCCGGACAGGTAGTCTCGACGAAACTGTCGGTCTCGGCCAGGGGATTGCCCGTCGTGTGGACGAAGTCGGGCAGTTCCACCGGAAGGTCCTCTTCGGGCACGAGGACGTCACCACAGTCCGGACAGTGGACAATTGGGATCGGAGTTCCCCAGTAGCGCTGTCGCGAGATGAGCCAATCGCGGAGCCGGTAGGTGACTGATTCCTCGATCTCGACATGCTCGAGCAGTGCGTCTCGGGCCGCCTCGGTCTCGAGATCAGTGTATTCACCGCTGTCGATCAGCACGCCCTCGCCGGTGTACGGCAGCGGCGGGTCCTCACCCTCGCGGGTGACGACCGGATCGATCGGCAAGCCGTGCTCTGCGGCGAATGCGTGGTCGCGCTCGTTGTGGGCAGGGACGCCCATGACGGCGCCCGTTCCCGACGTCCTCGAGGACGTATCCCGCGACGTAGACAGGGAGTTCCTCGCCCGTGAGCGGATGGGTCGCCGTTCGGCCGGTATCCATGCCAGCCTGCCCACGGGCGGCGGGATCGGTCGCTCTGGCCTCCTCGAGGAAGGCCGCCACCTCGTCGTCGGTTTCCCCGATTGCCCGGGCGGCCTCGTGGCCCGGCGCCAGCGCGAGGTAGCTCGCGCCATAGATGGTGTCCGAGCGCGTGGTGAAGACCTCCACTGGGCCGAATTCCTCCAGCTCGAAGGTGATCGCTGCGCCCGTCTGTCGGCCGATCCAGTTGCGCTGGATCTCCCTGACCCCCTCGGGCCAGTCCTCCAGTGTCTCGAGGCCGTCGTGGAGCTCCTCCGCATAGTCTGTGATCGTGAAGAACCACTGGTCGAGGTCCCGACGGCCGACCGGCGTCTCACAGCGCCAGCAGACGCCGCCCGTCGGGCCGCTCGTCGACCTGGGCATCGGCGAGGACTGTCTCGCAGTCGGGACACCAGTTCACGGTTGCCGCCTTGTGCTCGACGAGCCCTGCCTCGTAGAGTTGGGCGAAGAGCCACTGGTTCCATCGATAGTACGCGGGATCGCAGGTGCGAATCTCGCGTGACCAGTCGTAGCCAAAGCCCATCGTCCGGAGTTCGTCGCGCATTCGGGCGATGCAGGCCTCGGTCCACGACTGCGGGTCCGAGTGTCGCTCGAGGGCGGCGTTCTCGGCGGGCAGGCCGAACGCGTCCCAGCCCATCGGATGGAGCACGTCGTCGCCCTGCATCCGCCGGTAGCGGGCGTAGGCGTCTGTTATGGCGTAGTTGCGGACGTGACCCATGTGCAGCGAGCCGGACGTGTAGGGGAACATCCCGAGCACGTAGAGCGGGTTGTCGGGGTCGTCCTCGACGGCATAAACATCGTCGCGCTCCCAGACGTACTGCCAGAACTCCTGGACCTGGGCGTGGTCATACTGCGTCATCGATGATCGAAATCGTTAGCTCGCAGTGGGGTTGCCGGGTATATGACTGTTGGCCTCGCCTACTACCAGTCGAGTCGCATGACCGTCAGGCCCAGCCCCAACTCATTTTATGTCACGTGCTAGCGTACGTCGGTTTTGCCATGGAAATCAACAACCAGATCCGACTGAACGCTGCCGAGTGGATCGCGCTCGCCCTGGTGATCGTGGGCGCAATCAACTGGGGACTCGTTGGTCTCGCTGAGTTCGCCGGGACCAACCTGAACCTCGTCGACCTCCTCTTCGGGGCGGTGCCGTCGGTCGAAGCCATCGTGTACCTCCTCGTGGGCCTCGCCGGAATTTACCTCCTGTACTTCGGGTACCGGTTCTGGGAGGCCAGAACTCCGGTCGATCGGGGTCGCCGCGAAACGACCGAGGTATAGCGGGACCGGGATCGTTCACCTCTGACGAGTAGCGACAGGAGGGCCGGTGACCGGCGGTTGAACTATTTTATCTGTCCTTCTGCCCGGGAATTCGGCTGTGGAACTGCATCCCGTCCGACCGCAATCGATCGTAGCGCCGCTGGCCCTGAATCACCTGGCCGGTCCGCTTCGGAACGCCCCGGAACCAGAGACGGAGAAACAGTCGCCGGGTGAACCGCGGGCCACCCCAGAAGATCGGGCGGAATCGCCTCGCGTATCGTAGTTCCGGGAGCACTGCGGCCCCGAGCAGTTCGCGATAGATGAGAGTCGGATCACGCCCACCCGTCACTGCCCGATGGATGGCCCAGGCGGCCAGCTCGCCGGTTCGCTGGGCGTAGAACACCCTCGCCGGTGATCGGATCGGCCATGCCGGCGGCATCGCCGACGAGCAGGACGCAGCCGGCCGACGGATCGTCAATGTAGTTGCCGAACGGAATCGGATGACCAGCCACGTGTTTCGCCGGCTCGAACCCGAGTTGCTCGAGATAGGCCTCGAGCAGAGACCGGAACTGTTCGTTCTCGTGGTTGAGCCCGCCCACGCCGACGACGTAGCGATCAGAGTTCGGAAACACCCAGCCATAGCCCCACTCGAGGACGCCGAAGTGGATCAGCGGATGATCGATATTCATCGGTGCGCTGGATCGAGGGACGTAGGTCTCGAAGGCCGATCGGCGAGACGGTCCCGCCAGCCTGGCACCGTTAGCGCATCGGCCTCGGAGAGACACTGGCGGACCTGACTCGTCGCCCCGTCAGCCCCGACAATGTACTGGCCGCTGTAGTGCCGGCCCGACGCGGTCCTGACGGTGCCCGTCTCGTGGTCGACCTGAACCACCGGCTCCCCCGTCCTGACCGTGGCCCCGCTCAGATGAGCCTGCTCGAAGAGGTACGCGTCATAGGCCGGTCGCTTCGCGAAGTAAAACGAGGAGTCGAGCGTCTGATCGGCCAGCTGGCTCTGCCCAGTGAAGGCCTCGTAGCGATTGCTTCGGTGATCGATCACCGCCGACTCGAGGAGAGTCTCAGCATCGGTGGCAAAGACTCGCTCAAGCAGGCGTGCCGTCTTGCGGGTGAGCAGGCCACCGCAGAGCTTCTCCCGTGGATGGGTCCCCGCCTCGAGGAGACAGACCTCGTGGCCGAATTGCCGGAGCTGCCGGGCGGTCGTCGCTCCAGCGGGCCCACCACCAACGACGACCACGTCGAACGGCATGCCCCGATCATAAACCCCCCGGCTCATAGCCGTTTGTGTAATCGACCCTACGCCGTGGATTGCCAGGGGCTCGTGGCCTCATCGTGGAGGATCCCGTCGATACCGACACGGGTTCGCAGCCGCATCCGATCATGACTCGGCGGTCGCATGCGCAACGATGCTGTCGATGTCCCACCGGCCGCAATAGTCCCGAGAACGATCGCCGGCCCGCGCCAACTCGGTGTCGGCTGATTCGAACTCGGCGGTGACGGAGACGGACTCGGCTGTCTCGTCCCCGACATTCTCGACCGTGATATGCACAGTGACAGACCAGAGCCCAGGCTCTACGGTCCATCGGTGGACGAGAATCGGGTGACCCCTGATCCGCTGAATCTCGGGGGAGGTACCCGCGATCCTGGTTGGTCGCTCACCCACGCTCCAGCCAGTTCCCGTCGTCTCCACGTAGTAGTAGCGCCGCCCATTGTAATCATAGTAGACCCCCGGGAGTTCCTTCGCGCCCTGTACTCCCAGAGCCATGTGTTCCCGATCCCTGAACGCCAGCAGCACGACGCCGTATCCAAGTTCACGCAGAATAGCCGCAAGCAGAATCGTCGTATCCTCACAGTCACCACCCTCGGCGAGGAGCGTCTCGACTGGATAGGATGTGACTCATCGAACCCCGTTGCAACAGCGTCGGACGTATAGCGGAGCTGCTGGACGAATGCCATCGCGCTGTCGACCACATCCCGCTCGGAGAGATCGTACCGATCGACCCCGGCCCGAAACTCGTCGGCAATCGATGCCACGTAATCGTCGTCGAACGGGTCCGCAACGTACTGGCCCATCGCATTGGTTCGCGGCCGACGCTCGTAGTAGGATACGAGCGAGTCGGGGATGGACACCGACCACGTCCACGCCCGCTCGAGTGCCGTCCAGTTGAATTCCCGCGTCTGCGCGCCGGTTGACGACCAGTCCGGCGATGTAGTTCCCTCGAGGCCAGCCAGCGACTCGTAGTCTCGCTGAAGACAGCCGGCGACGCTGGCCGTCCCAATCGAGGTCATCATGGCGAGGGCCGCCCGGCGCTGCATGGTACAGCAATCGGTTGGCGCTGAGTAAGTACTCGCCCTCGCAGTCTCAATGGCGCCGATACGTCAGAAAACAGCCCAGGCCAGACCTTAGGCGGCCAGCTCGTTCAGGATCCCTCGTAGCGCACTGCGCCAGTTCCTGGAACCGATCGATGTGCATCGAATCGGTCGTCACCCAGACCCCCATCTCCCCGACGATCACCCGCGTCGGATAGCCTCGATCGAAAACGCGGATCGTCGACTGCGTAGTCACCGAGTTCGGTGTTGGTATAGGCCAGCTGGGATTGAAAGCCAAGCCGTTCGTTCTCGGCGAATCCCACGAGATCGGCCGTCTGGTCGAGGTCACTCCGGAGGTAAAGCTGCTCGATATCATCCTCGGTAAAGAAGGTCACACTCCGGAGTTCGTCACCGACGACGGTCCGTGCCGTACTGACGAGTTCGTCCTGTTCTGTCTCAGAGAGCGGCATTGTCGTGGGCACCTGTTTGAGCGCCTAGGAAAAACCGCTGTCGCTCGTCGCCAGCGACCTGCCTGGCCCGAAGCGAAAGGACTGAACCGACATGGGAGTACGGCACGAACGTCGTTCACTCTCGAGCGTCGCGTGTCAGTGACCGTCCTGCTGCTCGGCATCGGTGCGGATGCCACCAACTGTGAGCCGTCACCACGGGTCTATCCCGACGAAAGATTCGATTACATCCCAATTCCGGAGAAGAACGGTCCAGACGGGACGACCGAGTCGGTAACCTATGGAACCTGGCCAATTTCCGGGGACCGAACGGCCGCTGACTACCTGCAGGCGATCCGACCCACGCCGAACGGGTCACGACAGACCGGGGCTGCACTCACCGAGTGGCCGGTCCACCACGACCCGAACTTCCAGGCGTTGACCTACGGCGAAACGAGCAGCCGGGCCGCGTATGTCAATGCGATCCGCCGGCTGGACCCCGGCGACATCGTCGCATCTACACCGGCCTGGTCGGCCGAGTCTCGCTACCGACACCGCTATCTCATCGGCTGGTTCACCGTTGATCACGTTCTCGACTGTCAGGCGGTGTCCTGGGAGGGGACCTGTGTACAGCTCAGCGACCTCCCGCCCGACGAGCAAACACGCATTATGCAGGCCCACGAGACGAACGCCCACGCAAAACGGTTTCTCGAGACAGGCGAGCTGCGGGCCAGCGAGGACGGGCTCGTTATCGTCGAAGGCCGGCAGCCTGGCGGCCTGCTCGAGCGGGCCATCAAGCTCAGTGATCGACGCTCAGGCGGCCACTACTACCTGACCCAGGAGCTCATCGATGCCCTCGAGCCAGTCAAGGCCGATCCATACCTTGGCGGCATCAAGCAGGTCCATACCCTCCAGGCAGATAGGGCGTTCCTGGATCTGATTGGAGCGTGAGCCGGAATCCTATCTCACTGCAGGGCCCGTAGATCGTCGATGACACTCCCGCACCGGCCTGGTTCGGAGGAATGAGCCGGAGGATACGCGACGAGAGAGCTCAGGTAGGTCAGTGTCTGGGTCCAGTTGTGGGGCTGGCCCATGATGGACCGGACCTCGGGGGTCCCATCGGCACCGTCGAAGACCTTCCAGCCCTCGCCCATGACGTGAGTGTCGGCACTCGCGTGTTCGCTCACCATCCAGTCGATACCGTCCTTTGCCGCCGGGAGAGCATCCTCGACAGCTGTCCCACGGGCCATCGCCAGAATGAGCGTCGTCTTGGCCTGGTACTGACCGGTGCGGGTTGGCAACTCGTCGGGTATCCGTGTGGTCTCCCTGAGTTGCGTGCTCATGAACTCGAGGTGGTTCTGGATACGGGGATGTTCGAACGGGTTCGACACCTGAGGCTCGGCCTGTATCTCGCCGGTGGATGGATCTGCATAGGGGGTAAAGCAGTACGGCCAGACGAGCTCCGAGAGCACCCAACCATCGACGCCGTAGGCGTCCGTTCCCGAGCCATCCTCGGAGACGTCACCGTACATGTAGCGGTCGATCCCGCGCCCGATTTCGTGCTGGCGATCCTCGTACCGGCGGGCTTCGGCCGCCGTACCGGGGCTTGCCGGGTCCCTGGCAGCCATCGCGGCATGTTTCAACCCGAACCAGGCCGGTGCGGCCCCTGCGATGGATGCGTCCGGAATGAACCGGTCGTCCTCCCAGGTCCGACACGGGAGCCCAGTCGCCGGATCCCGACACTCGATGAGTTCCTCGGCGGCGGCCGCGATGGCCGGATAGACGTCGGCGAGATAGGCCTCGTCGCCGGTCTGGTCGTACTGGTCCCAGAGGACCCAGATGCCGTAGCCGGTCTCGTCGATCTCGCGAGGAATCGGCCCCGCAGCAACACCATCCGAATAGTAATCCATCGCCCAGTTCCCATTCGCCGTGAGCCGCTGTGACGGACGCGGATTATCCTCGCGAGACTGGATGTCGGCGTAGAATCGACAGTGTGTTTCCGCCCAGTCAGCCCGCCCAATCAGATCGAAGACGATGTTGAAGTAGCCGCCAGTTCGGATCCAGTCGACCCCGTATGGCGGCTGGGTGGCGATCGATGAGCTTGTTGCGCGGGTCTCCCGGTCGGTATAGAGCATCAGCGTCACCAGCGCACGCCTGGCAACGGCGATGATAGTCGGATCATCAGTCGCCGGCATCGGGGCGTCCTCGAGCAGGTCGCCAAGCCAGGCTTCCTTCGACTGCTGGACCGTTGAGAATGGCCGATCACGGGCACTCTGCAGGGTGTCAGTGGCTGTCGATGCCTGGGGGGCGGCCGTGATGAGCAACGTCGCTGTCGCCGATCCGTCCGGCACCTCGAGGGTCCGCGAGAGAGCACCGGTCGTCTGGCCCTCGAACGATGCATTCCCGCTGAGAGGCAGTCGCTGGGCATCGACCCGGGCATCCTGTGGGAGCGCGCTCCCGGTGCTCAGCAACTCGTCACTCCCCACCTGGTGGCCGGTACTTGCCTGCTCCCAGCCCATGGCAATCGCCACCGACTGTTCGTCGTCGGTCGAATGGTCAACACCGGCCTTCTCGTGGACGATCGCGTCTCGCGCCGTGTCGTAGCGGGCGGCATCGGTATTCTGATCCTCGTGACACCAGTCTGCGACCGGCATCAGTGGGTGTTTCGCGACCACCAGGTTCCAGTTCTCGAACGCGACCAGCTCGACCGAGTCGTGGTTCGGGGCAGTCACCGTCACCTGACGGCGAAGGACGTCCGTCTCGGACGCTACGACATCCCGAATGGTTACCTCGAGGCCGTCTGGGCCCGCATAGCGGGTCAGGACGGTGTCGGAAAATGGTGCATCGGTGTCGTCGATGTCGTTGGCATACCCTTGTTCGACGACAGTCGTATCCCGAAGCCACGTCGTCTCCTCGCTCCCACCGGGTGCAACCCCGAGATACGAGCCAGCGTTGCTGGCGACCTCGATTGCGTCATCCTCGTCTCGGCCGGTCGTGTGGTACTTGACCTGATCGTAGTAGGATGGACTCGGCCACTTGAGGACGGAGATAGTTGCGTCGTCCGTGAGTCCGACGGATAGCCCACCGTTGCCGGTAACGGCGTTGAGATCCGTCGGGCCGTAAATCTCGCGCTCTGCCAGGTCCAGACACTCCGGTATCCGGGTCGAGCGCATGTCATCCTGAAGAAACGCAAGCGCTGCGAGAAGGCTCCCCCCGAGAACGCCTCGCTGTAGCAGCCGACGCCGTGTCAGCGTCATGACACCGGCAAGGGGCGACCGATACTTAATGGGTCGGGTCGGCCGCACGAACCCCGAGGAGAACGCGACGGTATTGCTTACTCGGCCAGTTCAAAGCGCACCGAACCCTCCTCGGTGATGTCCTGGCGCTCGTCGACGAGGCCTGCCTCGTCGTAGGAGATCGGGCCATCGACTTGCTCGGCCCGGGCCCCCGGCTCATCGCCGATGTAGACCACGTTCGGGTCGGTGCCGACCTCCTCGAGCAACTTGAACGTCGACGACACGGTTCCACCCACGTCTTCGACCAGGCTCTCAGCTTCATCCTCTGAAAGGTCGGAATCAGCTGGGTCAGTCTCGCCCGTGAGAATATCGACCGCCTCCTGGACCTCCTCGTCGTCCGGATTCATCTCCTGGACGCGAGCCAGCGAGGGATTGTCGAGATACTGCTGGGGGTCGCTCTCCGGATCGTTCATATCGCCGAACTGGATTGCCCCTGTGGGACACGCATCCTCACACGCTGTCGTTCCGATCGCCTCCTCACCCCCTGGGCCAGTGCCGTCCTGTCGGCTGGGACAGAACACACACTTGCTCATTACCCCCGGGGCGCCCGACCACTCACCCATCGATCCCGTTCATCGATGATGTGGGAGTCGTCCAGCTCCTCCTCTTCATACCCGGGGTCGTTCCACTGGAAGTAGTTGACTCCATACGGACAGGCCACCTGACAGTACCGACAGCCGATGCACGTCTCGTAGTCGGTCAGCACGATACCGTCTTCCTCTCGAGTATGTCTGGCCCGGACCGGACAGACCTTCTCACAGGGGGCATTGCTGCAGTGCTGGCACGGCCGGATGAGCCGTCCCGCACCCGCGTTCAAGTCATCGTCTGGATCCTCCCAGTCGAAGACGTACATCCAGTTCATCCCGGGATCCCAGTGATGTTCCTCCCGACAACCAGTCACACAGGCGAGACAGCCATCACAGCGGTCCAGATCGAGCACCATCCCCCACTGGACTCCCTCGTCGTCCTCGTCGGCAACGGCCGCCTCCGGCCCGTCGTCGATGGTTCCCGCCGCGCCGAGACCGATCGCAGCGGCTCCCAGCCCCATCTTCTTCATCATCTCCCGGCGCTCGACATCACCGTCGTCATCGAAGGCCTCGAGCACGCCAGCGAGCGAGGCCCCCACACCAGTCTCGGCCTCGAAGGCCGCTGCTGTGGGTCGATCATCCTGCCCGAACTCCGCCTCGATGGCCTCGTGGTAGCGCTCGTGGAACTCGGCCTCCGAGAGCTCCCCACTGGTGACGGCCATCGCATCCTCGGCCATCGCGAGCCCGAGGTCCGTGTCGTAGTCCGTTTCCTCGAGGGCTGCCTCGAGTTCGGCCTCCCACTCGGCCCCGAGCGGGTGGAAGGAATCCTCATCCTCAGCGGCCATCGTTCACCTCCCACGACGTGCAGGGGTCGCTCATCGATAGCATCACGCAGGGGGCCTACCACAATGAGTGTCTTAAAAGTCACCGGGCGTCTCAGTGGGTGCCAGCCCGACCGGGCTTTTGGTCCCCGGTGGTGTACCCGGCCCAATGACCAGCGGCGAGTCCCGGACGTCGCGTCGGGCCCTCCTCATGGCCACTGGTGGCGGGACGGTAATCGGGCTTGCCGGCTGTATCAATACGCCGGGAGACGTGCCAGGATATCCACAGGGGAGTGAACAGGGTGACTGGTGTCTCGACGATCTAACCGACGATGTCCCCGAGTCCGAGGCGACCGCCCTGAGTGTCGACGGCATCGATCGAAAGGACGAGGAGGAACTCGTCTGGAGGAGGAGGCGGGCTACATCTGTGGACCCGAGTGAGTTGTTCCAGTGCAGCACCTGCAGATTCTACATCGACGACCGAGATGGGGACGGCATCGGTGCCTGCACCGAGGTTGCGGGCCAGATTCGGTCGGTGGATTGGTGTGGTCTCTTCCAGGAGAAATCCGAACTAGCGAACGAGTGACTATCGCTCGTATGGCCGTCGAGCTACCGAAGCCTTGTGTGGTCCCTACCCGATACTAATGTATGCAGGGACTTTCCGATCGGGTTGCCATCGTGACCGGCGGGAGTAGCGGCATCGGCAAAGCAACCGCTCGAGCGACTCAGCAGCGCAGGGCGCAACCGTCGTCATTGCCGACATTGACGCCGAGGCAGGCCGGGAAACGGCTGACACCCTCGGGCAATCGGTCTCTTTCGCGGAAGTCGACGTCACCGATGCAGCCAACGTCGAGCAGCTCCTAGCAGGAAATACAGCGTACGCACGGTCGGCTTGATATCGCCGTCAACAATGCCGGCATCCTGACCGACATGGTTGCCACCGACGAAATTACCCAGGCAGACTGGGACCGCATCATCGCGGTCAATCTTACGGGCGTGTGGAACTGCATGCGCCACGAGCTGCCGATTATGGCCGATACTGGCGGCGCTATCGTGA
This sequence comes from Natrialbaceae archaeon, assembly GCA_034521555.1. Lineage (GTDB taxonomy): Archaea > Halobacteriota > Halobacteria > Halobacteriales > Natrialbaceae > JAXHMI01. The sequence goes on from JAXHMI010000004.1 coordinate 539,231, forward strand.
ACGTGGCCTCAGTCGCGGGGCTCACTGGCATGCCAACACTAAGTAGCTACTCGGCGAGTAAGCACGGAGTGGTTGGACTCACGCGGTCAGCTGCACTCGAGTACGCCACAACCGATGTTCGGATCAATGCGGTTGCCCCTGGCCCAACCAGGACGAACATCCAGGGTGGCGATGCCCGCGGTGAGTTCATCATGTCGCTCCTACCGGACGAGGCCGCGCAGGGCAAGGGCATCTCGGGGCGGGTCCTGAACTGGCTCTCCGGCGGGACGATCGATCGACTGGCGGCGACGCCGATGGAGCGCATCGCCGATCCGGCCGAGATCGCGAGTGCGATCGCGTTTCTCGCCTCCGAGGAGGCCTCGTTCGTGACCGGGCAGGTCCTGCCGGTCGATGGGGGACAATCGGCAGATTAGAACCGACCCGGCACATCAGACAAAGGACCGGCCTTCGAACGACCGGCAGTAACCGGATCCAAGGTGGTATCTGAGTACTCGAGTGTCTCGAGAGCACAGACTGGATGTCCGGTAATATTCGAAGTCTCCTGAAAGCGTTTGAGGGCATCCCAGAAGGGCATGGAGTCCGAGACCCAGTCGAGTCGGATTCGATGCACAGCTGTGAGTTGTCTCTGCCCTGTGCTTCTCAGGACTGAGCTTCGAGGAACTCCAACAGCGCCTCGACGTCCCCCTGAGATGCCGCTGATCGTCCGAATAGGCTCTTGTATCGGTGATCCAATCCTCCGTCTTCAATGAACTCCCTGGCTTCATCAAGCTGGGTGCGGAGGGCCTCTTCGTCGCCGCGGTGCAACGATGCCTCGCCACCGCCTCGAAGTCGATCTCTGGAACGGCAGCCAGCACGTCGGCGAGGTCTGTCGGCCGGCCACTGTGGAGTTTCGCCGCGACCAGAACCTCACCATCGGCTGTGCGCGCAGTCGTAGCCCGCGACCCTCCTGAGATCGATCTGCTCGGTGACTGTGATCGCGGTAGGTGCTCGAAGGACCACTCCGCCTTCGTCTGCCGACACCCGAGGCCGTTGACGAGGAGGTCGACGCCGACCGGGTGAACGAGCCCGTCGGTCCGTTCGTACAGCTCGATCTCTCGATCTGTAGATCGTCTCCTCCGGCGGCACCTCAGAGTTCGTCCTGTCGCTCGAACGCGTGCGCTTCGAGGAACGCCACGACTTCGTCGTAGTCCTCTGGAGCGATGACGATGTCGAGGTCCGTCGAGAAGCGCGTCTCGAACTGGCTGACTGCGTAGCCACCCACGAGCACGAAGCCGATGTCCGATTCCTGGAGGGCTTCCAGCACCTCGATGAGCGCCTCGCTCCGTTCTTCCTGACTCATCTTCAGGCCGGCTCCATCCGGTAGTCAGCATCAGTGTCGACGTCCTCGTACATACGGTCGAGCATGTCCAGTGCCGACTGGAACGTCGCGTAGTGCTCGTTGGCGAACTCGACCGTCTCGTCGAGGGGAATCACCGGGCGGCCGTCGACCAGTTCCGCCTTGACGTTGTCGCGCGGTTGCAGCACGAACTGAATCGCCCCATCGACCTCGTCAGCCGGTTGGCGCTCCCGATCGACGGAGACGTCGAATTGGTCGAAATAGCGCTCCCATTCCACGAGGTCATCCTCCATCGACGGCGACGAACAGTGGATAGTCGTCGGGGTCGCGAGCGACCTGATAGCCACCGCGGGTCCAGACGTAGACGGCGTCGATTGCCGTGAAGGCGAAGTCGATCCCGGCAAAATGGGGAGCACGTAGGCCTCCGAGATGGTGGGGGTGAGATCGCCGGCCGATGCCGCGAGGAAGGATCGCCCCGTCTCGCGCACGGTGTGATCGACCACGGAGAGCCCATCGTCGTACTCGACGTATCCCTCCGCCTCGAGACGATCGACGGTCCGGCGAATCGTCTCGCGGTTCTCGTCTATCTTCCGTGCAACGCCAACGATGGCGTCACCGGGCTCAATCCGCGAGTAACGTAATCTTCAGCGGCTTCTCGCCACGCCCCGTATACATAGATTTTCCAGCATTCTGCACATTTGCGTGCAAGGGTAAAATATCTTAGTATCCCACTACCTTGAGGACGGGGTTTGACCCAGGGCCGCTCAGCGCCTCACACAAACGCCCGCCCCACGTTCTGTGATTCCTCGACCACCCGCTCGCTCTCTCGATTCTGGATCGATGTCGACCGATGCTCCTCGTCTATGGAAAAGCCTTGAGAACCGTGTGACGAAGGTAGTCGTAGGACGGAAGCTCCATCTTGCTTACTTCAGGTCTTGAATTTGATTCGAAACGATCGCTGTGTCGCCGGAGATGGGCAGTACAGGGTGACTACTTCCCACGCAACCGGTGGCCGCAGTCAATTTGAGTGGAGTATCTCGTCTGCCAGATAACACAGTTTGACGAACTTTGCAAGTAGTCCCGGGCGGATTCGAACCGCCGTTATCAGCTCCAAAGGCTGATATGATTGGCCACTACACTACGGGACTCCGTATTGGCGTAGGCAACTCGAGCGCTTAGGAATTGTGGAAGACCACTCGCTACAGGTAGTCCTCGGCAGCCAGTCGCTCGAAGCCCTCCTGCAGTCGCTCCTCGCTGGCCGCATACGAGATACGCGCATAGCCTGGGGCCCCGAAGGCCGACCCGGGGACACAGGCGACGTGGGCATCCTCGAGGGCGCCCTCACACCAGGCCGTGTCGTCGCGGGCGACCGGCAGCATGGCGTAGAAGGCCCCGGCTGGTTCGGTGTCGAGCCCGGCGTCGGTCGCCAGCTCGACGACGAGGTCGCGGCGGGACTCGAACGCCGACACCATCTCCGCCACCGCAGCGTCGACGGTCTCGTCGGTCAGTGCGGTCACCCCGGCCCGCTGGACGAAGTTCACCGCACACGAGACCAAGAGTGCGAGTGGAGCTTGCCCGGCCTGCTCGGTGGGCTAGGTCCTCGGGTCCGGCGAAGTAGCCAAGGCGCCAGCCGGTCATGGAGTAGGCCTTCGAGAAGCCGTCGACCGTTATGGTCCGGTCGGCCACGCCCGTCGAGCGTGCCCGAGTCGCGTGCGGCGTCGACACCGTCGTAGGTGATCTCCCGGTAGATCTCCGTCGGCGATGACGGTCACGTCGTGCTCGACGGCGAGGCCACGCGCGCCCTCGAGGGCCGCCTCGGAGTAGACCGACACCGTGCGGGTTCGCCGGGGAGTTGACGATCGAGCAGGTCGGTCTCGTCGGACACGGCGGCGGCGAGGTCTGTTCAGCGCGGGGCTACCAGCGGCGAAGTCGTCGGGGCGCGGTGTCGGCCCGGATCGAGCGAGGCGCCGGCCGGCTTCGGCCATGGCCTCGTCGAGGAGACCCAGGCCGGGTCGAGCAGGCCGACCTGCGTCGCCGTGGTCGATCAGCGCGTGGATAGACCTCGGTCGAGGGCCTGCTTGGCCACCAGGGCGTGACGATGAGGTTCTCTGCGGCCGTACTGAGTCAGACCGTCAGCCGTGGAGCTGCCCGATCGATCGGCCTCCTGGAGCTTTCCGGAATCCCGTTCGAGGGGGTATAGCCCGGGTACGGCCGGCGCCCAGGGCGGCCTTGGCCTGCCTCGACTGATGGGCTCTGAGCGTGGCGGGAACGTCCGTGCTCCGCCGACGCTGAGGTCGACGACGTCGACGCCGTCGGCCTCGAGCTGGGAGGCAAGCGAGGCAATGGCGAGGGTTGCAGACGGTTCGACTCGGGTCACGCGGTCGCTGAACTGTAGCGTCATGAATCGGGAAGGTCCTCCAGGAGATCGATGGCGGCCTCGACGGCATCCGCTGCATTGGAAACCGCTCCCGGGCTCTCGGCGCCGGACATTCCGGGTCCGGTGACACCGAGGGTGACGGGCGTATCGCGCTCGAGACTGACGTCGCTCAGTCGCTGGGCTAGGCTCGTGGCGATCACGTGATCGTGGTCCGTATCGCCCGTAACGATCGCACCGAGTACCACGACGGCATCGATGTCGGTATCCGGCGCCAGCCGATCGGCAGCAAGCGGACTGTCGTAGGCGCCCGGAACCGGGACGGTTGCTGCGATCGTGGCACCCAGCTCATCGGCAGCCTCGCCGCTGACCTGCTCGATATCGGCCGTCACGGAGCGGTTGAATTGGGCCACCACGAGTCCCAGCGTTGGCATCGTCGAAGCGGTGGAGAGGGGCGTCGAAAGAGGTACCGTTATCGACTGCTCCGTGGAACCGAGGGACTCGACACTCGAGTGTCACCACCGACGATCTGAAATCATAGAGACACCAAAGCTCGCTGCTAACGAATCGACAGCACCAGGCTACCAACCAGCAGTATCGGATTCGACACGCTCGAGTGCATACTCAATAAGTGCGTTTGATACAGACAGATTAGTTTCTTGTTCCAGCCCCCGGAGGCATCGCTCTGCAGTCTCTGCTGACAGCTCCGCAACCGTAGGCATAGAAATTGACACCGACCGAGCCGTGAACCTTTACCCCTCTTCATGCGCCGTCTCTCGAGGATTTAAATCGTCAGTTAAGAGCATTGCATCACGTTCGGCACAGAGAGAGTGCTGCGGTCTCACCAGGATCGAGATGCGGGTAGTCCGTGTCCGTGTCGAATGCTACCTCCTCGACGGTATATTCAAGCTCAGATATGTCGGTCGGCCCGCGCTCGAGTTCCTGGAGGACGGTTCGCGGAACGAGAATCTCGCCAGTCAACTCCAGAAATTCAATGATATCAGCTTGTGACAAATGGATCAACGGTCCAGTATCTGTAACAACAAGTCTGCATCGAGACTGCTCAGGCCTGGAGTCCCCATCGAACATCCTCATCGATAGCGTCTCGGGCGGATTCGACATTATCTACGATATTGCCATCGAGTTCGGCGACCGCTTGCTCCCGGGTGATATCCCCATCGAGATATTTTCTGATGAGCATGTCACGATACAGCGTTTCGACGCCGGTCTCAACAGCCTGCTGGATGACCTTCGACTCGTCCGTTTCGTGATGGTCGGCGAGTTCACGAACGCGATCAGATACGCTGTCGGCGCCATACCCCACAATAGAGCGGATAGCTATATAAACTCAATCACCAGCCTCGACTTTCCAGTGGAGCCGGATCCACCGACGGCCTCAAGCACTGAGACAGCTGGCTGGGACTGCGCCATCGGAGTGTCCCAAATTTCAACTGGGACGTCCAACGAGCTCGACTCGGGAACTCCCTATCGCCACATGGAGTATATTGATCACAGTTCCTCGCCCGTTTCAGCCCGTTCAGTGGTACGTATTTTGGCAGAGACCGCCAAGTCAGCACTGCTGGTTTTTTACTCCCAAGCCCGTCTGGCGGCTATGGAACTCGAGGAACGGACCAGCATCGACGCGACGCCGGAGGACGTGTTCGGCTTCTTCGAGGACATGGCCGAGAACTACAAACGCTGGCACCCGAACCACATCACGTTTCGGTGGGTCGACGGAGACGGGCTCGAGCCCGGGGCCACCTCCTGATTCCCAGAGGACAGATCGGGGGCGAGCACATCGAGCGCACTGTCGAGTATGTCACCGTCGAACCGGGGCGACGTATCGAAATGCGGCCGACCTCGCGGCTGATCAGACTGTTTCTGCCATCGATTGCGTTTTCGTTCGAGCCGGAATCGGGCGGCTGTCTGTTCGTCCAGCGGATCAGGCTGCGAATGGGCCCGATCGCCGCCTGGCTCAATCGCGGTGACCTCGAGGCCGTTCGCCAGCACATGGCCGAAGAGGGCGAGAACCTGCAGTCGCTTCTTATGGCTGATGGCTCTGCTTTACTCACTGACGATCTCCATCCAGCCGGCCATGTCGCACCGATCGGGCTCCACCGCGACAGAGAGATGCGAGTGGGAGCTCTCGGGTGTGGCTACGTCGGCCTCGGGCTGGGCCGGCACCCTGGGCGACGGTACCCACACCGCCATCGGCGTTCCGTGCGTCGAGCGAGGGAATCGATGACAATCGAGACCGCTGGCATCCAGGCGATTCAGGCTGACATCACCGATCGATCCCGAGCTCGAGCGGATTCCCGACGTCGACGCCGTCATGCTTTGCGGCGAGCAAGCGGGCGGCCGAGCACGCCGAGGCCGCCCGTGAGATATACGTCGACGGACTTGCGACGGTGATCGACGCGTTCGGCGAGCGAACCACTCGACCGGACCGACCTGACCAGACACCGGTTCGACGGGCGTCTACGGCGACCACGATGGGGACTGGGTTGACGAGACCGCCTCGCTCGAGCCAACCACCGAGAAGACGGCCGTCCTCGCCGAGGCCGAACGGATCGCGCTCGAGCGACCGAACGAACACGGATACGATGGGACCGTCGCCCGGCTGGGCGGCATCTACGGCCCGGATCGCTACCGGCTCGAGCGGTACCTCGATCGACCGGTCACCGCGGGCTATCGCAACAGCATCCACCGGGATGACGCCGTCGGGGCAATCAACCACCTCCTCGAGGGCGACCACCGACGAACC